>CAWDXP010000026.1:0-217232 GCA_963806295.1 uncultured Actinomycetota bacterium | reverse complement strand
CGTCCGCCAGCGCCCGGTGCGCCTGTCGCCGCTCGAAGCTGGTGGCCGCCTGGTACACCGCCGACCGGACCAACGGGTGCCGCACCGCGACGACGTCACCGGTGATCGTGAGCAGACCGGCGCGTTCGGCGTCCTCCCACGCGAGGGCCTGCACGCCCAGCGCGTCGGCGGCGCGACGCACGACGTCGACGCGCCCGGTGGAGTCCGCGGCCGCGACGAGCAGCAACGTCTGCACCGCCTCGCTGAGCCGTCGGCACCGGTCCAGGAAGGCGCGCTCCACGCCCGCGGTCAGGGTCAGCTGCCGCGGCATCGGTGCCGTCCCGTGCAGCTGGTCAGGGGTCAGCCCGGTGGGCAGCTCCAGCAGGGCGAGCGGGTTCCCGCCGGTCTCGGAGACCAGGCGGTCGACCACGTCGCGGGGCAGCGGAGTGTCGCTGAGCCCGTCCAGCAGCTGCCGAGCACTGTCCTGCGCCAGACCGTCGACCCGGTGCACGGGAAGCCCCTCAGCCACGAACCCGGCCGCGCCGGCATCCTCGGCACGGGCCGCGAAGACCATGGCGACCGGGTCAGCGGACAGCTGGCGGGCCGCGAACAGCAACGCGTCCGCGGACGCGGAGTCCAGCCACTGCGCGTCGTCCACCACACAGAGCACCGGGCCGCCGTCGACGCCCGCCTCGGTCAACGCCGACAAGGTGGCGACCCCGACCAGGAACGGCTCGACGGTGGGGCCGTCCTCGAGACCGAAGGCGACGCGCAACGCGCGTGCCTGCGGAGGCGGGCAGCAGGTCGAGGTCTGCGACCGGGCGAAGCAGCCGGTGCAGTGCCGCGAACGGCATCGGCGACTCGGACTCCACACCCGCAGTGCGCAGCACGCGTGCGCCTCCCGCGCCCTGCTGTGAGGCCACCAGGTCGAGCAGCAGGGCGGTCTTGCCCACACCCGGCTCACCCACCAGGACCAGGACGTCGGCGGTTCCGGCACGCGCGTGGTCGACCATGGCGGCAAGCAGCGCGCGTTCTACCTCGCGGCCGTGAAGCACGAGCCACCGTACCGCTCCCCGCTCGAGCGCCGTGCACCCCTCAGATCGCCCAGCGGCAGTGACGTGGCGGGTCGTGCAGGTGCATGCTGCGGGGATGAGCGACTACGACGTGGTGGTGGTCGGCGGCAGCGCCGCCGGGCTGTCGGCTGCGCTGGTGCTGTCCAGGGCGCGCCGGAAGGTGCTCGTCGTCGACTCGGGTGCGCCGCGCAACGCCCCGGCTGCCCACATGCACGGCTTCCTGTCCCGGGACGGCATGCCGCCCGCCGACCTGCTCGCCGTCGGACGACACGAGGTGCGCGGCTACGGCGGCGAGATCCGGGAGGCGCACGGTCACCCACGTGGCCGCGCACAGCCCGACGACGTTCTCGGTCTCGCTGTCCGACGGGAACCAGGTCTCGGCGCGCAGGCTGCTCGTGGCCACCGGCCTGCGCGACGAGCTGCCCGATGTGCCCGGCCTGGCGCAGCGCTGGGGCCGGGACGTGCTGCACTGCCCGTACTGCCACGGGCACGAAGTGGCAGACCAGCCGCTGGGGGTGCTGGGCGGCACCCCGGAGTCGGTGCGGTACGCGCAGATCGTGCGGCAGTGGTCCCACGACGTCGTCCTGGTCATGCCCCCCGGCGTCCTGACCGACGAGCAGCGAACCCAGCTCGGCGCCCGGGCCCTCGACGTCGTCGAAGGCACCGTGCTGCAGGTCCTCGTCGAGGACGACCGGCTGTGCGGCATCCGGATGGAGGACGGCCGGGTGATCGAGCGCGCGGCGCTGTTCGTGCCGCCGCGCTTCATCCCCAACGACGACATCCTCGTGCAGCTCGGCTGCGCCGTGGATGACGCCGGGTGGGTCGTTCGGGGGCCCTCAGGTGCAACCAGCGTGCCCGGCGTCTGGGTGGCCGGCAACGTCGCCAACCCGAAGGCGCAGGTCATCACCGCCGCGGGTGAGGGGTCCGCCGCCGCCATCGAGCTCAACGCCGACCTGGTCGACGAGGACGTGGCAGCGGCCACCTCAGGGTAGCGCTCACTCGTCGAACGGGGCGAGGGCGATGGCGGCCGTGAACGCGCCGTACCGGCGCAGCAGCCTGGCCCGGCCCTGCGGGACCCGGGCGGCCTCCTCCGCCCACGCACGCGCGAAGTACTCCTTGAAGCCCTCACGCGGGTGCGCGGCGACGGCGCCGACCAGGGTGGAACGTGGCAGGTCCCAGCAGCGCAGGCCGACCACGTCGACCCCGGCGCCGGCCGACAGCAGGTAGGCGACCGGCCCGGCCGCGAGGGTGACCCGAGGGCTGTGGTGCATCGTGATGGCCGTCTGCAAGGTCGTGGTCGCCGCGGTCGACAGACCCACCCGCTCGGCCACGTCGCGGGCCACCCGGGCCGAGGTGAGGGTGAAGTCCTCGCGCCCGGTGGCGAGCACGAGGCCGACGTCGTGCAGCAGCGCTGCGGCAAAGAGCAGCTCGGCGTCGACCTCGATCCCCTCGAGCTCCCCCAGCGCCCTGCCGAAGACGTACGTGCGGTGGCCGTGGTTCAGCAGGGTGGACGGCAGTGCGGCCGTGGCGGCTTCGCGTGCTGCGCGGGTCAACGGTGAGTCCGGTGGCGCCAACCGCTCCGGAGCCACGTACGCGTTCCTGCCCGGAGCCAGGTGAAGGGCGAGCCCGAGCCGGCCGACGGCGTTGCCGACGTGCACGCGGGCCAGGTCAGCGACCATGCGACGGCGTTCAGCCGGCTCGAGGCGCCCGCCGGTACGCGTGGTCCAGTCGATCGTTCCCACGGTCGTCGCGGCGTTCATGTCCATCTCCTCGGTCCGGTCGGGTCGTCGTCCGACCCTGCCGCAGCCGTGCCGGGCTCGCCCCGGTCATCTGACCGGCATCCGCCACCCCACGGCTGACGCGATCCCGGTCAATCGACCGGGGCGATGCCGCCGCAGCCCCGAGGAGCGTGGGTGCTCCACCGATTCGACCTCACCCCACCCGCAGGAGCCCACCATGACCACCCCGATCCGCATCGACCAGGACGTCGCCTCCTCGTCACGCACGTCAGCCTCCGCGCCGTCGTCGGCGCAGCCGCCCCGTCGCGGCGTCCCCATGAGCGCTGGTGGTGGCCGGATCGACTGGCCGCCGGGTTCCTGGCAGCCGTCGCCCTCGTCGCCGCCCCGATCGTGCCCGCCACCGAGAGCGCCCTCACCGGGGCCGTCCTGTGCGGCTTCGCGCTCGGCTGGGCCGCCCTCGCCGGACTCTCGGCGCGGTTCACCAGGCAGCCGCAGCGATGGGCCGCCGCGCCCGCCGTGGTGCTCGGCGGCAGCGGCATCGCCCTGCTGGCGCTCGGGCTCCTCGGCCCACCCCGCCATCGACTGGGTCTGGCCGCCGGTCCTGCTCGGGCTCGCGCTCTGGATGGCGGTCCGCATCCGTCGCGACCTGGCCGGCAGCGGCGCGCGCTGGCTGCTCTACCCGGTCATCGCGAGCCATGGGCCTCGCCGCCGTCGGCGGCGCCTACCAGACCGTCGGGGCGGCGAGCCGACGCCTCGACGGTCTCGATGCCCGGCCGGCTGGTCGACGTCGGCGGGCACCGCCTGCACCTGAGCTGCACCGGGTCCGGCAGCCCCACCGTCGTCCTCGAGGCCGGCGGCGGCGCGATGGCCGCCAACCTCGGCTGGATCACCCCGGCCGTCGCCCACGACACGACGATCTGCGTCTACGACCGCGCCGGCCGGGGCTGGAGCGAGGACGCCGACGCCCCGCAGGACGCCGTGGCGATCTCCACCGACCTGCACACCCTGCTGCAGCGCGCCGGGGTACCCGGCCCCTACGTCATCGCCGGCCACTCCTTCGGCGGCCTCTACGCCCTCGACCTTCGCGGCCCAGCTACCCCGACGAGGTCGCCGGCATGGTGCTCATCGACTCCACCGCCCCCACTACGACGCGGCCGACGTGGCGCCGCGACCCGGCGGCATCCGGGGGCTACGACGTGGTGGGCCGGGTTGCCGCGCTGACCTCTCGGTCGCCAGGGTGGGCCTGGGCCGGCTGTACGCCACGCTGGCCGTCGCCGACCTGCCGCGCCCGAGAGCGCGACGCAGGCCCGAGCCAGCACCGCGACGCCGGGGACCCTGCGCAGCACCATCGAGGAGTACGCGCGGGCGAACGACTCGATGGCACAAGCGGCATCCCTGCGCAGACTTCGGCGACAAGCCGCTCATGGTCCTCAGCGCCGGAGTCGGCAGCGCCGCCGACTGGCCGCAGAAGCAGGAGCGACTGGCCACCCTGTCGACCGACAGCGTGCACCGCGTCGTCGACGGCGCCAGCCACGAGGCCCTGGTGGGCGATCCGGTGCACGCCGCCACCACCAGCCGGGCCATCCTCGAGGTCGTCGAGTCGGTGCGCACCGGGACGCCACTGTCGCGGTGACCGGCGTGACCTCGGAGCGGGCCCGGCGGTCGTGCCGGGCCCGCTCCCTCGCCGCCGGTCGAACGGGCGCCCCGGCTCTCGGTACGAGCCGACCCGTTCCGGTCGTGGCCGAACCGACTCGGCGGGAACCCACGTGTTCCAGCTCGGACTTGTACTGGGTGATGCTGCCCTTCGGCTCACCGGCCGGTGCGCTTCGCGGCCAGCACGTCCGGTACGGCCTGGTCCTGCACGGATGCCGGCCTGGAGGCCCGGACCATGAGCGCCGCGGGCCAGGAGTGTGCTCAGCTCGGCGGCCATGATCTCCGCTCGGCCGGAGCTGCCGCACCGCACCGCCACCCGTTCGCCGACTTCTCGG
The DNA here is from genome assembly GCA_963806295.1 of uncultured Actinomycetota bacterium. Lineage (GTDB taxonomy): Bacteria > Actinomycetota > Actinomycetes > Actinomycetales > Dermatophilaceae > Fodinibacter. The sequence goes on along the minus strand of CAWDXP010000026.1, from coordinate 212,453 downwards.
CGGCCGCCGGTCCAGTACCACAGCCGGCCGTCAGGGTAGGTCCGCACCGGGCTGCTGAAGGGCTGAGCCGGATGCACGAGGCCCACGGAACCCGGGTGTCCGGATCACGTGGACCTGGTGCCCGCCCTCGAACTTCCGCTGCAGGGGTACGGAACTTCGTGGTCGAGTGATCTCGACGCTAGCCCCGCGCGAGGGTGCCCGCACCGACATCCGGCTTTTGTAGCGCGGCGGAGCCGCTTCGCGTCTCAGCGCACTCTCAGCGCACCGGGGGCGCGCCCGTCCCGCAGGTCAGGAGCAGATGTCGGTGTCGGCCTTGCGCATCTGCGATCGACTCGGTGGGGTTCGGGCTCGGAGGAGATGCTCGGCGCGGGCAGCGGGGCGCTGCCGAGCCGGTTGGGCACCTCGACGACGTCGGGGCGCCACGGCCGAGGGTGACCCGCACCGTCGCGCCGAGGCCGGTGGTCTCCTGCGCACGACCGCGCCGGGGAACGCCGCCGCCACGCGTGCGGGCGTCCTCGGCGTGCTGCCCGGAGTACTCGACGACGACCGGCTCGGTGGTGGTGGCCGCGGTGGCGGTCGAGACCCGCGCGAAGCCCTGCACCTCGAGGGCCCGGGCGGCCTGCCGGGCGAGCCCGGACACCCCGGTCGCGTTGCGCACCGTGACCCTGACGTCGGCGGGCGAGACGGTGAGCGGCGAGCCGGTCGGCGACGGGGTGGCGCTGGGCTTCTGGCGCGTGGCGCCCACCGGGCGGTCGGCGCGCAGGGCCGACCAGATCTGCTCGGCGGACCGCTTCCACTGCACCCGGTTCGGGTCGGGCGGCGTAGGGCTCGTTGGGCACCGTGACGAACTGGATCCGGTCCAGCCCGATGCCCTTGACGCTGCCGGCGAGGTCGCGCATGGTGCCCACGCCGAGGTCGGGGTCGGTCGTCAGCGACTTCGTGGCGGCGGTGAGGAACGCGTAGAGCGTGGTGGGCTCGAGCAGCAGCTGCGTCGACGTGGCCTTCTGCATCACCGAGGACAGGAAGGCCTGCTGGCGGCCGATCCGCTGCAGGTCCGACCCGTCGCCGATCGACTTGCGCACCCGCACGTACTGCAGCGCCTGGCGCCCGTCGAGGGTGTGCGTGCCGGGCGCCAGCTGCAGGTGGGTGTGCGCGTCGTCGATGGCCACCGGGGTGCACACCTTCACGCCGCCGAGCGCGTCGACCATCTGCTTGAAGCCGCGGAAGTCGACGACGGCGTAGTGGTCGACGAACAGGCCGGTGTTGCCCTCGAGGGTGCGGATCAGGCAGCCGGCGCCGCCGATCGCGTAGTTCTGGTTCCACTGCCGCATGCGCCACTCGTTGCGCGGGGCCGTGGCCGAGCAGTCCGGCGGCGCCAGCGTCATCGAGTCGCGGGGGATCGACACCACGGTCGCGGTGGACCGGTCGGCCGACAGGTGCACGAGCAGGTTGGTGTCGGAGTGCGCCCCGCCGCCGAGCGTGCCGTCGCGGTCGGCGTAGGCGTCGTTGCCGGCGCCCTCGCGGGTGTCGGACCCGATGAGCAGGATGTTGACCGGCTCGGCGGCGCCCCGGCGCCTGGGTGGGGCGGTCGGTGCCGATCGCCGCCGACACGTCGACCCGGGTGATGTTCGCGTTGAGCCGCCAGGCGGCGTAGGCGGTGCCGCCGAGCACCACCACCAGCACGGTCACCACCGAGAGCACGGCCCAGGTGCGCCAGCCGCGCCGCGGCCGGGCGTGCAGCTCGCGGCGGGTGAGCCACGTCGACGCGCGGGGTCGCGCGGCGTCGGTGGGCGCGTCCGCGGCGTCGCTGCGGGCGTCGTGCGCCGGCGGGCCGTGCGGCGGGGTGAGCCGGTCGTCGGAGCCGCTCGACCCGGCCGTCCCGGAGTCGCGGTCACGGGTCGGCCTGTCGTCGCCCCGCGTCGTGGTCGTCGTCGGCGGCCACCGGGTGGCGAGCCGCGGCCGGCGCACTCTATCCGGCCGGCGCTGGGTGGCGCCGTTCAGGGCGAGGTGCCGGCAGCCCGCTCACCGGCCGCTGGGGACGCCGTCGGTGCCGGCCGGCGGCTGCTCGATCGGCTCGCCGTCGCGCAGCATCGTGAACAGCGCGTCGGCGCGCTCGTCGTCCCAGAGCACCGAGCTGCCGGCGCGGGTGCTCGCGTTGGTCGTCGACAGCGGCACGACGAGGCTGAGCGCCTGGTCGGACGACACCTTGCGCATCGTCGAGAGCACCCGGTAGGTGTCGACGAGCGAGGTGTCCTCGCCGACGATGACGCTCGACGCCGGCGGTGTGGGTGAACCCCCACCAGCGCCACGGGATGAGCACCGTGGCCGGCGTGGCGGCCTTCTTCATGATGGCGCCGAGGAACTGGCGCTGCCGCTCGGCCCGGCCGAGGTCGCCCTTGGGGTCGGAGTAGCGCGCCCGCACGTAGCCCAGGGCGTTCTTGCCGTCGAGGGTCTGGCAGCCCTTCGTGCAGGTCGATGTGCGGCCTTGGCGTCCTTGATGTCGCGCTTCACGCACACCTCGACCCCGCCGAGGCTGTCGACGACGCCGGCGAACCCGCCGAACCCGATCTCGACGTAGCCGTCGATCGGCAGGCCGGTGGCCTGCTCCAGGGTCTGGGCGAGCAGCTTCGGGCCGCCGATGGCGAAGGCGGCGTTGACCTTGTTCTTGCCGTGCCCGGGGATGGACAGGTAGCTGTCGCGGGGGACCGAGATGAGCACCGGCTTCCCCGACCCGCCCGGGGTGTGCACGAGGATGATCGAGTCGGTGCGCCGGCCGCCCGCGTTGCCGCCCGACGCCGAGGGCCTTGCGCTCGGCCGCGGTCAGCCCGGCCCGGCTGTCGCTGCCGACCAGCAGGTAGGTGTGCCCGTCGGCGCCCGCCGGGCGCTCGCCGGCCGGGGTGGTGTCCTCGCGGGTGACCTGCGACCAGGCGTGCACCGGGGTCACCACGATGAAGGCGGCCCAGGCGAGCAGGGCCACGAGGAGCACCTTCAGCACCCGCCGGCCGCGGCCGGGCCGCGGCTCGCGCGGAGGCGTCGCGGGGCCGGCGGCGCGCGCGGCGGCGCGGCGCCACCGGCCGGCGACCGGGCGGCCGAGCTCGTCGTAGGCGCCCGGGTCGCCGACGGGCGGCGGGGCGGCGGCCGACCGTGCCCCCGATGCCGGTCGGGCGGATGCCGGTCGTCGCGCCGGCGGGTGCCCCGGAGGCCGGTGGCGCCGCTGCCGCGGCGCGGTCGCCACGGCGGCGTGCGGTGCGGCGGGTGTCGACGACGTAGACGTCGTCGGCGGGCGGCTCGGGCCGTTTCCCTTGGGGGATCGGCCGGGCGTGGTCGTCGTTCATGGCGGTGTCGGGTGCTCTCTGCGGGGGCGGGGGCCCGACCCAGTGTGCCAACGAAGTCTGGGATCTTCCGCCATGCCGATCCGCCGGTTCTCCGGCGCGCCTGAGTCACACGGGCCCCACCGCGCCCCGATACTCACAGGCCATGGGACCTCAGAGCGGCTCAGCGGTGCTCGAGCGCCGTGAGACCGAGGCGCCGATCCGCGTCGACACCCGGGCCCCGGGCGAGGCCCGCCGCGGTCGGCGCCGCTCGCTGACCCTGCTGGCGCTCACCGTCGTCCTGCCCGGCACCGCCCAGCTCGCGGCCGGGAACCGCCGGCTCGGCCGGTTCGCGCTGCGGGTCTGGCTGGGGATGTGGGCCGCCGTCGCGCTCGTCGCGCTGCTCGCCCTGGTCAGCCGCACCGCGGCCCTGACCGTGCTCACCCACCGCTGGACCCTGCTCGTCCTCCAGGTCGTGCTGCTCGGCTGGGCGGTGCTGTGGGCGGTGCTGTTCGTCGACGCCTGGCGGCTCGGCCAGCCCGACCGGCTGCCCCGCCGCGACCGCCGCGGGCTGCTGGTGCTGCTGCTCGCCCTGCTGCTCGTGCTGCCCGGCGCCGCGGCCTACGCCGGCACCAACGTCGGCGCCGCCCGCAGCGCGATGACCTCGGTGTTCGCCAGCGGCGAGGCGGCCGGAGCGGTCGACGGCCGCTACAACATCCTCCTGCTCGGCGGCGACAGCGGCGCCGGCCGCGTCGGGCTGCGGCCCGGACAGCATCCAGCTGGCCAGCGTCGACGCCGAGAGCGGCCGCGCGGTGCTCTTCGGCTTCTCGCGCGAGACCGAGAACATCCGGTTCCGGCCGGGGTCGGTCATGGCCGGGCTGATGCCGCGAGGGCTGGACCTGCGGCGACGAGTGCCTGCTCAACGGGCTCTACACGTGGGGCACCGACCACCGCAAGGAGTTCCCGCGCGGGCACCAAGGACCCCGGGCTGCTCGCCACCACCGAGGCCGTCGAGGCGCTCACCGGGCTGGACATCCAGTACTTCGTGCTCGTCGACCTCAAGGGCTTCCGCAGCCTGGTCGACGCGGTCGGCGGCCTCGACATCGCCGTGCAGCGGCGCACCCCGATCGGCTCCCAGCGCGAGATCAAGGGCTGGATCGAGGCCGGCAACCAGCACCTCGACGGCTACCACGCCCTCTGGTACGCCCGCAGCCGCGCCAACTCCACCAACTACGAGCGGATGGCGCGCCAGCGCTGCGTCATCACCTCGATGGTCAACCAGCTCGACCCGCAGACGGTCGTGCTGCACTTCTCCGACATCGCCAAGGCCACCAAGGGCGTCTTCCGCACCGACATCCCGCAGGAGGCCCTGGCCAGCCTCGCGACGCTCGCGGTGAAGACCAAGCAGCAGAAGATCACGGCGGTCAACTTCGTGCCGCCGCTCATCCACCCGTACAAGTACGACCCGCAGGTCGTGCGCGACACCGTGGCCTCGACGATCGCCACGGCCGAGCAGGCCGACGAGCAGGCCGACGAGCAGGGCCCGGCCCCGAGTGCGGGGGCCTCGGCGGCGGCCGGCTCGACCACGAAGGCGAAGCCGAAGAAGCAGGCGGTCATGGACCGCCCGGCCACCGACCCGGACGCCAACACCAGCGACCTCGCGAGCATCTGCTCGGCCGGCTGAGCTCGCACGACCGGCCCCGGCCGGCCCCCGCGCGATTCTCCGGAACCGACCGCGCTTTGGAATACTGCCGAACGTGCGAGACCACCCGGCGCCCCCAGCCCGACCCAGGCTCAGCGTGGTGGTCCCGATCTACGACGTCGAGGACTACCTGGTGTCGTGCCTGGAGTCCATCGCCGCCCAGACGTTCACCGATCTCGACGTCGTGCTCGTCGACGACGGGTCCACCGACCGGTCGGGCGAGCTGGCCGACGAGTTCGCGGCGGGCCACGAGAACTGGCGGGTCGTGCACGTCGAGAACGGCGGCCTGGGGCGGGCACGCAACATCGGCCTCGACGAGGCGCAGGCCCCGTACGTGACGTTCGTCGACTCCGACGACGTCGTCCCCGGCGATGCCTACGAGCTGATGATGCACGCCATCGAGGGCAGCGGCAGCGACATCGTGAGCGGTGGGGTGCTGCGCTACGACGGCGCCCACACGCGCCCCTCGGGCCTGCACCGCCGGGCGGTGCCCGAGACCCGGATGGCCACGCACGTGCGGGCGATGCCCTCGCTCCTCTACGACACCACCGCCTGGAACAAGATCTTCCGGCGCCAGTTCCTCCTCGACCACGGGCTGCGCTTCCCCGAGGGCGTCTACTACGAGGACATCCCGCTCACCGTGCCGGCGCACTTCCTGGCGCGTTCGGTCGACCTCATCGAGGAGCCGGTGTACCTCTGGCGCGAGCGGCAGACCGCCGAGCAGTCGATCACCCAGCGCCGCGCCGAGAGCCGCAACCTCGTCGACCGGATGGCCGCGGTGTCCTCGGTCAACGCGTTCCTCGAGCGCACCGGCGAGGTCGAGGGCAAGCGGCTGCACGACCGCAAGGTGCTCACCCTCGACATGCCGCTGTTCCTCGACGTCCTGCACGAGGGCGACGACGAGTTCGCCGACACCCTCGTGCGCCTCTTCGGTGACTACCTCTCCGACGTGGACCCCGCGGTCATCGCGACCCTCCCGGCGCAGCGACGGCTGGCCTACCACCTGATCTCCGCCGGCCGCACCGCCGAGCTCGTCCAGGCGCACCGGCTGCAGCTGCGCGACCCCAAGCCCCGCGTCGTGCGCCGTGGCGTGCGCCTCTACGTGGAGCTCCCGTTCTTCGGTGACGAGACCGTCGGGGTACCCGACTCCGTCTACGACGTGACCCGCTCGCAGAGCCTGCGGACCGGCATCCGTGACGTGCGGTGGAAGGGCTCGACGCTCGAGGTCGACGGCCACGGCTACATCGACGGGGTGCCCGACCTGGGGCCCGGCACCACCCTGCACCGGCTGCAGCTGCGGCTCGTCGGCGCCAAGGCCGAGCGTCGCACCGTGCGGGCCCGCCGGGTGCGCCGCACCGACATCACCGGGCGCGCCAAGAGGCCCGCCGTCAACTACGACGGCTGCGGGTTCCTGGCCCGGATCCCCGCGGCCGAGGTGGCCCTGCCGGCCGGCCAGGACGCCGCCGAGTACGAGCTGGTCGCCCAGGTGGCCGCACCCGCAGCCCGGCGCGGGTCACCCGTCGGCAACCCCGAGCACGCGCGCGCGCTGCACCCGCCACGCGGGTGGGCGCCCGACGGCGTGCTCGTCGTGCCGGGCTACCGCGGCAAGAAGATGCGGGTCGCCGCCCGCCGCACGCTCGCCGTCATCGACGACCTCTCGGTGCAGGACGAGCAGGTGGTGCTCACCCTGTCGCCGCCGCCGGGCCACGCGCTCGGCGACGCCTACGTGCACCTGCGCCGGCTCGACGCCTCGCAGGGCGTCACGGTGCGGCTGGAGCGCGACGGCTCGCGCGGCGTCGCCCGGGTGCCCGCCGCCACCCTCGACGTCACCTCCCGATCGGTCGCCGAGCGCCTGTGGCGGCTGTGGGTCGCAGCGGCTCTCGACGACGACCCCACCGAGGCCGGCGAGGTCGCCGCGCTCGTCGACGGCCTGGTGACGGCGGCGTCGACCGCCGAGCGAGAGGCGCCACGCACGCTGCGGATCAACGGACGCCACGTCGGGCCGCTCGACATCGCCCCCCGCCCCGGAGCCGGCCGCGGCCGCCTCCACGGGCGCCTGGTGCAGCTGCGCGAGCGCGGTGTCACGGGCGCGATGCTCGTCGACGGCCCCGCCCGCCCCGAGCTCACCGACTTCGAGTTCACCCGCGCCGGCCTGGACCTGCACGGTGACACCGGCGGCATCGAGCTCGACCGGCTGCTGCTCATCAGCCTGACCGACCGTTTCGAGGTGCCGGCCACGGTGTCGGGTGACTCGTGGCGGGCCCTGGTGCCCGCCACCGGGGTGCCCGGCCGGCCCTCGCTGCGCTGGCTGCGACCGGGCCGGTGGAACGTCGTCGCGGCGACCCCCGGCCAGATCGACTCCGAGCTGGGGGTGCACGTCTCCGCGCGGGCCGAGGCCCACCTGGCCGACCAGGGCGGCGACCAGGTCGTCGTCACCCTGCGCACCTCGCAGTCGCACGAGCTGAAGATGGTCGCCGACGGCGGGGGCCCCTGGCGCGACCGGGGTGCCTTCAACGAGAAGGTGGCCCGCAAGGTGCACTACCGGCTGGCCCGCCGGCAGCCGCTGGCCGACACCGTCTTCTTCGAGGCGTGGAAGGGCCGGCAGTACTCCGACAGCCCTCGCGCCGTGTTCGAGGAGCTCGTGCGACGCGGCGACGACCGACGGCTCGTCTGGGCGGTCGAGCACCACGGGGTCGAGGTGCCCGACGGCGTCGAGACGGTGGTGGTCGGCAGCCGCGACTACTACCGCGCCCTCGGTCGGGCCCGCTGGGTGGTCAGCAACGACTCGATGCCGGCGCACTACGCCAAGCGCTCCGGCTCCACCTACGGCCAGACGTGGCACGGCACCCCGCTCAAGCGGATCGGCTTCGACATCGAGAACCTCCAGATGGCGAACAAGAACTACCTCGTGCAGTTCGCCAAGGAGGTCGCCAAGTGGGACGCCCTGGTGTCGCCGAACGCCTACTCCACCGAGATCTTCCGCCGCGCGTTCCGCTACGACGGCCCGGTGCTCGAGACCGGCTACCCCCGCAACGACGTCTTCCACCGCCCTGACGAGCGGGCGGCCCGCACCGCCGCCGTCGTCGAGCGGCTCGGCATCGAGCCCGGCAAGCGGGTCATCCTCTACGCCCCCACCTGGCGCGACAACGACTACGACAAGTCGGGTCGCTACCAGTTCGCGATGAAGCTCGACCTCGAGCGGATGTACCGCGACTTCAAGGACGACGCGGTGCTGCTGATCCGCGGGCACCAGCTGGTCGCCGACAGCGTCGACACCTCGATGTTCGGGGGCTTCGCCCGCAACGTGTCGCACTACCCGGACATCAGCGACCTCTACCTGGTCGCCGACGTCCTGGTCACCGACTACTCCTCGGTGATGTTCGACTTCGTCAACACCGGGCGGCCGATGCTCTTCTTCGCGCACGACCTGCAGGCCTACCGCGACGACCTGCGCGGCTTCTACGTCGACTTCGAGGCCGAGGCCCCCGGCCCCCTGCTCACCCACACCACCGAGGTCATCGACGCCCTGCGCGACCTGCCGCGGGTGGCGTCGGAACACGCTGACCGCTACGCCGCGTTCCGCGACAAGTACGCCTCGCTCGAGGACGGGCAGGCCGCCGCCCGTTTCGTCGACCAGCTCCTCACGAACGGCTCCTGATGCTCAGCAAGTCCTACTCGCTCCTCAACTTCCTGAACCGGTCGCACTCGCCCGCCTTCCGCCACGGCGTGGGCGGCGCGGCGTATGCCGGCACCCTCGCCGTGACCGGGCGGCCGTCGATCGCGCACCTGGTGCGCACGCAGTTCGTGCAGGACGAGACGAAGTACGCGTTCCGGCTGGCCGGGTGGGTGCTCCGCCGCGGCTGGCCCGGGGTCGAGACCGTCACCGACGACTTCTTCGACTTCACCCTCGGGGCCACCCCGGCCGACCTCGAGGCCCTCGAGGGCTTCATCGCCGCCCGGCGCGACCGCCTGCCCGAGCACCTGTGGCGGGCCGACGACCTGTTCGTGCGCGCCGCCCGCATCCACGCCCAGCTCGACGCCGGCGCCCGCGACATCGAGGTGCTGCGGGCCGACTTCCGCGAGCACGCCGACGCGCTGCTCCCGCTGATCAGCACCGCCCAGGGGCAGCCGTCCGGACCGGCGTCCGACCGCGAGGGCGACTTCTCGGTCGACGACGCCCGCACCGCCCTGGCCGACCTCGCCGAGGCGCTGCCGGTGCAGCAGTGGCAGTGGTACGTCATCTCGGGCACCTTCCTCGGCATCGTGCGCGAGGGCGGCTTCCTGGCCCACGACTACGACGTCGACGTGGGCATCACCTTCGACCCCGAGCAGCCCGAGCTGCTCGACCGCCTCGTCGAGGCCCTCGAGCGCTCGCCGCGCTTCGTCGTCAAGAAGCTCGACGAGGCCCAGACCGTCGTCGAGACCGAGCCCGGCCGGTACGCCGTCGAGCACGCCCCGGCCCTGGTCAAGCTGATCCACGAGAACGGCATCAACGTCGACGTCTTCGTGCACCACCACGTGGGCGACCGGCTCTGGCACGGGTCGTCCATCCACCGGTGGGAGAACAGCACGTTCGAGCTCACCGACTACACGCTGGCCGGGGTGCCGGTGCTCGGCCCGGCCGACGCCGACCGCTACCTCACCGAGAACTACGGCGACTGGCGCACCCCGGTCACCGAGTTCAACTGCACCACGGGCACGCCCAACCTCGTCATCAGCCGCACCTTCCGGTCCGTGGCCCTGTTCCTCACCCGGCTGGCCCACTTCGCGCACGGCGACCCCGGGGAGTACGCCAAGCTGCGGGCCACCCTGATCGCCGACGGCATGCTGCGCGACGACGACGGCGTGCTGCGCCTCGAGCGCGACATCTGATGCCGGGTCACCGGGCGGCGCCGCGGGGTGCCGTATCCTCGCGTGGGCGCCGCGACGGGCGCCCGTCGTCCCCCGTCCGCGCCGAATCGAGGTCACCGCGTTGATCACCCGGATGGCTGCGGTGACCCGCCGGCGCACGATCCTGTGGACCCTCGTGCAGCGCGACCTGCGCGTGCGCTACTCCCACAGCCTGCTCGGCTACGTCTGGACCGTCCTCGACCCGCTGCTCATGGCGTCGGTCTACTTCGTCGTCTTCACCTTCATCTTCCAGGCCGGCGCCCGGGTGGCCGACCGGCCCTACTTCCTCTACCTGCTCTCCGGCCTGCTCGCGCTGGCAGTGGTTCACCGCCTCGGTCAACGACACCACCAAGAGCCTGATCCAGGAGGCGAGGATGGTCCGGTCGACCAACCTGCCCCGCGAGATCTGGGTCATCCGGTGCGTCGTGGCCAAGGGGGTCGAGTACATCCTGTCGCTGCCGGTGCTCGTCGGCTTCGTCATCTACTACCTCGTGCGCGGCCGGGTCGACCTCGACTGGGAGCTGGTGTTCTTCCCGCTGGGCATCCTGCTGCAGTTCCTGCTGCTCGTCGGCCTCGGCCTGGTCCTCGCGCCCCTGACGGTGCTCGCCACCGACATGCAGCGGGTCGTGCGCATCGTGCTGCGCTTCATGTTCTACCTGTCCCCGGTGCTCTACGGCACGCACGCGCGTGCCCGAGTGGCTGCGGGCGGTCCTCGTGTTCAACCCGCTCAACGGCATCCTGTCGCTCTACCGCGGCGGCCTGTTCGCGCGCGGGGTGTCGTGGTTCGACGTCGGCATCAGCGCCGCCATCACAGCGGTCCTGCTCGTCCTCGGGTTCTGGCTGTTCGCGCGGCTCGAGCGCACCGTGCTGAAGGAGATCTGAGCCGATGAGCGTGGTGATCAGTGCCCAGGACGTCGGGATCGAGTTCTACATCTCCCGCCGCCGCAAGATGCAGGTCCGCGACCTGCTCTTCCACGGCGGCGCCACGACGACCAACGACACCTTCTGGGCGCTGCGCAACGTCAGCTTCGACATCCACGACGGCGAGGCCGTCGGCCTCGTCGGTGGCAACGGCAGCGGCAAGAGCACCCTGCTCAAGATGATCGCCGGCGTGCTGCTGCCCGACGAGGGCCGCGTCGACGTCAACGGCGGGGTCGCCCCGCTCATCGAGCTGACCGGCGGCTTTCGCGGCGAGCTGACCTGCCGGGACAACCTCCAGATCCAGGCGGCGCTGCACGGGCTGTCCAAGGACCAGATCGAGGAGCGCTTCGAGAGCATGGTCGACTTCGCCGGGCCGCAGGTGCGCGAGGCCCTCGACCGGCCCTACCGCCACCTGTCCTCCGGGATGCAGGTGCGGCTGGGCTTCGCCGTGATCTCCTCGCTCGACGAGCCGATCTTCCTCGTCGACGAGGTGCTGGCCGTAGGCGACAAGGCCTTCCGCGAGAAGTGCTACCAACGCATGGAGGGGCTGCTCGCGCAGGGCCGCACGCTGTTCCTGGTGTCGCACTCGGAGTCCGACCTCAAGCGCTTCGGCACCCGCGGCCTCTACCTGCGGCGCGGCGAGCTCGTCATGGACGGGCCGATGGAGGACGTCCTGGCCCGCTACAACGAGGACCTCACCGCGTGAGCCTGAGCCGGTCTGCTGCGTTTGGCAACTACACTGTTCCCCCACCCCCGCCTGATGGAGACATCGATGCCCGCATCCGCCGACGGTGGCGCTGCCACCCTCGACAGGACCGCTGACACCGGGGCGCCGACCGACCCCGTCGACGCCAAGGACTACCTGGCGGGGGTCGCCCCGTCCCGGGGTGACGTGCTGGTCGCCGGCCTGATCGCCCTGGCCGTCATCATCGTCGCGGTGATCTGGCGCTCCCCGATCATTCCGACCGATCCGTGGCACTACGTGCAGCGGGCCATCACCTTCCCCGACCGGGTGTGGGTGCCGCTCGGCTACACGCGCTACGGCATCATCCTTCCCAACATCCTGCCGGCGAAGCTCTTTGGCAACGCGCAGGCCAGCTTCTACTTCTGGCCCCTGATCTCGGCGGGAGTCCTCGCCGCGGTCGTGTACCTCCTCGGGCGTCGGTGGTGGGGTCCGGTCGCCGGCGTCGTCGCCGTCGTGGTCCTCTTCACCAACACGCTCGTCTTCCAGAACCTGACCCGGCAGTACCCGGACATCATGGCGATGACCCTGGTCCTCTCCGCTGCCTTCGCCGCGCTCATGGCCCGGGACCGTGGATTCCGCGGTCGGGCCGCCGTGGCGTGGGTCCTCGTGGCGGGCTTCCTCCTCGGCTGGTCGTTCGAGGTGCGCGAGACGGCGCTGTTCGCCTGGCCGCTCGTCATCGTGATGCTCTGGCGTCGCGGCAGCGTGCTGCGGGTGATGGCCCTCGCCGCGCTGCCGGTGCTCGCCTGGGCGCTGCTCGACATCGCGATCGGAGCCGTCGCCTACGACGACTGGCTCATCAAGCTGCACACCTTCATGGGGTTCGGTGGCGGGCCCCCGCAGCCCGGCTCGGCGGCGGAGACCGCGCTGAACGCGCGGACCCGCGCCTTTTACCTCGACGCCATCCCCCAGGGGGCCGCAACGCGTCCCGACGGGGTCTGGATGCTCGTCACGGGAGCCGTGGCGATCCTCGCGGTGGCGGTGCGGAACTGGCCGCTGCGGCTCATGTCGTTGTCCCTGATCTCCGTCCTGGCGCTCAACCTGCTGGCGGGCGGGGTGCTCTTCCCGGCCCGTCCCTTCGGTGACATCTTCAACACCCGCTACTGGATCCAGTACATCCCGATGCTGGCGCTGATCATCGGCGGCCTCACCGGCCTGCTGACCGCATGGCTGTCGCGTTCCCTGGGCGTGACGTCGAAGGCGGCCTCGTTCGGCCTGGCGGCGGCCGTCGGCCTGACGGTGTGTGCCGTCCCGGTGTGGACGACCGCCCGCTGGGTGCCGACCGTCGAGGCCTTCGCTCCCAACGGCGGCGACGCTCTGGAGGACCTGCGCACCCACCTCGACGCGATCGACTTCTCGGCGAACGAGCTGTGGACCGACTGGGAGACCCGACGGCTCGTCCCGGTGTACCAACGGGGCTTCTTCGGTGGGGAGAGGGTCTGGACGGGGACACCGAAGAGCCTCACGGGCCCGGGTGAACCAGCGCCCGGCGACCACGTGCTGCTTTACAGCAGGAACGGCGCAACGTGCGGCCATTGCCGTACGGCGCTGGCCCCGTGGTCTGCGGAGCACCCGACCCTGCCCGCTTCGTGGCAGCTCGTCTACGAGGACGACGCCGGGGCAGCGCAGCTGTACCGCGTGCGCTGACCGGGGTGGTCGGCCACCGCGACTATCCTTGGTCCCTCAACACCTCACGACACGGGAGACCCCTGGGATGACCGCTGCCACCGACCGGGCCGTGCCGGCCAGCGAGGCGCCGGTCGAGCCGACGGGCCGAGGCGACCTGCTCGCCGGGGCGCCGATCACCCGCCGTGACGTCGCCGTCGCCGCGGTCCTCGGGCTGATGACGGTCGTCGTCGGCATCATCTGGCGGTCGCCGATCGTGCCCACCGACCCCTGGCACTACGTGCGCTCGGCGCTGGAGTTCCCCAGCGACGACTGGGTGCCCCTCGGGTTCACCCGCTACGGCATCATCCTGGCCAACATTCCCCCGGCCTTCATCTTCAAGAACGCCGAGGCGTCCTACTACTTCTGGCCCCTGCTGTCGGCCGGGGTGCTGGCGGCGATGCTCTACCTCATCGGCCGGCGGCTGTGGAGCCCGATCGCGGGCCTGGTCGCGGTGGTGGTGACCTTCACCAACACGATCGTCTTCTTCAACCTCTCGCGCGGCTACCCCGACATCATGTCGATCGCCCTGGTGTTCAGCGCCCTGTTCTGCGCGCTGATGGCACGCGACCGCAACCTCACCGGAAAGGCCGGGGTGGCGTGGATCCTGGCCACCGGGTTCCTGCTCGGCTGGGGCTTCGAGGTGCGCGAGACGGCGTTGCTGGCCTGGCCCATCGTGCTGGTCGTGCTGTGGCGCCGGGGCACCGTGCTGCGCACCGCCGCGCTCCTGATGCTGCCGCTGCTCGGCTGGGCCGCGCTCGACGTCGGCCTCAGCGGCCTGCTCTACGGCGACCCGCTGCTCAAGGCCCACACCCTGACGGGGACCAACCCCCAGCAGGTGGGCAACGTTCCACCACCGCCGCCGATCACCGTCGACCTGGCCGACCGCACCCGGATCGGCTACTTCCTCTCGATCCCCAAGGCGGCGCTCGCCCGCCCCGACGGGCTCTGGCTGGTCGTGAGCGGGGCGCTCGCCGTGCTCGCGATCCTGGTCCCCAACCGGGGGCTGCGGCTGGCCTCGCTCGGGTTCATCTCGGTCTATAGCCTGAACCTGCTCGCCGGCGGCGTGCTCTTCCCGCAGCGCCCGTTCGGCACGCTGATCAACCCCCGCTACTGGATCCAGTACTTCCCGTTCATCGCGCTCGTCATCGGCGGGCTCGTCATCGGTCATCGCGGGCTGGATCCTCAACCGGGCGGGCTCGGCATCGCGGGCGACCCGTCAGGCGGTGGTGGCGGCCGTGGCCGTCGCGGCGTGCCTGACACCCGTGTGGCTGGCCGCGCGCTACGTGCCCGAACGTGCCGGCCTTCGCGGTCAACGGCGGCGACGCCATGCAGGAGCTGCGAGCCCACCTCGACGGCAAGGACTTCGACGTCGACGAGGTGTGGACCGACTGGCAGACAAAGCGGCTGCTCCCGGCCTACCAGCGCCCGCCCTTCGGCGGCGAGAAGGTGTGGACCGGCACCGCCCGCAGCCTCACCGGCGCCGGGGAGCCCGGCCCGGGGGATGCCGTGCTGCTCTACAGCGCCCGCAGCTCGACGTGCGACCACTGCCGGGCGGCGCTGAAGCCGTGGCTCGACAAGAACCCGACCATCCCGTCGTCGTGGGACCTCGTCTTCGAGGACGACGCCAAGAACCTGCAGCTCTACGTCGTGCGCTGACCCGCGGGTCGCTCAGGCCGGGTCGCCGGTCGAGGGCTGCTCGGCCGCGGGCGGCTCCGGGCGGTGCCGCACCTCCTCGAGCGCCATCCGCCGGGCGAGGCGGGTGTAGTTCGTCTCCAGGTCGCGAAAGCGCAGGTAGGTCGTGACGGTGAAGCTGAGGAAGGCGACGACGAGGGCGTAGAGCACCAGGTCGGTGCCGCGCCCGACGCCGACGGCCTGGGCGATGCTGGTCCAGACGTCGGGGAAGAGGATGGATGACGGCCGCGAACGCGGCGAAGACGAGCAGGCCGATGCGGCGGATGGCCTGGGCCCGGGCGCCGCGCGAGCGGAAGAGCCGGGCCACCACGAGCACGACCACGACGATGAGGACGACCTGGATCAGGACGATCTTCATCGGAGGATCAGCTCCACGAGGATGTTGACCGAGTTCCACAGGGACTGGCCCTTGGACTTGGAGTAGTCGGTGTAGAGGATGTGCACCGGGCTCTCGCCGTAGCGCACCTTCATCTGGCCGATCTGGGCGACCAGCTCGGACGCGTGGGCCATCCGGTTCTGGGTGATGTCGAGCCGTTCGACGACATCGCGGCGCATCACCCGCAGCCCGTTGTGCGCGTCGGTGAGCCGGGTGCCCGTCGTCGCATTGGTGTAGCCGACGGCGAGCCTCAAGATGACCTTCTTGGCCAGGCTGGGGGTGGTGCGGTCGTCGAGGAAGCGCGACCCGAACACCACCTGGAGGTCCTCGGCTCCGGCCTTGTCGAGCATGTCGACCACGTCGGAGATCTGGTGCTGGCCGTCGGCGTCGAAGGTGACGACCCACTGCATCGAGGGCACCGACCGGGCGTACTCGAACCCGGTCTGCAGCGCTGCGCCCTGGCCGAGGTTGACCGGGTGGCGCACGACGACGGCGCCGGCGGCCTCCGCGGCATCCGCACCGCCGTCGGCGGAGCCGTCGTCGACCACGACGACGTTGCCGAAAGGTGCGTCGCGCGTCGCGGACGACGTCACCGATCACCGCCGCCTCGTTGTAGAGGGGGACCACGAGCCAGACGTCGTCGTGGGAGGGGGCGCTGGTGCTCATCGCGACCAGCCTACGGGGGAGCAGCGGCCCGCACCGGTCACGACCCGGGCGAAGGTCACCACCCGGCCTCCTTCGCGGCGCGGGCCCAGTAGCGCAGCCCGTCGTACTTCACCCGGGCGACGGCGCCACGGCGCACGTTCCCGGTCGCGGCGTGCTCGGTGTGCCGCACACCGCGCTCGGCACGTAGCGCACCTCGAGCCCGAGGCGGGCGCACTCGCGCGCGAACCACAGCTCCTCGCCGAAGAGCGCGAAGGGGTAGTCGCACGACCCGCCGGCGGCGAAGAACCGGGGCGTGAGCACGATGACCGAGCCGTGGCCCGCGAAGACCGCGGCCCCCGGCTCGACACCGGTGAGCGTGCGCGAGCTGTGGCCCTCCTTGCGCAGCAGCAGCAGGTCGGCCACGCGGGGGAACCGGTGCACCGCTGCGAGGGCCCGCAGCCAGCGGGACGACGGCGGCGCGAGGAGGTTGGGGTTCTGGTCGACGCCGAGGCTGCCGATGACGGCCGGGGCGAGCCACCCGGCATCCGGTAACGCCTGTGCCTGCCTGAGCAGCTCGTCGACCAGGCCGGGGTCGGCGACCAGGTCGCAGTTGCACAGCACCACCGGGCGGGAGGTGTCGACGTGGGGGAGCGCGCGCTGCAGCGCCGGCAGGTAGCCGGGGTTGTCCTCGAACGCGAGCACCCGCACCCGGGGGTCGCCGGCGAAGGCTGCCGTCGCGGCCTCGGTGTCGCCGGGCTTGTTGGCGCACAGGACGATGTCGAGCGGCGCGGTGGCACCGAGGGAGTCGACCAGGCTGACGGCGTCGTCCACCCCGCCGTAGGACACGACCACGAAGGTCACCAGCGGCGAGGTCACCGGTGCTCCTCCGGACGCCCGGGGCCGGGCACCGGCTCGTCGTGCCCCCGGCGGAACAGCACGGCGTAGACCCGCTTGAGCAGGGTGGGGGGGATGACCCGGAACGCGCCCCGCACGACCATGTTGCGGGCCAGCAGCACGTTGCCGATCGTGCCGGTGTCGCGCAACCGGCGCTGGACCTCCCACTCGTAGGGCAACATCCGCCAGCCGCCGCGGCGCGCGATCATGCCGTCGCCGGCGTTGAAGAGCACGAGCGGCTCGTCGAGGTTCTCGGCGCGGGCGCCGGCGGCCAGCATCCGGGCGAACAGGTCGTAGTCCTGCATGTAGCGCAGGTCGGCGTAGCCGCCCGTGTCGAGCGCGAGCTGCCGCCGGAAGACCACGGTCGGGTTGTTGATCGGGTTGTTCAACCGCATCCGGGCGGCGATCTGCTCGTGGGTGCGCGGGGTGCGGCGCACGCCGATCACCTGCTCGGGGCTGCCCTCGAACTCGAGCATCGCAGACCCGACGAGGTCGAGGCCGTGCTGCTCGACGGCATCCATCTCGCGCTCGAGGCGGTGGGGGAGCGAGACGTCGTCGGAGTCGTGCCGTGCCACGAAGTCACCGGTCGCGAGCTCCAGGCCGCGGGCCGAGGCCAGCCCGCTGCCGACGTTGCGCGGCAGCCGCTCGATGCGCAGGCTCGGGTGGGCGGCCGCCGCGGCGGCCAGGGCGGCGTCGAGCGCCTCGGGGACCGGGCCGTCGACGACGACGAGGAACTCCTCCGGGGGCCGGGTCTGGTCGGTGATGCAGGTGACCGACCGCTCCAGCTCCTCGACCGTGGTGCCGTGGTAGGCGGTCATCAGGACGGTGAGGGTGGGCGGCACGCGAGCATCCTAGGCGTTCGCGCCGGTGGGGCTGCGCCCGCGAACGGTCGCCCAGAGCGCCGCGACGTCGCGGCGGTTGAGCAGCAACCACGCCACGGCGAACGCCGCCGCGGCGCCCAGCTGCGCCAGCGCGCCGGACAGCCCGTCGACCTGGCGGGACACCTCGGCCAGGGCGAGCACGACGGCCGTGCCACCGACGAGCTTGACGGCCAGGCCGAGCCAGTGGTGGCGCTCGACCCACCAGACCGTGGCGAGCAGGCCGAGCGAGGCCACGCCCGAGCCGATGAGGTAGCCCACCGCCACGCCGACCGTGCCGTAGCGCGGCGCGAGGAAGGGCCACACCGCCAGGCTCACCACGAGGCCGCAGAGGTTGACCAGGGCGACGGCCCGAGGCCCGCGCACCCGGGTCGACTGCAGCGTGGTGGCCGCACCGATCGCGATCGAGGTGAGCATGACCGCGACGAGCATCACCGGCAGGATCTCCGCGGCGGCCTCGTAGTCCTTGCCCCACACGACCGCGATCGCGAGCGGGCTCACGATGACGAGCACGCCGAACAGCCCGACGAAGATCGCGGTCAGCCGGCGGGCGATGGCGTCGCTCTGGGTGTGCACCGCGGCCCGGTCACCGCGGCCCGCGGCTGCGACCAGCGGTGGCACGAACACCGTGCTCAGGGCGACGGACAGCATGGATGCCGGTGTCGCGAGGGTGAGCGCGGCGCCGAAGTCACCAGCCTCTGCCGGCCCGGCGTAGTGGTGCGCGGCGAGCTGGGACAGCTGGAGCAGCCCGCCGCTGGCGAGCCCGCTGACCGCACCGAACAGCACGAAGTGGTTGATCTGCCGGCGCAGGGCGAGGTCGACCCGGCCGGCCGCCCGCGCCGGCCACGAGACCGCGGCGAACAGCGCGTAGCCCAGCGCCAGGGGCAGCAGGGCCAGTGCGGTCAGGTCGAGGGCGAGCACCACGGTGACGGCGACCAGTGCGGTGGCACCGGCGATGGTGTCCCAGACCGCGACGTACCGGAACTGCAGCGCGCCGTACTTGATGCCGCGCAGGGTGGTGTACATCGAGTACGCGAAGGCCAGCAGGACGGTGCCGATGGTGTGCGCCGGGCTGAACCCGAGGACCAGGGAACCCACGAGGGCCACCACCGTGGGGATCACCAGGGCGATGCGGGAGGTCTGGACCGCGAGGTGCCGGGCCACGACCTTGGCGGCCTCGTCCTTCCCGAGGGTGGCCTGCGCCGCCACGAAGCGGGTGCCGGCCACCGAGGCGGGTGCGGCCCACAGCTGGCTGGCGAACACCGACAGCGAGAGCGAGGTGGTGGTCTGGCCGAGCAGCACCCGGGAGCCGAGGTGGCCGATGAGCACGCCGTAGAGCAGCCGGGCCAGCCCCTGAACGGCCGTGGCATAGGTGCTCAGCGCCGCCCGGGAGCGCAGGCTCGCGTCGGACGGGGAGGCCTGGAGGGTGGGCGCCGAGGCGGCCTCGGAGCCGGGGTCCGGCCCGTCGAGGTCGGACGGCTCCTGCGGCATCCGAGCAGCATACCGAGCGTCGTGCATCACGTTTTCGTGGTACGGGAGATGCGCAAGTGCCCGAGGTGAAACTGTTGAGAGCGCAACCGCAGCCACCTTCCGGGTCTTCAGTACCGCTCCGCCGCGGCCGGCTCGACGGGTGGGTCTCCGAGCCTTTCTAGGTCGAGCCATGAGAACTGTCCGCATCCTCGCCGCGTCCACCCTGCTCGCCACCAGCGCCATCGTCGTACCCGTCGTGTCGGTCGGCGCCGCGCCCCACGCCGTCAAGCCGTCGGTGCAACGAGTGCCCATGCCCGCGGGCTCGCCGGTGGCGAGCGCCACCGCGAAGAGCGCCGCCGCCGCCACGAGCGGCACCGCGACCGTCGAGAGCCTGCTCACCCGCGCCACCGGGGGTGCCGACGTCGTCGGGGTGGGCTTCCCGGATGCCGCCACCGCGGCGGGCGTGAGCGTGACGGTGCGCAGCATGACCGGTGGACGGTGGGGATCGTGGACCGCCGTGCCCATCAGCGACTCCGCTCCGGACCCGGGCAGTGCGGAAGCGGCCCGGGCCAGGGTCGCGACCGAGCCGGTGGGGGTGACCGGGTCCGAGCAGGTGCAGGTGCGAGTGAGCGCGAGCACCACCACGGCCCGGCTGGAGGGCCTCGAGGCGACGTTCGTCGATGGTGGCACCAGTGCCGCCGACGCGTCGCTGGCCGACGTCCCGGCCGCCAGCGCCGCGGCCGCCGTCGCGCAGCCGACCATCATCACCCGCGCCGCAGTGGGGCGCCGACGAGAGCCTGCGCACCTGCAGCAGCCCCGACTACGTGGCCAGCATCAAGGGCGCGATCGTGCACCACACGGTGAACTCCAACACCTACACCGCCGCGGGTACCGCGGCCCTGCTCCGCAGCATCTACGCCTACCACGTGAACGGCAACGGCTGGTGCGACGTCGGGTACAACTTCTTCGTCGACCGCTTCGGACGCCTCTACGAGGGGCGCTTCGGCGGCATGTCGAAGAACGTCGTCGGTGCCCAGGCGGGCGGCTTCAACTCGCAGACCTTCGGGGTCTCCTCGATCGGGAACCACGACCCAGGGACCTCCGGTTTCATCGCACCGGCGGCGTCGGTGCTGACCGCCATCGGCAAGCTCATCGGCTGGAAGGCATGGCTCAACGGCTGGAGCCCGGACACGACCGCCAGCTTCACCTCGGCGGGCAGCACGCGCTGGCCGGCCGGGACTGTGATCACCGAGCCCCGGGTGTCCGGGCACCGTGACTACGGCCTGACCGTGTGCCCCGGTGACCTGATGTACTCCAAGCTGGCCACGGTGCGCAGCACCGCCACGCAGGTCTACAAGGCCGGGGTCACTCCGCCGACCGCCCCCGCGGCGGTCGCGGTGGTCGAGACGTACAACCGCCCCGCGGGCACCTCGTTCAGCATCTCCGGTCGCGGCTACGGCCACGGGCTGGGGATGAGCCAGTACGGCGCCTACGGGGCCGCGATGAGCGGACTCACCCGCGACGGGATCCTGGCGTTCTACTACCCCAACACCACCCGCAGCACGGCCATCGGCAACCCGACCGTGCGGGTGCAGCTGACGGCGCTCGGCTCGACGAGCACCCAGCTCGCCACGACGCCCAACCTGGTCGTCTCCGACGGCACCCGGACCGGCGCGCTCAACACCAAGAACTCCAACGGGACCCTGCGCACCCGGTGGCGCGTCGTGGCCGACGGCGCCGGCATCACCCTGCAGTGGCTGCAGGCCGGCGTCTGGCGGAGCACGAGCAGCTGGAAGGCCGTCACCACGCCGCTGTCGTTCACCGACGCGGTGCTGGGCAAGGTGCGGGTCGTCCTGCCCGACGGCACCCAGCGCGACTACCGGCGCACCATCCGCAGCCTCCGGTCCGGCTCCGGGGTGATGACCCTCAGCGTGCTGTCGATGAACTACTACCTGCAGAGCGTCGTGCCCTCCGAGATGTCGCCGTCCTGGCCGGCCACCGCACTCCAGGTGCAGGCGGTCTCCGCGCGCACCTTCGCGGCCTACCAGGCGGCCCACCAGCCGCTCGGTTCGCCCTTCGACGTGTGCGACTCCACGTCCTGCCAGGTCTACCGGGGCCTGGCCGGCTACACCGCCAGCGGCACCCTGGTGCCCCACGAGAACAGCGCCACGACCGCTGCGGTGGCCGCCACCAGTGGGCTCGGCGTCTTCTACGGCGGGGCCCCGGCCCTCACCCAGTTCGGCTCCTCGAACGGCGGTCAGACGGTGGCGTCCTCGCTCCCCTACCAGGTGAGCAAGGCCGACCCCTACGACAACCTGCCGGCCGGCAGCACCAGCCAGTGGAGCACCACGCTGTCGATCAGCAAGATCGAGGCTGCCTACCCGACCACCGGCACGCTCAAGGCGCTGCGCATCGACAAGCGTGACGGCTACAACGCCTGGGGTGGGCGCATCTCGAGCGTGACCGTCATCGGGTCGGCCGGTTCCAAGACCGTCACCGGCAGCGCCTTCCGGTCGGCGCTGGGCCTGCGCACCACCTGGTGGACCGTCACCTCGGCGCCGGCCACCTCGGCGGCGTCCTACCCCAAGGACCTCGACGGCAACCAGCGCGGCGACCTGCTCGCGGTCGACACCGCCGGAGCGATGCGGCTGCTCTCCGGCAACGGCACGGGCGGCTTCACCGCGAAGTCGATGGGCAGCGGCTGGGGCAGCCGCGGCCTCATCGCGGACGTCGGGGCGTGGGACAGCGACAACCGCCACGACGTCATCGAGCGCGAGGCGGGCACGCTCTACTACCACCCGGGCAACGGCGCCGCCGGGTTCTACGCACGGGTGCCCATCAGCAGCGGCTGGGACACCATCAACCTGGTCGCCGGCGCCGGCGACATGGACCGCGACGGGCACACCGACTTCCTCGCCCGCACCACCTCGGGGCAGCTCAAGGTCTACCGCGGCGACGGCAAGGGCGGCGTGCTCAACACGATCTACCTCAGCTCGGGCTGGAACAACTACCGCCTCGTGCTCTCACCCGGCGACCTCACCGGCGACAACAAGCTCGACGTCCTCGCGGTCCGCGCGAGCGACGACGCGATGCTGCTCTTCCCGGGCACCGGCACCGGCACGGTCGGGGCCCCGATCACGGTGACCGGGGCCTGGGCCGGCTACACCAAGTTCATCGGACCGGGCGACGTCAGCGGCGACGGTCGCGACGACGTCGTGGCCCGCCGCGCCTCCGACGGTGCGCTGCTGGTGCTCGAGGGCGACGACCTGGGCTCGTTGGCCGTGGGCAGCACGGTGGCGGGCACGGCCACCTGGGCGACCTGGACGACCTGGGCGCTCTGACTGCCTGGTGCACGAGACGACGAGCGCGGATGCCTGGTCACGGCATCCGCGCCCGTCGTTCGTCGCACTGTTGAGGGCCGGGGAGTGGAGGGCGTCAGGACAGGTCGACGGTGAAGGGGGCGCCGGTGGCCTCGCGCACCTGCTCCACGGTGACGTCGGGCGCCAGCTCGCGCAGCACCAGGCCGTCGTCGGTGACGTCGATGACCGCGAGGTCGGTGATGATCCGCTGCACGACGTGCTTGCCGGTGAGCGGCAGCGAGCACTCCTGCACGATCTTGTGCGAGCCGTCCTTGGCCACGTGCTCCATGAGCACGACGACCTTCTTGGCGCCGTGCACGAGGTCCATGGCGCCGCCCATCCCCTTGACCATCTTGCCGGGGATCATCCAGTTGGCGATGTCCCCACCGGCCGAGACCTGCATGGCGCCGAGGATGGCGGCGTCGACCTTGCCGCCGCGGATCATGCCGAACGACGTCGCCGAGTCGAAGTAGGAGGCGCCGCGGCGCACCGTGACGGTCTCCTTGCCGGCGTTGATCAGGTCGGGGTCGACCGCGTCGTCGGCCGGGTAGGCGCCGACGCCGAGGATGCCGTTCTCGCTCTGCAGCACGATCTCGACGTCGTCGGGCACGTAGTTGGGCACGAGGGTCGGCAGGCCGATGCCGAGGTTGACGTAGGCGCCGTCCTCGAGCTCGGCGGCGGCGCGGGCGGCCATCTGCTCACGGGTGAGGGGCATGGTCAGGACTCCTTGCGCGTGGCGTCGGCGGCGGGGGTGACCGTGCGGCGCTCGATGCGCTTGTCGGCGGCCTGCTCGGGGGTGAGGGGCAGCACGCGCTGCACGTAGATGCCGGGCAGGTGCACGGTGTCGGGGTCGAGCTCGCCGGGCTCGACGAGCTCCTCGACCTCGGCGATGGTGACCCGGCCGGCCATCGCGGCGAGCGGGTTGAAGTTGCGGCTGCTCTTGTTGAACACCAGGTTGCCGTGGCGGTCGCCCTTCCAGGCGCGCACCAGCCCGAAGTCGGCGACGATCGCGTGCTCGAGCACGTACTCGCGCTCCTCGCCGTCGTGCGCGAAGACGCGCACCTCCTTCGGGGGGGAGGCCAGCGCGACGCTGCCGTCGGCGGCGTAGCGCCAGGGCAGGCCGCCGTCGGCGACCTGGCTGCCGACCCCGGTGGGCGTGAAGAACGCCGGGATGCCGGACCCGCCGGCGCGCAGCCGCTCGGCCAGCGTGCCCTGGGGTGTCAGCTCGACCTCGAGCTCGCCATCGAGGTACTGCCGGGCGAACTCCTTGTTCTCCCCGACGTAGGAGGCGACGACCCGGCGGATCTGGCCGGAGGCGAGGAGCACGCCCAGGCCCCAGCCGTCGACGCCGCAGTTGTTGGAGACGACCTCGAGGTCGCGCACGCCGGTGTGGTGCAGCTCGGCGATGAGCACGGAGGGGATGCCGCACAGCCCGAACCCGCCGACGGCGAGGGTGGCCCCGTCGGCGATTCCGGCGACGGCGTCGGCAGGGGTGGAGACGACTTTGTCCATGCCGGGCACTCTAGTGAGCGAGCCGGCCGCCTCGAGCATGGGGAGGCACCACCGACGACGGCCGGTGGTGTGGCCGTGCTCACTCCCGGTGGGATAGACGTGCGCACGGGATGAAATCCCTGAGAAGCACATCCGTGTAGTTGGAGGGATTCGACTGCGGCCCCACGTCAACGATGAGACAACTGGGGGACCAGGTCACCTCGCGTTGCGGATGTGCCGGTCGTGACCTCCGGGGCACGAGGGGCCCGGTGCGCCTTCTCCCCTGCGGAGGCGCCCCCTGCGCGAGGAGCACCCCGCCGTGTCCACACCTCAGCCCGAGTTTCGCCCTGCCCTCCGCCCTGCCCGCCGGATCCCGGCGCGCACGATCGCCGCCGTGTCGGCTGCCATGATCGCCTTCGCGCTCCTCACCTCACCGGCCCAGGCCGCTGCGATCCCCTACCCGAAGCCCTCGCGCACCCTGCCGGCCGCCCTCGACGTGGTCGCGCCGTACCAGAAGGGCACCCTCTGCCTCACCGTGAACCAGCCGGGTGCGGTGGCGTTCGCCAAGCTGCTCAACACGACATACGGGACGCACGCCTACGGCATCCTGCGCCAGTGCGGCCAGTCCGAGCACAGTGAGGGTCGCGCGCTCGACTGGATGATCGACTCGACCAAGCCCGCCAACCTGGCCCTCGCCAACGCCCTGACCCGGTGGCTGGTGGCCCCTGACGCGCAGGGGCGTCCGGGAGCGATGGCCCGCCGCTTCGGCATCAACTACATCATCTTCAACCGCCAGGAGTGGGGTTCCTGGGCGCCCGAGCGCGGCTGGTTCGCTTACACCGGCAGCAGTCCGCACACCGACCACATCCACTTCACGTTCAACTGGGACGGCGCCTACAAGCGCACCTCGTGGTGGAGCGGCGTCGCGGTGACCACACCCCTCACCGGGCCAAGGAGATCGTCCTCGGCGCCGTCGTATCCCCGCGACGTCACGAGCGACGGTCACGCCGACGTCGTGGCGGTCGACGCCTCCGGCGGCGCGCTGCGGGTCTACCCGACCACCGGTGCCGGGGGATGGAAGACGGCGGTCGTTTCCGGGTCTGGCTGGGACTCCTACGCGAAGGTGCTCACGGCCGGGACGTGGGATGACGACGCGATCTCGGACGTGATGGTGCAGGACACGGCCGGCGGGCTCTTCCTGCGCCACGGCAAGGGCAACGGCACCTTCGCCGCTCCGGTGCGGATCGGCACGGGCTGGACGGTCCACAACCTGGTGATCCCCGTCGGTGACTTCGACGGTGACAAGTTCACCGACGTCATCGCCCGGCGGGCGGACGGTGCGCTGTTCCTGTACTCCGGCACCGGGCTGGGTGGGTTCGTGCCCGGTACCGGGCGGCAGATCGGGTCCGGCTGGAACGTGTTCGACGCGGTGTTCAGCCCCGGTGACTTCGACGGCGACGGCCATCCCGACCTGATCGGTCGTACTCCCGACGGCGCGGTGTACCTCTACCGGGGCAACGGCGTGGGTGGCTGGCGACTGCCGCGCACGACGGTGGCCGCGGGGTGGGAGCAGTACACGGCGTTGACCTCGCCCGGTGACTTCGGCGGTGACGGCAGGTCGGACGTGCTCGCCCGCTCCGCAGACGGTCGTTTCTGGCTGCTGCCGGGCGACGGACGCGGTGGCGTGGGCGCGGCCAAGCAGGTCGGCACCGGGTGGAACATGTTCTCGACGATCCTGCCCTGAGCCGCACCTCGCCAGGGTGGGGGGTCACGCCCGGTCGACGGTGAAGGGGGCACCGGTCGCCTCGCGCACCTGCTCCTCGGTGACGGTCGGGTGCCGGCTCGCGCAGCACGAGCCCGCACGCCGCCCGGGGAGGCGGTTCGGCGGTGACGCAGGGTCTGTGGGAATGCTCACCATGCGCCGAAGATCATGCGGGCGGGACAAGGTCGCTGAGAAATACAGCGGTGTAATTCAACGCAACCGATTGCGAGCCCCGCGGGACTAGTGGGACAACTGGGGGGCCAAGGTGTCTGGTGTGGCGGATGTTGTCCCTGTGACGTCCGTGACGTGAGGCATCTGGTGCGTCCTCATCCCCCTGCGAGGACGCCCCCTGCCCGAGGAGCTCTTCGCCGTGTCCACGCCCCTGCTCGCGCCTCGCCATGAGCGCCACCTGCCCCTTCGCACGCTCGGTGCGGTCTCGGCCTCCGTGATCGCCTTCCCGCTGTTCTCGTCGCCGGCCCAGGCTGCCGCCATCCCCTTCCCGAAGCCCTCGAGGCCCCTGCCGGCGGCGCTGGACGTCGCCGCGTTCTACCAGAAGGGCACCCTCTGCCTCACGGTCAACCAGCCCGGCGCGGTCGCGTTCGCCAAGCTGCTCAACACGACGTACGGCACCCACACCTACGGCATCCTGCGCACGTGCGCCGCCGAGCACGGTGAGGGTCGTGCCCTGGACTGGATGATCGACTCGACCAAGCCCGCCAACATGGCCCTGGCCAACGCGCTGACCCGGTGGCTCTCGGCGCCGGACGCCCAGGGCCGCCCCGGCGCGATGGCGCGTCGCTTCGGCATCAACTACATCATCTTCAACCGCCAGCAGTGGAAGGCCTGGGCGCCGGAGCGCGGCTGGACCGCCTACACGGGTGTCTCCCCGCACACCGACCACATCCACTTCTCGTTCAACTGGGACGGCGCCTACAAGCGCACCTCCTGGTGGAGCGGCGTCGCGGTGACCAAACCCCTCACCGGTCCGACCAGCACCCCGCCGCCGCCGGCGCCCGCGCCGGCGCCCCCGACGGCCAGTGGCTACCCGCTGCTCGTCCAGGGCGCCTCGGGCGCCGACGTCACCCTGGCCCAGAAGGTCATCGGCGTCACGGCCGACGGCAGGTTCGGGCCGATCACGGCCGCCGCGCTCGGCACCTGGCAGTCCAAGCACGGCGTCCCGGCCACCAAGAAGCTGGACAACCCGACGTGGGCGACCATGGTCTACCTCAAGCTGGTCCCGGCCCGGAGCAGCGCGCTCTCGGCCTACACCAACGTGGTGCTCCGCCGCGGCTCGGCGGGCGCAGCGGTCAAGGCCCTGCAGAAGGCGATCGGCGGACTCGTCGTCGACGGCTCCTTCGGCCCGGCCACCGAGGCGCGGGTCAAGGCCTACCAGAAACTGAAGGGCCTGGCCGCAACCGGCGTCGTCGACCGCACGGTCTGGTTCGCCCTGATGGGCGCGGTCGTCACCGCGGCGCCGACCACCCCGACCGCGGCCACCAGCCCCCTGGCGAAGTACGCCGGACTGACCCTGCGGCTCTGGTCAAGGGGTGAGGCTGTCAAGGCGTTGCAGAAGGCGCTCGGCGGGCTCGTGCTCGACGGCTCCTACGGCCGGCTCACCGAGGCCAGGGTCAAGGCCTACCAGAAGTCCAAGGGCCTGGCCGTCACCGGTGTGACCGACGCCAAGGTCTGGAAGGCGTTGATGGCGTAGGGCCGTCAGCGCGGGTCGGTGGCTCCCTCGGCCACCAGGCGCGCCGCCAGCACCGCCGGATCGGGCTCGCCCCGGGTGAGCACCAGCGAGCCGTCGGCCGCCCACACCGTGAGGGCGAGGCGGAGCAGCTCGGCGGTGTCGGTCGTGCCGGTGTGCACCCGCTGCGGGCCGCCCGTCGCTGCCGTCGGGAGGTCCGCGTAGCCGAGCAGCGCTCCGCCGGCGCGCAGGGCGGGGTCGCTGCCGTCCGGGTCGGCCCAGCCGTCGAAGACGTCGCCGTGCGTCGCCAGCTCGCGCGCCTCGTCGACCACACCGGGCGGCACCGGGACGCCCGCCGAGCGAGCCAGTGCGGCGAGGGTGACCAGCACCGCCTCGGGCACGGCGGCGGCGACGTCCACGGCATCCGTCACGACCACGTCGGGCACGACGGCGGTGGCGGCCGACGGCGCGGGGGCGTGACCGGCATCCGCGGTCGTGCGGTGGGGTGGCACCTCGACGCATGCCCCCACCGACCACGCCGCGAACGCCCAGTACAGGGTGCGCCAGTGCGGCGGCAGGTCGAGCCGCACCACCGCGCCGGGGCCCACGTCGAGGTCGTCGCGCAGCAGGTTGGCCGCCTTGGCGACCCAGTTGGCGAGCACCCGGGCGGAGAGCTCGATCCGCTCGCCGCGGGTGGGGGAGTCGGTGTCGTCGTAGACGGTGATGCGGGGCCGGCCGGGGTCGGTCGCCACGAGGCGGCGCAGCACTGCGGCCGGGGTGGTCGGGAGGGTGCTCACCGTCGCGACCCTAGTGCGAGGCGGGCGGGGGCACCGGCCCACGGCCACTAGGCTCGCTGCCATGAGCGCCCGCACGGTCATCACCTTCGGCACCTTCGACGTGTTCCACGTCGGTCACATCCGGGTGCTGCAGCGCGCCGCGGCGCTGGGCGACAAGCTCGTCGTGGGGGTCTCGGCCGACGCGCTCAACATCGCCAAGAAGGGCCGGGCGCCGGTCTACAGCCAGGACGAGCGGATGGAGATCGTGGCCAGCCTGCGGGTGGTCGACGAGGTCTTCGTCGAGGAGTCCCTCGAGCTCAAGCGCGACTACATCCTCGAGCACGGCGCCGACGTGCTGGTCATGGGCGACGACTGGGCCGGCAAGTTCGACTGGGTGAGCGACGTCTGCGAGGTGGTCTACCTGCCGCGCACGCCGTCGGTGTCGACCACCGGCATCATCGAGCACATCGCCAGCCTGGGGTCGTGAGGGCCCGCCTCCTCCCCGCGCTCACCGTCGGCGCGGCCCTCTGGGTCGTCGCGGTGAGCGCCGCCGCCGCGGCCCTGTCCGCGCTCGGCTGGTGGTCGCCGTGGGTCGCGTGGCCCGTGGCGCTGGCGCTCGCGGTGGGGTGCTGGTGGTGCGTGCGCCTGCTCCCGCCGGTGCGGATGCCGGTCGCGGCCTCGGTGGCGCTGGTGGCCGTGGTCGTGGGGTTCGCCGTGTGGGCCGGCGCGACGCACTCCGAGCAGGTGCTGCCACGGCGCGACGCCGCGAGCAACCTGCAGGCCGCGGTCAGCCTGGCGCAGACGCACTCGCGGGTGGTGGCGGTCGACGCCGACTCGATCGGGGGGTCGGGGGTGCTCGAGCTGCCGGGAGTGACGCTCGCCAGTCCGGCGTTCTTCGAGGTGGGGACGAGCGCGTCACCCGCCGTGCAGCCGCAGTTCGTCGTGGGGCCGGCCGTGGTCCACGCCTTCGGGTGGTGGGCCGGGGGAGCCGGCGTGGCCATGCTGCTGCCGGCCCTGGCCATGGGGTTGGCCCTGCTGGCGCTCGGCCTGCTGGTCGCGCGGGTGGCCGGCGCATGGGTGGGGGTCGCGACCGCGGCCGTGACCGGCATCCTCTTCCCGGTGGTGCACACGGCGCGCGCGACCTACTCCGAGCCGCTGGCGATGCTGACCCTGACGGCCGGGCTGCTGGCGGTCACCCTCGCCGTCGCCGCGGGTCGGGATGCGGCGGGGGCCGGCGAGGTCGAACCGGGTGCCGTGCCCGCCGGTTTCGTGGGCGACGCGTCGTCGCAGGGGATGGTGCTCGACCGGGCGCCGCTGCGCTCGCTGGTGCTGCGCGACGCCTCGGCACGCGCCGGCCTGCTGGCGGGGGTGCTCGTCGGCGGCACCGGGCTGGTGCGGGTCGACGCCCTGCGCGAGGTCGTGCTCCTGCTGCCGGTGCTGGCCCTGGGCGCGGCGTTCGGCACTCGCTGGACGAGGCCGGTGCTCGTCGGGCTAGCGGGGTCGCTGCTGGTTGCGGCGGTGGCCGCGGTCGGCCTGTCGTGGCAGTACCTCGTGTCGATCGCGGGCAGCCTGCTGCCGCTGCTGGCACTGGGGGTGCTGATCGGTGGTGGGTCGTGGGTGGCCCTCGCGCTGTGGCGACGTGGCTGGCGGCTGCCGTCGCTCGTGGTGCGCCGGCTCCCCGACCTGGCCGCGGGCGCGGTCGTGGTGGCCGGGCTCTACCTCGCGAGCCGGCCGCTCTGGCAGACCGTGCGGCAGAGCCCGGACGACCCGGGGTCGCGCTACGTCGCGGGCATGCAGGCGCGGCAGGGGCTGCCGGTCGACGGCGGGCGCACCTACGCCGAGCAGAGCGTGGCGTGGCTGTCCTGGTACGTCGGGCCGGTGGCCCTGGCGGTGGCGCTGGTCGTGCTGGCCGTGCTGGTGCGGCGGGCCGTGCTCTCGGCGGAGTCGCGCCGGGTCGACGCCTGGCTGCCCGCGCTGTTCGTGGCCGCCGGGTCGACGCTGCTCACCCTCGCGCGCCCCGGCATCACGCCCGACCACCCGTGGGCCGACCGCCGGCTGCTCATCGCGCTGCCGCTGGTCGTGGCGCTGGTGTCCACCGGGCTGGCCTGGGTGCTGCGCCGGGCGGCCGCCTCGGGTCGCCGATGGGTGGGGGTGGTCGTGGCCGTGGTCGTCGGGGCGCTGGTGGTCGTGCCGGCCGCAGCCGCCACCTGGCCGCACCGGGCCGGCGGGGTCGAGCGTGGTTCGCTGGCCGCGGTCGCGTCGGTGTGCGAGCGGCTCGACCCCGAGACCGACGTCGTGCTCGCCGTCGACTCGCGGGCGGCCAACGAGTGGCCCCAGGTGGTGCGCGGGATGTGCGGGGTGCCGGCGCTGTCGACCACGTCCGGGCTGCGGGGTGACCCGGGGGAGCTCGGCGCCACGGTCACTGCCCTTCGCGACCAGCTGGCCGCCCGCGGCCTGCGGCTGGTGCTGCTGTCGGCCGACTCCGCCGACGCCATCACCGCGCTGGGGGTCACCCCGAACCAGGTCGTCAACACCACGGTGCGCGAGGACGAGCACGTCCTGGAGAACAAGCCTTCGCGCACCGACCCCCTGCCGATCCGCGTCTGGCTCGCCCCGGCCCCCTGACCCGACACACCAGGGCTCCTGCGGTCGCCCACCACGTGGGCCTGTGCCCTGGCGACCGTTCCGGCACCCGACTCGGGCGGCGCCGGCCGCCCACCATCCGGGCTTGGGTGCCCAAGTGGCTGCCCTGGCGACCGTTCCGGCACCCGACTCGGGCGGACGCCGGCCCGCACACCATCCGGGCTTGGGTGCCCAAGTGGCTGCCCTGGCGACCGTTCCGGCACCCGACTCGGGTCGGGACGGCGGTCAGCGGGCGAAGACGGGTGCGACGCGGCGCTGCACCACGGCATACGTGGGGCGGTCGACGGCGACCACGAGCCCGGGCCGCAGCGACCGCGGGCCGTAGGGGGTGCCGTCCGGGTGGCCGACCGAGCCGCCGGCCTCGGTGACGAGCAGGCTGCCCGGCGCGTGGTCCCACGGGTTGGAGCGGCTGTAGACGATGTAGTCGGTGGCGCCCTCGATGAGCTTGGGGTAGTCGACGCCGCAGCACACCCAGGACAGCCGCATGGCCGGCAGGTCGCCCAGCCGCTGGTCGCGCATCGCCCACATCGAGGTGACGCCCTGCGGGTCACGGTCGGTCGGGCACCGGGGTGGTGTGCATCCGGGTGCCGTCGCGCCAGGTGCCGGCGCCGAGCTCGGCCACCCAGGCCACCTCGTGCTCGGGCTGCCAGATCCAGGCGCGCACGGTCTCGCCGCCGACGGTCTCGGCCACCATGACCGCGTGGTCGGGGGAGCCGTGCACGAAGTTCTTGGTGCCGTCGACCGGGTCGACCGTGAACGCGTGGTCGGCCGCGAGGTAGTGGTCCATCAGCGAGTGGTCGGCGGCGAACGCCTCCTCGCCGAGCACGACGGCATCCGGGTAGGCGGCGACGAGCCGGGCGGTGATGAGCTCCTCGGCCTCGCGGTCGGCGACCGTGACGAGGTCGCCGGGGTTCTTCTCCATGACCTCACCCGCCGAGAGCGAGCGGAAGCGAGGCGTGATGACCTCGGCGGCGACCTCACGCAGGAGGTCGAGTACGGCGTCTGTCGACAGGCCCGGCATGAGGCAACCGTGTCACACGCGGCGAGGGGCGCCAAATGGGTCGCCGCCGGCGCCCGTCGACGCCCGCTGACGAGCCCGGTTGTCGGCCCCGGCCGTGGGTAGGGTCCCGGCATGGCGCGGTTGCGGCGGGTGTCCCCGCAGATGAAGGGGTGGACCCGCCGCCGGGCCGGGAAGGGCTTCGCCTACCTCGACTCCGACGGGCAGCGCCTGCCCGCCGCGGAGGTCGAGCGGATCCGATCGCTCGCCATCCCACCCGCGTGGCGCGACGTGTGGATCTGCCCCTACCCCAACGGCCACATCCAGGCCCTCGGCACCGACGACGCCGGCCGCCGCCAGTACCTCTACCACCCCGACTGGCGCACCAAGCGCGACCAGCTGAAGTTCGACCGGGTCAAGCTGGCCGGCGCCCGCCTGGCCCGGGCGCGCGAGCGGATGATCGAGGACCTGCGCGCCGAGGGGATGCCGCTCAGCCGCGCCGCCGCGACCGCCACCCGCCTCCTCGACCTCGGCTACTTCCGCATCGGCAGCGACGCCTACGCCGACGCCAACGGCTCCTTCGGCCTCACCACCCTCGAGCGCCGCCACGTGCGCCGCCGGGGCCAGGACCTCGTCTTCAGCTTCGTCGGCAAGTCGGGCATCGAGCACTCGATCACCATCAGCGACCCCCACGTCATCGAGTCGCTCAACCTGATGCGCAAGCGCCGCGGCGGCTCCGCCCGGCTGCTCGCCTACCGCGGCGAGGCGCGCTGGGCCGACCTCGACGCCTCGGCGGTCAACGGCTACATCGCCCAGATGGTCGCCGAGGACCTCACCGCCAAGGACTTCCGCACCTGGCACGCCACCGTGCTCGCCGCGGTGGCCCTGGCGCAGAGCCCGGAGCAGGGCGACACCAAGGCCTCGCAGAAGCGCGCGGTCAAGGCGGCCGTCGAGGAGGTCTCCGCCTACCTCGGCAACACCCCGACGATCGCCCGCAAGTCCTACATCGACCCGCGGGTGATCGACCAGTACGAGTCCGGCGTCACCATCGCCGCGACCCTGGCCACGAAGCACCGCGACGACACCAAGCGCCAGGCCGCCGTCGAGAAGGCCGTCGCGCGCCTCATCGACAACGCGGACTGAGGCGCTGCACCGAGCACGGCGGCGGGTGGGTGCAGTCCGCGCCGGTAGGCTTCCCGGCGATGACTGAGCACCAGCGCGACCACGACCACCTCCATGCCGCCCCCACCGAGAAGATCACGGTGCGCGCCGGCGAGCAGGCCGGTCGCAGCGACGACCCGGCCGCCGCCACCCGGCTGCAGAGCGTCACCCCGGATGCCGTGACGTCGCCGCCCGAGGCCGGCGCGCAGGTCGCCGGCGAGGGCACCCTCACCCCGAGCGCCCCCGGCGCCCGACCCGGCCACCCGACCTACCCCATCGAGGACGTCGCCGCAGGCCCCGGCCCGGCGCCCTACGTCACCATCGTGCTGCCCTGCTACAACGAGGGCGCCCACGTGCTCCAGGAGCTCGACCGCATCACCGCCACGATGCAGGCCAGCGAGCTCACCTACGAGGTGCTCTGCATCGACGACGCGAGCACCGACGACACCCTCGAGGTGCTCCGCCGGGCCCAGGGCACCTACCCCCACCTGCGCATCCTGCCGTTCCGCCGCAACGGCGGGTCGGGCACCGCCCGCCGGATCGGCACCCAGCAGGCCCGCGGCGAGATCGTGGTGTGGACCGACGCCGACATGACCTACGAGAACGAGCGCATCCCCGAGCTGGTGCGCGTGCTGCGCGACGACGCCACCTACGACCAGGTCGTCGGGGCCCGCACCACCGAGGAGGGCACCCACAAGTGGGCCCGCGTGCCGGCGAAGTGGTTCATCCGCAAGGTCGCGGAGTGGCTGACCAAGACCAAGATCCCCGACCTCAACTCCGGCCTGCGCGCGTTCCGCCGCGACGTCTCCCTGCCCTACCTGCGCCTGCTGCCGGCGGGGTTCTCGTGCGTCACGACCATCACCATCGCGTTCCTCAGCAACCAGCACGACATCAAGTACGTCGAGACGAGCTACGCGAAGCGGGCGGGGGTCAGCAAGTTCCACTTCGTCAACGACGCCTACCGCTACATCCTCCAGGTGCTGCGCATGGTCATGTACTTCGACCCGCTCAAGGTGCTCATGCCCCCGGCGCTGTGGATGATCGTGATCGGCCTGGTCAAGGCGGTCGTCGACATGGTCCGCCACCCCTTCTACTTCCCGGCGAGCACGGTGCTGCTCATCGTCAGCGGCATCATGATCGCCAGCCTGGCGCTGCTCTCCGACCTCGTGGTGAGGTCGAGAGACGGTGTCTGACAGCGCCTCGCTCAAGGTCGCGCTGGTCGGGCCCACCCACCCCTACAAGGGCGGGGTCGCCGCGCACACCACGGCGCTGGCGCACGAGCTGACCGATGCCGGGCACGACGTCACGCTCGTGTCGTGGAGCCACCTCTACCCCACGGCGCTCTACCCCGGCGAGCAGTCGGTGCCCGGCGGCTCGGCCGACGTCGAGCCCTTCCCGCGCAGCCTGCGGGTGCTGTCGTGGGCGCGCCCCGACACCTGGGTGCGGGCCGGCCGCCGGCTGCGCGACGTCGACGTCATCATCGTCGTCCACGTCATCCCCGCCGTCGTCCCCGCGCACCTCGCGCTGCTGCGGGCGGCCGGCGTCGGGCGCACCACCTCGACCGGGCAGGGCCCGCGCACCGTGCTCATCGCGCACAACGTGCTGCCGCACGAGGGCCACCCCGGCGACCGGCAGCTGATGGAGGCGCTCCTGCGCCGCGTCGACGCCGTCGTCGTGCACTCCGACGAGCAGGCCCGCCTCGCCGCCGAGCTCGGCGCCTCGCACGTGCGCGAGCTCGCCCTCCCGCCGCACCTGCCCGGTGGCCCCGCGCTGCCGCGCCCCGAGCACGCCGGCCCGCCCCGCCTGCTGGCGCTCGGCATCGTGCGCGACTACAAGGGCGTCGACCTGCTCGTCGACGCCCTGCGCGACGTGCCCGACCTGCGGCTCACCGTCGCCGGCGAGCTGTGGGGGGATGCCGGCCGCAAGGTCCGCGACCTGGCCGCCGACCCGCGCCTCGCGGGTCGCGTCGAGGTGCACCCGGGTTACGTTCCGGCCGAACGGATCCCGCAGCTGATGGCGCACCACGACGTCGTCGCGCTGACCTACCGCACCGCCACCGCGTCGCAGAACGCCCTGCTGGCGCTGAGCCACGGCGTGCCGGTGCTGGCCAGCGCGGTCGGCACCTTCCCCGAGCAGGTGCGCGACGGCATCGACGGCCTGCTCGTGCCGCCGTCCGACCGGGAGGCGCTCGTCGCCGCCCTGCGCCGCCTCGCCGAGCCGGGTGTCGTCGACCGGCTGCGCGCCGAGGTGCGCCCCCCCGACCTGTCCGGCCCGTGGGCCAACTACGTCGGCGGCATCGAGGCGCTCGCCGCCGCCCCGGTCGAGGTCGAGCCGACCCGTCCCGTCGTGCCGCTCGGCCCGGTGGCGCGCGCCCGGGCGACCGTGGCCGGCATCCGGGCCCGCCGTGGTCCCGTGGTCGACCTCGTCCCCTCCGACATCCCCGAGCGGGTGCGCGCCACCGACCTGCTCGCCGTCGACGACGACGCCCGCGACGCCGTGGGCATCGCCCGCGCGCTCGGCCTGCCCCGCCCGGGCGAGCCGGTCGCTGCCTGGTCGGCCCTGGGGGCGCTCGCCGCGATCGTGCGCATCCGCGACGACGGGCACCGCTCGTCGGTCGTCGTCGACGAGAGCGGCAGCGGCAGCCCGATGGGCCGCTGGTCGCGCGCGGTCGGGTTCGCCCCGGTCGAGCTCGAGCTCACCGGTCAGCGGGCCGCCGTCGAGGTGCTCGACGTCGACACCGCCAGCCTCGACGTCATCACCCGGCTGCACCCCGGCGGGTGCACGGCCTCCGACGTCGACCACGCCCTCGGCCAGGCCTCCTGGGCGCTGCGCTCGGGCGGGCTGCTCGTGCTCACCGTGCCGATCGGCGACGACGACCCCGACTTCGCCGTGCGCCCGGCCGGCGTGCGCGGCATCCTCGCCCGCGCCGACGACCTCGGGCTGAAGCTGGTCGGCGACGTCGACGGCGACGTGCTCGACCGGATGCGTGACGCCCGCACCGAGGCCGCCGGGGGTGACGCACCGGCGTATGCCGTGCTGCGGCTGACCTTCCGCCGCCGGTGAGCGCGCGGACGCCCCGGGGCACGGGCGAACCGGTGGACCGGTGAACGTGTGAACAAGGCCAAGGCGCTCAACGCCCTGCGGATCGCCCTGCTCGTGGTCATCGTGGTGGCCTGCGTCATCGCGCTGTGGGCGAACTGGCAGGAGGTGTGCGGCCAGCTGCGCAAGCTGAGCGTGCCGGTGGTGCTCGGCGCGTTCGCGCTGGTCACCCTCGCGCCGATCCTCACCCTGATGGGCTGGCGGGTGCTGCTCGAGGACCTCGGCACCCACCTGGCGCTCCCACCGGCGTCGAGCGTGTTCCTCGTCGGGCAGCTCGGCAAGTACCTGCCCGGGCTCGGTGTGGACCGTCGTCGCCCAGGCCGAGATGGGCGCCAAGCTGCAGGTGCCGCGGCGGCGGATGGCCGTGGTCGGCATCCTGTCGATCGGTCTCGCGGTGCTCACCGGCTGCCTGCTCGGCATCCCGGCGGTGCAGCCGCTCGTCGCGTCGCGCGGCGACGCGTTCTCGTGGTGGTGGGTCGTGCTGGCCGTGGCGCTGGGCTGCGTGCTGCTCTGGCCCCGGCTGCTCAACGCGATCATCGCCCGCGGCCTGCGGCTGCTGCGTCGCGAGCCGCTCGAGCACGACCTGTCCGGGCGGGCCGTGGCGCTCACCTCGGCGTGGTTCGTCGCCGCGTGGGTCTCCACCGGCATGGGCACCTTCGTGCTCGCCCGCAGCGTCGCACCCGAGGCGCCGCTCGGGCCGCTGCTGGTGACCTGCATCGGTGGCTTCGCGCTCGCCTCCGCGGCCGGGATGTTCAGCATCCTGGTGCCCGCCGGCGTCGGGGTGCGCGACGGCGTGCTCGCGCTGCTGCTCGTCACCCTGATGCCGTTGCCGGCCGCCACCGCGGTGGTGGTCGTGGCGCGCTTCCTCGCGGTGCTCGCCGACCTGCTGCTCGCGGGTGGCGCATGGGCGTGGGGACGTCGGCACCACCTCCTAGGATCGACGACGTGACCGACTCCGCTGGGCCCGGCGACCGCGAGGAGCAGCTCGCCTACTCCGAGATCATGGCCAAGATGCTCGACGAGGAGGGCCGGCGCCAGAAGGCCGCCAAGATCGTCGCGGTCGTGCGGCACGCGCTCGGGGTGCCGTCGCTCGCAGGGGCTGCGCGCGGTCGACGTCGGCTGCTCGGCCGGGTTCATCGCCGACGAGCTGGCGCTGGCCGGGGCGAGCACCAGCGGGGTCGACATCGACGAGCCGGGGCTGGAGAAGGCCCGGGCGCGCTTCGGCGAGCGGGTCGACTTCCGGCTGGCCCGCGGCGAGGACCTGCCCTTCGACGACGACTCGGTCGACGTCGCGGTGCTCAACCACATCTACGAGCACGTCGTCGACCCCGAGGCGGTCGTGGCCGACATCCACCGCGTGCTGCGCCCGGGCGGGCTGCTCTACCTCGGCATCGGGCACCGCTGGCAGGTGGTCGAGCCGCACCACCGGCTGCCGTTCCTGTCGTGGCTGCCGCGCGGCGCGGCCGACCGCTACATGCGGCTCACCGGCAAGGGCGAGCACTACTACGAGCGCTACTACACGCCGGCCGGGCTGCGGCGCCTCTTCGCGGCCTACGACGTCTGGGACTACACGCTGCCCGTGCTCACCGACCCGGTGGCCTTCGCCGCCGGCGACAACGTGCCCTCCTGGGCGGCGAAGGTGCCCCCGGCGGCGTTCCGCGCCGCCCTGCCGCTGGTGCCCACCTACGTGTGGGCGGCGTTCAAGGGCGCGTCCACGCCCGGCGGGGCCGCCGCTGCGCGTCCCCCCGCGCCACCTGGGCTGATGGGCGCCACCGGCCGCGAGCGGGTCGTGCGCACCTCGCGCCCGGTGCCGCTGGGCGCGGTCGTCGGCATCTTCCGGCGGGGCGGGGGCGACCCCACCAGCCGGCGCGACGACACCGGCTGGTGGTTCGGCTGGCGCACGCCCGACGGGCCGGTCACCCTGCGCCTGCGCGCGGCCCCCGACCTCGGCGAGGTCACCGCCACGGCGCTGGGGGAGCGGTGCCGCCTGGGTCCTGGAGCAGGTGCCCGACCTGCTCGGCGAGCACGACGACGCCACCGGCTTCGTCCCCCTCCACCCACCCGTCGCCGACGCGTGGCGCCGGTTCCCGGGCTGGCGGGTGCCCCGCTCGGGCCTGGTGGTGCAGGCCCTGGTGGCGTCGGTCATCGAGCAGAAGGTCACCGGCAAGGAGGCCTTCGCGGGCTACCGCCGCCTGGTGCGGCGCTTCGGCGAGCCGGCGCCGGGCCCCGGCGAGGACCTCGGCCTCGCCGTGCCGCCCACCCCGCACGGCTGGGCCGCCATCCCGTCGTGGGAGTGGCTGGCCGCCGGCGTCGACCCCGGCCGCTCGCGCACCGTGGTGCACGCGGTCGGCCGCGCCGGGCGCCTGGAGGAGTGCGTCGACCTGCCCGCCGACCGAGCCCGGGCCCGGCTCACCGCGCTGCCCGGCATCGGCCGCTGGACCTGGGCCGAGGTGGCCCAGCGCGCCCTGGGGCTGCCCGACGAGGTGAGCTTCGGCGACTACCACGTCGCCAAGGACATCGGCTGGGCCCTGACCGGCACCCCGGTCGACGACGACGGCCTGGCCGAGCTGCTCGAGCCGTATGCCGGGCACCGCTACCGCGTGCAGCGGCTCCTCGAGCTCGGCGGGCCTGCACCGCCCCCGGCGCGGCGCGCGGATGTCGACGCCCACCCACCTGCCGGTGCGCGGCCGGTAGCCGACGCACCGCCCGCGTAGCGGGTCGCCGGCGCTGGACGCATCGTCCGTTCGGCCGGTAATTGATGGCACAATCATCTCCATGACGTTCGACA
The DNA here is from genome assembly GCA_963806295.1 of uncultured Actinomycetota bacterium. Classification (GTDB taxonomy): domain Bacteria; phylum Actinomycetota; class Actinomycetes; order Actinomycetales; family Dermatophilaceae; genus Fodinibacter. The sequence goes on along the minus strand of CAWDXP010000026.1, from coordinate 173,504 downwards.
CGCTCCGGCACGGCCTCCGCTGGACCTTCTGGGCCCTGGTGTGGCTGATGACGGCGCTGCTCGGCGCGCTGCTCTTCCTGGGCACCGCTCCCATCCCCGCAGCAGCACGCTGGGTGGGTTTCGCCGCGGTCCTGGGCATCATCGCCGAGGACGTCCGACGCAAGCTCGCCCCGGCCACCGAGAAGTCCCGCCACTGACGCCTCGGCGCCCGGCACTGAACCTTCCGGCGACGGGGGGTCGTCCGTTCCCTGCCAACGGGCGGCCCCTCAGCCGAAGGTCAGCGTGACCGCCGTGCCCGAGCGTCGCACCTGCCGCGCGCCCAGCCCCTCCGACGCCGCGGCCACCTCCGCGCGCACCACCAGCCGCCCGAGGTCGTAACCGTCGGGTGCCCCCAGGGTCACCTCGGCGGTGCCGTTCGCCTCGTCGACCCCGACGTCGGCCGACCCCTCGGGCACGTCGAGCAGCGCGAGCGCCACCACCCGGCCCACCCGCGCCCCCAGCGGCTCGCCGGGCTGCACCGACCGGATGCCGACCTCGCGCGACAGCGCGCTGCCGGGGTGCACGCCGAGGGCCGCCCGCAGCGCCTCGACGTGGCCGAGGGCGAACCAGTCGCCGGGGCCCACCCGCACGAGGGCGCGGGCGCCGGGGGAGTCGGTGGAGAACCACGCGGCATCCAGACCGCGCACCAGCGCCGCCGGGATGCCGTCCGCCTTGCCCTTGACGAGGTCGGCCGCCGCAGCCACCTCGTCGGCCAGGGCCCGCATCGTCACGGCCAACGGGCGGCCGTCGTGGTCGGTGGCGCCGCGCAGGTCCTCGAGCACGGCCAGGCCCGCACTGCCCAGGGCGAAGTCGGTGAGACCGTCGCGCCAGGGCCGGCCCGCGGTGTCGCTCAGCACCACGGCCAGCGGTGTGGCAGAGGGCAGCCCGAGCCGGTCGAGCAGCGCCGTGCGCAGCTGCGCTGCCTCGGCGTCGGGGTCGTCGGGCAGCACGAGCACCCGCCCCGACGGGCCCGTGTTGGAGGCGTCGACCCCGGCCGCGGCCATCACCGGCCCGGCCACCGACTCCACGACGCGGGTGACGCCCTCGGCAGCACGGCGCTCGGCGACGACGCGCACGGTGCCGGCGGCGACGGCATCCTCCCGGGTGCCGTCCCACGTCAGGCCCAGCGCCTTCGAGACGACCTTGCTCGACACCACGAGGCAGTCGCCGGGCCGCACCCCCACGCCGGATGCCGTGAGCGCGTCGACCAGCAGGTCGGCCAGCCGGGCGCCCGGCAGCACCTCGCCGACGCCGAGCACCGGCACGACCTGCAGACCGGCGACCGTCGCGGGCGACGGCATCGGCGCCTCGGTCACGCGGGCACCGCGGCGGCGAGGCGCAGCGCGTGCTCGGCGATGCTGGCGGTTGCCGCCACGTCGGTCATCAGCAGCGGCCCGTCGAACACCTCGACCCGGGCCCGACGCAGCGTGGTGCCGGCGTCGGCGGGGTCGACCAGCCACCCGTCGAGGAAGTCCTCGTAGAGGCCACCCACGGCCTGCGCGCTGGCCTCGACGCCGATGGCCTCGAGGCACGCGTCGGCGTGGCCCCGCACCGGCCGGCCGGAGATCAGCGGCGAGACGCCCACCACGGGAGCAGCGGTGCCGCGCAGGGCGTCTCGCACCCCCGGTATCGCCGAGGATGATGCCGATCGACACCACCGGGTTGCTGGGCGGCAGGAGCACGACGTCGGCCTTCCGGATGGCGTCGAGCACCCCCGGTGCGGCCGTGGCGCGGTCGAGCCCGGCGACGACGAAGCGTCGCGCGGGCACGGCGGCCTGGTGTCGAACCCACCACTCCTGGAAGTGGATCGCGCGCTCGCCGCCATCGCCGTCGTCGACGACCACGTGGGTCTCGACCGGCACGTCGGTCATCGGCACCAGCTGGATGCGGCGCTCCGGCAGGCCCCAGCGCGCGGCGAGCCGGGCGGTCACGTCGCTGAGCGAGGCGCCCTGCCCGAGCCACTGCGACCGCACGATGTGGGTGCCGAAGTCGAGGTCGCCGAGCGCGAACCACTGCGGCACAGCGCCGTAGGCGGCGAGCTCGGCCTGCACCCGGTGGCTCTCGTCGGCCCGGCCCCAGCCCTGGCCCTCGTGCACGCCGTCGCCGAGGGTGTAGAGCAGCGTGTCGAGGTCGGGGCAGACCCGCAGGCCGAACAGGGTGATGTCGTCGCCGGTGTTCGCGATGACGGTGACCGTCGAGTCCGCGAGGCCGGGGGTGGTGTCGAGGTGGTGGCGCAGGCCGCGGACGAAGCGGGCTCCGCCGACGCCGCCCGCAAGGGCCGTGATGTGCATGTGCGAGAGTCTGTCAGGCGCGTTCGCGGCGCGGCGAGTCCGCCCGAAACGCCGGGGGAGCCGGGAAAAAGCACACCAATAACACCAACCGGCTTGACGTGAGGTGCATGACACGCGTGTAATTCCAACCATGTACTCCGAAAATGCCAGTCGGAGCACACGGGTCGAAGGGTCGAGGAGGGAAGCATGCACGAGCTCTATGTGATCGACGGGATGCTCGACGAGGGTGAGCCTGAGGACGGTGCTCTCTCCTGGCAGGAGCGGTCGCTGTGCGCGCAGACCGACCCCGAGGCGTTCTTCCCCGAGAAGGGCGGCTCCACCCGCGAGGCCAAGAAGGTCTGCGTCGGGTGCGAGGTCCGCTCCGAGTGCCTCGAGTACGCCCTCGCCAACGACGAGCGCTTCGGCATCTGGGGTGGCCTGTCCGAGCGCGAGCGGCGCAAGCTGAAGAAGCGCGCGGTCTGACCCGGGGCCCCCGCCCCGCCCCGCCGCCCCACGGATGACTCTGGCTCCCGCCCGCCCCACGTCCACCCCGTCCCCCTCGGACGGGGTGGAGCCGAGCGTGACCGCCGTCGTCATCACCCGCCGCGACGCCCGCGGCCTCGCGGCCCTGCTCGACGCCGTGCTCGACCAGAGCCTGCCCCCGGATGCCGTGCTCGTGCTCGACCGCAGCGACGGCGCCGCCATGCCGGCCGACGACAGCGGCGACGAGGCGACGCAGGAGCACCCCGACACCGGCGACCACGTCACGCTCGACCACGTGACCATCGACCACAGTGCGGTCACCGTGGCCGGCGTCGTCGACACGGCTCGGCGCACCCACGCGGTGCCCGTCACCGTGCTGCCGGTCGACCCCCGCACCCCGGCCCGCACCGCCGCCCACCGCGCCCTGCTCGACCCCGAGGTCGACGCGCCGCCGACCACCCTGGCCTGGCTGCTCCCCGTCGGCACCACCCCCGAGCCCGGCGCCCTGGTGGCGCTCGTCGACACCTGGCGGCGCTCGCCCTCGGCCGGGGTGGTCGGCCCCAAGCACCTCGATGCCGCCGACCCGCAACGGCTGCGGGCGCTGGCCATCCGCACCACCCGGGGCGGCCGGCTGCTGTCCCGTCCCCGGCCCGGCGAGCCCGACCAGGGCCAGTACGACCGCTCCACCGACGCCCTGGGCGTCCCGTTCGCCGGCTCCCTCGTCGAGCGCGACCTGCTCGTCACCCTGCGCGGCTGGGAGGCGTCGTTCGGCGACGTCGGCGCCGACCTCGACCTCGGGTGGCGCGCCCACAACGCCGGCCGCCGCGTCGTGGTCGTCCCCACGGCCCGGATGCTCACCGAACCGGGGGTCGCCCCCGCCGGCGCGAGCTCGGCCGCGCGCCGCCGGTCCGCCCGCCGGGTGGCCCTGGCCCGCTCACCGTGGTGGGCCTCGCCCTTCCTCGCGGCCTGGATCGCGGTCACCTCCGTGGTCGCGGCGCTGGGCCTGCTGCTGCTCAAGCGCCCGCGCGCCGCCGGGTCCGAGCTGTCGTCACTGGCCTCCCTCGACCCGTTCCGCGGCGCTGCCGCTCGCTGGCGCACGCGACATCGCCGCGAGGTGAGCCGCCGCGACCTGCGCGCCCTGTTCGAGCCCCGCCGGGCCGTGCTCACCGGGTGGGGCGACGCGGTGCACGACGCCCTCGTGTCGCCGGCCCCGCCGATCGGCGACGAGGCCAACGACCTCAACCCGCGCTCGTGGATGCTCGCCGTGCTGCGCCACCCCGGGGTGCTCGCCACCGCCGGGGCCCTGCTCGTCTCCGCCGTCGCCGGCCGCTCCCTCGGGGTCGGCCTGGTCACCGGCGCCGGCTCCGGGCTGGCCGGCGGCGAGCTGATGGGCAACCGGGCCGACGCCACCGTGCTCTGGCACGCCTGGACCGACGGGTGGACCGGCCCGGGCCTGGGCGGCCCCGACCCGGTCGGGCCCTGGGCCCCGCTGCTGGCACTGCCCACCTGGCTGGTCGACCACGTCCCGCTCCTGCCGGACCCCGGGTCGGCCGCCGGGCTGGTCGTCGCCATCCTCGTCATCATCGGGATGCCGCTCGCGGCCGTCAGTGCCTACCTCGCCCTGCGGCCCGTGGTCGCCACCCGCTGGGTGCGCGGGCTGGCGGCGTTCGGGTGGGCGACCACCGGCGTGGCCGCCACCTCGGTGGCCCAGGGCCGGCTCGGAGCCATCGTCGCCCTCATCCTGCTGCCGCCCCTCGCCTGCGGCCTGTGGCTGCTGGCGGTGCGCCGCTCCACCGCCACCAGTGCGTTCGCCACGGCGCTCGCCGCCGTGGTGCTCGGCGCGTTCGCCCCGGTGCTGCTGGCGCTGGTCACCGCCGCTGGCCCTGGTGCTGGCGCTGGTCCGCTCGGGCGTGCGCCGCCACGCCCTGGTCGTCGTGGTCGTGCCCGTCGCGGTGCTCGCCCCCTGGCTGGTGCGCCAGTCCGAGGCGTCCTGGCCGGTGCTCGTCGCCGGCGTCGGGCTGGCCCAGTGGGGTGGCCCGACGCCCGAGCCGTGGCAGCTGGCCCTGCTCAACCCCGGCGGCGCGGGAGCGCCGCTGGTGTGGACCGCCGCCCCGCTCGTCGCGCTCGCCGTGATCGCGCTGCTGCGCGGCCGCTGGGGCAGCGCCACGACCGTGCTGGCCGTGCTGGCGCCGGTGCTGCTCGCGCTCGCCCTGGTCGCCCCCGGCATCCGCCTGGGCACGGTGCCCGCCGGGGTCGCCGGCGCGGGGGAGCCGATCACGCTGTGGTCGGGCACCCTGCTCCTCCCGCTCGCCCTGGTGCTGGTGCTGGCGCTCGCCCGCGGGCTCGACGGTGTGCCGCTGCCGCGGCCCGCGTCCGCGGGGCGGTGGCCGGCCGTGGCCCGGCGCACCGGTGCCGTGGTGGGCGCCGCGGCCGTCGCCGTCTCCGCCGGCGGGGTCGCCTGGGCGACGCTGGGCACCGAGCTCGCCCCGTGGCAGGACCCCCGGCCGGCCGTGTCGGTCGACCAGGCCGAGGGCGCCTTCGCCACCCGGGCGCTGTTCGTCGTCCCGGGCACCCGGGGCGCCGGTTACCGGTTCGTCGGGCGCGAGGCGTCCGACGTGGTGCGGCCGCTGCCGAGCGTCGACCGGGCCGACGGCTCCCTGGCCGACCGGGTCAGCGCGGCCCTGGGCGACGCCTCCACCGGGCCGACGCTCTTCGCCGACACCGCCACCGACCTGCTCGCCGTGCGCTCGGGGCTGGTGCCCGAGGTGGCCCGGCGGCTCGACGCCACCGACGGCCTGCAGCCCATCGCGCCCCGTGACGGCTGGGACATGTGGCGGGTCAGCCCGACCGGCACCGGGGTCGACCTCGTCGCGCCACCCCGGCTGCGGCTCGAGACCCCCGAGGGCACCCGGCTGGTGAGCACCACCGGCCAGAGCGCCGCCACCCGCACCACCGTCGACGTGCCGCCGGGCAGCCGGCTCGTCGTGGCCGAGCCGCTCGGCTGGGCCGAGCACGCCGTGGTCACCGTCGACGGCGTGACCGTGCAGCCCGTGGCCGGCACGGCCACCCCCACCTACGCGCTCCCGGCCGGCACCGGACGGCTCACCGTCGACGTCACCGACCCGGCCCGCTGGTGGCACGTCGGCCAGACCCTGGCCGTGCTCGCCCTGGCCTTCCTCGCCGTGCCCTTCGGCCGGCGCGAGTCCCGGGTGGGGCCTTCATGAGCCGGCTCGGCGGGGTGGCCGACGGCGCACGACGCACGGCCCGGCGGGTCAACCTCGCCGGGAGTCGCGCGGGTGGTCCTGGTGGCGGGGGCCGGCGTGGCCCTGGTGTACGTCGCCACCGACCGCCCCGTCGACATCGACCTCGTCGCGGCCACCGGGCAGCAGCAGGCGCCGCTCGTCGGCACCTCGCTCGCGACCCGGGTGGCGCAGGTCTGTCCCGGGCCCGAGCTCGCCGGCATCCCCGGCATCCCCGACGTGCCCGTCACCTCGTCGATGACCGCGGCGGCCGGGCCGGCCGAGCTCCTGCCGGTGCCCGCCAGTGGCGCGGGGCGGCTCGTCGCCACCTCCGGTGCGACCGAGGTGCTCTCGCTCACCCAGCGCCCCGGCAGTGTCTCGGCCGTGGTCCCGGGCCGGGCGCCCACGACGGCGGGCGAGGTCGACCCCATCCTGCTCACGGGCGAGGGGTCGATGGCGCCTGCCGCGGCGGGCAGCCAGGAGTGGCGCACCGACACCCCGGGGCTGCGCGGGCTGGTCACCACACCCTGTGCCGCCGGGGGTTCCGACCTCTGGCTGGTCGCCGGAGGCGCCGGCCCCGGGCGCCAGGAGCGGCTGATCCTCACCAACCCGGGCGCCAACCCGGTCACCACCGACGTCGTGGTGCACGGCGCCGCCGGCCAGCTCGGCGACCCGGTCGTCGAGACCGTCCCGTCGGGTGGCCGGGTCAGCGTGCTGCTCGACGCGCGCTACGGCCAGGAGGAGCACCCCGTCGTGCACGTGCGCTCCGACGGCGGCGGCGTGCAGGCCACGCTCACCGACACCTGGGTCGACGGCAGCACCCCGCTGGGCGCCGACACGACGGTGCCGGCGGCCACCCCGTCCGGTGTGCAGGTCGTGCCCGGCGTGGTCGTCGACCCCACCGGCAGCACCTCGGCGCGGGTGGCGGTGCCGGGCGACCAGGATGCCGTCGTGCGGGTCAGCGTGCTCAACCGCGCCGGCCTGGTGCCGTGGACCGGCGAGAGCGTGCTCAGCGTGCCCGGCGGGTCGGTCGCCGAGCTGCCCCTCACCGGGCTCGCGCCGGGCACCTACGCCCTCGCGCTGCGGTCCGACGTGCCGGTCGTCGCCTCGGCGTTCAGCCGGGTCGGGAAGGGGGCGGCCCCGGGCGAGATCGCCTGGTCCCCGGCGGCCCTCGGCATCGACTCGGTGGGCGGTGCGGCCTTCCCGCCGGTGCCCGGCATCGAGCGCACCCTCCAGCTCGTCAGCACCGGGGGCAACAGCACCGCCGAGGTGATCACGGTCATCGACGGCACGCCACGCAGCCGGCACGCTCGACCTGCTCGGCGACCGGGTGGCGAGCGTCCCGCTCGACGACGCGGCATCGGTGTGGGTCCGCCGCGTCACCGGCAGCGGCGAGCTGCGCGGCACGGTGGTCTCCTCGAGCGGCACGGGCGCGGCCCGGATGCTCTCGTCGATGCCGCTCCTTGAGAGCGCGGTGACCTCCGAGGTCAGCCGGGCCTTCCCGCTGCCCTGACCACACCTTCCTCGGGTCGCCCGCTCGCGTCAGGCGTCGGGGTCCAGGCCGGGGTCGAGCTCCTGCGGGGGCACGCCGAGCAGCGCCGCCACCTGCTCGGTGACCACCTCGCGCACGATGTCGGCGAGGTCGAGCTCGTCCTGCGCCCGCGCCTCCACCGGGCGGCGGTAGACGACCACCCGGTTCGGGCGGGTGCTCGTGCCCCGCAGCAGCCGGCCCAACGCGGCGGTCTGCTCCTCCCAGGGGGCGGGGTCCTGCGCGGGCACGTCCTCGACCGCGAACTCGAGGTCGGCGTAGCGCGTGCCGAGGTGCGGTCGCAGCCGGTCGGCGGCATCGAGCACCAGCGTGTCGAACCGGGCCCGGCGGGTCTGCATCGCCGGCACGGGCGGCCACGCCAGGGGGCCTCGGACCCCCCGGCCGTGGCGCTCACGGCGGCGCGGACCTGTCACGAGGCGCATGCTACGGCGTGCCTCCCCGGGCCGTCGGCAGCGCCACCTAGAGTTGCTGGAGTGAACCTGTCCCGTCGGTGCTCCAAGACGGCGTGCCGTGGCCCCGCGGTCGCCACGTTGACCTACGTCTACTCCGACCGGGCTGCCGTGCTGGGGCCGCTGGCGACCTACGCCGAGCCGCACACCTACGACCTGTGCGCCGAGCACGCCAACCGGATGACGGCCCCCCGCGGCTGGGAGGTCGTCCGCCTCGCGACCGACTACCCCGAGCCGCAGCCGAGCACCGACGACCTGCTGGCCCTCGCCGACGCGGTGCGCGAGGCCGGCCGGCCACGCACCCCAGCCCCCGACCCCGTCGAGGCGCTGCCCGGCGGTGGTGCCCGGCGAGGTCCGTCGCGGCCACCTGCGCGTGCTGCGGGGCAGCGCCGAGGGCTGAGCCCGGCCCCGTCCCGGGGGAGCTGACCGGCGGGGAGGACCGCCCCCCTCAGCCGTTCGGCCAGTCCCGCCCATCCCTTCGGCCAGAGCCGTCCCGGCACCGGCAGCCGGTGCCTGCCGCCGCCGTATCGTAGGTAGTGATCGGTGTGCAGGACGTCGAGGACCCCGGAGGTCCCGTGCTGAAGCGATCAGCCCCCCGCTTCCACGGTCGATCCCTGTCCACCGCGGCCGAGGCTCCCCGTGCGGAGCGCGGAGTGGTCGCGGTCGAGACCGCCCTCGTCTCGACGATGCTCTTCACCATCCTGGCGGGCGTGGTCGACGTGTCGTTCATGTACCGCACGACGTACGAGGTCAGCTCGGCGTCGCGCGCCGGGGCACGGCTGGCAGCCCAGGAGCCCCTGGCCCCGACGTTCGCCCACGACGCGGCCGTGCAGGTCGCGACGTCGATGGACGGCATGGACTACAGCCAGGTGACCAAGCTCTGGGTCTACAAGGCCAACCCGAACTCGCCCACGGGGGAGCCCGCGTCGGGCAGCACCTGCTCGTCGCAGTGCGTGAAGTTCACCGTGTCGGCCGATGACGACGGGCACCCCGTCGTGAGCGCCGGTGCGGGCAGCTGGACGGGGCGCAAGGCGTGTGCCTTCGACCCGGTGGGGGGCGTCGACCAGGTCGACGCCGTCGGCGTGCGCGTGCAGTACCGGCACCACGCCCCCATCATGTTCGGCGACGGCAAGCTCGTCCAGGAGACGACGACGATGCGGCTCGAGCAGCTCTCCACGGCGCTGGTGTGTTCGTCGCCATGACCGGACGGAGGCGGGAGCGCGGCGCGGCGGCGGTCGAGGCCGTGCTCGTCACGCCCGTCTTCGTGCTGCTCGTGCTCGGCATCATCGAGTTCGCGCTGTTCTTCCAGAACAACCTGTCCGCCTCGGATGCCGTGAAGGCGGGGGTCCGGATGGCCTCGGCCGAGGGGCGCAACGCCAACTTCGCGCAGGACGCCGCCGACCGCGTGCAGACCGCGGGTGGCGCCATGCACAAGGGCAACATCGAGGAGCTCTGGGTCTACAAGGCGAACCCGACCGACGAGTTCCCGCAGGGCTTCAGCTCCTTCACGGACTGCACGGTGTGCGTCAAGTTCCACTGGACCGGAACGAAGTTCACCCCGACGTACTCCGGCTGGAGCGCGACGAGCCAGCACGCCTGTGCCGCGGCAGCGCTCGACCGGGTCGGGGTCTACCTCCAGCTGCGACACGACGCGCTGACCCGGATGGTGTTCACCACGGTGACCATCCGCGAGGCGAACGTCCTGGGGTTCGAGCCCATCCCGGCATCCAACGGCTGCGGACCATGAGGAGGGTCATCGTGACACCACGTCCAGGTCCCCGAGCGCGGCACGACGAGCGCGGCTACATCGCCGTGACCACGGGGCTGATCCTGCTCGTCCTGATGTGCTTCTCGGCGTTCGCCGTCGACGTCGGCAACTGGTACCTCACCGGGCAGCGCGCCCAGCGGGCGGCGGATGCCGCGGCGCTGGCCGGGGTGACGAAGCTGCCGGGCAACCAGACCGGTGCGTTCAGCATGGCCCAGAGCTACTCGTCGAACAACGGGTTCACGCAGGGAGTCCGTGAGACGACCGTGACGACGTCGCTCAGCGGTGGCCCGACCCGGCTGCGGGTCGACGTGACCCGCACCGTCGACAACATCTTCGGCTCGCTGCTCGGCCGCCCCCAGACGACGATCAGCCGCTACGCGGTGGCCGACTTCGCCGGCCCGGTGCCCCTGGGCAGCCCGTGCAACCGGTTCGGTGACGACCCGGACCCCGGCTCGACCTCCAGCGAGAACTGCGACAACACCGGCCTGTTCTGGGCCAACGTCGGCAGCCCCGGCGCCCGGAAGGTGAGCGGCGACGCCTTCCAGAACAACAACTGCACGAGTGGCGAGGACGGCTGCAGCGGCACCAAGAACATGGACTACGACGCCCGCGGCCACGTCTTCACCGTCACCCTGCGCCAGCCGGTCAGCCAGCTGAAGATCGAGGCCTTCGACCCGGCCCAGGTCTACGTCGGTGACGTCTGCGACAAGAACAACCTCGCCGGGGCCAAGAACCTCGCACCCGCCGACACCCTCGTCTCCGACCCCTCGGTGCGCTACGCGCCGAATGCCGGCGTGTGGTGCACGGGCGACCAGAGCTTCAGCAACCCTCCGAGTGCCCCGAACGACAAGGGCCTGATCCGCACCCAGTTCATCATCCGGGAGCCCGGCACCAACCCGTGGGACCCCACGACCTGGCCGATCGTCAACCGGTGCACCCAGCAGTTCCTGCCCTACAACGGCGACCTCGCCAAGGTGCTGAAGAAGGGCACGGCGGAGTACAACGCGAATCCACACGTGGCACTGAACTTCCGCCGGTGGGTCACGCTGTGCGAGTTCCCCGGGACCACGCAACCGGGCACATACGCCATCCAGGTGCAGACCAACGGCCTCGGGTCTGACCTGGCGGGGGGCCACAACCGGTTCGGGCTGCGCGCCTCGGGCTCCAGCGGCGTCGACAAGGACAACATCTCCATCGCGGGGTTCGGCAAGATGGTGATGTACGCCAACACCCCCGGCGGGGCCAGGACGAGGTTCTTCCTCGCGCCGCATCCCGTCGTCCTCCAACGGCCAGATCTTCAACGTCAACCTCTTCGACATCGGCGACGGTGCCACCAGCGGAAGCACCATCACGGTCCTGCCGCCCACGGAGGTCGGCGGCACCTTCACGGGCTGCAAGGCCAAGGGCGTGACGAACGGCAACCTCACGGACTGCAAGATCTCGGTCAGCTCGATCTACAACGGCAAGTGGCAGACCATCAGCGTCCCGATCCCGGTGTCGTACACCTGCACCGACGGCTCCCCGACGGGCTGCTGGGTGCGGCTCGAGTTCTACTACGGCAGCGGGTCGACCCCCTCCGACACCACGTCGTGGCAGGCCTCGGTCGAGGGTGACCCGATCCGCCTCGTGGAGTGACGAACGGGCCTCGGCCCAACCCGCACTCCCGTAGGCTCGGCGATCGTGAGCGCCCCTTCGCTGTCCGACGTCGTCAAGGCCTATGACGTGAGGGGCATCGTCCCCGACCAGCTCGACGCCCGCGTGACGCGGGCCCTGGGCGCCGCCTTCGCCGAGGTGGTGGTGCTGCCCGACGGCGCGACGGCCTGCGTCATCGCCCACGACATGCGCGACTCGAGCCCCGAGCTGTCCGCGGCCTTCGCCGACGGTGTGCGCAGCCGCGGGCGTCGACGTCATCGCCATCGGGCTCGCGAGCACCGACGGCCTCTACTACGCCAGCGGAGCCCTCGACCTGCCCGGTGCGATGTTCACCGCCAGCCACAACCCGGCCGCCTACAACGGCATCAAGCTGTGCCGCGCCGGCGCCCGCCCGGTCGGCCAGGACACCGGCCTCGCGGACGTGCGCGTCCTGGCGGAGCGCATCCTCGCCGGCGACTTCGTCGACTTCGGTGACTCCGACGACGCCGGCGTCAACGACCCCGCCACCCCGGCCGGCAGCCTCGAGGAGCGTGACCTCCTCGCCGACTACGCGTCCTTCCTGCGCGGCCTGGTCGACCTCAGCGGCATCCGCCCGCTGCGGGTGGTCGTCGACGCCGGCAACGGCATGGGCGGGTTCACCGTGCCCGCCGTGCTCGAGACCGGCGCGGGGCTGCCGGCCCTGCCGCTCACCGTCATCCCGCTCTACTTCGAGCTCGACGGCACCTTCCCCAACCACGAGGCCAACCCGCTCGACCCGGCGAACCTGGTCGACCTGCAGGCCGCCGTGCGTCGAGCACGGTGCCGACATCGGGCTGGCCTTCGACGGCGACGCCGACCGCTGCTTCGTCATCGACGAGCACGGCGACCCGGTGAGCCCCAGCGCGATCACCGCCCTGATCGCCCGCCGCGAGGTCGCGCGCGCGGTGGCCGACGGCGCGGATGCCGCCGACGTCGCGGTCGTCTACAACGTGATCTGCTCCGCCCAGGTGCCCGAGGTCATCGCCGGCGACCGGCGCGCGCGGCGGTGCGCACCCGCGTGGGGCACTCGTTCATCAAGGGCGAGATGGCCCGCCACGACGCGGTGTTCGGCGGCGAGCACAGCGCGCACTACTACTTCCGCGACTTCTGGTTCGCCGACACCGGCATGCTGGCGGCGATGCACATCCTCGCGGCGCTCGGCGAGCAGGACGCCCCGCTCAGTCGCGCTGATGGCCGACCTGGCCCGGTACGCCGCGTCGGGCGAGATCAACTCCACCGTCACCGACGCCCCGGCCGCCACCGAGCTGGTGCGCGGCCTGGGCGCAGCCGCAGGGCGTCGACACCGACGAGCTCGACGGCCTCACCCTGGTGCACGCCGGCGGCGACGGCGACCCGATGTGGTGGCTCAACCTGCGGGCGTCCAACACCGAGCCGCTGCTGCGGCTCAACGTCGAGGCCGCCGACCCCGCCACCATGGCGCGGGTGCGCGACGAGGTGCTCGACATCGTGCGCGCCCCGGCCTGAGCACACTCCGGCCTGGGCGCCGGGTCAGGCCGGGCCGGTCGTGCGCCGACCCGGGTCCTGGGCCGTGGCCTGCGCCCGGCGCAGTGCGGCGCTCTCGAGCCGCAGGGCCTCGCCGGCCGCGGTGTGATCACCCTGGGCGTCGAGCACGGCGGCGAGCACCTGGTAGCTGAAGGCCACCGACAGCGGCCGGTCGATGGCGGTGAGCTCCTCGATGCCGATCCGCAGCTCGCGCTCGGCCTCGTCGAGCCGCCCCAGCGCCAGCAGCGCCCGGCCGCGGGTGCGCCTGGCCCGGGCGGTGAGGAACGCGTCGCGCGACGCCAGCGCCCGCTGGTGGGCCGTCGTGGCCTCCTCCAGCGCCTGGGCCGCCCGCCCCGCGGCGAGGCTGACCTCGGCGCGGGCGTCCAGGGCGTACGAGTAGAGGTGCACGTCACCGATCTGGCCGAACAGCCGCAGCGCCTCGTCGATGAGCAGGCTGGCGGGCCCCAGCTCGCCCTGCCGTCTCCGCGCCCGGGACAGCTCCAGGGTCGCCAGGGCGTTCGCGACGGTCACCGGCGCGTCGGCGAGCAGCCCGCGGGCCCGGGTGAACTCGCGGGCCGCGTCGGGCAGCTCGTCGTAGTCGTTGTGCAGCGTGCCCCGGGCGATCGCGGCCCACGCCGCCAGCACGACGTCCGACGCGTGCGCCAGCGACTCCTCGGCCGTGACGACGGCGGCCTCGGCCTCGGCGCGCAGCCCGAGCGAGGTGGCGGCCTGGGCCACCACGAGGGCGGCGGCGGCCGCGGCCCGGTGCGCGCCGAGCAGCACCACGTGGCGGCGCGCCTGGTCCGCCAGCTCCCGCGCCACCCACGAGGCCGAGCGCTGGTCCTGCAGCAGCCACGCGCGGCACAGCATGAGGTAGGCCGCGCCGAGCCGGCTGTCGTCGTCGGCCCCGGTGAGGGCGGCGGCCACCACCTGCTCGGCGCGCAGCCACCGCTCGAGGTCGGACCAGGCGTCGTGCCCGAGCGCGCAGTCGGCGACCAGCCGCCACGCCAGGTCCGGGCGTACAGCCGCCAGCCGCGACGCGCACGCGAGGAGCAGGGGGGTGTCGGTGCGCAGCACCCGGGCACCGTGCGCACGCCGGCGGTGGCGCCCGGCATCGCGGCCGTCACCCACACCGGCCGGTCGTGGGGGGACGGGGATGAAGCGGCCCGGCAGCTCCGCCAGCGCCGACCCGTCGCGGGCCAGGCCCCAGGTGGCCACCGCGACCAGCTCGTCGGTACCCCGAGCGGCACCCGGCCCGCCGGCATCCGTCGACCGAGCCGCCCGGCCCCGCACGAAGGCCCGCACCAGGTCGTGCAGGCGGTACTGCGCCTCGTGGTCCAGGCGCACCACCGGGTCGACCAGGCTCGCCTCGAGCAGCACGTCGAGCGCGACGTCGCCGGCGCGGCGGTCGTCGAGCACCGCACCGGCCACCCAGCCACTGAACGTGTCGACCGGCAGGTGCGCCACCGCCTCGACCACCCGCAGGGCCGGCTCCGGAAGCCCGTCGAGCACCCGGTCGAGCCCGGCCCGCAGCACCCGCAGGTCGTCGGGCACGTCGCCGGCGAACCCCAGCCGGTCGAGCCGGTCGGCGAGCTCGTCGAGCGAGAGGTCGGGGCGCTGCACGGCGCGGCCGCCGACGATGCGCACGGCGAGCGGCATCCCCGCCGCCAGCCGGGCCACCTCGCGCGCGCCCTCCGGCTCGGCGGCCACCCGCTGGGCGCCGACGATGCGGGCCAGCAGGGTCATCGTGTCGTCCGGCCCGAGCGAGCGCAGCGGCACCCGGTGGGTCGCCGCCAGGCGGGGGAGCGAGGAGCGTGACGTCGTGATCGCCATCGACCCGGCCGTCACGGGGAGCAGGTCGACGACGTCGTCGGCCTCGCCGCCGTCGGTGGCGAGGTTGTCGACGACCACGAGCACCCGCCGCCCGTCGAGCAGGGAGCGGAACAGCCCGACGCGCGACTCCCGTTCTGCGGGAACGGACTCCGGTCGCACGCCGAGCAGCCGCAGGAAGGCCGCGAGCGCCGTGGCCACCCCGGCGCACCCGGGGTCGTTGGCGGCGTCGTGGTACAGCGCACCGTCGGGGAACCTCTCCCGCAGCGCGTGCCCGGCCTCGAGCGCCAGGGCCGACTTGCCGACCCCGGTCAGCCCGGTCACGGCCACGACCACCGCCCGGTCGCCGGACTCGGCGGCAGCCGCCTCCAGCGCGGCGAGCTCGGCGCCGCGGCCGACCAGCCCGGTGGGTCGGCGCGGCAGGGTGCGTGGCACCGGCAGGCCGGATGCCGGGGAGCCGCCGGCCGCGGTGCGGCTCGCCGCGCGTACCCGTGCCGGTGAGCACGAGCTGCTGGGCCCGGCGCAGCGGCTCCGACGGCTGCACCCCGAGCTCGTCGTCGAGGCGCTCGCGGGTGGCGCGGTAGACCTCCAGCGCCCGCGACTGCTGGCCGGTGCCGGCCAGGGCGAGCATGAACTGCGCGACGAACCCCTCGTGGAACGGGTGCCGCGCGGTGAGGGCGTCGAGCTCGGCCACCAGCCCCTCGGTGTGCCCGGACCGCAGGGCCGCGTCGTGCCGCTCCTCGAGCACCGACAGGCGGGTCTGGCCCAGCCGGCTGCGCTCCACGTCGACGGCGGTGCTGTCGGGCGCACCCTGCAGCGGGGTGTCGGGGAAGCGGGCCAGGGCGCGGTCGTAGTGCTCCAGGGCACGTTCGAGGTCGGTGGCCCGGGCCGCCCGGGCCAGGGCCACCTCGGCATCCCACTCGTGCACGTCGACCGCCACCGTGTCGCCGAGCCGGTAGTCGCGGCCGTCGGTGACGATCACCGGCTCACCGTCGCGGGTCTTGCGCCGGATGCCGCTCACCAGCGACTGCACCCGGTTGCGCGCCGACGTGGGCGGGTCGCCGGCCCACAGCCACTCCCCGAGGGAGTCGACCCCCACCCGGTCGCGCAGCGCGGCGAGCGCCAGCAGGCCGCTCTCGAGCTCGGTGAGCCGCACGGGTCGGCCCAGGGCCTCGAGCCGGATCCGGCCCAGCACGACCAGGCGTGGCGGCGCGCTCCCCCCGATCCGTGACGACACCCCTTGGACCCTAGGTCGTGCCCGGAGGGCCGGCAACAGGGGCGCCTGCGGTGGACACGTCCGTCCGCCAGCCGGGCACGCGGCACTCGCGAGAGGGGCCGCCGGGGCGTGTGGGAGGATCGACGACGACCTCGACCCCGCCCTCAGGAGGCACCCCCATGAGCGAGCAGGCCGTCCCCGCCTCGCCGATCGAGCCGTGGCTGCGCGAGATCCTGCGCTGCCCGGCATGCCGCAGCGAGCTGCTCGACGTCACCGGTGACAGCGGGCCCGAGCTGGTCTGCACCTCCGCCTCCTGCGGCCTGGCCTACCGCATCGACGACGGCGTGCCGGTCCTCCTCGTCGACGAGGCGCGCCGACCCGCCTGAGCGGGGGGCGCGGGAGGACACCACCGGATGCCGTGGGTCGACGAGAGCCGCCTGGACGACCCGGACGCCCTGCGCGCCCTCGACACCCGCGACTCGCTGCGCTCGCTGGCCTCGGCCGGCGCCCAGGTGCGGCGCGCGCTGGTCTCGGCCGACGAGGCCGGCATCTCCCGGGTCGCCGGTGGTGAGCGCCCGCGCTCGGTGCTCGTGGCGGCGCTGGGTGGCTCCGCGCTCGTCTGCGACGTGCTCGACCTGCTCGCCGAGCCCGGCTCACCGGTTCCGGTGACCACCCGGGGCGGCCCGCCGCTGCCCGGGTGGGTCGGCCCGCTCGACCTGGTCATCGCCGTCTCCCAGTCCGGCCGCGCCACCGGGCCGCTCGCCCTCGCCGCGGAGGCCGCCCGCCGCGGCGCCTCACTGCTCACCGTGGGCGCCGCCGGGTCGCCGCTGGCCGAGGTCAGCGCCCGGGCCCGCGGCGTGCACGTCGAGGTGGCGCTGCCCACCCCGTCGTCGCGCACCGCGCTGTGGTCGCTGCTCACCCCGGTGCTGCTGGCGGCCGACGCGATGGGCCTGGTGCGGTGCCCCGCCGGCGTGCTCGAGCGCGTGGCCGACGTGCTCGACGAGGTGGCCGAGGAGTGTCGCCCCAGCTCCGAGGCGTTCGTCAACCCGGCCAAGATCCTCGCCCTGGGCCTCGGCGAGACGGTGCCGATCGTGCTCGGTGACGGCCCGCTCACCGGGGTGGCCGCGACCCGCGCCGCCTCCATGCTGGCCCGCACCGCCCGGGTGCCCGCCACCTACGGCGCCCTGCCCGACGCCGCGTCGCAGGTCGTCGCCTGCCTCGACGGCCCCTTCGGCTCAGGCCTGACGTCCACGGCACCCGGAGGCGACCTCTTCGCCGACCCCTTCCTCGACGCCCCGCCCGCCCCACGGCTCGGGCTGCTCACGCTGCGCGACCCCGACCTCGACCCCCAGCAGGTCGCGCTCGCGGATGCCGTGGTCGACTCGGCCCGCGAGGCCGGCGTCACCGTGTGGGAACAGGTGGCCCACCCGGGTGAGCCGATCGAGCGGCTCGCGTCGCTGGTGGCGCTCACCGACTACGCGGCCACCTACCTGGCGCTCGGCCTGGGCCTCGACCCGTCGGTGTCGCGGCACGTCACCGAGCTGCGCGACCGTACCTCCTAGGCGACCGGCTGGGCCAGGGTCAGCTGCTGCGCCCCCGGGAGGGTGAGCAGGTCCGCGCCGGTGAGCAGCAGCTTGCTGCGCCGCAGCCCGCTGCCGATGACCACCTCGCCGGCGTCGACCACGGCGTCGTCGACGAGCACCGGCCACCCGTCGGGCAGCCCGACCGGCGTGATGCCGCCGAACTCCATCCCGGTCAGCCCCACGGCATCCGCCATCGGTGCGAACGAGATCTTCCGGACGCCGAGGTGGCGCCGCACCACGCCGTTGACGTCGGCCCGGTGGGTGGCCAGCACCATGACGGCGGCATAGGTGGTGACCTCGCCGCGGCGGCCGGCCACCACCACGCAGTTGGCGCTCGCCCCCATCGCCACGTCGTAGGCCGCGCAGAAGGCGGCGGTGTCGGCGTGGGTCGGGTCGATCGGGGCCACCAGGGCCCCGGCAGCCGTCTCCACCGCGGCCGCCACCGGGGCGGCGAGCAGCTCGGGGTGGGTGGTGGCGGGTGACCAGTCGAGCGTTCCGCGAGCAGACGGCATACGACGGACGCTAGCCGACCCGCCACGTGAGGTCCGCCTCCTTGGACGCCCCTGTGCCGGCACCGCCCGGCCGGGGCCGGTCCGCCCTTCTCGTCGAGGGCCGGGCCGGCCCCGCCGCCGCGACCCCGCAGCATCCCTTCGGCGTCCGTCCTGAGCGCTACGCCTCAGGGCGACGCTGCGTTCCGGCCGCACGAGTCGACGACGGTCACGGCCTCGGTCCTGCCCGATATCGGCGTGCCGGCGACCGTCATGGCGCCTTGGTCGTCGGTGGTCAGCTCGCCACAGATCGTGCTCGTGGGCGTCCTGACCAGGACCGTGACCCCGGCGTCGGGGGGAACGAACGCCGCGGCGGCAACGGCGAGGGAGCCGACCGCGATCAGGACGGCCGCACCGATGGTGCACCTCTTCGACCACGTGAAGGTTGACCTGCCGGCGTCGAGGGCGAGCAGGGTCGCCGCCTGGTACTCCTCGCCCCGCTTGCTGCCGTCGGTCGGGACGGGGGCGCTCGCGGTGACCTTGGCGAGCAGGTACAGGCCCGCGAAGGCGGCGAGGAAGGCCAGGCCCACGCAGGCCAGGGCGAACCAGCCGACCACGGGGTACTTCACGTCCGTGATGGTCTTCGGTCCCGCGACCAGGGCGACGGTCGAGAACAGTCCGATCAGGGTGGTCGTGTAGCCCTGCCACGTCGACGCCGCCGTCTTCAGCGCAGCGGGCGCTGCCCGGATGTCGGCGAGCATCTGGTCCTGCCAGTACTGCTCGTCCGCGCTCGACTGGGCGTCAGGGTCGGGCTCCGAGACGTCGATGCTCGCGCTCGCCCGGGCGACCGGCTCGCTGCCTCCGGCGCTGAACACGGTCAGGGTCACCTCGTGCGCCCCAGGACCCATGGGGTAGACCCGCAGCTTCTGGCCGTCCGCCTTGTGCAGTGGGGGCAGGCCCCCGCCCTGCGCGACGACGTCCCACGTGTAGGTGGCGTCGGCCGGCGCCCGCGAGCGCGACGCGTCACAGACCACGGCCTCACGGACCTGGGCGCTCTGGGGTGCGTCCACCACGGCCACCCAGGGCGTGAGCGCGACCACGCAGATGGCTGCCGACGGCGCACCTCCCTGACCATCGAGCACCGTGAGGCGGACGACGAACTCTCCCGGGTGGTCAGACGTCAGCGCGGCGACCGGCTGGTCGGCGTTGCTCAGCACCGCGGGATCGTGGGGCTCGAGCAGATCCCAGAGGTAGGTCGCGGCTCCGGTGCTCGCTCGTCCGTCGAGCAGCACGGGACGGCCCGGGATGCCCTCCGCCGCGTCGGCGACCCGGGCGGCGGCGCTCACCCGAGCTCCGCCGTCCGCACCCGGCCACGGCGACCGCAGCCCCCGGAGTCGCCGTGCTCCTCGTCAGTGCACCTGCACTCGACGAGGAAGGAGTCGGGGAAGCCGCCGACCACCGGGCCGCCCTCGTCGGTGTCGGCGTCAGTGGGCGCACCACCGCCCCCGCCGCGTCCGCCCCCACCTCCACCGGGGTCGATCACCACGGCAGGCACGATGACGTCGACGAAGGCGTCGCCGTCGGGGTGGATGCAGTGGGGGCAGTCGACCGGCAACGTGAGGGCGAGGTGCCCTCGGTGCCAGCCCCGCTGCAGTGCCTCCAGCTCCACGTGATTCCACGTCGGCATCTCCGGACGGTACCGGGCCCGTCGGCCGTGGGCCACCGGGACTTCGTCGTGGCGGCCGGCCGAGCCGCCGCACCCCCCTGCGAGTGCGACGGCTCGGTGGCCTGGATGGCGAGGCCCGGTCCGGAACTCGACCGCCGTCTGCGCTGCAGCGTCCCCTCCGACGCGTCGTCGACGGCGGCCCTGGGCGGTCGCCTCACGACGACCACGGGAACTCGCCGAGGCGTCACGGCCGAGCCGCTCGCCCCACGCCGACTTCTTCAGCGTCACGCGCCGGGACCCCCTGCGGTCGCCCGACGCACGAGGACATGCCACCACACCGGAACCTTCGACGGGGGGTTCGTGACCTGCGGATTCACGGGTCGGACCGTCCCCTGCGGTAGAGTGGGTACCCGCCGGCGCGGGTGATACCCCTCCACGAACGTGCGGCCCTGAAGGGCGACGCCGGGTCAACCAGATCGTCAGAACTCCCAAGGAGCTTCCGCATGCCCGTTGACCACAAGGTCCGTGACCTCGCACTCGCGCAGGCCGGCCGCCACCAGATCCGCCTTGCCGAGCACGAGATGCCGGGGCTGATGTCCCTGCGCGCCGAGTTCGGTGACAGCAAGCCGCTCACCGGCGCCCGCATCGCCGGCTCGCTGCACATGACCGTGCAGACCGCGGTGCTCATCGAGACGCTCACCGCGCTCGGTGCCGAGGTCCGCTGGGCCTCCTGCAACATCTACTCCACCCAGGACGAGGCCGCCGCGGCGATCGTCGTGGGCCCGCACGGCACCCCCGAGGACCCCCAGGGTGTGCCGGTCTTCGCCTGGAAGGGCGAGACCCTCGAGGAGTACTGGGACTGCACCGAGCAGATCCTCACCTGGCCCGGCGGCGCGCTCGCCAACATGATCCTCGACGACGGTGGCGACGCCACCATGCTCGTGCACAAGGGCAAGGAGTGGGAGGCCGCCGGTCAGGTGCCCCCCACCACCGAGGAGGACACCGAGGAGTTCGGTGTCTTCAAGGCCCTCGTGCGCCGCACCCTCGCGCAGGACCCGCAGAAGTGGACCAAGGTCGCCGCCGAGATCAAGGGCGTCACCGAGGAGACCACCACCGGCGTCCACCGCCTCTACCAGCTGGCCGAGGCCGGCGAGCTGCTCTTCCCGGCGATCAACGTCAACGACTCGGTCACCAAGAGCAAGTTCGACAACAAGTACGGCTGCCGCCACTCGCTCATCGACGGCCTCAACCGCGCCACCGACGTGCTCATCGGCGGCAAGGTCGCCGTCGTCGCCGGCTACGGCGACGTGGGCAAGGGCTGCGCCGAGTCGCTGCGCGGCCAGGGTGCCCGCGTCATCGTCACCGAGATCGACCCGATCTGCGCGCTGCAGGCCGCCATGGACGGCTACCAGGTCGCCAAGCTCGAGTCGGTCGTCGGCCAGGCCGACATCATCGTCACCTCGACGGGCTGCTTCAACGTGGTCACCGCCGAGCACATGCAGCAGATGAAGAACAAGGCGATCCTCGCCAACATCGGCCACTTCGACAACGAGATCGACATGGCCGGCCTGGCGAAGGTGCCCGGCATCGCCAAGCAGGAGATCAAGCCACAGGTGCACGAGTGGACCTTCGACGACGGTGACTCGATCATCGTGCTGTCCGAGGGCCGCCTGATGAACCTGGGCAACGCGACCGGCCACCCGTCGTTCGTCATGTCCAACTCGTTCTCGAACCAGACGATCGCCCAGATCGAGCTGTTCAACAAGACCGACGAGTACGTCGACGAGGAGGGCAAGCCGAAGGTCGAGACGCTGCCCAAGCACCTCGACGAGAAGGTCGCCCAGCTGCACCTCGACGCGCTCGGGGTCGAGCTCACCGAGCTCACCAAGGAGCAGGCCGAGTACCTCGGCGTCGACGTCGCCGGCCCGTACAAGCCGGAGCACTACCGCTACTGAGGTAGCCGCACGCGGGCCATCGCCCGTCGCACGACCAGAGCCGGTATGCCGTGGCGAGCCCACGGCATACCGGCTCTCGCCATGTCGCCCCCGCCGGCCGACGCGCTCGGCCGAACGGCCACATTGCCCGGGTTCGCCCCGACCCGGTCCCGCGCCCGCTCTAGCGTGAGAAGGGCCGACCGTCCCGGTCGGGCTGCGGCGAGGGGAGGTCCTGCTCGATGTGGGTCCTCACGACGGCCCGGCCCCCGCGCTGACGAGGGGTCCTTCGATGATGGATGCCGTTGGAGCAGTGCGGAGCCGGCCCGAACCGGAGCCTGTCGCCGGCGGGGACATCGGTGCCGCTGCAGTGGTGGCGCTCGCCACGGTCACGTCGGTCGCCGTCGTGGCGGCGGGGCTGGGCTGGCCGGTGCTGGGGAGCCGCCCTGCCTCCCTGTCCCTGCTGGTGGTCGCCCTCGCCGCGGGCGGCGGCCTCGTGTGGTGGCTGCGCCGCCCGACGGTGCCCCACCGAGGCCCGGGAACTCTGATGCTGGCCGTCCCCGGCCTCGCCGTGGTGGTCACCGCCATCGTGGTGCTGCTGCGCGGCGCACCTGGGGGTGTGGAGTGGTTCCTCAACGGTGACCACCCTCGGCACGCCTTCTTCGTGGCGACCGTGTGGGATGAGGGCAACCTGTCGTTTGCCGTGGGTAGTTACCCACGTGGGTGGCATGCCGCCCTCGCCGCCGTGTGGTCGGCGACCGGGGCCGGTCTCGACCCGGCATCCGTCAGCCGGCTGCTCCTGGAGATGGCGGTGGCCAGCCTGATGCTCTCGGCGGTGCTCGCCCTCGCCACCGCCCACCTGGGTCACGCCCTCGCGATGCGGGCCGGGCTGGGCCGGCGCGCAGCCCTCGTCGTCGGGCTGTTCGCGGGGGCTGCCACCCTGCTCAACCCGGTGCTCGCCAACTACCAGGCGCTCGGGTACGAGAACTCCCTGCTGACGGCCGTCGTGCTGGCCGTGTGCTGCCGCGAGGTGCTGGTGCGGGCGGGAACGCGGGTGTCGTTGCTCGTGTGCTCGGCCGGGCTGGTGGTGGTCGCACACTCGTGGCAGCTACTCCTCCCGCCGGTGGCCGCGGCAGCAGCCTGGTGTGCCTGGGTCGCCCTTCGTCGCGGCGGGCCCGGGGAGCGCGTCACCGCTGTGGTCTGCGGGTTGGCAGCGTGTGCTGTCGGGGCCCCGGGGGTCGCCGCCATCATCGGTCGAACGGGCCTCGCCGGCGCGACGAGGCCCGGCCCCGACAGCCCCATTCCCATGGTGTTCCTCGTGCTCGGCACAGTGGCCGCGCTGGTCCTCGCAGCCCAGCGACGTGATGGTGCGCTGCGGACCGTGGCTGCGGCCACCCTGCTTCCCGCGGCGACGGCGGCGGCGCTCAGCCTGCGGCTCGGCATCCCGCTCCTGCACTACTACCCGAGCAAGCTGCTGTGGCAGGCCGCTGTCCTCGCGTTGCCGTGGGTCGCCGTGGCGGGGGCCCTCGCGCTCGGGGTGGCCCTCGAGCGGTGGCCGGGGGCGTCCGGTGTCGTGCGAGGTGTCGCTGGTGCGCTCGGGGGCGTGTTCGTGGCCTACACGCTCCTCATGCCCTGGGGCAGCCAGCTCGGCGTGTGGTCCACCGTCGACGCCGGCCGGGTGCTGGCCGCCATCGACACGCCGTCCGCGAAGGGCGCCACGGTGGTCTGGCTCCAGGACACCGTCACGACGGACTCCGTGGCCCGAATCCTGCTCGACACCCTCCGGGTCGCCGACCACCAGGAGCGCGCCCTGCAGAGCGGTCTCACCGTCGCGCAGGAGTGCGCGCTGCTGGGTCGGGCCGAGCGCCCTGTGGTCTTGTCCACAGCCCCGGAAGAGGTTGTGCGCCAGCGCTACTCGTGCGTTCCGGAGCTGACCGTGCTGGCCGTGGCGCCCACCCGCTGATCCGGGTGCGTCATCAGGGAACCACCACTGCGGTGCGCGCCTGGTCGTGGGTGCTCACGACGTGGGCGCTCGAGGCCGACGTGGCCGTCAGGTCGGCGAAGCGCGCCGAGACACTGCGGTCGCGGGTGTCCCGCACCGGGTCGCCCGAGATCGTCACGGTGAGCCGTTGGTACCCCGGGGGAGCGGTGACCTCGAACGACAGCCAGGTGGGGGAGCCCTCGCCGACCGTCGCGCGGGCCAGCACCCGGTCGCCGTCGCGGACGACGACCTCGCGGGTGGGTGCTCCCAGCGAGGTGACGTCGACGGAGACCCGGACGGGCACGGCATCCCTGCGGGAGAGGTTGGCGGTGGTGAGCGCCGACGCCGGGCCACTGTCCTGGTGCACCTCGTCGCCGTCGACCACGACCCGCCCGGAGGACATGCCGACGAGGACGGGGGCGAGGAGGCGCGCCGCGTCCGCCGGGATCCCCGAGGGGGTCGCGAGGAGCGACCACGCCACCAGCCGACCGTCGGCGGTCCGGGCGACCGGCTCGCCCAGGGGGTCGGTGAGCGCCGCGACCGCCGGCGTCTCGAGCGCGACGCCGGCCGTGTCGACCTCGACGGCGCAGAAGCCCGTGGCCCGCAGCTCCCGGAGCAGCCGCGCGGGGTCGTCGAGGTCGATGCCCTGGGCCCAGTCGCCCGCGCGGGTCCCGCTCATCCCGCCGTGGCTCCAGGCGAGCCGCCGCGTGGTGAGGTGCTGGAGCAGCTGGGCGTTGCTGTCGTACCCCGGCGGGAGGGTGCCTTCGGGGAAGCGCATCACCGGCAGCTGCAGCACTCCGCACCCGGGTTCGGCGGTGGCGGCGTCGGCGAGCGTGGCCGTGTAGGCCCGCAGGTCCGCGACGCGCTGCTGGATGCCGGCGTAGTCGGGGGCCCGCCCCGGGTTGGTCTGGTCGAGGGCACCCACGACCAGCACGGCCGCGGCGAGGGCGAGCGCCACGGCCCGGCGGTGCGGGCGGCTCAGCCAGTGGCCCACGGCGAGCAGCCCGAGCAGGAGGATCACCAGGGACAGGCGCGACCAGGTGCGCAGCTGGGGCGTCGCCACCAGGGCGACGACGCTGCCGAGCCCGCCGGCGGTGTAGAAGAGCCCGGCGACCACGAGCAGGGCCGCCCACAGCGTCAGCGCGTGGCGGCGTCATCCGGCCCGTGGCGAGCCGTCGCAGGCCGACCAGGAGCAGGCCAGTCACCCCCACCAGGCCCACGACGCCGAGCGCCACGGTCTCGACCACCGGCCGCCCGGCCGCCTGGTAGGTCTGGGTCAGCGAGGCCAGGGCGTCGACCCGGTGCCCCTCCCACGGCAGGGCCAGGTCGATCAGCCGACCGGCGTACCGCTCCGACTCCAGGGGCGAGCGGGTGGCCGGGCGGGGCCCGGTGAGCGCGGTGCCCGCCATGCCGATCCGGGCGACCACCAGAGGCACGGCCGCCACCGCGCCGAGGAGGGCCATGCTCGCGAGCCCGCCGCGCCACCAGCCCGGCGCCCGGCCGGTGCCGGCGCGCAGGACGAGGACGGCCAGCATCAGCAGCAGGGTGAACCCGGCGTAGTAGGCCCCGCTCAGCCCGACCAGCGTGAGCCCCAGCAGGGTCAGCACCCAGCCGGCTCGGGTGGCGCGTGCGTCCGGGTCGAACGGGGTCGTCCCGCGTGCGACCGCCAGCACCAGCCACAGGGCGACCGGCACCGTCCAGTAGGAGGCGAGCCAGAGGTGCTCGAACCGCTCCTGGTGGTAGGGGGCGACGGCGAACAGCACCGCCACGACGACGGATGCCGGGCGGGCCAGGTGCTCGCTGCGGCTCAGGAGGTAGGCGGTCACCGCGACCAGCGGGAAGCCGAGGAAGAAGTAGAGCGCGCCCACCGTCGCTCCGTCACCACCGAACACGGCCAGGGCCTTGACCCCCAGCACGTGGATGACGTCGAGCTCGGGGAAGAAGGAGGCGTCCTGGCCCAGCGGGAACCCGAGGGCCGGGTTGCTCCAGAACCACCCGTTGACGACGATGTCGTCGAGCTGGGTGAGCACGACGGGGCTGTCCCCGACGACCGACAACGGGATGCCGGGCCGCCACTGCCACACCCGCAGGGACAGCATGCCGACGGCGGCTGCCAGCAGCGCCGCCAGCGCAGCCCCGAGCACGTCCCGGTGCCGGGCGAGGGCGACGGCCCCGGCCCTCACGGCTGCACCCAGAGGCGGAAGTCGTCGTCCGCGGCGGCGAGCTGCCAGGTGCCGGCCTGCGCGATCGCCGGGTCGAGCGGCTCGTCCCGGTCTGCGAGGATCGCGCCGACACGGTGCTCCGTCGCGTACTCGGCCCAGCCCGGCCGGGCGTCCGCGAACGCCTTGTACTCGCGCGTGGTCTGCGCCGAGTAGACCTCGGCCCGGAGGTCCTTGAGGGGGTGCAGGCCGGGATGGGTGAGCTGGAGCCACCCGACGGCCCGGCCGTCGACGGCCAGCACCGCGCCGGGTGACAACCGGGACAACGCAGTCGAGACCTGCGACGAGACCGGCGGCCCCCAGTCGGTGCGGGCCGCGTGCCAGGCACCCACCCCCGTGGCGATCAGCCCCGCCAGCAGCCAGGCCTGCCACTCCCTGGTGCGCTGCTCGGGTGCGGTCCGGTGCCGATGGTCGCCGAGGGCGCTCAGGCCGATGGCCAGGGCCGGGGCGAGCACCACCGCGCCGGCGGCGATGGTGCGCACCATCCACACCGCCAGCACCGCGGCTGCCAGGGTCGTCAGGGCACGCAGCCACCGGTCCGGTGAGCGCACTGCGAGGCTCGCCAGCGACACCGCGACCGAGAGCAGGACCACCACCAGCAGCGGGTTCGTCAGGGTGGGGCGCTGCCACTCGTGCACGTACAGGCGAGCGGCCTCCCCGACGCGGAACGGCTCGGTCACCGCCGTCAGGCCGAGTGGGGTGAGGCAGGCGGCAAGGAGCGCGGCTGCCGGCACCGCAGCGGCCGACAGCAGGGTGCGGCCGCGTCCAGCGTCGGTCGAGCGCGGCGCCGACGACGAACAGCGCCCCGACGGCCACGCCGATGAGCCAGGTCCCGTGCAGGCACGCCCACAGCCAGGTCAGCGGCACCACGGCCCAAGGAGCGCGTCCCCGGACCACGGCTCGCCACCACAGCAGGACGGTGACGGCCAGGAGCAGCGTGCCCAGCAGCTGCGGGCCGCTCACCCCAGGCCGCCGAGGTGCCGAATGCCGTCACGGTCGTCGTCGCCGCCGTGGCGGTGGGACCGGCGACGGTGCGGCAGGCGAGCGCGACGAGACCGACCAGGGCGACCACGAGGATGACGCGGAGCAGCTGGATCGCCGCCATCCCCCCCGCGTCGTACAGGCCCGACATCGACACCTGCGCGAGCCACTGGGTGGGGACGTAGGACCGGTCGGGCAGCACGGCCAACGGGTCGGGCAGCCCCTCGAAGCGGCCGCCGTCGCGCAGCAGGCCACCGATGCGCAGGTGCAGCCAGAGGTCGACGTCCGGCCGGCTCCGCACCGTCAGCAGGGCCGCGGTCACCGCACCGGCGGCCACCGACCAGCCCCACGTGGCGAGGCCGGGCCGACGCACCGGTCGGGTCGACCCCACCCCCGCGACGGGCTCGCGGACACGGGTCCGCTCGGCGCGGTCGCTCATCGGAGGTCCGCCTCTCCCAGAATGGGGTTCGCTCACCACGGTAGGCCCCGCCCGCCAGCGGTGCCGGTGCCCGGCATCATCCGTTCGGCCCAGCCTGGATGGACCGATCAGTCAGCCACTTCGGTCCGGTCGGGCCATGGTGAGCCGTGCCCCACAGGGAAAGACTGAGAGCGCAGGGGTCCGAGATACTGTTTTGAAAGGACCTACTCCGATGACCAAGGCACTCGTCAAGCTCAGCACCCTTCGCTCCGAGAAGGGCGCCACGGCCGTTGAGTACGGTCTGATGGTCGCCCTCATCGCGATCGTCATCATCGCTGCCGTTGCGCTCCTCGGCGACAACCTCAGCGCACTCTTCAACGACGTGGCCGACAGCCTCGGCTGACCATCGGTCGTCGCGGTCGGCTCCCGGGGTCTCGCCCGGGCCGACCGCGGTCATCGTTCGTACCGGGCCGCCACCGCGCGGCCACCCCAGTCCTGGGCCAGGAGGTCCACGTGTACAGGGACTCCGGCGTTCATGCCGCCCAGCGAGGTGAGCGGGGGGCGACCGCCGCCGAGTACGCCCTGATGGCGACCGGGATCGCCCTCGTGATCCTCGCCGCCGTCGCGCTGATCGGCCCGCAACTCGCCAACATCTTCCAGGGGATGGCCAGCTCGCTCTAGGCCATGTGACACTGCACGGCTCGTCGTGCCTCGACCATGACGGCGAGCCCGTGCACATACCCCGAAGGACGTCCACGTCATGGGTCGCCGAATCCTCGTCATCATGGTGGCAGCCGTGCTCGCCCTGATCGGCGGTGTCATGGTGCTGCTCTACGCACGCAACGCCGACCAGCGCGCCGTCTCCGCCGCCTCCCCCAAGACGGTCTACACCTCCTCGCTGCAGATCCCGGCCGGCACGAGCGTGCGCGACGCCCTGCGCCTGCAGATGCTGACCGAGACCCAGGTCCCCGCCAACGGGGTGCCGGCGGGGGCGCTCACCCAGGTCACCGACGAGAACGCCTCGCTGCTGGCGGTCACCGACATCCCGCCGGGGCAGTACGTGCTCGCCGCGTCGTTCGGTGACACCCCCCAGGGCGAGAAGCTGATCCAGGTGCCGGCCGGCAAGCTCGCCGTCTCGGTGGCGCTGTCGGACCCCGCGCGGGTCGGCAGCTTCGTCACGCCGGGCAGCTTCCTCACGATCTTCGCCACCCACCCGCTGGCCGCCAAGGGCGCAGCGGAGTCCTCGCCGGGCATGGCCACCTCCGTGCTGCTCGACAACGTCCAGGTGATCGGCCTCGGGGCGACGCCCCTCCAGGGCGGTGCGACGCCGACCACCGCCGAGGGGGAGGCCGAGGCCGCGGAGGCGCAGGGTGCCAGCTTCCTGGTGACCCTGGCCGTCACTCCCGAGCAGGCGGCCAAGCTCGTCCACGCGGTGAACCAGTACACCCTGTACGCCAGCCTGCGAGGCACCGAGGTCAAGGTCGACCCCAGGCTGCAGACCACCGACCAGACCGTGTTCGGGGGTTGAGCCGTGATCATCCTCTGGGACCCCGCTCCTGACGCCCTGGAGCGCTACCGCTTCGTGCTCGGCGCCGACACGCAGACGCTCGACTCCGCCGTCATGGTGACCCGCGTGCTGCACGACGACCTGAGCATCCAGCAGGTCGTGATCGGCCCGGACGTGCTGCTCGAGCAGGCCTGCGAGCTGGCCGAGGCGACCCGGCTCGACCGCCCCGAGCTCGGCGTCATCCTGCTGCGACCCCGCGTGGACGTGATCACCCTGAGCTCTGCCCTGCGCAGCGGCATCCGTGAGGTCGTGGCCGCCGACGACCAGTCCGCGATCGCGGACGCCCTGCGCCGCAGCCGCGAGCTGACGGCTCGGCTGCTCGGCCACCTGGCCGGGGCGACGGCCCGCGAGAGCGGCGAGGTCATCACGGTGTTCTCGGCCAAGGGCGGTGTCGGCAAGACGACGATCTCGACCAACGTCGCCGTACATCTCGCGGCCACCAAGGCCAAGACCCTGCTCATCGACCTCGACCTGGCGTTCGGCGACGTCGCCATCAGCCTGCAGCTGCGGCCGACCAGCTCGATCTACGACGCGGTCGCGATGCGCGGCCACCTCGACGACGAGGGGCTCGCCTCGCTGGTGACGCGCTACGAGCCGGCCGGCCTCGACGTCATCTGTGCGC
The DNA here is from genome assembly GCA_963806295.1 of uncultured Actinomycetota bacterium. GTDB lineage: Bacteria > Actinomycetota > Actinomycetes > Actinomycetales > Dermatophilaceae > Fodinibacter. Next base: position 144,031 of record CAWDXP010000026.1, on the reverse strand, counting down.
CCAGCGACCCCGGCGAGGCCGACCGCATCCCGGTCAACGTGGTCAGCGAGCTGCTCAAGGTCGCTCGCACGCAGTACGACTACATCGTCGTCGACACGCCGCCGTCGTTCACCGAGCACGTGCTGGCCTCGTGCGACATCAGCACCAAGCTGGTCCTCATCGCGACCCTGGACATCCCGGCGGTCAAGAACCTGCGCGTCGCCCTCGACACGCTCGACATGCTGGGCAGCCCCCGGGACGCCCGGGTGATCGTGCTGAACAAGGCCGACGTCAAGGTGGGCCTGCGGCCCGAGGACGTCGTCACCGCGATCAAGACCGACATCGCCGTCAACATCCCGAACTCCCGCACGGTCCCGGCCTCCATCAACCGGGGCGTCCCGATCATGCTGGACGACCCCAGGGGCGCAGTGAGCGCCTCGATCCGCGAGCTCACCGACACCCACCTGCGCGCACCCCGCAAGGACGTCGGCGAGGCGCCGGCCCACGGCGCCCACGCCGTCCGCCGGTCCCTGTTCAGGTCCCGGCGATGAGCCTCGCCGACCGGCTCGACAGCGCCCGGCGCTCGCAGCCGGTGCCCACGAGCGAGGCCACGGCAGGCCCGCCCGGCTCGGCGCCGAGGCGACACCTCGTCGACCCGTTCGGCGAGGTCAAGGAACGCGTGCACGCGGCGCTCATCGAGAGCCTCGGCCCTCGCCTGTACGACCCGCACCTCCCCGAGGCCGAGCTGGCGGCGCAGGTGCGCCAGACCCTGCAGGTCACCATCGACTCCGAGCAGACGCCCCTCTCGCACGCCGACCGCACCCGCATCGCGCAGGAGGTGTCGGACGAGATCCTCGGCCACGGGCCGCTCGAGCCGCTGCTGCGTGACCCGGAGGTCACCGAGATCATGGTCAACGGGCCGGACTCCATCTACGTCGAGCGGGCCGGCAAGCTGTACCCGGTCGACATCCAGTTCGCGAGCGAGGCCCACCTGCGCCGGGTCATCGACAAGATCGTCGGCCGGGTCGGACGCCGCGTCGACGAGGCCAGCCCGCTGGTCGACGCCCGGCTGCCCGACGGCTCGCGCGTCAACGCCGTGATCTCACCGATCGCCCTCGACGGCGCCATGCTCACCATCCGCAAGTTCTCCAAGGACCCGTTCAACGACGCCGACCTGATCGCCTTCGGCACGTTCTCGCCGGTGGTGCGCGACTTCCTGCGGGCCTGCGTGCTCGGTCGCCGCAACATCGTCATCTCCGGTGGCACCGGGTCGGGCAAGACGACGACGCTCAACGTCATCTCCTCGTTCATCCCCGACGACGAGCGGATCATCACCATCGAGGACGCCGCGGAGCTCCAGCTCCACCAGGACCACGTGCTGCGCCTGGAGTCACGTCCGGCGAACATCGAGGGTCGCGGCGAGATCGACATCCGGGACCTGGTCAAGAACTCGCTGCGCATGCGGCCCGACCGGATCGTCGTCGGCGAGGTCCGCGACGGCGCCGCCCTCGACATGCTGCAGGCGATGAACACCGGCCACGACGGGTCGATCACGACCGTGCACGCCAACAGCCCCCGCGACTCGCTGGCCCGGCTCGAGACGATGGTGCTGATGGCCGGCGTCGACCTGCCGGTACGCGCCATCCGAGAGCAGGTCACCGGTGCCCTCGACCTGGTCGTGCAGCAGGCGCGGCTCAAGGACGGGACCCGGCGGATCACCGCGATCACCGAGGTCGTCGGCATGGAGGGCGAGATCGTGACGATGCAGGACCTGTTCACGTTCGACTACTCGGCCGGACGCGACGAGAACGGCCGCTTCCGCGGACAGCTGATCAGCACCGGGCTGCGACCCAAGTTCACCAAGGACCTCAGCGACCTGGGCATCGACCTGCCGCTGTCCCTGTTCGGAGCGCGTCTGTGAGCTGGCTGGCCGACCACGCGGTGCTCGCCCGGTTGAGCAGCCTGGCGGCCATCTCGCTGACCGCGCTCGCCCTGGCCGCACCCCCGGCGTCCGCCGACGCCACGGCGACGATGAGCGACCTGCGCAGCGCCGACGGGCACGTGACCGGGGCGCTCGTCATCCGGGGTGTCGACCCCGCGAAGATCGACACCACCCAGGTGATCGCCCGGGTCGACGGCAGGTCCGCGGTGGTCACGCTGTCCCCGGCGACGGGCTCGCCGCGCACCACGATGCTGGTCATCGACACCAGCGGGTCGATGGGGGCGGACGGGATGGCGACCACGCGCAAGGCGGTCTCGGACTTCCTCTCCGCCGTCCCCAAGGACGTGAAGGTCGGCGTGGTCAGCTTCGCCGACACGGCGGGCGTCGACCTCGCGCCGACCCTGGACCGGAGCCGCGTGCAGCGCGTCGTCAACGGGCTGAAGGCTCGCGGGGAGACGTCCCTCTACCAGGCCGTGCAGAAGTCGGTCGCCGCGCTCGGCAGCACCGGGGAGCGCAGCATCATGCTGCTCAGTGACGGCGAGGACACCGTCGCCGACGACGGTGGCGCCGCCGTCGAGCGGTCCCAGCGCACCGCGGCGATCCGCGCGCTGGCCGACGGCAAGGTGCGGGCCGAGGTCGTCGCCTTCAACAACGACGCCGGCCGGTCCACGCTCGTCGCCTTCGCCAAGGCCGGCGGTGGCACGGTGGCCAGCGCCGCCGACCGCGCCGCGGTGCGGGCCGCCTTCGACAACGCCGCACGGACCCTGGCCTCCCAGGTGCGCTTCGACCTCGTCGTCCCAGCGGGCCTGGTGGGCACGTACGACATCTCGATGGAGGGCACGGCCGACGGGCAGGCCTTCCGCACGGTGCAGAAGGCCGACGTGACCGCGAGCGAGCCGGTGGTCGACCCGTCGGCAGCCGGACCCCTCCCCGACGGGACGGTCAACGGGCAGGCCCGGGCGGCGCAGGTCGCCGGCATCTCGGGCGTCTTCCTGCCGATCGCCGTCGGTGCGGTCCTCCTCAGCGTGTTCCTCATGGTGGTGGTGCTCTTCGCACCCGCCTTCCGGTCGCGGCGTCTGGCCCGGCTGGCCCAGGTCGAGGAGTACGGGATGGGGGGCGGCTCGGCCACCACGGCGCAGGGCGCCGGCCAGCGGCAGCTCAGCGAGCAGCTGATCTCGATGGGCGACCAGTTCATGTCCGGCCGGGAGTCCACCACCAAGACGATGCAGCGCATCGAGCGTGCCGACCTGCCGTGGCGGGCCGGGGAGTGGTTCCTCATCCGCTTCATCTGCGTCGTGGTCAGCATCGCCGTGTTCTCCCTCCTGCTGGGCGGCTCGCTGCTCCTGGGCATCCTGGTGGGGGTGGTGGTCGGCCTGCTGTTCCCCGTGCTGGCCCTGCGCCACCTCGCGAACCGCCGGGCCAGGAAGTTCGAGTCCGTGCTGCCCGACGTGATGATGCTCGTCGCGACCAGCCTGTCGAGCGGGTTCTCGCTGCTCCAGGCCCTGGACTCGGTCGCCCGCGACGCCGCGGAGCCGGCCGCCAAGGAGTTCTCCCGGGCCCTGGCCGAGAGCCGGATCGGCGCCGACATCTCCGACGCCCTCGAGCACGTGGCGGTGCGGATGGCGAGCGACAACATGCGCTGGGCGGTGATGGCGATCCGCATCCAGCGCGAGGTGGGCGGCAACCTGGCCGACACGCTGCGCACGACCGCCGCGACGCTGCGCGAGCGCGAGATGCTCAAGCGGCACGTCAAGGCGCTGTCCGCGGAGGGCCGCCTGTCGGCCTACATCCTCATCGCCCTGCCGATCGGCGTCCTGCTGTTCTCGATGTGGAGCAACTACGACTACGTGAGCCTGCTGTGGACCACCCTGCCCGGCCTGGTCATGACCGTGATGGGCATCCTGGCCATGCTGGTCGGCATCTTGTGGATGCGCAAGACCGTGGCGATCGAGGTGTGACGTGCTGCTCTTCCTCGGACTCGTGCTCGTCGTGCTGGCGGTCGGTGTCGTGGTGCTCGTGGGCGGCGGCGGCTCCGGCGGCACCTCCGGGGTCGCCCGGTCCCTCGAGCTGATCAACTACCAGCCGACGACGCGGTCCGTGGCCAAGAACGAGCTCGCGGCCCGCGACCGGCTCGTGGCACCGGTCGTCGACGCGCTGCGCCGGGTGGGGGAGCGGCTGTCGCCGGCGGGAGCCGGCACCCGCATCGCCCGGTCGCTCGACCGGGCCGGCAACCCGTCGGGGTGGAACATCGAGCGGGTCATGGCCGCCAAGGCGGTCTGCATGGTGCTGGCCGCCTTCGTCGCCGTCGTCTTCCTCGGGTTCGACGTGCGCGGGCTGCTGGTGGCGGCGTTGGCCGGCGTGGCGGGCTTCTTCCTGCCCGACCTGTTGGTCTACAACGCCGGGGCGAAGCGCCAGCAGGAGCTGACCAGGGGTCTCGCCGAGGCGCTGGACATGCTCACCGTGTGCGTCGAGGCGGGGCAGGGGTTCGACGCGGCGATCATGCAGGTCGCCAAGACCGTGACCGGCCCGATCGGTGGCGAGTTCGCCCGGGTCATCTCCGAGATGCAGATCGGCGAGTCCCGCGGCGAGGCCTTCGCCGCCCTCGGGCAGCGGGTCTCGACGCCGGACGTGAAGAACTTCGTGAGCGCGCTGGTGCAGGCCGACCGGATGGGCCTGCCGATCGCCGCCGTCCTGCGCGAGCAGACCAAGGAGATGCGCCTCGCGCGGCGTCAGCGCGCCGAGGAGAAGGCCCAGCAGGTCACCGTCAAGATCCTGTTCCCCCTGCTGCTGTGCATCTTCCCGGCGCTGTTCATCGTCATCATCGGGCCCGGCGCCATCACGATCATGGAGGCCTTCAGCGGCGGGGGCCTGTGAGGCCACTGGGCGACGCCTGCGGTCGCCCGCGTGGCCTGCGGTGGCGCCGCGGCGGCGTCAGCGCTCGATGTCGCTGACCAGCCCGAGCCGGACCGCCGCGATGACCGCGCTCGCCCGGTTGTGCGCGCCGAGCTTCTCGTAGATCTTGCCGATGTGGGTCTTCACGGTCGAGGGGCTCATGAACAGCTGACGCCCCACCTGCGCCACCGAGGACCCCTCGACCAGCAGCCGGAGCACCTCGGCCTCGCGCGCGGTGAGGTTGGTCTGCGGGCTGTCGGCCTGGCGGCGCATCGCCTCGGCGAGGCCACTGGCGGAGAACTCACCCGGCATCTCGGCGGCGCGCCGCACCGCCGAGATGACCTGCTCCGACGGGGCGCTCTTGCGCACCAGTGCGGAGGCGCCGGCGTCGAGCGCCTCGAGCAGCGTCGTGTCGTCGTTGAGCATCGTCAGCACGACCAGGCCGATGTCCTTGGACCGCTCGCGGGCGGTGCGCACCAGGGACAGGCCGCTGCCGTCGGGCATCGTCACGTCGACGACGGCCACGAGGTGCCCCGCGGGCGGGCTGGTGAGGAGGCGGTCGACCATGGCCAGGCCCTCGGTGAGCGACCCGGCCTGTCCGACCACGGTGATCTCGTCCTGCGCGTCGAGCATCCCCGCCACGGCTTCCCGGACGACGGCGTGGTCGTCCACGAGGGCGACACTGATGACCACAGGGCCTCCTCACCTCACGTCGTCGAACGGAACGCCCCCACGGAAACGGGCTCCTGAACGCTCAGGTTAACGGTGGTTCGTCCGTTGGGCTCGGTGCCCACGTGAAGTGTCGCGTCCAGGCCCCCCAAGGCCGGGTCCTTGAAGGAGCGCCGCGCGGCCCGGGGATCGCCGTCGTGGGAGACCTCGAGGTGGGCCGGGCCGGTCACAGACGTCGTCAGGGTGACCCAGGCGTTGCGCGCGCCGCAGGCCTGGGCGTCGGCCAGGATGTCCATCACCAGGCGGTGGATGAGGATCTCGACCCGGGGGTCGAGTCGCCGCTGGCCCTCGCTCACGGTGACCGTCGTGCGCACGCCCGTAACGCTGCCGAAGCTCTGCACGGCGGCACCGAGCACGGCGCCCAGGCCGGTGCCGGGGCGCTCGGCCACCCGCAGGTCGGTGATGTGCATCCGCAGGTCGACCATGGCGCCGCTGAGCTGCTCGCGCAGGGCGTCGAGCCCGTCACGCATGGGGCTGCCGGGCGGCCCGGCCCGGGAGCGCAGCGCGTCGACCTGGTAGCCGAGCGCGGCCAGCTCCTGGGCGATGCCGTCGTGGATGTCGCGGGCGATGCGGTTGCGCTCCTCGATGCTGGCGAACTGCCGCAGGGTGCCGAACAGCAGGCCCGCCTGGAGCGCCGGGGCGATGCGGCGGGTGACGTCGCGGGCGATCCGCCGCTCGTTGTCGGTGAACGGCCGGCCGACGGGGCGCTCGGCGATGACGACGGTGGTCGACCCGTTGCCCAACGCGAAGGGGACGACGAGGGCGTTGCGCCGGCCGAGCTCGTCGACGAAGGTGACCTCGGTGGGCACCCAGCTGGCGGGGTTGGTGCGCAACAGCTCGGCGAGGTGCTCGGCGATGTGCCACGGCGCCCGGGTCGAGCCGCGCAGCGCGACCGGCACCAGGTGCTCGGCGTCGTGCGTCACCAGCACCGCGCTGCGGGTCGACGGCACCTCCGCCGACAGCAGGTCCAGCGCGAGCGTCGCGCTGGCGGGTGCGTCGAGGCCGGTCGACATCTGCCCGGACAGGTCCTGCAGGCGCTGGATCAGCTCGATCGCCTCGCGGGCCGCGGGGTCGTCGTCGGGGCCGTCCTGCTCGGCGGTGGTGAGCCGCTGGTTCCAGGCGCCGAGAATGCCCAGGGTGATGGCGGCGCCCATCCAGGCGACAGCTGCCAGGGTGCTCGAGGGGCGTGGTGCGCCCAGCCCCAACGCCACCAGGAATGACGAGATGGCCACCACGCAGGTGAGCAGGAAACCACGCCGGCCGTACGTAGACCCGGCGTGGTAGGCGGGGATGAGGATGAGCAGGGCCGCGCCGTCGCCGGCGAGCGCGAAGGCGACACCCGCAGTGGCCGCCGAGACCGACAGCAGGGTGAGGACCGCCCGGTTGACCGCACCCTGGCGTGCTCCGGGCAGGCCCTCGAGCCAGGTGACCAGCAGGTCGAGGACGACGACGAGCGCCAGCCACGGCAGCACCTTGGCGACCGTGTGCAGTTGGATGGCGGCCAGACCGCTCAGGACCACGAAGGCCAGCCGGATCTTGCCGGACGCATCCAGCACGGGAATCCGGGAGATACGGGTCACCCCCGAAGCGTAGTTCTCCCCGCTGTCGCCCATCGGGTGTACAGGGTCTTCCCAGAGTGCTGTGCGAGGATGACAGCCTTGTGTGGCACTGGCATGCGGAAGGAACGGGCCGACGTGAAAGGTCGCGTACTGGTCGTCGATGACGACCTGGCGCTGGCGGAGATGCTCGGCATCGTCCTGCGCAACGAGGGGCTCGAGGTCGACCACGTCGCCGACGGCCCGTCCGCCATCGGTGCCTTCCGTGACTACCGGCCCGACCTGGTGCTGCTCGACGTGATGTTGCCCGGCATCGACGGCCTCGAGGTCTGCCGCCAGATCCGTGCCGAGTCCGGCGTCCCGATCGTCATGCTTACCGCCAAGACCGACACCGTCGACGTCGTGGTGGGCCTGGAGTCGGGCGCCGACGACTACGTCGTCAAGCCCTTCAAGCCGCAGGAGCTCATCGCCCGGGTGCGCGCCCGGCTGCGCCGCGACAACGAGCCCGAGCCCGAGCGGCTCACCATCGGCGACCTCGCCATCGACGTCGCCGGCCACTCGGTCACCCGCGACGGCGGTGCGCTCAGCCTCACCCCCCTCGAGTTCGACCTCCTCGTCGCGCTGGCCCGCAAGCCGTGGCAGGTCTTCACCCGTGAGGTCCTCCTCGAGCAGGTGTGGGGCTACCGCCACGCCGGCGACACCCGGCTGGTCAACGTCCACGTCCAGCGGCTGCGGTCCAAGATCGAGCACGACCCGGAGCACCCTGAGATCGTGGTGACCGTGCGCGGCGTCGGTTACAAGGCAGGCCGGGCCTGAGCGTGTCCGGTTCCGCCGACCTCGGTGTGCGAACCGCGTTGGCATCGGGTCGGGTCCGAGGCCGGCGCACCCTCGCCGACGTCTCGCGCTCGGTGCGCGACGCGGTGGGCTACCTCGCGAGACGCTGGCGCCAGTCCCTCCAGCTGCGCGTCGTCACCACGACGATGCTGCTCGGCCTGTTCGTCGTGTCGATCCTGGGCGGTGTGCTGCACCAGCAGATCGCCAGCGGTCTCGAGAGCGACCGGGTCACGGCGGCCACGAACGAGTCGCTCAACCTGGCGACCCAGGCCCAGAACAGCTGGGAGAGCTCGACGTCGACCTCCGTCGACGACCTCGACCAGGCGGCCAACGACATCATGACCCGGATCCTGGCCGAGCCTGGCCCGGAGCCCAGCCGCTACGTCATCATGAACCGCTCGGCCGGCAACGACAGCGACGTGGTGCTGGCCAAGCTCACCAGCGGGGTCCTCGACCTCGACTCGGTGAGCCCGGAGCTCCAGGAGGCCGTCGCGGCATCCCCGGGACAGCAGCAGGTCCAGATGGCCGAGGTCGAGCTCGGGGGCAGGAACCTTCCCGCAGTGATCGTCGGCAGCGTCGTCGAGGTGCCCACCGCCGGCGCCTACGACCTCTACTTCATCTACCCGATGGAGCAGGAGGTGGCCACGATGGGGCTGATCGGCAACTCCTTCGTCGTGGCCGGCATCATCCTCACCCTGCTGGTCGGCACGGTCGCCTGGGTGGTCACCCGTCAGGTCGTGGCTCCGGTGCGTCGTGCCGGGGAGGTCGCGCAGCGGCTGTCGGCGGGCAAGCTCAACGAGCGGATGCCGACCCGCGGCGAGGACGACCTCGCGCTGCTCGCCACCTCGTTCAACGGCATGGCCGACAGCCTGCAGTCGCAGATCCGTCAGCTCGAGGGGCTGTCGGCGGTGCAGCAGCGCTTCGTCTCCGACGTCTCGCACGAGCTGCGCACCCCGCTCACCACCATCCGGATGGCGGTCGACGTCATCCACGAGTCGCGCGAGGACTTCGAGCCCACGGTCGGTCGCTCGGCCGAGCTGCTGGCCGGCGAGCTCGACCGCTTCGAGGACCTCCTGGCCGACCTGCTCGAGATCAGCCGCTTCGACGCCGGCGCCGCCGCGCTCGACGTCGAGGCGGTCGACCTGCGCGGCACGATCGCCAGGGTCGTCGAGGCGACCCGGCCGCTGGCCGAGCGCCGCGGCAGCGTCGTCACGGTGCACACCCCGGCCGAGCCGGCCGAGGCGGAGGTCGACGAGCGCCGGGTCGAGCGCATCCTGCGCAACCTGGTCGTCAACGCGATCGAGCACGGCGACGGGCGCCCGGTCGACCTGCACGTCGCCGTCGGGCAGGACGCCGTCGCGGTGGTCGTCGAGGACCACGGCGTCGGCCTGCGCCCCGGGGAGGCCGCCAACGTGTTCACCCGGTTCTGGCGGGCCGACCCCGCCCGTGCCCGCACCACCGGCGGCACCGGCCTGGGCCTGTCGATCTCGCTCGAGGACGCCCGCCTGCACAACGGCTGGCTGCAGGCGTGGGGCGAGCGGGGCGTCGGCTCGCGGTTCCGGCTCACCCTGCCGCAGCGCGCCGGCGACACCCTGCACGGGTCGCCGCTGCCGCTCAGCCCGACGGAGGACCCGTGACCGGCCGGCGGGCGCGGGCCGCGCTCGGGCTCGTCGTGGTGCTGCTCCTGGCCGGGTGCGGCGGCCTCTCGCGCAGTGGGCCGGTCCAGCCCGGGCTCGAGGTCGGCAGCGGCAACCCTCCGGTCCTCGGGGTCAACCCGCCCGGGCCGGCCTCGGGGGCGACGCAGGACAGCATCGTGCGCGGGTTCGTGCGCGCCGGCGCCGCCAGCGATGGCGCCTACGACAACGCGCGCGCCTTCCTCACCACGCAGATGAGCGAGCGGTGGAAGCCCGACCGCACCCTGGTCCTGCTGGCCGACGACGTCGCGCCGAAGGCGACGCTGCTCGACCCGGCGACCGTGCGCATCACGGCGCGGGCGGCCGGCACGGTGAACCCGCAGGGTCGCTACACCGCCGCCCGACCCGGCGCCGAGGTGAGCGCCACCTTCGGCCTGACCACCGTGGGCGGGGAGTGGCGGATCAGCGAGCTGCCCGAGGAGTTCGGGCGCTGGATCGCTAGCTCCCAGGCGTCCCGCCTGGTGCAGCCGTACGACGTGCACTACGTCTCCACCAGCCGGCGCTCGCTGGTGCGCGACACCCTGTGGTTCCCGGTCGACAAGCTCGCGACCCGCCTCGCCCGGGCCCAGCTCCTGCCGGTGCCGGACCACCTCCAGGACACCGCGGTCACGGCCGTGCCGGCCGGCACCCGGCTGCTCGGCGATGCCGTCTCGATCGAGGCAGGGGTGGCCACGGTCAACCTCCTCTCGGAGGAGAAGCTGAGCGCCGGCGAGAACACCCGGCAGAACCTGTGGGCCCAGTTCGTCAGCACGCTCACCCAGGACACCGGCGTGAGCCGGGTCGAGCTGTCGGTCAACGGCGTGCCGGTCAACATCGGCGGCCTCGACGGCCCGGCCGGCACGCTCGCCGAGGTCGGCTTCACGACGCCCACAGCGCCCGCCGCGGTCCGGCCGGTCGTGCGGCGCGGTGACGACGTCGTGGTGTTCGACCCGAGCACCCTCGGCGACCAGGAGCCGCGACAGCCGGCGGTCTCGGGCACCTATCCGCAGGTGCAGCGCACCTTCCGCCGGCTCGCGCTGGCGGCCGACGGCAGCGAGCTCGCCGGGGTCGACCCCGATGGCGGCGGCATCTCGCGCTGGCGGGGCACCAACCGCTACGAGGTGCCGCTCGATGCCGGTGCGGTCGGCAACCCCTCCTACGACCGGCGCGGCTACCTCTGGATGGGCGGGGTCGGGTCCAAGGGCGGCAAGGCGCCCCGGCTCTGGGTCGTCGACGTGGCGGCGAACCCGGCCGATCCCCGGACGGCGGCGGCCACCCCCGTGCAGGCGGCCTGGCTCGACGGGCGGCGGGTCGTCGAGGCACGGGTGGCCGCCGACGGCGACCGGGTGGCCGTGCTGTCCACCAAGCTCGACGGCTCCGACACCCGCATCGACATCGCGGGGGTGGTGCGCACCGGTGGCGGTCTCCCGCAGCGCCTCGCGGCGCCCTTGCGCGTCGGTGCCTCGTTGACCAGGGCCACGAGCATCGCCTGGCTCGACGACCGCACCCTCGCCGCGCTCGGGGTGCTCGACGGCAAGGTGCTGCGCCCGGTGGTCGTCTCCGTCGGAGGCGAGGTGCGCGGCCTGACCCCCGTGCCCAATGCCGTCAGCATCGCCTCCACCGGCGGCGAGCGAGACCTGTGGGTCGATCTCCTCCGACGGCCGCCTGCACAGCCGGGCCGGCTCGCAGTGGGTCGACAGCGGCCCCGCGACCGACCTCGCGACCGCCGCCGGCTGAGTCCCGGTCGTCCACAGGCGGCCCGCGCGGCGGCCGTCATCCACAACGTGCGGTCGACGCCGGCATCCGGGCGGTGCGGTGGGCATGGTGGGGTGCATGGCGACGACGTGGTGGAGCACCTGGGCGGCGGTGCGGCACGCCCTGGCAGCGGCGCTCGAGCTGGTGCTGCCGTCGAGCTGTGCGGCGTGCCACGCCGTCGCTGCCGGTCCGCTGTGCGGTCCGTGTCGGGTGGAGGTGCGTGCGGCGTCGTCGGGCGCCGGGCCGGCGGGTCCGCGCCCACCGCCGCCGGCGATGCCGCCGTGCTGGGCCGGTGCCCGCTTCGAGGGGGCGCTCCGGCTGGCGGTCACCGCGTACAAGGACGAGGGCCGGCGCGACCTGCGTGACCACCTGGCCCGGCTGCTCGGGGCGGCCCTCACGCAGGCCGCCGCCGAGCCGGCGCTGCGCCGACGGCTCGCCCTGGGGGAGGAGGTGCTCGTCGTGCCGGTGCCGACCGCGGGTGCCTCACGGCGGCGGCGTGGTGACGACCCGGTCGCGGCCCTGGCCCAGCGCTGCGACCGTCGCCGTCGGCGTGGGGCCGCCCGACGCCGGGCCTGGTCGTGGTGCCGGCGCTCGTGCACACCCGCCGGGTGGCCGACCAGGCGCACCTCGACCGACGGTCCCGCGCCCGCAACCTGGCCGGCTCGATGGCGGTCGGCGTGGCGTGGCGGGGTGTGGTGCGGGGGGCCACCTGCGTGGTCGTCGACGACGTCGTCACGACCGGTGCGACCCTCGCCGAGGCCGCCCGGGCCCTGCACGACGCCGGGGCGCGACACGTCGTCGCAGCGACGTGTGCGACGACACCTCGCCGCGCACCGGACCCGCCCTTGTGGCCCTCAAGGCCGTCAGACTAGCGTCGGTGCATGAGCCCCGATCCTCCGGAGGTGGTGCCCCTGACGCCGGTTCGGCACTGAGCAGCGAGACCCCCAGCAACGAGGAGGACCACGTGGACATCGTCGTCACCGGACGGCACCTGACCGTCTCCGACCGCTTCCGGGCACACATCGAGGAGAAGCTCGAGAAGATCACCCAGCTCGAGCCCCGCACCCGTCGGGTCGAGGTCCTGGTGAGTCATGAGCCCAACCGCCGCCAGGCGGAGGCCTGTGACAAGGTCGAGATCACCTGCTACGCCAAGGGGCCCGTGGTGCGGGCCGAGGCGTGCGTCGAGGACAAGTACGCCGCCCTCGACCTGGCGATCGACAAGCTGATGGAGCGGCTCAGGCGTCAGAAGGACCGGCGACAGGTGCACCGTGGACGTCGCACCCCCGAGTCGGTCGCGAGCGCGACCGCGCGCATCGTCGCCCCGGCCGAGGGCGGCCCGGTCGCCGCGGCCGACGACGGCGACCCGTTCGGCGACTCCCCGGTCGAGGTCCGCGAGAAGGTGCACCGCTCCACCCCGATGACGCTCTCCGACGCCCTGAGCGAGATGGAGCTGGTCGGCCACGACTTCTACCTCTTCCACGACGTCGACACCGACCGCGCCAGCGTCGTCTACCGCCGCCACGGCTGGAGCTACGGCGTCCTGCACCTCGACCTCGACGGCTCGCTGACCGACGAGTCGGAGCAGGCAGGCGCCGCCGATGTCGAAGCAGCGGCTTCCTGAGGGCGTTTCCTCACATTCCGCTGGGCAGCGACGGCCGCACCTGCAACGATGTGCCCGTGCTCGCTGACGACGTGATCTCCGGCGCCACCGTGGGCGCCGTGCCGCCGCCGGTGCGCGTGATGATCGCCGACGACCACGACCTCTACCGGCGTGGCATGCGCGTGGTCGTCGAGCTCGACGGCGCCGCCGTGGTCGTCGGTGAGGCGAGCAACGGCATCGACGCCGTCGAGGTGTGCGCCGAGGTGGTGCCCGACGTCGTGCTGATGGACGTGCGGATGCCGGGCATGGGCGGCATCGAGGCGTGCCGCCGGATCCGGGAGGCCGTGCCCGGGGCCCGGATCCTCATGCTGACCATGTCCGACGACGAGTCCGACCTGTTCGAGGCGATCAAGGCCGGGGCGAGCGGCTACCTCCTCAAGGACCTTCCCGGTGAGGAGGTGGCCGCCGCCGTGCGCCGGGTCTACGACGGGCAGGCGATCATCCCGCCGGGGATGGCCGCCACCCTCCTGGCCGAGTTCACCCGGCTCAGCCAGGACCCCGAGCCGGTCACCGGCACGGCGCCGCTGCTCACCGACCGCGAGGTCGAGGTGCTGCGGCTGGTGGCCCGCGGCCTGGCCAACCGCGAGATCGCCGAGCGGCTCGGCATCTCCGAGAACACCGTCAAGAACCACGTCCGCAACATCCTCGAGAAGCTGCACCTGCACTCGCGGGTGGAGGCCGCCGTCTACGCGCACCGGCAGCACCTGCTCCCGACGGATGAGTGACGCACCGCCCGCCGTACACCTCTCGACCCGGGCCGCGCGGCGAGTCGCGCTGGCCGCCCAGGGTTTCGCGCGACCCCGGCCGGGTCGACCCGGGGACGCGCGACGTGCAGCGGGTGGTCGACACCGTGGGCGTCGTGCAGATCGACAGCGTCAACGTGGTCGTGCGCAGCCAGTACCTGCCGTTCTTCTCGCGGCTGGGGCCCTACGACCGCCGGCTCGTCGACCGGGCTCGCGACGTGGCCCCCCGCCGGGTGGTCGAGTACTGGGCCCACGAGGCGTCGCTCGTGCCGCCCTCGACCTGGCCCCTGCTCGACTTCCGGATGCGCCGGGCCCGCGAGGACGCCTGGGGCGGCATGCGCCGGGTGGCCCGCGACCACCCCGACCTCGTCGCCGCCGTGCTCGACGAGGTGGACCGGCGCGGGCCCCTGACCAGCCGCCAGGTCGAGGTCGCACTGGCCCACGACCTGCCCCGCCAGCGCGACGACTGGGGGTGGAACTGGTCGCTGGTCAAGAGCGCCCTGGAGCACCTCTTCTGGGCCGGCGAGGTGTCCAGTGCCGGGCGCACGACCCAGTTCGAGCGGCGCTACGCCCTGCCCGCCCGGGTGCTGCCGCCCGCCCTGCGCGAGCTCGGCCCTCGACCCCGACGCGAGGCCGACCGAGCCGGAGGCCCACCGCCGGCTCGTCGAGATCTCCGCCCGCGCGCTCGGGGTCGGCGTCGGAGCAGTGCCTGCGCGACTACTTCCGGCTCTCGCCCGAGCAGGCCAGGCCGGCCGTCGCCGCGCTCGTGGCCGACGGCGTGCTGCTGCCCGCCACCGTCGAGGGCTGGCACCGGCCGGTCTACCTGCACCACGAGGCACGACGTCCGCGACGGGTTGCCGCCCGGGCCCTGCTGTCGCCGTTCGACTCGCTGATCTGGCAGCGCGACCGCACCCGGGCGATCTTCGGCTTCGACTACCGCCTCGAGATCTACGTGCCCGAGGCGCAGCGCGTGCACGGCTACTACGTGCTGCCCTTCCTCCTCGGGGAGGACCTCGTCGCCCGGCTCGACCTGAAGTCCGACCGGGCGCAGTGGCGTGCTGCGGGTGCGGCGCTGCACGTGGGAGCCCGGGCGGGGCGACCCACCCGACCGCGCCGAGCTCGACGCCGAGCTCGCCCTCCTGGCCGGCTGGCTCGACCTGGCGGCAGTCCACTGGGACAAGATCGACCAATAGGTCAAAGTTGCCCCAGCCCCCGGGACAAGATCGACCAATAGGTCAAAGTTGCCCCAGCCGCCGGGACAAGATCGACCAATAGGTCAAGGTTGCCCCAGCCGCGGCGCGTCACTCGCGCAGCAGCTCCCAGTGCAGGGCGTCGACGGCCCGCCCGTCGGGCAGCACGTCGGCCGCCGTCTCGCGCCCCCAGATGGTGAACCCGAGACTGTCGAGCACCCGGTTGCTGGCCGCGTTGTCCTCGGCGGTCTGGGCGACCAGCCGGCGCATCCCCAGCCCGCCGGCGGAGCGGGCGGCGAACGCGTGCGCCACCAGGGCCCGGGCACCGCTGGTCGCGACTCCGCGCCCCCGCGCGCTCGGCACCACCTGGTAGCCGAGCTCGGCGGTGTCGTCGTCGAGGGTGCCCTCGGTGACGAACACGAGCACCTCGCCCAGCGCGGCATCCGTCGTGGCGTCGGCCGCGCACCAGCTCAGCGTGCGCCCCAGCGACATCTGCTCGCGCCGGATCATCAGCCACTCGGGGAAGCTGTCGGCGTCGAGCACCCCGCGCGCCGGCATGTAGTGGTCGGGCTGGTCGCGCGGCTCGAGGGCGTCGATGTCGTCGTCGCGCCACGGGCCGCAGCCGGATGCCGTCGCCGCCCGGCGCCTCCAGCACCGGCACGTCCTCCCACGGGGTGCGCGGCTCCATCACGTCGTCGGCGCCCAGGCTGGCCCGCCACACGTCGAGCGCCGGGGCCGACGGCGTCGTCCGGGTCGGGGTGGGACTGCGGGACCGTGCCGTGGTGGGCGAAGCCGCACGACCACGCGACCCGCCACGAGGCGAAGTTGCCCCGATCGGCGAGCCAGTGCACCCGGGCGCCGCCCTCGCGAACCACCAGCGGCAGACCAGCCGCAGCGCGCCCGCCATCAGGCCCCGGCCCCGCCCCTCGGGGTGCAGGCCGAAGCCGGTCTCCGCGGCGCCGCCGCCACGCGGGCGCAGGTCGACCGTGCCCAGGAAGCGGCCCTCGCGGGTCGGCGGCATCCGTGACCGCCCAGTGGCGCCGTCCGTCGGGCGTGCCCCACTCGCGCTCGATCTTCGCGAGGAAGTCGTGGGCGTCGTCGAGCCCGTAGGGCCGCGGCACGGTGGTCCAGCGCATCGGTCTCGGGGTCGTTCGACTGCTCGACGATCCGCTCGGCATCCTCGAGGCGGTGGGCGCGCAGCCGCACCACCCCGTCGGTGAGCTCGGGCACGCAGCCCGGGAACGGCATACCGGTCATTCCTCCACCCAACCACCTGCGCGGCGGCAGGGGGAACTCGGGCCGCCGTGCGCCGCGTTGCCCCTGCGGGTGCCTGCTTGCCGGGTCGGTCGGCGCGCTCCGCGCTCGACTACCCTAGGCAGGTCCGGTCGAGCGACCGCCATGTTGTCACGCCAAGGGAGTCCCACTCGTGAAGATCGTCGAGAAGCTGTTGCGCGCCGGTGAGGGGCGCATCCTCAAGAAGCTCGACAACATCGCGGCTCAGGTCAACGCCATCGAGGAGGACTTCGAGAAGCTCACCGACGCCGAGCTGCGCGCCGAGACCGACGTCTTCAAGAAGCGGCTCGCCGACGGCGAGACCCTCGACGACATCCTGCCCGAGGCGTTCGCCGCGGTCCGCGAGGCGAGCAAGCGCACCCTGGGCAAGCGCCACTTCGACGTGCAGATCATGGGTGGGGCGGCCCTGCACCTGGGCAACGTCGCCGAGATGAAGACCGGTGAGGGCAAGACCCTCGTCGCGACCCTGCCCAGCTACCTCAACGCGCTCACCGGCAAGGGCGTGCACGTCGTCACGGTCAACGACTACCTCGCCGAGTACCAGTCCGAGCTGATGGGCCGCGTGCACCGCTTCCTCGGCCTCGAGACCGGCTGCATCCTGGCGGCGATGACGCCCGAGCAGCGCCGCGCCGAGTACGCCAAGGACATCACCTACGGCACCAACAACGAGTTCGGCTTCGACTACCTGCGCGACAACATGGCGTGGTCGACCGAGGAGCTCGTGCAGCGCGAGCTACAACTTCGCGATCGTCGACGAGGTCGACTCGATCCTCATCGACGAGGCCCGCACGCCGCTGATCATCTCCGGCCCGGCCGACCAGCCGACCAAGTGGTACGTCGAGTTCGCCCGGATCGTCGCCCGCCTCGAGCGCGGCGAGCTCGAGAGCGGCCGCGGCGACTACGAGGTCGACGAGAAGAAGCGCACCGTCGGCGTGCTCGAGCGCGGCATCGAGAAGGTCGAGGACCACCTCGGCATCGAGAACCTCTACGAGTCGGCCAACACCCCGCTCATCGGCTACCTCAACAACGCCATCAAGGCCAAGGAGCTGTTCCAGCGCGACAAGGACTACGTCGTGATGAACGGCGAGGTGCTCATCGTCGACGAGCACACCGGGCGCATGCTGGCCGGCCGCCGCTACAACGAGGGCATGCACCAGGCCATCGAGGCCAAGGAGGGGGTGCAGATCCAGAACGAGAACCAGACCCTCGCCACGATCACCCTGCAGAACTTCTTCCGCATGTACGACAAGCTCTCCGGCATGACCGGCACGGCCATGACCGAGGCCTCCGAGCTCAACTCGATCTACAAGCTCGGCGTCGTGCCGATCCCGACCAACCGCGACATGATCCGCATCGACCAGGCCGACCTCGTCTACCGCACCGAGGAGTCGAAGTACAAGGCCGTCGTCGCCGACATCGTCGAGCGCCACCGCCAGGGCCAGCCGGTGCTGGTCGGCACCATCTCGGTCGAGAAGTCGGAGTACCTCTCCGACCAGCTGCGCCGCAACGGGGTGGCCCACGAGGTGCTCAACGCCAAGCACCACGAGCGCGAGGCCACGATCGTCGCGGATGCCGGGCGCAAGGGCGCCGTCACCGTCGCCACGAACATGGCCGGCCGAGGCACCGACATCATGCTCGGCGGCAACCCGGAGTTCCGGGCCGTCGCGGCCCTCAAGGAGCGCGGGCTCGACCCGCACGAGACGCCGGAGGAGTACGAGGCCGCCTGGGACGAGGCGCTCGCCGCCGCCGAGGCGCGCGTGGCGACGGAGCACGACGAGGTCACCGCGCTCGGCGGCCTGTACGTGCTGGGCACCGAGCGGCACGAGTCGCGCCGCATCGACAACCAGCTGCGTGGCCGGTCGGGTCGCCAGGGTGACCCGGGCGAGTCCCGGTTCTACCTGTCGCTCGAGGACCACCTCATGCGGCTGTTCAACG
Source organism: uncultured Actinomycetota bacterium (assembly GCA_963806295.1). Classification (GTDB taxonomy): domain Bacteria; phylum Actinomycetota; class Actinomycetes; order Actinomycetales; family Dermatophilaceae; genus Fodinibacter. The sequence goes on along the minus strand of CAWDXP010000026.1, from coordinate 125,850 downwards.
CGGGCCTGGTCGACCGGGTCATGACCACGGCCAAGCTCGAGGACGACCAGCCGATCGAGTCCAAGCTGGTCTCGCGCTCGATCCAGTCGGCGCAGGCCCAGGTCGAGGCGCAGAACTTCGAGATCCGCAAGAACGTGCTCAAGTACGACGACGTGCTCAACCGCCAGCGCACCGTCATCTACCAGGAGCGCCGCCGGGTGCTCGAGGGCGAGGACCTGCACGAGCAGCTGCGCTTCTTCGTCAACGACGTCATCGAGGGCTACGTCGACGCCGAGACCGCCGACGGCTTCCCCGAGGACTGGAACCTCGAGCGGCTGTGGACCGCCCTGCGCGCGCTGTACCCCGTCACCCTCGACGCCGAGCAGGTCGTCGAGGCCGCCGGTGGGCGCGGCAACCTCACCAACGAGAAGCTCAAGGAAGAGCTCCTGTCCGACGCCCACCACGCCTACGACCAGCGCGAGGAGGCCCTGGGCTCCGAGGTCATGCGCGAGGTCGAGCGGCGCGTCATGCTCTCGGTGCTCGACCGCAAGTGGCGCGAGCACCTCTACGAGATGGACTACCTGCAGGAGGGCATCGGCCTGCGGGCGATGGCCCAGCGCGACCCGCTCGTGGAGTACCAGCGCGAGGGCTTCGCGCTGTGGACCACGATGAACGAGGCCGTGCGCGAGGAGTCGGTCGGCCTGCTGTTCCACGTCGACGTCTCGGTCGACCAGCCGGTCGAGGAGGCCCCGGTCGTCGAGCCGGTGCACGTCTCGCAGATGCTCGGTGCGATGTCCGGCGCCGGTGCCGCGACCGCTGACACCAGCGACGGCGTGCAGGACACCGCGGTGCAGGACGCCCCCGAGGCCGAGCCCGCCACCGTGGGCGCCGGGTCCGTCTTCGGTGGCGGCGGCCGCAAGGTGGCCGTGTCCGGCGTCGGCGTCGGTCGGCCCCGCACCGACCGCCTGCACTACACCGCCCCGAGCGAGACCGGCGGCGTCGACGAGCGCGACGAGAGCGGCCCGGCATCCGGCAGCGACCTGAGCGCCGACCAGATGGCCGGCACCCCGAAGAACGCCCCGTGCCCGTGCGGCTCGGGCAAGAAGTTCAAGATGTGCCACGGGCGCCGCTGACCGCTCGCCCCGGCAGCAGCCCCGACGACTCGGCCCGGCCGCGAACGATGTTCGCGGCCGGGCCGAGTCGTGCGTTTCGGTGGCCGGTGGCCGGGTGGTGTCGACCGGTGGCTCACCCCTGTCGGGTGGTCCTCGACGGCGATTCCCAGCAGCCGGTGACGCTCCCGACCTCCGACCGGTACGGTGCCGAGGAGTGAGGCCCCCGAGAGACTGAGGCCTCCGAGAGACAAGGACGCGTGGTGTCCAAGGACCTGACCACGTCAGGACGGCCCGTCGCCGTGCCCCAGCTCGGGCCCGAGGCGCGGCTGGCGCTCGACGTCGCCCTCGGGGTGGCCGGGGTGACCGTGGGTGCCGCCGTCGTGGCCGTGCGGACCGTGCACCGGGTGGCCGCCCCGGTGACCCGGCTGCTGTGGCACCCGCCGCTGGTGCCGATCCGCTACCACCCCGCCACCGTCGTCGGCGACCTGGCCCGCAGCGGCAGCGTCGACCGCGAGGAGCTCACCCGACAGGTCGAGGCGCTGCTCGACGCCTGGGCTCCGGCCATCGTCGCCATGATCGTGGAGCGGCTCGACCTGACCCGACTCGTGGAGGACAACGTCGACCTCGACGAGATCGTCTCGACCGTCGACCTCGATGCCGCCGTCGCGCGCGTCGACCTGGACGCGGCGGTGGCCCGGGTGGACCTCGACGCGGCCGTGGCCCGCGTGGACCTGGACGCCGCGGTGGCCCTGGTCGACCTGGACGCTGCCGTGGCGCGGGTCGACATCGGGGCCGTCATCGACCGCGTCGACCTCGACGCCGTGGTCGCGACGGTCGACCTGGACGCCGCCGTCGCACGCGTCGACCTCGACGCCGTCATCGACCGGATCGACGTCATCGGCATCGTCGAGGAGGTGCTCGACGTCATCGACCTGCCGGCGATCATCCGCGACTCCACCGGGTCGATGGCCTCGGAGACGGTGCGTGGCGCGCGGATGACGAGCATCACCGCCGACGACGCGATCAGCCGGGCCGTCGACCGGGCGCTGTTCCGCCGGCGCAAGGCACGTCTCGTGGCCTCGTCCGACGGCACGCCGGGGAGCGGCTCGTGAGCGGCCCGGAGCTCTCGCCGGTCCCGAAGGAGGTCGCGGGCCTACCAGGGCGAGACGGCCGGTGTCGTCACCCGGGCGGTGGCCAACACCATCGACGCGCTCGTCGTGGGGACCATCGTCGGTGCCTGCTACCTGGGGTTGGTGTCGGTCAAGTTCCTCCTCGACCCGCGCAGCTTCGAGTGGCCGGAGGGAAACGCCCTGCTGGGCCTGACCTTCACGCTCCTGGTGGCGGTCGGCTACCTGTGGCTTTCCTGGTGGCTCCTGGGTCGCAGCTACGGCAAGCACATCATGGGCATCCGGGTCGCGGGACGTCGAGGCCGCAAGCTGGGCCCGATCCGTTCCCTGGGTCGAGCGGCCTTCTGCGTGTTCTTCCCCATCGGCTTCTTCTGGTGCGTGATCAGCCCGCGACGCCACTCGATCCAGGACATCGCCGTCTACAGCGCGGTCACCTACGACTGGAGGCCGCACCCGGCGCGGCCCAGCGGCCCCGGCGCCGTCGAGCCGACCCGCACCGACGCCGGAGCCCCCGCCGTCGCAGCCACCGGTGAGCGCGGCTGCGGTGGACCCCGAACCCCGGACCCGCCGCTACCGGTGGGCCCGGGCGATCGACCCCTACGACGGCTGAGGACACCATGAGCACTGACACCGTCACCCGCACCGCGGGGGCGACCGTCCTGACGACCCTGGCGACCGCGCAGTTCCTGATGACCCTGGACAGCTCGGTCATGAACGTCTCGATCGCCACCGTGGCGGAAGACGTCGGCACCGACGTCACCGGCATCCAGACGGCGATCACGCTGTACACCCTGGTCATGGCCTCGCTGATGATCACCGGCGGGAAGATCGGCGCCATCCTCGGGCGCAAGCGGGCCTTCGCCATCGGGTGCGTGATCTACGGGGCCGGCTCGCTGACCACCGCCCTGGCGCAGAGCCTGCCGGTGCTGATCTTCGGCTGGTCGCTGCTCGAGGGGATGGGTGCGGCGCTGATCATGCCCGCGATCGTGGCCCTCGTCGCGACCAACTTCGGTGCACCGGAACGCCCGCGGGCCTACGGGCTGGTCGCGGCCGCCGGCGCGATCGCCGTGGCCACCGGGCCGCTCATCGGCGGGCTGCTGACGACCTACGCGTCGTGGCGCTGGGTGTTCGCGGGTGAGGTGGTGCTCGTCGCGGTCATCCTCGTGCTCGCCCGCCGGATGGCCGACGCCGCGGCCGACGCGGACGCCGCCCTCGACCTCGTCGGCACCGCGCTGTCGGCGCTCGGGCTGGGGCTGGTCGTGCTCGGCATCCTCAAGGCCGGCACCTGGGGGTTCGTGAACCCCAAGCCGGGCGCTCCCTCGTGGGCCGGCCTGTCGCCGGTGGTCTGGCTGGTCCTGGCGGGCACCTTCGTGATCTGGGCCTTCCTGGTGTGGGAGAACCGCCGGCTCGCCGCCGGGCGCTCGGCGCTGCTCGACCCGGCGATGCTGCGGATCCCGAAGCTGCAGGTGGGCCTGGTCGCGTTCTTCTTCCAGTTCCTGCTGCAGGCCGGCCTGTTCTTCTGCGTGCCGCTCTACCTCTCGGTGGCACTCGGGCTCAGCGCGATCGAGACCGGTGTGCGGATCATGCCGCTGTCGATCACCCTGCTGCTGGCCGCGGTCGGGGTGCCGAAGCTCTTCCCGCAGGCGTCGCCGCGGCGCGTGGTGCGGCTCGGCTTCCTGGCGCTCTTCGCCGGCATCGTGGCCCTGATGGCCGCGCTCGAGGTCGGAGTCGGCGCCGAAGTCGTCACGATGCCCCTGCTCCTCGCCGGCCTAGGCATCGGGGCCCTCGCCTCCCAGCTGGGGGCAGTGACCGTCTCGGCGGTGCCCGACGAGCAGAGCGGCGAGGTGGGCGGCATCCAGAACACCTTCACGAACCTGGGCGCGTCGATCGGCACCGCCCTGGCTGGCGCCGTGCTCATCTCGGCCCTCACGGCGTCGTTCTTCAGCGGGATCGCCGAGAACGAGGCGATCCCGGCGTCGGTGACCTCCCAGGCCCAGGTGGAGCTCGCCAGCGGCATCCCGTTCGTGTCGGACGCTCAGCTCGAGAGCGCGCTCGCCGAGACGGACCTGGACCCTGCCGCGCAGGCGGCCATCGTCGACGAGAACGCGCAGTCGCGCCTGGCCGGGCTGCGCAGCGCCCTGGCGGTGCTGGCGCTGCTGGCGCTGGTCGCCCTCCTCACCTGTGGAGGCCTGCCGACTCGCCCACCGGGCAGCCCGGACCCCGAGCCGGCCGACCAGCCGGACTGCCGTGGAGCCCGTGCCGGCCCCCGACCCCGGGTCGGAACGCGGGGTCAGCCCACCTGCAGCGCACTGACCCGCCACTTGCCGTCCTGGCCCACGAGCCGCACCGCGACCGCGCGGACCCGGGGCCCGTCGCTGACGACGACCGCCGCCTCGGCCACGCCGTCGGCGGGCTCGCAGACCCGCACCCGGATCACCCGCAGCCGGGGACGGGTGCGCGGGGCGTTGCCCTCGGCGACCCGGCGGGCGACCAGGGCGCTGCGCCGGGCCACGACGGCGTAGACCTCGGGGGTGGTCCAGCGCAGCACCTGCGGCGCCGACCGCACCCCGGTCATCACCTCGAGCAGTGCCAGCGCGATGCGACCGGCCCACGCGGAGGGGTCGGGCAGGTCGTCGCGCAGGGTGCGCTGGGGGCCGAAGAACTGCTCGTCGGAGGCAGCGGCGAAGTCGACCGCCAGGGTGTCCTGGATGTAGGGGGTGCGCCCCTCGCGCTCCGCCGTGGCCAGCCGGGACCGGCGGATGGCCTCCTCGAGCGAGATCGGGGGTGGCAGCGGCTGGCTCGGCGGTGCCACGTGGAGCAGGCCGCCGCTCATGACGGCACCACGTCGGGCACTCGCAGCAGCTGGCCCGGTCGCAGGAGGTCCGGGTCGTCGCCGACGACGTCGCGGTTGGCCTCGAACCAGGCCGGCCACGCCCGTGCGATCTCGGCATCCGAGGCGTCGGGGCCGAGGTGCCGCGCGGCGATGGACCACAGCGAGTCACCACGCCGCACGACCACCTCGAGCGGTGCGTCACCCGTCGTGCCGACCCGGGGTGCCGGGCTGAGCACCCGCACGTCCGGCTGGGTACGGACCACCGGCGCGCTGGGCACCCATCCGGTATCGCGTGCAGTCGGTGAGGCGCCCGGTGGAGCCCACCCGGGGTCGGGCAGTGGCGCGAACGAGGGGTCGGGTGGGGGAGCGGGCGCGAGCGCTACAGCGGCCGGAGTCGCCGCAGCCACCCCGGCAGTCGCACCGGCGGCGACCACCGCACCGAGGGCGACCCCCACCACGCGCCGGACCACTCGAGGGGTCACGACGGCGCCCACGCGCGTGGCGGCGCCTCCCACGGCCCCGGGCACCCGGGAGAGCAGCTCGAGCAGCACCCCGAGCGCCAGCACCAGCAACACGGCCAGCGCCGCGCCGGCCACGACCCCGGTGAGCGCCTCGGCCGGTTGCAGCGGCACCCCCTGCGTCGCACGGCGTCCGATGTCGGCCGCGACACCCCACAGCCACGGTGTCGGCGCGACCACGGCCACGACCAGCGCCGCCCCTCGAACCAGCACAACGCCCCGCACCATGAGAACCCCCGTTTGATGCCATTTGATGATGTTTGTTGCCGCTTGACCGTAGACGAGGCTGCTGACACCTGCAAGCCCCAGCGACCTAGGCTGTGGACATGAGGTGGGAGGGACTGTTCGCGGACCTCGAGGGGCAGCTGGCGGCCGATCAACGTCGCGAGCGCGATGACGAGGTGGCCGAGCGCACCCGTCGCGAGCGGGCGCTGGTCACGCTGTCGTCCCGGCTGGCCGCCGGGGTCGGTGACCGCGTGGGGCTCGGCCTGGTGGGCGGGCACCGGATCGAGGGCACCCTCGGTGACCTGGGGGAGGACTGGGTGCTCGTGTGCAGGCCGACGCCCACGAGGTGCTGGTCCCACTGGCCGGCGTGCTGACGCTGCGCTCACTCGCGGTGCAGTCGTCCGCGGGCCGCACCGCGCGCCGGTTCGGGCTCGGCTATGCGCTGCGGGCGCTCTCGCGCGACCGCGCCACGGTGGCGATCTCCCTGGCCGGGGCCGGCCCACGCCTGCTGGGGACGATCGACGCGGTGGGAGCCGACCACCTCGACCTCGCCGAGCACCCCGAGGGGGTGCCGCGGCGCCGTGAGAACGTCCGGGCGGTGACCACGGTGCCGTTCACCGCCCTCGTGGCCGTGGAGTCGCGGCGCTGATCCAGGAGGTGTCCCGGTCCGGACCTGGCGGGCCCGGGGCGGCACCGGTCAGTCGTCAGCGCCGGGCCCGTCGTCGTCAGGGCGGTCGGAGCGGGTGGTCACCAGGTCTCGGGTCTCGGAGTACATCCGCTGGATGTAGGCCTCGAGCTCGACGGTCTCGACGCGCCACTGGCCGCGCCCCCCGACCTTGATGGCCGGCAGGTCACCCGAGCGCACCAGGGCGTAGGCCTGGGCTGCCGAGATGTCGAGGATCTCCGACACCTCGGTGAGCGGGATGAAGCGGCGGGCCACGTCGTCAGTCTGCCATCCACAGGCAGTGCCGCCGCCGAGGTTGTCCACAGGGGCGTTCGCTCCGGAGGCGGAGCCCGGCATCCTCGACCACAATCGGGCGGCATGAGTGACCTCCCCACCCCGACCGCGTCCCGGGTGCGTGCCCCGTCGTGGCGAGACTCCCGGCTGCTCGTCGGGGTGATCCTCGTGCTCGTCTCGACCGTCGCGGGCTCGGTCGTGGTCGCGCGCGCCGACGACCGGGTGCCGGTCTACGCCGCGAAGGGCGAGCTCGCCCCGGGGCAGCGGCTCACCGAGGCCGACGTGGTGCGCGTCGACGTGCTGCTCGGTGACGGTTCGGCCCGCTACCTGCCGGCCGACCGGGCCATCCCCGGCGACACCTGGTCACTGCGGTCACTGCGGCCCGGTGAGCTGATCCCGGCCTCGGGCGTCGGCTCCGCCGCCGACGTCGGCGTGCAGCAGGTGGCGCTCCTGGTCGATGCCACCTCGGCCGCGGCCATCGCATCGGGATCGGTCGTCGACGTCTACGTCAACCGGCCCAAGGAGGGCACCACCGTGGGGCTGCCCACCTTCGCCGGGCCTGAGCGAGCGCTCGAGGCGGTGTCGGTCGTCCGGGTCGCCGGCGAGGACACCGTGCTGGGCGCGTCCGCCGAGACCCGGGCGGTCCACGTGATGGTGCCGCGCGAGTCCGTGCCCGAGGTGGTCGCCGACGTCGACCTCGGCGCGCGCATCACCCTCGTGCCGGTGCCCGGCGGGGTGTCGGCGGCCGCGTCGTGACCAGCGTCCTCACGGCGGTCACGCACCGGCTCGAGGCGGCGTTCGTCCGCGTGCTCGAAGAGGCGCCCGACCTCACCCTGGTGCGCCGCTGTGCCGACGTCGCCGAGCTGCTCTCGGCCGGCGCCGCCGGCGCGGCCCGGGTGGCGGTGGTCTCCCCGGACCTGCGCGGGCTCGACCGCGACGCGCTGCGCCACCTCGCGGGGCACGGGGTGCGGGTCGCCGCACTGGTCGCCGCAGACGACGAGGAGGGCGAGCGGCGGCTGCGCCAGCTCGGCGTCGCCACCATCCTGCGCCCCGACGACGACGCGGCAGCCGTGGCCCGCGCCCTGGTCACGCTGGCCGGCGCCACCACGGGCACACCGGTCGGTGACGGTCCCGGCGCCCCGCCATCCATCGCGCTCGCGCCAGGCGGCGACGGCGGCGGCCCCGACGACGGTCGTGTCGATGACGACCCGCCGGTGCCCACGCCGGTGACCACGGTCTGGGGCCCGACCGGCGCACCGGGCCGCACCACGGTCGCTGTCACCCTGGCCGCCCAGCTCGCCGCAGCCGGGGTGCGCACCCTGCTCGTCGACCTCGACACCTGGGGCGCCAGCGTGGCCCAGGTGCTCGGCCTGGTCGACGAGGCACCCGGCGTGGCCGCCGCGGCCCGCGCGTCCGAGCAGGGCACCCTCGACGTGCCCGGGCTGGCCCGGCTCGCCCCGGAGGTCGTGCCCGGCCTGCGGGTGCTCACCGGTCTGCCCCGGGCCGACCGGTGGCCGGAGCTGCGCGCCGCCGCGGTCGAGGACGTCCTGAGGCTGGCGCGCAGGGTGGCCGACCACGTCGTCGTCGACACGGGGTTCGCCGTCGAGGACGACGAGGAGCTCAGCTACGACACCGCCGCCCCCCGACGCAATGCCGCCACCCTGACCGCCCTCGAGGTGGCCGACCACCTCGTGGTCGTCGGCGCGGCCGACCCGGTCGGGCTGCAGCGCCTGGTCCGCGCGGTCCAGGACGTCGCCGTGCTGCCCTCACCCCGGCCCACGGTCGTGGTCACCAAGGTGCGGTCCTCGGTCGCGGGCCGTCGCCCCGAGCGGGCGATCAGCGACGTGCTGCACCGGTTCGCCGGCATGGAGGCCGTCCGCTTCCTGCCGTGGGCGCCGGACGAGTGCGACGCGGCGCTGCTGGCCGGGCGCTCGCTCGTCGAGCTGGCCCCGCGGGCCGACCTCACCGTGGCCGTGGCCGAGCTCGCCGCGGCCCTCGACCCGCGCGTGGTGCCGCCATCATCGGCGTGGTCGCCGCTCTGCATCCCGGTCCGGCCGGCGCACGCGGGGAGCCGACCCGGTCCGCGCTCGTCACAGGCTCACCGCTGGGCCGACCCACCGTCTGACACGATGGGTCCGTGCCAGAACGTCTCAGCTCCCTCGACACCTCGTTCCTGAACCTCGAGGACGCGGCGACGCCGATGCACGTGGGGTCGGTGATGGTCTTCGACGCCCCGTCCGGCGGCTTCGACTACGAGAGCCTCGTGACCCTCATCAGCCAGCGCATCGCGCACGTCCCGCGCTACCGCCAGCGGATCAAGACGGTGCCCGGGGGCCTGGCGAACCCGGTGTGGGTCGACGACACGCACTTCGACATGAGCTACCACGTGCGTCGTAGCGCCCTGCCCCGCCCGGGCTCCGACGAGCAGCTCGAGGAGCTGGTGGCGCGCATCCAGCCACGACCGCTCGACCGCAGCCGCCCGATGTGGGAGGTCTACCTCGTCGAGGGGCTGGCCGAGAACCGCTTCGCCATCATCACCAAGACCCACCACAGCCTGGTCGACGGCATCAGTGCCGTCGACATCGGCAACGTCCTGGTCGACGGCAACCCCACCGCCAGCGAGGGTGTGCTCACCACCTGGCGGGCCCGGCCCGAGCCCAGCGGGGCCGAGCTGGTCGTCGCGGCCCTCACCGAGGCGGCCCGCACCCCGAGCCAGGTGGTCGAGACCATCCAGCACGGGGTCAGCGACGTCACCCGGGCCGTCGGCAAGGTGGCCGGTGTGGCCGGCGACGTCATCTCGACCCTGGCCCGGGTCTCCGCCCGGCCCGCCCCCGAGTCCCCGCTCAACGCCAAGGTCGGCCGGGCCCGCCGCTACGTCATGATCGGCACCGACCTCGAGGACTACCGCCAGGTGCGCACCCGCCTGGGCCGCGGCTCGTTCGCCGAGGAGGTGAGCGTCAACGACGTCATCCTCGCCACGGTCGCCGGCGCGTTCCGCTCGTGGCTGCTCACCCGCGGCGAGTCCGTCTACCCCGGCACGACGATCCGGGCGATGGTGCCGGTGTCCGTGCACGACGGTGACGACCCTCCGACCGGCGCCCAGGTCACCGCCTGCTTCGTCGACCTGCCGGTGGGGGAGCCCGGCCCGTCGATGCGGCTGCACCAGATCGCCTTCTCCATGCGCCAGCAGATGGAGGGTGGCTCGCGCCGGGCGGTCTCGGCCGAGACCCTCTCCGGCCTCGGCGGGTTCGCCCCGCCGACGATGCACGCGCTCGGTGCGCGGCTGGGCGGCGTGGTCTCGCGACGCCTCTACAACGTGGTCATCACCAACGTGCCCGGCCCGCAGACCCCGCTCTACGCAGCCGGCGCCCGGATGGTCTCGACCTACCCGGTCACCCCGCTGGGTCGGGGGCAGGCCCTGTCGATCGGGCTGACGTCCTACGACGGCGGCGTCTACTACGGCCTGTACGCCGACCGCGATGCCATGCCGGATGCCGACGTCCTCGGCCGCGGGGTCGTCGACGCCCTCCACGAGCTGCTCGAGGCCCCGCGCGTCGGGGCCCGCTGACCCGCGCCGCACCACCACGACCGACAGGAGCCGATGTGCCGCTCACCCGGGTCTACCTCCCGCTGACGCCCGCCGACCTCACCGGGCTGGCCGAGGGGCGGCCGCTCGGCCCGGTCCCGCGACCGGCGCACGCGGTGACGCCGGCCCTGGGCAAGCCCGGACTGGTCACCGACGAGGAGGAGCTCGAGCACACCGCCTGGGTCGCGGCCACCGAGGAGGCCCTCGAGGCGGCCGACGCCGCGCCCCGGCGCCGGGTCGTGGCCGCGGCCGACGTCGACGCCGCCGTCGTCGTGCACCCGACGGCACCCGACGTGCCCTCCCGGGTCGAGCTCTCGGCCCCCGTCGAGCGCCGCCGCATCGTGTCCTTCCACATCGACGAGGAGCCCGGTTCCAGCGAGCCGACCGACCTGCTCTGGTACGACGTCACCGAGCTCGCCGCCGTGCGAGCGCTGCTCGACCAGCCCTGACCCCGGGCGGCCCACGCCGCCGGCACCCACGGCTTGCGTCGCAGGAAGCCGGGGCGCGAGAGTGGGGGTGATCCGAGATCGCGACCCGAAACGAGGAGCCCCACCGCATGGACGCTGTGACCCACGTCCCCACCCCCACCAACGAGACCGTGCTCGACTACGCCCCGGGCAGCCCCGAGCGGGCCTCCCTCGAGGTGGCGCTCGTCGAGCTGGCCGCGACGCGCCACGAGCTGCCGCACACCATCGGCGGCGCTCGGGTCATGGGCAAGGGGGAGAAGATCGAGGTCCGGCAGCCGCACGCCCACCGCAAGGTGCTCGGCGTCACCCGCGGCGCCACCAAGGCCGATGCCGCCGCCGCCGTCGACGCCGCCATGGCCGCCGCCCCCGCCTGGCGCGACCTCGCCTTCGACGACCGCGCGGCCATCCTGCTCAAGGCCGCCGACCTGCTGGCCGGCCCGTGGCGCGCCCGGATCAACGCCGCGACGATGCTCGGCCAGAGCAAGACCGCCTACCAGGCCGAGATCGACGCCGCCTGCGAGCTCGTCGACTTCTGGCGCTTCAACGTGCACTTCGCCCGCCAGATCCTGCAGGAGCAGCCGATCGCCAACTCGCGCGGCCTGTGGAACCGCAGCGACTACCGCTCCCTCGAGGGCTTCGTCTACGCCGTGACGCCGTTCAACTTCACGGCCATCGCCGGCAACCTGCCGACCGCGCCCGCGCTGATGGGCAACACGGTGGTGTGGAAGCCGTCGCACTCGCAGCAGCTCGCCGCCCAGCTGACGATGGAGCTGCTCGAGGAGGCCGGGATGCCGCCCGGCGTCATCAACATGGTCACCGGCCACGGCCGCGAGCTGTCCGACGTCGCGCTGAGCCACCCCGAGTTCGCCGGGCTGCACTTCACCGGCTCGACCGCGGTCTTCCAGGGCCTGTGGCGGCGCATCGGCGAGAACCTCACGAGCTACCGGCACTACCCGCGCATCGTCGGCGAGACCGGCGGCAAGGACTTCATCCTGGCCCACCCCAGCGCCGACCCCGACGTGCTGCGCACCGCGATGATCCGCGGCGCGTTCGAGTACCAGGGCCAGAAGTGCTCGGCGGCCTCGCGGGCGTACGTGCCCCGCTCGCTGTGGAAGGCCATCAAGGGTGACCTCGCCGAGATCACCAACGGCCTGCGCGGTGGGCGACGTCACCGACCTGTCCAACTTCATGGGTGCCGTCATCGACGATCGGGCGTTCGCCAAGCACAAGGCGGCCATCGACCGGGCGCACGCCACCAGCCACCTCGACGTCGTGGCCGGCGGCACCTACGACGACTCGGTCGGCTACTTCGTGCGGCCCACGGTCGTCGAGAGCAGCGACCCGACCGACGAGATGTTCAGCACCGAGTACTTCGGGCCGATCCTCGCGGTGCACGTCTACCCCGACCGCCAGTTCTCCAAGGTGCTCGACCAGATGGAGTCCTTCGCGCCCTACGCCCTGACCGGGGCGGTCATCGCCCAGGACCGCGCTGCCATCGCCGACGCGACGCACCGGCTGCGCTTCGCCGCCGGCAACTTCTACGTCAACGACAAGCCGACCGGCGCGGTCGTGGGCCAGCAGCCGTTCGGCGGCGGGCGCGCGTCCGGCACCAACGACAAGGCCGGCTCGGCGGCGAACCTGATGCGGTGGACCTCGGTGCGCTCGATCAAGGAGAACTTCGTCCCCCCGAAGGCGCACGGCTACCCCCACATGGGCTGACCTCCGACTTCTTGCGGATCTTCCACCTCTCAGCGGGTCGGGACTCTGGCCGCGGAAAGGGTGGAAGTCCGCAAGAAGTCGGGTGAGGATCAGGCGAGCCACTCCCGCAGCAGCCCGATCTCGATGCGGATGGCGGCGTTGATCGGCTCGGCGGCCGCCCGCTCGAGCTTGCCGCCGATCAGCGGCACGTTGGCCTTGAGGTCGGCCTCGAACAGCCAGACGGTCTCGTCACCGTGGGGCTCGAGCCGCACGGTGCCCTTCACGGTGAGCGGCGCGCCCTTGATGTGGATGTCGACCATCGAGGCCCGCGAACCGTCGGGCCCCAGGGCGCTCCAGTCGAGCACCTCGATGATGGTGAGGTGGTCACCGACGAAGGACCGGGCCATGTCGGGCAGCCCGTCGGACGGCAGCTGTCGCTCGGTGCTGCACGCGGTGCCCGTCGGCGCCACCGCCGACCTTCGACGGTGTAGACGCCGTTGTTCGTGGTGGCGGCGCACTTGGCCTCCTGGAAGGCCGGGTCGATGAGCAGGGCGTGGACCTCGTCCACGCTCCCGTTCAGCTTCTCGCGCGTCGTCAGTCGCACCTGGCGTCCTCTCGCTCGTCGGGTGCGGGAATCCTCTCACCCACCGCGCAGCCGGTGCGACAGGTCGGACAGGTCGGTGCGTCGAGTCGCGCAGCACGCCGAGCACCCAGTCGCGGCGGCGCACGTGCTGGGCCAGCACCAGGTCGAGCTCGGCCTGCAGCGCCGTCCGGGTCGCCGCGCGCGCCCGGTCGGCGTCGGCGTCGGCCGGCCCGGTGACCCCCCAGCCGAGCTCGACCCGTCCCTCGCGCACGTCGAGCCCCGCCGCGCGGGCGCGCTCCTCGACCGCCCGCCCGCGGGCCACGAGGTCGGCGAGGTCGGTCGCGTGGTCCTGCAGCACCCGGCCCACCCGGTCGAGCTGGCCGGCAGTGGTCTCGGTGGCCGCGGCCAGGTCGGCGGCGCGGCGCCGGGTCGCCGCCGAGGTGCGGCCCGCCCACCCCTCACCCAGGGCCTCGGATGCCGTGCGCACGCCGGTCGCGCGGTCGGTGAGCCGCTGCGCCACCGAGCGCACGGTGCCCGCGCACGCCGACAGGGATGCCGGGTCGCCCGGCACCACGCTCACGACCGGTCCTCCACGTCCACCGGCGCGACGGTGACGGCCCCGGCATCCGCCGGCTCGCCGGCACCGACCGGCCCGTCGGCGTGCCGGGCCAGCGCGGGGGAGAGGTCGGCCGCCTGCTCGCCGAGGGCCCGCAGGGTGTCGGCCACCTGGTCGAGCCAGTCGTCGAGCACGCGCTGCGGCCGGGGCTCGCCGGTGACGACGAGGCAGGCCAGCACGTCGTCCTCGGCCGCGGTGACGGTGGCGCGCAGCGCGTCGAGACGCTCGAGGGCGGCGCGGGCGAGCTCGCGGGTCGGGTCGCAGGGGCACCCCGCCACTGTAGGCAGCTCCGGCGGAGGCGACCGCCGAGGTTACCCACAGGCCCGTCGTTCTCGGCGGTGAGTGCCCAGACGGTCGCCCCAGCAGCCACGTGAGCACCCAACTCGGGTGGGTTCAGCGCGACCGAGCCGCACGGGCCCCGGCGTAGGGTCGCCGGGTGGCCACCGACGACCGCGCCGACGTCCTGACCGACCGAGCCGACCCTCGCTCCGGCGGTCTGAACGGCGCCGCCTCCGACGACGCCTCGGGGCCGCCGCCGTCGCGCTGACCGCCGAGCTGGTGGCCATCGACTCGGTGAACCCCGGCCTGGTCCCGGGGCCGCCGGTGAGGCCGCGATCGTCGAGCACCTGCGAGACCGGTTGCAGCGCAGCGGCTTCACCACCCACGTCATCGTGGCCCCGGGGCACGACGACCGCCCGAGCCTGGTCGCCATCGGCCCCGCCGCAGCGCCCGGCCCCACCGTCGTCCTGACCGGCCACCTCGACACCGTCGGTGTCGACGGCATGCCCGACCCGTTCACCCCGACCGTCGACGGGGACCGGCTCGCCGGGCGCGGCTCGAGCGACATGAAGAGCGGCGTCGCGGCGATGGTCGTGGCCGCCGAGGAGCTCGCCCGCCGGGGAGCCCCCGGCCGCGTCGTGCTCGCCCTCGTCGCCGACGAGGAGGACGCCAGCACTGGGGACCGAGGCCGTGCTCGCCGCGCTGCCGGGGCTCGGCGTCCTCCCCGACGTCGCCGTGGTGGGGGAGCCGACCTCGCTGGCCATCACCGAGAGCCTGCGCGGCTACGCCCTGGTCGAGGTGACCCTCAGCGGCCGGGCCGCCCACTCCTCGCAGCCCGACGAGGGCGTCAACGCCGTCGCCCACCTCGGCCGGCTCCTGCACGCGGTCGAGGAGCGGCACGCCACCCTCGCCGAGCGGAGGAGCCTCGCTCATGGTCACCGTCGCCTCGGGCGGCGAGTCGCCCTTCGTGCTGGCCCGCTCGGCCCGCGCCCTGGTCGAGCGGCGCACCGTGCCGGGAGAGCGCTCCGACACCGCCCTCGCCGAGGTCGAGCAGCTGCTCGACGACCTGCGCGCCGCCGACCCGCAGGTCGACGCCACGGCCCGGCTGGTCATCGCCCGCGAGGCGTGGCGCCTCGACGACGACGGCCCGGCCGCATCGCTGTCGGCCGCCCTCGAGTCGACCCTCGCCGAGCGGCCCCCGAAACCACTGTGCCTGCAACGGTTCTCGGCGCCGGCCTGGATGGAGGCGCCGCTGTGGCAGGCGGCCGGCATCCCGGCCCTGGTCTGCGGGCCCGACGGCGGGGGCATGCACGCCGCCGACGAGTGGGTCGACCTCGACCAGGTGCGCCGGTATGCCGTCGCCCTCACCGACGCCGTCGCGGCCTGGGCGGCCGAGCATGCCCACTGACCCGCGCCGGCTGCGTGGCGACGCCCCGCTGCTCGACGCCTGGCTGCGCTTCCACGAGGAGTCGCCCACGCCCTTCACCATCCCCGGCCACAAGCAGCGGCGCGACCTGGTCGGCGACGTCGTCGCCGGCGACGTGCCGCTGTACGCCGGCCTCGACACCATGAAGCTGGCCCGCGGCGTCGTGGCCGAGGCCGAGGCGCGCGCCGCCCGGCTGTGGGGAGCCGACCTGTGCCGCTTCTCGGTCGGCGGGTCCACGCACGGCAACCAGGCGCTGGCGCTGGCCGTGGCACGGCCCGGCGACCGGGTCGTCGTGGCGCGCACGCTGCACCGCTCGATGCTCCTCGGCCTGGTGCTCGCGGGGCTCGAGCCGGTCTGGCTGCGGCCCGAGGTCGACGCCACCCACGGCCTGCCGACCGGTGTCACGGCCAGTCGCCCTCGAGGCGGCGCTCACCCGCGCGCCCGACGCCACGGCCGTCTTCGTCGGCGACCCGTCCTACGTCGGCACGGTCGGTGACGTGCGGGGCCTGGCCACGGTGGCGCACCGGCACGGCATCCCGCTCGTGGTCGACGCCGCGTGGGGCGCGCACCTCGGCTTCCACCCCGCGCTGCCGCCGCACGCGCTCGCCGCCGGCGCCGACGCCCTGGTCACGAGCGCCCACAAGGCGCTGCCGGCCTGGTCGCAGGGCGCCCTGGTGCTGGCCCGCAGCCGCCGCCTCGGCCGCGCCCGGTTCGACGCCGCCGTCGAGGCGACGGCGACGACCAGCCCCTCGGGGGCCATCCTGGCCAGCATCGATGCCGCCCGCGCCCTCCTCCAGCGCGACGGCGAGTCCCTGCTCGGCCCGGTCATCGAGGCCGTGGCCACGGTGCGCGAGCGGCTCGCCCGGGTGCCCGGCCTGGTCGTGCTCGACGGCCCGGGCGTCGACCCGATGCGCCTGACCCTCGTGCTCCCCGGCACCGGTGCCGACGGCAACGCGGTGGAGGCCGACCTGCTGGCCCGCGGGATGCCGGTCGAGATGGCCGACCGCGACACCCTCGTCGCGATGGTGACCCTGGCCGACACCCGGGACGGCCTGGTCGACCTCGCCGTGGCGCTGGTGGAGTCGGTCGAGCGGCACCGCGGGCAGCCCCCGGCCCGTGGTCACCTCGGGGGTCTGGGCGGTCGACCCGGTCACCGTCACCAGCCCGCGCGAGGCCTTCTTCGCCCCGCGCGAGAGCGTCGAGGTCGAGCGGGCCGTGGGCCGGGTCAGTGCCGAGCTCGTCGCGCCGTACCCACCCGGCATCCCGGTGCTGGCCCCCGGTGAGGAGGTCACCGTCGAGGCCGTCGACGCCCTGCGGGCGGCCCGGGCGGCCGGCAGCCGGATCGCCTACGCCGCCGACCCGACCGTGCACACCCTCGACGTCATCGCCGAGTAGCCGGGCTGGGACAACATCGACCTATTGGTCGATGTTGTCCCAGGAGGGTCAGCCCGGTCCTCGGCGCGGTAGCTGCGGGCCACCTCGGCGAGCAGCCGCGCCCCGAACCCGGTCGCGCCCTTGCTCCGCCACGCCTCGTCGGCGTCGACCTGCATGGTGCCGGCGATGTCGACGTGCGCCCACGGGGTGTCGCCCACGAACTCCTGGAGGAACAGCGCGGCGGTCGTCGACCCGGCGAACGGGCCACCCAGGTTGGAGATGTCGGCGATGTCGGAGTCGAGCTGCTTGCGGTACTTCTTCTCCAGGGGCAGCTGCCAGACCGGCTCGTCGGTGGTCTGGGCGGCCTCCTTGACCAGCCCGACCAGCTCGCGGTCGTTGCCGAACAGCCCGGCGGTCGACTGCCCCAGCGCCACCAGCACGGCCCCGGTGAGGGTGGCGATGTCGATGATCGCGTCGACGCCCTCCTCGACGGCCAGCACCAGCGCGTCCATCATCGCGAGGCGGCCCTCGGCGTCGGTGTTCTTGATCTCGACGGTGGTGCCACCGCGCGCGGTGAGCACGTCACCGAGCTTGTAGGCCGAGCCGGAGGGCATGTTGTCGGTGCACATCAGCCAGCCGGTGACCGCGCTGGTCGTGCCCAGGTCGCGCAGCGCCACGAACGCGCCGAGCACCGCGGCGGCGCCGCCCATGTCCATCTTCATCAGCAGGTGCATCGGGTCGGAGGGCTTGATGCTGATGCCGCCGGAGTCGTACATGATCCCCTTGCCGACCAGCCCGAGGTGCCCGGTCGGGCTCCCCGGAGGGCACGTAGCGGAGCTTGACCATGCGGGGCTCCTCGGTGCTGCCCGCGTTGACGCCGAGGATGCCGCCGCAGCCCAGCTCGATGAGCTGCGCCTTGTCGAACGACTCGACCTCGAAGCCGTAGCGCGCCCCGAGCTCGGCGGCGACGTCGGCCATGGCGGATGCCGTGAGGTGGCCGGGCGGGCCGTTCGCCAGGTCGCGGGCCACGGCCGCCGCGCGG
The DNA here is from genome assembly GCA_963806295.1 of uncultured Actinomycetota bacterium. Taxonomy (GTDB): domain Bacteria; phylum Actinomycetota; class Actinomycetes; order Actinomycetales; family Dermatophilaceae; genus Fodinibacter. The sequence continues at coordinate 108,027 of CAWDXP010000026.1, read as the reverse complement.
CTGGTGACGACGCCGGTCGCCACCCCGGCGGCGACCTCGTCCGGGTCGGCGCCGTCGAGCGCCAGCACGAGGTGGGTCAGCGGCTTCTCGGGGTGCGTCGTGCGCAGGGCGGTGAACCGGTAGCGGGCCAGGAGGGCGCCCTCGGTGGCGACCTGGCCGGCATCCGCCGCACTGAGGGTGGTCGACGGCACCCGCACGCCGAGCCGGCCACCGGTGCGCGCGGTGGCGCGCGCGGCGGCGGCCACGGCATCGCGCAGCCCGGCCTCGTCGAGGCTGCCGGGCGCGCCGGCGCCGACCAGCACGAGCACCGGCCCGTCGGCGCGGGGGACCACCAGGCTGGAGCCGGCGGACGCGTCGAAGCCGGCAGCCTGCAGGGCCGCCCGGTCGAGGTCGGTGCCGAGGTCGCCCGGCAGGTCGCCCTCGGAGGGCACGAGCACGGCGACGGCGTCGAGCGCGGACGGGTCGAGCGTGGCGACCGCCGAGACGTCGACGCTCGTGCGCTCGGACGGCACGGGGCTGTAGTCGGCGGGGATCAGCAGGCTGGGGTTGCGGGACATCGTCGGCTCCAAGGGTCGGCTGCCCCGACCCTAGCCCGGGCGCCCGTCACGGGTCACGGGCATCTCGGACGCCCTGTCCGACCCGGGGCTAGAGTCGCGCCCATGAGCCCGGTGGCGACGACCTTGGTCATCCTGGCGCTGGCCGTCGTCGCCTTCATGTCGAACCGGATCCCGTTGGGAATCGTCGCGATCGGTGTGTCGGTCGCGTTGTGGCTCACCGGCATCCTCGACCTCGACCAGGCGCTCGCCGGCTTCGGCGACCCGACCGTCATCTTCATCGCGACGCTGTTCATCGTCGGGGAGGCGCTCGACTCCACCGGCGTCACGGCGTGGGCCGGCCAGCAGCTGATCGCCCGCGGCGGCACCGACCGCGGCCGGCTGCTCACCGTGGTCTGCCTGCTCGTCGCCGGGCTGACCGCACTGATCAGCGTCAACGGGGCGGTCGCCGCGCTCATCCCGGTCGTCGTGGTCGTCGCGACCCGGGCGGCGCTGTCGCCCTCGCAGATGCTGATGCCGCTCGCGTTCTCCGCCCACGCGGGGTCGATGCTCGCGCTGACCGGCACCCCGGTGAACATCATCGTCAGCGACGCGGCCGCGGATGCCGGGGGCCGCCACTTCGGCTACTTCGAGTTCGCGCTCGCCGGAGTGCCGCTGCTCGCCGGGACGGTGCTGTTCATCGTGCTCCTGGGCCGCCGGCTGCTGCCCGACCGCACCCCGGCCACCCTGCCGCAGGACCTCGGCGACCTCACCGACGCGCTGCGCGCGCAGTACGCGCTGCCCGAGGGCGACCTCGTGGGCACCGAACGGGGGGTGACCGAGGTGGTGGTGGCGCCGCGCTCCCCGCTGATCGGCCAGCACCTCTTCCCCGGGATGGCCACCCCCAGCGGCGACCTCGTGGTGCTCGCGGTGCAGCGCTCCGGCGACCCCCTGGAGGGGCCGGAGGAGACCCTGCGGGCCGGTGACACCCTGCTGCTGAGCGGCTCGTGGGACAAGCTGCAGCAGCACACCACCGACGGCTCCGAGGTGCTCGTCGTCGACGACCCCGCCGCTGCTGCGCCGCGGCGTGCCGCTCGGCCGCGGCGCCAAGCGGGCGATCGGCATCCTCGCCGTGATGGTGCTGCTCCTCGCCACGGGCATCGTGCCGGCGGCCATCGCCGGCCTGCTCGCCGCCGTGCGCGGTCGTGCTCAGCGGGGTGCTCACCTCGGCCCAGGCCTACCGGGCGGTCTCGTGGACCACCGTGGTGCTCGTGGGCGGGATGATCCCGCTGTCGACGGCCTTCGTGTCCACCGGCACCGCCGACGCCATCGCCACCCGGCTGCTCGACCTGGTCGGTGACGCCTCGCCGCGGCTGGGCCTGCTCGCCGTGTGCGTGCTGACCATGCTGCTCGGCCAGCTGATCAGCAACACCGCCACCGTGCTGATCATGGTGCCGATCGCCGCCGTGATGGCCGCCGACCTGGGCGCCTCACCGCTGCCGTTCATGATGGCGCTGGGCATCTCGGGCGCGGCGTCGTTCCTCACCCCGGTCGCGACCCCCGCCAACACGATGGTGCTCGAGCCCGGCGGCTACCGGTTCGACGACTACTGGAAGCTCGGCCTGCCGCTGCTGGCGTTCTTCCTCGCCGTCGCCGTGTTCTGGGTGCCGTTCGTCTGGCCGTTCTAGCCGTGTCACCGCGGTGGAACCCTCGACGCGCGCCGCGGCCCGCGTGGTTGGATCATCGGACCCAGACCCGTGGAGGATGCCGTGAACCCGGTGCTCGCGTTCGTCGTCGTGATGGCCGTGTGGACGGTCAGTGAGTTCGTGGCGAAGAAGACCAAGTCGCTGCTGTCCTCGCTGTTCGTGGCGTCGCTGATCTTCCTGGTCGGGCTTCCTCACCGGCATCTTCCCCGACGACCTGCTGGCGAGCTCGTCGCTGCTGGCCCTGGCCGGGGTCGTGGTCGGGTTCATCATCGTGCACCTGGGCACGATGATCAGCCTGGACGACTTCAAGAAGCAGTGGCGCACCTTCCTGATCGGCGCCTCCACCGTGCTCGGCATCGGGGTCGCCCTGTGGCTGGCCGCGCTGGTCTTCGGGCAGCGGATCAGCGGCAGCGCCGCCGACGGCTACGCCCAGGCCCTCGACTTCGTGCGTGGCCGGCACCGGCGCCCTGAGCGGCGGCACCATCTCGGTGATCATCGTGCAGGAGGCCGCGCTGGGCGTCGGCCTGACCGCCATCGCCGTCTTCCCGGTGCTGATCGCCGCCCTGCAGGGGCTGATCGGCTTCCCGCTGACCTCGATCATCCTGCGCAAGGAGGCCGCCCGGCTCAAGGGCGAGTACCGCGCCGGCAACCTGGCCCCGGCCGAGGTGCCCGGAGGAGGGCGCCGCCGAGAAGTCGATGCTGCCCGCGCCCTTCCGCAACACCCCCGGCACCCTGTTCGTCGTCGGCGTCGTCGTGCTGGTCTCGCTGGGCATCAACAACCTCACCGACGGCATCCTCAACACCTTCGTCGTGGCGCTGGTCTTCGGCATCCTGCTGCGCACCTTCGGGGTCTTCAAGCCCTCGGTGCTGGCCGGCATCGACTCCTTCGGCCTGATGATGCTCGCCATCATGATCCTGGTCTTCGGGCCGCTGGCCACCGTGGAGGTCGCCGACGTCAAGGCGCTGGCCTTCCCGCTCGTCCTCGTCTTCGTCTTCGGCGTGCTCGGCATCGCCGGCTTCTCGGCCCTGGTCGGCAAGCTGCTCGGCTACAGCATCCCGATGTCGGTGGCCATCGGGCTCACCTCGCTCTACGGCTTCCCCGGCACGATGATCCTGTCGCAGGAGGCCGCCAAGGGCGCCGGCGAGAGCCCCGAGGAGGTCGCCGCCATCGAGCACGAGATCCTGCCCAAGATGATCGTCGCCGGGTTCTCCACCGTCACCATCACCTCGGTCATCGTCACCAGCATCATCGCCGGCCGGATCGGCGCCGGCTAGCGGCGAGCGCGGCGCGAGCGCGGCACCGGCATCCGGATGCCGTGCCGCACCCCGCGCTGTCCCGTCGGCGAGACACCGCTGCCGGCAGCGGCGGGCCGGAGCACCTCCCGGGAGTGGATAGGCTCGGTCGCGGACACGAGGGCGTGTCCCGCCGTCCCCGGTGAGTAGCGACGAAGGAGTGCCACCGCACCATGTCGACCCCCCAGGTCCGCCGCAAGGACGTCCTCGCGCCGATCGCGGCAGCGTTCGAGAAGGCAGCGCCGGACGGCGGGGGAGCCGAGTTCGTCGCCCGCTACTTCCGGCACGTGCCGCTCGACGAGCTCACCTCGCGGACCCCCGACGTCTACGCCGGTGCGGCGGCCAGCCACCTCGAGCTCGCCCGCCACCGGCTGCCCGGGGTGGCCAACGTGCGGGTCTACAACCCCAGCACCGAGGTCGACGGCTGGTGCAACGCGCGCACCGTCATCCAGATCGTCACCGACGACATGCCCTTCCTCGTCGACTCCGTCACCGGCGCGCTCGTCAACGCCGGCATCGACATCCACCTCATCGTGCACCCGCAGCTCGTCGTGAGCCGCGACGCCGTCGGCGAGCTCGAGCAGGTCGTGCCCGCGCGACGTCAGCGGCAAGAAGAAGGCCAAGGTCGCCGTCGGCGAGCTGCCGGAGTCGTGGATGCTGCTCTCGATCGACCGCGAGAGCGACGAGGAGCGCCGGGCGCTGCTCGAGCGCACCGTGCGCACCGTGCTCGAGGACGTGCGCCAGACCGTCGAGGACTGGCCGAAGATGCGCAGCAAGTGCCTCGTGCTCGCCGCCGAGCTCGAGGGCACGCCGCCGCCGGACGTCGACCCCGACGAGACCGCGCTCGCCATCCGCTTCCTGCGCTGGATGGCCGACGACCACTTCACCTTCCTGGGCTACCGCGACTACACGCTGCACCAGCACCGCCGAGGGCGAGTTCATCGCCCCCGTGACCGGCTCGGGGCTGGGGCTGCTGCGCTCCGACCCGCCGCTGGGCCAGGACCCCGGCGCTGCTCACCCCGCAGGCCTCGGCCAAGGCGCACGAGCCGAACATCCTCGTGCTCACCAAGGCCAACACCCGCTCCACCGTGCACCGCATCGCGCACCTCGACTACGTCGGCGTGAAGCAGTACGACGACGCAGGGCCAGGTCGTCGGCGAGCGCCGCTTCCTCGGGCTGTACGCGTCGACCGCCTACACCGAGTCGGTGATGCGCGTGCCGCTGGTCGCCGAGAAGGTGCAGCGCCGTGCTCGAGCGCTCCGGCGTGATGCCCGACAGCCACACCGGCAAGGACCTGCTCGGGGTGCTCGAGGGCTACCCGCGCGACGAGCTGATCCAGGCCAGCGTCGAGCAGCTCTACGAGACCGCGATGTCGGTGACCCAGCTGCAGGAGCGGCGCCGCACCAAGCTGTTCATCCGCGAGGACGACTTCGGCCGCTTCGTCTCCTGCCTGGTCTACATCCCGCGCGACCGCTACAACACCACCGTGCGGCTGCGGATGGCCGACATCCTCAAGGACACCTTCGAGCGGCGAGTCGGTCGAGTTCTCCGCCCGGGTCAGCGAGTCCGCCCTGTCCCGGCTGCAGTTCGTGGTGCGGGTGCCCAAGGGCAAGCGGGTGCCCACCCTCGACCGCGCCGAGCAGGACGCCCTCGAGCACCGGCTGGTCGAGGTCAGCCGCACCTGGAGCGACCGGCTCGGTGACGCCCTGCGCGCCGCCCGCGGCGAGGAGGAGGGCGACCGCCTCATGGACCGGTTCGGGCGCTCGTTCCCGACCGCCTACGAGGAGACCTTCTCGGTCAACCAGGGGGTGGCCGACCTCAGCCACCTCGACCGGCTCGGCGACGGCACGGGCACCAGCGTCGCGCTCTACCGCCCGGCCGAGGCGCCCGACGACATCCGCCGCTTCAAGCTGTTCCGCGTCGACCCGCTCAGCCTCACCGACATCCTGCCGATCTTCACCGACATGGGCGTCGAGGTCGTCGACGAGCAGCCCTTCGAGGTGGCCCGCGCCGACGGCACCACCCTGCACGTCTACGACTTCGGCCTGCGCGTGCCCGACGCCGCGATCTGGGAGGAGTGCCCGCACGAGCAGCTGCGCGACCTCTTCGAGGGCGCCGTCGCGGCGGTGTGGGACGGCCGCGCCGAGAGCGACGGCTTCAACCGGCTGGTGCTCGCCGCCCAGCTCACCTGGCGCCAGGTCGTCGTGCTGCGCGCCGTCGCGAAGTACCTGCGCCAGACCCGGGCCACCTACTCGCAGGACTACCTCGAGGACGCCCTCGTCTCGCACCCGTCGATCGCCCGCGACCTGGTCGACCTGTGGGAGAACCGTTTCGACCCGCAGCGGTATGCCGGTGACGTCAGCGACGAGCGCACCGCCGCCGAGGAGGAGGTCGCCGCCCGGGTGGTCGACGCCCTCGACGACGTGTCCTCGCTCGACCACGACCGGATCATCCGGGCCTTCCTCGGCGTCATCCGCGCCGGGCTGCGCACGAACTTCTACCAGCCGGCCGCCGACGGCGAGCCACAAGCCCTACGTCTCGCTCAAGCTCAACCCCAAGGCCGTGCCCGACCTGCCGGCGCCCCGGCCGCAGTTCGAGATCTGGGTCTACAGCCCGCGGGTCGAGGGCGTGCACCTGCGCTTCGGCCCGGTGGCGCGCGGCGGGCTGCGCTGGAGCGACCGGCGCGAGGACTTCCGCACCGAGGTGCTCGGCCTGGTCAAGGCGCAGATGGTCAAGAACGCCGTCATCGTGCCGACCGGCTCCAAGGGCGGGTTCTACCCCAAGCAGCTGCCCGACCCCGCGGTCGACCGCGAGGCGTGGCTGGAGGAGGGCAAGGCGGCCTACCGGATGTTCATCTCCGCCCTGCTCGACATCACCGACAACCGGGTCGCCGGTGCGGCGGTGCCGCCCGAGCACGTGGTGCGCCACGACGCCGACGACGTCTACCTCGTCGTCGCCGCCGACAAGGGCACGGCGACGTTCTCCGACATCGCCAACGGCGTCGCGCAGTCCTACGGCTTCTGGCTCGACGACGCCTTCGCCTCCGGTGGCTCGGCCGGCTACGACCACAAGGCGATGGGCATCACCGCCCGCGGCGCGTGGGAGTCGGTCAAGCGGCACTTCCGCGAGATGGGCGTCGACACCCAGAGCCAGGACTTCACCGTCGTCGGCGTCGGCGACATGAGTGGTGACGTCTTCGGCAACGGCATGCTGCTCTCCGAGCACATCCGCCTGGTCGCCGCCTTCGACCACCGGCACGTGTTCATCGACCCCACGCCGGATGCCGCGGCCTCCTTCGCCGAGCGCCGTCGCCTCTTCGACCTGCCGCGCTCCTCGTGGGGCGACTACGACACCTCGCTGATCTCGGCCGGGGGCGGCGTCTTCCCGCGCACCCTGAAGTCGATCCCGGTGACGCCCGAGATGGCCGAGGCGCTCGGCATCAAGGGCGGTGGACGCGATGACGCCGGCCGAGCTGATCCACGCGATCCTGCTCGCCCCGGTCGACCTGCTGTGGAACGGCGGCATCGGCACCTACGTCAAGGCCTCCACCGAGGACCACCTCTCGATCGGCGACCGCGCCAACGACGCCATCCGGGTCGACGGCAAGCAGCTGCGGGTCAAGGTGGTCGGCGAGGGCGGCAACCTCGGGCCTGTCCCAGCTCGGCCGCATCGAGGCGGCGTTCTGCGGGGTGCGGGTCAACACCGACGCCATCGACAACTCCGCCGGCGTCGACACCTCCGACCACGAGGTCAACATCAAGATCCTGCTCGGCGAGGTGGTCCGCCGCGGCGAGCTCACCACCGAGCAGCGCAACGAGCTGCTCGCGTCGATGACCGACGACGTCGCCGAGCACGTGCTGCGCGACAACTACGAGCAGAACGTGCTGCTCGGCAACGCCCGCGCGCAGGAGCCTCGATGGCCAGCGTGCACGAGCGGCTGATCCACTGGCTCGAGGACCGCGGCGACCTCGACCGCGGCCTGGAGTTCCTGCCCACCGACGCCGAGATCGAGAAGCGGGTGCACGACGGGCTGGGCCTGAAGTCGCCGGAGTTCTCGGTGCTCGTGGCCTACGCCAAGCTCGCGCTGAAGCACGACATCCTCGCCAGCTCGATCCCCGACGACCCCTACTTCGAGCGCACCCTGGCCGACTACTTCCCGCCGGCGATCCGCGAGCAGTACGCCGCGCGAGCTGCCCGGCCACCCGCTGCGCCGCGAGATCGTCACCAACGCGGTGGTCAACTCGATGGTCAACCGCGGCGGCATCACCTTCGCCTTCCGGGCGCAGGAGGAGGCCGGGGCCACCCCCGAGCAGGTCACCCGGGCGTTCGTCGTCTGCCGCGAGGTCTTCGGGCTGGCCGACTACGTGCGCGAGGTCGAGTCGCTCGACAACGTCGTGCCCACCGCCGCCCAGACCGCGCTCTACCTCGAGTTCCGCCGGCTGCTCGACCGGTCGGTGCGCTGGTTCCTCACCGCGCGGCCGTCGACGCTCGACATCGGTGCCGAGATCGAGCGGTTCTCCGACATCGTGCGCGACCTGCGCCAGCAGGTGCCCGCGCTGCTGCGCGGCGAGGAGAAGCGCCGCCTGGAGCGCAAGGCCGCCGAGTTCACCAAGGCGGGGGTGCCCGAGGACCTCGCGCTGCGCGCGGCATCCCTGCTCGACTGGTACTCGCTGCTCGACATCGTCGACATCGCGACCGACACCGGCCGCGAGCCGATCGACGTGGCCCCGCTGTACTACCTGGTCTCCGAGCGGTTCGGCATCGACGCGATGCTCGGCAAGGTCACCCGGCTGCCGCGCGACGACCGCTGGGACGCCCTGGCCCGCGGCGCGCTGCGCGACGACCTCTACGCGGTGCTCGAGTCGCTGACCCGCTCGGTCATCGAGGTCGGCGACGCCGACGCCGAGCCGGCGGCGCAGTGGGAGGCGTGGGAGAAGGCCAACAAGGAGACCGTGCAGCGCAGCAAGACCTCGCTGTCCGCGATCCGGCGGCTCGACAACCCCAACATCGCGGCCCTGTCGGTCGCGCTGCGCACCCTGCGCTCGGTCATCCGGGTCGGCGCCAGCAGCTGACCCCGCGGTCAAGATCGACCAATAGGTCACCAAGTTGCCCCGAACCCTGCGTCGACCGCTGCAGATCGACCAATAGGTCACCGGGGTCCGCTCGCCGGTACACGGGGGTCGGGGGCTGCCGCGGGGTGGGCGGCCGGCATCCGGATTCGAGCGTGACCTAGGCTGTCGCGCGTGAGCACCCTCGCCGAGATGCTGCGCGACACCACGACCCTCGAGCCGGCCGAGTCGGAGTGGCTGCACCTGCTCGCGGGCGACTGGCAGCTGATCGCCGACCTGTCCTTCGCCGACCTCGTGCTGTGGGTGCGCGGCGGGATGGACGGCTGGCGCGCGGTGGCCCACGTGCGCCCCAACACCGGCCCGATGGTCTTCTACGACGACATCGTCGGCAGCACGTCGACCCGGTCGCGCGCCTCGATGCTCGACGAGGCCGCCCGCTCGCGGCGCCTCGTGGCCAAGCCGGCGCCCACCATCCGCGAGGACATGTCCATCCGTGAGGATGCCGTGCCGGTCGTGCGCGGTGGCCGCGCCATCGCGGTCGTCACCCGGCACGCGAACCTCACCGGCGGGCGCACCCCGAGCCGGCTCGAGCTCACCTACCGCGACCTCGCCGACTCGATCATGCGGATGGTCGCGGCCGGCGAGTTCCCCTCGACCTCGTCACCGACCGGGATGCGGCGCGGCGCCCCGCGCGTCGGTGACGGCGTGATCCACCTCGACGCCGACGGCCTGGTCAAGTACGCCAGCCCGAACGCCGTGTCGGCCGTGCACCGGATGGGTCACGTCGGCGACGTCATCGGCGAGGTGCTCGCCCAGGTCGTGACCGACCTCGTCTCGCGCAGCGGCGCGAACGTCGACGAGTCGCTGGCGGTCGTGGCGACCGGGCGCGCCGCCTGGCGCTCGGAGGTCGAGACGGCGAGCGCGACCATCACCATGCGCGCCATCCCGCTCACCCTCGGCGGGGTGCGCACCGGTGCGATGGTGCTGGTGCGCGACGTCTCCGAGCTGCGCCGGCGCGAGCAGGAGCTGCTCACCAAGGACGCGACGATCCGCGAGATCCACCACCGGGTGAAGAACAACCTGCAGACCGTCGCCGCGCTGCTGCGGCTGCAGGCCCGGCGGGTGACCGACGACGCGGCTCGGGCCTCGCTCGAGGAGGCCGTGCGACGGGTCGGCACCATCGCGCTCGTGCACGAGACGCTGAGCCAGGGCTTCGACGAGACGGTGAACTTCGACGAGATCGCCGTGCGGGGGCTGCGGGCGGTGGTCGAGGTGGCCACCCGCGAGCACCACGTCGAGCCGACCTTCACCGGCAGCTTCGGCCGGATGCGGGCCGAGGACGCCACCGCGCTGGCGATGATCATCTCCGAGCTGGTGCAGAACGCCGTCGAGCACGGCCTCGAGGACCGCGACGGCAAGGTCGAGGTGGCCGTCACCCGGCAGACCCTCGACGACGGCGAGGAGCAGCTGACCGTGGTGATCACCGACGACGGGGTGGGGCTGCCGGCGGGGTTCCGGCCCTCGCTGGCCGGGCTGGGCACCCGGATCGTGACGTCGCTGGCGGCCGACCTCAAGGGCCGGATCCGGTGGGAGAACAACGTGCCGACCGGCACCCGGGTGGAGTTCGTCTGCCGGCTGCGTCCGCTGCGCTAGGGCGAGGTCGGTGGGGGAGGCGTGAGGTCAGCCGGCGCGGCGGGCGCCGAGGTGATGGTGGCGCGGCGCCTCGGTCAGCCGGCGCGGCGGGCGCGGGCGTTGCGACGCTTGAGCGCGCGGCGCTCGTCCTCGGACATGCCGCCCCAGACGCCGGCATCCTGGCCCGACTCGATGGCCCACTTCAGGCAGGTGTCGACCACCTCGCACCGACGGCAGACGGCCTTGGCCTCCTCGATCTGAGCGATCGCCGGGCCGGTGTTCCCGATGGGGAAGAACAGCTCGGGGTCCTCGTCGAGGCAGGCAGCGCGGTCGCGCCAGTCCATGAAGGGTGCTCCTTGTCGCGGGGGTGTGCGGGGGGTCGAGCGCCTGCGGGGGGTGGTGCGGACGCTCGCTGGATGCGTCGTCGCAGCCGGAACGGACGTCCACAGCACAGACGTCCGTGCCGCCACACTACCGGGACGGTCCCAATCCGTGAAGGATCAGGGGTGTGACAGTTCCGACAGGTGGACGGCGTCGATCGGTGCGTACGTCGACTCAACGGACGCGGGGGTGGTGCGTGTTCCCCACCCCCGCTGACTAGGGTGGATGCCGTGCCAGACCCCTCGCCACGTGGCCCGCGCCGCCTCGCCGCGCTGCTCAGCGGCCTGCAGGCGCTGACCCTCGCCGGCTTCGCGGTCTACTACGTCGTCGAGCTCGCCCTGGGGGAGGGCAGCGACGCCGTGCGGGTGGTGATGTCGGCGCTGCTGATCCTGGTCGGGGCCGTCGGGCTCGGCCATCCTGGCCCGGGGCTGGCTCGGTGTCGGCGTCATGGCCGCGCACCCCGACGATCGTCTGGAACGCGATCCTGCTGCCGGTGGGCATCAGCCTGGTCCAGGGCACCCGGGTGGCCGTCGGCTGGGTCGTGCTCGTGGTGGCCCTGGTGGCCATCGGCGCGGCGTGGGTGGCCCGCGACCCCGAGACCGAGGTGCTCCCGGGGAGCGACCTCCCCGACTGAGGCGTCGGCCAGCAGCACCTGCACCTCGGTGACGTCGCCGTGCGCGACGAAGACGCCGCGACCGGGCAGCCGGGGGATGCCCTCGGGCATCGCAGCGGACAGCACGGAGCGGTCGGCGGCGGCCGGGTTGAGCACCAGGCCGCAGCCGTCGCGGGCGACCTCGACGTCGAGGCCGGTGAACCGCGTGGCGAGCGCCGCCGATGCTGGTCGTGACGACGACCAGCCCGTCGTCCCGGTCGACGAGGCGCGACGATCTCGCGCAGCACCGGTAGCGAGTCGCAGTCGCCGAGACGGTCCGCGTCGTCGACGCACAGCGCCAGGTCGGGGTGGTCGCGTCGAAGCCGGACCAGGGAGTCGGTGTCGCCCGGCTCGAGAGACGACGGAACCGTGCGGGCCACGGCATCCGGCTGGCGTCTGGCTGAGGTGACGACTGCCGACGAGTCGCCCTGTCGCGCAAAGGGATTCAGCGATCACCCGCAGCGCATTGGTGCGGCCGGAGCGTGGCGGGCCGACGACGACGAGCCGACGCCCATCGGTCTCGGGGCGCCACCAGAACGAGGCGGCGTGATCACCGCCGACGCCGAGCACCACCTCGCGAGCAGGGCGGGCGCCGCCTCCCGCCAGCCTCCGGAGCGCGAGTGGAACCTCGCTCGCGGTGGACGACGCTCGGCAGGGCGACCCACCGCCACGCCGCGCCGTCGAGCCGGGCGGCGACCTGCCGCGTGCACGACGGTCGTGGTCTCGGACGGCGGCACCCGGGCGAACTGCACCTCGCGCTTGTCGTGCACCCGCACGGCGCGGCCGGGCGGCGGGTCGCGGGGGGCGTCGGTGGCCCGCAGGCCGGCGAGCGCCGCGTCGAGCGGGTCGATGCGGCCCAGCAGGAAGGTGCGCCCGGCCACCTCACCCCACCGCGGGTGCAGCAGGCTGCGGCCACCCGTCACGGCGCCGACCACGCCCACCGACCGACCGTCGCGCAGGACGCGCAGGAGCGTGCCGGTGAGGTGGTCGGCGCCGTGCGCCGGGTGCGCCTCGACGCAGCTGCTCCCAGCCGTCGACCAGCAGCAGGATCGTCGGCCGGGTGCTGCGCCGTCGCTCGCGGGCCGCTCGGCCGTGCTGCCGCGAGGCGACGGTCCACCTCCGCGCGCAGGTGCTGCACGAGGGCGGCGCAGGCCCGCACGTCGTCGACCCGGGCGCTGGTGCCGAGGTGGGGGAGGGCGCCGAGGTCGGCCAGCGACCCGTGCCCGTCGATGACGTGCAGGTGCAGTGACTCGGGCCCGGCCCGGTGCGCCGCGGCCAGGGCGAGCGCCCGCAGGGCGGTGGTGCGCCCACTGCCCGCCCCGCCGGCGAGCAGCCAGCAGCCGTCCGTGGCGTCCCACTGCAGCGGCGTGACGCGTTGCAGGTCCGGCTCGTCGACGAGGCCGACCACGCGGGAGCGCTCGCCCGTGGCGACGCCGCGCGGGCACCAGGGGCGGCAGGGGAGCCATCCACGGTGATCTGGGCAGACCTCCACCGCGGAGCAGGTGCGCCTCTCGCACCGCGGCCACCAGTTCGGACGGGACCTGCGGGTCGGCGTCCGAGTCCGCGGCATCGGCCGACGCCGCCGACGAGCCTGACCTCTCCGCATCGAGGGCCGAGCGGACCGTGAGCCCGGCGGCGGCCCGGGCCCGGGGTGCCGCCACGGTCGCCGCCTGGAACGGGACGAGGGACCCGTCCGCTCCGCGGGCCAGCGCGCGACCCGGCGTGCTCGGCGCGATGCCGGCGGCCGCGCCGTCGTCGAGGACGTCGACCGAGTCGGCGCGGTCCCGCATCCGGAACGCGATGCGCAGCGAGACGTTCGCCTGCACCTCCGCGTTCAGGGCGCCCGACGGCCGCTGGGTGGCCAGCACGAGGTGCACCCCGAGGGACCGGCCCAGGGCCGCCAGCCGGACCAGGCCGGTCACGAACTCGGGCAGCTCCTCGACGAGGGCCCGCAGCTCGTCGACCACCACGACGAGCCGAGGAACGGGTTCGGAGTCGGCGGCCCGCAGCCGCTGGTAGCCCTCGAGGTCGCTGGCACCGACGGTGGCCAGCACCCGCTCCCGCCGTCGCAGCTCGGCACGCAGCGAGGCCAGTGCACGCGAGACGAGGTGGTCGTCGAGGTCGGTGACCAGGCCGACGACGTGGGGGAGCGCGGCGCACGGGCCGAAGGCTGCCCCGCCCTTGAAGTCGACGAGGACGAAGGTGAGCTCCTCGGGCGGTGCCGAGACGGCCAGGGAGGTGACCAGCGTGCGGAGGAACTCGGACTTGCCGGAGCCGGTGGTGCCGCCGACCAGCACGTGCGGCCCGTCGCGGCACAGGTCGACCTCGAAGGGGCCCTGCGAGGTGGACCCGACGACGGCGGCGAGGGTCGACCTGGCCGCGGGCGACGCCCGGGCGGCGGCCTCCCTGGACCGCCACCGGTCGGCCACCCCGGTGCCGGTCAGCTCGCCGCCCAGGGCATCGGACAGCGTGAGCCGCGACGGCATCCCCGCTGTCGTCCTCGGGTCGGCGCAACGCAGCGGGGCCAGGGCTCGGGAGAGCCGGTCGACCCACCACGGAGCGACGAGGTCGGGCACGAAGGCCACGGGTCCGTCGGGACCGTCGAGCAGGTGCCCGGCCTCGACCCGGTGCACGACGGCGCGGCAGCCCGGCGGGAGCCCCGTGCGGGTCGGGGCGGCCACGAGGACGATCACGCCGTCGGCCAGTGCCGCCTTCACCATCTCGGCCGTGCGTTGCCCGGAACGGGGAACCACCAGCACGTGCAGGAGGCCGCCATCCCTCTGGCGCCCGCCCTGGCCGGGGGCCGAACCCGAGCGGACGGCTGCCGGCACGGACCCGCTGGTGTGCGGCAAGCGGGCGGCCCAGGACCACCGCGGGTCGGACGACGCGACCGAGAGGGACAGCTCGTGCGGGGCGTTGGCCGCGCAGAGCTGCCCGACGAGGTTGGCGAGGTGCCCGTCAGTGAACGCACTCGATCCGACGACACCGAGGCAGGACAGCTCGGCGAGGTCGACCACCAGTGGTGCGTGCGGCACGGTCGGGCGGGTCTGCGTCGTCCCCTCGACCCACACGACCCGGGTCGGCACGTCGCCCAGCCCCAGCCGCACCCGGGCGCTGCCCCCACCCGACCAGATGCCGGCGAGCCGCCGCTCGGCGGTCGCGAGGACGGCGGCGGGGTCGGGATGCGCCCGGTCGAGCCGCTCGCGCTCGCTGCGGAGCGCTTCGCCCAGCCTGGCCCGTGCCTGCTCGAGCGCGAGCCCGTGGGCCGCGAGCTCGCGACGGCGCGCCCGGCCGGAACCCCAGCGGTCGCCGAGGGCGCCGGCCAGCAGTGACACCGGCCCGAGGGCGGCGAACAGCAGCAGCTGCGGGCCGAGGAAGAAGGCGAGGGCGACCGCGACGGGCACCGGCGCGACCGCCGCCACCCATGGCACCCGGGCCCGGTGCCGCTCCTGCGGTGCGGCCGGGCTGTGGACCTGGACGTCGGCGGTGCCCGTCAAGGTGCCGGGCGCAGGGCTGACGCGCACCGTGCCGTCACCGGGATGCCGTGCCGGCGGACCGGGACCGCCGGCTCGTCGCAGGCGCAGGGTCGTCGACCCGATGACCACCGTCGACGCGGCGTCGACCGCGGTGGGGGTGTCGACGGACACCCCGTCGACGACGACGCCGTTGGTCGAACCGCGGTCCTCGACGGTGACTCCGCCCGAGCCCACGCTCACGTAGAGGTGGGTGCGGCTCAGGGACTCGTCGTCGACGACCAGCCCGGCCACCGGCGCCCGTCCTACGGCGACGCCGGGAGGGGACAGTGGGTGGCGGCGCCCGGCATCCGGCCCGCCCACGACGACCAGGTCGAGCACCGCGCGTGGGTCGTGAACCGCCGTCGGTGGCCGGCGGCCCCGCGACCGGTGCGGGGGCGACCGAGACGGAGGCACCGTGCAGGAGCGGCGGCATCCCGACCACGCCGTCGAGTGGGATTGCCCGGCCACCCGAGCTCAGGCCCGGCACCGGCTCGCCGAGGTGCTCGTCCAGTGCGGCGCACAGCTCGGCCACCGTGGATGGGCCCGACCACTCGACCACGACGTCGACCGGGTGGGGTCGTCGCCGTGGCACGTGCACGGTGAGGGTCATCTCCATGGCGCCACCGTAGGAAGGCGGACCGACGACACGGAGAAGTTATCCACAGGCCTGGCGCCAGCGGATGCGCGGACGGGCGACCTCGGGTTTGCTATGCCGAGACATCGGTGGTCGGCGGAGGGGCCGGGCCGCGGGAGGGGGAGACGTGGATGCCGTCCAGACGCTCGAGGGCGAGGTCCGTGAGCTGATCCGGCGCTCGGGGCTGGACCCGGCGCGCGACGAGGGTGAGGTGCGCCGGCTCGTGCGCGAGGCGGTGGCCGACTACGACGAGCGGTCCCTGCTGGGTGGGATGCCGGTGATCGCCGACGTCGACGCCGCGTCGCGCACGGTGTGGGACACCGTGGCCGGCTACGGCCCGCTGCAGCAGTACTTCGACGACCCGTCGGTCGAGGAGATCTGGATCAACGAGCCCTCGCGCGTCTTCGTCGCCCGCGACGGGGTCGCCGAGCTGACGACGACGCTGCTGTCGCACGACCAGGTTCGAGACCTCGTGGAGCGGATGCTGAAGTCGTCGGGGCGCCGGGTCGATCTCAGCTCGCCGTTCGTCGACGCCGTGCTCCCCGACGGCAGCCGCCTGCACGTCGTCATCCCCGACATCACCCGCGAGCACTGGTTCGTCAACGTGCGCAAGTTCGTGGTCAAGGCCGACTCGATGGACGACCTGGTGCGGCTGGGCACGCTCACCCGGCAGGCGGCCCGCTTCCTCGAGGCGTCCGTCGCGTCCGGGCTCAACGTGCTGGTCGCCGGAGGGACGCAGGCGGGCAAGACGACCCTGCTCAATTGCCTCGCCTCGGCCGTGCCCGCTCGAGAGCGCATCGTCACCTGCGAGGAGGTCTTCGAGCTGCGCATCCCGCACCGCGACGTCGCGTCGATGCAGTGCCGCCAGCCCTCGCTCGAGGGCACCGGAGAGATCCCGCTACGCCGGCTGGTGAAGGAGGCGCTGCGGATGCGGCCATCACGGATCGTCGTCGGCGAGGTGCGCCAGGCCGAGAGCCTCGACCTGCTCATCGCGCTGAACTCGGGGTTGCCCGGCATGTGCACCATCCACGCCAACAGCGCCCGGGAAGCCGTCACGAAGATGTGCACGCTCCCGCTGCTCGCCGGCGAGAACGTGTCGGGGCGCTTCGTCGTCCCGACGGTGGCGGCCTCGATCGACATCGTCGTGCACGCTGCCCTCGAGCGGGACGGCCGGCGCACGGTGCGTGAGGTCGCCGCCGTGCCCGGGCGGGTCGAGGGCGACATCGTCGAGATCGCCGACCTGTTCGTCCGTCGCGGTGGTGCCCTGGTGCGTGCCGACGGCTTCCCCCCGCACGTCGACCGCTTCGAACGGGCCGGCTACGACCTGTCGGCGCTGCTCGCCCAGGGCGCCGCATGACGGGGTTGCTCCTCGGGCTGGTGCTGGGCATCGGCCTGTTCCTGGTCTGGTGGAGCTGCTGGGTGCCTTCGGAGCGACCGCCGCCGCGGGCCCGCAGGCCCGGGCCGATCGACCGGCTGGCCGACGAGATCGTGCAGGCCGGGTTCGCAGGGCTGACGGTGCGCACCCTGCTCGCCGCCAGCGTCGTGGCGTCGGTCCTCGTGCTCGCGCTGGTCCAGGCCACGGTCGGCGTGCTGCCGATCGCCGCGTGCTTCGCCGCGATGGCCGCCTACCTGCCGCTCGCCGTGGTGCGGGCCCGCGCCCGGCGCCGCCGCGCGCGGCTTCGCGACCTGTGGCCGGATGCCGTCGACAACATCACCTCGGGTGTCCGCGCGGGGATGGCGCTCCCCGAGGCGCTGTCGCAGCTCGGCACCCGCGGCCCGGAGGAGCTGCGTGAGCCGTTCCGGGCGTTCGCCGACGACTACCGGCTGAGCGGGCGGTTCCACGACTCGCTCGACCGCCTCAAGGAGCGGCTGAGCGACCCCGTGGGCGACCGCCTCGTCGAGAGCCTGCGGATCGCTCGCGAGGTCGGTGGCACCGACCTGGGCCACCTGCTGCGCACCCTGTCGGGCTTCCTGCGCGAGGACGCCCGCACCCGTGCCGAGCTCGAGACGCGCCAGTCATGGACCGTCAACGCCGCCCGGCTGGCCGTGGCAGCGCCCTGGGCCGTGCTCGCCATGCTGTCGACGAACCCCGAGTCGGTGGCGGCCTACTCCAGCGCCACGGGAGCCGGGGTGCTGCTCGTCGGTGGTGTCCTCACCGCCGTGGCCTACTGGGCGATGGTGCGCATCGGCAGGCTTCCCGAGGACGAGCGGGTGCTGCGGTGAGGGGGCGGAGAACCCATCGAGTGGTCGCGTGACGTCGAGGCACGGATGGTCGCCCGGCGAGCGGTCGACGATCAGGGCTGGTGTACATGGGGTCCAGGAGCGAGGAGTACCGCGACTCCAGCACCTATGCGGTTGAGCTTCATGCTCGGCGTCAGCTCGTCAGCCGTCGCGTCGGCCTCGCCAGTCAGGTCGTGGTCGTGGATCCGGAAGTCCCTTGATCCCTCTCCCAGCGGGTTGAGCTAGCCGTTGAGCTCCAGGATGCGCTTGCGTACCGGCGGTCCTTGTGAAGTGCTTAGTGTTCGAGTGACCCAGCACGGGGTCTAATGGAGGTATGCCCTCGAAGCGGCGGGTTCCTGTTCGGGTGGTCGAGTCGTGGTTCCGCTCGGCGGCTGCGGGAGTGCGGGCCGAGACGGTCGACGCACCGATCACGCTGGACAGTGATGCCCTGCGCGACCACCGGGAAGCGCATCCTCTGGCGCGGGTCTTCCCCCTCTTGGATGACGTGCTTGGCCAGGCTGCGCGGGACTGCGACGCAGTCATGGCTGTCTTCGATGCGGCCGGCCAGTTGCTCTGGGCGTGCGGGTCGCCCGAGCGTGCTGCGACGAGCCGAGGCGATCGGCTTCGTCGAGGGCAGCAACTGGGACGAGAGGCTCGCCGGGACCAATGCCCCCGGCATGGCCTTGACCCTGGATGACTCGGTCCAGGTGGTCAGAGCCGAGCACTTCCGCCGATCGGTGCGTGGGTGGAGCTGCGCCGCGACACCCATCCACGATCCGACCACGCACGTGCTGCTTGGTGCGTTGGACATCACCGGGGGTGACAGCATCGTGGTCCCGCAGACGACCGCGCTCGTGCGTGCCGCCGCCCGACTGGCGGAGGTCGAGCTCGCCCGCGAGGGTCTCGCCCGGCGCGGTCAGGAGGAGCAGGCACGCTCGACCGGTCACCTCAGGGTGGTCATCGAGTCCTTGGGTCGGTCCCGCTCCCTGCTCGGCATCGACGACGGACGCAGCAGGCACCACACGATCCCCCTCAGCCTGCGGCACAGTGAGATCCTTGTCCTGTTGTCATCGACGGCTCAGGGTTTGTCCGGCGACGAGCTGGCTGTCCTGCTCTACCCGGAGGACGGCGGCGCCTCGACCCTGCGGGCCGAGCTGAACCGCCTCCGGCACCTGTTGGGCGAGGAGCTGTTGGCATCGCGCCCCTACCGGCTGATGGCCGAGCTCCGGGCCGACTGGCTTGCCGTCGAGGCCCACCTGGCCGCTGGCGACGTGGTCGCGGCACTGCGGGGGTACCGGGGGCCTCTGTTGTCGGCGTCGGTCGCTCCTGGCGTGGTACGGCTGCGGGAGAACCTCGAGGCCTCGCTGCGTCAGGGCGTGATCAACACTCGGGGAGCCGGACCTCATGTCCATCTGGACCCGCTCGACCTGGGGCGCGGACGACTACGGGATGTGGCAGGCCCAGTTCGACGCGCTGGGCCCCACCTCACCGCTGCTGCCGCTCGCAGCGGGCCAGCTCGCCCGGCTCGACCGGGAGTTCGGCCTGCCGAGCAACGAAACCGGGCGGCGCCGCCGCCCCTGAGCCGGCACGCAACGTTCACGCAACCTGTGCATACGTACCGTCGATCTCGTTCGTGACAACGACGTCGAAGGGACCACCCATGGCACACATGCAAGCCGCAGTCGTCGAGGAGTTCGGCGCGAAGCTGGTCATCGAGGACCAGCCCATACCTGTGCCCGGTCCAGGCCAGGCCCTGGTCCGGCTCATCACCTCGGGCGTCTGCCACACCGACCTGCACGCGGCCCACGGCGACTGGCCGGTCAAGCCCACCCCGCCCTTCATCCCCGGCCATGAAGGTGTCGGCGAGGTCGTGGCACTCGGGGACGGCGTCACCCGCCTGAAGGTCGGTCAGCTCGTCGGAAACGCGTGGCTCTTCTCGGCCTGCGGTGAGTGCGAGTACTGCACCACCGGCTGGGAGACCCTGTGCGAGAAGCAGGAGAACGCGGGGTACAGCGTGGACGGCTCCTTCGGCCAGTACATGCTCGTCGACGCCGCGTATGCCGCCCTCATCCCTGACGGCGTCGACCCCGTCGAGGTCGCTCCGATCCTCTGTGCTGGGGTGACCGTCTACAAGGGGCTGAAGATGACCGAGGCCCGCCCGGGCCAGTGGGTCGTCATCTCCGGCATCGGCGGCCTCGGCCACATCGCGGTGCAGTACGCCCGGGCCATGGGCCTGCGAGTCGCCGCCGTCGACATCGACGACGACAAGCTGGCGCTGGCCACGAGCCACGGAGCCGAACTGGTCGTCAACGGCTTGCAGCGAGGACCCGGTCGAGGTCGTCCAGCGGGTGACCGGTGGCGCCCACGGGGTGCTCGTCACCGCTGTGCACCCGGATGCCTTCGGCCAGGCCATCCACATGTCCCGCCGCGGCGGCACGATCGTCTTCAACGGCCTGCCGCCGGGTGACTTCCCGGCGTCGATCTTCGAGATCGTCCTCAAGGGGCTCACCGTGCGCGGCTCCATCGTCGGCACGCGCCAGGACATGGTGGAGGCCACTCGACTTCTACGCCCGCGGCGAGATCCACCCCACGGTGGCCACCCGCAAGCTCGACGAGATCAACGAGATCCTCGACGAGATGACAGCACGGCGCGATCGACGGCCGCGTCGTCATCGCCTACTGAGCGGCGTCGATTCGCCGCTCCACCCTGGTCGACAGGGCTGTCGTCACTGCACAGCACCAACGCTGCCGGCCGCACTCACCTCACCACCGCTCAACGTTGCAAGGAGCACAGCCATGAAGTACATCCCCCCGGGCCAGCCCGGAAGCATCGTCGACGTCCTGCCCAGGTACGAGAACTTCATCGGCGGTAAGTGGCTCGCAGCCGACCCACGGCAAGTACCGGGTCGACCTCAGCCCGGCCACCGGCCGGCCCGATCACCGAGGTGGCCGACTCCACACCCGAGGACGTCGAGCTCGCACTGGATGCCGCCCACGCGGCCAAGGACGCCTGGGGTGAGGCCTCCGCGACCGAGCGCGCCGCGGTGCTCAACGCCATCGCCGACCTCATCGAGGCGAACAAGGAGATGCTGGCCGTCGCCGAGAGCTGGGAGAACGGCAAGCCGGTGCGGGAGACCCTCAACGCCGACATCCCGCTGGTGGTCGACCACTTCCGCTACTTCGCGGCAGCGGCCCGCGCCGAGGAGGGCACCTCGACCGAGATCGACAAGGACCTCGTGGCCTACCACTTCCGTGAGCCGCTGGGCGTCGTCGGCCAGATCGTCCCGTTCAACTTCCCGTTGCTCATGGCGGCGTGGAAGCTGGCCCCGGCGCTGGCTGCGGGCAACTGCTCCGTGCTCAAGCCCGCCTCGCCGACGCCCTGGTCGGTCCTCAAGCTCATGGAGGTCATCGAGGACGTCCGTCCCGCCGGGCGTCATCAACGTCGTCACCGGTCCCGGCGCCGAGATCGGCAAGGCCCTTGCGACCAACCCCGGATCGCGAAGATCGCGTTCACCGGTGAGACGGTCACCGGCCGGCTGATCATGCAGTACGCCGCCCAGAACCTCATCCCGTCCACCACCGAGCTGGGCGGCAAGTCGCCCGAACATCTTCTTCGCCGACGTGATGGACCACGACGACGCATTCCTGGACAAGGCGATCGAGGGCCTGGTGCTCTACGCCTTCAACAAGGGCGAGGTGTGCACGGCCCCGTCGCGGGCCCTGATCCACGAGAGCATCTACGAGGAGTTCATGAAGCGCTGCCTGGCGCGGATCGCCGCCATCAAGCAGGGCGACCCGCTGGACACCGACACGATGATGGGCCCGCAGGTCTCCAAGCAGCAGATCGACAAGATCGCCTCGTACGTCGAGATCGGCCGCGACGAGGGCGCCGAGGTCCTCATCGGTGGCAACCGCGCGACCGTCGACGAGGAGTTCGCCGACGGCTACTTCTTCGAGCCGACCGTGCTCAAGGGCGACAACAGGATGCGGGTGTTCCAGGAGGAGATCTTCGGCCCGGTGCTGGCCGTCACCACCTTCAAGGACGACGAGGAGGCGCTGGAGATCGCCAACGACACCCTGTACGGCCTCGGCGCCGGCGTGTGGACCCGCGACGGGAACCGGGCCTACAAGATGGGCCGCAAGATCAAGGCCGGCCGGGTCTGGACCAACTGCTACCACGCCTACCCGGCGGGCGCGGCCTTCGGTGGCTACAAGATCTCGGGCCTCGGCCGCGAGAACCACCGGATGATGCTCGACCACTACAGCCAGACCAAGAACCTTCTGGTCAGCTACAGCGACCAGCCCCTCGGCTTCTTCTAGAGCCGGCCATGTCCGACTCGGCCGGTCCGGCACGCATCACGGCCACCCCGGCGGCGCGCGAGGCGATCAGTCGCCTCCGCGCCGCCCGCGGCGAGCCGGTGATGTTCGTGCAGTCCGGCGGGTGCTGCGCCGGCAGCACCCCCATGTGCTTCCCGCTGGGGGAGTTCATCATCGGCGACGTCGACGTGCTGCTCGGAGACATCGACGGCTGCCCGTTCTACATCGACAGGCGGCTCGACGAGGCCTGGCACCAGCAAGTCTTCGTCCTCGACGTCGCGGTAGGCGAGCCGGAGGGCTTCTCCCTGGCAGCCGGGGAGAACCTCCACTTCGTCACAAACTCCGACGCATGCCCGACCGCCAGTGACCTGAGCCGGGCACACCGCACACTCCCGCCGCGCGGACTGCCCTGCGGTGCCGGGGCGGCGCAAGCCAATTGAGAGTCACGAGCCGAAGGAAGGATCGCCGCTAGTGAGAGCGACCAACCCCCGACACCCGGACCGAGCCTGCGCAGGCACACTTCCTCGTCAATGAAAAAAGTAGCCTCGGGGCGGGAGGCCCCTGAGGGTGACTGATCGCGCTGTGGTGCGGTCTGCTTTGATCGCACGTGCTCGTTGTCCATGCCACTCACGAAAGAGCGGTAGCGGCCCGTCGGGCCGCGGCGGTCGACGGCTCCGTAGGTCCTACTGCATCGTCGGGTTGGACATGTACTTGGTTGGACCGCGAGCCAGACGGTGTCGATGGTCTCGGTTTCAGAAGTTGTGTGTGGGCCGCCGAGGTCGATGACGGGCGATCCTCGAGGTCAGGTCGCCTTCTACGAGCGCACAGCGGCTCGACCTGAAACCGTCACAGACAGCAACCAGATCAATGCGGTGGCGGGCTCGGGGACTGCTGACGGTCCGGGTGTCACATGAGTTGCGGGGGTGCCGGGTTCCCGCGATTCCGCGAAGGTGTTTGTGGGGCAATGGAATTGGCGCCCCGGGCGGTAGCGCCGACCTGCGCAGGGACCGGGGGGAGGGCGACCCAGTCAGTATCGACCTAGAACCCTCTTGGACCCACCTCTGCGACCAGGCCGCTGAACGACAGCCGAAGCGGCTATCGCCGCAGGTCAGAGCGCCTGAGGCGGCCCCGAAGGGCTACGTGCAGACCGAGCACACAAGCGGCAAGGCCGTCGTCACGACCACCTGACACCGGCATGAGAGTGGCTTGTGCCGGAGCCGAAGAGGGGAGCCATCGCCGGCTGCATTCAGCTTCTTCTCGAAGACGAGCTCGAGCCCGTCGACGTCGTCCCATTGCTCACCCACCCGGAGGAAACCGCCGCGCCGGATGACCGAGAGCGAGGAGGCGTTGTCCGGCCTGATGCTGGCTCGTACGAGGTTCACGTTCGGGTGCATTGTCGCCTCCTCGACCAGTGCCGCAAGTACCTCGTGGGCGTAGCCGTTCCCGCGGTGCTCGGGTGCGATGGTGTAAGCGATCTCGACGGCACCGTCAGCGTCCGGTGGGCCGTGGAAGCCCGCGTGTCCGATGACCACGCCCGAGGGTTCCAGTACCACCACCCGCACCAGCCAGGGGGCGTCCTCGGGTGACCTGCCGATCTGGTCCGAGCGGATCTCCCACAGCCACTTCTCCTCGAGGAAGAACGCGGGCAGCGGCTGTTGGCTGATGCGGCGTGCTTCGGGCAGGTCATCGTCGAGCAGGGCCTTCATCGCAGGTGCCCCCAGGAGCTCCATCCTGATCGCTGGCGCTGGCGCTGGCGCTGGTGGCGGTGTCTGGCGGGTGCTGCCTGGAGCCATGGGGTCCCCTTTCACGACTGCCCCGGGCCTGCGGTGGGTCGCGGCATTGCACGACGCCACGACCCTAGCCGGGGGGCTGTCACGGCGACCGCGAGCAGGGCCACGGCGATGAGCGGCAGGAAGGCGACCATCGGGCCGGATCCGAGGTGGTGCAGGAACTGGTCGCCGGAGGTCGTGTTGAACGACGCGTGCGTCAGGGCGGCTGCCAGCACGCATGCGCCAGATGCGTTGTACGACCACGCGATCAGCACTCGGAAGGCGACGGCGAACACGGTGATGGGTACCAGCTGGACGAGCGCGCCGACGAGTGCCGTCGGCGTCACCGGGGCGCCCACCAGGTAGGTCGGGAGGTGGATGGCGGTGAAGGCGGGCGCCACGAGGGCGGCGGCGAGCAGGGCACCGTGCCGCTTCTGCAGGAGGTCCTGGGCCAGCCCGGTCCAACCGACTTCCTCGGCGAGCTGGATGGTCAGCAGGGCGACCACGAGATCGATGACGTACCGCGCCACGACGTGTGCCGCGTCGGTGACCGAGGGATGCCCTATCGGGCCCAGCACCAGGCTGAGCGCCACCGTGGTTGCCGGAACCGCGGCCACCGCGACGGTGAAGGCACGTGGGCGTGGGGTCGGGACGAGGCTGCGGCGCAGCAGCGACCTCACGGCTGGGCCGCCCTGCGTCACAGCCGTGACCAGGAGCGCCGGCAGGGCCAGACCGACGATCGCTCCGACCGCGGACGTGAGCCTCAGCGGAAGACCAAGGGCCAGCGTCGCCGTCAGCGGAATCCACATCCCGGCGAATGCCAGGAGGAGGAAGGTCGTGACCGGCCGCCGTCGGATCTGCGACCGCGCCCGTGACGCCGAGCCTGCTGCTCGGGTCCGGCGGACGGGCCCGGCCGCTGCACCCGGTGTGCCGGTCGGCGTGGTCGACACGCCTCGGTTGCTGCTCCGCAGCCGGCGCCGGGCTGCGACGGCCAGGACCACGACGGCGATCATGGCAGGCCGGCCAGCTGGTCGAGGAGCGGGTCGGTGTCGTAGGCGGCCGTCGTGTTCGCCATGACCACCACTGCGATCCCGTCGTCGGGATAGAGCCGCATCACGTTGCGGAAACCCGCGCCGCCACCGAGGTGCTGCACGTACGGGTGGCGGGCCGGGCCCGGCATGCGGAACCACCCGAGGCCGTGGTCGAAAGGCGTTCCTGGTTGGTCGATGGCACGCATGGCACGGGCGGTGCCCTCGCGCAGGACGCGTCGCCCGTCGATCACGCCGTCACCGAGGTGCAGGCGCAGGAAGCGCGCCGCGTCCAGGACGTCGCCGATGAGACCGCCGTAGGCCGGCCCGTCGACGTAGAAGGGCTCGAAGGCCAGCCGCCCGGCGACGCGCGCACCTGCGACGCCCGGGGGCAGCATCCGCCGGAGCAGGGGAGTGAGGGCGGCTGGGGTGCGCAGGTACCCGACCGCGCGCGGCGCGTCGGTGTAGGCGAAACCGCTGTTGCCCATGCCCGCCGGCTCGAGAACCGCGGTTCGCACGTAGTCCTCGAACCGTGTCCCGGAGGCGGCCTCGACGACCTGGCCGAGGACCAGGTACCCCAGGTTGGTGTACCGGGCGGACTCACCGGGTGGCCGGCGGAACGCTCGGCGCCGGGAGAGCTGCCGGCTCAGCAGTGCGGCCGGGTCGGGTGCCGGCGCGGATGCCGGGTGCACCCACCGCAGCGGCAGCGGGTTGCCCAGGCCGGAGGTGTGGTCCAGCAGCTGCCGCACCCGGGGGCTCACCCAGCGGCTGCGCGCCTCGGGCACGTAGTCGGTGATCGGGGCGTCCAGGTCGAGCAGGCCGTCGTCGACGAGCCGCAACGTCGCCGTGGCGGTGACGATCTTGGACATGGAGAACCACATGAACGCGGTCGTCGGCGTGACGGGCGCGTTGGTGGCGAGGTCCGCGACGCCGAAGGCCGCGACGTGGCGGATCCGGTCGCGGTCGACGACGGCGAGGACCAGCCCGGGGATGTGGGACCTGGCCATGGGTCGGCAGACGGCCCCTCGGGCCGCCTCAGGCAGCGGAGTGCTCTTGGTGGACGGTGACGGGTGGCATCGGTGGTCATGACTTCTCCTGGTGTCGTGGCGTCGGGGTCGGGATCGGTGCGGCGAGTCGGGGTGAACCGCAGGAGCGGCGAGTACCGGCTGGCACCGTCCTCGTCGCGCAGGAAGAACGAGATGGACACCGACCGCGCGGTGAGGTCGTAGGTCGCCGTCCACAGGGTCCGCGTGCCGGCATCCGGGGCGGTGAACGCGACGTCCGCGAGCTGGCTGCGGACGGTCGTCCTGGTCCACCGGCTCGTCGGTGTCCGCGCGGTGCTGCAGCGTCGCGAGCCGTTGCCTGCTCGCCCCGGCGATGTCGGACGCGGTGGTCGTCGGCTCCGTCGCCGAGTGGGTGCGGCGCGCCCTGTCGTGCCGAGAGCAGGTGGTTGGTGCAGGTCAGCGGGCGGTCCACGGAGGCCGGTCGGACGGTGTGCTCGCGGTTGCGCGCGGCGGAGTGCTCCCAGACGAAGGCGTCACCACCGGCGTCCGCGACGACGAAGTGGCACGGGACGAAGGTGTAGTAGTGCTTGGCGAGCAGCAGCGCGCGCTGGGCCTGGCGGGCGGTGGCGCAGGTGTCGAGCAGGTAGCGCACGACCTGCTGTTCGGACAGGCCGACCTGGGAGCTGGTGGCCTCGTCGCGGGAGGACTCGTCGTCGGCGAGCAGGGCGACGGCGAGGCCGGCCTCGTTGATGCCGTCCATGGCGCCCAGCACGTCCATGATCCCGACCGTCACCGAGGCGTAGCCGTCGTCCGGCGACGTCCGCACGACCCACGGGTCGGCGCCGAGCGGCCGGTCGTCGGGCCGGGACGGTTGCCCGACGATGTCGCCGTAGCGGACGGTGGGGAAGTCGAAGTTGCGACCGAGTACGCCGTGTCCGTCACGCGTGGTGCTGCCGGGGTGGTGCACGACCGAGCACCCGGCCTCGAGGCGGTAGGTGCCGAGCAGCGCGAGGTCGAGGTCGAGGCGATCGGGGTCGAGGCCGAAGGCGGTGGCGACGCCCTGCATCCGTCCGGACATCGCCGGGTAGGCATCCCGGAACCACTCGCGGCGCACCGCCTCGACGAAGGGGTCAGCGACGGGGCGTGGGAATGCCAGGTCCCCGTGTGCGGCGCGCGCCGCCTCGGCCAGCGCCCGGCCGATGGCCGGGTGGTCGCCTGCTGACGTCGAGCCAACGTGCGGTGGTGAAGTCGCGCGGGCCGCCGCCGGCGATGACGACAGGGCCGCGTCCAGCGGGTGGACCTGGCGGGAGCGGTGTGAAGGGGTTGCATCGGACCTCCGGCTGTTCAGGGCCGGCCCGTCGGGAGGCGGGCGGATCGGGTGTGGTCCCGACGATGTGCCGGTGCGGTTGCAACCGGCTTGCAGGGTGCTTGTGGTGCCGCCCCCGGCCACCGGGCCCGGGCGGGAGGGTCTGGCCGGGGCCTCGGGATCCGGCTCTAGACTCGTGGGTCGGTCGAGGGCCAGCGGTGGTGCTCGACCGGGCAGGAGGTGCCGTGCCGGGCCGTCGTGAAGATCTGCGGCTGAAGGTCCTCGGCGAGTTCGAGGCCTGCGTGGATGACACGCCGCTGCCCCTCGGCGGACGCCAGCAGCGGGCGCTGCTCCTCACCCTGGCTCTCGAGCCCGGTCGGACCGTCCCGGTGCCTCGGCTGGTCGACCGGCTCTGGGGGGAGAGACCGCCCAGATCGGCCGTGCAGACGCTGCACGCGTACGTCTCCCGGCTGCGTGCTGTCCTGCCCGACCCGGGCCGGACGCTCGTGACGACCGCCGGCGGCTACACCCTGGACGTGGCGCCCGAGCAGGTTGACTCCGTCGTGTTCGAGACCCTTGCCGACCGTGGGCGCGCCGCCCTCGCTGCGAACAGGGCGGTCGAGGCCGCACGCGACCTTCGCGGGGCGCTCGACCTGTGGCGAGGACCATGCCTACCCGAGTTCGTCGCACACGCTGCGGGACAAGGAGCCATCGACCGGCTCGAAGGGCTACACACCCTCACCCGAGAGGACCTGCTGGAGGCCGACCTGGCGTGCGGCCGGCATCATGAGTGCGTCGCCCGGGCGGAGGAGCTCGTGCGGGAACAGCCATTGCGCGAACGCGCCTGGGCGGCCCTGGCGCTGGCCCTGTACCGGTGTGGCCGTCAGGCCGAGGCGCTGGAGTCGCTGCGTTCCGTGCGACGGCTGCTTGCCGACGAGCTCGGTGTGGAGCCCGCGCCCGCACTGCGCCGGCTGGAGCACCTCGTGCTGACGCAGGACGCCTCGCTCGACCTCCCCGAGGCCCTGCCCGTGTCGGCCGCCACGGCATCGCCCGCTTTGCCGCCGGCGAACACGGCGCCGTGGACCGCACCGGGCGAGGTGGGCCTGGTCGGTCGGGTCGCTGAGCTCGACACGCTGCGCAGTCTCCTGACCTTTGCGGCCTCCACCCCGGGCGGAGCGCGGGTGGTCGTCGTTGAAGGCGAAGCCGGGGTGGGCAAGACCACGCTCGTCCGACGCTGCGCCTTCGAGGCCGAGAGCCTCGGCATCCTCCCGGTGTGGGTCTCGTGCACCGGCACCGCCGGAAGCCCGGCGCTGTGGCCCTGGATCCGGGCCGTACGGGACCTCGACGAGCGGCTCGGTGGGCTGTCCCGGTTCGGGGTGTCGGCGATCGGCCCCCTGCTGGCCGAGGACGCGTCGACCGTGGCGGATGACGGAGACCGGCGTGGCTTCGGGCTCCGCGAGGCCATTGTCGAGCTGCTGGTGCGGTTGGTCGCGGAGCAGCCCGTGCTGCTCGTGATCGACGACCTGCACCTGGCGGACCGTGAGTCACTGGAGGTCCTGGACGACCTGGCACCCCGGCTCGGGCCGCTACGGATGCTCCTCGTGGCGATCCACCGCGGCGGACCGGGAGAGTCGGTGACGCCCAGGACGCTGGAGACCTGTGCTCGCCACGTCCCCAGCGTCACCCTGCTGGTGCGCGGGCTGGACGTCGTGGACGTCAAGGCCCTGCTCGGACCGCTGGCCGACACCACGCCCGACCTCGCGCAGGCGGTGACATGGCGCACGGCGGGCAACCCGTTCTTCGTCAGGGAGCTCGTGCACGCTGCCCGAAGCCAGCCCGGGACGGCGCCCGGCACGTTCCTGGTGTCGGGGGTGCCCTCCGGAGTCCGTGACGTCGTGCGGTCGCGACTGCTCGACCTGCCCCCGCCGGCTCTCGAGCTGCTGGCCGTCGCGGCGGTCCTGGGGCGCACGTTTCACACGCAGGTCCTCGGCGGAGTCCGCGGGGCTGTCCCTCCAGGACTGCGCCGCAGCCCTGGAGCCGGTGATCGCGCGGGGCCTGGTCGTCAGCGACGGGCCGTCCGCGACCCACCTGCGGTTCACCCATGCCATCGTCCGCGACACGCTGCTGGCGGACCTGTCTGCATTGCGGGTGGCCCGGCTGCACGCTCGCTGCGCCCTCGCGCTCCGCAACAGGTACCGGACGAGTGCCGACCACGCCGAGCCGATCGCCCACCACGTGCTCCACGCCTCGGGCCTGGTCGACTCGGCCGACGCCGTGGCGGCCGTGCTGGCCGCTGCCGACGTCGCAGCCTCCCGCGGGGCGCACCAGCGCGCTGACGACCTCCTGGACGCGATGAGCCGGTTGCTCCTGGACGAACCGGCATCCACGGCACGTGACGCGGCCGAGCTGAGCGTCGTGCTGCGCCGGATTCGACTCCGGTTGGTCGTTCGCGGCTTCGGGCTGGCCGAGCTGTCGAAGCTCGCCGCGCATGCGGAGCTGCTCGCCGCCAGCACCGGTGGGTGGACCGATCTCTGCGAGGCCCTGTGCGCGGCAGCCGTGACAAGCGTCGGCGCCGGCGATGCCGACGGCGCACGGCGTCTCGCCCGGAGCGCCGTGGACCTGGCCGAGCAGTCGACCGACCCCGCTCTGGTGCACGACGCCCACCAGGCACTCGCGCGAGTGGCGTTCAACACGGGGCGGCTCGAAGAGGCACGGGCGGCGCTCGATGTCTGCCTGGCCACCATCCACGACCACGGGCTCGTCGACGGTGTGGACGGGAGCACGGTCGCCCCCCGATGGTTCTCGGTAGGGCTCGCCGGGTTCGCGGCGTCCATCGCCGGCGACTCGGAGCTGGCCCACGAACTGGCCGACGAATGCCGAAGCCGCGCAACGGCCCTGCAGGACACGGTCGCCCGTCAGACTGCTGACTACCTCGCTGCCTGGGTCGCCGCGTGGGAAGGCGACCTCGACACCGCCCTGAACGCGGTCGACCAGTCCCTGTCGCACCGACCGGAAACGCTGTCTCCGTACTTCCGCTGCGTCGCGGGCGTGCTGCGGGCCTGGCTCGTCGCCGGCCGGGGAGACCCGGAGGCCGGGCTGCGGGACGTGGAGGCGGCGCTCGAACAGATGGCCTCCCTGGGTGCACTTCCCTGGGTGACCTACGCGTACTCACTGCGTGCCGAGATCCTGTTGTGGTGCGGTGACGTCGAACACGCCAAACACGCCATCACGGATGCCGTGCAGGGGGCCACGCTGGAGAGCGACCCCTACGGCCCCGAGGTCCTGCGCATCCACGCCGAGATCCTTGCGGCCGATCCCTGCACCACTCAGGGAGCGCAGGCGCTCCTGGACGAAGGCCTATGCCTCGCATCCGAGCAGGGAGCGGGCCGCTTCGCATCACGCCTGCGCGCAGCGCAGCCTCGGTGGGATGCGCCGTGAACGCGGACCCCTGCGATGTGCTCGACGGGCTCGTGGCTGACGGCCGGGAGCCGGGTGGTGCGGTCGCTGTCGTCCGGGACGGGGTCGTCGAGGTCGACCACTGTGCGGGGACCCGGGACGGGTCCGCACCGTGGACCTCCAACACGTTGGTGATGACCTTCTCGGTCGCCAAGCCGTTCGCCGCGCTGGCGTTCCTGGATGCGGTGGCCGAGGGCCACCTCGCTCTGGACCAGCCGGTCACCTCGGTCTGGCCCGCGTTCGGGCAGGGCGGCAAGGAGCGCACCACGCTGCGCCACCTGCTCTCCCACCAGGCCGGGCTCCCGGCGTTTCCCGAGGAGGCGCTACGGGTCGAGTACGACGACCGCGAGACGCTCGTGGACCTCCTCGCCGCGGCTGCCCCGGTCCACCCGCCGGGTGCTGGGGTCGCCGAGCACGCGCTGACCTTTGGGCACCTGCTCGACGAGGTGCTCCGCCGGGCCACCGGTGAGCCCCTGGGCGAGCGGTTCGCCCGGGTCGCGTCCGCTGGGGGATGGGATCTGCACCTATGCGTCCAGCCGGCCGACCTCGAGCGGGTGGCCACCCTGGTGGAGCCGACCGGGCGGTGGGCGACGGGCTACCTCGGGGACCCGCGGTGGGGTCCCGCGCTGGGCCGACCCCGTGGGCTGCTCGAGCCGGAGGTGCTGAACTCGGATCGCTTCCGTGCCACACCGTTCCCCGCCGTGGCCCTGCACGCCACCGCGCTGTCCCTGGCGCTCTTCTACGACGACGTGATCAGACCCGAGGGTCAGGTGGCCGCCCGCCTCGGTCACGACCTGTGGCGCGCCTACGTCGAACCCGCCGCGACTGGTCACGACCTGGTGCTCGACCGACCCGTCACCTGGACACTCGGCTTCCAGGTGGACAAGGACGACGGACGGGTCGTGCTCGGGATGGGCGGCGCCGGCGGCTGCTCGGCCTGGGCCGAACCGGCCGCCGGCTACGGTGCCGCCTACCTGACCAGGGGACTGGACGGTCACGACCGGGCCGAGGTGATGTGGGAAGCCGTCAGCGCCGGCTTGGAACCGCCCACCGCGTGACCCGACGTCGCGGCCGGATCGGAGGGCGATGGCCACTTTGCCGCGCCCGTGCCGGATTCGAACTGACGCATGGCAGGTCGCTCAGGGGCGAGGACTGCGCGCGAGCATGGTCGGCACAGTGCCGACGGTGTCGAGGTAGCTCCGGTCGCCGCACGGAGAAGCTTGCACTCCCGACAACTCGCCTCGAGCGGGGCGCGACATGGTGCACCGAGCTGATGTCGCCCTGAGCACCCCAGACCGGTCCCCATCCACGGTGCCCATTTGGACCGGCGCCTCGTCGCGCCCAGCAAGTCAGGCTTCCGGAAAACAGCTTTTGGCGCCTATCACTGCAGCTCAGGGCCCCTGAGTACCGCCCCGCTAGGCGCCCCCGGTCTTGTGCGATCTGCCGATCGCCGGGACCAGTTCTCCAGCAGGTCACCGTGCCGCACGTCCCCTCGACCGCGGCACCACGTGGACTGCTGTGGGGCCGCGCCACTACTCCCGCCGGGGCCACGCGCGTCGATCGCAGTTCATCCACATGCCGAAGTGTGTGAGGCGCTGGCTGGCGGCGATGAGCCGCGCTCCCCTCCTCTCACCGAAACAAGCGATCATGGTGCATCCGGGGAGACATGGCAGACGCAAGTCGTTCGCTCGCTCATCGCGACCGTGGCGTGCACGACGCCGGTACGTACCCCGTCGGCCGGTCGCGTCTCACGACCCCACGGAGTCGCTCGCGACGCAGGGCCCGGCCGGTGGGTGGCCTCATCCGGAAGTCGCTGCCTGCTCCATGGCGCGTTCGATGGCGCTGGGGAAGCGCTCTTGGAAGTCCAGGATCCCGACCCACTCCGGAGTGATGAAGACCCGCGTCATCTGTGGCGAGATCTGCCGCAGGTTCTCCAGCCACGCGCGACCTGCCTCCTCGCCCTGGGATCTGAAGGTCATGGCCTCGTACTCCGGGGCGACCCCGTCGACGACGTCGGTACGCACGCTGCCCCGGATCTGGAGTACGAGGTAGGGCATCGTGTCGGTGTCGATCGAAACGGCGACCTTTGCCCCATCGGCCAAGGCCTTCATCTTGGGTGCACCGGGAGGAGTGCCGAGGACGAGTTCGCTTCCGTTCCAGTGGAACCCGATGGGCACGACCCTTGGGGTCCCGTCGGTCCAGACGTAGGCCAGCCGGGCGGGGGCCGGGGACTGCAGCAGGCGCTGGGCCACCGGGTGGTTGAGCAACGCGAGGTCACCTTGTCGTGTCGCCATAGCCGCTCCTTCGAAAGCTCTGACGGTCCCTGCGCATTCCAGATTCCTCCTGTCACAAGTCGCGGTCAATGTCTCCTTGGCCGGATCTGAGCGAGTCGCCAGGTGTACCTGTGACACGTTGCCCGGGACTGCTGACGATCCGGTCGACATCCTGAGCTGCAGCTAGCCGGGTTCCCGCTGTACCGCGGAGCCACCTGTGGGGCAACCAAATTGACGTCCCGGACGGTTGCACCAGCGTGCGCATGGGACCCGGGGAGGGCAACCCAGTTGATATCGACCTAGAACCCTCTTGGACGGGCGCCTCGTCGCCCTGTGGTCGGGCTGCTAGCCGGCAGCTTCGACGGCTATCGCTGCAGGTCAGGGCGCATGAGGCGGCCCCGCAGGGGCCACCGGGTCCCACGTGGTTCCCGATCGCCGGCACTAGACCTCCAACCGGTCAACGTGCCGCGCATCCACTCGACCGCTTCCACGTCGACCGCTGTGGGGCCGCGTCACTGTGCCCACTAGGGACGACACCGTCCAGACTTGTCTCGGGTGGTCCGGGCTCGATCTCGGTCCTGGTCGGATGCAGCCTCGCACCGGCGCATCTTGGGTCGTCACTGTGGACGATGCGGCAGAAGGAGCCGCGCTGCTGAACAGTTCGCTGACTAGAGGCCGTTCCTGACAGCGTGGACTCCAGGCTGGGTTGCCTGGGCTCAGCGGCGCCGACCGATGAGGTAGAAGCGGTGGACCGGCTCGCCCTCACTGGGCACGACACCGCGCTGGTACCACTCCAGGTCGGTCAGGCCGGCCGCCTCGCGCAGCTGCGATGACGGTGGCTGGGTCGTGGTGGACGAAGTCAAGATCGATCGGGATGTCCCATAGCTCGGCGACGTGCCTGATCGATGGACCGGCGAACAGAGCGAGCACCACGTGGCCGTCCGAGCGCAGCGGGCGAACGAGGGCGACGATCGCCTCGCGAAGCTCGGACGCGGCGAGGTGCACGAGGGAGTACCACGCGAGCACCACGCCCCACCCATCCGCGTCGACGGGGCGCATCAGGTGCCGCAGGTCGCGCACCTCGAACGTGATGTCGCGATGGGCGCGCCGAGCCTGCGCAACCATCTCGGCACTCAGGTCCGATCCCACCACCCGAGCACCGTGGTCGCGCAGGTAGGCGCTGATCAGGCCGGGGCCGCAGCCGACATCCGCCACGGGGTGGCCGCCCGCCAGATCGACGACCCGCTCCAGGAGCCACCGCTCGAAGGGTGTGTCGTCGAGATCTGAGGCGAGCCTGGTCGCATAGTCACCGGCGAGCGAGTCGTATGCGGCGCTCACCTTGGCGTCACGAGCCTGCGGCCCCTCGGCCAGGATGCTCTCCAGGTCGACCGCCTCGGAGGCCGCGTGCGCGTCCGAAGGCAGCTCCACCGGCCCGAGCAGGTGGATCCAGCGCGGGTCCTGCCGGCCGGGGAGCCGGGCGAGTTCCTGGACGAGCGGCTCCTCCCGGCGGGCGAGCCTGGTCAGGCAGTCCTCGACCGCAGCCCGGTCAGTGAACCCGTGCAGCCGCTCAGTGCGGGTCCTGAGCTCGCCCGCGGATTGTGGGCCGCGCAGCAGCAGCACGGTGATCAGCGCACGCTCGCCGGGATCAAGACCGAGCGCCTCGTCGAGGAGCTGGTGGAACTTCAACGTCCGCTGGCCGCGCCCGTCCCAGACCACCCGCACCAGCCCTTTCCCCTTGAGCGCGCGCGCACTGGACTCGACCGTCTGGTCGTCGTAGTCGACGACCGGGTCCCGGCTGGTGCTCTGGTTGCACGCCGTGCGCAGCGCGTTGACGGTGAGGGGATAGCCGGTGGGCACGGTGACCTGCTTCTCCAGCAAGGCCCCGAGGACCCGCTGCTCGGTGGGCTCCAGATGTGGCAGGGGCGGCATGTCTTCTCCTTCCGACCTTTAGCTCAGTGTCTTCTCCCGCACGGCCGAGCGTGCCTCGTTGCTGCTCGTCATCGGGCGGGCTCTGGTTCGTCATCTCGGCCTCGCCCCGGCGGCGGTAGAGATCGACCTCCCACTCGATCCGTTCCTCGGCCCAGCCGAGGACCGGCGCCATCAGCCAGCCAGGCCGCCACGCCCAAACCTCCCGCTTCACAAGCCGGATACCCGATCGAGCACCGGGCTCGTGAAAGCCCAGCCGGGTCTCGAAACCGTCGGCCTCGTCGCTCACGCACTCAGCGTAGGCGTCAGGTAAAGCGCCGCCGACCGTGCCGATGTGCGATGGCGTGGGTCGACGGCTGTAAGACTGCCGACCATGGGCGAAGTTCGGCTCCTACATGTCGATGAGCGCGATTCCGGATGGGAAGACTCTCGTCCCAGGTTCAGGGTCTACTTGCATGCCACTGGCTCAGGCTCCACGTTTTGCTGGACTGACACATACGACGTGACCGGAGCTGACGTTCTCCAGGTCATCGACTGGGCACACCGGCAGGGCGGGGATTCGCTCACGTACGCGGTGGCCCTGGTCTATGACGACCCGGCACGGGGCCAGATGGAAGGGGCGACCGGTCGAGGTTTGCGCCGACCTGGTACCGCAGACTCGAGTCATGAAGGTCAGAACGGCAGATCTCTACTGGGGTGGTGGCGGCTTCCTTGTCGCCGGGAGTACGGCGCTTGAGGCCGACACCGGTCTCAAGCAGACCTTCTTCGGCGTGCTGTCCCTCGTGATGCTCGGGGGCTTCGTGGTGACGGCAGTCCAGTTTGCCGGCAGGCGTCGCTCGGGGGACTCCCGGTGACCAGATCGCCCTCCGAGGACATGGTTCCCAGATTCCGCTCAGCAGCGCTGCGGGCTCGTTAGGTTGTTGCCCGCCGCAACGGCTATCGGTGCCAGCGCGTGGTGAGTCAGCACGTACGCCCGGAGGCCGAGTCGCTCGACGCGATCGCCCGTGCGGTCGGCCCGCTTGGCCCCGGGTGGCCACCGGTCATGCGGGCCGGAGGTCTAGGACCGCCGCTCCGCACTGCCTACAACTCGGTGATTCCGTCGTCGCGTCCCTGACCGTGGGTCGAGCCCCTCGTCTCGAACGCG
Organism: uncultured Actinomycetota bacterium; assembly: GCA_963806295.1. Classification (GTDB taxonomy): domain Bacteria; phylum Actinomycetota; class Actinomycetes; order Actinomycetales; family Dermatophilaceae; genus Fodinibacter. The sequence goes on along the minus strand of CAWDXP010000026.1, from coordinate 72,169 downwards.
GGTCAGCGTCCCGGCGGCGGTGGTGCGCCCGGGCCGGGCCCGAGAGCGACGTGATCACACAGGTCGTCCAGCGAGTCGTACAGCTGCGTGCGGGGCAGTGCACCCACGTGCCACAACAGCCGCGAGGGGGCGCGCCGCTGTACCAGCGCCGCCAGCACATCGTCTGGCTGGGCCGGGAAGCGCAGTTGCCCCAGCGATTCTCGGATCTGCATGAGGTCGGCTTCCAGACCGGTACCAACCGTAGGGTAGATGCTCATGTTTCACCCCAGTCCCCCGCGGCGAGGGTGCCGCGGATGGTTCTTGGACCGTACTCCCACCTCTGGAAGCCAGGCTAGGGGCCGGGGGACCGACCTCGTCACACCCTGAAAGGGCCGTCAGCACCGCCCTGCACACGATCGCCGCGCCGACCTTGGCGGGGAGTGCGACGACCGCGCATCGGCCACGGTTACGGATGCCCGCACTACTGACGATCCCGTTGTCACTTCCGGGGTGATGCGGCGGTGCAAGCGGCATGGAGCGGCTTGGTTCCCGGGCGAGTGCTGAACGCCCTTTTGCCGCCTGAGCTGTGGGTACCAGATTCACACAAGGCATCGGAGCCGGCTGTGGGGCAGGGAGATTGGCGACCGAAACACTGCGCCGGGCTCTCCAACGGACCGGGGAGCGCGACCCAGTCAATGTCGACCTAGAACCGTTTGGACCAGTTCCGTGTCGCCCCTACAGATGGCCCGCTGAACGACAGCCACGGCGGCGATGGACCGGCCGCAAGCGGCCACCCCTGGCCCGGCCGTGTGCGTCGCCGTCCTCGTCCCACCAGCCACTTGTGGGCGGCCCTACGATGAGCCCATGACAGCCCCCCCGGAGTCACCCGCCAAGGTCGCGTTCTACACGTGGTGGCCCGTCGCGTTGGCCGTCGCCGTCGGGGCCCTCATCCACCCCCTGCTCGGCGTCGCGTTCGCCCTCGCCCTGGCCGTCATCCGCCGCTACGACCGCCCCGTCATGCTCACCCTGCTCGCCGTCGCCGCCTTCTGGGTCCTGTACGCGACCCTGTTCATCGGCGTCACCGGTGGCGGCGCTGGGAGCTCCGGGTGAACACCCTCCTGTCCCGCGTCCACCCCCGCCTCCTGCGGTGCGTCGTCGCCAACGTCGCGGTCGCCGCGATCCTCGCCGTGTTCATCTGGCTGACCGCCCCCACCCACGCCGACGCGTGGGCGATCCTGCGCTGGTGGATCCCCGCCTGGCTCATCATCGGCACCGCCCTGGACTACTTCGTGCGCCGCACCCCCGCCAAGGAGGCCGCCCGCGAGGCTCAGCGCGCCGCCCGGCACGCCAAGCGTGAGGCCCACCGCCCCAACATCCGCCTGTGATCCGCACCGCCGCGCGGCAACGAGACCGCCCGCCAGCACCACCTGCGTCACTCGTCGCCCAGGGCCTGTTACGAAAGGCGTTCGAGCCAGTGGTCGATGCCGGGTCTCTGAGGGATCCGCAAGAGGAATCCTTGCGACCATCGGTACCGGGCGGGTCTTCCGGGACACGGGGTGACGATGGCGGCAACGGCCTTGAGCACCTGCACACGGGTCTCGCGCGACCGGCCGGCTCGTAACGTGGAGACATGGACACGGCTGCTGAGATCTTCCTGCTCTTGACGAACGATGAAGGCGGCCCGGCGAGCTGGGGCACCCAGACCGGGTGGGCGCTGAGCGCCGCGACGATCGCCGACCTGCTGATCGAGGAACGGGTCGTTCTGGACGAGCAGAAGGACCCAAGGGTGCGCGTCATCGACGCGACGCCGACTGGTCGAGCCGTCCTGGACAAGGTCCTCGCCCGCATCGTCGAGAAGGACGGCAAGAAGCTCTCGACGTTGGTCCAGGACCGCAAGCTCGATCCGGAGGCCGAGGTCGTCAAGGGGCTGGTGAGTGGCGGCGTCGTGGAGGTGGTGCCCGCAAGGTTCCTGGGCCTGGTCGGCCAGAAGCGCCCGACCCTGGACCCGCTGCCCGAGCGCGAGATCCGCGAACGACTGCGGAACGTCCTGGCTGGCGCGCCTCCCTCGGCGACTGACGCGACGTTGCTGGCGATCCTTCAGGGGCTTGGTGTCGCCAAGAAGGTACTCGCCGCCGAGTCCGAGGGCATGTCGGCGAAGGACCTCAAGCGTCGGGTGGCACAGGCATCCGACGAGGTCGCCGTCGGAGTGGCGATCAAGCGGGCCATCGACAGCCTGAACGCAGCCATCCTCACCGCGGTCATCGTGCCAGTGGTCATCGCCGGTGGGAGCAGCTGAAGCCGCCGGGCACATGCGCGAACCACTCGCGGCTCACTCGGGATGGAGCTGACCCAATGCTCAGGACGGCAGGGACCGCTGACGATCCGGTTGTCACCTGAGCAGTTGGGGTGCTCGATTCCCGGGATGCCGCGTAATGACTTATGGGACAGCGAAATTGGCGCCCCAGATTGTGATACCTACCTGCGCATGGGACCGGGGGAGGGCGCCCCAGTCAATCTCGATCTAGGACACTCTTGGACTGGCGCCTCGTCGCCTACCTGATCGGGCTGCTGGGCGACAGCCCGGTCGGCTATCACTGCAGGTCAGAGCCACTTAGGGCCGCCCCGGGAGGTGCCACCAACCCTGTCCCAGCTGCCGACCGTCGGGGCTGGCGCTCCAACCAGTCACCGTGCCGTACATCCCCGTGGCCACGGCACCACGTGGACCGCTGCGGGGCCGCGTCACTACTCCCACTGAGGGCCACGCGCGCCGATCGCAGTCTTCACCCGCATGCCGACGGTCGACCAGTCATCTGGATACGTGGGTGATCCGTCTTGAAGCGCCGAAGAGCGCCCTGAAGATGTGGTTGGCCCGGTTCTAAGCATGTCATTGCGGCTTCCCATGGCGACCTCTGTTGTGGGTGTGCCGGCTCATGAGTGTCATCGGGCCGGGCGTCTCAATGACCAGGGAGTACGGGGCTAGCGAACTAGACGAACCGGCAGGATGGCGGCGGCACCGAGGAGGGCGCAGGCGCCCGCCACGAGGTACAGGGCCGAGTAGCTGTTGTCGCTGAGGCCGAGGACGAGGGGTGCCAACGCGGGCGCGAGGGCGAACGGTAGTGCTCCGGCGATGTTCAGGACGCCGAGGTCCTTTGCCGCAGAGTCGGGGTCAGGCAGCACGTCGACGACGAGCGCGAGATCCACGGCCATGTACATGCCGAAGCCCACCCCGCTGACCGCCATGCCGACCAGGTAGCCGTCGACGCTGTCTGCAGTGGCGATCATGACCAGCGCCAAGGCATACGTGACGGCGGCAAGGGCGACGAAGACCTTTCGTCGGCCGAGCCGGTCGGAGAGCCGCCCGGCCAGCGGTGACGAGAGGACGAGGGCGACGGACTGGACCAGCGTGCCGAGGTAGATCTGATGTGGGACGGCACTTTCCGCGACTCCGACCTCGTCGATCAGGTAGTACGCCTGGTACGTCACCAGGAAGGCGTAGGCCATGACCACCATGAAGCGGCTGGTAAAGGCCCACGCGAAGTCCGGGTTGGCTCGGGGGCTGACGTAGAACGTCCCGACCAGGTGCCCTAGCGACCAGGGTGGTTTGTCGGCCGGGTCGAGCCGGCGGTCGTTCAGGGAGATGGTGAAGACCCCGATCAGCACGCCGCCGACCACCAGTGGCGCCAGAAACATCATCAGCTGGCGTCCCTCGAAGGCCTGGACCAGTCCGGTGGCCGCCACCGAGGCCACCGGAAGACAAACTCCGAGGATCCCGGAGACCAGGCCACGTTGGACCGTCGGCACATGGTCGGGCAGGATCGCCACCTGGGCGGCCAGCACGGCGTTGAGGAAGATCTGCGCGATGCACCAGCCGAAGAGCACGACAGTGATGCTGGGGGCTAGGGCGACGGTCAGCGTTCCCACCGCTCCGCCCACCAGGCCGACGATCATCCACGGCCGGCGCATACCCAGCCGTGAGGTGGTGCGGTCGCTCAGCCGCCCGAAGAGCGGGTTGCTCACGATCGCCAGGAGCGATCCGACTCCCGTGACGAGGGCGAGGTTCCTCGGTGCGTCGTCGATGCCGACCAGGTCGTTGACCTTCAGCGCGAGCGACACCAATAACGGTCCGAGGAAGAGGAGTGACCCTCCCGCGTAGGACAGCGCGTACAGCGCGATGAACCGCCGCCCGACCCGCTGTGGGTCGGGCGGCGCCACCGTGCCGTGCCGTGCCGCGTCGAGATCAGCTGGTTCCATGCTGCCTGCTGGGGGTCTTTGGGTGGACCTGGCCACCGACCAGCATCCAGCAGGCGGCGTGCGCTGCCAATGGTGCGACTGAGTGCCCGCCCGGGCGTCCCGGGCTGGGTCAGGCAGCCCGCTGGGACAGGAGCCGACTCCGCAGTCGGTGCAACTGGGGCATGATCCCGTAGATGACGATCGGGACGGCCATGGTTGCGAGTACGAAGGTGCGCAGGACCGGGCCAGCGCCGGTGAGCCACGGTCCGATCGACAGGTTGAGCACAGTGAGAGTGGGAAAGACAGCGATCCAGATCATGATCGCCAGCTGGTGCTTGCTGGGCGGACCGGCAGGCTTCGGTCTGACCTGGTCTGCGGGGGTCGACGGGCCGGGCTGGGCATTGGGCTGAGCGTTGTCGGGCATGGTGAGCTCCTGTTGAGTGAAATGGGTTGGGCCAGAGCGGCGCTGGACGCGCTGATGCCCCGATGGATTGGGCCGGAGGAGGTTCAGAGGGGGAGTCCGAGCCGGAAGTTGGTGACGGCAATGGGGAGGTCCTCGTCGATGAGGTCGTTGTTGATGGCGATGGCAGCGGCCGAGCCTTCGCCCGATGCGGTGATGACCTGGGCGCGAGGGTTGACGGCGTTGCCTGCTGCCCACACCCCGGGGATGTTGGTGCGCCCGCTGGCGTCGACGGCGACCCAGCCGTTGTCGTGGGTCGCGCAGCCGAGACGGGTCAACAGCGTGTCGTTCGGGATGAACCGTGGTCGCACGAAGACCGCGGCCCGGGGCACCACCTGGCCGGTCTCCAGCTCGACGCCGGTGAGGCGGTCGTGCTCGATGACGAGTCGAGCGACCGGGGCGTCGACGACGCCGATGGCGCGGGCAGCGAACTGTTCGAGCTGGTTCGCCGTGAGCGGGTGTCCGTTGGCGAATAGCACGACGTCGGGGGACCACTGGCGGACGAGGTGTGCGTGAGCCAGCGCTTCGGGCGAACCACCAAGCACGCCGAGGGGTTGGTCACGGACCTCGTGGCCGTGGCAGTACGGGCAGTGAAGCAGGTCTCGCCCCCACCGCTCGCGCACGCCCGGGAGGTTCGGGATGTCATCGCGCAGCCCTGTGGTGACCAGGACTCGCCGAGCTCGAAGGGTGGAGCCGTCGTCGAGGTCGACGTCGAATCTCATCCGCTTCGCGCCGGGGGAGGCGGGATGGGAGGTGATGCGGTCGGCGCGGCAGGAGAGCAGGTGCCCGCCGTAGCCGACGACCTCGTTCCGTCCGGCGGCCAGCAGCTCGGTGGGCGGGAGGCCATCGGAGCCGAGGAAGCCCTGCATGTGAGCGGCGGGCGCGTTGCGCGGCTGCCCGGTGTCGACCACGGCCACCCGGCGCAGGGCCCGGGTCAGGACCAGGGCGGCGGACAGTCCGGCGGCGCCTCCGCCGATCACCACGACGTCGTATTCGTTCATGCCACGAGGGTCGCCGTCGCGAGATCCTGCTGGCAACCGTTGTTGCCGAAACCGGGAATTGCGCGTGCAATGGCCGGATGTCGAGGAAGCAAGATGGCGAGTCGGCCCGCCCGAGAGGATCCACCGGCCACGAGTCCGGGTCGGCGGTGGCGAAGGCGCTGGAGAAGGTGGGGCCGCGACTGCGGCGGGTGCGCGAGCAACGGAGACTCACGTTGGCCCAGGTGGCGGCACAGACCGGCCTGTCCAAGAGCACCCTGTCGCGGCTCGAGACCGGGCAGCGGCGACCGAGCCTCGAGCTGCTGCTGCCGCTGGCGCAGGTCTATCGCGTGCCGATCGACGACCTCGTCGGTGCCCCCGAGGTGGGTGACCCGCGGATCAGGCTGAAACCTCGACACCTGAACGGGCGCACCGTGCTGCCGCTGACGCATCCGGGTGGGGTGCAGGCGTGGAAGATCATCGTCCCGGCCTCCCAGGCGACACCGAGCCCACGGGCGCACGACGGGTTCGAGTGGCTGTACGTGCTGTCCGGCCGGATGCGACTGGTCCTCGGCGACAAGGACCTGGTCCTGGGCGTGGGGGAGGCAGCGGAGTTCGACACCCGGGTGCCGCATTGGTTCGGCAGCACCGGTGACGGCCCGGCTGAGGTGCTCAGCATCTTCGGGCGCCCTGGGGAGCGGATGCAGGTGCGGGCCTCTGACAGTAGAGAACCAGAGCCGCATTCTGACCCGCACCACTAGTGCCGAAGCCGCGGCCACCGACGCCGCCGCTTGATCAAGCCATCGCCCGCTGGGTGCGACGGCTCGTGGCGACTGCTTCGTCGGCAACGTCGCATCCTGGCGGCTCATGGAGCGCGTGGGCGCGCGGCGCGGGCTGCACGCGGTCGCGGAGTCGCTGCACAGTGACGGCCGGTAGCTCGACACGGTGGGGCTACGCCATCCTGGCCGACGAGCTCGTCTGCCCCGTGCCCGAGTCCGACCGAACGCGCTGGCTGGTCTGACCTGCCGGGCACTATGACGTCGTGGACCCCGTTCGAGGAACCCGATGGGGCAGACGTCCGCAGGGCGGCTCCTCTACGCTCCTTCTGCACGGTCCGACCGAAGGGAGCCGCTCGTGGCTGACCTCCTCGTGGAGACCAAGCTGCTCGTCCCTCAGGCCCACCGAGAGCTGGTCCCACGCCGTCGACTTGCCGCTGTCATGAAGCGAGCCTCGACCTGCGCGCTGACCGTGGTGTCGGCTCCGGCGGGCTTCGGTAAGACGACCCTCCTCACCCAGCTCGCGGGCCTGGCACGGGGCGGCGGACAAGCCATGGCCTGGGTGTCGCTCGACGAGCGTGATGCGGAGCCGCGCCGGTTCTGGTCCTACCTGTTGCACGCCGTGGAACGGACCAGCCCCGGCGCCGCCGCATCGGCGCTGGACCTCCTGGACTCGGCGACGGGGCCGCTCGAGGGTGTCATCGCCGCCCTGCTCAACGAGCTGAGCGTCCACCCCGGGGAAGTCACCCTGGTACTGGACGACTACCACCTCGTCGACGGCCCCGCTCTCAGCGATGACGTGGCGTTCCTTCTCGACCACCGACCGCCACAGCTGCACCTCGCCATCGGCACCCGTGCCGACCCTTCCCTCCCGCTGGCCCGACTCCGCGCCACGGGCGAGCTGGTCGAGGTCCGCGCCAAGGACCTGCGTTTCACCGGGGACGAAGCGGATGCATACCTCAACGGCATCCACCGCCTCGACCTGAGCGCCGCTGACGTCTCCTCGCTCGAGGGCCGGACCGAGGGTTGGATCGCCGCACTGCAACTGGCGGCCGCTTCCCTGCGCGACCGCGACGACAAGGCGGAGTTCATCTCCGGGTTCGCCGGTGACGACCGGTTCGTCGTCGACTACCTCGCCGATGAGGTCCTTGACCGGCAGCCGGCTGAGCTGCGCCGCTTCCTGCTCGAGACGTCGGTGCTCGAGCGCCTGAGCGGGCCCCTGTGCGACGCGGTGACCGGCCAGGCAGGCAGTGCGTCGACCTTGCAGTCGCTGGAGCGGCAGAACCTGCTCATCGTGCCGCTGGACGACCGGCGCCACTGGTATCGGTACCACCTCCTGTTCGCTGACGTCCTTCGCTCCAGGCTGCTCGCCGAACCGTCCATCGACGTGAACGCGTTGCACCGACGCGCCAGTTCATGGTTCGAGCAGGAGGGGGAGACCGATGCGGCAGTGCGGCATTCAGTCGCGGCCGGGGATGTCGCACGGGCCGCAGACCTCGTCGAGGCGGCCGCCCCGGCTCTGCGCCGCCAACGGAGTGAGCGTGTGATCCGGGGTTGGATCGACGTCATCCCGGAGGACGCAGTCAGGAACCGGCCCGTGGTGGCGGGCATCTTCGTCGCGGCCTTGATGGCCGACAACGAGTTCGCTGGGGTTGCGAAACGTCTGGACGACCTGGAGGTCGTGCTGGCCGGGCCGCTTGACGCCGTGGTAGTGCGCGACCGGGTCGAGGCGGACCGGCTCCCCGCGGTGATCGCCACCCAGCGCGCGGGGCTGGCGCTGGTCGCCGGCGACCTCGAGGGCACCATCGCCCACGCCGAAAGTGCTCTGGCACTTGCAGGCCCCGGCGACCTGCTCACCACGGCGGCCGCTCGCGCGCTGAAGGGTCTGGCCTCGTGGGCGGGCGGCGACCTGCCGTCTGCGTTCGAGTCGTACACGGCGGCAGCGCACGACCTAGGGGCGGCCGGGCACGTCGCCGACGTCCTCGGGTGCACGGTGACCCTCGTGGACCTCGCACTCACGCTGGGCCGGCTCGGCGACGCCCGGCGCGTGGTGACCGAGGCCCTGGACCTCGCCCGATCCGGGTCCGCGAACGGTGTGGTGCGCGGCACGGCGGACATGTGGGTTGCCCTGGCCCGCGTCGCCTGGCAGGGCGGTGACGCGGCTGCCGCGGCCCGCCACCTTGACCGGGCGGGCGCGCTGGGAGAGGGCGCGGGCCTGCCCCAGCAGCCTTACCGGTGGCGGGTCGCCATGGCGGAACTGCGGGCAGCAGCCGGCGACTGGAGCGGTGCCGACGCCCTGCTCGAGGAGGCCGAACGCCTCTACGTCGGAGACTTCTCACCGAACGTTCGACCGGTGGGTGCGACGCGCTCCCGGCTCCGGGTCCGTGCCGGTGACCTGTCCGCGGCGAGGAGGTGGGCCAGCGAACAAGCCCTGTCTCCTCGTGACGAGGTCAGCTACCCGCGGGAGTACGAGCAGCTCACGCTCGTGCGGATCCTGCTGGCCGAACACTCGCAGTCCGGGGACCCTGCACTCATCGGCGATGCGGTGCAGCTTCTCGAGCGTCTGCGTCAGGCGGCTGAGGCCGGTGGTCGGGTCGGAACGGCCGTGGAGGTGGACGTCCTTGCGGCGCTGGCGCGCGATGCCGCGGGCGACCGCGAGGGGGCGCTCGAGTCCCTGCGATGGGCGGTGCGTCTGGCTCGACCCGTGGGGTGGGTGCGTGTCTTCACCGACGAAGCCACTGGCCTGCGCGGCCTCCTCGACGAGGTCGGAAGCCTCGATGGCGACCGTGGCTTCCTGGCTGACCTACGCGCAACCATGCACGCGACGGCATCCTCAGCCGACGCCCCGGCGCCCGCCGGTCGGAGCGGCCCGCCGCAGGCCGGGGACGACGAGCCGACAGGATCCGATGATCCACGGCGCTCGTTCGTCGAGCCGCTCAGCGAGCGGGAGCTGGAGGTGATGCGGCTCCTCGGGTCCGACCTCGACGGCCCCGCGATCGCTCGACGGCTCAGCGTCTCCCTGAGCACCGTCCGCACGCACACCCAGCACATCTACGCCAAGCTCGGGGTCAACAACCGACGCGCAGCGGTGCGTCGCGCCCACCAGCTCGACCTTTGAGGCGCTCCCTCGCGCGCAGGCGCCCGTGATGGGTCGCTGACCGGCATCCACGATTCATCAGCGTGATCATCACCTGTGATGACGTGCGCTCATCACCCTGACTCCTACGTTCCGGACATCAACCGGAGCCCACCGGACACCCGGCGGGCACCAGGACGAAGGAGCGGTCAGTGGACGGGACCACCAGGGGTGCACCGGGTGACTGGTACGAGATTCGTCTCGACGGACGCCTGGACCCTCGATGGGCCGCCTGGTTCGACGGCTTCGACCTCACCCCGGGCGAGGACGGCAGCACGGTGCTTCGTGGTCGGGTCGCCGACCAGGCGGCGCTGCACGGCGCCCTGCGCAAGGTGCGCGACATCGGTCTGCCGATCATCTCGGTCATCCAGATCGACGCCCGCTAGCCGCCCGGCACACCGCAGTTCACCACTCATGACGACAAGGAGAACCCCATGAGCACCCAACAGAACACCACCACCACCACCACCACCGCGCTCCGACGTGGGCCAGTGCCCCGCAACTCGCTGCGGACCATCGCGTCGATCGTCGGCTGGCTGTTCATCGTCACGTACGTCACGTCGATCGCCGCGAAGATCGCGTTCTACCCGCCGCTCTTCGAGGGCGACTACATCACCGGTCCGGGGCAGGACACCCGAGTGCTGTGGGGAGCGGTGTTCGAGGCCGTGCTGATCATCGCGAACATCGGCACCGCCACCTTCTTGTGGCCCGTCCTCAAGCGGCAGCACGAGAGCCTCGCGATGAGCTACGTGGCAGCCCGGATCATGGAGAGCGTCTTCATCGCCGTGGGCGTCCTCAGCGTGCTCACGGTCGTGACGCTGCGCCAGAGCTACGCCGGCGCGGCTGCGGCAGACGGCTTGACCGTCATAGGCGACGCCTTCCTCAGGATGCAGGAGTGGACGTTCGGCCTCGGGCCCAACTTCGTGGTCGGAGTGGGCAACGGAGTGATCCTGGGTTACCTGATGTACCGCTCCCGTCTGGTGCCGCGCACGCTGGCCGTCCTGGGGCTGGTCGGTGGGCCGCTGCTCATCCTGGCGAGTGCCGCCGCGATGGTCGGCGCCATCGAGCTCGACGGCACCTGGCAGGTCCTGTCTGCCATCCCGGAGTTCTTCTGGGAGCTCGGCCTCGGCGTCTACCTGGTCGTCAAGGGCTTCAAGGCGTCACCAGTCACCGCCGGCATGGACGACGAGCGATGATCCGCGTCGAGGGCGTCACCAAGCGGTACGGCGCCCACACCGCCGTCGACCACGTCACCTTCAGGGCCGAACCCGGCCGGGTCACCGGCTTCCTCGGCCCCAACGGAGCGGGCAAGTCCACCACGATGCGCGTCATCGTCGGCCTGACCCCGCCCACCACCGGGGCGGCACACGTCCTGGGCCGCCGCTTCACCGACCTGCCCAACCCGGGCCTGGAGGTCGGCGTCCTGCTCGACACCTCCGCTCAGCACGGCGGACGGACGGGACGCGAGATCCTCACCCTCGCCCAGAAGACCATGGGCCTGCGGGCCGATCGGGTCGACGAGATGCTCGACCTGGTGGGTCTCACCGACACGGAGGCGGGCCGACGCGTCCGTGACTATTCGCTCGGCATGCGGCAGCGACTGGGCATCGCCCAGGCGCTGCTCGGGGAGCCGGCCGTGCTCATCCTGGACGAGCCGGCCAACGGCCTCGACCCGGCGGGGATCCGCTGGATGCGCGACCTGTTGCGCGGCTACGCCGACCGGGGTGCCACAGTGCTGCTGTCCTCACACCTGCTGCACGAGATCGAGGTGGTCGCCGACGACCTCGTCGTGATCGGCAACGGCCGGATCGTCGCCCAGGGCACCAAGGCCGAGCTGCTCGCCTCCACCGGAGCGCAGGTCCGGACCCGGCACCCCGACCAGCTGGCCAACGCCCTGACGGCGGCTGGTGTCGAGGTCCACCACGGCGACCAGGCCCTTCGTGCGGATGCCGACCCCGAGCGAGTCGGTCAGGTGGCTCACGAGGCCGGCATCCCGCTCATCGAACTGCGAACCGCAGACGGTGCTGGGCTGGAGGAGCTCTTCCTGGAGCTCACCGCCGGCACCCAGCGAGAAGGGCTTCAGCACAGCCCGATTCAGCGTCACCAGCAAGGAGAAGCCGCATGACCACAAGCACCGCCGCCGTCGCCCCGCCGGCCACGGCCCTGCCCAACGACATCACGAGGAACAGCGTCGGTCGACGCATCCCCTTGACCCGCATCGTCCGGGTCGAGCTTCGCAAGTCCTTCGACACGCGCTCCGGGCTGTGGTTGCTCGCCAGCATCGGTCTGGCCGCCCTGATCACCACCGGCGCCGTCATCGCCTGGGCGCCGACGGAGGAGTTCCGTTACAGCCAGTTCACTCTCGCGATCGGCATGCCGATGTCGATCATCCTGGCCATCATCACGGTCCTGTCCGTCACGGCCGAGTGGAGCCAGCGCAGCGGACTCACGACGTTCACCCTCGTCCCGCACCGTGGCCGGGTCATGGGCGCGAAAGCCGTCTCGGCGTGCCTCGTGGCACTCGCTGCCACCGTCGTGGCCTTCGCCGTCGGTGCCCTCGGGAACCTCGCAGGTGCCGCGTTGGCCGGCATCACCCCGGTCTGGGACCAGGACCTCACCGATGTCGGCTACTTCGCGCTTGGCACCATGTCGCTGATGCTGGTCGGGTTCACCCTGGGTGCGCTCATCCGCAACAGCGCCGGCGCCGTCGTCGCCTACATGATCTACGCCTTCGTCGCCCCGGGTTTGCTCGCGTTCCTCGCGTTCAATCAAGCCTGGTTCCGTGACCTGCGTCCATGGGTGGACCCCAAGCACAACCAGGACGCACTCCTGAACGGTGGGCTCTCCGGAGAACAGTGGTCCCAGCTCACGGTGACGACCTTGGTGTGGCTCGTCTTGCCGCTCATGATCGCCGTGTTCACGCTGCGGCGCTCGGAGGTGAAGTAGCAATGACCTCGACAGACTCCCACCACCGATCCCTCGACGATGAGGGCGTGGCCGGCCAGACGACCCGCGCAGTCCTTCAGCGCCGCTACGGCTCACCTGACGTCCTCGAGTGCAGCACCATCCCCACTCCCTCGCCGGGTCATGACGAGGTACTCGTTCGGGTCCGGGCCGCGTCGATCAACGCCCGCGACTGGCACGTGATGCGCGGCGAGCCCCGCCTCGCGAGGCTCCTCGACCGAAGCAGCTTCGGTCTGCGACGTCCGCGGGTTGCCATCCGCGGCACCGACCTTGCTGGCACCGTCGAGGCTATCGGCGCCGGGGTGACGCGCTGGCGGGTAGGCGACCACGTCTTCGGCGAGGGAGTTGCGGCCCTTGCGGACCACGCCGTCGTGCCCGCCCAACAGCTGGCCCCCATCCCTGATGGTCTGAGTTTCGACGAAGCGGCCGCGCTACCCCTGGCTGCGACCACCGCGATGCGCATCGTCGACGCTGCGGATCCGGCCCCGGGTGACACCGTCGTGGTGAACGGAGCTTCGGGTGGAGTCGGCACCTTCGTCATCCAGCTGGCCAAGGCGAGGCACCTGCACGTCACGGCCGTCGTCAGCCCTCGCAATATCGCCATTGCCACGTCCCTGGGGGCGGACCGGGTGATCGACTACACCGTCGAAGACTTCACCCTCGACAGTGCCCAGCACGACGTGGTGGTCGACCTGGTCGGCAACCGGAGCTTGCGCGAGCTCCGCCGGGCCAGTCGGCCAGGTGGCGCCGTCGTCCTCTCCGGTGGCGGAGTGTCCGGCAGCGGCAGGGTGATCGGCCCGCTCAGGTTGCTGATCTGGGGGCAGCTGTACGGGAACCTCCGCCGGGTCCGCGTGCTCGCCCCGCAAGCGCGTCCCGACGCCGCCGTGCTCGAGCGGGTCGCGCAGATGGTCGCGGCACAGCAGGTCAAACCGGTAATCGACCGCCGCTTCAGCCTCGAAGATGCGCCTGAGGCCATCCGCTACATGGAGACCGAGCACACGAGTGGCAAGGTCGTCGTCACGACCACCCTGACACCGGCTTGAGACTCCCTGCCAGCGGAGCGGAACGGGGACTGCCGGCGATTCGGGTGCCACCCAGGCTGTGGGGTGCCAGGTTCCTCGATACTGCGGAGTCATCTGTGGGGTAACGGAATTGGCAGACCGGACGGTGATGCCAGCCTGCGCATGGGACCGGGGAGCAACCCAGTCAGTATCGACCTGGAACCGCAACTCTCCCGCACGGCGCGTTCGGAGCCGAACGTCCTCAGTCCCAGTCGGCCCAAGCGATCCAACGCTTGATCGTCACCACGATCATCACAGCCGAGGCGAAGGACTCGTCGGGCCGGCCCGCGGCGAAATCGTGTCGACTGTAACGGTGGTCGAGCGCGCGCAGGTCAATCGTCTCGGGCGGATGCCGCACGGTCGCCGCACCTGACACCGAGACGTACCTGCGGGTGTGGTCCTCGGTTGTCTCGACGCAAAGGGTGCCCTGAGCCGTCCGCTCGACGTTCCGCGTCTTCACGTCCCGGGCGCCAGCCAGGATGCGAACCTGATCGTCCGCGTACAGGAAGTGGACCGGGACCGAGTGGATCCAACCTCGTTCGCTCAGAGTCGAGAACACGCCTACGAGGGGGCGCGAGAGCAGCGCGACAGCCTCGTCGCGGGTCAGCGGGCGCCTGTTGGGATCTGCACTGTCCACCCGTGACTCCGTGCTGGCCGTCGCCATTGAGCGCGCCTTTCGTGGCTAGCGCCGGGATGAATCCCGGCCTGGGTCGCCGACACCTCAGCAGACCTCCTCGCGCTCTCGATCAGGCAGATAGGTCCGCCACTCCGCCTCCGTCATCCGCCGACCGACTATGTCGCATGCCGCGGCGATGGCGGCATCGGAACCTGGGTCCCAGTGTGAGACCGCTGCCTCGGTCGAGGCGAGCACGAGGGTCGAGCGGGCAGGGTCGAAGCCTCCAACGGTTCGGTCCTCGACGCCCAGGGAGCGCACAAGTGTCCCAGACTGCGCGTCCCACAGCGCCACCCGATCGGCGAAGGCGGTAAGGAACCGCTGTCCCTTCGCGTCGAGCTGGAGGAGGTTGCCGCCGGCAACGGCGCGGCCGGTGGCGCTCGAACGCCGTGACCACGTCGTGGCGTCATAGACACTCACGACGCCGGCGCCACCTTGGCTGTAATCCAGGCCGCTGATGACCACAGCCGAACCATCCAGAATCCAGGCGGCAGCACTTGTGGTGTAGTCAACCGCCAGGGTGCGGGTGACCGTTCCGGCGTCAAGGTCGAGCACCCGAACACCGTCATCGGTGGTGGCCACGGCCCTGCCACCAGGCCCGTCCACAGCGAGCGTCGTCACAGGGCTGGAATCGCTGACCTTGACCGGTGCACCGGCTCGGGGGCTGGTCCCGGCGATCGGCTTGACCCAGCCGTCTCTGGTGCCGACGAGGAGGCGTGAGCCGTCTCCGCTGAAGGCCACTGTCGTGAGCCGTTCGCCGGGCGCCCGGTGCTCCTCGATCTGCTTCCCCGTGACTCGGTCCCAGACGTGCAGCCGCTCAGTGCCAAGCACCGTGGCAACCGCCGTGCTGTCCGGGCGCCACGCGAGACCGATCCAGAAGTCGAGCGTCTCGGTAGTGCTGATCGCCGGACCAAGCGAGTTCGAGCGGACGTCGAGGAACTGCAGGCTCACCGATGCGTCGACGGTCGAGCCACGTAGGTAGGCGACGGTCCGGCCGTCCGGTGACACGCGGGACGACAAGTAGCGCCCCGCGATCGTCCCGGCCTTCGGGGGCGCCGAAGGTAGGAACTTGCGGCTACCGATGGTGTCCCACGCCAGCAACAGGCCGTCGTCCCGGGCTGCCATCAGGGTTCGTCCGCCCTGGGCGAACGCCAAACCCGCCGGCTCGTACGCGTCGCCCGAGGGGTAGGGGGTGCCCCGACCGCTCGCCTCTGCCAAGGGCCGCACGACCGCCGTGCCGTCGACCAGGTAGGCCAGGTTCCGATCATCGGAGGAGATGGCCAAGGGCGCGCCAATGACGCCTTCCTCCCGGAAGGAGGCTGTAGTGGTCAGCCGCTCTGCATCCAGCAGTCGAACCTGGTCGGCGTCCCGCACCGCCACCCGCGTGCCGTCGTGGGTCAGTGCGACGGCCACCGGTGCGAACAGGGCGGTCGAGGACTTGGTGGTGTGGATGGAGCGCAGCTCACGCTGGGTGGCCGGCTCGAGCAGGTGCAGGTCCCCGGTGTCCGACATGGCGTAGATCCGCCGGGCACCCTTGCCCACTTCAATCGAACTGACCAGGTATGGGACCGTGAACGACCACTTCGGGCGGGCCAGAGCGGTGGTGTCCCAGACCTGCACCACCGTGTTGGCGGGGAGACCGCTCGGGGAGATGAAGCCCGCGACGAGCCATCGGCCGTCGGGGCTGAAGCCGAAGGAGTGGTGGATGACCAGACCTGGGGGCGTACCGCCAGGCTGGTGGGGAAGCAGTCGTGCTGACGAGGCGTCCAGCAGTCGGAGCGGCACGGGATCCACTCGCGCCACGCTGTTCGGCGTCCATGGATTGACGGCTACAGCCAGCGTTGACCCGCTCGGGTCGAAGCGCACGCCGGCAACCGGAAGATCATCGTTGCGCGCTGTCTCCACGAGGGTCCCCGCGTCGAGGATGGACACCCCACGGATCACCTCGCCCCTCGCGACCCGAGTCCCGTCCGGGCTCACGGACAGCGAGGACAGGGACGTGCTGCGGGCTGCACCGACCAGTTGCGGAACGCGGTCGAGGACTCCGGTCAGGTTGTTTACCGTGTCGGCGGAGCCGTCGAGTCGAGCACCGGCCACGGCCAGGAGCAGAGCCCGGTCGATCTCCGGCGATCGGAGCGCTTCGGCACCCAGGCGGCGGGCATCCGCGGCGCGGGCCTGCTGTTCTGCCACGGCCGCATCCTGGGCCGCCTGGGCTCTCGCGGTGATCGCGATCCCACCGGCGACCACGGCCACCGCGAGCAGGGCGGCCACCGCCGAAAGCCCGAGGCGCAGCCTCCGGTTGAGTCGCCGCTCCCGGCGCACCTGAGCCTCCGTGGCCCGGTGCTCCTCGTCGGCCAGTTCGCACGACGCGTCGAGGAAGTCCCGCTCCGCGGGCGACAGCGAGGGGCGCACCCGGTCGCGCCACTCCACAGCCCGCGCCTGGCGCACCCCGCGGTACAGCTCGCTGTCGGGCCGCCCCAGCTCGTCCCAGCTCTCTGCAGCGACCGCCAGGTGTCGCAGGATCCGCAGCCCGTCGACGTCATCGTCCAGCCACGACCGCAGCCGGGGCCACGCGAGCGCCAGCGACTCGTGGGCGATCTCGACCGTGTCCCCGTCGCTGCTCAGCAGCCGTGCCCCGACGAGCGCCTCGACCACCGTGACATGCTCATCGTCCGGGGCCACAGTGCGTCGCGCGACTCGCGTGCGGACAGGTTCCCCGCTGTCGTCCGCGGACACCAGCCGCACCATCAGGTCGCGCAGCATGTGCTGCTGGGTCGGGGTCAGCTCACGGTAGAGCCGCTCTGCCGACTGGGCGACCGCTTCGCGCACCCCACCGGTCGCGGTGTACCCCTTAACGGTCAGGGTGTTCCCCTCGCGGCGCCGCCAGGTCTGGCGCAGCACGTGCGAGAGCAACGGCAACGCGGACGATGACCTCTCAGCATCGCGAACAAGGAGGTCCACCAGACCCGGCTCCAACCGCAACCCTGCCTGGGCGGCCGGGCTCTCGATGGCACTACGCAGCTGCGCCGGGCCCATGGCGCCGAGCAGGTACAGCCCCCTCTCCACCAGGTGGGCGAATTCCGGGTGCTCGGCGAGCTCACCGAGCCGGTCCGCACGTAGGGAGATGACCAGTCGGCCTCGAGCGGCGACGTCGACCAAACCGGAGAAGAACGCCTCACGCTCCGGTGATGTCTCGGCGAGGGCAAGCGCCTCCTCGCACTGGTCGACGACGAAGACTGCCCCGTTGCCTCTTGGCGCTTGGACGAGGACGTCCTCCGGGTGGGCCCCGGGTGTGACGATCCGGACCTGGTGTCCGTCGCGAACCAGCGCCGCCGCCACTCCGGCCCGGATCAGCGAGGACTTGCCGCTCCCCGACGGGCCCACGACGGCCAAGACACCCGCTTCATCGAGCCGGGCCAGGCACGCGGACACGTCGGCCTCGCGGCCGAAGTACGCCGGCGCGTCACCGATGTCGTAGGCGACCAGGCCCAGGTAGGGACAGACCGCTGCAGCCGTCGGCACCGCTCCGTCGGGCAGCAGCGCGGGATCCTGCCGGAGGATCGCCTCTTCGAGCTCCGCGAGTGCCGGACCGGGGTCCAGCCCGAACTCATTGACCAGTGTTGCCCGGGCCCGTTGGATCGTGGCCAGCGCCTCCGCCTGGCGACCCGCTTGGTACTGGCCCAGGGCCAGCAGACCCCACCGTCGTTCACGGGTGGGTTGCTGGGCGACCATGCGGTGCAGGTCGCCCAGGACGTCACGATGCCGTCCCGCCCTGATGGCGGACTCAGCGAACAGGTCCTCGGCGTCGCGGCGCCGTTCGACGAGCCGTTCCGCCTCGATCCGACCGGCTTCCCAGTCGGTCAGCCGATCCAGCGGATCACCACGCCACAGGCTCAGGGCCTGCCCACTGGCATACCGGGCTCGCTCGGGCTCACCGGCCAGCAACTGGGTGGCATGCACCAAGAGGTCCTCGAAGCACAGGTGGTCGACGTCGTCGCGGTGCAGCGCCAGTCGGTACCCGGCACCGGCCGTCACGATCGCGCCGGCCCCCAGCACCTTGCGCAGGCGGGACACGCAGCCCTGGACGACCTTGGGCCAGGATGCCGGCAGCCGTTCACCCCACAGCGCCTCCGCAAGGGCCTCGGCGCGCACCGTCTCCCCTGGGCGCGCGGCCAGTGCCTCCAACACCACCTGGTCTCGTGGTGCCAGCAGGATCCGCCCCTCGTCGACTTCGAGCGGGCCGAGGACTGCAACGCGCACACCTCGAATGTGGCCCTCCGCCGGTACCGCGTCAACGCCTCCGATACCCAACTGATACCCGGCCGAGTGCGGCCCGGTACCGAGCCCTGCGACAACGGCGATGGACACCTCGTCCGGCGCTGATCACGACGTCAGCGCAACCGTCAAGAAACAGGGGAATCGAACATGTCCAGCAACAACGCCAACAGCCATCACGTCTTCCGAGCCGGCCTGCCGATCGTTGCAGTGCTCGTCGTCTCCGGTCTCGCAGCCACCCCCAGCTCGGCACGGCAGGACCCCGGCACACCCATCACTCCCGCCGGCCACATCGACGAATGCCACCTTCAGCGGCTAGGCAGCCAGTTCGTGCGCTGCGACAACCTCACCGGCAACGGGGTCGCCGCACCCGGATGGATCCCGCGCGCTGACACGAACGCTGCCCGAAACGACGTGCCGACACCCCTGATGGGCAGGGGGGTTTCCATGCCAACACCCTCACGCACGGTCCGCCTTGTCACCACGTCCGGCTCGGCCGCGGGCGGCTTCACGTGGACCTCGGAGGAGCAGTTCGAGACCACCATCGACTGCGCCACGTTCGCGGCGCACGTCGCTGCCACGGTCACCGACCGCTTCACCGCCACCATCGACTCCGACGGCACCATCACCAGGTTCACGGAGTCCGTCTCGGCACCGCGAAGCGTGTGGACCAACACGACTACCGGCGCCTCCATCGTCGTCGCTGGCCACTACATCCAGGTCGCCGACCACATCCCCGGCACACACGACTACCGCCGCACGGTGACCAAGTCCGCGTATCCCGTCGGCCAACCGCAAGAGGGCCCGACCACGAAGGACATCGGCGGCACCCTCAACGGACAGACCCGAGACGACACGACCTGGAGCGACCTGACTGGGCAGCACCACTTCGCCGACGCGATGCTGACCGACCCGACACCATGCGCGGCCATCGCCTGACACCCAACGCGGCCACCAGCTACGGCACAACTCAGCAAGACGTGGCGACTGGCATCCGAGCATGAAGGGCTGTCGAGGACGGCGCACGATGGAAACTGGGCAGTCACCACTCACGCCGGACGGCGGCCTTCAGCTCTTGGGCGGTTCGCACGTGGGCGGTGGCCGCACCGTCATGCTTTTTGAAGGGCTGCTCGGATCAGGTCCCCGGACCCGAGCATTCAGAGTCCCCAACCGCGGTCGGGCCATCGCTTCACGTGCAGCGCGGATCGCATCGAGCGGATCGGACTTCGCGCCGTTGCGGCGCGCGGCCCGCTTCGGGCGGTCCAGCTCGATGACGATCTCCGAGCTCGCCAGCAGATGACGGCTCAGACCGGCACCGTGCCCGCCGGTGCCTTCGACCGCCCAGGCCCGCAACGTGGCGTGGTTGTTGGCGAACTCGACCAGCTCGGCATAGCCCTGGGCTCACGCATCGACGGTGATCTCGTCGAGGACTCCACCCGTGGCGGCGTCGACCACGGCCGCGGAGTGGGTGTGGACGTGGGTGTCGACGCCGATGACGACATCGACCACCTCACGCAGATCGGTCAGACTGTTCATGCGTTCTCTCCTTCTCCGGACGGGACGTGGTTCCGGTCCGGGACGGAGGCTCGGCAGGACTGTGATGAGACACGCCCGGCGCCGCTAACGCCGAGTGGTCAAGCTCCTGATCAGGCCAGCTCCTCCAACCGGGCCGGGGCCGGCGACCACGAGCGGACAAGTCGCAACAAGGCACCAGGCCAGTCTCTTCGGGGGTCACACCCGCGGTCACCAACCCACAGCCCACCACCATCAGGCTGCGAAGGCGATCTTCACAGTCTCAACCCCGCGAGTCGACCGGCCGATGTCGTGGCCAGCTCCGCACCGTCGGGTCCGGGCCGGACCGCATGCGGCCGGACCCCGCAGATCGCATCACATCAGTTCGACCAGCTTGGCCAGCCCCGCAGGCAGGTGGGTCGTCAGCCGTTCTCGCGCTTCGTCCAGCGCCGCCGATCCGGGATGGCCAGGTGGAATCCGTGCCGGGTTGAGCGCGACCTGATCGGACCACTCCTTGATGTCGGGTTGTGCGGAGAAGGACAGCACGGCCTGGGTGCCTAGGACGTTCATCCGCGCCCACTGCGCCATCGAGTTGGGGTAGGGCGACGGCGGACAGAGGCGGTTCTTGTCGTGGTCGTCCTCGCGGGTTGCCTCGACGTACCCCACCAGTGCGGCACCGAAGCAGGGGAACCCGGCCCTGATCGGCTGCAGGGTGATCGCGTCGGGGCGCCAGACCGGGACCAGCGGTGGGTACTTCAAGCCGTCAGCGGCGCAGTGCACGATGACGGCGTCGTCCGCGACGGCGACCGATCCGTCGGCGAAGGTGAGCCGGCCCCGGTCCACCGCCCTGAGGTGACCTCGTCGAACCACATTCTCAAGAGTGCGCAGCTGCTCGAGCTCCCACATCGCGAGCGTGGGGGCCTTGGCCATCGTCGGTGTGACGGTGCGGTCGATGCGAAGCATGATGCCGGCATCCTCGAGGCGCAGGAACAGGTTCTCGAGCGAGGTCGCGTCCTCAGCTGCGTGCATCGTGTCGGCGACCATGCCCAGAAAGACCGCGGGATCCGGTTGGACCACGGCCCGGTTCATCATCCACGGGTCCCGCGGGCGCACCCAGCAGATCGCCTCGGGTTCCACGCCACGCGAGAGGAGCCAGATGCACGCATCGGTGGCGGTCTTGCCCGACCCGACGATGACGAACTGGCTCGGCGCCTGGTCCAACCGGGCGAGGTCGTTGACCGGTATCACCTGGGCGTTGTGGCCGACTTGGAAGGGGGGCGGCTGCTCCGACGGGGATGCCGGGAGCCAGGTAGCGGGCGTCGACGATCCGGCACCGCTCGGGCACCACGTAGCTGCGGCCCGAGACGCGCGAGATGAGGGTGCGATCGCCGACGTACTCGCTGTTGGGAAAGAACTCGACCTTGCCCGAGTCCACCATCCGGTTCAGCACCCGCTCGTAGTAGGCGCGGACCTCCGCTGACGTGGCCCGCTCGTGCAGACCCACCTCCGGTCCGTGTCGCTGCAGCTGCCCGTCGCCGAGCCGTGTGGAGGCGACCCCGTAGAAGGCTGACGCCTGGTGCAGGCGGACGAATGAGTACGCCTCGAGCCAGTGGCCACTGACGCTGTGCCGACGGTCGACCAAAGCCACCCGTGCGTTGCCGTGGCCGGTCAGCGCGTCGGTGAACGCCATCCCCATGGCGCCGGCTCCCACCACCAGGTAGTCCGCGTCGATAACCCGTGCCACGCAGCCACCATCGCACTCCAAGTCTGAGGCGTCCATGGTTTGCGACCCCGAGATGGGGCGACCACGCCGCAACTTTCTAGTCATCACGCCCAGTCCCAAGCGCCACCATGCGCGCCGGTCGCCAAGAGGAGCCTTCGAAGGGTTGGGACGGCCGCACACCGCAGCCGCCACTTCCGCCTCGCGACCAGTACCCCCGATGAGCGAGTGGAGCCGGGATCTCGCTCTTCCCGGAACGGCGGCAAGATCTCGCTCCTTAGGACACCAAGCCCGACAACGCGCATCAGGAGGACGTTCCCCAACGCCAGACCCACAAGATGCTCAACGTCCATCTATGCCACTGGTTTGGTGTCAGTTCCTAGAGCTGGAGGTGGATGCGGAGGGCATCGTCGAGCTGGGCCAGCTGATGCGCGGGGACCCGGCCGATGACTGGCCCTAGGCGCTCCACGGATACCGAGCGGATCTGTTCCCCCTGTGCCTTCGAGTCCACGCGGAGACCGGTCTCCGCGGCGTTCAGCAGGACTTGGAACGGGTACACCTGAGTGACGTTGCTGGTGACCGGCACGATGGTGACTACCCCACGGCCAAGCCGTGCAGCACTGGCGTTGGCGCGGTCGTTACTCACGATGACCGCCGGGCGACGCTTGTTCGCCTCGCCGGACCGTGCCGGATCCAGGCCGGTCAGGCGGATCTCACCGCGCAGCATCGGCAAGCCCATCGGCGGTGGTGACCTCCCACGCGGTCGCCTCACCCGAGTCTTGCCACTCGTCCCAGGCGGCTGCGTAGGCATCCTCGAGTTCGGGGTCCTGCAGCATTCGAATAGCGCGCTGGATCGCAGCCGACCGAGACGGCACGCCCGCCGCCTGCACGTAGCGATCCAAGGCGGCGACATCCTCTTCGGACAGGCTGATGCTCAACTTCATGCCGACAATGCTACCCGGGTAGCATGAAGTCTGCTACCGCAGTAGCCTTACCTCACTCCCGCATGGCGTGACTCGAGGGCACCGACACGATCCGGGTCTGGGAGCGCAGCCGCCACACCCGCCGCTCGGAGACCTCGTGGCCGGCATCGGCGAGCTCGTCGGTGATGAACCGGTACCCGAACCCGGGCTCGTCACGCTGAACCACGAACGCGGTGTTGGTGGCGTACGCGTCGACCAGGTCGCGCTCGCACATTGCGGAAGTTGTCCACAGGCCTGGCGCCAGGGGATGCGCGGACGGGCGACCTCGGGTTTGCTATGCCGAGACATCGGTGGTCGGCGGAGGGGCCCGACCGCGGGAGGGGGAGTCGTGGATGCCGTCGCGACGCTCGAGGGCGAGGTCCGTGAGCTGACCCGCCGCTCGGGGCTGGACCCGGCGCGCGACGAGGGTGAGGTGCGCCGGCTCGTGCGTGAGGCCGTGGCCGACTACGACGAGCGGGTGCTGCGGTGAGCGGGCTGGCGCGCAGCGGCGCGCTCCTCGGCTTCGTGATGGGGCTGGGGCTGGCGCTGGTCTGGCTGGGCCTGCCCCGGCACCGACGCGCCGGGCTGGCCGGGCGGGTCCTGCCCTACCTGCGCGACACCCCGAGACCGTCACGGCTGCTCGACGACGGCCGCCCCGCCGGTGGTGCGCTCGGCGTCGTCGCCGGGCCCGTCATCCGCGACCTCGGTGCCGTCGTCGAGCGCGTCATGGGCGGCGCCGACTCGGTGCGCCGCCGCCAGCTGCGTGCCGGGCTGGCGGCCGACGTCGACCGGTTCCGGGCCGAGCAGGTGCTCTGGGGTGCGCTCGGGGCCGTCGTCGGCGCCGCCGTCGGCGTGCTGGCGCTGGTGGCTGCGCGATGCCGGCGTCGTCACCGTGCTGATGCTCACCGCGATCGGGCTCGGCGTGGGCGTGACCGGTGCCGACTACCTGCTGTCCCGCCGCGCGGCGCGGCGCGAGGCGCGGATGCTCACCGAGTTCCCCACCGTCGCCGAGCTGCTCGCCCTGGCCGTCGGCGCCGGCGAGGGGGCGGTCGGGCGCTCTGGACCGGGTCTGCCGGCTCTCGCACGGCGAGCTCGCCGGTGAGCTGCGGCGGTGCCTGGCCGACGCCCGCGCCGGGGCCAACCTGCCGACCGCGCTGCAGGGGCTGGCCGACCGCACCGGCCTGGCCAGCCTGCGCCGGTTCGTCGACGGAGTCGTCATCGCCGTGCAGCGCGGCACCCCCCTGGCCGACGTCCTGCGGGCCCAGGCCCAGGACGTCCGCGAGGAAGGACGGCGATCCCTCATGGAGGCCGGCGGCCGCAAGGAGATCGCCATGATGGTTCCGGTCGTCTTCCTGATCCTCCCGGTGACGGTGCTGTTCGCCGTCTTCCCCGGGTTCACCTTCTTCCGCTTCACCCTCTGACCAGGAAGGACCGACCGATGTCGATCATCCGCACCCTGCCCCTGCGAGTGCACCTGCTCGCCGACCGCCAGCTCGCCAGGGCTGCCCGGCGCGCCGAGCGGGGTGACGTGCCCGGGTGGGTGCTCATCACCTTGATGACGGCCGGGTTGGTCACCGCCCTGTGGATCGTCGCGAAGGGCCAGCTCGTCGCCATGTTCCAGAGCGCCCTGTCGTCGGTGAAGGGCTGAGCCCGGCCGATGCCGTGCGCGCACGACGAGCGGGGCGCGGCCGTCGCCGACTTCACGATGGTGTCCGTGCTGGTGGTCGGGTTGTTCCTCGCGGTGTTCCAGCTCGGGCTGGCACTGCACACCCGCAACACGCTCATCTCCTGCGCCTCCGAGGGTGCCCGGCTGGGTGCCCGAGCGGATGCCGTTCCCGGACAGGGCGTCTCACGCACCCAGGCGCTGATCAGCGCGTCGCTCTCGC
This sequence comes from uncultured Actinomycetota bacterium, assembly GCA_963806295.1. GTDB lineage: Bacteria > Actinomycetota > Actinomycetes > Actinomycetales > Dermatophilaceae > Fodinibacter. Next base: position 47,558 of record CAWDXP010000026.1, on the reverse strand, counting down.
CGCGCTACGCCCGCCACGTCAGCACCCGCCAGACCGTCGTCGAGGGGGTGCGGGTGGTCGAGGTGCGGGTCGTGGCTCCCGTCCCGGTGCTCGGACTGCTCGGGCCCGACGACCGGCTCGACGTCGTCGGGCGCGCCTTCCTGGAGACGCAGTGACGCGGCCCCGCGCCCGTGCGCTCGACGAGCGCGGCAGCGCCGTCGTCGAGTTCGTCGTGCTCGGCGTGCTGCTGCTCATCCCGCTCGTCTACCTCGTCATGATGCTGGCGCGGGTGCAGGCCGGCTCGTATGCCGTGAGCCAGGCAGCCCGCGAGGCGGGCCGCGCCTTCGTCACCGCGGATGCCGACGGGTCGGCGACAGCCCGGGCGCAGGCAGCCGCGCGGGTCGCCTTCGCGGACCACGCGTTCGAGGACTCCGGCCGCGTGACCATCGCCTGCGACGGCACCCCGTGCCTTCGCCCGGACGGGCCAGGTCGTGACGGCGGCGACGGTGCGGGTGCCCCTGCCCCTGGTGCCGTCCTTCGTCCGCGACGTCATCCCGCTGTCGGTGCCGGTCAGCGCCAGCCACCTGTCCACGGTCGACCGGTTCCGAGGGCTCCCGTGAGGGCACGCGGCGACGGGCGCGGCCACTCGGCGCGCGACGAGACCGGGTCGATCAGCCTCTTCATCCTCGGGCTCTCGCTCGTCGCGATGCTGCTCATCGCCGGGGCGGTGGCCGTCACCTCCGCCCACCTGTCCCGCATGCGGCTGCTCGACGTCGCCGACGGCGCCGCCCTCAGCGCGGCCAACGCCCTCGACGACGCGGCCTACGCCCAGGGCGTGGGGGAGTCGGTGCCGCTGAGCAACGCCTCGGTGCAGGAGCGAGCCGCCACCTACCTCGGCGCCCGCCCCCGCCCCGGCAGCATCGCGCAGTGGCGGCTCGCGCCCGGCACCGGCACCCCCGACGGCCGGACCGCGGTGGTCGTGGTGGTCGGTGAGGCGCAGCTGCCGATGGTCGGCCCCGCCCTGCGCGAGCTCGGGGTCAGCGTCACGATCCGCGTCGAGTCCAGGGCCCGGTCCGACCTCGCCGAGTGACCGCAGGCGAGGGTGACCACTCGGGTGGGGGAGCGCCCACCCGATCAGCTCAGCGGGGCCGCGACCTCCGGGGTCGTCGGCGTGGGCCAGCACCAGCGCCACGACGAGCCGGTCGGCGGCGTCGTTGGCACGGGCCAGCATCCGGGTCGTGGCCGGCGTGGCGAGCCCGTGCCGGCAGGCCAGCTCACCGAGCACGTCGAGCAGCAGGCTGCAGCAGCGCTGGAACGTCGCCACGCTCTCGCCGAGGTTCCCGCCCCGGCGACGGGAGAGCCGGCCGTGCAGCGCCGCCGCCTGCAGGGCCGGGGCCAGTGCGGCCTCCCGCTCCCGCCGCGAGCCGCCGTCGACGTAGCCCAGCACGCCGTCGACCAGGGTGCGGCCACCCAGCGCCAGCACCACGCGAGTCTGCTCGTCAGCCCCGTCGAGCCACGACACGTCCGGGCAGGCAGCGGAGATGCTGGTCCGCAGGATGTCGACCACCTTGTCCGACGACCCGGCCAGGGCGGCGATCGACGGCTCGGTGTTCGCCGCATCCGGCAGCAGGTGCTCGAGCGTCGAGCGGGCGTAGCGGCGGTGCCCACCCGGGGTGGTGAAGGTGACGATCTTGCCGGCCACGCTCCAGCGCCGCAGCGTCGCGGGCGACACCCCGAGCATCGCGCTCGCCTCGTGCACCCCGAGCCAGACCTCCCGGTCCTCGGCGTACGGGTGCGGACCGTGTCACCATCAGTCTCCTCCCGCCGGGAGGTGCGCGTTGGACTTGGGCAGGACGTCGTCCTTGTGGCACTCGGCGCAGTACGCCTGCTGGTGGCAGACGGCGCAGGCGTTCGTGCTTCCGGCCGCGGTGACCGACTTCGCGTGGTTGTAGAGCATCTCGTCGTGGCTCACCTTGATGGCGCCGCTCTTGTGGCAGTTCTCGCAGTAGCTGGTCTGGTGGCAGACGCCGCAGGTGGCCGGGTTGGCCGAGGTGCTGCCGGCCACGACGCGGTGGTCGAACACCCACAGCGGGTCCATGTGGTCGGCCGGGCGGGCGCCGAGCGGCACGTTCGCGACGGTCTGGGAGCCCTGCGGCGCGGTGTGGCAGGTCTCGCAGGTCGACGGGATGGTCTCCTTGGTCACCTGCCCCTTGACGACCTTGTAGTGCGCGCCGTCGTGGCACCGGAAGCAGCCGGGGGAGCTCTGGTGGCCCAGGTTGTTGGGGTAGGTGCCGCTGCGCACGTTCATGTGCGAGGTGACGGTCTCGTCGAAGATCGCCGTGAGCTCGCGGGTCGCCGCCGCGATCTCGCTCGCCTGCTCCTTCGCCACCAGCGGGTACTTGGTCGCGTAGAAGTCGGACGAGCTTGCTGATGCGCCGCGCGGCCCTCCTCGTCGGTGGCGTACTTCGTTCGTCAGCAGCGTGACGGCGTTGCGCTTGACGTAGGGCAGGCTCGGGCTGATCGTGCCCGTCGGCCATGGCGGCGTCGACGGCCCGGTCGGCCGTCGGCGAGTCGTGCCCGACCCGGTTGTGGCAGTCGAGGCAGTCCATGCGTGCGGGTCGTCTGGGTGGCGGTGAGCCGGGCCAGGTCGGCGCCGGCGTTGATCGACTCGCGCACCTGCCCCTCGGCGATGTACTGCTCGAGCTCGCCGGTCTTGCTGTCCTTGAACTGGACGCTGTCGATGGTCTGCTGGTGCTCGTCGGCGCGAGGTGTAGGTGACGTCCTGGAGCACGTGCCAGTGCGACGACACCGGGTCCGGCGCCGTCGGCGTTGGCCGGGCGGATCAGCACGGCGAGGTCGTTGCGGGTGTTCGGCTCGTCGCGTTCGAAGGACGCCCGCACGTGCAGCTTGCTCGGCTGGCCCGGCCGGGCGAGCTGCGAGAGCGGGTGGCACTGCTCGCAGGTGTTCGTCGTCGGCGGCAGCTCGTCGTGCGCGATCGGCGGGATGGGGGTGGGGTAGGTGTTCGTGACGAGGGCGTACAGCTCCCTGGTGCCGGCCAGCTTGGCGCTGACGAAGCCCACCACCCCGGGGTCGACGTGGCACTCGCCGCACGACGACGTCCTGGTGCGCGCCGGCCTCGTAGGCCTTCTTCTGGGGGTTCATCGTGTGGCAGGTCGTGCAGAAGGCCGCGCTCTCGGAGTACTCGACGAGGTGCACGCCGCCCGAGCGTGCCCAGCACGGCGAGCAGCAGCACGCCGCCGACGAGCCCGAGGATGCCGCGGGGCGTCGTCGGGAGCACGTCCAGCAGCCGTCGCTTCCACCGGGCCCGGAACCCCGGGGGGCTCCGCCACGGCCGCGGCAGCGCCGTCCCCCGCAGGAACGGCGGCGCCGTCCCCCTCGGGCACGGCGTCACCGTCCCCCGCGGGGACGGCGGTGCCATCGGCAGCAGCGTCGCTCGCGGGGACGGCGGTCGTCACCCTCGGCGCAGGGTCGCTGCCGAGGAGGACGGGCTCGTCGCCGGAGGTGGTCATGGTGCCATCGCGCGATCGACCGACGCTGGCGATGCTGTCGGTGGACACCCCGCCCTGGCGGATCTCGCGCAGGACGCCGTTGCGGTCGACGAAGAAGTGGGCCGGGATGGCGGAGACGCGGTAGGCGTCCGCGATCGCGGACTGGTCGTCGGCGCCGATCGGGTAGGTGGTGCCGACCCGCGAGGCGTAGCTGCGCACGGCATCCTGGCCCTCGTTGATGTTCACGCCGAGCACCACCAGACCCTGCGGGGCGTACTTCTCGTAGGCCGCCTGCACGTCGGCCACCTCGGCCTGGCAGGCGGCGCACCAGCTGGCCCCGAAGACGAGCCACACCGGCCTTGCCGCGGTACTGGTCGAGCGATGACGGTCTTGCCGTCGACCGTCGGTGAGCGTGAAGTCCTGCGCGGCCGCGCCGACCTTGGGCGCGGGCACCGTCGACTGCCCGGGCAACGAGACGACCGTGGTGCCGGCGGCGTTCGCGGCATCCGTGCGCTGGCCGTTGACGAGCCACGCGCCGCCGGCCACCAGCGCGGCGGTCACCAGGAGGACGGCCAGCGTGCCGAACCGGCTCGAGCGGATCCGCTCGCGCAGGTCGGCGGCGGCCCGTCCGGTCCGCCACCCGGCCCGGTGCCGGCCCGCCGCTGGTGCCGGGGTCGGCGAGCACGTCCACCCCGGCGACGTGCTCCACCGGCACCGGTGCGAGCGCCGGGCCGTGCGCGACCGGCGACGGCGAGGGCAGGGTCGGCAAGGAGGTCGTCGTCGAACAGGTCGTCGTCGTCCATGGTGGTGCGCTTCCCTTCAGGTGTGGGTCTGCCCTGCTGCCGGGTCACCGGGTCGATCAGGTGTAGCTGTGCAGCCCGCCGAAGAAGGCGTTGCCGACGAAGGTGAGCACGACGCTGGCGAAGCCGATGACGAGCAGCCAGGCGGCGCGGCGTCCGGTCCAGCCGCGGGCGACGCGGGCGTGGAGGTAGCCGCCGTAGATCAGCCAGGTGACGAGCGAGGCCGTCTCCTTGGGGTCCCAGCTCCAGTAGCTGCCCCAGGCGATCTCGGCCCAGACGGCGCCGAGCACGAGGACCATGGTGTCGAGCGGGAAGCCGATGACGACGGCGCGGTAGCCGAGCCGGTCGAGCACCTCCTCCTTGGGCACGAGGTGCTTCCAGCGCCGCGGGGTCCACAGCGTCAGCGCGGCCGCGGCGAAGGAGATCGCGAAGGCGCCGTAGGCGAAGATCGCCACGACGATGTGGATGGTGAGCAGCAGGCTGTTCTGCAGCGCCGGCACCAGCGGGTCGACCTGGGTGTTCTGGGCGCCGGCGTAGAGCGAGGGCGAGCACCGTCATCGGCAGGATGAACAGGGCGAGCGTGCGTGCGTGGTAGCGCCACTCGAAGTAGCAGTAGGACGCGAGCATGCCCCAGGCCAGCGACGTCGCGAACTCGTACTGGGTGACGAACGGGCCGTGGCCGGTGGCCATCATCCGCAGGGCGAGGGCCACCGTGAGGAAGCCGAGGGCGAGCCAGGTCAGGCGCGTGCCGTAGCGGGCCAGGGTGGTCGCCGACACCGCGGTGTCGCGGGCGACGGTCGTCCTGCGGCCTGCGCGGACCCGGAGATCGAGTCGACGTCGTCGAACAGGTCGTCGCCGGATGCCGTGACGAGCACCTTGCGCTGCTGCGGCGCCCGCGTGCCGCACGGTGGCCCGCGCTCATGGCCCAGGCGTAGGCGATGGTCGCGAGGACCGTGGAGATCAGTGCCGCGACGAACGCGAACTGGGAGTAGGTGAGCATGCCGGTCACTCCTTCGTGGTCTGGCCGACAGGGGCGTCAGGCCGGGTGATGGTGGACACCAGGTCCTGGAAGACCGGCTCGAAGCCGGGGTCCCGCTTGAGGGGGGCGCCGAGCATGCACGCGGCGAGCCGCCGTCGGCGTTGTCGCGGACCCGCACCCACAGCCGGCGGTGCGGCATGAAGAACACGAGGTAGCAGCCCAGGATCAGCAGTGCCGAGCCGAGCCGACGACCCACGAGCCGCTGTCCTGCTTGACGGTCAGGCCGGTGTACTGGCGGTTGCGCTCGTAGGTGTAGGTGAGGCCGTCGACGACGGCGGACTTGCCCTGGCTGACGACCGGCGCGCCGAGCGGGTCGTCGACCCCGACCTTGTGCACCTCGAGCTGGGCCGAGCCGGCGGGCAGGTCGGCGAGGACCTGGCCGGAGGCGGCCTCGACCACGAAGACGGTGATGCCGCGGGCGGGGATGGTCAGCTGGCCGATGCTCTGCTGGCCGTCGTCGGACTGCCACTGCAGCGGGACCAGCCCGGAGTAGACCGTGGTGTCGCCGTCCTTCACGGTGACGTCGGCGCCGTTGCCGAACGACGACTGGTGGAACCACACGCCGTCGTAGATGAGCGGCGAGTTGACCCGGGTGTCGTGGCGGGCGACCTGCTGGCCGTCCTTGGTCAGGACCAGGTCGGAGACGTAGTCCTTGGGGGCGCCGTTGTCGTAGTAGGAGTCGGTGAACGACTTGGCCTCCACCGTCAGGCCGGTGCCGTGGCCGACGCTGACCGGCACACCCGACGGGGGCGATGAAGCTCTTGTCGCGGAAGCCCGTGCTGGCGCTGACGACGAAGCCGAGCATGACGAGGATGAGGCTGAGGTGCGCGATGACGGTGCCGAACGGGCCCCAGCGGAAGCGGTCGGCATACAGCGCCGTGCCCTTCGTCGGCGGGGGCGTCGACGATGCGGAAGTGCTCTGGCGTGCAGGGCTGCCCGCACCCGCTCGGTCGCTGCCGCGCTGTCCATGGGCAGGTCGATGGTGGCGCGCAGCGGCGCGTGGTCGTAGAAGACGTCGCTCATCGTGGTGCGCGGCTTGGTCGCCACCCGCCACAGCCGGGGGGCCCGGTTGATCGAGCAGGCCAGGATGCTCAGGCTGAGCAGCGCGAACAGGGCCATGAAGTACCAGGTCGAGAAGACGTGGAACAGGCCGAGCTGTGTCGAGGATGCCGGTCCAGCCGCCGTAGCGCTGGGTCGGGGTGCCGGCCAGCCACTGCTCGTAGGCGGCGGCGTCGGCCCGCACCTCCGGCTCGGCCTGCATGAGCAGGGTGCCGAGGAGGGTGAGCACGCCGAGCGTGAGGATGATCCACAGCCCGGTCCGCATCGAGATGAGGAAGAGCCAGACCTTGCGCAGCGGGTGGGCGTGGTGGTGGCCCGTGGCCGTCCGGCTCGCTGCCGTCGAGGACGTCGACGCCGTGCTCGTGGTCGACGTGTCCGGGCACGTGCGAGGTGATGTCCTCGCGGCCCCTCACGGTGGTCGTCATCGCGATGCCTCTTTCAGACGGGGATGGTCGGGAAGAACTGGGAGAGCCGCACGAGCAGGTTCGTGATCATCAGGAAGCCGACGACGACGAGCATCGAGCCGGTGGCCAGGGAGACGACCGCGTCGTGCCGGGCGAACCAGCTGAGGCGGTGGCGCAGGCTGTCGGCGCCGAGTGCCACGAGGATGAAGGGGATGCCGAGCCCGAGCGCGTAGGCGACGAGCAGGACCGTGCCCTGGCCGAGGTCGGAGCGCAGCGACGCCAGGCCGATGATGCCGCTGAGGATCGGGCCGATGCAGGGGGTCCAGCCGGCGGCGAACACCACGCCGAACAGCGCCGAGCGGCCCATCCGGGGCGCCTGCTCGATGACCGTGCCGTCCGGGCGGCGCCGCACGAGCCGGCCCATGTTGGCGCCGGCGCCGGCCTGCCGGCCCAGGACCGGGAGCGAGATGAGGCCCGCCACGTGCAGGCCCATGACGACCAGGATCGCGCCGCCGACCTGGCGCAGCAGGCTGACGTGGTCGCGCAGCGCGTAGCCGACCAGGCCGATGGAGGCCCACAGCGCCACGAACACGACGGTGAAGCCGATGACGAAGGCCAGGGCCTGCCGGAAGGCGACGCTGCGGGTGGGCTGTGCGGTGTCGGCGGTCGCCGCCGACGATGAAGCCGACGTAGACCGGGCACCAGCGGCAGGCAGCACGGTGAGGCGAACGACACCAGGCCGGCCGCGAAGGCCACTGCCAGGGTGATGTTGCCGTTCATCTCAGCCTCGCTCCCTGTGGTCGTGGTGGTGGTCGTGGTCGGTCTAGGTCACTTGGTCGGCGAGGGCGACGGCTTGGTGACGGCTCCGACCTGGGACTGCACGGTCTTGGCCAGCTCGCTGTTCGGGTCGAGCTCGACGACCTTGGCCCACTCGGTCTTCATCTCGCTCGTTGCGGCCGGTCGTCATGTAGAGGAAGCCCAGGTCGTAGTGCATCTCGGCGTTCTTCGGGTGGGCCTTGATGCCGGCCTTCCAGGCCTTCTCGGCCGAGGCGTTGTCGCCACCGTTGTAGGAGGCGGCGCCGAGGCTGATCAGGCCCTGCTCGTTGGTCGGGTCGACGTCGAGCACCTTCTGCGCCGCAGCCTTCGCGTCGGTCCAGTCGTTGGCGGCGAAGTAGAGGTCGGTGATCTTCTGCAGCGAGGCGACGTCCTTGGGGTTGGCCGTGACCTTCGCGGTCAGCGCGGCCAGCTGGGCCTGGTCGAGGGCGGGTGCCGCGCTGGGGCTGGCGGCCGAGCTGGCGCTCGCGCCCGCGGTGACGTCCGGCACGGTCGGGCGGCCGACCCAGTAGACGCCGAAGACGACGCCCACCGTGACGAGCACGGCGATGATGCCGACCAGGACCTTGTTGGTCGGTTGGCGGCCGGCGCGGGTGCCACGTCGCGGCGGCAGGCGCCGCCGTGCGGGCCACGGGGACGAGCTCGGACTCGGGGCCGGTCAGGAGGGAGAAGATGCGGTCCGCCTCCTGCTGGCGGCGGTCCGCCCAGCCGCGGATCTCGCTGGGGGCCTGGTCCAGGAAGTCACCGATCCGGTCGTAGGTGCTCTCGACCTCCTGGTCGTCCGCCGCGGCGTCGAGGCCGAACCGCGCGAGCAGTCCCACCCTCGTCACGACCGGGTCGGACGTGGTTCCCGTGGTGGTCGCTTCCCGTACTGGGGACATGGGGTTCGCTCCTCGATCATCGGCATTGGTCGGTGTTCCTGGGTGCCGATTTCAGTATCGTTTTGAGCGATTTGCGGAACTATCCGCCGACAGGCACATTTCCGATAGAGGCGGCCGGGGCGGGGCTGTACGTGGCCTCCTGGTGGTCCTTGCCGTGGCAGGTGAGCGTGCACGTCCCGCTGGTCGCGGTCTTGGTGAAGGTGGGCACTCCGCCCATCGACTTGCTCGGCAGGACGTTCGGGCCGAAGACGACCAGGCCGGTCGCCGGACAGCGTCTGGGTCGTCGGCTGCTGCGTCGTGCCGTGGCTGTCGAAGTGGCACTCCGCGCAGCGCGCGTTGCCCTGGCCGGCCCCGGGGGTGTCGATGTCGAGACCTCCGCTGCCGTCGCCCGAGATCCCGGCCATGTGCAGCCCGTGGAAGACGAAGTTCGTGCCCTCCGCCGCGGCGGGGCGTCGCTGGTTCATGAAGGGGGTCTCCATGTGGCAGGTGAGGCACAGGGCGAAGCCCTTGTTGTCGTAGAAGGCCCCGGCGGCCGACAGCACGCGGTTCTCGTAGGGGCGGGTGAGGATGCCGCGGTTGGTCGACGCGTGCACGGTGCTGGTCGCGTCAGGGGCGTTCTGTGCCGGGTCGGTCGACGTGCCGGTCGTGTTGCTCGAGTGGCAGCTGACGCAGCGCACGGTGTCGCCGGTGGTGAAGTTCCACAGCTTGTAGGGGGAGGTGCCCGGCGAGGCTGTCCGCCAGCTTCTGGGTCTGGTTGCGGCCGGGAGCCTCGATCGGGTGGAACGAGGCGTTGGCCGGGTTGAGCGCGACCGCCGAGGTCGGTGACGTTCTGGGAGGGCTTGCCGGGCACGTCGGCCGGCAGGGTGGTGAAGCCGGAGTGGCACTTGAAGCAGAGCTGGTACTCGGCCGTGACGGGTGCGACGGTGCCGTCGAGCCAGGTGTAGGTCGGTGTGCGTGCCGGCCGCCCCGTTGGTGACCGCGACGCCGGAGACGTTGGCCACCGCGCCGGGGGCCGTCCAGCCCGGTGGCCGTCATGGTCGGCTTGTCGGTCGGTCGAGCCCGTGCGGGTCGTGGCAGTCGGTGCACTGGCTGTGCCGGTTGAGCGTGCCCTGCGAACTCGTTGTCGTCGTCGAGGGTGTGGCCGGTGGCGTCCGTCGGTGTCGTGCGACCAGTACGAGCGGGTCGCGGGGTCGTTCGCGGGCTGGCCGAGCGTGTACTGCGCCTGCACGTCGGCGGCCCGCCGGCACCGCCGTCGGCGTGGCAGGTGTAGCACTGCTCGGTGGTCGACGGCGGCCTTCACCAGGGCGCCGGACTGCGCCGTGTGTGCCAGGTGGCAGACCGCGCACTGCCCGCTCGTCGTCGACGAGTAGGGGTCGTGGATGGTCGCCGGACCGTTCGGGCCGACCGGTCCGACCGTCACGACGTACGACGGGGTGACGGCGGCCGCGGTCGCTGCCTCCGTCAGCATGGCCTGTGCCGTCGTGTCGGAGGCGAAGACCGCCGTCAGTCGCGGCGACGACGGTGGGGGCCCCGCGGCCTCGACCGGTGCGGCGACGGCCGGTGCGGCGTTCGTGACGGCGGTCTCGGTCGTCGCGGGCTGGGACACCAGGCGGTAGGTCGGCGTCGTGGCGGGCGTGGTGGCCGGGTCGCTCGCCGGGGTGGTCCCGCTCGGCGAGCCCTGCTGCTGTCCCGGGCTCTGCAGCGTGCGGCGGCGGGTCGGCGACGGTCACGCTGCACCGGGGCTGAGTCCGTCGATGACGGCCCGGCGTCGGTGACCCGCAGCTCGTAGGTGGCGCCGTAGGGCGCGTCGACGGAGAGCGCGACGGTGAACTCCTGCTCGGTCACGGTGTCGGCCGCCACGGTGTAGCGGGGTGCGGCCTGCGCCCCGCTCGAGCCGGTGCCCCTCGGCCTGGGCCGCCCCGTCGGGCGCCGCGAGCTGGGCCTCGTCGGGCGTCGGTGGTCGTGCGCTCGGGAGCCGTGCAGGGTGCCGCCCTTGACCGGCACCCACTCCTCCGCCGCGTTCAGCGGGGTGCCCGGCGTCGGCGGCGTCGGGGACGACGAGGTAGGTGCCCGTGCCGGCCAGCCGGTACTCCAGCCGGGGCGCCACGGCCACGTCGTCGGGGCCGCCGTTGCCGAGCTGAACCACGACGCGGAAGGTCTGGAAGGGCAGCAGGTCGGTGAGGGGCTGCCCGGCGGGCAGGTAGGTCGGGGCGGTGCCCGGCACGCCGAGGGGGGCGAGGGCGGCCGGTCCGCCGAAGAGGCCCGGGGTCATGGCGACGGGTGCGGCCGACGGCGACGGAGCGGGGGCGGGAGCCGAGGGGGAGGGCGCCGGGGCCGGCGCCGAGGGCGTGGGGGCTGCCGCGGTGGGGGTCGGCGTCGGGGTGCCGCCGCCGGGGGTCGTCGGTCCGGAGACGGCGTGGGGGTCGGGGTGTCGGTGCTGGAGGGGCTGGGGGTCGCGCTGCTCGACGGGGTGCTCGCGGCGCTCGCCGCGACCCGCTGCACGGCGGCTCGCTGGCGCCGCGGCGCGCTGCACGGCGGCTTGCTGTGCCGTCGGCGCGCTCGTCGCCTGGGGGGTGGCGGCCGGGGCAGCTGCGGTGGGTGCGGGCAGTGCCGCCTGGAGGCCGAAGGTCTGGCCGACGGCGATGGCGCGCGGCGGTGAGGAGCACCGCGGCCGGCGGCGACGACGTGGGCCGGCCGGACGGCGGACCGCGTGGTGCGCGGCTGTCCTGCGGCGCTCCTGGTCATCGTCGGTGCTCCAGTCGCTCGTCGTTCGCTCGTCGTCCGGAGCTGCAGGCGGCCTGGGTGAGAGGCCGCCTGCAACCCACAGACGGGTCTGGCTCGGTTCGACTGCTCCGGGTCAGACGTTGTGGCACATCACGCAGGTACCGCGGTCGTCCACACGGAGCAGACGGCTGTCGGAGCTGGGAGTGGTGCCGTTCGGCCACTCGACCTTCGAGTTCGGCATCTGCGCGTTCGTTCCGTGTGCCACGTGGCACTGGATGCAGTTGCGGTTCGCCGCGGCGTCGCCGTTGGGGCCGTTGCCGACCTGCTCGCCGGTGTGCCGGTAGGTGAAGACGGCGTCACCGGAGTTGGTCTCCCACGAGCCAGACGGCGCGAGGTACCGCGTGTGGCACGTGGTGCACCACGCGGCGACGTTCGCCTGGAACGAGCTGACGGGGTTGGTGATCGTCTTCTGGACTCGGGGTCGGGTCCGTGACGGAGGTGGCCCCGAGGATGGTCGTCGTGCCGGTGTCGGCCACGGCGTTGGGGTCGCCGGCGATCCAGTAGTTGGTCGTCGTGTAGACCTTGTTGGCCGTGTCCTTGATGGGGATGCCGACCGTGGTGTTGGGCGCCACGACCGCCGTGAAGCCCGAGTCCTTGGGCACTGCCCGCAGGATGCGGTACTGCCCGTTGCCGTGCGGGTCGTGGCAGGCCGTGCACTCGAGCTTGGTCGTCGTCGTGGTGCTCATGTCCTTGCCGGTGTTCGCCGTGCCGGAGATGGGCCCGTTGCCCCACATGATGCCCACGCCACCGAGGTGGTTGGACGTCGTGTCCTGCGGGGTGGTCAGCGGCGGGACCAGCTGGTTGCGGGACCGGTAGTTGCTACCGCTGAGGTAGATCTCCTTGGTCGCCGCACCCGTCCCGAGTGCTGCCTTCTCGAAGCCGCCACCGCGAAGGGTGCCGGCCACAGTGGTGCCACGGTCGACGGTCAGGGTGGTTCCGTTGGGGTACGTCGTCGTCGCTGCGGCGTCGTAACCCAACCCACTCTGTACGTCGGTCGTTGCACCGGTTCCACCGTCACCGTGACACGAGTAGCACAGGCTTTCCTCGCTCGTGGCGTTGAGCAGGTAAGCCGCGCGAGCCGTGTGGGCCCGGTGGCACGAGGCGCAACGCCCCTGGCCGGCATCGGTGATCTTGACACCGGTGGTCGGCGTGTTCGTGGCGGTGGACACGTGGGGGCCGTTGTCGGCGTATGCCGGCATCGCCCCGAGGAAGAACGCGGCCGCGGCTGTCGCGCCAAGCGCTACCAGCCTCGTCCGTACCTTCTTGTGCGTTCTCATTGTCGCGTTCCAATCTGAACTGTGAAGTTGTGTACTCCTGTTGTTGTGCGGTGAATTACCTTGCGGTGAACCGGATCGGCGGATCCGGACGACCAGGTCGTCGCACCTCCGTCAGGCCACTCCTGTGGGACCGGGACCCGGTCATCAGTACCCCCACACCTCGATGCGGTTGTTCTCCCGGTCGGCGACGTAGACGCGACCGCGGGTGTCCGTGGCCACGCCGTTGGGGAAGGTGAACTTGCCGTCGTCGTGACCCTCGTCGCCGAAGGAGGCGACGTAGGCCGGGTGGTCCGTCGGCGAGGAGCCGATCGTGAACAGGCGCACCATGTGGTCGGTGGTGTCGACGACGAACAGCCGGCCCTGGTCGTCGATCGCCAGGCCGCGCGGCAGGCCCAGGTCGCCGTCACCGACACCGCGCGCGATGAGGGTGGACAGCTTGCCGGTGTCGTCGATGACGGCCACGCGCCCGTTGTTGCTGTCACTGACGTAGATCTCGCCGTGGGTCCCGACGACGATGGCGTTGGGGTAGTTGAGCTCTCCCTTGCCCAGCACCGTGCGCAGGGTGCCGTCGTGGGCGAACACCAGGATGCGGTGGTCGGCCGGCTTGGCGCTGAGCACGTCGGCGACGTAGACGGTGCCGTCCGGGCCGATCGCGAGCCCCAGGGGCGAGATCTTGTCGATGCCCTCACCCTTCGGCTCGAACGTCGAGAGGTACGTGCCGGTCTCGTCGTAGACGTAGACCTTGCCGGCCGCGCGGTCGCCCACGTAGACGTCCCCGTTGGTGGGGTCCACCGCGACGTAGACGGGCACGTGGAGCGTCTTGGGGGTTGGCCGGCGGCAGGAGCTCGCCGACCTTGATGCCGTCGCGGTCGTACACGAACGTCGTCGGGGTGCCCCCGGACTGCGTCGCGTAGATGCGCTCCCCGTCGGGCGAGACGGCGACGCCGAGCGGCCGGACGACGTCGTAGATCGACGTCTTGTAGGTGGGCACGCGCGCCTCGTTGAGCCCGGGGAGCTCGCTGAGCGGCTTGCGGTTCAGCAGGTACCAGGTGAAGAGCCCCACGAGGAGGACGAGCAGCGCGAGGACGACGGCGAGGATGATCCGACGCCGCCTGCGGCGGGCCTCGTCGACGGGCGGCACCGGGGCCGGCGGGGTCGGGGGGCTCCGACATGTCGTCGAGCAGGTCGAGCAGGTCGGTGCTGGACTGGGTCTCACTCATCGCACGTCACCCCTCACTTCTTCTTTTCGCCGTGGCAGGCGGGGCCGCGGGCTTGACGCCGAGACCGGCCAGCGCGGAGATCGCGGCCATGTTCTTGGGGTCCTTCGCGAGGGCCTTCTGGTACCAGGTGCCGGCCGCCTTGGTGTCGTGCGGTGGTCTCGGCGATGAGCGCCGAGGCCGAGCATCGCGTCGACGGCGGCGGGGCCGGCGGTGAGCGCGGTGAGCTGGGTCTTGGCCTCGTCGACCTTGCCGCCGCAGAAGCCGGCCATCGCGGAGGCGTAGCTCGCGAGCTCGGGCTTCTTCATCGAGGTGTAGGCGGCCTGCATCTGCTGGTAGGGCTCGCACCAGCCGGTCGGCACGAAGCGCAGTGCGTTGCGGAAGGTGGCGATCGCCTCGACGGTCTCGCCGCTCTGCAGCTGGGCCAGGCCCACCTGGTACATCGCGTCGGAGTCGGTCGGCTCGATCTTCAGGGCGTGGCCGAGCTGGGTGAGCGCCTCGTCCGGCTTGTTCTGCTTCACCGCGATGACGCCGAGGTAGTAGTACGCCGCGGCGAGCTGGGAGTCCGCGCCGGCGAACTCGCCCTTGCGGGTGGCCTTGACGATCTGGGTGAGGGGGACGACGGCCTTGTCGAGCTGGTCCTGGGTCATCAGGGCGAAGCCCTTGCCGAGCAGCGCGTCCTTGCTGTCGGGGGCGGCCTTGAGCACCTGGTCGTACTGCTTGACGGCGTCGTCGTACCGCGCGGCCTGCCCGTAGACCTCGCCCAGCTGGAGGCGGGCCTGCAGGTCGTCGGGGTTCTTGCGCACTGCCGCCTCGGTGAGGGCGACCTGCCGCTCGACGATGCGAGGGCACGTCGGCCACGTGCTGGTCCTGGTAGTACAGCAGCCCGAAGGCGACCAGGCCGACGGCCAGGACCGCGGCCCCGATGCGTAGGAGCAGGGCTCGTCGTGCGGTCGGACGGATCCGCCGCCGCGAGCCGGTGCGGGCTCATCGTGTGTGCCACAGGTACCTCACCCGTCCTTGGTGGCGATGTCACGGCACTCCTGCCGTCGGAGGACGACCTCCTCCACGTCCATCGTGGGCGGGTGGGCCCGCGAGGCCTATCCGCCGCAGGGTAGATATCGGATAGAGCCGCTGGTCGACCCCGCTCGCGGGGCACACCCGCTGGCTGGGCGGCCCCGCAGCCGCGCGCCACTACACTCAGTCGTCGACACGCGCCGTGACGGCGCCGGCGAAGGAGCGGACAGATCAGCACGAGCGAGGTCACGGGCCCGGGAGGCGCCGAGAGCGCGCAGTCCCGTCCTCCGCGACGCCATGGCGGAGCGCCGGCGACCCGGAGCCGGTCGTCGTCGCCGCCCCCCGCACCCGGCTGGTCGACCGCCGGCTGTGGGCGATCGGCATCCTGCTGCCCGTCGGGTTCGCCATCGTGCTCGAGGTGGTCCGCTGGCAGCTCGAGCAGCGGGGCGTCTGGTCGCCGGGCGTCTTCGAGGTCTGGCACGTCGCCGGGCTGGCCGTCGTGGTGGTCGGCATCGTCGTGCTTCGCCGTCTTCATGTTCCGGCTCATCGACCAGCACCGACCGCCAGGTGCTCCGCCAGAACCGCGACCTCACCGCGGCCAACGCCGTCGCGGGCGCCATCCAGGGTCAGGCGACCGTCCCGGCCATCGTCGACAGCGCCCTGGAGGCGCTGCTGCGCACCTCGGGGGCCCACCAGGCCCGCATCCGCTTCCTCGAGTCGGCCGGCCTGCCGCACGCGGGACGCCCAGCCGCGCACCCTGACCCTCGCCGGCGACCGCGCGTCGACACCGGCAGCCCCACCCTCGAGGTGCCCCTGGCGCACGGCTCGACGGTGGTCGGGCGGCTGGCGCTCTGGTACCCGGTCGACGCCGACGTCGCCGACCAGATCGGCGGCGCCGCCCTGTCCAGCCTCACCACCCAGATCGCCTGCGCCATCCAGCTGGCCGGCGCGGTGGGCGACCTCGAGCGCCGCAAGGTCGAGGGGCACGCCTTCTACGACATCCTCCTGCGGGTCTCGAACCAGGAGCCGACGCACGCCGGTGCTCGACGCCGTGGTGCGGCACGCGGCGACGCTGCTGCGGGCGGATGCCGCGGTCGTCACCGTGTCGCCGGAGACGAGCCGGTCCATCCGCTTCGAGTCCGGCCCGCGCAGGCGCCGGCGCAGTCGCCCCGACGGGGCCACCGTGGTGTCCTTCGGGCTGCCGACCCCCGCCGCCGCAGGCGACGAGGGCGCGCCGTCGTCGCCGTCGACCTCGACGACGAGCCGAGTGGGCGCACACCGCGAGCCACGACGTGTCCGGCGGGGCCGGCCACCTCGGTGAGCTGTGGGTGGCCCGCGCCGGCGGGGCCGACTTCACCGACCGCGACCGCGGCTTCCTCGGCACCCTCGCCAGCCTGGTCGGCATCGCGCTGTCAGCAGCGCCCAGATGCGCGAGGGCGCGCGGCAGCGGGCGGTGCTCAGCGAGCGCACCCGCATCGCGCGCGAGATGCACGACAGCCTCGCCCAGGTGCTCGGGGCGGTGCACCTGCGGCTGCGTGCGCTGGAGACCGGCGTCGGCACCCTGGCCGACGACGCGGGTGGTCGCCGAGGTCGAGGCGCTCGCCGACGTCTGCGCCGAGGCCTACCGCGACGTGCGCGAGACGATCCTCGGGCTGCGCGACGCCAACCGCCACGCCGAGCGCAGCCTCGAGGACAACCTGCGCCCTACCTCGAGTCCTACTCGACCCAGAGCGGCATCAGCGCCCGGCTGACCAACGAGGTCGGCCACGACGTGTCCCTCTCGCCGCGGGCCGAGGTGCACGTCATCCGCATCGTCCAGGAGGCGCTGACCAACGTGCGCAAGCACGCCCGGGCGCGCTCGGTGCTCGTCAGCATCCGGGGCACCGACACCTCGACGAGCTTCGTCATCGCCGACGACGGCGTCGGCTTCGACCCCGAGGTGACGGCCGGCTCGCAGGACGGCTACGGCCTGTTCACCATGCGCGACCGGGCGGCCCTGCTCGGCGGCACCGTGCAGCGTCGACTCCGCGCCCGGACGCGGCACCACCGTCACGGCGAGCGTCCCCGAGCGGCCGCACCCCTCCTTCCCTCGAGGAGGACCGCGATGAGCGCGCCGACCCGCATCCTGCTCGTCGACGACCAGCCGCTCTTCCGCGGCGCCATCGCCGCGCTGCTCGCGAGCCAGCCCGACATGGAGGTCGTCGGCGAGGCCGAGAACGGCCTCGTCGGGGTCGAGATGGCCGGCGAGCTGCACCCCGACCTCGTCATCCTCGACGTCGACATGCCGGTGATGAACGGCGTCGAGGCGGTCCGGCTGATCCGCGAGCAGGTGATGGACGTCAAGGTCATCATGCTGACCGTCTCGGACGTCGAGGACCACGTCATGGACGCCCTGCGCAACGGGGCCCACGGCTACCTGCTCAAGGACCTGCGCCCCGAGCAGCTGCACGACATGATCCGCTCGGTCATGCGCAACGAGACCCCCATCTCGCCGGCCGTCGCGGGCCGGCTGCTCCGCGAGATCCGCGACGGGGGCTGCGCAGAAGGTCACCTCGCCGTCCCCCGAGCAGGCCCGGTCGGTGGTGACCCCGCGCGAGCTCGAGATCCTCCGGCTGGTGGCCGTGGGCCTCAGCAACAAGGAGATCGCCAAGCGGCTCGTCATCACCGAGGGCACGGTGAAGAACCACGTGCACAACGCCCTCGAGAAGCTGCACCTCGACAACCGGATCCAGGCCGCGGCGTACGTCATCCGCCAGGGGCTCGGGTCCCCGGGCGGCCGACGACGCCGCACTGACGCCTGCACCGTGCAGGCACAGGGTCACCAGTACCGTTTGTGTGCCCTTCGCCGGATGTCGCCCCGAGGGCACGCCGTCCTACCGTGAGCGCTGTCGGCTTCGTGCTGAGGAGGCGAGTCATGGCGCGGCAGGGGACAGTCCTCGTGATCTTCAGCCATGACCTGCTCGGGCAGGGGCTGGCGGCCCGGCTCCTCGGGTTGGGCGTGACGGCCTCCGCCGTGCGGTCCTCCGACAAGGGCGCCGCGAGGCAGGCACTGCGCGACCACCCGGACGTCGTGGTCGTCGAGACCACCGACGCGAAGTGCCTGGCCGGCATCCACCGGCTGAGCCCGCGACTCGCGGGTCGTCGACATCAGCGACTCGGTGGGCCCGGGCTACCCCGAGCACGCCCTGCGCTTCGACGTCATCCTCGACGCCCTGGCCGACCTTCCGGGCTGAGTAGCTGCCTTCCTGACCGGGTTCTCGCCACTACTCTTCCTCCCGGAGGTGATGGCGGGTGCGCGACGGCGACGACCTGACGGCTTCCCGGAGCCGGTCGGCCCGGGAGGTGCCCCCGCGACGGTCCACGTCGGCGCAGGACGAGCGGGTCGAGGCCCTCCTCGGTGTCGGGGACGTCGCGGGCCTGGCCCTGCTGGTGGTCGAGGAGGCCGCGCGGTCGGCCCGCGAGGACCTCGAGGCCGCCATCCGCAGCGTGCGGGCCCTCACCGAGCAGCAGGACGCAGCGCGCCGGGCCCTCGACACGCTCGACGCGGCGGGGACCGGGGCGGTCGGGCACCTGCGTGCGGTCGACCACCTCACCGAGCAGGCCAGCCGCATCGTGGCTGCGTCACTGCTCGAGGGCGACGAGCTGGCCGGCGAGGACACCCTGGAGCGGCTCGACGCCTGGGCCGACCTCAGCCGGGCGCAGGCGCAGCGGCTCGAGCAGGGCCGCGACGACGCCTGGGGGCTCGCCGAGCTGCTCGACGCACTGTCGGACCTCGGCCGGCGGGAGGCGCTGCGGCTCCAGGAGGTGCTGCAGCGGCGGTCCACGGTGCTGACCTCGCTGACCGGCGTGCTCGAGCAGCAGAGCCGCACCGCCCGGGCGATCACCGACGACCTCGCCCGGGACTAGCTCCTCGGCGCTCCGTGGCACCGGGCGAACTGCCTGTCCGCCGCCGCAGGTGCATGGCTCGTCGGGTGCGCGGCGGGCGTCGCGGGTGGCGTACCAGTCGCGCAGCCCGGTGGCGTCGCGGCCCTGCCGGAGCAGGGCGGCCATGACCCGCATCGGGCCGTCGACGTGGTGGAAGAAGTCCTGGTAGCCGGCGCACAGGTAGTGCAGTCCGGGCTGACCGTCGGGGGTGGTGGTGAAGCGGTCCTTGGGGCAGCCGCCGTTGCAGGCGAACCGCACGTCGCAGTCCTTGCAGTACTGCGGCAGGGTGTCGAGCTTGGCCTGCCCGAACGCCTTCTGCTGGGGCAGGTTCACCAGCTCGAGCATGGTGCGGCCCTGCGCGATGTTGCCCAGCAGGTAGCCGGGCTCGACGTAGTGGTCGCACGAGTAGAGGTCGCCGTTGTGCTCCAGCGCCACGGCATCCCCGCAGGTGCGGGCGTGCACGCACAGCCCGACCTGGTCCATGCCCATCCAGTGCGCCAGCGCCGTGTCGAACATCGACACGAACACGTCGCCGACGTCGTGGCGGGCCCACTCCTCGAACACGTCGATGAGGAAGCGCCCGTAGGCCTTCGCCGCGACCGTGCGGTGGGTGACCAGGTTCCCTTCCTGCCGGTAGAGCGGCCGGTCGCCGGCCCGTGAGCCCCACCCGGACTCCGCCAGCGGCAGCAGCTCGGCGGTCACCCGCTCGACGATGGGGATGAGCTGCACGAAGCTCGCGCCGAGGTCGTCGCGCAGGAACCGGTAGACCTCGAGCCCGGCGTGACCGTTGGCCGAGTTGACCGTGGTCAGCGCGTTCCACTCCACGCCGTGCCGCTTGAGGGCGTCCAGCCCGGCGATGACCCGGTCGAAGGTCGGCTTGCCGCCCTTGTCGACCCGGTAGGCGTCGTGCATCTCGCGCGGCCCGTCGATCGAGACCCCGACCAGGAAGTCGTTCTCCTTCAAGAACGCGCACCACTGGTCGTCCAGCAGCGTGGCGTTGGTCTGCATCGTGTTCAGGATGCGCTGCCCGGGCGCCGCGTGCTTGGCCTCCAGCTCCAGCGTGCGCGCGAAGAAGTCGAGCCCCATCAGCGTCGGCTCGCCGCCCTGGAACGCGACCACCACCTCGTCGACGCCGCGCTGGGCGGCGAGCAGCTGGGCGATGTACGCCTCGTGCACGTCGGGCGGCATCCGGAACCCGCTGCCGGGGTAGAGCTCGTCCTTGCTGAGGAAGAAGCAGTACTCGCAGTCCAGGTTGCAGATCGCCCCGGTGGGCTTGGACATCACGTGGAAGGCCCGCGGTGCCGTCAGTGCCGTCATCGAGGGCCTTCCGTCGTGGGCCCGGCGCGGTCGATCCCGCCGGGGTGGTGTGGGTGTGGGTCAAGGATGGACCACCGGCGCACCGGGCGCAGCGGGGTCACCTGCGGGGGGTGAGGTCGTAACCCGTGCGGCCGCCGAGGTATCTGGCAGGCCCCCGAGGCCTTCCTCACACCATGGACTCCCGGCTGCTGGCGTTTCTCGGCGTGACCTGCGTGGTCATGGCGGTGCCCGGCCCCTCGGTGCTCTACGCCGTCACCCACCGGGTCCGGTCGGGGCCGGCCGCCGGGGCGTTCGCGGTGCTCGGGCTGGAGTCCGGTCTCGCGGTCCACGTCGCCGCCGCGTGCCTGGGGGTGTCGGGCCTGGTCGCGGCCTCCGACGTGCTGCTGCGCGTGCTGCAGGTGGGTGGTGCCGCCTACCTGGGCTGGCTCGGCATCCGCCTGCTGGCCCAGCGCGGCGAGCACCCGAGCCCGACCGCCGCCGCGAGCCCGCGCCGCGGCCTGGCGGGCATCTTCCTCGGGGGGCTGCTGGTCGACCTGCTCAACCCCAAGACGGTGCTGTTCTTCGTCGCCGTGCTGCCCCAGTTCGTCGATGCGCGCGCCGGGTCGGTGCCGGGGCAGTCGGCGCTGCTCGGTGGCTGCGCGGTGGCCCTGGCGGTGCTGGTCGACGGCGGGTATGCCGTGCTGGCCGGTCGGGCGGTGCGCCGCGGCATCCCGGCGTCGGTGGCGCGCTGGGGCAGGCGTGCCTCGGGCGGCGCGTTCTGCGGCCTCGCAGCGCTGGCCCTGCTCGGGTGAGGGAGGGCCGGCCCGCGCCTGCCGTAGGCTTGACCCTCGTGGCTGTCGACTTCTCCCAGGAGATCAAGGACCTCCGCACGACCATGGCGTCCGTGCGTGAGGTGACCGACCTGACCAAGCTCGAGGCGACCATCGCCGACTTCGAGCAGCAGGCGTCCGACCCGAACCTGTGGGACGACCAGGAGAAGGCGCAGGTCGTGACCTCCGGGCTGTCCCGCGCGAAGGCCGAGCACGACCGGGTCACCGGCATGGACGCGCGCATCGACGACCTCGAGGCCCTGGTCGAGATGGGCCAGGAGGAGAACGACGCCGAGACCCTGCTCGAGGCCGAGCGCGAGCTGGTGGTCGTCAAGAAGGCCGTCGGCGAGCTCGAGGTGCGCACCCTGCTCGCGGGCGAGTACGACGAGCGGGCCGCCGTGGTCACCATCCGGGCCGGCGCCGGTGGGGTGGATGCCGCCGACTTCGCCGAGATGCTGATGCGCATGTACCTGCGCTGGGCCGAGCGGCACCACTACCCGGTCAAGGTGCTCGACACGTCCTACGCCGAGGAGGCCGGCCTGAAGTCGGCGACCTTCGAGGTCGACGTGCCCTACGCCTACGGCAACCTCAGCGTCGAGGGCGGCACCCACCGCCTGGTGCGGATCAGCCCGTTCGACAACCAGGGCCGCCGGCAGACCAGCTTCGCCGCGGTCGAGGTGGTGCCGCTCATCGAGCAGACCGACACCATCGAGATCCCCGAGAACGACCTCAAGATCGACGTGTTCCGGTCCAGCGGCCCCGGCGGCCAGTCGGTCAACACCACCGACTCGGCGGTGCGGATGACGCACCTCCCGACCGGCACCGTGGTGTCGATGCAGAACGAGAAGAGCCAGATCCAGAACCGCGCCGCGGCCCTGCGGGTCATGCAGTCGCGGCTGCTGCTGCTCAAGAAGGCCGAGGAGGCCGCCGAGCGCAAGGAGCTCGCCGGCGACGTCAAGGCCAGCTGGGGCGAGCAGATGCGCTCCTACGTGCTGCACCCCTACCAGATGGTCAAGGACCTGCGCACCGGCTACGAGGTCGGCAACACCTCGGGCGTCTTCGACGGCGACATCGACCAGTTCATCGAGGCCGGCATCCGCTGGCAGATCGGCCAGGACAAGGCCGCCGCCGCCGCACAGGGCTGAGCCGTGAGCGAGCAGTCCGCGCCGGGCAGCGCGACCCCGGATGCCGTGGCCTGGGCCGCGTGGTCGGCCCACCTCGCCGACGCGGTCACCGGCCTGGCCGACCGCGCCTCGCTGACGGTCACCGGACCGGCCGGCTCGCAGCGGCCGGTCCGGCTGCGCAAGGCGCGCCTGGGCGGGTTCATCCCGGCCAAGCACGAGACCGTCACGCCGTGGGTGCGCCTGGTGCGGGTCGAGGACTTCCTGCGCGGGCACTGCGTCGGCGCCGAGCTGATCGGCGCCCACTTCCCGCTCTCGCCCGACGAGGATGCCGCGCTCCGCGCCCTCGGCTGGCACCGCCCGACACCCACCGACGGCGAGGACTACGTGCGGTTCTGGCCCGACGACGTGCCGCAGGGACCCTTCCTGCCGCGCGCCGAGGCCGAGCGCGCCGCCGCGATGGTCGCCGCCACCTTCCGCGAGGTGCTCGCCCCCGACGCGACGAGCTGCCCGCCATCGCCTGACCTCGGGTCGGGTGCTGGAACGGTCGCCGGGGCAGCCACCTGAGCACCCAACCCGCGGCACTCCTCGGGTTGGGTGCTGGAACGGTCGCCGGGGCAGCCACCTGAGCACCCAACCCGGGGTGGATGCCGGGGGAGCGGCTCCGGTGACCCGCCGATGGGGGGCCGCTGACCGGCATCCATAGGTTGCCGACCTATCCTCGAAAGGTGCCGTTCCCCCGGGTCCGGCGTGCCGACCACCGACCGACCTCCCGTGAGGCCACACCCCCGCATGATCCGCTTCGAGAACGTCTCCAAGATCTACCCGCGGTCCGCTCGTGCGGCCCTCAACGAGGTGACCCTCGACATCGACCGCGGGGAGTTCGTCTTCGTCGTCGGGCCGTCGGGGTCGGGCAAGTCGACGATGCTGCGCCTCGCCCTGCGCGAGGAGGCGGCCACCGAGGGCACCGTGCTGGTCGCCGGCCACGACCTCGGCACCATGCCCGCCCGGCAGGTGCCCCGGCTGCGCCGCGAGATGGGGGCCGTCTTCCAGGACTTCCGGCTGCTGCCGAACAAGACGGTGCACGAGAACGTCGCCTACGCCCTGCAGGTCATCGGCAAGCCGGGGCACCTCATCCGCCAGCTGGTGCCCGAGACGCTCGAGACCGTGGGCCTGGCCGGCAAGGAGAAGCGCTTCCCGCACCAGCTCTCGGGCGGTGAGCAGCAGCGCGTGGCCATCGCCCGCGCCGTGGTCAACCGGCCGCAGATCCTGCTGTGCGACGAGCCGACCGGAAACCTCGACCAGGCGATCAGCCTCGACATCGTGCGGCTGCTCGACCGGATCAACCGCACCGGCACCACGATCGTCATGGCCACGCACGACCACGACATCGTCAACGACCTGCGGCGCCGCGTCATCCAGCTCGACGACGGGCGCGTCGTGCGCGACGAGCAGGACGCCACCTACGACCCGGCTGTGGAGGTCTGACCCGTGCAGGCACGATTCCTGTTCTCCGAGGTCGGCTCCGGGCTGCGCCGCAACGTGTCGATGGCCATCTCGGTGGTGCTGGTCACCATGGTGTCGATGTTCCTGCTCGGTCTCGGCCTGCTCGCCCAGCGCCAGGCCGACACCATGAAGGGCTACTGGTACGACCGCATCCAGGTGTCGATCTACCTGTGCACCGCCGACTCGCGCTCGCCCAACTGCGAGAACACCGCGGTCACCGAGGCGCAGAAGGCCGCCATCGAGAGCCAGCTCAAGGCCCTGCCGGAGGTGAAGCAGGTCTTCTTCGAGTCCGAGCAGGAGGCCTTCGACCGGTTCAAGCAGCAGTTCCGCAACAGCCCGATCGCCGGCAACGTGCAGGTGGGCGACATCCCGCAGAGCCTGCGGGTGCAGCTGAACGACCCCACGAAGTACGAGGTGGTGACCCAGCAGTTCGAGGGCGCCCCGGGGGTGGCGACCGTGCAGGACCAGGAGAAGGTGCTCAGCAAGTTCTTCACCATCATCCGGTGGATCACCGTGTTCGCCGTGGCGCTGGCCGCGCTGATGGCGGCGTGCGCGGCGTTGCTGATGGCCACCACGATCCGGCAGGCGGCCTTCATCCGGCGCCGTGAGATCGGCATCATGCGCCTGGTCGGGGCGTCGAACTGGACGATCCGGATGCCGTTCCTCACCGAGATGGTGATCGTCTCGGGCGTGGGGGTGCTGTTGGCCGTGGGGCTGCTGGTCGCCCTGACCAACTACGTGTTCGAGGAGGGGGTCATCCAGATCGCGCTCAGCCAGGCGTTCATCGGCGTCTCCGACGTGTGGATCCTCGCCCCGTGGATGCTGCTCGGTGTCACCGCCATCGCGGTGCTCACCAGCCTGGTCACCCTGCGCCGGTACCTGCGCGTCTGAGGGCCCGGCTGGCAGTCCGCTGAGGACGCGGCGAAGTTTTTTCGCGCAGTGTTCGCCCTGGCGTGTGAAACGTGTTACCAATGGTGACCATGGGACTACCTGTCCGGGCTGAACCGCGCCCTCTGCGCCGCTGGATCGCGATCCTCGCGGCCCTGGTGTGCGCGGTCTCGATGGCGTCGACCTCGGCCGAGGCGGTTCCGACGGCCTCGGACCCGGGCAAGGAGAAGCGCAAGGTCGACGCCCAGGTCGACCAGCTCAAGGCCCAGCTCCAGGAGACCAGCGCCGACCTCTCCGCGGCCTACACGGCACTGCGGAGCACGCAGGAGAAGCTGCCGGCCGCGCGCACCGTGCTCGAGAAGGCGCAGAACGCCGCTGCCGCCGCCGACCGGGCCAACACCATTGCCGCGCAGGAGTTCGAAGCCGCCCGCGCCAGCGAGAAGAAGGCCGAGGACAAGCTCGCGTCGACGACGCAGAAGGTCAAGAGCAGCCGCACCCGGGTGGCCCAGTTCGCGGCCCAGATCTACCAGGAGCAGGGTTTCGGGCAGCTCGACATGGCCCTGTCGAGCAGTGACCCGCAGCAGTTCGCCGACCGGATCGCCCTGGTCGACACCGTGATGGACGTGCAGAGCGAGACGATGGACCGGCTCGCGACCGAGCGGGCCAGCCTCACCGCGCTGGAGGACCACCTCTCGGCGCTGCGTGCCGACTCCGCCGCCAAGAAGAAGCTGGCGGCGGCCGCGCTGGCGCGGGCCCAGAGCGCGAAGGACGCCGCCGCCAAGGCCAAGGCCGAGCTCGACGCGCTCGCCGCAGAGCAGTCGACCCTGGCGTCGAGCGTCAAGGCCAAGCTGGCCACCGAGAACCAGCGCCTCGCCTCGATGGAGGCCGAGCAGGCCCGCCTGCACAAGATCCTCGTGCAGCGCGCCGCCGAGCAGCGCCGGCGCGCGGAGGCGGCCCGACGGGCCGCCGCCAAGAAGAACCGCAGCGGCGGCGGGAGCACCAGCCGGTCCGGTGGTGGGGTCGTCACCCGCAGCAACGGCTTCCTGCGGCCCCCGGTCAACGGGCCGACCACCTCCGAGTTCGGGATGCGTTTCCACCCGATCAAGCACATCTGGAAGCTGCACACCGGTCGCGACTACGGCGTCGCGTGCGGCACCCCGGTGCGCGCCTCGGCGAGCGGCGACATCATCAGCTCCGGCTGGGGCGGCGGCTACGGCAACCGCATCGTCATCGACCACGGCCTGGTCCGTGGCGTCGGCCTGGCCAGCACCTACAACCACCTGACGAGCATCTCGCGCGGCGGCGGGCACGTGAGCCGTGGCCAGCTGATCGGCTACAGCGGCACCACGGGCACCTCCACCGGCTGCCACCTGCACTTCGAGGTCCTCGAGAACGGCAACTTCGTCAACCCGCGCAAGTGGATGTGAGCGGGGTCCACCCCGCAACTCGGTAGGGATGGGTGCCGCGGCCGGGTACCCTCGGCTCGTGCCCAAGGAGACCGGACGAAAGCTCGTCGCGAGCAACCGCAAGGCCCGCCACGACTACCTCATCGAGGACACCTACGAGGCGGGCCTGGTGCTGATGGGCACCGAGGTCAAGGCGCTGCGGATGGGGCGGGCCTCCCTCGTCGACGGCTGGGCGGGGTTCGACCGTGACGACGAGCTGTGGCTCGAGGGCGTGCACATCCCCGAGTACCACAACGGCACGTGGAACAACCACACCCCGCGGCGGCGCCGCAAGCTGCTGCTGCACCGGCGCGAGCTGCGAGAAGATCCTGCACGCCACCCGCGAGACCGGGCACACCGTGGTGCCGCTCTCGCTCTACTTCAAGGACGGCCGGGCCAAGGTCGAGCTGGCCGTCGCGAAGGGCAAGAAGCACTACGACAAGCGCCAGGCCCTGCGCGAGCGGCAGGACAACCGCGAGGCCGACCGCGCCATCGCCGCCCGCCGGCGCGGCGAGGACTGAGTGACCAGCACCCGGGGCGCACGGGGCGCCGACCGGCGCGCGTGGCTGCGGCTGCTCTGGTGCCTCGGCATCGCGCTCACGGTGCTCCTCCTGGCCCCCCTGGCCCTGGCGGCCCCCACCCCACCGCGGCCGGTCGCTGCGGTGCAGGCGTGGCCGGCGGCCGCCGGTGCCGTCGCCGGGGTGCCGGCGCAGGAGCAGGCCGACAAGCTGCTCACCGAGTTCGAGGTCGACACCGACGGGTCGGTCGTCGTCACCGAGACGATCAGCTGGCGCTTCCCGGAGGGGGAGGAGCGGCACGGCATCCTGCGCAACGTCAAGGTGCGCGCGGGCTACCAGGACAGCGACACCCAGTACCGCTACTACGAGCTCACCGGGGTCTCGGTCACCTCGCCGTCCGGGGCGCCCACCGACATCTCGATCTCCGACGTCGGGGCCTTCCGGCAGATCCGCATCGGAAGCCCGTCGCAGACGATCACCGGCACCGCCGACTACGTCGTGCGCTACCGGCTGGCCCACGTGGTCAACGACATCGGCGACGGCACCGCCGAGTTCTACTACAACGTCGTCGACCCCTCCAACGGCTACCCGCAGCTGCAGGTGTCGGCCACGGTGGCCGGCCCCGTCCCGGCCACCCGGGCCGCGTGCTTCTACGGCGACCTCGGGTCCACGACCCCGTGCGAGGCCGTGGCCGGGGCCATCAGCACGTTCGCCGTCCCCGACCTGGCGGCCGAGCAGGGCGCGAGCGTGCTCACCTCCTACCCGCGCAGCGCCTTCGGCGACCTCACCCCCGACCTGCGCGAGGGCTCGGCGGATGCCGGGTCCGGCGCCATCGTCAGCCCCGGCCTCGCGCGGGCGCTGGGGTGGCTCACCATCGGCCTGGCCCTGCTGCTGCCCCTGCTCGCGGGAGCCCTGATGGGGCTGCTCGTCTGGAGCCGGGGCCGCGACGAGCAGTACGCCGGGCTGACCCCCGGCCTGACCCCCGGGGTCGACCAGCAGGTGCCCGTGGTGGTCGGTGGGCCGACCCATGCTCGACTACAACTTCACGTATCCCGGCTACTGGACACCGGCGACTGGTCCGGAACGTTATCGCCGCACCGTTTATGGTTTCCGCAAGCGATCCATGCCGGATCCGGTGATGTCGAACTTCGATGCACCAAACGGCGATTTTTCGTGTGCTCGGCGTGTGCGATCGAACACGCCGCTGGCGGCATTGACTGGATTGAACGAAACAATTTTCGTCGAAGCCGCACGTGCCCTGGCACTGCGAGTCCTCAAGGAAGCCGACCACCGACTGACGCGGCCCGGGCCGAGTATGCATTTCTGCTGTGTACGTCGCGGCCACCCACCGACGCCGAACGAGACGAAGTTCTCGCACTGCTGAAATCGCAGCGACAGCGACTCGCCGATGGCTGGCTGAATCCTCGCGAAGTGACGACCGGCGATCCGGCGAAACTGCCGGAACTGCCGGGTGAGACGACTCCTCAGGACGCCGCTGCATGGACGTTGGTGGCTCGTGTCCTGCTGAATCTGGATGAAACGCTTTCCAAGTATTGAGCACGGAGTTTCTCTGTGATTCAATTCGTGCCACAGAATTACGGCCGGAGACTTGCAGGCCACTATCGTAATTCGCGACACTCCGCAGGCTCAAAGGAGGATCGCGACAATGCAAAATGTGCTGGCAGTGGTGCTGGCCGGTGGGAAGGGATCCCGGCTGGACCCGTTAACGCGTGACCGCAGTAAACCGGCTGTGCCGTTTGGCGGATGTTTCCGCATCATCGATTTTACGCTTTCGAACTGCCTGAACAGCGGCATCCGAAGAATTCTGGTCGTCACGCAGTACAAGGCCGCAAGTCTGGAACGTCACATCGAGCTGGGATGGCATTTTCTGCCGGCCGAGCTTGGCGAATTTGTCAATGTGCGTCCACCAGAACAGCGCATCGACGAAAACTGGTATCTGGGAACGGCCGATGCGATTTATCAGAATATCTACACCATCGAAAAAGTGCAGCCGAAGTACATCGTTGTCCTGAGCGGCGATCATGTCTATCGGATGGACTATTCGCACTTTGTCCGTGATCACATCGCGTCGAAAGCGGATGCCAGTATTGCCTGCCTGCCAGTGCCACTGGAGGATGGTCGTCGATTCGGAGTCATGCAGGTCGATGAGAGATCGACGCATCATTCAGTTTCGCGAAAAGCCGTCAGATCCCGATCCGATGCCCGGTCGTCCGGACATGTGTCTGGCGTCGATGGGGATTTATGTCTTCAACACGGATTTTCTGTTCGAACGACTTTGCGTTGATGCAAACGATCCGAGCAGCCATCGGGATTTTGGGAAGGACATCATTCCGTCGATCATTGATTCATCGAACATCAGGGCATGGCCGTTTCTTGACGATGAGACACGGTCAGCCCGCCTACTGGCGCGATGTCGGGACGCTGGATTCCTATTACGACGCGAACATGAATCTGATTTCCGTACAGCCGGAACTCAATCTGTACGACGCGAACTGGCCGATTCGCACATGGCAACCGCCTCTGCCGCCGCCGAAGTTCGTGTTCAATAATCACGATCACGACCCGCCGCGCGTCGGCAGTGCGGTTGACAGTCTTGTCTGTTCCGGGTCGATCATTTCCGGTGGCACCGTGGAACGCTGCGTGTTGTCACCGCGAGTGCGGGTGCACAGTTTTGCGACGGTCCGCGATTCGATTCTGTTTGAGGGCGTCGATGTCGGGCGGAACTGCCGAATTGAACGCGCGATCATTGATAAGGGTGTTCGAATTCCTGATGGTGTGTCGATCGGCGTGGATCGTGACGCAGATCTGGCTCGAGGTCTGACAATTTCTGAAGGCGGAGTTGTGGCGGTCGCCCGGAATGTCCGCTTCTGAAATACGTCGGACCAGGGAGGTCATCAATGCGCGGTGCAGATGTCAGCGACAGAACAGGAAGAAATTGTCTGCCGCACGCCTTGAAGACTGTTGAAACGGTCTCCGGCAGGATATGCTGCAACACCAGTCAGAATTCCTGTAAATCCTGTTTGACCCAATCCACTTCGTGGCGGCACCGGAAAGCCTCCTTCATGTCAGATTTTGAAGAACGATTGCAACGAGCCATCCAGCGCGGCGAACAGGCTCGTCTGGCTGACAGTGCGTCTGCCGAAGCCGATGCCGCGACGGAAGAAGAACTGCGGATGAAACATTCGCAGCTTCGCAGTGATCTGACGGAACACATTGAAGGATGTCTGCAGAAACTCTGCGACCATTTTCCGGGCTTCGACTACAACACGGTGCTCAACGAAAAAGGCTGGGGCGCTCGAATCAGTCGCGACGACATCAAACTGGGGCGCGGCACGGCCAAGAACGAATACAGCCGCCTGGAAATCCTCGTCCGTCCCTTTTCGGACATGCACATTCTGGAAATTGCAACAAAAGGCACACTCCGCAACCGTGAATCACTCAATCGCAGCAACTACCGATTTCTGAAAGATGCCGCGCTGCCGGACCTGAAGCAGATCGTAGACGGGATCGTACTGGAGTTTGCCGAACAGTTTTCGGCGAATGCGTAGCTGCGAATTCCACGCAGTTCGAGTTCCGGAGTCGAACGCAATTCCTGACAATTGGCACAAAACGGGCTGAACTTGCGTCCAAACGCGAACCGATTATCATGTGTCGCTGTCGATGAACGCAGCGGAGAGATGGCAGAGTGGCCGAATGCGCATCATTGCTAATGATGTGACTCCAGAAATGGGGTCCGGGGGTTCGAATCCCTCTCTCTCCGCTTTAAAAGCTCACGGGATTTCCTGTGGGCTTTTTGCGTTTGCGAGCCTCTGAGTTACGTTTCGAACCGAATTGCTGATTAATGCGGTTTGAGCTGCGCATTTCGTATGCGCGAATCAGGCGATTCTTGCATTCACTGAGGAGAATCGCCGGTGCCAGAAGCGTCGTCATGGTTTCAGCAGAAGCGGAATCAGATCCCGGCACGCCGGCTATCAGCGCTGGGCGAAACTCACCTTTCTGCACTGGCGCGTCGCGGCGGAAAGCCTGCAGCCGTTGCTGCCGACCGGCCTTGCGGATTCAGCAATTTGATGGCAGTGCATGGCTGGGTGTCGTACCATTTTCGATGGAGCGAGTTCGTCCGTGGTGGTCACCACCAGTGCCCGGAGTTTCATGGTTTCTGGAAACCAACGTGCGCACCTACGTCGTCGATGAACGCGGGGTCGCCGGCGTCTGGTTCTTTTCACTCGATGCCAACAGTCGACTCGCCGTCAACCTGGCACGCACGTTCTGGCATCTGCCCTACAAGCTGGCTGCCATGTCGCTGAGCGTTGACCGCAGCCATGACAACGCTGCACCGGCACGCATCACGTATTCAGCTTTTCGAAAAGAACCCCCCGCCGCTGGGTATGGATTGACGCTGGACCTGCCGGACGCTGAACCGAAGCCAGCCCAACCAGGCACGCTCGAACATTTCCTGGTGGAGCGTTATCTGTTGTTTGCCACCGATCGAAAGCAGCGACTGCGAACAGGTCGCGTGCATCACCATCCGTATCGCATCATCACGCCGACTTCGATTTCCGGCGTACAGTCGCTCACATCAGCCATCGGGTGTCACGATCTGAACATCACCTCCGCCGACCACGCGGCATTCTGTCAGGGCGTCGATGTCCGGATTTCGCCGTTGAAACACGGTCACCTGACGCGGGCCTGTGTCGACGAGCCCAAAGGTGTCGCATCGAGACCGGCATCCGAGTATGCACGTTGTGTGGGTGCGATCTCTCCGTGTAAGCTACGGCGTATCGCTCAGCAACTCAGAGTGTCAAATCGAAGGTCCAGGTCGTATGCAGAGCCTCCTTGAAAATCCCGTGATTCGCGATGCCGTCCTGCGGCTGGACGTCGAACAGTATCATCGCCTCTGCAGTTCAGGGATCATTCCAGAGATCAACGGAACTATTGGAAGGAGTCGTTGTTGAAAAGATGGGTAAGTCTCCACTGCACACCTGGACGGTTGCATTTCTTGAAGAATGGTTCAGATGTCACCTGCAAACGGGATTGATGCTTCGCGTTGAGCAGCCGCTGACCCTTGGAAATTCTGAACCTGAACCCGATTTGGCTGTCGTTGCGGGAAGTCGGGATGATTTCAGGCTATGCCATCCAGCCTCTGCATTGCTCGTGATTGAAGTTGCAATCACAACTGCCGACATGGATCGAGCGAAAGCGGCGATCTACGCCGCTGCCGGGATCAGTCAGTTTCTGCTGGTGCCAGCCTGAGCGAAAGCAAGTTGTGGTATTCGAAAACTGCATCGACCGGATCTACACAACAAAGCGAACTCTCTCAATCGCTGATTCACTTCTGCTGCCCGACTTTTGTAGTGCAGAGTTAAGTCTGTCTGAGCTGTTTCCGGAATGAGGTCCGTTCTTCAGAACAATTCCGCGATCGGACTTCCGCCATCGACGACGAAACGCGGTCGGCCCTGGTGGTCGGTGTACTGCACGTCCTGCGGCACGCCGAAGTAACGAAAGATCGTGGCGGCGAGATCGGCCGGAGTCACGGGACGTTCTTTGATCGAACCGCCATCGGTTTCCGTCGCTCCGATCACCTGACCATGACGCAGACCGCCACCCGCGATGCACATCGACATCACGTCCGGCCAGTGATTGCGTCCGTCGGTGCTGTCCTGCGTTCCCATGTTCGGACGTTCTGCCAAACTCACCCATCGCAATCACCATCACCTTGTCCAGCAATCCTCGCTCTTCAAGATCGCTCACGAGCGTCGTGATCAAATGGTCGAACAACGGCAGCAGCGGCCCAAGTCCTTTCGAGATGCCGCCATAGGGCGGAATGTTGTCGCCATGCGTATCCCAGGTGCCTGAGGCGCCGTGGTAACTCAGGTCGAGCGTCACGAACGTCGTGCCCGCTTCAACCAGCCGCCGGGCAATCAGTGCCTGCTGACACCACAGGTGCTTGCCGTAACGATCACGGACGGCCGGGTCTTCCTGCGTCAGATCGAAGGCTCGGCGGGCACGTTCACCCAGCAGCAGATCGACGGCCTGTTGCTGATACGAATTCAATGCCGCCAGCGAGCCATCCTGATCGAGTCCGGCCTTCATCTGATCAAACTGCTGCAACAGACTGAGGCGTTCATGCAGGCGGGATTCTGACAGACCGTTCGGCATCTGAAACAAATCACCGCCCGTCATGCGGCCCGTGTCGACTGCCGACATCCGTATAGACCGGCAGCGTCGTCGCCTTGTCGCAGATGAACGGATCGTACTGCTTGCCGAGATAGCCGGCGAACGCCAGATGAGATCGCGATTTCATGAACGCCGCATAGGGCGGCATCGCCGGATCGTTTGCCCCGTGATGCTTGGCGACGACCGACGCCAGAGACGGATACTTGACGGCTTCCGGATTGACGCGAGGTTCGGCCGTCGAGGTTTGCCGTCTGAAACACCGTGTTCGGTTCATGGTTGCTGTGCCGCGCATCGACCGATCGGATGATCGTGAACTTGTCGAGCATCGCAGCCTGCTTCGGCAGATGTTCACAGATCACGACACCAGGCAGTTTTGTCTGAGTGACGCCGAACGGCCCGCGATTGATCCACGGCCGGTCGGGCTTGCTGTCCCACGTATCGATATGACTCGGCCCGCCCGCCATCCACAGCAGAATGACACTTTTCCCTGAGGGCAGGGAATTGCCGGTCACGCTCCTTCTGCCCGAGCCTGAATCAGACCGGGCAGCGACAATCCTGCGATGCCCGCCATTCCGGCTTTCAGCATCGAGCGGCGCGTTTCCAGAAACACGCCCTCACGAGTCCGACCAAAGAAATTGCCGAACGAATGACCAGCATGTTGCGGCGCAATGCAACGATGTGCAGGGTGCGAGTTCAACGGCATCAAAACTCTCCGGAGGGAAGATCGTATCGGAGAAAGGCGGGATGACTTCGGCAAAGCGTAGCGACTGCCAACGCCTCGCACAAGAAGCAATCCCTGGTGGATTTGAGGCTGGGATCAGCCGTGCAGGCCTACCAGATCGACTCACTGCTGCGGCGTGTGCAGATCACAGTTGCTGTTTCGATCACAGCCGGTTGTTTGGGCTTGTCGCTCTGGATCGGTAGGCAGCACGCCGATCTTTTTCGACGACTTCAAGGCTCGCATCATCGGCGGTCCTGCCGAAAACCGTATACTGTCGGTCAAGGGAAGCTTGAGTTCCAAGGCAAATAAAGAACTGGCCGCCCGCCGAGTTCGGATCACTTGTACGAGCCATCGACAGCACGCCGGCGACATGCGGCGTCTTATTGAATTCGGCCTTGATCGTGTAACCCGGTCCGCCGGTTCCGGTTCCCAGCGGACAACCACCCTGAATCATGAACCCTTTGATGACGCGATGAAATGTCACGCCGTTGTAGTAGCCGATCCGTGCCAGGCCAATCATGTTGGCACAATGTCCCGGTGCATCGTCCGGAAGCAGGTTCAACAGAATGCGACCTTGATTCGTTTTCAGTTCGATCTGATAATCATTCTTGTCGAAGTCAATATCTTTGATCGCGGCTGTGACCTCAGGTTGGCGATTTTTGCTCATGTCGTCTCTCAAATCCTGTCGTTGGAACGTGTGAAAAATGTCCGAAACTGTCTCAGACTGCCGAAGTGTCGGGAATTGAGGAACAAACGCAAGCGTGGTAGCTGGCCAGTTTCATGAAACAGCGTGAGTCGTAGGGTTCTCACGACGAAGGCCCACATGAATGGCGGCTCCGCCGTGACGTACAACTTCGCGTCCACCGAAATGCATCCGCCGAGCAGAGCTGCGTGATCCTCGGTAATCTCGTCTCGTACCGGCAAGTCATGACTGCATGCTCGCTACGATTCCGAATAGCTCTGACTCTTGGACCGGGTGGCAGGCAATCATTCCCGATTTGTGCAACCCTTCACTGAAACACCAAGACCTATGAACGCATTGCTGAAGAAACTTCGCATCGAGTCAGTGAACGCCGGAGCTTGTTCCGGAGCAGACTTGTGGGCATCCGGTACGGAACGACTCACTTCGTATTCTCCATCCACCGGCGAAGCGATTGCTGATGTGATGCTGGCGGATACCGGTGAGTACGATGCGGTCGTTGATCGAGCTCAGACCGCATTCCTGAAATGGCGCAGCGTGCCGGCACCTGTCCGCGGGCAGTTGATCCGCGATCTCGGCAATCGCCTGCGTGAGTTTTGCGAACCGCTCGGCGAACTGGTCTCTCTGGAAATGGGCAAGATTCGCGCGGAGGGAATTGGCGAAGTTCAGGAAATGATCGACATCTGCGACTTCGCCACGGGGCTTTCCCGGCAGCTTTGCGGCAGCACCATGCACTCCGAACGTCCCGGCCATCGGATGTACGAACAGTGGCATCCGCTCGGGCCGATCGGCATCATCAGTGCCTTCAATTTTCCGGTGGCCGTCTGGAGCTGGAATGCCGCGCTCGCCGCAGTCTGCGGTGACACCATGATCTGGAAACCGTCACCCACCACTCCGCTCACCGCCATTGCCGTTCAGCATCTCTGCAATGATCTGATGTCCGATCATCAGATCGATGGACTCTTCAATCTGGCGATCGGAACAAATGAGCACGTCGCACAGAAAATGATCGAAGATCGTCGGTTGCCGCTCATCAGTTTCACAGGTTCCTGCGAGGTCGGAAAACACGTCGCGGAGGTTGTCGGTCGCCGCATGGGCAGAGACGTTGCTGGAATTGGGCGGCAACAATGCCATTATTGTCGAACCGGATGCAGATCTCGATCTGGCCATTCGCGGCATTCTGTTCGGAGCTGTCGGAACCGCCGGCCAACGCTGCACGACGACTCGGCGATTACTGGTGCATGAATCCGTGATCGAAGACGTTCAGGCACGGCTGTTGAAGGCGTATGCACAAGTCAGAATCGGTGATCCGCTGGATCGCACGACGCTCATGGGGCCGCTCGTCACGTCTCGATCTGTCGAAATCATGATGCAGGCCATTCAGCAGGCCGTCAGCGAAGGCGGCTCGATCGTCTGTGGTGGCCAGGCGTTGAGTGAGCAGCCGGGGAACTACGTGCAGCCGACAATTATCCGGATGCCGCATCAATCGAATCAGGTGCGACAGGAGACATTCGCTCCGATCCTGTATCTGATGAGTTATCGCGATCTCGACGAGGCGATCACGATGCAGAATGATGTGCCGCAGGGATTATCGAGTTCCCTCTTTACAACCAACCTCCTCACCGCCGAAAAATTCCTTTCCGCCGCAGGTTCCGACTGCGGCATTGCCAACGTCAACATCGGCACGAGCGGTGCAGAAATCGGCGGAGCATTCGGCGGTGAAAAAGACACCGGCGGTGGACGTGAATCCGGTTCCGATTCCTGGAAAGCCTATATGCGTCGCCAGACGAA
Organism: uncultured Actinomycetota bacterium; assembly: GCA_963806295.1. GTDB lineage: Bacteria > Actinomycetota > Actinomycetes > Actinomycetales > Dermatophilaceae > Fodinibacter. The sequence goes on along the minus strand of CAWDXP010000026.1, from coordinate 11,823 downwards.
CACGATCAACTGGTCAACATCCCTGCCGCTGGCTCAGGGAATTCAGTTCGGCTGAATTGCCGGTTTTCATCGTTCGTTCGACGACCCATCGTTTGTGAACCGCAACGAAGCCTTTCGTTCCGGCAGGTGGCGACTGCACTTCGATGGTCCACTGCGGGCGATTTGATTTCAGCGATGCGTTCAATGAATCCGTCATGGCGTGGCACTCCTTTGCTCATGGACGGAACTCATTCTTAATCATTTGCTGCTCTTACGTCTGCTCCACTGTTCGGATAGCCTCAATGAGCAGGAACTTGCTCTTCCCCGGAGAATGTGTGAGGTCCCGGAAGACGAAGTGCTTCGACTTTGGAGTGGACTGGCCGAGGGGCAGATCGAAAGAGTGCGGTCGCAGCCGTGGGAGTAGACGCCGAACCAATAAGCGACGGTCTTAAGATTGGTCAACAACTGATTCAAAACAAATTTTGAATTCCTTTCTGTTTTTTGTTCGTTGCCACGAGTCGCGCAGGGATTCGCGTCCCAGAGCTGTTGGATTTTTTGAGGCATGACTCGGGTGTTCGATGGATTTGCGATGAGGGTCTGTTTAGGATGATTCCCGGCTGGCGAAACGGAGGCAAGCTCTGTGGGGACACAACTTGCTGAGGGATAGTCAGCTCGACGGTGCGTCGATGGCTCCCCAACACCACCGCACCGCCACCTCGGCTCCGCGGCTCAGTTCAACTCGTTTTATCTGAATGGCCTCCTGCCATTCAGATAAAACGCTTTTCGTTCGTTGGCAGTCGAATTCGACTCACACTTGAGAGCTACCATGCACAGCATAGCCAGCATTGAGATCGACCGGCCCATCGGCGAAGTCTTCGCCTACACCAACGAGAAGGTCGCGGAGTGGAGTCTCACCGTCGTCGAGGACGAGATCATCGAGGACAAGCACGGCGTCGGCACGACCTTTCGCTGTGTCACCGAGGAGAGTGGCGCGACGCATGGAATTCCAAGGCGTCGTCACGATCTGGGAACCGCCTACTAAATCCGTGATCAACTTGACCGGAAAGAGCTTCGACATCGAGGCCGAGTACCGCTTCGAAGACTTGAACCGCCGCACTCGCGTGACTCAGGAATCCACAGTGAGCGGTAAGGGGTTCGTCAAGATTATGTTTTTCTTGTTCGGCTGGCTCATGAAGAAACAGGGCTGCGACGCCGTCAGGAGGGAACTCGACAGCCTGAAAACGAAGCTCGAAAGCGGTGCCGGACAGGTAGCGGGTTGAGAGCAAATACCGGAAAACGGTGGTTACTGGGTCTCGTGCTACATAGGTCAGCGTCGGCGGATGTGGCGGAGTGGTTTCGCAGATCCGGTTGATGACCGTCGGAGCGGGCTTCGCCGTCGCCTTCACTCTGCTGATCCGCCCTACATCAAGAGAATCTGACGACCGCCCGTGACGACGTAACTGCGAATCTGGCCGAAGTATCGGCCAACCCGAAACCGTCGAACAACACCAGCCGAACCAGGCGCTTGCAGTCGACCTGGGGCGGCAGCGCACCTTGCCGACCGCTACAACTTCCCGATACGATGGACTTCATCACAGCCCGCCGTGACAGCGGCTTACTTGAACCGTCGCATCCAGTCGAGTTGCGGTATTTCGGTTTTTGACACTGAAATTACTTTTCCCGCAACCGGCTGATGCGGATCGTTAGGCGGCAAAGGAACCACGATCGAGGCGTTAAGGTTCCCGATGATCCCAATGTCGGCCCAGCTGTGGGGGCTTCGGATACTCTTCTTCCTCAGCATCGCATTTCTATGTTGGTTGGCTGGCTCGGGTTTCCCATCACTCGCATTCGCGCTGGCCTGGGGTCCGAACGGCCTGTTTCTACTTTGCGTTCATGCGAGGCGCTCTGCACTTGCCTCGCTTTCTCGTGCCCGTTCGACCAATCGAGCCAGTGCTTTACCGATGGGTCGGAGTCGGGTTGGTCAAACGGATCGTTGCGACCCGCATGTGGCCCATACTGAACGGCTTTGAGCCGCCCCCAAAGCCAAAGAACCGCCAAGAACTTCTGGATCGCACCGAGCTCGCGACAAAGGGCGCCGAGGTATGCCACGGCGCGACATTCATATTGGCCTTCTTCGTCGCGCTGTTCTATCTGGCTGTCGGGCTGTTCTCTGAGGCCGTGTGGATTTTCGCGTTCAACTTGTTGCTCAATGGCTATCCTGTCATGCTCCAGCGCGTTAATCGTTGGCGAGTACAGCAAGTTCGCGCGTCGACCGCCAGGAGAACCTGACAAGTGAGCGAGCTTCGAGGCAAAATGTGGGCAAATAGATTTTCCCCGAAAGACACCGGGATTCGCAAAAAGCTGGATTCAAGTATTGTTCATGCATGCTGGGAGCACTTCGGTCCGCACCGGCCGGAACGCGGCACATCCACGAAGGCAGAAGGTTCCGGATCCGGCAGTCAAGAGTCACCCAAGCGAGAGTTCCAATGACAATCAATCGAGCACGCTTATGCCAGCGGACTGCGATCTGGATCGCGGCAGTGTGGTTAGGCCCGATGAGTGTATCGGCCGCGGCCGAGGAGAAGGCCGCTTTCCCGGTCGCCACACCCGAAAGCCAGGGCGTTTCGACCGCGGCCGTGCGCCGAGTGGCCGGCGAGGTGGAAGAGTACGTGAAGAACGGCACGATCGTCGGCGGCGAGCTGCTGATCATCAAGAACCGCAAGACAATCCTGCACGAGGTCTACGGAGAGCGCGATCGCGAAGACAAACGAGCCATGGAGCGCGGCACGATCTTCAACATCCGCTCGATGACCAAACCGCTGACGGGCGTCGCCGTGCAGATGCTGGCCGACGAGGGGAAACTGCGCCTGGACGACCCCGTGGCGAAATACCTGCCCGGATTCGACAACGACAAATCGAAGGCCATCACGATCGAGCAACTCCTGCAACACCGGAGCGGATTGCCTCTGACGATCCTGACGGTAAGAATCGATCAGTACTCCGACCTGCAAGCCCAGGCGAAGGCCATCGGGGAAAAAGGGCCGCAATTCAAGCCGGGGGAAAAGTTCTGGTACTCAGACGCTGGCAGCGACGCCGCGGCGGCCGTTGTCGAACGGATCAGCGGCACGACGATCGACCGCTTCGTCGCGGAGCGGATCCTGCAGCCGCTGGGGATGGCCGATTCGTTCTATCTCTCGAAGGCCGACGACCCGCGCAAGAAGCGCGTGGCGAGTCTTTACATCGGCAGCCCGGGAAAGTGGACGCGATTCTGGAAGCCGGACGGCGCACCCTTGTATCCGTTCGCGTGGGGCTCGCAGACGCTCTACTCCACCCCTGCCGATTATGCCCGCTTCCTCGCGCTGTGGATGGACGGCGGCATGGCCGGCGGCAAACGGCTGCTCTCAAACGAGGCGATCGCCCGCATCCTGACTCCCGTGTCGCCGATGAAAGCACTCGGAAGCGATAAGCCGTACCCGTGCGGATTCTTCGGGCTGAAGCCGCACTACGGCCAGATGTCCATGCTCTACGCACCCGGCGAAAGTCCTACCCAGACGGAAGTGAGGGCCTTCGGCCACGGCGGTTCGGATGGTACAGGCGCCTGGGCCTTTCCCGCGGAGGACCTGATCGTCTGTTACTTCACGCAATCGCGGGGCCAGGTCAGCACGATCCGGTTGGAGACGACGATCCAGGATGCGCTGCTCCAGCGCGAGGGCGCCGGCGAAGTGCCCGATGAGATGAAACCGCTGATCGGCACCTATTACGCGAACTTCGGGCCATTCAAGAACGCCCCGTTCCAGGTGGTATTCCGCTGCGGGAAACTGGCCCTGGATATTCCCAGTGAACTGGTGTACGAGCTGAGGGAGCCCGACAAGGAGGGGCGCTGGCAGCTTGTAAACAGCAACTCGAACGCGGTCTCATTCAAGAAAGACAGCGAGGGCAAAGTGTTGGCACTGCTCCTGCACAAACCCAAAACGACATTTGAGTTGCCGCGGGACAAACCGGTTGACGCCGAACGGCCAAAGAAGTGAGTGTTTTCTCACGCGGCGTGTGAAGAAGGCCAAACTCCTGGATTACGACCTCGCCCGAGCGACACTCACCTCGAATCTGCTTGGCGCGATCGTTCCCGAGCAACTGTTTTTTATTCCAACTCTTGATCGATGCAGCTGTCGGACCGCAGCTCGCGGCTTCGGAGATCAGATTGTCAGACGTGTGTTGGACCGAAGCAGGATAGAGTATTCGGAGTGCGTATCGACAAACGGCATAATGATTCTATCGCGTTCTCAATGGGCACGGCTGCGAAGTTCCGGAAGGGAAAGCCAATCCCCGGACTCAAATCCTGAGATGCAGGAATTGCTCATAAATTTGCGTTCGCGTTTTGTCGATTCACAGCCAAGGTATTCGACTACATGCAGAATCCAGGTAAAATGCCGCCGGTAAAATGAAAAGACCCGATGGTGAATCCTGACGTTGGCTCTGTGGAGGTAGCATGATGAAGGAAGCTGCAACACCAGAAATTGTCAGTCGAGAGGAGTGGGAGCGGGCACGTGAAGAACTGCTCGTTCGCGAAAAAGAACATACCCGCGCCAGCGACGCAATTGCAGCGGCTCGCCGTCGGCTCCCAATGACGCCGATGGAGCCCGTCACGGTTGTGGGAACGGACGGACCTGTTCCGTTGCAGGACGTGTTCGAAGGGCGGCGGATGCTGATCGTCTATCACTTCATGTGGAAGAAGAAGGCGCCTCATCACAAGCAATGTGGCGGATGCACGCACAGTCAGGCGGCGATGTCTGCTGCCGTTTGCGCCTATCTCGCCGAACGTGATGTGACGTACGCGGTCTTCAGCAGTGGTCCGCTCGAAGAAATCATTGCGTATCGGGAATTCATGGGCTGGATGGCGCCGTGGTACTCGACGGCTGATTCGGGCCATTCACTCGTTACTCGAGATGGCGGCGATCTCCGCTGTTACCTGAGAACGAACGAGCAAGTGTTTCAGACATACGACACCAAATGGCGGGGAATCGAAACCATGCTGCCTACTCTGCAGTTGCTGGACCTGACGCCATACGGTCGACAGGAAAAATGGGAGGATTCGCCGCTGGCCATTCAGCTGGATGACGCAGGTTCCTGGTGGAATCGTGATGGCCGTCCGGTTGCTCAGTGGACGCGCACCGACAAGCCTGTCGATTAAAAGTGCGAGAACCAGAACGATAGTCTCCCGATGCATAGCTCGCTTTGGGTTTTCGGGGAATCACGTGCGGAGCGTTAAGAAACCAAATCCGAACAATGCTCGTCCCTGAACTCGGCTACGCAGTCAGGACAGCCCTCGACCGCTATGGTGCTGGAGTACGGTCTCAAGCCGCCTTCGGAACGATCCAGTGTTCGGTCAGCCGCCCTTGGCAAATGATACAACTTCCCGGTACCATCAACTTCAATGACAGCACGCCGCGACAGCGGCTTAATTGAACAAAGAAATGCAAGGAGTGGCGGTTCGCGTGTTCCCTGATGGTCCGGTCCCTTGCCGCAACCCGTGATTTCGGTCGTTCGGCGATCCGCCATGACAGCGATGGACAGGCACTCATTATGCATTTTCGCAAATTGGCAGTATCGTTATTTGTGTTCGCTCTACCAGTACTGGGGAATGCACAGACAAGAACATCCCCTGACGGATTCCTGTCCATAGAGCCCGAAGTAAAAAAAGACGTTGCATCTGAGCCTGCTGACGCTCACTACCTCACGGCCAGTGAGTTTGGAATCGAGGGCCTGCCGCAGCAGCAATATCATTTCGGAGTGGATTACAGAAACGGAACGCTGCAGCGGGTCGAACTGGCCGGTACGGTCGGCTTTGTCATCACGCCGAGCTCGTAAGATCGATCCCCAGCGACGCTGGGTGTGGATCGTCCCGTTATGGCTGGCGCTACCGTCAGCCCATGGCGATTATATTGCACGATACTTACGTTGAACGTCTGCTGGACGCAGGATTTCACGTCGCCGGATTTGATGTTGGGACTTCACTGGGAAGTCCCCAGGCGGCCGAGCTCTTCCACCAGTTTCACGAACACGTCGTCAAGGATTACGACTTGCATCCCAAAGCGAGGATGATGGCTGTTTCTAACGGCGGCCTGATTACATACGGCTACGCCTTTCGTTATCCGCGGCAGATCGATCGCATCTTCGCCATCTATCCGGCGATGGATTTCCGCAGCTGGCCGGCGTTTGAACAGGGTGGTTGGTCCTGGTGCCATTACGCCCAAAGGGCTGTCCTACGGGCTGACGCCCGAACAGATGACCGAGAAGATTCGGCAGTTCAATCCGATCGACAATCTGGAACCACTGGCTCAGAGCCAATATTCCATTGCTGCACATTCACGGGGACGCCGACAAACTAGTCCCGCTCAATCCCAATTCGACCATCACGGTCGATCGATACCGCGCATTGGGCGGTACCATCGAATTGAAAGTCATGGCCGGAAGCGTCCATGGCGGAACAGAGTTCTTTACCGACAAGGCTGCGTTGGAGTTCCTTGTGGCGCCGGTGAGCACAGATAATCACAATACGGAATGAACATCCAATGGTAGTGCGGCAAAATATTGCCCCACTTCGTTTCTCTTGCGGTTATGCCTTGGCAACATGCCGGTTCCGACCCTTCATTCGATCTCACGCAGGAAAGTAGAAGTATGCTTTGAACGGAACAGGAAGTTCACCACACCCCGTCAAGAGGGTGCTGGATGACATTCGGCGTAACGTGGCAACATCTATATGCGAGCCTCTGGTCGATGATCGTCCCAGGCGATCGAAAATACTTCGCGGAGTGTTGGGCTCCGCCTGTGTCAATCTTCAATGTACAATTGTAAAAACCGCACCGGCATTGCGATTTATGGCTTTCCGCAGCTCTGGCACGGCGTCTGCATTGGGTTGTTTCATGATCGACAGGGTCAAATCAATTCAACAAACCTGAGACCAAAACACTTCAGGGGCAACTTCGGAAGCTCCGCCTTTTTCGCTCACGGCAATTGTTGTCATACAGAACCTGTTGTCGCTCGCCGAACAGCGTGCGGTGTCTGAATTGTCAGTGTCCAGCTTGTGCAACGCAACTCACTCAGGGCTCATAGAGACCCATTACAAATGGCACAACGACGCTCTCAAACAGACATCGCACGCTTTTCACTGCGCTTGTTCAGCGGAAGTGTAACATGAAATGGAAATCTGTGACTGGAATGCCGCCGATCCGATTCACCGCCTGCCTCTATAAAGGATCGGCTGGAAATTATTTTTCGGATTGCGAAATTTCGGGCTGCCGATCTGTGTTTTTGTGTGCTTGATCGATCGCTTTGGGTTTTCGTGAAATCAACTCCGAAGCATTATTCCTCTCAACGAACCGGAGCGTGCCGGTGTCTTTCAGATGGCGACGTTACGAATCCAAGTGACAAGCTCAAAGTCAGTCGATAAACTGCTTCACAGCTTATCGCCAGCCAGATAGATCGCAATTCGTTATGCCACCATAGCGATTGGTAAACACATGGACTCTTCTGATCGCTCGAGGGTGACCGGGCCATTGCTCCGGACGCTGGTTCGTGTCACAACGGGATACGCTGTTTCGCTTTTGGTGATTGCATGGGCCAGCTCGTCTATTCAGGACGTGACCTACGCCATTCTTATTCAGAACCATCCGAACGGATTGGCAATCGGCTTTGATTCATTCGGTTGGTTCTGGTCACCATCCCATTCTCCAGGCATTTTCCTTACTCCATCTGCCACACCGGCGTCACCCCGGCTCACCTCCCTCGCCGTAAAGACGGCTTATCGTCAATCGATTCAGCACGCCCTCGCGCAACGAGGCATGGCGGGCAGATTGACTCGTGGCTCGTGAATCCGAAGCTCATTGCCCCTGTTCAAGAGACCTGAAAGAGACCTGATCTCCAGCCAGATATGCCTGATCCTGTCTAATGATCTGGTCAGAGTGCTTTACGCATTCTCTATGCACAAGAGAGTCATGATCTTGGTACCCAAGCAAGAACCCGAAGTTTTATGGGACCAAACAAACTGCCCTAACTTGCTTCGGTTTCATCGACCGAACTTTGTTCACATTGGGTATGGTGGCCTGTCGGTGACATCAAATTGATGGCATCAGTTGTCGGTTTCTGGACTCCGTCTGGGGGGCTCGTTGCTCACTCAGGACGAACCGTCCGATCTTGTTCAAGAATTGGTGACAAATGACACGCTCTCCTGAGTCATTTAGGGTGGAGCAGTTTCGCGCACAGGTTGCGGATCAGACTCTACGGAAGGCTAATTCTCATTTGCCATCGATCTGACTACGTCAGACTATGAACGTGGCCTGAACTGATAAATCAAGATGATGCCGCTCCGGCGCTGTCGGCTTTGAGCCGGATGCCGGTATACCCGGAGGCGGGCCCATAACTGCTGCCTGACCGCCCCGCGAGCTCAGATCGCCTCCTCAGCGACAGAATTCGAGATTGCCGGCAGCAGCGCGGTGGACGCTTTCGCCAGCTATCAGTATCGCGAAGAACTGTTTCCAACGAGCGGTTTTCGTAATCGCGTGCCGCACAATAGATCGCAATTCGCAATGCAGCAAACGGCCAGACAAACTTCCCCCTATGTTGGCTCATGGAGCACTGCGCCCTTTGGGGACAGCATGGATCACGTGGCTCATTTGCTGTCCCTTGAAACCAGCAGGACGAGAAAATGGCTGAATCGTCAAACCATTATTTGCTCATAAAGCGAATGATGATCTACTCACTTGCATGTATCGCAGTTATGTATTCTCTGATTTACGCTTGGCAATTTGTGGATTACCTCAAAGAACGAGACGCGTGGCGATTTGTCCGTTTTGCAATTAATCGACGTGCGCGGACATTCCGAGCGATCCATGCTTCTCGCGGTATCGTCTTGCCTCGTAACTCTACTTGCTGCCATTGCTGCACGTTCAGTATCAGGGCTGTGGACTAGAGCAAATGTGCTGATGTGCGTTCCGGCGGTGTCCTACTTGACTGCCGTCGTGGGCTACGCTGCAGTATGAGTATTTCCTCGCGCTGCATTCGTTTCATGCAGTTTTCCTTTTTGGCATTCTAGCGTGGCCTCGTGTGGTTCGATCCTGTCCAGCACTGCTGGACAGCGGAGCCGTCACAGGTTCTTTCCGGTGCTTTCTCCCAAAAGGATGGTCCCTGTGCGTCAGTGCAATGCTGATTCTGTTCTTTTTTGCCGCAACAGATTTCGACACGCTATTGGAAGCCGTGTTTGACCGTACGCAGATTGGAGGCAGCGCGGCGGGCCCCGTATTCGAGATTAAGTTCAATCTCTGGTACGTGGTCATTGCACAGACATTTGCCGTCACGGGCTCCCTCACAGTCTGGAGTTCGGCTTTGGGAGGCCGTTGGGCGATCCTGCGAGGGGTTCTACCTGCTCGTGGCCTCGGTTTCGTTCGCCCCGGCTTTGGTGACTGCATTTAAAAATTCAAAGGCTTTCTGGCCAGTCATCCATTCCTATGATCCCGGTGCATTTATTGACATGACTCAGGGATATGTAGCATGGTTTGTTCTCTCTTCAATCCTGAGCGTTGTGTGCTTGACGGCAATTGGAACCTTCTCAAATGCCGTATTGAACGTACAAAACTCAGCATTACCGTCCAAATGTAACTTCGTGAGTGCGTTGAGTAACGATCGGGGGTTGAGCGGAATGAACTTTTGGCGTCATCAGAGCATCGCCATCAATTCCCCTTCACCGTCCGCCGCTTCATCTCACGCTCAATCGCTTCCAAGCTCTGTGCATTCACCAACGCCGCCACACTGACCCGCAACACCCGCTTCAGATCCAGCTCCTTTGTCGGCAGGTTCACTGAACGTTGCCAGCCTGTCCACAAGGCTCATATCGACCGCCGTTTTCGCGCAATCAAAAACGGCGTGGATGCAGTCTGGAACCCCGCTGAGCAGGAAACGGCTGGCTCGCTCAGGACACGCTCTCCTTAGTAACTTGGACTGCAGCGGTTTCGTGCCGACATCGCGATCACCATTGCAGCTTCGATGAGTGTTCTGTGTCATCAGTTCGACTTCGCTGTTTGGCAGCCGACTCAGCCCGCGAAAAGCGAGTGAAGCTCTATGCAGTTCAGTTTGCGGCAGACTGAGAGGGGTATACCTGGGTTTCCTGATTGAGCGTTCGTTAAGAACGAGAAATCAAGAGGAGAAGTTTCACGGTGCCTCGCACTTTGCCCCTGATTCCGGAACGAACAGACCATCGGCTGGCGCGATGGATGATCCTGATTGGGACGAAGCTGCCAACGGGGCTTTCTTCAGGAACTTCTTGAGCGGAATGTCGTAGTATCTTGCCCCGGCCGTTGGACCCGCCATTTGCGATCGGCCGTCAACCGTCAGGGTGAAGATCCGAATCACGGCGCGGTCGGCAAATTCCTTCCCGACCTCCACTTGCCCGGTGAGTTTGCCGTCCTCGGTTGGCTTCATAGTGATGGGCGTCTTCACGAGATTCGTGCCAGTACGATCCGGATTGCTGAAAGCCATCACGAAGACCGAATGAATGGGCTTGAGTCTCCCTTGATCAGCAATTGTGAAGCGGACGATCAGCTTGTCGCCATTGGCGGCGTCCACTTCCCCGTCGTACTTCAACCCCCACTCGTCTTTCGACGGACCAAGCGCATACCAGTGCGCCCAGCTGCGGCTCGTCATCAGGACAACTGCGATGACGACTAGCAGACCTGTCGCGCGGGGCAAAATCGAAAGACCATGTCAGTTACACCTCATCCCCTCGATTCGGGCAATATCAATCTGAGTGCTGACATACCCCATCCAGATCGACAATTCGCGAGCAAGTCACTTAGAAAAACAAGGTGGGGTGACGGGAATCGGATCATTTTCTCGCGCGGCGGTTGGGCCGCTGTCGGTCCGATCCCTACACGCCCTCTGCCATGCGACGTTCTCGGTACCAGACGGGACGACGGCCCTGCTACCCAGTGGCTTCGTTTCGCTATATTGAATTTTATTAAAGCTTTGCGGTAGCGACATGCAGGCAAAGATCACGCGTGGCGGGTTCGGCTCCCTCGCATGATGAACTGCGAGGGAGTACCCTGCCGCGGCGAAGGTTCCTCTGCTTCCATTGAAATCCAAGAGTCGAGCAAATGAGCATTCCCACGAGAGAATGTCAGTCGCCTGCGGAATTCCTCCATTGGATCGACCCGGAAGGTGGTCGAAAGAATATGTGGTTGAAATGGTGGCCCCGCTGTTTTCGGGGTCACAGCACTGCCCAATGGCCACTGGACAACCAACCGCCGACTCCCCACAAGTCCAGGCCCATGTCGGGCGGACCGATGTACGCCGAGTTACCGTTTACGGTTTCACACATGGCAAATGGCTGGTCAGGCAATTCAGCTAACATAGTCGTTCGCTGAATAACAAAATGCGCTGGATTCGCGTCACGATACGGAACATGTGAGTGCTCACACTTTCTTCTCACGAGTGCAGATCATGCCAAGAATCGCCTTGATCTTTCTTTTGGGTTTCAGTTGTTGCCTGCTTCGTGCTGACGAATGGGGCGCAATTCAGGGGCAAATTGTTGCGGAAGGCGAGATACCGCCGCGCGCGATTCTGATCGCCAAAGACACGGATGTAAAAGACAAGGAGGTTTGTGCCACGCAGGACCATCTGGCCGAGGACTTTATGATTGAGAATGATTCAAGGGGACTCGCAAATGTGTTTGTCTATCTCGGCAAGGCACCGGAACGGATCCATCCGGATTTGAAGGCAATACCGAAAGAACCGGTTGAAGTCAAAACCGAGAAGTGCCAGTTCGTCCCGCACTGTCTCATCTGCCAGCAATACGTC
>CAWDXP010000025.1:0-303199 GCA_963806295.1 uncultured Actinomycetota bacterium | reverse complement strand
CGGGCACCACGAACCGTTCACCCACGAAACGGAGCCAGCCCCATGACCGATCCCGCCACGCCCGACCCCACCAAACCCTCCCGCGTCGACACCGGGCTCGCCGCCCCGGGGCGCCGCCACTTCGTCGTCGGCGGCACCGCCATGCTCGCGGCGCTCGGCCTGAGCCCGGATGCCCTCGCCGACTCCCCCCGCTCGGGCGGCTCGGCCGGCTCGACCGTGCGGGATGACCGCCACCACCCCAAGGACGCGGCGAACACCCGTCTGCTGCACCGCTGGGCGCGTGACACCTGGCACAGCCTGGTCGCCATGACCGACCCGCGCACCGGCCTGCCGGCCGACAACATCCCGGAGTCGCTGGCGGCCGGCGACCGGTCGGGCTTCACGTCACCGACCAACATCGGCGGCTACCTGTGGTCGACGATCGTCGCCCGCGAGCTCGGCATCATCTCGCCGAAGGAGTGCAGCGCGCGGCTCACCCGCACCCTCACGCACGCTGCTGCGCATGGAGCACCACGAGCCCAGCGGGATGTTCTTCAACTGGTACGACGAGGCCACGGGCGAGACGCTGCGCACGTGGCCCGAGGACGGCAAGCCCGTCGAGCCGTTCGTGTCGAGCGTCGACAGCGGCTGGCTCGGCGCGGCGCTGCTCGTCGTCAAGAACGCCGACCGCAAGGCCGGGCCGCTGGCCGCGACGCTGTTCGACCGGATGCGGTGGGACGCCTTCTACAACCCCGGTGACGGCACCGGTGGCCACCCGACCGTGCGCACCGGCGGCCTCATGCACGGCGGCTTCTTCCCGTTCGCCGACGGCCGCCCGGGCGGCACCTACGTGGGCACGCACATCGGCGGCGACCCCGTCTGGCTGACCACCCACCACTACGACACGATCGTGTCGGAGACCCGGATCACCAGCTACCTCGGCATCCTCACCGGGCAGGTCCCGGCCCGGCACTACTTCGCACCGTGGCGCACCTTCCCGGCATCCTGCGACTGGTCGTGGCACGAGATGCAGCCGGTGGGCGAGACCCGCACGCTACCTCGGCATCGACGTCTACGAGGGTGCGTACACCTACCGCGGCATGCGCATCGTGCCCGGTTGGGGCGGAAGCATGTTCGAGGAGCTGATGCCGGCCGTGTTCGTGCCCGAGGAGAAGTGGGCGCCGCGCAGCTGGGGCGTCAACCACCCGCTGCACGTGCGGGCCGAGCGCGAGCACGGCCTCGACGACGCCGGCTACGGCTACTGGGGGTTCTCGCCGTCGAGCAACCCGGCCGGGGGCTACCGCGAGTACGGCGTCGACGCCCTGGGCCTGAACCCCGAGGGCTACTTCTCCGACCAGGAGAACACCAACCTCGACCTCGGCTTCGGCGACTGCCGACCGGCCACCAACCCGAACCCCACCTACGGCGACGGCGTGGTCACCCCGCACGCGTCGTTCCTGGCGATGATGTTCGAGCGCGGCCACGCCACGGCCAACCTGGCGCGGATCCAGGACGAGCTCGGTGCCTACGGCAGCGGGCGGCTTCTTCGACGCGGTGGCCACCCGCAGCGGCACCATCGCCCGGCGCTACCTCTCGCTCGACCAGGCCATGGTCATGGGCGCCCTGGGCAACGTGCTCGGCCGCGACGTGCTGCGCCGGGCCTTCAGCACCAAGCAGGTCGAGAAGGCGCTGCGGCCCGTCATCGGCATCGAGCGAGTTCGGGGCAGGAGTCTCCGGCGCGTGAGCCGACCCACCGGACGCCCGACGCGTGCTGCCGCCTGGGCCCGGCAGCACGCGTCGTGGCCATCGCCGAGGATGGACGGACCACACCAGGAGGGGGATCTTCCGTGAACGGAACACACCAGGATGACTGGGCGACCACCGACGACGGCGTGCGCTACCGCGACCTGAACGGCAACGGCGTGATGGACCCCTTCGAGGACCCACGGCTCGCCGTCGAGGCGCGGGTCGAGGACCTGCTCGGGCGGCTGTCGCTCGAGGAGAAGGTCGGGCTGATGTTCCAGACCGTCATCGAGGCCGGTGCCGACGGCACGGTCGTCGAGACCGCCGGGGCGATCAGCAAGTCGCCGACCAGCGTCGTGGTGCTCGAGAAGCACCTGACCCACTTCAACGTGCACGCCCTCGACGACCCCCGGATGGCGGCCCGCTGGCACAACGCCCTCCAGGCGCTCGCCGAGCGCACGCCGCACGGCATCCCGGTCACCATCTCGACCGACCCGCGGCACGCGTTCATGGAGAACGCCGGCGTCTCGTTCACCGCGACGTCGTTCTCGCAGTGGCCCGAGCCGCTCGGCCTGGCCGCGCTGCGCGACGCCGATGCCGTGCGCGAGTTCGCCGACATCGCCCGCCAGGAGTACGTCGCGGTCGGCATCCGGGCCGCCCTGCACCCGACGCTCGACCTCGCCACCGAGCCGCGCTGGGCGCGCCAGGCCGGCACCTTCGGCCAGGACCCCGACCTGGTGACCGAGCTCGGCACGGCCTACCTCGAGGGCTTCCAGCAGAAGGTGCTCGGCCCCGACAGCGTGGCCTGCACCTCGAAGCACTTCCCCGGCGGCGGCCCGCAGAAGGACGGCGAGGACGCGCACTTCCCCTACGGGCGCGAACAGGTCTATCCCGGAGGGCGGTTCGCCGACCACCTGGCGCCGTTCCCCGCGGTCATCGAGGCCGGCACCGCCGCCGTGATGCCCTACTACGGGATGCCGGTCGGCCTCGAGGTCGACGGCGAGCCGATCGAGGAGGTCGGCTTCGGCTTCAACGCCCAGGTCGTCACCGGCCTGCTGCGCGAGCAGCTCGGCTACGACGGCGTGGTCGTCACCGACTGGGAGCTGGTCAACGACAACCACGTCGGCGACCAGGTGCTGCCGGCGCGTGCCTGGGGTGTCGAGCACCTCGACCCGCACGAGCGGATGGAGCGCATCCTGGCCGCCGGTGCCGACCAGTTCGGCGGCGAGGAGTGCGTCGAGGTGCTGCTCGACCTCGTCGCCCGAGGGCGGGTCACCGCAGGCGCGCGTCGACGCGTCGGCCCGGCGGCTGCTCGCGGTGAAGTTCCGGCTCGGGCTCTTCGACGACCCCTACGTCGACGAGGACGCCGCCGGCCGCACGGTGGGCCGCGACGACTTCCGGGCCGCCGGGTACGAGGCGCAGGCCCGCTCGGTCACCGTGCTCACCAACGAGCCGGCGGATGCCGGGCCGCTCCTGCCGCTCGGCGCCGGCCTGCGCATCTACGCCGAGAACGTGGCGCGCGAGGTGGTGGCTCGGCACGGCATCCCCGTGGAGCGTCCGGAGGACGCCGACGTGGCCCTGGTGCGGCTGACGGCGCCCTTCGAGCCGCGCTCGGACCTGTTCCTCGAGTCGTGGTTCCACGCCGGCTCGCTCGACTTCGCGCCGGGACTGGTGGTGCGGATGCAGCGGATCGCCGCGGCGTGCCCGCTCGTCGTCGACGTCGCGCTCGACCGGCCGGCGGTGCTCACCCCGCTGCTGCCGGTGGCCACCGCCGTGGTCGCGCAGCTACGGCACGAGCGACGACGCCCTGCTCGACGCGCTCACCGGCTCCATCGCGCCGCGCGGGCGGCTGCCGTTCGACCTGCCGCGCTCGATGGACCAGGTGCGCGCCCACCCCGAGGACGTGCCCGGCTACGCCGACCCGCTCTTCCCCTTCGGCCACGGCCTGGCCCTCTGACTCCACGGGCGCTGGGTGCCCACGTGGTCGCCAGGGCAGCCACCTGAGCACCCAACTCGGGAGAAGAACCGACGCCGGCCGCCCCCTCTCGGGGACGGCCGGCGTCGTGCGGTGCGGGGTGCCGGTGGGCCGGTGCTCAGGCCTTGTCGGTCGAGTCGCCGTCGAGGTGCGGGGTCGACAGGTCGGCGCCCTCGGAGGTCGACGAGACCGCGGGGACCGCGGTGTCGTCGGCAGCCTCGTCGGCGGCCTTGGCGAGGTCGTCGGCCGCGTCGGTGACGGCCACCTCGGCGTCGGCGGCCTTGTCCTTGGCGGCGTCCGCAGCGTCGCTCGCCTTGTCCTTGGCGGCGTCCTTGGCGTCGCCGGCCTTGTGCTTGGCGGTGTCGGTCGCGTCGCTCGCCTTGTCCTTGAGCTCACCGGCCTTGTCGACGGCGGCGTCCTTGACCTCGGTGGCCTTGTCCTTGGCGGCCGTGGCGAGGTCGCTGACCTTCTCCGAGACCGGCTTCGGGGGCGTGTAGGAGCCGGCAGTGGCCCACGGGTCGGGGCGCTCGTTGCTCTTGCGCCAGGCCATCACGGCCGCACCGGCCGCGATCGCGCCCAGGAGCAGGATCCACTTGCCCTTGCCGCCCTTCTTCGCGACGGCGTCACCCGTGAGCACGGCGTAGGCGTCGGGCGCGCGGTCGGCGGCCTCGGTGGCCGACTCCTTCGCAGCGGCCGCACCGGCGGCGATCGCGGCCAGGGCACCGGCCACCTTGGGCAGCACGTCGTCGACGAAGGTCTCGCGGGCCTGCTCCACGCGGGGGGCCAGGGCCTCGGCGGCCTCGTGCGCGTACTCCCTGACCGTCTCGGCGGTCTCGCGCGCGACCTCGGCGGCGTCGACGGCCTTCTCCTTGGCGACGGCGGCACCGGCGGCGGTGGCCGTCGCGGCCTCGCCGGCCTTCACCTTGAGCTCGACGGCCTTGTCGGCGGCGACCTGGGCGCCGTCGGTCACCTTCTCGGCACCGGCCGCCACGGCGTCCTTGGCCTGGTCGGTCTTGGTCGGTGTGCGGAACACGTGTCCTCCTCGTGTTGGACGTTTGTCTTGGCCCCATCCTGCCCTGTTTGCGCGATTCCAAGCCATCCGGGGTCGCCGGGATCAGCGGTCGGGGCCCGCTGCGGCCGTGAGAGGATCGACGCCATGAAGGCAACCCTGCACACCAACCACGGGCCCATCGTCGTCGAGCTGTTCCCGAACGAGGCCCCCAAGACCGTCGCCAACTTCACCGGTCTGGCCACCGGCAGCAAGCAGTACAAGGACGACGCCGGCCGCACCAACCCGACCAAGTTCTACGACGGCCTGATCTTCCACCGGATCATCCCCGGCTTCATGATCCAGGGCGGCTGCCCGCTCGGTCGCGGCATGGGCGGCCCGGGCTACGCGTTCGACGACGAGATCCACCCCGACAAGCAGTTCGACCGTCCCTACCTGCTCGCCATGGCCAACGCCGGCAAGCGCATGGGCAAGGGCACCAACGGCTCGCAGTTCTTCATCACCGTCGGCGCCACCTCCTGGCTCAACGGCAAGCACACCATCTTCGGTGAGGTCGCCGACGGCCCGAGCCGCGAGGTCGTCGACACGATCGCCGGCGTGCCCACCGGCCAGATGGACAAGCCGCTCGACGACGTCGTCATCGAGCGCGTCGAGATCGAGGACTGACCCCGCCACCGCGGGCTCGAGCACAGGAACGAGACACGACGTGAGTGAGCAGCCGGCCATCCCGGATGCCGTCGCGCAGGTGCCGGTGTGCCCGCGGCACCCCGACCGCGAGTCCTACGTGCGCTGCCAGCGCTGCATGCGCCCCACCTGCCCGGAGTGCCAGCGGCCGGCCGCGGTCGGCATCCAGTGCGTCGACTGCGTGGCCGAGGGCGCGAAGACGGTGCGGCAGGCGCGCACCGTCTTCGGCGGCTCGGTCACCGACGGCCGGCCGGTCGCGACGATGACGATCATCGGCATCTGCCTGTTCGTGTTCGTCGCGCAGTACGTCAGCCCGGCCGTGCAGGACCAGATCGCGTTCGTGCCGGCCCTGGCGCAGAGCGAGCCGTGGCGGTTCCTCACCTCGGCGTTCGCGCACGGCGGCATCACCCACATCGCGTTCAACATGTACGCGCTGTGGGTGATGGGCAGCTACCTCGAGCCGATGCTCGGGCGGGCCCGGTTCGTGGCCATCTACCTGCTCAGCGCCCTCGGCGGCTCGGTGATGTACCTGCTGCTCTCCAGCGCCACCGAGCGCGGCCCAGATCGCGGCGGGCGACTACGGGATGTGGTGGACCGGCGCGGTCGGCGCCTCCGGAGCGGTGTTCGGCCTGTTCGGCGCGTTCCTCGTGCTGCAGCGCCGGCTCGGCCGGTCCTCGGCGGGCATGTACGTGATCATCGGCATCAACGCGGTGATCGGGTTCGTCATCCCGGGCATCGCCTGGCAGGCGCACCTCGGCGGGCTGCTCACCGGCGCGGCCGTGGCCGCGGCCATCGCCTACTCGGGCCGCGAGCGCGCGCCGATGGCACCCCCACCCAGCACGAGGGTGCACTGGTTCTCGATGGGCGGCATCCTGCTCGTGCTCGTCGTGCTGACGATCGGCAAGTACGCGCTCGCCGGAGGCTGAGCGGCCCCGCCTGTGACGGCGCGGTGTGGATGCCGTGCCCAGGCTGTGGATTACACGGCTGTCATTCGTCCCCAGTGGGGACAACTCCTGTGGACAACCCTGTGGTGACCGGCGTCGGTCAGCGCCAGCGGGTCGTCATCAGGAAGCCGGAGAGCATCAGGCCGAAGCCGACGGCGAGGTTCCAGCGGCCGAGCGCGGGGATCGGGAACTGGTTCGCGCCGGAGATGTAGAACGTGACGACCCAGATCAGGCCGACGATCATCAGCCCGAGCATGAGGGGCACGAACCAGCGCGGGTTGGGCGTCGTGTTCTTCTGCGCCGTGCGCGGCGGGGTGTATGCGGGTTTGGAGCGACCCTTTGACTCGGGCACGAACGGTCTCCTCGTGGCGTTGAAGGTGTTGGCCTAGCGTAGAGGGTGTTCGGGGAAAGGAGGTGGCCGCCGTGGCCGGCGAGCACGCGGGACGGGTCGACCGTCCCTCCCCGTGGCCGTGGCTGGTGCCCGTCGCGGCCCTGGTCGCGGGCACCCTGTTCGCCTCCAGCGTGCGCGCCTCCGACGGCGGTGACCTGCGCACCGACCAGGCCCGGCTGCCCGACCTGATCCGGGCCCAGAACCGCACCAACGAAGACCGGGCTGCGCAGTTCGACGACCCTGCAGGGCCGGGTCGACCAGGCCACCGCGGCGCTCGCTCCCGGCGACCTGCAGACCCAGAAGCTCGAGCGCCAGGCCAACGAGATCGCCACCGCCGCCGGCCGCACGCCCGGTGCGCGGCCCCGCGCTGCAGGTCACCCTCGACGACGCCAAGCTGGCCGGTGGCGACGTGCCGGCCGGTGCCGACCCCGACGACTACGTCATCCACCAGCAGGACGTGCAGTCGGTGGTCAACGCCCTGTGGAAGGGCGGCGCCGAGGCGATGATGCTGCAGGACCAGCGGGTCATCTCGACCAGCGCCGTGCGGTGCGTCGGCAACACGCTCATCCTGCAGGGCCGGGTCTACTCGCCGCCCTACGTCATCACCGCCATCGGCGACCGCGGCGCGATGCGCTCGGCCCTCGCCGACGACCCCTCGGTGGGCAACCTGCGCGACTGGTCGATCGCGGTCGGGCTCGGCTACGACGTGAAGAACGTGGGCCAGCGCACCTTCCCGGCCTACAGCGGGTCCATCGTGCCCGAGCACGCCGCCGTCCCGGCGTCGTGATGCTGCACCATTGAGGCCATGACCCGCATCCTCGTCGTCGACAACTACGACAGCTTCGTCTTCACCATCGTCGGCTACCTCGAGCAGCTCGGGGCCGACTGCGAGGTCGTGCGCAACGACGAGGTCGCCCCGGCCGACGGGGCCGAGTTCGACGGCGTGCTCGTCTCACCCGGGCCGGGCACGCCCGAGGAGGCCGGCGTCTCGATGGCGATGATCGAGGCCTGCGGCGAGCGCGAGCAGCCGATGCTCGGCGTGTGCCTGGGCCACCAGGCCCTCGGGGTGGTGCTCGGCGCGACCGTGGGGCGGGCGCCCGAGCTGCTGCACGGCAAGACCTCGCAGGTGCACCACGACGGCACCGGGGTGCTCGAGGGCGCGCCCGACCCGTTCACCGCCACCCGCTACCACTCGCTCACCATCGAGCCCGCCACGCTGCCCGACGAGCTGCTGGCCAACGGCCGCACCGAGAGCGGCATCATCATGGCCGTGCGGCACGCGAGCCTGCCGCTGCACGGCGTGCAGTTCCACCCGGAGTCGGTGCTCACCCACGGCGGGCACCGGATGCTCGCCAACTGGCTGCAGCTGTGCGGGATGCCGGATGCCGTCGCGCGCTCGGCCGGGCTGAGCCCGCTCGTGCACGACGCCGCCGGCGTCGCCCGGATGGTCGCCGCCGGCTGACGAGCTGGGGCAACTTCGACCAATAGGTCGATCTTGTCCCAACCCGATTGGGGCAACTTTGACCTATTGGTCGATCTTGTCCCAGGCCCGACGGGGCTCAGGGCTCAGGGGCTCGGGGGCACCGTCGGCGAGGTGGATTCGGACGGGCTCGGCGTCGGGGTGGGCGTCGGGGTCGGGGTCACCGTCGTGGGGGTGACGGTGGGGGCGGCCTTCTGGGCCACGGTGATCTTGACCGTGCCGCCGATGTCGAGCGTGCCGTCGCGGGGGCTCTGCGAGACCACGGTGCCCTCGGGGGCGTCGTTGGTCTGCCTGAACGAGGTCTGCACCTTGAGGTTGAGGCCGGCGATGGTGGTCTGCGCCTCGCTCTGCGACTTGCCCACGACGTTGGGGACCGGCACCTTCCCGGTGCCGACGCGCACGTTGATCCTGGTGTCGGGTGCCACGGACGTGCCGGCCCCGGGGTTGGAGTCGATGATCTTGCTCGGCCTCGGTGTCGGGGTCGTCGACCTCGGTGACGGTGCCCACGACCAGGCCCTGGTCGCTCAGCGCGTTCTGCGCCTCCGCGACCGTCAGCCCCTTGAGGTCGGGCACGGTCACCGCGGCGGGACCGGAGGAGACGAACAGCTTCACGGTGCTGTTCGGGCTGACCTCGGTGCCCGCGGTGGGGTTCTGGCTGATCACGGTGTCGACCGGCACGGTGTCGCTCGGCTGGCGCACCGGGTCGACCACCAGCTTGGCCGCCACCAGCTGGGCGGTGGCGGTCTCGAGGGGGACGCCGACCACCCGTGGCACGGCGACCTTGGGGGTCTCCTCGGCGCCGAAGTAGGTCGATAGCCCGTAGACCAGGGCGGCCAGGGCCGCGATGGCGACGAGGGTGAGCACGATCCACCCGCCCGGGCCGCGCTTCTTCTCCGGGGTCTCCTCGAGCCCGGGGATGGTCTCGGTGCCCGACTCGCCGAGGACCGGGACCGGTGCGATGCCGTAGGCCTGGGTCGCGTCGCCGGCGCCGGTGGGGACCACCTGGGTGGCGGCGGCCAGGGCCCCGGCGCCGGCGAGGGCGGCGGCCGAGCCTCGGGCCGCGTCGCTGATCGGCCGGCCGAGGCGCACCGCGGCGAGGTCGGCGCGGAACTCGCCGGCGCTCTGGTAGCGGGCCTCGCGCGGCTTGGCCAGCGAGTGGAGCACGACGGCGTCGAGGTCCTCGGAGATGCCCTCGACGAGCCGTGACGGGGGGATCGGCTGCTCGCCGACGTGCTGGTAGGCGACCGAGACCGGGCTCTCACCGAGGAACGGCGGGCGGCCGGTGAGCAGCTCGAAGAGCATGCAGCCGGTGGAGTAGAGGTCGGAGCGCTCGTCGACCGAGTGGCCCTGGGCCTGCTCCGGCGAGAGGTACTGCGCGGTGCCGATGACGGCCGAGGTCTGGGTCATCGTGGCGTTGGCGTCGGCCATCGCGCGGGCGATGCCGAAGTCCATCACCTTGATCGAGCCGTCGGGGGCGATCATCACGTTCGCGGGCTTGATGTCGCGGTGGACGATGCCGTTGCGGTGGCTGTAGCCGAGCGCGTCGAGCACGCCCTCGGTGATGCGCAGCGCCTCGGTGGCGCCGACCGTGCCGCGCTCGGTGATCTCCTGGCGCAGCGTCTTGCCGTCGACGAACTCCATGACGATGTAGGGCACCTTGACCTGGGCGCCGCCGGTCTCGGTGAGGATGTCCTCGCCGTGGTCGTAGACCGCGACGATGGAGGCGTGGTTGAGCCCCGCCGCCGACTGGGCCTCACGGCGGAAGCGGGCCAGGAAGGTGTTGTCGCGCGCGAGGTCGCTGCGCAGCATCTTGATGGCGACCTGGCGGCTCAGCCGTGAGTCGTAGCCACGGTGCACCTCGGCCATCCCACCGCGTCCGAGGAGCTCACCGACCTCGTAGCGTCCCCCGAGCAGCTTCGGGACCTCAGGCATGGGTTGCTCTCCTCATCGGTTCAACCGTGCTTCCATCATCTGCTTGGCGATCGGGGCGGCGACGGTGCCGCCCCCCGCCTCGCTGCCCGCGACACCGCCGTCCTCGGCGATGACCGCGACGGCGATCTTCGGGTCGTTCGCGGGGGCGAACGAGATGAACCAGGCGTGCGCCTTGCGGCCCTCGCCGTGCTGGGCGGTGCCGGTCTTGCCGGCGACGTCGACGCCCTGCATCTGGGCGCGCCGGCCGGTGCCGTCCTCGACGACGGACTCCATCATCCGGGTGACCTGGGCGGCCACCTCGGGGGTGACGGCCTGCGAGAGCTCCTGCGGGTCGGCCGACTCGATGACCGCGAGGTCGGAGCCGATGACCGACTGCACGAGGTAGGGCTTCATGACGACGCCGCGGTTGGCGATCCCGGCGGCGACCATGGCCATCTGCAGGGGCGTGACCTGCACGTCGTACTGGCCGATCGAGCTCTGGGCCAGCTGGGGCTTGTTCATCTCGGCGGGCACCCGGCTGGGCGTGACCCGCATCGGCACGGTGAGCCCGTCGCCGAAGCCGAACTTCGCGGCCTGCGACTGCAGCGCGTCGGCGCCGATCTCCATCCCGAGGTAGGCGAAGGCGGTGTTGCACGACACCGCGAGCGCCTCGGTCATCGTGATCTCGGGGGTGGAGCCGCAGGCGCGGTCGTCGTGGTTGGGCAGGTCGGCCGTGGTGTCGGGCAGGTCGAGCACGGCCGGCCCGGGCAGCATGGAGTTCTCGGTGTACTGGCCGGTCGACAGCGCGGCCGCGGCGGTGACCACCTTGAAGACCGACCCGGGCGGGTAGAGCTCGTTGATGGTGCGGTTCAGGGTCGGCTTGTCGGGGTCGGCGTTGAGCGCCTTGGAGTTGCGCTCGACCACCCGCAGGTCGTGGCTGGCGAGGTCGTTGGGGTCGTAGGTGGGGTTGCTGACCATGGCGAGGATGGCGCCGGTCTTCGGGTCGAGCGCGACCGCGGCCCCCTTGATGCCCTTGAGGCCGTCGGCGGCAGCCGCCTGCACCTTGGGGTCGAGGGTGGTCTCGATGTTGGCGCCCTGCGCCCGGCGGCCGGTGAACAGGTCGGACACCCGCCGGTAGAACAGCTTGTCGCTCGAGCCGGACAGGAACGCGTTCTCGGCCTGCTCCAGGCCACCCGAGGCGCCGAAGAACGAGTACGAGCCGGTGACGTGCGCGTAGAGGCCGGGCTCGTCGTAGACCCGCTGGAACTTGTACTCGTCGTCGACGGGCACCGACTTGGCGACCGGCGTCTGGCCGACGAGGATCTCGCCGCGCTCGCGGGCGAAGGTCGACAGCAGGGTGCGGCGGTTGTCGGGGCGCGCGTTGAGGTCGGCCGCGAAGACGTACTGGATGAGGGTCGTCGAGACCAGCAGCGAGGCGAACAGCACGGCGACGACGAGCGAGAGCCGGCGGACGGGGGCGTTCACGGCAGCTTCACCACCTCGGTGCGGGCCTCCGCGACCGGGCTGGGCGCGTTGGCCTCCGGCAGCGGCCGGCGGGCGTGGTCGGAGATGCGCAGCAGGATGGCGACGAGGGTCCAGTTCGCGAGCAGCGAGGAGCCGCCGGAGGACAGGAACGGCATGGTCAGGCCGGTGAGCGGGATGACCCGGGTGACGCCGCCGACCACGACGAAGCACTGCAGGGCGAGCGAGAACGACAGGCCGGCGGCGAGCAGCTTGCCGAAGCCGTCGCGGGTGCCGAGCGAGGTGCGCAGGCCGCGCTGGATGAGCAGCACGTAGAGCATCAGCATGGCGAACAGGCCGATCAGCCCGATCTCCTCGCCGAAGGCGGGGACGATGAAGTCGGACTCCGCGAAGTAGGTGAGGTCGGGCCGGCCCCGGCCCAGGCCGGTGCCGAACATGCCGCCGGACGCCATCCCCATCAGGCCCTTGGCGAGCTGGTCGGACGCCTGGAGCGCCTCGGGGCTGAAGGTGTCGAGCCAGAGCAGCACGCGGGTCTGCACGTGGCCGAAGACCAGGTAGGCGATGTAGGCGCCCGCGCAGAACAGGGTGAGGCCGATGACGATCCACGACACCCGCTCGGTGGCGACGTAGAGCATCGCGACGAACAGCCCGAAGAACAGCAGCGAGGAGCCCAGGTCGCGCTCGAAGATGAGCACGGCGAGGCTGGCCAGCCAGGCGACGAGGATGGGGCCGAGGTCGCGGCCGCGCGGCAGGGTGAGGCCGAGCACCTTGCGCCCGGCGACCGACAGCGCGTCGCGGGTCTGCACGAGGTAGCCGGCGAAGAAGATGGCCAGGGCGATCTTCGCGACCTCACCGGGCTGGAAGGAGAAGCGGGCCGACCTGGATCCAGATGCGTGAGCCGTAGATCGAGGTGCCGATGACGGGCAGCAGCGGCAGCAGCAGCAGCCCGAAACCGATCGCGCCGGCGAGGTAGGTGTAGCGCCGCAGCACCCGGTGGTCGCGCAGCACGAGCAGCACGATCGCCGCGATGACCATGGCCACGGCGGTCCACATCAGCTGGCGCAGGGCCACCCCGTCGGCGATGGACTTGCCGTTGGCGATGTCGATGCGGTGGATCATCACCAGGCCCAGCCCGTTGAGCAGGGTGATGATGGGCAGCATCAGCGGGTCGGCGTAGGAGGCCCGCCAGCGCAGCACGAGGTGGAAGCCGATGGCCAGCGCGAGGTAGCCGCCGACGAGGGTGAGCGTGCCCGGCGGGATGGTGCCCGAGGTGGCGAGCTCGACGTTGAGGTAGGCGAGCAGCACGATCGCCACGGCGCCGACCACCAGGGCCAGCTCGACGTTGCGGCCCCGGCGCGTGGGGTGCGACGAGACGATGCTCATGAGGTCACCGGTCCGCCGGTCGCGACGGCGCCCGGGGGGACCGTCGGCGGGACGGTGGGCGCGATGCTGGGCGTGGCACCGGGTGACACGGTGCTGCGTGGGGGCCGGGGTGGGGGTCACGGTGGCGGATGCCGTGGGGCTGGGTGTGGGCGTGGGCGCGGTCCAGGTGGCCGGCACGGTGCGGCACACCTCACCGTTGAGCTGCGCCCACCTGCAGGCCGTCGCCTGCAGCCGCAGCTCGGCGACCCGCACGTCGGCCGCGGCCCGGTCGTCGACCTCGATGCCCTGCTGGAGGCTGTCCTGGTAGGAGGTCGGCAGGTCGTCGATGGCGATCGTGGTGGCGAACTCGGGCCGGGAGAGCGAGATCGGGCCGAGGTTCTGCTCGACCCCGCGGAACACGGCGACGACGCCGTCCTGCTCGGCGAGGTAGTACTGCCGCTGGGACCAGGCGTACCCGGCATACGAGCTGCCGGCGGCGACCACGACCAGCACGAGGGCGATGGCGGCCAGCCGCAGCACGGTGCCGCGGCGCGAGCGCGGCCCCTCCTCGGCGAGGGTGACGCCGTCGTCGGTGTCGGAGCCGCCGGTGGCCTGCGCGGTGAGGGCCGCGGCCTTGGCGGCCGGGGTGGTGGGGATCGGCCGGGTTCCGCTCTGCCGCACCGCTGCTGCGCCGACGACCTGCGGCTGGGTGGGCGGGGCGATCCCGATGTCGACGAGGTCGCCCACCACGACGGTGACGTTGTCAGGGGCGCCGGCCCGCAGGGCCAGGGCGACCAGCCGGTCGGCCGTCTCGCCGGGGTCGGGGGTGTCGGTGAGCACCTCGCCGATGGTGTCGCGCGCGACGTAGTCGGTGAGGCCGTCGGAGCGCGATGACGTAGCGGTCGCCGATCCGGCCCTGCCGCACGACGAGGTCGGGCTCGTCCTCGTGCGCCGCCGGTGAGCACCCGGGTGACCAGCGAGCGCTGCGGGTGGCTCTGCGCCTCCTCGGCGGTGATCCGCCCCTCGTCGACGAGGTTCTGCACGAACGAGTGGTCCTTGGTGATCTGGGTGACCACCCCGTCGCGCACCATGAACGCCCGCGAGTCGCCGATGTGCGCGAGCACGATCTTGTCGCCGGCCCGGAGCAGGGCGATGAGCGTGGTGCCCATGCCCTCGAGGCTCGGGTCGGCGTGGGCCTGGTCGCCGATCTCGGTGTTGGCGCGGTTGATCCGCTCGAGCAGCGCCGAGCTGACGTCGCGACCGCCGAGGGCCTCGCCGTCGAGCCGCACGAGCGACGCGATGGCGGTGGAGCTGGCGACGTCGCCGCCGGCGTGCCCGCCCATGCCGTCGGCCATGGCGAGCAGGTGCGGGCCGGCGTAGCCGGAGTCCTCGTTGTTGGACCGGACCATGCCGACGTCGGACCGGGCGGCGTAGTGGAACGCGAAGGGCATCCGTTACCTCTGCAGCTCCACGACGGTCTGGCCGATCCGCAGCACGCTGCCGACCGCCACCTCGCGTGGCTCGGTGAGGCGCGTCGCGCCGAGGAAGGTGCCGTTGGTGGAGCGGAGGTCCTCGACGGTCCAGGTGCCGTCGTCGGCCTGGAAGATGCGGGCGTGCCGGCCGCTGGCGTAGTCGTCGTCGAGCACGAGCGCGCACTCGGGGCTGCGGCCGATCAGGGTGCCGGCCGGGCGCAGCGGCAGCGTGGTGCCCGACAGCGGGCCGGCCGTGACGGTGAGCTTGGTGGGGCCCTTGCGGCCGCGGCCGCCCGGGTGTTCTTCTTCTCCGGTCGCGCGGCGCTCGGCGGGGCCGGGCTGGCACCGCGCGCGGCGGCCTTGGCCTCCTTGCCGGCCCGGCCGGTCCGGCCGTCCGGCGCTTGACGCGGGTGCCGTAGAGGTCGCCGCGCAGCACGCCGACCACCGCGAAGACGAAGAACCACATCAGCACCAGCAACCCCAGCCGCATGACGGTCAGGGTGAGCTCGCTCAACACGCCGCGGTCACCTCCGGCCGCCCCGGAAGGTGACCGAGGTGCGGCCGACCGTGACCCGGTCGCCGTCCTGGAGGTGCTCGCTGGTGATCCGCTCACCGTTGACGAAGGTGCCGTTGGTGGAGCCGAGGTCGCGGATGGTGGTGACGAAGTGCGGGCCGTCGGTGGTCACCCGCAGCTCGCTGTGCCGCCGCGAGATGCCGGGGTCGTCGAGGATGATGTCGGCGCTGTCGTCGCGGCCCAGGATGGTGATCGCCCCCATCAGCGGGTAGCGCTCGCCGTCGACGTCGAGCCACGGGCGGTCGGCCGGGTTGGCCCGCTTGGGCCGGGCCGGGCGCCGGTGGGGCCGGATGCCGGGCGGTCGCGTCGAGCCTCGTCGGCGGCGGGGGCGCCGGCCCGGTCCGGGGCGGCGGCAGCGGCACCGGCGGCCGCGGCTGCGCCGCCGGCAGCCGGCACCGGCGGCACCGGACCGGACCACGCCGGGACCGGGGGGTGCGGGCGGAGCCGCGCGACCGGCATCCGGCGGTGCCTGGCGCGGCTGCTCGCGGGGGCTGAGCACGCGCTCCTGGCCGGTGTTGCCGGTCGCCCGCGGGCGCGAGGCCTTGGACGGGCGGATGCGGAAGACGCCGGTCTCGAGGTCGTCGTGCTCCTCGAAGGTGATGTCGATCGGCCCGGCCGGCTGGTAGTGCTGGCCGTCGCAGTGCTCCTCGGCGGCGGCGACGAGGTCCATCTCGACGTTCTGCAGGTCGGGGTGGAGGCGGTCGTAGTCGCTGGGTGACAGCTCGATGGTGAACACGTTGGGCACGATGGCCCGGCCCGAGCTGGTGACGGCGCGGTCGTCCATCGCCCGCCGGATGTGGCTGGCGATCTCGACGGGGTGCACGGCGGAGCGCAGGTGCTTGGCGAACGTGCCCTGGACGGCACGCTCGAGGCCCGCCTCGAGGCGGTCGAACAGTCCCATCGGTGCACCTCCTCCACGGGGGCTCAGGTCGGCAGCGGTCTCGCAAGACTATCCGCCGGGGCTGGGCGATTCCTGAACGGCACGACCCGTACCGTGGACTGATGAACGATGCCGTGCAGCTCATCGTGCCCCGAGAAGTGCCGCTCGGGGGTCCCCGGTCCATGACCGTCCGGCGCACGCTGCCGGCCCGGGAACGCTCGTTCGTCGGGGCCTGGTGCTTCGTCGACCACTACGGGCCCGACGACGTGTCGGCCACCGGCGGCATGGACGTCGCGCCGCACCCGCACTGCGGGCTGGCGACGGTGTCGTGGCTGTTCAGCGGCGAGGTCGAGCACCGCGACTCGCTGGGCACGGTGGCGACGGTGCGCCCGGGCGAGGTCAACCTGATGACGGCCGGGCGGGGCATCTCGCACTCGGAGGTGTCGACCCCGGCCACCTCGGTGCTGCACGGGGCGCAGCTGTGGGTGGTGCTGCCCTCGGCGCTGGCCGACGTGGAGCCGCGGTTCGAGCACTTCGTGCCGCCGGTGGTGGACGTCGGGCCCGGGGTGCGGGCGCAGGTCTTCGTGGGGTCGCTGTGGGGGTCGTCGTCGCCGGTGCGGGTCGAGACGCCGCTGGTCGGGGCCGAGGTGGTGCTCGAGGCCGGGGCGTCGGTGGTGCTGCCGGTGCCCGACGGCTTCGAGGTGTCGGTGCTCGTCGACGCCGGGTCGGTGATGTTCGGCGGGGTGGGGGTCGCGCGCGGTGAGCTGGGCGTGGTCGGTGCGGGCCGGCATCCGGGCGGGGTGACGGTGACGGCGGGCGCTGACGGGGCGCGGGTGCTGGTGCTCGGCGGCGAGCCGTTCGGCGAGGAGGTCGTCATGTGGTGGAACTTCATCGGCCGCACCAGCGACGACGTCGCGGCGGCGAGGGCTGCCTGGGAGGCGGGGGAGGCCGGCGGGTCGGAGCGCTTCGGCGCGGTGGAGGGCTACGTGGGGCCGGTGCCGCGCATCCCGGCGCCGGCGCTGCCGGGGGTGCGGCTGAAGCCGCGGGGCAACCGGACGAGCTCGGGGTTCAGCGGCGGCGCGGAGGCACCTGCCCTGTCCTGAGCGGCTGCGGC
Organism: uncultured Actinomycetota bacterium; assembly: GCA_963806295.1. Taxonomy (GTDB): domain Bacteria; phylum Actinomycetota; class Actinomycetes; order Actinomycetales; family Dermatophilaceae; genus Fodinibacter. The sequence goes on along the minus strand of CAWDXP010000025.1, from coordinate 286,199 downwards.
GTCGTGGGGTGATGCAGAGGGCGCGGTGCGAGCGCGCGGTGTGCATCACCGTATCCGGCGGCGGGCGGTGGGGTGATGCAGGGGGCGCGGTGGAGCGCGCGGTGTGCATCACCTGAGGCGGCGGGGAGGGTCATTTTGTGGGATGCCGGGTGCATCGGGCACACTAGGACGGCTCACCCGAGCATCACGCGCAAGTGGCGGAACGGCAGACGCGCTGGCTTCAGGTGCCAGTGTCCGAAAGGGCGTGGGGGTTCAAATCCCCCCTTGCGCACAACATGGCAATGAGCCGGCGAAAGCCGGCTCATTGCCATGTGTGCCCAGTGGGGAGCTGCCGCGAGTCGGAACACGCACCGACGACGGAGGTGGCTGCTCCGACGGGTCCCCCTCGCACACGCGCGCGCAGGCCGAGCGAGCCTGCAGACATGCAGTCGACCTGCGGGCGCCGGTCGCCACGCTGAGGCGCCCACCCTGGAGTGGCGTCTGCATGTCTGTGGAGGCGCCCCTCGTGCGGGTGCGCGGGCCGGCGGCCACGGCGGCCACGGCGGCCACGGCATCCAGGCTAGGCGCGGTCGCCGGTGATGCCCTCGCGGTGCCGGTCGGTCATCTCGCGCATCGCCTCGAGCAGGTCGAGCATCGCGGCCAGCTCGGCCACGGTGTGCTTCGCGAAGAGCCCCTGGCCCTCGTCGACGAGCGGGGCGTACATCGCGTAGGTCGAGCGCATCCCCTCCTCGGTCATCTGCACGAGCACCCGCCGCCGGTCCCCCTCGTCGCGCACCCGCTCGACCAGTCCCTTGGCCTCGAGCCGGTCGATGAGTGCCGTGGTGGCGGCCGGCCGCAGCCCGGTGGCGGTGGCGAGCGCACCGGCGGTCTTCGGCCCGTCGACGAGCCAGTCCAGGCAGCGCAGGTCGGCCGGCCCGAGGGCCAGGGCCCGCCCGACGGCGTCGTCGTAGGCCTGCACGCTGCGCTGGTAGCGCTGCATGGCGCCGCCGAGCTCGGCCACCAGTTGACGACGCGTCACCACTGCGCATACCCTTCGATAATCGAAATATACGAACCTCGTACAGAAGGACTCGACATGAGACTACTCGTCGTCGGCGGAGGCGTCGCCGGGCCGGCGGTCGCGCTCGCCGCCACCCGGCTCGGGCTCGACGCGACGGTGCTGGAGCGCCGCCCGGTGGCCGACCCCGACGAGGGCTCGTGGGTGACCGTGGCCCCCAACGGGCTCGACGCCCTCGCGGTGCTGGGGGTGCTCGACGGGGTCGCGGCCAGGTCGGCTTCCCGAGCCGGCTCAACCGGATGTACGGCGCCACCGGCCGCCACCTGGGCGATGTCCCGCTCGGGGTGCCGCTCGACGACGGGACGGTGGCGCTCACGATGAAGCGCTCGGCGCTCGCCGTGCTGCTCGGGGATGCCGCCCGCCACGCGGGCGCGGACGTGCGGCTGGGTGCCGAGGTGGCCTCGGTGCACGACGACGCCGAGGGAGTGCGCGCCGTGCTCACCGACGGGTCCGTCGTCACCGGTGACCTCCTCGTCGCCGCCGACGGGGTGCGCTCGCCGGTGCGCCGGCAGATCGACCCCGCGGCGCCCGAGGCGAGGTACGTCGGGCTCACCAACTTCGGCGGCATCACCCGCGGCACCCGGCTCGGCGACGACCTGACGCCGCAGGCGTGGCACTTCGTCTTCGGCCGCCGGTCGTTCTTCGGTGCCCACCCGCTGCCCACCGGTGACGTCGTGTGGTTCGCCAACGTGCCCCGCCCCGAGATCGGTCGTGACGAGCGGGCGGCGACCACCGAGCAGCAGTGGCTGGGCTGGCTGGCGAGCCTGGTCGCCGACGACGCGGGGCCGGCATCCGCGCTGGTGGCCGCCGGGCGGCTCGAGCTCGCCGGCGACAGCACCTTCGACCTGCCGCACGTGCCGACCTGGTGGCGCGGGCGCACGGTGCTCGTCGGGGATGCCGCGCACGCCCCGTCGCCGAGCAGTGGCCAGGGCGCCGCCATGGCGCTCGAGGATGCCGTGGTGCTCGCGCGGTCGGTCGCGGCCGCACGGCGCCGACGGGCTCGCTGCCTACGAGGCGGCCCGGCGCACCCGCGTCGAGGCGATCGTGAAGGCCGGCGCGCGCAGCAGCAGCGCCAAGATCCCCGGCCGGCTCGGCCGCGTGCCGCTCGAGACGATGCTCAGCCTGGTCTTCCGCTCCGGCGTCGCGGCGCGCGCGACCGACGGCTTCACGGCGCACCGGCTGGGGGCGGGGCTCACCCCCACGCGCTGAGGTCGCGACGAACGTGCGGCGAGCGCCTCTCGCCGCGAGCGCCCGGCATCGCGCAGGATGTCGGGGTGAACACCTCCGACGACGCAGGCGCCGCCGCGCCGACGACCGCCGCCTCCACCTCTGCTGACTCGACGACCGTCGGCTCGACGACCCTGGGCCCGGTGGCCGCGGGAGCCCTCGTCTTCGGTGCCAGTGCCGCGGTGCTGGTGGTCGAGCTCACCGCGCTGCGGCTGCTGGCCCCCTACCTCGGGCTCACCCTCGAGACGAGCACGCTGGTCATCGGGATGGCCCTCGCCGCGATCGCGCTCGGTGCGTGGGCCGGTGGCCAGGCCGCCGACCGGATGCCGCCCCGGCGGGCGCTCGGGCCGCTGCTCGCGGGCTCGGGGGTGGCGGTCGCGCTGATGCCGTTCCTGGTGCGCGGCGCCGGCGAGGCGGCCGGGGCGAGCGGCGCCCTGCTGATGGCGATGGTCGCCATCCTCGTGCCGGGCGCGCTGCTGTCGGCGGTGCCGCCGATGGTGACCAAGCTGCGGCTCACCGACCTGGCCGAGACCGGCACGGTGGTCGGCCGGCTCTCGGGCCTGGGCACCGTCGGGGCGATCGTGGGCACGGTGCTCACCGGCTACGTCTTCATCGCCGCGATCCCGGTGAGCTCGGTGCTCGTCGGCCTCGGCATCCTGCTCGTCGTGGCCGCGGCGGCCGTGGAGTGGCGGGTGCGCGGCGCCCGGGCCGCCGTGCTGCCGCTCCTGCTGCTGGTGCCCGGCGCCCTGGGGGCGGCCTTCGGTCCGGGGCGGTGCGACGCCGAGACGGTCTACCACTGCGCCGAGGTGCTGGCCGACCCGCAGCGCGACCACCGGGCGGGTGCTGGTGCTCGACGGGCTGCGGCACTCCTACGTCGACCTCGCCGACCCCACCCACCTCGAGTTCGAGTACGTGCGGGCGATGGCGGCGGTCTCCGACACCGCCTTCGCCCCGGGCCGGAGCCTGTCGGCCTACCACCTCGGCGGCGGCGGGCTGACCCTGCCGCGCTACCTGGCGGCGGTGCGGCCGGGCACGACCAGCGTGGTCTCCGAGATCGACCCCGGCGTGCTCGACCTCGACGTCGAGCGGCTGGGGCTGGTGACCGGGCCCGAGCTCGAGGTGCGGGTCGAGGACGCCCGGCTCGGCCTGCGGCGGCTGCCGGCGGACTCGCGCGACCTCGTCGTGGGTGACGCGTTCGGCGGGGTCAGCGTGCCGTGGCACCTCACCACGACCGCAGTCGCTCGGCCGAGGTGCGCCGCGTGCTGGGCCCGAGGGGGTCTATGCCGCCAACCTGATCGACTTCGCGCCGCTGGACTTCGCCCGGGCCGAGCTGGCCACGATGCGCGAGGTCTTCCCGCACGTGGCGGTCGCGGCCGACCCGGCCACCCTCGAGCGCGGGGCCACGGCCGGCGGCAACATCGTCGCGCTCGGCTCCGACGCGCCGCTCGACGTCGCCGCCCTGCGGGCCGCCCTCACCGAGCGCGGCCTCACCTGGGGGGTGATCGACGGCGCCGAGCTCGACGCGTGGGTCGGCGGCGCGAGGGTGCTCACCGACGACCACGCCCCGGTCGACCAGCTGCTGACGCCCTACCCGCCGGCGGTGCGCCCGGGGGTCTGACCGTCGGTGTCGTCGGTGTCGTCGGGTGGTCGAGCCGCTCGGGATGGGTGAGCAGCTCGCGCACGACGGTCGCCATCCGGCCCGCGTGCACGCCGTCGACGACCCGGTGGTCGGCGGTGGCCACGAGCACCAGCACCGGGCGCGCCACCACCGCGCCGTCGACCACCACGGCGCGGTCCTGCACCGCGCCGACGGCGAGGTAGACCGGGGTGCGCGCGAACGGCAGCGGGGCGAGGAAGGCCTCGTCGAGGCCGAGGGTGCCGACGTTGGACACGAAGGCGGTGCCCAGCGGGAAGCCCGGCTGCCCGACGAGCCCGCGCCCCAGGCCGCCCGACACCAGGCTCGACGCCGCCATGACCGGGCGCATCGTCCAGGCCGGCACCGGGCGCACCAGGCGCGAGGTGCGCCGGTAGGCGTGGTCGTGGCCGCGGCGCAGGCGGGCCGCGCCGGCGTCGACCGCCCGGGCCACCTCCAGCGGGCTGAGCCGGTCGACGTCGGCCACCTTGACCGGGGCCAGGTCCGAGCCCTTGCCGATGTCGACGGCGAAGCCGATGTCGCACGCCTCGAGCGGCACCAGCCGCCCGAACACCACCCGCGCCCGGATCTCCGGCACGTCGCGCAGCGCCCGCCCCAGCGCCGCTCCGACGACGTGGGTGAGGGTCACCCGCTCGCCCGACTCGGCGCGCACCCGCTCGAGGTAGGCCAGCGCGGCGGTGACGTCGACCTCCATCCGGGCGTAGATCCGGCCGTCGCGCGACGGCCGCCAGGTGGCGACGGCGATCTGCCGGCGCACCGGCGTGCGGCGGCGGTTCACGCCGTCACCGGGCGCCCCGGGATGCCGGTGAGCACCGCGCGCACGACGACGCGCGGTGCGTGGGTGAGGGCCGCGACCGGGGCCGCGCGACGCGGCATCCGCAGGTGGTGGCGGCCCTGCTCGACCGCGGTGACGACCCGCCGGGCCACGTCGTCGGGGTCGAGCATGGTGAGCAGGCGGGCCCGCAGCACCCGGTCGAAGGCGGCGGCGGAGGGCTGGTGCCCCCCGATGCGGTCCATCATCTGCGAGCTGACCGGGCCGAGCTCGACCGCCAGGGTGCCGACCGGGCCGCCGCGCAGGTCGGCCCGCAGCCCGGAGGTCAGGTGGGTGAGGCCGGCCTTGGTGGCGCCGTAGGCGGCCAGCCCCGGGAAGGTGGCGACCCCGGCCATCGAGGAGATGTTGACCAGGTGGCCGTGCCGGCGCTGCAGCATGCCGGGGAGCACCTGGCGGCACAGCTCGGCCGGGGCGAGCAGGTTCAGGGCGATGACCTGCTCGAGCTCGTCGGCGCCGAGGTCGGCGAGGTGGGCGGTGGTCTCGACGGCGGCGTTGTTGACCAGCAGGTCGACCGGGCGGTGGCCGGCCTCGACGCGCTCGACGAGGGTGCGCAGGGCCGCCCGGTCGGTGAGGTCGCAGGCGACGGCCCGCCCGCCGACCGCGGCCGCGAGGTCGTCGAGGGCGTCGCGGCCGCGGGCGACGCAGGTGACGTCGGCCCCGGCCCGGGCGAGGTGGGTGGCCAGGCGGGCCCCGATGTCACCGGTGGCCCCGGTGAGCAGGACGTGGGCTCCGGCGACGCGCATCTCGCCAGTGTCCACGACGAGGGTCGCGGAGCCGCCATCCGCCCCGCCTGCTCGTCTCAGCCTTGTCGAAGCTTGGGCGTCCACCGTGCCGGTGCCGGCCCGTCATGGGCCGTTCCGCCCTGCGGAAGGGGGGCGGCGCCGAGTTGAGGCGGTCGGGGACAATCTGGTTAGGTAAGCCTCACCTACACCGCCGGGGTGCCGGGGCTGCGAGTCGAGAGGGATGCCGTGATCGTCTGCCACTGTCACGTCGTCAACGACAAGGCCGTCGCCGCTGCCGTCGGTGCCGGGGCGCGCACCCTGTCGGAGGTCTGCCGGGCCACCGGGGCGGGTCGCGACTGCGGGGCCTGCGTGTTCTCGGTGCGACGACTCGTGTGCGAGCATGTGGCACTTGAGGTCCCCGAGAGCGCGGAGGCATGCCATGCGGCCAGTTGACCCCCGGATCGTCGAGCGCCTGAACGACGCGCTCACCTTCGAGCTGAGCGTCGTCAACCAGTACTTCCTGCACGCGCGGATGCTCGACAACTGGGGCTTCCCCAAGCTCGGCAAGGTGTTCTACGACCTGTCGATCGACGAGATGCGCGACGCCGACACCCTGATCTCGCGGGTGCTGATGTACGAAGGGCACCCCAACATCCAGCGGCTGAACGCCATCCGGGTCGGTGAGGACGCCGAGGAGATGCTGCGCCTGGCGCTCGAGAGCGAGATCGCGGCCGTGGCCGAGTTCAACGCCTCGGCCAAGGAGTGCCACGACCTCGGCGACCACGGCACCGCGTCGCTGTTCGAGGCGATGGTGCTCGACGAGCAGCAGCACGCCGACTGGTTCGAGAGCCAGATCGAGGCGATGATGCGCATCGGGCTGCCGCAGTACCTCGCGCAGCAGATGGACACCGCCGCCGGGCCGTGAGCGCCGCTGTACCGGGGCCGGCCGCTGGGTGTCAGCCGAGCGGCATCCCGTAGAACCGGGCGCCCGGTGGGCCGGTGAGCGCGGTGAAGCCGAGCCGCTCGTAGAACGCGTGCGCGCCGGTGTTGGCCTCGTCGACCCCCAGGTGCACGCCGGTCGCGCCGGCCCGGGCCAGCTCGTCGAGCACGGCCTCCATGACGCGGCGGCCCCAGCCCTGGCCCTGCAGCCGGGGCAGGAGGTCGATGTGCAGGTGCGCCGGGTGCGTGGCGAGCAGGCCGGCATCCGTGCGGGTGGGGTGGTGCAGCCGCTCGACGAGCGCCGCGTCGTCGGGCGTCGTGCCGCTGCCGAGCGGGTAGCGGGCCTGCAGCGGCGGGAGCCAGACCTCGTCGACCCAGTGCTCGAAGGATGCCGTGTCGGGCACGGCCACGCAGTAGCCGGCCACGCCGTGCTCGTCGTGGACGACGCGGCTGACGGCGTCGGGGAAGACGAGGTAGGGCCCGGCCCAGACGTGGCCGAGCAGGTCGGGGTCGTCGTGCAGGGCGCTCGCGTCACCACCGGCTGCGGCCGTGAGCAGGCAGACCCGGTAGGCCCCGGGCAGGTCGTGCACCGTGCCGGGCCGCATCGTCGTCACGGGCGCCACGCTAGCGGGGGCGCCGTGGCCTCGGGGTTCGAGGTGATGTGCTGCCGTCGGGAGGTCGAGTTTCACCTCGAACGCGCCGGTGTCGGCGCCGGGTCGTAGCGTGCCGCCATGAGCGGGTGGGATGACGTGGTCGCGGCGGTCGGGCAGGCGCAGCAGGGGATGCCGGGTGGGCACGAGGCGCTGCTCCAGCAGTGGGCCGCGACGTCGGGTGACGAGCACGCGCAGCGGTGCGTGCTGGCGCACTACCTCGCCGACCGAGAGCCCGAGCTCGCCGACGAGGTGGCGCCACGTGATGGTCGCGACCTCGGAGCGGTTGCCGGCCGCGTCGGTGCCGCGCACGCTGAGGGCGTAGCTGCCCTGCTTCAGGCCCTTGTACGTCACGGTCGGCCCGCAGGACGCCCAGGCCTTGGTGACCACGGTGTTCGTGGTGAGCTGGCACTCGAAGGTCACGTCCGGCTCGTTCGCCGTGAGTGCGAAGGTCGTCGTCGTGCCGAGCTTCACCGTGGTGATGGTGACGAGCGGGGCGTGGTGTCGAGCACGGTCCACGGCGCCGTCGTGACGATCGCCGAGGTGTTGCCAGCCTCGTCGGTCCCACGGACGGAGAGGACGTAGGTACCCGGTGCCAGGTCGCTGTACGTCACGGGAGACGTGCAGGTCGACCAGGTGCCGTCGATCGTGTCCTTGGCCAGCATGCACTCGAAGACCACGTCGGTCTCGTCCGCGCTGAGCTCGAAGGTCGCTGTGGCGCCGGGGATGCTGGCGCCCTCAGGCGCAATCTCGACCACCGGGGGTGTCTCGTCGATCGGCTCGACGGTCCAGCTGCGGGTGACGACCTGCGAGACGTTGAGCGCCTTGTCGGTCGCCTTTGCGGAGAAGATGTAGTCCGCCGGCGGCAGGTCGGTGTAGGTCTTCGGAGACGTGCATGCCTCCCAGGCCCCGGCCGTGCCGTTGGTCGTCAGCATGCAGGTGAGGTCCACGGGGCTCTCGTCGGCCGTGAGGGTGAACGACACGGTGGAGCCGCTGGCGGTCTCCGGCGTCACGGTGAGCACCGGTGCGGTGGTGTCCTCGCCCGAGTCCGGTGGCTGCTCGCCGTGGCTCTCCGGGGCGAAGACGACCACGGAGATCGGGTCGAGGGTGTTGCCGTTCGTGAGGTCCACGCCGAAGGCGTAGCTGCCCACCGGCGCTCCCTCGGCGACCGTGATGTACCAGGCCACCGGGGTGTAGCCGCCCAGGAGCGTGGCGTTCCACGTGCCCACGAGCTTCCCCTCGGCGTTGAGGGTCAGCGGCATGGCAGCCATGTCGGTGCCGATGCTGCCGTAGGCCTTGAGGTCGCCCACAGCGAGCGCCTCGCTGTCGGGCGTCGCGTCGTCCTCGACCGGGCCGGTGACCGTGAGGGTCAGCTCACCGGCGCCTGCCTCGGGCGCGTAGACCTGCAGTGGGACGGACATCGCCGTACCCTGCGTGGTGTACTTCGGCAGCGGGGTGCCCCACAGGACGGTGGTGACGTTCTCGTTGACGGTGATCGTGCCGGTCTCCTGGGCCAGCACGGTCGCGGGGTCGTCGACGTCGATGAGGTCGAGCGTCACGGTGTACGCACCGGTGGGTGCGCCCGCCGCGACGGTGGCGGTGAACGTCGTGGAGACGTTGTAACCGGGCCACACCGGGAACCCGGTCTCGGGTCCCCACGTGCCGACGAGGTCGCCGCTGGCGTCCACGGTGAAGGGGACCGGCTGGCCGTCGGCCGTGGAGATCGCGGTCACGTCGTCGGCCGCGAACGCGGTGGTGGCGTCGATCGTCAGGCGCAGCTGCGCCTCATCGATGAGGTCTCCGCCGAAGGGGTTGAGCAGCGAGGCCGTCATCTCGAAGGGGTAGGTCTGGAAGACGTTCTCCGGCAGCGCACCGAGGTCGACCGCTGGGTCGTGGATCGCCTTGAGCTGGTCCGCGGTGGTGTCCTGGCCCGGGACGTCCATGAAGAAGCCGGGGAGGAACGTGTTGTCCGGGACGAAGTTGCACATGGCCCGCACGTCGTCGGCGAGCTGTGCGAACGCCGTGATGCCGGTCAGGGTCCGAGTCCCGATCTCGCTGCCGGACAGGTTGGTGAACGGCACGACGTCGGTGATCTTGCTGACCTTCCACGTGAGGGTCGGCACGTCGAGCCAGGTGACGCTGCCCTTGAAGGTCTGCGAGCGGTTGTAGCTGAAGCCGCTGTAGTCGATGAACTGTTCGCTGCCGGCCAGCTCGGTACCCGGGTTGTCCGGGTCCTCAGACCTGACGAAGGTCGGGCCACCCGGCCAGGTCGACGCGTAGTCGGCCGTCGGCGGGAAGCCGATGATCCGGTTGTAGTACTCGACCGCGTCGATGCTCAGGGGCACAGACTTCCCCGCTGCCGCTCCGATGTTCATGGCGGCGAGCTCCCACGCGTCGAACCGGCTGTTGGACGTGGCATCGGCGGGAACCGGCCCGATCTCGGCAGCCGGCCCGGTCATGGTGGTGGGTGTGGTGGGGAGCCCCGGGATGGTCCCGCTCTTCATCAGGGACTGATAGATCCCCGCGTTCTCCGGAGCCGCGTCGATGGTGCGGTCATCGAAGGTGATTCGGCCGGTGGACTCGAGGGTGATCGCGTCGGCGAACCTCAGCTTCAGCTCTACATCGGCGATCTTCTGGTCGATGACGGCCTCCGCGGTGCGGGCGAGGTTGAGCCGTTCGAGCTCGGCCTCCTTGACGAACATGCCGTACAGCGGCTGGGTGTCGCACGCGCCGGTGAAGTCCGCCGGCACGGTGTCGTCCTGGATCCACGCGCCTTGCAGCGGCACGACCCAGACGGTGCGGCCGTCGACCGGGTTCGTCGTCGAGAGCACGCCGGGGATCGTCTCGTAGGAGACGGGCTGCACGCAGTACTCGACCGCGGCCGCCGTCTCGGCGGTCTCCGGGACGGTGTACTTCTTGAGGATGGGCGCACCCGCAGGGTCGCGCAGGGCGATCACGAGGTCGGAGTAGACGGATCCGGTGGTCTCGCCCCCGCCACCGCCGCCGCCGCCGCCCCCGCCCCCGCCACCGCCGCCGCCGCCGCCCCCGCCACCGCCGCCCCCACCCGGGCCTGCGGCCATCGCCGGGGTCACGGCCAACGCAGCGGCCGCGACGGACCCGACCACGCTGGCGATCAGCCTCGTGCGAGTTCGTGTCTTCATGTCCTCGACCTCCTCAACTGGGCCCAAGAGGTCGAATCCTCCTGAGAGCTTCGGCGGCCGGCCGAAGGGCCCCTGCGCCCTCCGGCCGGCCATACGGTCAGGGTCTTGCGGACGTGTGGGCGGCGAATGGGTGCCGTGTGTGGATCGCGTGGAGATTGCCGGATGACCTCGCGCGGCCAAGGCAGCGAAGGACGCAAGGACACCTGCTCGGCGCGGCGGAAGATGCACTGCCGCAAGGTCACCCGCAGCGCGCGCGGGCCACGGGCGCGTCGCGAGACCTCAGGTGGGGTTCTGGCCCCCATGGTCACGGGTCGGCGACCCCGCCGCGTTGCGGCGCACCCAGACCACCTCCGCCTCGCACTCCGCCCGCGACGCGAAGCCCTCACCGGAGACCGCCACGATGGCCCCGCCGGCAGCCCGCAGCCGCCAGCGGTACTCGCCGGCCCGGTCGACGTAGACCTCGAACCGGCCGGGGGGTGCGCTCGCCCCGATGAGCGCGGCGACCCGCGGCCAGTCGCGGCTCTGCTCGACCTCGGTGAAGCCGACCGACCGGATGCCGCGGCCGGTCCTCATCCGCGACCGGTGCTCGGCGCGCAGGTCGTCGGCGTCGACCACCCGCGGGCGGCTGCTGACGTCGAGCACGTCGATCCGCAGCCGCGCGAGGTCGGTCAGCGAGCCGAACGGCACGCTCACCACGATCACACCCTCGTCGTGGGCGGACAGGTGGTGGTCGCCCCCGCGGCTGGTGCGGGTGCTGCGCTGCACGAACGGGTCCTGGAACCGGGCCAGGTGCACCACCTCCTGGCTGATGCTCACCGCGGCGAGCCACGGGTGCCCGGCGGCCAGGGGTTGGGCCGGCACGCCGGGGGCCACGGCCACCGAGACCACCTGGGTGGAGCGTGGGCGGAGCAGCAGGCCGACGCGCAGGTGGCGCGGGCCGGTGTCGAGGGTGGTGTCGCGGGGTGTCGTCGGGGTCGTCATCACAAGGCTCCAAAGATGCGGGACAGCTCACGGGCGCAGACCGGGCACCACGGGGGGTTGTTCTGGTTCATCCGGCAGCGGCGCACCGGGTGGAAGATGCCGGTGGCGAAGCTGCCGCCGCCGCCCTCGAATGCCCCGACGCTCGTCTCGTCGTCCCACCCGGCCGGCAACGCCGACTCCAGGGTGGGCAGGGGCGTCCCGGCCGCCACGAGATCGCCCCACTTCAGGGTGCTCCACGGGTTGGGCGTCTCGGTGAGGTTGACCTCGGACCGCACACCGGACCAGGCGTTGTTCGCGTTGTGGTACTCGTCGCCGAGGCCGAAGAGGTTGTGGCCCATCTCGTGGGCGATCACCTCCTTGGACTCCCCCCGGGTGAACGCCGCCATGGCTCCACGGTTGCACCCGCCCTGGGTGCCGGAGTTGACGACCACCACGACGTTGGTGGCCGCCGGCGCCCACCGGTTGCGGATGTTGTCGATCCGCGTCGTCGTGCGGGCGCTGGTCTCGATCCAGCAGTGCGACCAGATGCCGGTGCCGATCAGCCCCAGCCGGGAGGGCCGCACCGTCTCGCTGGTGAGGGTGTCGTCGGCCGACGTGCCGGTGGTGCCGGCCTCGTCGTAGCGGCGCTCGGTGACCCCGTCGACCGGGGAGACGACGTCGATCCGGATCACCTGCAGCCGGCCGGCGTGACCCGCGAGCTGGTCGAGGCGGAAGGCGGCGGCGACCTCGTCGTCGACGATGCGGCGGTAGCTGTCGATCGAGCTCTCGTCGAAGCCGTCGCCCATGATCGCCACGACAATGGCCGGCTGGGTGTCAGGCGCGCCGATGACGTGGGCAGCGTTGTCGTGGAAGGCCGTTCCGTGGTCGACCCACTCCCACACCCGTCCGGTCCAGACCCGCTCGAACAGGTGTGAGTTGGCGGCTCCGACGAACAGCTTGGAGTCCATCATCGCCCCGCCGGGGCCGGTCGCCGCGCTCGTGCCCGGTGGGCGGCCGTGGTCCTCCCAGGCCCAGCGGCCGAGGTCGCCGCGCCACTGCCGCTCCCACAGGTTGCCGTCGGCCGTCGTGACGAACAGCTTGGATGCCGACATCGCGGCACCGGGCGGGTGCACCACCCGCTGGTTGCCGGGCCGGCCGTGGTCCTCCCAGGCCCAGCGGCCGAGGTCGCCGCGCCAGTGCCGCTCCCAGAGGTTGCCGGTCTCGGTGGCGACGAAGAGCTTCTCGCCGGACATCGCGGCGCCCGCCTCGGTGGTGATCCGCTGGTTCGCGGGGCGGCCGTGCTCCTCCCAGGCCCAGCGGCCGAGGTCGCCGCGCCAGTGCCGTTCCCAGAGCGAGCCGGTCTCGGTGACGACGAAGAGCTTCTCGTCGAGCATCGCGGCGCCGGGGGCCTGCACGATGCGCTCGTTGTTGGGGCGGCCGTGGTCCTCCCACGCCCAGCGGTCCAGGTCCGAGCGCCAGTGCCGCTCCCACAGGTTGCCGGTCTCGGTGACGACGAACAGCTTGACCCCCGCCATCGCCGCTCCGGGGGCGTGGACGATCCTCTGGTTGGCAGGGCGGCCGTGGTCGTTCCACACCCACTGGCGCAGGTCGTCGCGCCAGTGCCGTTCCCACAGCGAGCCGGTCTCGGTGACGACGAAGAGCTTCTCGTCGAGCATCGCGGCGCCGGGGGCCTGTGCCATCCGCTCGCCGTTCGGGCGGCCGTGGTTCAGCCAGACCCACTCCACACCGTCCCACCACCGCTCGTACAGGTCGGGGAAGGGGTTGTCGAAGCGGCTGACGAACAGCTTGTCGTCGAGCATGGCCGGTCCGGGTGCGCTGATCATGACGTGACCTCTCGAGGTGCTCGGGGGGCGGTGTGCGAGACCGCGACGGCCCGTTCGGATGCGGACGGAAGCGTGGCAGCCGCGGCCCGGCGGGCACGCCACGGATGGACGAGCGAGAGCGTGACGACCCAACCGAGCCCGGTGAGCGCCATCAGCTGGATGGGGACGAGGGCGGCGTCACGACGCCACCACGCGACCGCGAGCCCGAGGAGGAGCCAGCCGATGACACACAGCTCGCGCAGCACGCGGGCGTCGACCCGCGCGCCGGCGTACGCCGTGACCTGCCACGGGGCCGACCCCGACTTCGGCGTGCGCACGAACTCGCCCCCCGGCCGGCCGAACCAGCCGGACAGCGCGGCGCACCCGTTGTGGACGGCCAGCCCCATCGTGAAGACGAGGAAGGCCGGGAGGAGGCCGGCGAACCGCGCCCACTCCCCGGCCGTCCGGGGCCGTTGCGCCACGGCGAGGGTCCAGCCCAGGGCCACGGTGGCGAGTGCGAACGGCATCCCCCAGTCGACGTAGTCGGTCGTGACCGCCGTGTTCTTGACGGCTGCCAGCGGCACGGACAGCAGCAGCATCGCGAGGATGACCGCGTACAGGCTTCCGGAGAGCAGGTGCATCGCGCCGTGCCACCGGGTCCATCGTCCGCTCTCGTGGTGGCCCAGGACCGCGCCAAGGTGGAGGCGGGCGTTCTGCGCGCCACCGCGGATCCAGCGGTGCTGCTGGCTGCGCACCGCGGCGAGGTCGGCCGGCAGCTCGCTCGGCACGTCGACGTCGCCGAGGTAGGCGATCCGCCAGCCGCGCAGCTGGGCCCGGTAGGACAGGTCGATGTCCTCGGTGACCGTGCGCGCGAGCCATCCGCCGGCGTCGTCGATGGCCGCCCGGCGCCACATCCCCGCGGTGCCGTTGAAGTTGAGGAAGCCACCGGAGGCGGCTCGCCCGGGCTGCTCCACCCCGAAGTGCATGTCGAGCAGGAACCCCTCGATGCGTGTGACCAGCGACTGCTGCGCGTTGAGGAACCCCCAGCGCGCCTGCACCGCAGCAACCTGCGGGTCGTCGAAACCGGCCAGCAACACGGCGACCAGGTCGGGCCGGGGGACGAAGTCGGCGTCCAGGACGGCGACGTAGGTCGAGGTGTCCGAGGCGAGGGCGTGGGCCAGGGCCCCGGCCTTGTAGCCGGCGCGGGTGGGACGCCGGACCGTGGTGATGTCGGTGCCGGCGGCGCGGTGGCGCGCCACGGCGTCGTCGACGACGGCCCGGGTCGAGTCGGTGGAGTCGTCGAGGATGCGGATGCGGAGACGATCCCCCGGATGCTCGAGGCGGACGACGGCGTCGATGACCCGTCGGGCGACGTGCAGCTCGTTGTAGATCGGCACCTGCACGGTGACCGTGGGTGCGGTCCCAGGAGCGACCGCGACGGAGGTGCCGACCGACCCCGTGCGGTCCTCGGCGCCGGGCCGGGCCCGTCGGACGACGAGGGCCAGGTGGGCCATCGACATCGAGTAGACGAAGAGCTGGAGCAGGCAGGCGACGTAGGCCGCGAGGATGACGTGCTCGAGAGCCATCTGCCCTCCTAGGTGGGAGCGGGACGGTCTGTCCCGACGTCCTCAGGAGTGCGCTGTCGGCGCCGGTGATACGCGCCGGGGGAGGTCTAGGTCGGGCCGAAACCCGTGGTGACCAGCACGAGCTCGCCGGCCTCGTCGGTGGCGGCGAGGTCGAGCTCCGCGGTGATCCGCCAGTCGTGGTCGCCGTCGGGGTCGTCGAGGATCTGGGTGACGACCCAGTGGTCGGCATCCTCCTCGTCGATGCGGAAGAGGGCCGGCCCGCGCGCCTGCGGGCCGGTGCCGAGGTCGTCGTACTCGGCGCGGTAGCCGGCGGCGGCGGCCTCCCACTCGTCCTGGCTGAGGCCACCGTCGAGCGTGGCGAGGGCGGCGAAGCGGTGGAGTGACACCAGCTCGATGCGGCGGAACATGCTCTGCCGCACCATGACTCGCAGCGCCCGCGGGTTGGCCGAGAGCGCGCGCCCCTCGCTCGGGCTGCGCACCTCGGTGAGCGGCTCGTCGGTAGGGTTGGCCAGCGCCTCCCACTCGTCGAGCAGGCTGGAGTCGGTGTGCCGCACCACCTCGCCGAGCCACTCGACGAGGTCGTCGAGCTCCTCGGTGCGGGCGGAGGTGGGCACGGTCGAGCGCAGCGCCCGGTAGGCGTCGGTGAGGTAGCGCAGCACCACGCCCTCGGCGCGGAACAGCTTGTGGTGGGCGACGAACTCGCCGAACCCCATGGCCCGCTCGAACATCTCGCGCACCACCGACTTCGGTGACAGGCCGCGTGGGTCGACCCACGGGTGGCGCTGCCGGTAGACCCGCAGCGCGGTCTCGAGCTCCTCGGCCAGGGGGCGCGGCCAGGTGACGTCGTCGAGGGCGTCCATCCGCTCCTCGTACTCCAGCCCGTCGGCCTTCATCGCCCCGACCGCCTCGCCGCGGGCCTCGAAGCGCTGCGCCATCAGCACCGGCCGCGGGTCGTCGAGGGTGGCCTCGATGACGCTCACGACGTCGAGGGCGTAGCCGGGCGCCTCGGGGTCGAGCATCTCGAGCACCGCCAGGGCGAAGGCCGACAGCGGCTGGTTGAGGGCGAAGCCGTCACCGAGGTCGAGGGCCACCTGGAACGGGCCCTCGACATAGCGGCGCTCGTCGCCGCGCACGAAGTGCTCGAGCGCACCGACCTCCCGGGGTGCCTCCGGCGGGCGCGCTGCCGGGACGGCGGTCTCCGCCGGGGCCGGCGACGCGTGGCCCGCCGCGGCGAGCAGCGCGCCGATCGGCCCGAGGTCCTCGTCGGCCAGCGGGCCGGGGATGCCGTCCGCCTCGTCTGCGTCCTCGCTCGCGGGAGCGTCGGACGACGGTGCGTCCCCGGCATCGGGGAGGTCGGCGGGCAGCCAGTGGTCGAGGTCGGAGCCGTCGTCGGGCTCGACCACCTTGGCGCGCAGCAGCGACGCGAGCACCTGCACGGCCCGCTCGACGAGGGCCTCACGGCGCTCGGGTGTCTCGTGGTTGTCGAGCAGCAGGGTGTGCAGCGCGGCCTGCTGCCCCTCCCACTGGTCGAGCACGTTGAGCACCATCGCGTGGTTGACCCGCATCTTCGAGGTGAGCGGCTCGGGGGCGGCGGCGACGAGCCGGTCGTAGGTGGCCTCGGTGTAGCTGAGCGTGCCCTCCTGCGGCTTCTTGTGCACCACCTTGCGCCGCTTCTTCGCGTCATCCCCGGCCTTGGCCAGCGCCTTGGCGTTGAGCACGAGGTGCTCGGGCGCCTGCACCACGACGTAGCCGATGGTGTCGAAGCCGGCCCGCCCGGCGCGCCCGGCGATCTGGTGGAACTCGCGGGCCCGCAGCACCCGCTGCTTGCGCCCGTCGTACTTGGTGAGCGAGGTCAGCAGCACGGTGCGGATCGGCACGTTGATGCCGACGCCGAGGGTGTCGGTGCCGCAGATGACGGCGAGCAGCCCGGCCTGGGCCAGGGTCTCGACGAGCCGGCGGTACTTCGGCAGCATCCCCGCGTGGTGCACCCCCACCCCGTGCAGCACCAGCCTCCGCAGGGTGACCCCGAAGCCCTTGCCGAAGCGGAAGCCCCCCACGGCATCCTTGATGGCGGCCTTGCGGGCGCTCGACACGAGCTCGACGCTGGTCAGGGCCTGGGCCTGCTCCACCGCGGACGCCTGGGTGAACGACACGACGTAGATTGGCCCCCGGTCGTCGCGCAGCAGCAGCTCGATGGTCTCGTGCACGGCCGTGAGCACCCACGAGAACTCCAGTGGCACAGGCCTTTCCGCGCCAGTGATGGCGACGGTCTCGCGGCCGGTGCGGCGGGTGAGGTCCTCCTCGAAGAACGCCGTCTCGCCCAGGGTGGCTGACATGAGGAGGTACTGCGTGTCGGGCATGAGCAGCAGCGGCACCTGCCAGGCCCAGCCGCGGTCGGGCTCGGTGTAGAAGTGGAACTCGTCCATGACGACCAGGCCGATGTCGGCCAGCTCGCGGTCGCGCAGCGCGTGGTTGGCCAGCACTTCTGCGGTCGCGCAGATGATGGGGGCGCCGGGGTTGACGGCCGCGTCGCCGGTGAGCATGCCGACCTTCTCGGCGCCGAAGATCTCGACCAGGGCGAAGAACTTCTCGCTGACCAGCGCCTTGATGGGCGCGGTGTACCAGCTGCGCCGGCCCTCGGCCAGGGCCAGCGCGTGCGCGGCGACCGCCACCAGCGACTTGCCCGAGCCGGTCGGCGTGGCGAGCACGACGTGGGCACCGCCGGCCAGGGCCAGCACCGCCTCCTCCTGCGCGGGGTACAGCGCGAAGCCCCGCTCACCCGCCCAGTCGAGGAAGACGTCGAACGCGGCATCCGCACCGGTGGCGGAGGCTCCGGACAGGCGGTCGGTGAGGGTCATCGTGCTCGATTCTCCCCCACCCCGGCGCACCGCCCGAGCCACCATGGGCTCCGCCGGGCTCCGCCGGGCTCCGCCGGGCCCGGCCGGCTCAGCAGGGCTGCTCGTTGTTGGTCTCCCACGACCGGCGGACCAGCTCGGTCAGCACGTCGCGGTCGACGGCGTCGAGCCGCTTGACGTAGAGGCAGCCCTTGCCGGTGGTGTGCGGGCCGAGCCGCTCGAGCAGGTCGGTGTTGGAGCCGTAGTAGGTGAGGCCGTAGAGCGTCAGCGCGGCCTTGCGCGGGGCCAGGCCGACCGCGAACCACTCGCGCTCCTTGCCGTCGGCCGTGCGGTAGGGCTGGCGGCCGAACCCGATGGTCGTCGTCCCCCACATCCGCGGGGCCGCCCCGGTGACCTCACGCATCAGGGCGACCACGGCGCGGGCGTCGTCGCGCCGCCGCTCGTCGGTGACGCCGTCGAGGAAGGCCGTGACGTCGGCATCCGAGCGTTGGGTGATCCGGTCGGTGCTGCCCTGAGCCATGGTTGCCTCCCCTGCCGTGGTGGGCTTCCACGGTAGGGGCGTCGGCGCCCGTGGGGAAGTGGTGGGGCAGACAGCGGTGCCCTCTGGCGGGAGCAGCGCGGCACTGCGACGCTGGGGGCGAGGAGATGATGACGATGGTGGAGCAGGAGATCGTCGAGCTGCCGTCCGAGACGGTGGCCGTGGTGCGCAGCGTGGTGCCGATGGACGGCTTGACGGCCTTCTTCGGTGAGGCGTTCGGGCGGGTGGCCGGGGCGGTGCCCGCCGCTGGGGGCCGGATCGCCGGACCGGCCTTCGCCTGGTACCACGGGATGCCGGGAGAGACCGTCGATCTCTCTGCCGGATTCGCCGTGGCCGGCGACGTCCACGTGCCCGACGGCGGGGTGCACGTGCTCGAGCGGCCCGGCGGTCGGGCCCTGGTGACGGTTCACGTGGGGTCCTACGACGGCCTGGGTGGCGCGTGGGCCGAGCTCGCCTCCGCGGTGGTGGCCCGGGGCTGGCAGGGTCGCGACGACTTCTGGGAGGAGTACCTCACCGAGCCGACCGGCGACCCGTCGTTGTGGCGCACTCGCCTGGTGCTGCCACTGGCCTGACAGCTCAGCGGGTGCGGGGGGCGGTGCTCGCGCCGACGTGTGCGGTGAGCCAGTCGACGAGCGGCCGCACCGCCCGCCAGTCTGCGCGCACGTGGTCGACGGCCTCGGGCGTCGACGCCCAGGCCGGCGCCCCGTGCTCGTGCTTGGCGATGAGGTTCTTGAAGCGCATCAGGTCCAGGCGGGGGTGGTCGGCGGGCACGCCCCGCGGCCGGGTGGCGACCTGGTCACCGCCCAGCTCGAAGCCGGCCCCGGTGAGGTCGTCGACGACGCGCTGCAGCTCCTGCCCCGACGTCGGTGCGTCGATCGCCGCCCGCAGCCGCGGCAGCTGGTCGGGCCCGGTGGGGTAGAAGCCGCCGCCGGTCATCAGGCCGTCGCGGTTGACCTGCAGGTAGAAGCCCATCCCCGGCACCGTCGTCGCGAGCGCGCCCTGGTGGTCCTTGTACGGCGACTTGTCGGCACTGAACCGCACGTCGCGGTTGGCCCGGTAGAGCTTCGCCGGGCCGAACTCGTCCTCGAGCGCGTCGAGCAGGGCCTCGAGTGGCTCGCGCACCGACGCGGCGTAGCGCGCGGTGTTGGCCTGCCACCACGTGCGGGTGTTCTCGGCGCGCAGCTCGTCGTAGAAGTCGAACGCGTCGGCAGGGATGCCGGAGAAGCCAGCCATGCGCCCACTCTGGCACGCGAGCGCGAGCCGCTCCCCGGCATCCACCGCAGTTGGGTGCCCAGGTGGTCGCCGGGGCAGCCACCTGGGCACCCGACGCGGGTCACGCGGCGGTCAGGCCGGCCAGCTCGTCGTCGGTGAGCTGCAGCTCGGCCGCCCGCACCGAGTCCTCGATCGACGCGGGTCGGGACGCCCCCGGGATCGGGATGACGACGTCGGCCAGCGACAGCTCCCACGCCAGGGCCACCTGCTGCGGGCTCACCCCGTGCGCCCGCGCCACCTGCGCGAACGCGTCGTGCGCCGAGCCCAGCTCGCCCGCCCGGGCGATGCCGCCGAGTGGGCTCCACGGCAGGAACGCGATGCCCAGCCCGGCGCAGTGCTCGCAGCTCGCCGAGGCTGGAGCGGAACCGCGGCGAGAACTGGTTCTGCACCGACGCCAGGCGACCGCCGAGCACCTCGTTGGCCTCGTCGATCTGCGCGACCGTGGCGTTCGAGATGCCGGCCCGCACGATGACGCCCTCGTCGAGCAGCTCGACCAGCGCGCCGACCGACTCGGCGTAAGGGACCTTCGGGTCGGGGCGGTGGAACTGGTAGAGCCCGATGGCGTCGACACCGAGCCGCCGGGCCGAGTCACGGGCCGCCTGCTTGAGGTGGGCCGGGTCGCCGTTGAGCGTCCACGAGCCGTCGCCGGGGCGCAGGTGGCCGCCCTTGGTCGCGACGACCACCGAGGTCGGGTCGCCGCCCCACGAGCGCAGCGCACCCGCGATGAGCTCCTCGTTGTGGCCGAGGTCGTCGGCGGTCAGGTGGTAGGCGTCGGCGGTGTCGATGAGCGTGACACCGGCGTCGAGCGCCGCGTGGATCGTCGACACCGAGCGCTCGGCGTCGGGCCGGCCCTCGATCGACATCGGCATCCCGCCGAGCCCGATCGCGCTCACCGTCAGGTCTGCGATGGTGCGCTGCTGCATGTCGTCAACTCCCGTTCGTCAGGGTCTGTGGATGCGGTGCGGGGACGAGGGTGGCCAACAGCCGCGACCGCGCAGACCTTCCCGCCGTCGCGGATCAGCGGTCGACGGTGACCGGATGCCGTGCCGCAGGGGAGTTGCGCGGCCTCCGGTCGTCGCTGTCGAAGGGTGGGGAAACCGTCACCCGCCGTTCACCGAAGGGCCCGTTCCTACGAGTCGCGGGCGCCCCCGCCGGGTGTTACGTTCGCGCCGCATCGTGTGCGGACGAGGCGGCGCGACATCGCGGCCCGCCTGCCGCTGAACACCTGGAGGACCCCCATGGCTTCGTCGTCGTTCCGTCGGTTCGTGGTCAGGGTCGCCGTCGGCGCCCTCGCCGTTGCCGTTCCCGTCGTGCTGACGCCCGTGGCGGCATCGGCGGCGGCCCCCACCGAGCTGTTCTTCTCCGAGTACGTCGAGGGGTCGAGCAACAACAAGGCCCTCGAGCTCTACAACGGGACCGGCGCGGCGGTCGACCTGGCCGCCGGCGGCTACACCATCCAGGTGTTCGCCAACGGCGGGACGGACGTCACCAACACCATCGCCCTCACCGGGTCGGTGGCCAGCGGTGGCACCCGGGTGATTGCGAACCCGTCGTCGACGCCCGCCCTGCTGGCCCTGGCCCAGCAGACCAGCGGTTCGATCAACTTCAACGGCAACGACGCCGTGACGCTGCGCAAGGGCAGCACCGTGGTCGACGCCATCGGCCAGGTCGGCAACGACCCGGGCGCCAACGGCTGGGGGTCCGGCACCTCGACCGCCACGTTCGACCGCACCCTGCGCCGGATGCCGACGGTCTGCGCCGGTGACGCCCGGGAGACCGACGCGTTCGACCCCGCGGTGCAGTGGGACGGCTTCGCCCGCGACACCTTCGACGGCCTCGGCACGCACACCTCCACGTGCGCCTCCGACCCTGTCCCCGAGGAGGCCCCGACCGTCACCGCGGTGACCCCCGTGTCGGGTGGCACCGCCGAGGCCGCGGTGAGCCCGACGGTCGCCTTCAGCGAGCCGGTCGACCTGGCCGCGGGTGCGATCACGCTCGCCTGCACGCCGGGCGGCCCGGTGGCCGCAGAGATCACCGGCGGCCCCACCACCTACACCGTCGACCCGGCTGCGAACCTGGCCGACGGCGACACCTGCGCCCTCACCGTCCACGCGGCGCTCGTGACCGACACCGACGCGAACGACCCGCCGGACACCCTGGCGGACGACGTCACCTCGACCTTCACCGTGGCCGACTCCTGCGTGGCGACCGCGACGCCCATCGGACAGGTCCAGGGCTCGGGCGAGACGAGCCCCCTGGTCGGCCAGCGCACCACCGTGCGCGGCGTCGTCGTCGGCGACTACGAGGGCGCCTCGCCGGGCCTTCGTGGCTTCTACCTCCAGGACTGCTGGTGACGGCGACCCGGCCACGTCCGACGGGATCTTCGTCTTCAACGGCGGCAACCAGGACCTCGTGCAGCTCGGCGACCTGGTCACCGTCAGCGGCAACGTCGGCGAGAACCAGGGCCAGACCCAGGTGTCGGTGACCGCCACGAACGTCGTCGAGTGCGGCACCGGAACCGTCGAGCCCGCCGGCATCACCCTTCCGTTCGCCAGCGCGACGGACCTCGAGAAGTACGAGGGCATGCTCGTCACCACGACGCAGCCGCTCTACGTCACCGAGCACTTCCAGCTCGGCCGTTTCGGCCAGGTCGTCGTCTCCAGCGGTGACCGCCTCGAGCAGCCGACCAACGTCGTCGCCCCAGGGGCTGCGGCGATCGCCCTCCAGGCGGCCAACAACCTCAACCGGCTCATCGTCGACGACGCCTCCCAGGCACAGAACCCCGACCCGATCCTCTTCGGTCGCGACGGGAACCCGCTCACCGCCCAGAACACGCTGCGCGGTGGCGACGTGCTCACCGAGGCCGTGGGCGTCATGACCTACACCTGGGCCGGCAATTCCGCGAGCGGGAACGCCTACCGTCTGCGACCGGTGAACGCCCTGGGGGCCACCTACGACTTCGAGGCCGCGAACCCGCGCCCCTCGGCCCCGGCCGCGGTCGGCGGCGACGTCATCGCCGCATCGATGAACCTGCTCAACTACTTCAACACCTTCGATGGCCTGCCCGACAACGTCGACAACTGCACCCTGGGAGTCGGCGGCGCGGCGGCGGACTGCCGCGGTGCCGACACGCAGGCCGAGTTCGACCGGCAGTGGCCCAAGACGGTCTCGGCGGTCGCGAAGGTCGACGCCGACGTCATCGGGGTCAACGAGATCGAGAACGACGGCTACGGACCCGACAGCGCGATCGCCCACCTCGTCGACCGGCTCAACGACGAGCTCGGTGCGGGTACCTACGCCTACGTCGACGTCGACGCCAGGACCGGTCAGACCAACGCGCTGGGCACCGACGCCATCAAGGTCGGCATGCTCTACAAGCCCGGTGTGGTCACCCCGGTCGGTGACACCGCGGCGCTCAACACCGTGGAGTTCGTCAACGGTGGCGACGGCGCTCCGCGCAGCCGCCCGTCCCTCGCCCAGGCCTTCGAGGTCAACGCGACCGGCGGCGTCTTCGTCGCCGACGTGAACCACCTCAAGTCGAAGGGCTCGGCCTGTGACGTGCCCGACGCCGGCGACGGCCAGGGCAACTGCAACGACGTCCGCACGGCTGCGGCGAGGGAGCTGGCCACCTGGTTGGCGGCCGACCCGACCGGCACCGGAGACACCGACGTGCTGATCCTCGGCGACCTCAACTCCTACGCCAAGGAGGACCCGATCACGACCCTGCAGGCCGCCGGGTACACCAACCTGGTGGCCGAGTACCTCGGACCGGACGCGTACTCGTACGTCTTCGACGGCCAGTGGGGCTACCTCGACCACGCCCTGGCGTCGGCCACCATGCGCACGCAGGTCAACGGGGTGGCCGAGTACCACATCAACGCCGACGAGCCGTCGGTGCTGGACTACAACACCGACTTCAAGACGCCGAACCTGCAGGCCACCTTGTACGCACCGGACGAGTTCCGGGTGTCCGACCACGACCCGGTGATCGTGGGCCTGACCCCGAACTCGCCGGCCACCGTGACCGCCGCGTTCGACGACGCGTCGCTCTCGTGCGCACGCACGGCGCGACTCACCGTCGGCATCAGCGACCGCGACGCCGGCGACACCCACGCGGTGCGCGTCGACTGGGGTGACGGCTCGACGCCGACCACGGTCGACCGGGCGACCAGCCCGGTGAGCCTCACCCACCGCTACGCGAGGGCCGGTCGCTACACGGCCACCGTCACCGTCACCGACAGCCACGGCCACGTGACGACGACGACCGCGGCCATCGCGGTCGAGTACGTGAGCACCGGGCTGATCCCCCGGCTCGGATCCTCGACCAAACCCCTGGTGGTCAAGCGTGGGTCGGTGGTGCCGGTGACCATCGGCTACGTGGACTGCACCGGCCGCATCCCGCGCGACATCGCACCGGTCATCACCGTCGTGCTCGATGGCGCCACGGTGCTCGAGAAGCGGATGAACCAGATCGGCCCGGTGTGGCTGCACCTGCTGCGCACGGGGAGCCTGCCGGCCTCGACCGGCACCTTCACCGTGACCGTGACGGTGCCGTCGACCGGTCAGACCGACTCGGGCACGCTTCCGCCTGCGTCGCTGAGGGACGACGCGCAACGGCGGGGCGGGCCGGCAGGCTCGCCCCGCCGTTGCCGCTCAGGGGGTGACGACCACGCGCCGGGATGCCGTGCCGCGGGCCACGCTCTCCCACGCCGCGGGTGCGCCGGCGAGTGGCACGACGTCGTGGCTGACCTCGAGCCGGCCGGCGGCGGCGTGCTCGAGCACGGTTCCGAAGACCTGGCGGCGCCGGGCGTCCGTGAGGGAGGTGTTGGTGTAGCCCAGCACCGCGGCCGACCGGCTGCGCAGGGTGGCCGAGTCGACCGACAGGCCGGGCCCGGCGGCGCTGCCGAGGTTGACGAGGCGCCCGCCGGCGCCCAGCACCAGCGCGGCGGCCGTGCCCGGGATGCCGGCCAGTGGGTCGACGACGACGTCGGCCGAGCCGCCGCACGCGTCGCGGAGCCGTTGGGCGAGCGCCGCGGGGTCCTCCTCGTCGCGCAGGTCGACCACGGCATCCGCACCGTGTGCCGTGGCGCGCTCGAGCGCGGTGGCGTGCCGCGCCGCGGCGACGACCCGCCCCGCACCGAGCAGCTGGGCCGCCTGCACGGCAACCTGGCCGACGACGCCCCCGGCGCCCAGCACGAGCACCGTCTCACCGGGGCGCAGCCCGGCCCGACCTTCGAGCACCTCCCACGCGGCCACCGCCGACAGCCCCAGGGCCGCCACCACGGTGTCGGGGAGGTCGGCCTCGACGACCACGGCCTCGGCGGTCGTCGCGATCGCCAGCTCGGCCAGCCCGCCGTCACCGGGCGCCATCCCGGCCGTGGTGGGGAACCACACCCGGCGCCCGACGAGCTCCGGCGGCCCGGCGCGCACCACCCCGACCGCCTGCACCCCGGGCACGTAGGGCAGCGGCGGAGCCCCGAAGTAGGAGGTGCCGCTGGCGCAGAGCAGGTCGAGCGGGGTGATCGGCACGGCGGTGACCGCAACGAGCAGCTCGTCCGCCCCGGGCACCGGGTCGTCGCGGTCGACGACCTCGGGTGGCCGGCCGTGCGCGGTCAGGGTTGCGGCGCGCACCGGGCTCAGGTGGCGATGTCGGGGTAGGGCAGCGACAGGTGGGCCAGGGCCGCGCCGTAGCCCTTCTGGTACGACAACGGCTCCGGGTGGTCGCGCTCGAACATCGCGATGAACAGCGTGAGCGTCAGGAACGGGTGGGCGCCCATCCCGAACAGCGCCACGTGGTCGTGCGTGACGAGGGCCTCGCGTTCGGCGTCGGTGAAGGCCAGCCAGGTGCTCGCCTCGGCGTCGGGCACGTTGAGGATGCGGTTGGCCTGGGTCTCCTCCCACCACGCGACGAGCCCGCCCGGGTCGGCGCGATATCGCTCGACGAGGTCGGGGTCGCGGTCGACCGTGAACAGGAACTTGTTCAGCAGGTACTTGCTCATGCCGGCGCTCCGTTCGGGTACCAGGTGAAGTAGGCCTCCATCGTGTGGAACAGGTCGAGGTGGTCGACGTGGTCGGCCTTCGCGTTCTCGCCGGCCACACCCATCATCAGCATGAAGTCCATGAAGCCGTGGGTGGCGTTGCCGGGCTGGTGCAGGCTGTCCAGGCTCACCTCGCGCAGGCAGCCGTCGAGGTCGCCGTTCGCGATCCACTGCACGGCGCGGTGGTCGAACTCCGGGTCGGGGCCGTGCGGGCCGAACTGGCGCGGCCCGCCGAGCTCGAGGGAGAGGTGGCCGGTGCCGATGATGGCGACCCGCTGGTCGCTCGGCCACGACTCGACGAGGGTGCGGATCTGCTTCCCCAGCTCGACGAAGCGCTTCGGCTGGGGCAGCGGCGGAGCGAAGATGTTGGTGTAGATCGGCACGATCGGCAGGTCGGCCTGCGGCCGCAGGGTGATGATCGGGCAGGTGATCGAGTGGTCGATGCGCAGCTCGTTGCTGAAGGCCAGGTCGAAGCCGGCGTCCAGGCCCCCGCGCAGGATGTGCGAGGAGAGCTCCTCGTGGCCGTCGAGCCGGAACTTCGGCAGCCCGAACTCGCGCTCCTCGTTGTACCAGTTGGCGTCGTAGACCGGCGCCTTGCCCACGAGGAACTGGGGCATGTTGTCGAGCCACAGCTGGTGGAAGTGGTCGCTGCCCACCATCACCAGCACGTCGGGGCGGGCGCGGGTCAGCGTCTCGCGGAAGCGCTCGATCTTGGCGACCCACTCGTCGGCGAACGGCGGGCGCTCCTCTCCCACAGCGGTGCTCGCGCGGTAGTAGAACGGGTGGTGCGTCGAGGCGATGACGGCGACGACGTGTGCCATGGACGCTCTCCTCTCGGGTCAGGACTGGGGGTCGACGTACTCGGCGTTGCGGTCGACCGCGAGGTAGACGTCCATGCCGATCGGGCGGCGCCGTTCCTCGGCGAGCTGGCCGAGCAGGCCGGCGGCGCGGGCGAGCAGCGCGAACCCGCGCAGCATCTCGACCGGGAGCCCGAGGTCGGCCAGGGCCGCCCCGCAGACCCCGGCACCGTTGAGCGGCAGGCGTTTCCCCAGCACCTGCTCGTGCACCCGGCCGACGGCCTCGAACAGCCGCAGGTGCGGGCCGCGCAGCCCCTCCTCCTGCGCGATGCCGATCAGCACCGGGGTGCGCGGGTCGCCGTCCTTGTGCACCGGGTGCCCCAGCCCCGGCACGAAGCGGCCCGCCTCCTTGGTGCGGCGCACGGCCTCGAGCGCCACGGCATCCCACTGCTCGTCGGTCTCGGGCAGGTCGTCACCGAGGTCGACGACCACGGCGTCGAGGAAGGCACCGCAGTCCTCGGTGACGCCGAGGAAGCGCGACCCGCCGCCGAGCAGGCCGGCGGCCAGCGCACCCTGGAGCGAGTCGGGCGCCGAGAGGTAGGTGAGCCGGGCAGCGATGGCGGTCGGCGTGAAGCCGTGGTCGGCCAGCGCCACCAGCACTGCCTCGAACACCCTTGTCTCCGACGGGGTGGGGCGACGCATCGCCACCAGCCAGAAGGCCAGCTCGCCGAAGCCGACCTTGCCCATCAGGTCGGCCGTGAGGTCCTGGCCGAGCAGGCGGATCTCGTCGGCGCTCGAGGTGCCCAGCGAGGTGGGGTAGGTCGTCATGCGTCGCGCTCCTCGTCGCTGCGGGTGGCCGGCTCGGCGAGCCAGCGCCGGATCTCGTCACCGTGCTCGTCGAGGCCCGGCGGGGGCAGCCGGTAGTCGGCCGGCGTCTCGGACAGCCGGATGGGGTGGCGCACCGAGGGGACCGCGGCGTCACCCTCGCCCACGGAGACGACCGGGTCGAGTCCGACCGACTCGGCGAATGCGACCCCGCCGTCGATGGAGTTGATCGGGCCGCAGGGCACGCCCGCCGCGGTGATCACCTCGAACCACTCCATCGTGGTGCGGGTGGCGAGGCGCTCGACGAGCAGGGGCCGCAGCGCGTCGCGGTTCGCCGTGCGGTCCTCGTTGCCGCGGAAGCGGGGGTCGTCGGCGAGCTCGGGCAGGTCGAGCACCTCGACCAGGCGGCGGAACTGGCCGTTGTTGCCGGCCGTGATGATCAGGTCACCGTCGGAGCAGGGCAGCGGCTCGTAGGGGAACAGGCTCGGGTGGCTGTTGCCCATCCGGTGCGGGACGACGCCCCCGGCGACGAAGGCGCTGGACTGGTTGACCAGCCCGGACAGCGCCGACGACAGCAGGTTCACCTCGACGTGCTGGCCGCGGCCGGTCTCGTGGCGGGCGTTGAGGGCGGCGAGCACGCCGATGGTCGCGTGCAGCCCGGCCATCACGTCGAACACCGAGATGCCGGCCCGGTAGGGCGGGCCGTCGGGGCTGCCGGTCAGGCTCATCAGGCCCGAGATGGCCTGCACCATGAGGTCGTAGCCGGGCAGGTCGCGCCCGCCGGGGCCGCTGCCGAAGCCGCTGATCGAGGCGTAGACGATGCGGGGGTTGCCGGCGCAGACGCTCGCGTAGTCGAGGCCGAACCGGGCCAGGCCGCCCGGCTTGAAGTTCTCGACGAGCACGTCGGCCCGGGCGGCCAGCTCGCGGGCGGCGGCGAGGTCGGTGTCGTCCTTGAGGTCGAGCGCCACCGAGCGCTTGTTGCGGTTGACGCCGAGGTAGTAGGTCGAGACGCCGTCGCGCAGCGGGGGGCTCCAGGTGCGGGTGTCGTCGCCCGCGGGGGACTCGACCTTGACCACCTCGGCGCCGAGGTCGGCGAGCAGCATGGTGGCGTAGGGCCCGGCGAGGATGCGCGAGAAGTCGGCGACGAGCAGCCCGGACAGGGGCCCGGAGGGCGGTGCCACGCGAACCACCTCAGTTCGTCGACAGTGTTTGCGGACAGGTGTCCGCAGTTTCGGTGAACTCGAGTTTCAGGGCGCTGACCGCGCGTGTCAAGCACGCCCCGAACCGATGAGTGGCGCTCGGTCGAGGGTCTTGACAGCCGCGCCCCCGCGCGCGGACAGTGGGCGTCGACAACCAGGTGCCGTCAGACGGACGCCTGTCCGAGAACGTTGAACGGGAGAAGGTCATGGCTCACGACGAAGTGGCCGCCGGCCGGCCGGTGCTGTTCCGCAACGCCACGGTGCTCACGATGGACGACCAGCACCGCGTGCTGACCGGGGCCGACGTGCTCGTCGTCGGCGACCGGGTCGCCGAGGTCGGGGCCGGGCTCACCGCCCCCGACGGGGCGCTCGAGATCGACGCCACCGGCGGCATCGTCATGCCCGGCATGGTCGACACCCACCGGCACATGTGGCAGACGGCGATGCGCGGCTACGGCGCCGACTGGACCCTCACCCAGTACTTCGTCTGGTACTACCTCGAGCACGGCCGCCGGTTCCGCCCGCAGGACGTGCACACCGGCAACCTGCTGTCCGCCTGGGACGCCCTCGAGGCCGGGGTGACCACCACGGTCGACTGGTCGCACGGCCTGCAGACCGTCGAGCACGCGGAGGCCGCGGTCGACGCGCTGAGCAGCGTGCCCGGCCGCTTCGTGCTGGCCTACGGCAACATCCAGGCCGGCCCGTGGGAGTGGACGGCCGACCCGGCGGTGCGCTCGTTCCTCGAGCGCCGCCGCGGCGACCTCTACGGCTGGCAGCTCGCCTTCGACGTCACCGGCGACCCCGCCTTCCCCGAGCGCCCCGCCTTCGAGGTGGCCCGCGAGCTCGACCTGCCGGTCACGACGCACGCCGGCGTCTGGGGCGCGACGAACGACGACGGCATCCGCCTGATGCACGAGAACGGCTTCATGGGCGAGTCGAACGTCTACGTGCACGCCGCCACGCTGTCGACCGACTCCTACCACCGCATCGCGGCCACCGGCGGCTCGGCCTCGGTGTCGACCGAGTCGGAACAGAGTGCGGGACAGGGCTACCCGCCCACCTGGCAGCTGCGCCGGCACGACATCCCCGTCTCGCTGTCGATGGACACCAGCGTGTGGTGGAGCGGTGACCTGTTCTCGGCGATGCGCACCACGCTCGGCGCCGACCGTTCCCGCGAGCACCTCGAGGCGCACGCCGTCGGCGACACCGTCACCAACGTGCACCTGCGCGCCGAGCACGTCGTCGACTGGGCCACCCGGGGCGGCGCCCGTGCGCTGGGCCGCGACGAGATCGGCCGCCTGGTGCCCGGCGCCAAGGCCGACGTCGTGCTGATCCGCAACGACCGCTCGCCGGTGTCGTTCCCGCTGCTCAACCCCTACGGCCACGTCGCGTTCCAGGCCCAGCGCGGCGACGTGCACACGGTGCTCGTCGACGGCCGGGTCGTCAAGCACGAGGGCGAGCTGGTCGGCGTCGACCTCGCCGACCTGCGCCGCCGGGCCGAGGCCACCGTCGAGTACCTCGTCGGCGAGATGGGCGAGGAGGCCTGGACGGCCGGCATGAACCCGGCCCTGCCCGAGGACGACGACGACAAGGTGCTCGACAACCCGTACCAGTACACGGAGTTCCGCACGGACACCACGCGGGCACGGGGTACGGTCTTCGGCGAGCCCGGGGCCGGCGAGGACGGCTGAGCCCCGACGGTCCGAGGATCCGACGAAGCGGGGAGGCACCATGGCCGGACGTGGTCAGGGACCCGACTTCGTCGAGGCGCTGGCGCGCGGGCTCGACGTCATCGCCTGCTTCGACCGCGAGCGCCCCGAGATGTCGCTCAGCGACGTCGCGCAGGCCACCGGGCTCGCCCGGCCCACGGCCCGCCGCCTGCTGCTGACCCTCGAGGAGCTCGGCTTCGTGCGGTCACGCGACGGCCAGTTCGCGCTCACCCCGAGGGTGCTGACCCTGGGCACGGCCTACGTGGCGTCGCTCGGGCTGTGGGAGATCGCCCGCCCGCGCCTCGAGGCCCTCGTCGGGCGCACCGGCGAGAGCTCGTCGATGGCCCAGCTCGACGGGTCCGACATCGTCTACGTCGCCCGGGTGTCGGTGCCGAAGATCATCGCCCTGCGCGTCGAGGTGGGCACCCGCTTCCCCGCCCCACCCACCTCGCAGGGCAAGGTGCTGCTCGCGGCCCTCGACCCGGCAGCGCTGGATGCCGTGCTGGCCACCCCCAGCCGCTCGGGCCTGGTGCCCGCACGTCGAGCGCGACCGGGCGGCGCTCGACGACGAGCTCGCCCGGGTGCGTGCCCGCGGCTGGGCCCTGGCCGACGAGGAGCTCGCGCCCGGGGTGCGCTCGGTGGCGGTGCCGGTGCGCGACGGCACCGGCGCGGTGCGGGCCGCCATGAACATCACCGTGCACGCGGCCGAGACCACGACCGAGCGGCTGCGCGACGAGCTGCTGCCGATGCTGCAGCGGACCGCGGCCGAGGTGAGCGAGGACTGGGCGCTCTGGCAGCGCCGCCCGCACGTCGAGGTGGGTCAGCCGCCGATCTCGAGGTAGGTGGTTCTCGATCGCGGCGAGGTAGGCCGCGGCGAGCCGCTCGAAGTCGTCGGCGGTCATCTCGACCTCGTCGCCGACGGCGAACCGGAGCACGGTGCGCTCGGGAGCCCAGTGGATCGGTTCCTGCACCCGCAGGGTGCCCGCGTTGCCGACCACCGAGTCGGCGATCACGCGCACCTCGTTCATCGGGTTGCCGTCGTCGCCCTCGAGGTCGCGGTCGCGGTGGGCGAACCACGCGTCGAGCACGACGACGGCCTGCACGAACACCAGGCTCTCGAGGGTGCTGTCCTCCACGTCGTTGGCCGCCCAGACGGCGAGCAGGGCGTCGCAGCTGTCGCGACAGGCCGCGATCTCGTCGGACGTGTAGGCGTTGCGAGCGGGCACGGTGGCTCCTCTGGCTGGGCTCGTCGTCGTGCCGGAGCCTACGCCGCTGCGGCTCAGCGCAGGGCGCCGGACGCGTCGAGCACCGCCGACCCGGCGAGCCACGTGGCCCAGGCGAGCACGACGGCGAAGGTGGTGTTCCAGACCGCCCGGGGCACCCGGGTGAGGCGCGCCAGCACGCCCGGGGTCGCTCACCGCCGGGTCCGTCGCGGCGAGCACGGCGCCGAGGTGGCGCCAGGCGCCGACGATGAGCACCAGGCCGACGCCGACGACCACCTGGGCCTGCAGCTGCGGCGACCCGGCCCACCACAGCGCACCGGCGGCGACGAGGGCGACCGCCGACGACGAGGGCGGTGAGCCCGGAGCGCACCCGCAGCACGCTGGTGACCAGCACGGCGAGGATGCCGGTGAGCACCGGCGCCGACCAGCCGCGCACCGCGCGCCACACCACGAGGGCGCCGACGACGCCGGGGGCGGGGTAGCCGGCCCACGTCGTGAGCACCCGACCCACCCCGCGTGCCGGGCCCACCGTGACGGCGTGCCCGGACATGTCGCCGCGCAGCACGAAGCCGGTGAACCGGCGGCCGCACAGCATCCCGACGCCGGCGTGGCCGAGCTCGTGCACCAGGGTGACCCCGAGGCGCACCACCCGCCAGACCGGCTCGACCGCCACCGCCACGAGGGCCGCGACGAGCACGACGAGCACGGGCGGCCCGGCCAGGGCGATGCCCTGCTCGGGCACGACCCTCGACCAGACCTGCTCGAACCAGTTCATGACAGGTGATCCCTGACCAGCGGGCGGTGCTCGCCCACCTGGGTCAGCGCGAGCGGCGGCTCGCGCCCTCGGAGAAGGACGCCGCCGAGCGGGCCGGCCGCGACGAGGAGGTGTGCACGGAGGCCGGGCGACCGGAGGCCGGGCGGGCGGACGAGCCGCCGGCGCCGCGACGACGCTGGCCGTTGCCGTTGCTCGAACCGGGCGCTGCTGCGCACCGGACCCGCTGCGCTGGCCACCGTTCGAGCCGCCGCGGCCGCGGCCGCCGCCGCCCTGGCGGTTCGGGGTGCTGGGCTCGGGCAGGGCGAGGCCGCCCTCGAAGGAGCGCTCACCGGGGGCGAGCTCCTGCAGCAGCGGGTGGGTGGAGGTGACCCGGGTGGTCGTGGGGTTCACGCCCGCCTTGCGGGTGAGGTCGCGCACGTCGCGCACCTGGTCGTCGGTCATCAGCGTGATGACCGTGCCCGAGGCGCCGGCGCGGGCGGTGCGGCCCGAGCGGTGCGTGTAGGCCTTGTGCTCGACCGGCGGGTCGGCGTGGATGACCAGCGCGACGTCGTCGACGTGGATGCCGCGCGCGGCGATGTCGGTGGCGACCAGGGTGCGGGCGGCGCCGGAGTGGAAGGCGTCCATGGTGCGGGTGCGGGCGTTCTGGCTGAGGTTGCCGTGCAGCTCGACCGCGGGCACGCCCGAGCCGTTGAGCTGGCGGGCCAGCTTCTTGGCGCGGTGCTTGGTGCGGGTGAAGACCACGGTGCGGCCGGGGGCGGCGACCAGGTCGAGCAGCACCGGCAGGTGCCCGTCGGCGGTCACGTGCAGCACGTGGTGCGACATGGTCGAGATCGGCGACTGGGCCGAGTCGGCCTGGTGCGTCACCGGGTTGTGCAGGTAGCGCTTGGCGATGACGCTGATGCCGCCGTCGAGCGTGGCGGAGAACAGCATCCGCTGGCCCGACTGGGGCGTGGCGTCGAGCAGGCGGCGCACCTGCGGCAGGAAGCCGAGGTCGGCCATGTGGTCGGCCTCGTCGATGACGGTGATCTCGACGGCGTCGAGCGAGACGTGGCCCTGGCCGATGAGGTCCTCGAGCCGGCCGGGGCAGGCGACGACGACGTCGACGCCGCGGCGGAGGCCGCGACCTGCGGGCCCTGGCCGACACCGCCGAAGACGGTGCGGGAGGTGAGGCCGAGGCGCTGCGCGAGCGGCGTCATCGCCTCCTCGATCTGGGTGGCCAGCTCACGGGTCGGGGCGAGGATGAGCGCGCGCGGCCGCTTGGGCTGCGGGCGCTTCCCGCTCGCCGCGAGGCGGCTGAGCAGGGGCAGCACGAACGCGATGGTCTTGCCGGAGCCGGTGCGGCCCCGGCCGAGCACGTCGCGACCCGCGAGCGAGTCGGGCAGCGTGGCGGCCTGGATCGGGGTGGGGGTCGTGATCCCGCGCGGCGGCGAGGACCTCGACGAGGGGGGCGGGCACGCCGAGCGTGCCGAAGTTCTGGGAGGACAAGAAGGTTTCCTTCATGGGGCATGGGGTCGTCGCGACCGTCGTGGTCGGCGTCGACTCGGATGTTCTGCCGGGCGGGGCTCTGGGCCGCGGCGCCGCGTGGCGGGGGCTGGCCCCGACGCGAAGGCATCGACATCAAAGAAGCAGGGCCCGAGGCAGAAGGCGGGCCACTGCGGACGAGTCTACGGGACCGCGGTGTCATCCCCCGCATCGCGCGCTGTCGAGGGTCGCCTCCGGGCGCCGCTGCCGCGCCCTACAGTGGCGTATGCCGTCGCTGCCCCTCTTCCCGCTGGGCACGCCCGCTCCTGCCCGGAGCGCGGCTCCCGTTGCAGCTCTTCGAGCCGCGCTACCTCGTGCTCGCGCGGACCCTCGCCGAGCGCGCCGAGGACGACCGCCGGTTCGGGGTGCTCCTCATCCGCAAGGGCCACGAGGTCGGCGCCGACGCGGTGCAGGACCTGCACGGCATCGGCTGCGAGGCGCGGGTCGACGCGATGGCGCTGGCCGACAGCGCGATCGGCCCGATGGTGCACCTCATCGCCACCGGCGTGCGCCGGTTCCGCCTCGACGGCATCGACGACGCCGCCGGCACCCCGTTCACCACCGGCCTGGTCACCTGGCTGCCCGAGCCACCGGTCGGCGACGACCCCGAGGTCGAGGCCCTCGCCGAGCGGGTGCTGCGGGCGCACGCCGCCTACCTCGCGGGCCTGGGCGCGGAGGTCGAGCCGGTGGAGGCGCCGCTGTCCGGCCGTCGCCTACCGGGTCGCCGAGCGGATGGTGCTCGACCCGGCCGACCGCCAGCGGGTGCTCGAGGGCGGGGATGCCGCCACCCGGCTGCGCACGGTGCTGGCGCTGCTGCGCCGCGAGAGCGCCATCGTCAGCCGGTTCGGGGCGCTGCCGACCCCGCCCGACCCGGGCGGCGCGTCGCTGAACTGACGCCGGTAGGTTGCCGCGCATGGACCTCGCGCACCTCCAGGACGTCATCGAGCGCACCTACGGCGCCCGCGACCGGGAGCGTGGGGTGCCGAGCACCGTCGCCTGGCTCGCCGAGGAGGTGGGCGAGCTGGCGCAGGCCGTGCGCAAGGGCGACCACGCCCAGCGCGAGCACGAGTTCGCCGACGTGCTGGCCTGGGTCGCGTCGCTCGCGAACCAGGTGGGGGTCGACCTCACCGAGGCGGTGCAGCGGTATGCCGCCGGCTGCCCGCGCTGCGCCTCGCTGCCGTGCACCTGCCCCTAGGCCACCCAGGCCGCCGCCGTCGGTAGCCGAGCGAGCGTCCCCGGCTCAGGTGGTGGTCGGCGAGACCTCGGGCTCGGGGCCGGCGACCTGCGCCTCGGCCACCTCTCCGTGACCGGCGAGCGCGAGGGCACCCCCGACGGCCAGGGCGAACCCGACCACGGCGACCCACTCCCATCCTGCCCGGGGCACGTCGCCGAGCATGACGACGCCGACGATGGCCGGGGCCACGGTCTCGCCCACGACGAGCGGTGCGGTGGCCTGGGTGACCGAGCCGCGCTGGAGGGCGGTGGAGTAGGACAGCAGGGCGACCACGGCGGCGACCGCCAGGGCGTAGGTGGCCGGGTCGCGCAGCAGGGCGCCGAGGTCGGAGAACAGCGTGTCGAACCCGATCGGCGGCAGCACCCGGGCGGCGACCGCGACAGCGCCGAAGCCCAGCCCGGCGATGCCGCCGAGGGCGGCCGCGCCCTTGGCACCCTTCAGCCGGCCCAGCGGCACGGCGAGCGCGGCGAGGGCGAGCGCCGCGACGAGGATGCCCCACCGCTCGGCGGAGCTGACGTCGACGGCCTTGTCCTCGGCGGCGGACATGCCCACCATGACCAGGCCGCCGATGACGACGCCGAGCGCCACCTTGTCGCGGCGGGTCAGCGGCATCTTGAGGAAGATCGCGCCGAGCACCGCGGTGATGGCGAGGAAGCTCGACACGATCGCCTGCACCGCGAACAGCGGCATGGTCTGCAGCGCGGCGATCGACAGCACGAAGGCGAACCCGTCGAGCGCGAGCCCGAGCAGGTAGCGCCACGACTTCACCAGGCGCAGCAGCAGGCGGGGGTCGAGCCCCTCGGTCGTGGCCTCCTGGCGGGCCGCCAGGGCCTGCAGGATGGATGCGCCGCCGTAGCAGACTGCGGCGCCGAGCGCTCCGAGCAGGCCCCAGATCATGGCGGGCACGCTACTCGCGCCGGGGCCGGAGCGCCTCCACCGTCCGTCCCACCGACGAAGGACAGGTGTCAGCGGCCGGTCCACCGTCCACTGACGGCCCGGCTCCCGCCCGGGTGCGGCCCCCGGCCCTACGATGGCGCCACGTCGAGGGCGCCCGCCACCGTCGTCCGGTCAGGAGGTGCCGCCGTGCCCGCAGCCCGCAGCGCCGGCTGGTCGGCCGCCGCGTCGCCGAGCCTGGCCCGGCTGGGGGTGCGGTCGTGGTTGCTCCTGGGCGTGCTCGGTTTCGGCGCTGCCGTGCTGTGGATGCTCGCCCAGGTGTCGGGCTTCGTGGTGCCCCTGGTGCTCTCCGCGGTCCTCGGCGCGCTGTTCGCCCCCCTCGTCGAGCGCCTGCAGGCCCGCGGCATCCCTCGGTCGGGTGGCGCCCTGCTGGTGCTGCTCGGCCTCACCGCCGTCGTGGTCGGGTCGATCTGGCTGGTCGTCAGGGGGCTCCTCAGCCAGTCCGGCCAGATCAGTGCGCAGGTGACGGCGGGCCTGGACACCCTGAGCTCGTGGCTCGCGTCGCAGGGCATCGACATCGGCAGCGGGGCGTCGGCCTCCGGCCAGCTCGGGTCTGCCACCGGTCAGGCCCTCGGGGGTGTGCTCGGCGCCGTGTCGAGCACGTTCTCCAGCGTGGTGTCGCTCGGCATCGCCGCGGCTATCGGCGCGTTCCTCGTCTACTACGTGCTCGTCGACTGGGACGGCCTGACCCGGTTCGTCGGCGGGCACATCGGCCTCGACGCCGACCTCGGCGCCGAGATCGTCGACGAGTCGGCGGTGGCCGTGCGCCGCTACTTCTGGGCGCTCACCATCTCGGCGGTCGTCACGGCGGTGCTCATCGGCGGCGCCGCGTGGCTGCTCGGGGTGCCGCTGGCCTTCACCATCGCGGTCGTCACCCTCGTCACCTCCTACATCCCCTACCTCGGCGCCATCGTCTCCGGTGCCTTCGCGACGCTGATCGCGTTGGGCTCCAACGGCATCGACACCGCCATCGTCATCCTCATCGTCATCCTCGTCGTGCAGAACATCGTGCAGACGATCGTCCTGGTGCGCCTCGCGGGCACCGCGCTGAGCCTGCACCCCATCGTCGTGCTGGGCGCGACGATCATCGGTGCCGCGGTCGCCGGCATGCTCGGGGCCGCCCTGTCGTCGCCCGCCGTCGCGGTGGCGATCATGGTGCGCCGCCGCCTGTCGGCCGGGCCCGCACCGGAGGACCCGCCCCTCGCCGTCGCCGACCCCTTCCCGGACGTTCAGGCGTAGCGGCTCGCCGCCCGCAGCGCCTGCCCGGCATACGACCCGCCGAACAGCACGGCGTGCAGCAGCAACGGGTGCAGCTGGTGCAGGAGCACCCGGTCGCGCCACCCGGAGGCCAGCGGGGCGGCCTCGTCGTAGGCGGCGAGCACCCGCTCGAGGTGCGGCGCACCGAACAGCGCGAGCATCGCGAGGTCGGCCTCGCGTGACCCGCCATGGGCGGCGGGGTCGATGAGCACGGCCTCGTGCGCGGTCCACAGCACGTTGCCCGACCACAGGTCGCCGTGCAGCCGGGCCGGGGCCTCGCCGGTGTCGAACGCGCCCGAGGCGACCCGGTCGGCGACCCGCTGCAGCAGGGCGGCCTCGGCCTCGTCGAGCACGCCCCGCGCCCGGGCGAGCGGCAGCAGCGCGACGATCCGGGCCTGCGCGTAGAACTCGCCCCAGGTGTCCCAGGCGCCGAGCACCAGGGGCAGCGGCTCGCTGAGCGGCCCGAGCCAGCCGTCACCCACCCAGCCGGGTGGGCCGCAGCCGTATGCCGTGGCACCGGCGGCGTGCGTCGCCGCCAGCCCGTGCCCCAACCGCTCCGCCGCGGCCACGGTCGGGGCCGCCGGGGTGAGGCGGGCCAGGTCGAGGTGGTGCGGGCCCACGTCGAGCACCTCGACGACGGCGGCCGCACCGCAGTCGCCGGGGTCGTCGGTGTCCGCGTCGTCGTTGCGGCGGCGGCGAGCCAGCGCAAGCCGGCGGCCTCCCAGCCGAAGTAGCCCGGCGGCGCGGTGACCGACTGCTTGCGGTGACGGGCCGGCATCAGGCCATCGTCGCAGGTCGGCCACGCGACGGTGCCGCGGAGGGGATACTGGGCGGGCACCTGACCACGGGGAGGACCGATGACCGAGCAGCAGTCCGCCGTGTCCGGGGACCTCCCCGTGCCACCGGCGGCCCTCGAGGCGCTCACCACCGACATCGGGGGCGTGCTGGAGTCGATGGAGCAGGTGTCGGACTACCTCGAGCGGGTCGTGCACGCCGTGCGCCGGCACGTGCCCGGCTGCGACGAGGTGGGGGTGACGATCCTCAGCGATGGTCGGCCGCACACGGCGGCGTACACCACGGTGCAGACCCTCGAGATCGACGCGGTCCAGTACGCCCTCGACGACGGCCCGTGCCTCGACGCCGCCCGGCACCGCCGCGAGAACCGGGTCGACGACCTCGTCGCGCTCGGCGGCCGCTGGCCGGAGTTCGCCAAGGAGTGCCGCGACGACGGCATGCGCAGCCTCCTCGCCCTGCCGCTGGTCAGCGGTGCGGAGTGCGTGGGCGCGCTGAACCTCTACGGCTGGGCACCGCACGCGTTCACGGCCTTCGACGCCTCGCTCGTGCGGGTCGCGGCCGCGCGCTGCGCCGACGCGGTGGTCGCGGTCTCGGCCCTCGACGGGGTGCAGCGCCTCGCCGGGCAGCTCGAGCAGGCGATGGCCAGCCGGGCCGTCATCGAGCAGGCCAAGGGCGTCATCATGGCGTTGCGCGGGGTGCCCGAGCACGAGGCGTTCGAGGTGCTGCGCACCACCAGCCAGTCCCGCAACGTCAAGGTGCGCGAGCTCGCCCACCAGATCGTCACCGGTGTCGTCACGCGGGAGGAGCCGGGGCGCGCCTGAGCGCTGCCCTAGCATCGAGCCATGCCGCGACCCCATGCCGCAGCAGTGCTCGAAGACGCCTACAACGGGCGCAAGGGCCGCGTGCTGCGCTCACGCGGGTGGACGACGCGCGTCGTCCCCCTCACCGGCTACGGCAGCGTGAGCCAGCTGCGGGTGTTCGGCCGCGTCATCATGACCCGGGGCCGCCCCGAGGACGAGCCCGACGAGCCGACGTATGCCGCGCGGCTGCGGGCCGTCGAGCTCGAGACCCGCGGCTGGAAGGCCTTCTTCGCGGCCCCGGCGGTCGACGAGCCGGTGACCGTGCGGGTCAACGAGCGCATCGTGACCACGCGCACCGACCGCGGCGGCTACATCGACCTCATGGTGCGCGGGCACGGGCTCTCGCCCGGCTGGCACCACATCTACGTGGGGTCGCCCGGGGCCGAGACCATCGACGTGCCGGTGCTGGTCGTGGGCACCACCGTGACCCACGGCATCATCTCCGACATCGACGACACGGTGCTCTCGACGTCGCTGCCCCGGCCGATGATCGCCGCGTGGAACACGTTCATCCGTTCCGAAGGAGCCCGCAAACCGGTGCCGGGGATGGCCACGATGTACCGCGAGCTGCTCGCCGAGCACCCGGACGCCCCGGTCATCTACCTGTCCACGGGGGCATGGAACACCGCGCCGCTGCTCACGAGGTTCCTGCGGCGCAGCGGTTTTCCCACCGGCCCGATGCTGCTCACCGACTGGGGGCCGACCAACTCGGGGTGGTTCCGGTCGGGCCAGGAGCACAAGCACGCCCAGCTGCACCGGCTGGCCCGCGAGCTGCCGCACGTGAAGTGGCTGCTGGTCGGTGACGACGGCCAGCACGACCCGAAGATCTACACCGAGTTCACCGCCCGCCGGCCCGACCGCGTGCGCGGCATCGCCATCCGCGAGCTGTCGCCGAGCGAGCAGGTGCTCTCGCACGTCATCCCGGTCGCCAACGACGACCTGGCGCCCGCGCCGACCGAGGAGCTCGAGGTGCCGGTGGTGCGCGCACCGGACGGCTACGGCCTGCTGCGCCAGGTGCGGATGATCTGGCAGGGCGACGTCCCGCACCGCACGCTGGCCGGGCGCGCCTCCGCGAACGTGCCGTCGCTGGAGGACCCCCCCGACTACCTCCTTCCGGACCCGGACGAGCGCTAGCGGGTCAGCGACACTCGAGGTGCACGACGAGCTCGGCACCGGCGTCGACCGGCGTCTCCGTGCGGTGGCCGTGGATGACGTCGCGCCGAACAGCAGGGGGAGGGGCGGTCGATCGCGTCATCTCAGGAGGTCTCCACGACGAGGTCGGGCCCGCCGTCGGGGGTGCGGGCGCCGACGGCGCGGCGGAGGTCCGCGAGCGCTACTGACACGCCACCACGGCGGTAGGGGTTGTCGAGGGTGGTCGTCGCCAGCTCGGTGCCCTGCGCGGTGACCCGGGTGACGCCGTGCCCCGCCGGCCCCGGGCGGAGCAGCAGCTCGAGCGTGCCGCCGTCGAAGGGCACCGTCGCGCGCAGCTCCCCGGCCGCCGGGTCGAGCACCGGGTCGAGCTCGACCCGGTCACCACGGCGACGCACGCCGAGCAGGGCCTCGACGACG
Organism: uncultured Actinomycetota bacterium; assembly: GCA_963806295.1. Taxonomy (GTDB): domain Bacteria; phylum Actinomycetota; class Actinomycetes; order Actinomycetales; family Dermatophilaceae; genus Fodinibacter. The sequence continues at coordinate 246,167 of CAWDXP010000025.1, read as the reverse complement.
AGCCGCAGGAAGAGCCCCGGGCCGGAGGAGTAGACCCGCCAGCCGCCCTCGAGGGGCACCTGCCCCGCCATCAGGGCGGGGTAGCGCTCCTGCGCGTCGTAGCGGTCGGCGAACGCCCCGTCGGACGAGGAGGAGTAGCAGGTCGACTGCCGTGGCCGGGCCGGCCCGACCAGGTCGACCGCCCCGCGCGGGGTCGCCAGGGCGAGGGCGCGCAGCAGCTCGGGGCCCGCGGCCGACCCGGGCCAGGGCCTCGGCGTAGCGCAGGTGGGCGTGCAGGTACATCAGGCCGATCTCGCGCCCCCAGAACGTGCTGGCCTCGGCCCGCTGGAACACGGCCATCGGCCCGCCCGCGTAGCCGACCGGCCGGTCGAAGAGCCGGGCGCCGTCGGGGCCGAGCAGGTGCTGCTCGACGAGGTCGAGGTGGTGCTCGGCCTGCTCCGCGGTGAGCAGGTCGGCGCTGATGGCGTGGACCCACGGCAGGATGCCGAACGTGAGCCCGGTGCGCTCGTCGCGCGGGTGCACGAGCGGCTCGAGCGCGCCGTCGTCGCCGTCGCAGCACGTAGCCCGGCAGCACCTCGTCGGCGACCAGCCGGTGGTGGATGGCGTCCTCGGTGGCGTCGGCGAGGGCCGCGGCCCGCTCGGCCAGGCCGGGCTCGGCGCCGACGGCCCGCAGCCCTGCCGCGAGCGACGCGCAGCGCGCAGGTCTGCAGCACGCGGTCCACACCGACACCAGGTGGCGCGCCAGGTGGGGGTCGGCCGGCTGCAGGGAGTCGTTCCAGTCGCCGTGACCGTACGCCGGCAGCGGGGTCCCGCGCACCGTGCCGGCCTCGATCCGGTCGAGGGCCCGGGCGAGGTGGTCGGCGACGGTGCCTGGGCTCGGTGAGGCCGCGGTCGCCGACGAGCGGCACGGCCGACCGTCGAGGATGCCGGGGTCGCCGGCGGCGAGGAGGTGCTCACCGGTGGCGAGCAGGGGCCAGAAGACGACGTCGCCGTGCGAGTCCTGCTGGCCGGAGGTCGGGAGCGGCGGGACGAACTCGAAGGCCTGCGGCCAGTCGCCGCGGGCGTTCTGCGCCCGGAACACCCGGCCGAGGAGGTCGCGCACGGCGTCCTGGCGGTCGAGCGCGGTGAGCAGGCCGACCGGGCCCTGGCACACGTCGCGGGTGCCCCAGGCGCCGCCGCTGTACTGCTCGAGCCCGCGCGGCGAGAGGTAGTGCACGAAGGCGTCGTGGGCGAACCACGGCAGTGCCTCGCGGATCGGCTCGATGAGGGCGGAGCGTCCGCCGAACGCACCCGCTGCCTGGATGTCCAGCGTGCGGGCAGCGCTGTCCCAGAACGACTCTCGGGGTGCCGGCTCGTCAGCTGGTGGCGACACGTGGTCGGCGGCCACGCGGAGGGTCCACGACGCGGTCGGCTCGACCGCGATGGTGGTCCAGCCGGTGCCGCGCGACACCGAGTCGGCGTGCAGCGGGGCGTCGTCGGAGACGATGCCGTCGGCACCGTGCCAGTCGAGGCGCCAGCCGGTGGTCCCCGCGACCGTGAGGGAGGAGTCACCAGCGGTGACCTCGCCCTCGGCGGTGGCGAGCGCGAGCAGGAGGGGCTGCGGCCGCCCGGCGTGCACCCGCGTGGTGAGGGTGAGCTCGTGGGTGGTTGCGGGCGCGTGGTCGTGACCTCGAGCACCAGGTCGTCGAGGGCGTAGAACCACGAGCACCGGTCGAGCCCCACCCGCCAGGCCGAGGGCGTGCCGAGCAGCTGCCACTCGTCGTCGGTGTCGACGAAGATGCGGGCACCGTGCGCCCGGTGCAGGCCGAGGTAGCTGCGCCGGCCGGTGAGCAGCGGGTCGCGACCGACGTGGCCGTGGGTCAGCTGCGACAGGAACGTGCCCTCCATCCACGCCGTGGTCGTGAGGCAGCCGGGGTCGGGCACCAGGTCCGCGCCGGTGCGCAGCACGTGCCCGTGCGGGCGGAGCACCGCCAGCTCCTTGGCCGCCAGCACGACGTGGTCGTCACCGCACGACCACGCCCACGGCGTCCCGTCCGCTGCCCGCTCGACCGCGCCGCTCGCCGCGATGCCGAGCGAGACCAGCTCGTCGTCGGTGAGCGGTCGCGAGGCGACCGTGGGGGCCTGCGCGAAAAGGGTTGGAACGACGGGGGATGCCGCGGTGGTCTCCACCGGGCCGGATGCCGTCGCGGTCTCGGCATCCGCCACCTCGAGCCAGCGGGCGTCGTCGGCACCGGTGGCGCCCTGGTGGTCGGCGAGCACCACCCCCACGAACCCCGTGCGGTGCGTCGCCCCGGGTGCCAGGGTCGCCGGCTCGTCCTGGAGCACCACGAGGGTGTGCTCGTGCTGGAGTCGGGTCGAGGGCAGCTCGGCGAGGTCGAGGCCGGTCCACACCGCTCCGACGTCGGTGCGCTCGACGACCTGGCGGGCGTCGGTCGCCCAGCCGTGGCCCTGCCGCAGCGACCCGATCACCAGCCAGGGCGCGACGGCGCCGGGCATGTTCTGGCGCACCGCGAGGGCCGTGCCGCGAGGGGTCTGCAGCGGTGAGACGTCGAGGTACTGCGCGACGTAGTACTCGTTCGTCGCCACGGCGGCGGGCGGTGCCAGGGCCGGGTCGTGGCAGCAGACGACGTCGACGACGACCTCGCGGCCCAGGGTGTTCTCGACCTCGACCTCCCACCGCCAGGATGCGTGCGCAGCCGCCTCGGCCGCCTCGCCCACCCCGGTGCGGCCGGCCCGGAAGGTGGCGGCCCAGTCGAGCCCGAGCCAGGACCCGCGCACGGTCATCGCCCCGTCGCCCGTGGAGACCAGGCCTCCCGAGGACGGCCCGAGCAGCGGTGTCCACCGCGCGCGGCCGCCGTCGACCGCGCGCAGGTAGAGGTTCGCCGGGCCGGCCTCGAGCTCGCCCGCGGGGTAGAGCAGGAGGCTCTGGCCGAACGCCTCGAGGCGGGCGGGCGACCCGCTCGTCGTGAACTCCGCGACCAGGCCCTGTGGGCTGTCGACCCTGGGCCGGGGGGCGGGGGCCTGGGTGGTCTGCTGATCGCGCACACCTCGTTCCTACCAGCGCCAGTGGCACGGGCACGGCCGCGATCCCCCTGTAAACAAATGAAAACAGCACGTTCGCCATGAAAGTGGTGACATCGCCTGATGGATGCCGTGCCCACCCCGTTCACGTGAGAGGGTCCGGAGCGGGAGGCTGGTACCCCGCCGCTCGAGGAGGCCCGGTGACCGCCGACGACGAACGACCCGTGACGATCCACACCGTGGCGGCCCTGGCCGGGGTGTCGATCGCCACCGTCTCGCGCGTCCTCAGCGGCAGCACCCCGGCATCCCCCATGACCCGGCGCAAGGTGCTGCGGGCGGTCGAGGAGCTCGACTACGTGCCGCTGCGCTCGGCGCGGCCGGTGACCGTGCCGCGCCACGAGACCCACGGCCTGGTCCTGCCGGGGCTGAGAGGGCCCTACTTCTCCGAGCTGCTCACCGGCTACGAGTCGGCGGCCGCGCAGTACGGCCAGTCGGTGGTCGTCGTGCTCGCCACGGGCTCGGTCGACCTCGAGACCCAGCTGCGCACCGTGCTCCAGCGCGTCGACGGGCTCGTGGTCGCCACCGCCACGGTGAGCGACGCGTGCGTCCGCACGATCAGCCGGGGCACCCCGACCGTCCTGGTGGCCCGCAACCCCATCGCGGGCTGCGACGCCGTGCTCGTGGAGAACCAGCGCAGCGCCGGCGAGCTCACCAGCCACCTCATCGGCCACGGACGGCGGAACCTCGTCTTCGTCGGTGACCACGAGGGCTCGCACGACATCGGGCAGCGCTACGAGGGCTTCGTCGGCGCGCTCCGGCGGCGCGGGCTGGTCGAGGGCGCACCGCCGGTGCGGGTGGCGCTCGAGGAGGGGTCGGGGCCCGACGTCGTCGACCACGTGCTGGGCCTGCCCGGACCGGTCGACGCCCTGCTCTGCGCCAACGACGAGCTGGCGCTCTCGGTCATGGCCCAGCTCGCGCGGCGCGGGGTGCGCGTGCCCGACGACATCGCGGTCACGGGGTTCGACGACATCATGACCTCGCGGTTCATGGCTCCCGGCCTGACCACCGCCCAGCAGCCGACCACCGCCCTGGGCCGGTGGGCCGCCATCCGGCTGCACGACCGCATCGAGGGGCGCACCCACGACGTCGAGCCGCTCGTCATCCCCACCCGCATCGTGCTGCGCGGGTCGTGCGGCTGCCCCTGGGACGGGCCGTCGCTGCCCGTGCCGCCGGCCGAGGTCGCCGGTGCGTGACCACGCCACCCTCCCGCGGGGCCGGGCGGGACGGTAGCGTCGGCCCATGCCCGAGCTGCCCGAGGTGCAGGCCCTCGTCCACTTCCTCGGTGAGCGCACCGACGGGCTCGTCGTGACCGGGGTCGAGCTCGGCTCGATCTCGGTGCTCAAGACCTTCACCCCGCCGCCGCAGGCCCTGGTGGGTGCTCCGGTCGACGGCGTGTCGCGCCACGGCAAGTTCGTCGACCTCGACTGCGGCGGAACGCACCTCGTGTTCCACCTGGCGCGGGCGGGCTGGCTGCGGTGGTCCGACGCGATGCCGGCCACGGTGCTGCGGCCGGGCAAGTCGCCGATCGCCCTGCGGGTGCGCTTCGACGACGGGTCGGGGTTCGACCTCACCGAGGCGGGCACCAAGAAGCGGCTCGCGGCCTACGTCGTCAACGACCCGGGCACGGTGCCCGGCATCGCCTCGCTCGGCCCCGACCCGATGGCCGACGCGTTCACCCTCGAGGTGTTCGCGGCGATCGCGGCCTCGCACCGGATGCAGGTCAAGGGGATGCTGCGCGACCAGTCGATCATCGCCGGGGTGGGCAACGCCTACTCCGACGAGGTGCTGCACGTCGCCAAGCTGTCGCCGTTCGCCATCGCCGCCAAGCTCGGACCGGCCGAGGTCGAGCGGCTCTACACCGCGCTGCGGGGCACGCTGGCCGCGGCCGTGGCGGCGGCATCCGGCAAGCCCGCGAAGGAGCTCAAGGACGCCAAGCGCGCCGGCATGCGGGTGCACGGCCGCACCGGCGAGATCTGCCCCGAGTGCGGTGACGTCGTGCGCGAGGTGTCGTTCGCCGACTCCTCGCTGCAGTACTGCGCCACCTGCCAGACCGGCGGCAAGCCGCTGGCCGACCGCAGGACCAGCAAGTTCCTGAAGTAGCCGACCCATCGCGAACGTGGGTGAAGAGCCCTCGCCTGGACGACGATCTTCACCCGCGTCCGGCAGCGAGGGAGGGGCGTTTGGCATGCTGGGGCGATGAGTGAGTTCCCCGACGTGCCCGTGACCGCGCTGCCCGACGACGCCGTCGTCCTCGACATCCGCGAGCAGGACGAGTGGGACCGCGGGCACGCCCCGACGGCGGTGCACATCCCGATGTCCGAGCTGCCCGCCCGGGTCGACGAGCTCGCCCCGTTCCTCGACGCCGACGACCCGCTGGTCATCACCTGCCGCTCGGGTGGCCGGGTGCAGCGGGTGATGCCGTGGCTGGCCCAGCAGGGCTACGAGGTGGCGAACATGACCGGCGGGATGCGCGCGTGGCACGCGGCGGGCAAGCCGATGGAGACCGCCGACGGCAGCGCGCCGCAGGTGCCGTGAGCCCGGTCGCCCGGCGCCAGGCTCAGGCGGCGCTGAGGAAGAACGCCACCGCGAAGCCGAGCACGGTGAGCAGCCCGACCATCCGGCCGGCGTGCTCGACGGCCTCCGGCAGCATCGTGTCGGCGAGCATGGTGAGGATGGCACCGGCGGCGAAGGTCTGGATGAAGGCCACCGTCTCCTGCGACGCCCCGCCGAGCAGCGCGTAGCCGGCGACCGACGACAGGGTCGAGGCGCCGACGACGAGCGACCACAGGCCGAGGATCCAGGCGGTCGACCGCCCGGACGCCTTGAGCCCGGTCGTCGCCGACATCGACTCGGGGATGTTCGACAGGAACACCGCCGCGACCATGGCCATGCCGACGCCGCCCCCGCCGAGCAGGCTGATGCCGATCGCGGCCGACTCGGGGATGCCGTCGAGCAGCGCCCCGAGCACCAGGGCCATGCCGCTGGTCGCGGCCGCGCCGGACGCCGCCCGTGTGCTGCCCGACCCCGCGTCGGATGCCGGCTCGGGCAGTCGCACGCCGCCGTGCACCGGGCTCTTGCGCCGGTGGCCGCCGCGCCGGTCGATCAGCCAGTCACCGGTGAAGAAGGTGAGCGAGCCGGCGGCCAGTCCCAGTGCGGCGGCAGTGCTGCCGGCGGAGCGGTAGGCCTCCTCGGTGAGCTCGAAGGCGACCGCGCTGATCAGCACCCCAGCGCCGAACGCCATGACCAGCCCGATGGCCCGCAGGCTCACCTTGAGGTAGAGCCCCATGAGGGCGCCGACCAGCAGGGCCGCGCCGCCGACGAACCCCCACCACGCTGCCACGAGCACGCGCCCAACCTAGTGGCGCGGCGTCGGCGCGACACGGGATAGGGCTGTCTGCGGATGTATGCCGTCAACGCTAGACAGGCGTATACCCTCCGATCGTGGACCCGATCCGGAACCCCTACGCCCCCGGCGCCGGGCAGCGCCCGCCCGAGCTGGCCGGGCGCGACGAGCAGCTCGACGCCTTCGACGTGGTGCTCGAGCGGGTGGCCCGCGGCCGCCCCGAGCGCTCGATCGTGCTCACCGGGCTGCGCGGTGTCGGCAAGACCGTGCTGCTCAACGCGCTGCGCTCGGCGGCGGTGCGGGCCGGCTGGGGCACCGGCAAGCTGGAGGCCCGCCCCGAGCAGTCGCTGCGCCGCCCGCTCGCGTCGGCGGTGCACCAGGCGGTCCGCGAGCTCGGGCCCGCCGGGGGAGCGGGTGACCACGCGCTCGGTGTGGTCAAGGCGTTCGCCCAGCGCGAGCCCGCCGGTGGCTCGGGGCGCGGTGCGGCCAAGCTGCGCGACCGGTGGAACCCCGGCATCACGGTGCCGGCCGTCACCGGGCGGGCCGACTCGGGTGACATCGAGATCGACCTCGTCGAGCTGCTCTCCGACCTCGGCGGCACGGCCGCCGACACCGGGCGCGGCATCGCGGTGTTCATCGACGAGATGCAGGACCTCGGCGCCGACGACGTCTCGGCGCTGTGTGCCGCCTGCCACGAGATCTCGCAGTCACGGCTGCCGGTCATCGTGGTCGGGGCGGGGCTGCCGCACCTGCCGGCGGTGCTGTCCGCCTCGAAGTCCTACTCGGAGAGGCTTTTTCGCTACTCGCGCATCGACCGGCTCGACCGCGCCGCGGCCGATGCCGCCCTGGAGCTGCCGGCCGAGGACGAGGGTGCCGGGTTCACCCCCGAGGCGCTCGACGCGATGTACGCGGCCACCGGCGGCTACCCCTACTTCATCCAGGCCTACGGCAAGGCGGTCTGGGACCTGGCCCCGGCATCCCCGATGACCGCCGACGACGTGGCCGTGGCCGCGCCCGAGGCCGAGTCGGAGCTGGCGGTGGGGTTCTTCGGCTCGCGCTTCGAGCGGGCCACCCCCGGCGAGCGCGAGTACCTGCGCGCGATGGCCGACGTCGCGGTCGAGCTCGGCGACGAGACGGATGCCGTGCCCACCGCCGACGTCGCCGCCCACCTCGCGCGCAAGCCGCAGTCGCTGTCGCCGGCGCGCGACGCGTTGCTCAAGAAGGGCCTGATCTACTCGGGCGAGCGCGGCCGGATCGCCTTCACCGTGCCGCACTTCGGCAGGTACCTGCGCGAGCATGCCTGAGCGACGCTGTCAGCGGGGAGCGATTCTGAGAAGTACTGACGACTTCGAGACTGCGTGAGACGGATTGCCACTGCAGCGGCGAACATGAGAATGGCGCGTGAGTCGTGAGACGTGGGAGAAGGTGCGGACCCGCGCCGAGGTGGAGGTCGAAGCGGAACCGTCCAACCGCGCCGAGGCTCCGCTGCCGGTGCGATCCGCGTCGGCGGCGCCGAGCCGGCTGGCCTTCGACGTGCCGGCGGACGGGCCTGGGGTCCCGTTCACCGTCGCCGGCCTGCTCGACTGGGCCGCGCTGCGCCCGGTGCTCGCGCCGAACGCGCTGCCACCGGGCACCCCGACCACCGCGGGCGGGGTCCGCCCGGCCGAACCGCCCGCCGACGTCACCGCCCTGGAGCTGGCGTACCGCCTGGTCCTGTCGCCGGTCGGCGAGCACGGCTGGCAGCACCGCACCGACCCGCTCACCGCACGACGGTGTCGCCGAGCTGTGGCACACCCGCCTGGTCGGCACCGACCCGCTGACGATGCGGGCGATCCACGGCCGCCGGGACGACCCGTTCGTCACCTCGCTCTCCGCGGGACGAGATCACCGAGCTGGTCACCCTGACCGGCGACTTCGGCAACGCGGTCAAGTCCGCGCGCCGAGCTCGGCATCAACCCCATCCTCTGGCTGCTGTGGACCCGCCGGCTGAGCCCGTGGGGCCGGCCGATCGTGCCGCCACCCGCCACGCTCACCGCCCGGCACGTCACGCTGACCGCCCTCGGCGCCCACCACCACGTGCTGGGCGCGTTCGACTTCCCCCGCGACGACCAGCAGCCCCACCGACCTGATGCGCCTGGGCGTCACGCCGCCCAGCGTGCAGGCCGTACGAGCACATCACCGGGCTCGGTCGCGACCAGTACGTCAAGGTCGTCAAGCGCGGCTTCCTCGACACCGGGCACCGTGCGTCGATCGTCAAGGTCACCGAGCGCCGGTTCGAGCCGGTGTCGCTGGGCACCGAGCCCGGCCCGTACGGCCCGGTCGGGGTCTACGGCACCCGCACGGTGCTGCGGCAGTACTACCGCATCATCGTCACGCAGCCGGTGCTGGACTACCGGCTCGCTGTCGGCCGGCTACCCCAAGGACGGACGGGAGATGCCGCTGCGCACGATCGAGCTGCGCACGCTCGAGACGCCCAAGATCGACCTCCCGATCTCGTTCAGGGAGGAGGTCACCCAGGAGCAGGTCGACCACGCCCTCGCGAACCCGCTGTGGATCAGCGCGTCCGGCCGGCTGGTCCCGTTCGACTTCGACAGCATCGACGGCGAGGGCCGCCGGGTCAGCCTGACCAAGCCGATGCTCTTCATCCCCTACTCCTTCGTCGGCAACACCGACGCGGTCATCAACGCCTTCGGCAGCGCACCGGCCGCCGACCGCACCGCCACCGCCCGCGCGCAGAAGATCGCTCTCGCACAGGCTGTTCCGGGCAAGCCCGACGCCACGACCGCCCCGACCGAGTACCTCACCTTCGACCTGGTCAAGCTCGCCAGCAGTGCCGGGATGCCGCGCGACTACCTCCCGGGGTGGTTGCCCCGGTCGGTCACCGCCGGTGTGCACCTGCAGTCGGTGGAGCAGCTCACCGGGTCGGACCGGGTGGTGGAGGTGCGGCTGACGACGCCGTACCTGGACCACGGGTTCGACCCGCAGGCGAACCCGGGCAGCCTGTTCGCGGCGTACCCCGAGGTGGGGTTCAGCCTCGGCGCCGCCACGGCGGCGGCGTCGCCGCCCCGGCCGTGAAGCTCGACGCGCTGTCGGCGACCCACGGCGCGATGTCGAGCGCGATGGCCGCCGGGGTCGACACCGCCGCAGCTCGGGTCGCTCCTGGCGGGCATGACGCTGTTCGGCACGGTCGAGCTGGCCAAGCCTGCTCGCGCCCATCCCGCCGGCGGCGCCGGCCGGGCCGGCCGACTCCGACGAGAGCCTCGATGCCGCCCTGGCCGACCCCGGACGGCGTACATCCGCACCCCGGTGATCCGCACCCGCCCGGTGCTCGGCCCCGACGGCGTGGTCAGCGCCAACGTCACCCGGCTGGCCTGGAAGCCCGAGCTGCTCGAGCGCCACGGATGTCACGCCGGCCCTCGAGCTGCGGCGGTGCCCGGCTTCCAGCTCGACGTCCGCACCGTGACGCAGCTGCGCGGCGCGGGCGCCGGTCGGTTCCCGAGACGACCGTCAGCGGCGAGCTGAGCGGCTTCTCCCTGACGCTCGCCGGGGTGGTCCGGGTGTCGATGGGCCGGCTCACCTTCGTGTCGCTGCCCGGCCGCAAGCCCGACGTCGCCGCCGAGGGGGTCGGGCTCGAGTTCATCGGCGCGCTGGCCTTCGTCGACACCATCCGCGGGCTGCTCCCGGCCGACGGGTTCAGCGACCCGCCGGCCATCACGGTGACGCCCGAGGGCATCCAGTCCGGGTTCAGCCTCGGCATCCCCACCGTCGGCGTCGGCATCTTCTCGCTGCAGAACCTGTCGCTGTCGGCGGCGCTGTCGCTGCCGTTCGTCGGCAAGCCGGCCGGGCTGCGCTTCGCCCTGTCGTCGCGCGAGCACCCGTTCCTCGTCACCGTCGCCATGTTCGGTGGCGGCGGGTTCTTCGCCCTCGGCGTCAGCGCCGCCGGCGTCGAGGAGATCGAGGCCAGCATCGAGTTCGGCGGCAACATCTCGCTCAACCTCGGGGTGGCCAGCGGCGGCGTCTACGTCATGGCCGGCGTCTACTTCAAGATGTCGACGACCAAGGGCACCGAGCTCACCGGGTACTTCCGGTGCGGCGGCTACCTGTCGGTGCTGGGCCTGATCAGCGTCTCGCTGGAGTTCTACCTGGCCTTCACCTACCGCGACAAGGGTGGCGGCCGCAACGAGATCTGGGGCCAGGCCAGCGTCACCGTGTCGGTCAAGGTGCTCTGCTTCAGCACGAGCGTGAAGCTGTCGGTCGAGAAGCGGTTCGCCGGGCCGGCCGGTGACCCGACGCTGGAGCAGGTGCTCTCGGCCGACGACTGGCAGGCCTACTGCCTGGCCTTCGCGCCGGAGGTGGCGGCGTGACCACCGAGCAGAAGCTGCAGTGGGTCGCCGTTCCCGGCGGTGTCCTGCCCGGACGGCCGGCTCAAGGTCACCGTCCTGATGTCACCCCGGCTGCGCACCGACGACGGCGACACCCTGGCGGTCTACCCCGACCTGCTCGACTGGCCCGCCGTCGTGTCGGCCGCGACCTGGCGGGTCGATGCCGACGGCACCGACCTGCCGGGCCGAGGTCGTCAGCCCGGCGCCGGAGTCCGACGCTGTGGGCGGCGCTGTTCCCGCCGCAGACCCCGGTGAAGCCGTGGGAGTTCCCCGACCTGGCCGACCGGCCCGATGGTGACCTTCGACGTGATGGCGGTGCACGCCCAGCTCAGGGGCCTGTACGCCAAGGCGGCCGCCGCGTCGCCGGACGCGCTGCCGTCGCTGCGCACCCGACGCCACGTCGAACCGCAGGTGCTGGGTCTCGACGACCTGCTCGTCCGAGGTGGTCCAGCCCGGCGCCAGCCGCTACGGCGAGCTGGAACGTGGCGTCGGCGTCAGCGGCGCCGCCGCCCACCTGCTCGCGGGCGCCCGCGAGCAGGCCGCGACCCGCCGGGCCGCCGGTGCCCGCGGCGGCCCCACGATCCACCCGCTGCCGCCGGGGTCGGTCTTCGAGGTCGAGCGGGCGCGCGCTGTTCCACTCCTCGCCCGAGACCGAGCCGCGGCGAGATGCCGGCCGACGGGGAGCACTACCGGGCCACGCGTCGACTTCCACCAGATGGTCGGCAGCCTGGGCGACCACCCCGAGCTGCTGCGCCGCCTCGGGCCTGGTCGTCGACCTCGCGGTCCCGGCCGACGCGCTCCCCGCCCCGACCGGCTTCGTCACGGCGACCCCGGTGCTCGCCGCCCCCGCCGACGCGGTGGTCCGCGAGAGCGTCGCCCACCGGACGCGCCTACCGCGCCGACGCGCGGCCGGTTCGTCGCCGCTCGCGCAGACCCCTGACCCGACCGTCCCGGAGGGGCTGGTGCCGCTGTCGTCCGCGGGCGTTCGTCGTCAACCAGGTCGACGTCGACGGCGGCGCCCTCAAGACGATCGCCACCGCCACGACGGCCACCACCCCGCCTCCGTCCGCCGGCGGCCCGGCCCTGCACCAGCCCGACGACGCCGGCCTCACCGCCGCTGCGCACCGCCGGCCTCTCACTGGTGCAGACCGGCCGGGCCGACGTGCTGCAGGCCGAGTTCAGCCGCAGCGGCACCGTCAACAGCGCTCATCGAGGGTGGCCCGGCCGAGCTCTTCGCCGAGGACCTCGTGCGCGGCTACCGGCTGGACGTGCACGACGACCAGACCGGGGCCTGGCGCTCGCTGCACGAGCGGGTGCTCACGGCCACCGGCCGAGCGGTACGCCCCGGGCTCGCCCCCGTGCCGGGCGAGGGGCAGGTGCAGGTCAGCCTCGCCGAGCGGCTGACGCCGCCGGGCCAGGCCCCCGACCCGAACGGTGAGCTGTACGTGCACGAGGCGCTGGTGTCCTGGGACGGGTGGAGCCTGTCCGCGCCGCGCGCCGGCCTGCCGCTCTCACCGGCATCCCGACGCGCCGGACCCCGACCGCCCCGAGACGCTGCCCGCCGCCGTGCCGAACGACCCGCAGACCGCGATGGGGCTCAGCTTCTCCGCCACGGTCGTGCCCGGGATCGCTGCCCCGGCTGCGGTTCGGCCGGTCCTACCGGCTGCGGCTGCGCGAGGTCGACCTGGTCGGCGGCGGCGCTCACCCTCGCGCGAGGCCGACGCCCTCGCCGTCGGCGACCTCGCCGTGGCAGCCGTACCTGCGCTTCGAGCCCGTGACCGCCCCGGCGGCCGTGCCCTACACGGCCTACGGGGAGGGTGCGTCGCTGCACCGGCTGGTGATCCGCAGCGACGTCGGGCGTCGACCCGGACGGCTACGCCGCGGCGCTTCAACGCCGAGTTCCCGAGCACCCCGGGTACGCCCCGGTCGACGTGCGGCACCTCGCCCCGCCGAAGGCGAGCTTCGACCTGGCCGAGAAGCACGGGCTGTTCGACCTCGTGATGGGGTCGGACGGCACGCCGCCGAGCGCGGAGCAGGTGGCGCAGATCGCCGGCGCGTACACCGAGGTGGCGCGGCGCGAGAAGGGCAGCTTCGACGACCCGGACGCCCCCGGGCGCAGGTGGTCGACCTCCTCGACGCCGGACGGCGAGACCGGCGGCCGCTACGTGCTGCACGCGGTCGACCAGCTCGAGCTGCCCTACCTGCCCGACCCGCTCGCCACCGGGCGTCATCTTCTGGGGGCTGCCGGGGGTGCCGCCGGACGAGGCGTACGCGCTGCCGTTCGACGCGGAGGACGGCACCTGGTGGCGGGCCCGGCCGCTGCGGCTCGAGCTCGCCGGCGGTGACGGGCCCCCGGAGTGGGACGCCGCAGCGCGGGTGCTGACCGTGCGGCTGCCGCAGGCGGCGACCGCCCGGGTGCGGATGGTGTCGCGGCTGTCCGCGCTGGAGCTGATGGGGATGCTGCGCTGGTGCGAGGAGGAGCTGGCCGGCGACGAGCTGGACCGGGTCATCGGCGCGATGAAGGACAACCGGTGCTGGCTGACCACTCCGTGGCACGACCCTCGAGCTGGTGCACGCCGTGCAGCACCCGCTCGAGGTGCCGCAGTGGGGCGACTTCGAGGTCATCCGCGTCGCGTGGCCAGACGTTCGCCGACGTGGCCGGCACGGCCTACATCGACGGGCGCTCCACCGAGAAGGTCGACCTCGACGCGACCTGGACCGAGCCCGTCGACGACCCCGCGAGGCAGGGCCGCGCGAGCTGATCCGCACGCACGACCGTCTTCAGCCTGCCGATGGACGCGTCGGCGCTCGTCCCGGAGGACCGACCCGCGGCCTACCGGCTGCGCGACGGCAAGGAGCTCACCTTCGACTCGCAGATGGCGCGCGAGCTGAACCGCCCGCTGCCGACGCCGCACCAGCTTCGGCGACACCAAGTACCGCCGGGTCAGCTACGCCGTGACCGCGACCACGCCGCTTCCGCGAGGACTTCCCGGTCGCGTGGATCGACCAGCCCGACCGGCTGTCGGTGACCAGCGACGTGGTCACCGTCGACGTGCCCAGCTCCGCGCCGCCGCAGCTGCCCGACCTGCAGTACGTCGTGCCGACGATGGGGTGGAGCGCCGGCGAGCGAGGACGGCGGCTACGTCAGCCGGCGCCGGGGCGGCGGGCTGCGCATCTGGATGGGGCGCGGCTGGTGGTCCTCCGGCGCCGGCGAGCTGCTCGGCGTCGTGGTCGGCAGCGACGTCATCTCGCCCAAGGGCGCGGACTACCCGTTCGTGTCGCTCGATCGGGCAGGACCTCATCCGGTCCAGCGCGACAGCTGCGCAACCTGCGGGCGGCGAGCTTCGGCGGCGACCCCGTCGTGGCGACCGGCCTGCCGCTGGTGGGCACGCCCGCTGTCGTCCGTGACGGTGGTCGGTCACGTCCCGCAGTACGACGAGACGACCGGGCGGTGGTTCGCGGACATCGACCTCGACACCGGGCGACGCCTACGCGCCGTTCGTGCGGCTGTCGCTGGTCCGGTACCAGCCGAACTCGCTGGCCCGCTGCGCCCTGTCGCCGATCGTCCTCGCCGACATCGTGCAACCGCTGCCGGACCGCACCGCCACGGTGACGGCCGGCGCGAACGACCCGGCGGTGCGGACCGTCACCGTCGCCGGACCGAGCTACACCGCCGTGCACGGGCGAGGCCCGAACGCCGGCACCGACGACAGCGTGCTGCCCGCGGTCACGGTGTCGGTGCAGCGGGCCGACCCGGCGGTGGCCGACGACGTGCTGCGCTGGCAGACCCTGCCGGAGACCGACGGTGACGCTGGCCCGCAGCGTGGTCGGGACCGCCGCGACCTGGACCGGGCAGGCTCACCGTCCCCGCCGACGATGGCGAGCTGCGGCTGCTGGTCGTCGAGGAGGAGCCCCGGCCGCATGCAGGTGCGTACGGCCGGGGCAGAGGTGCGGTCAGGCAGCAGTCCCTTCTTGCGACCAGCCATCACCAGCGCGGTGCCCGCCAGCAGCAGCGCCATGCCGATGCCGACAGGTACGCCAGGTGTCGCTACCCGTCTGCGCCAGCGCGGCCGGCGGCTCACCGGTCTGCACGGCAGCTGGCGACCAGCTGCACTGTCCGGGTTCGTGGCGGCGTCGACGACCTCGCAGTTCGCGTTGTCGCTCCAGGCGTAGAACACCGGAGCCACTGCCGCCGTGTCCGTCACGACACGCTCGTTGAAGAGCGTCCACGACTCGCCAGGGCTCTGCGTCACCCACGAGGCGTCCTCGAGGTTGCGGGACGGCTCAGCGTCGACGACGTAGTACTCGGTGTACTCAGGCACCGGCTCGACGTCGGTCACGGTGATCGGCCCGACGACCCGGTACTCATGGGTCGAGGTGTTGGCCGGGGGAGTCGGCTGCGTGAGGTACGGACTCTTGTTGATCCGGGTCCAGTCACTCCACGGGCCGTAGACCTCGGGAGCAGCCTCGGTCGTGATGACCTTGCGCTCGTCGACCTGCTTCCAGCCGTCGCCCTCGGGCGGGCCGAGCAGCCAGTCGGTGGTCTCGGTCGTGGTCCCGGTCTTCACCTGCCGGGTCTGACCGGTGGCCCGGTCCTGCCACTGGCGGTACCACGTGCTGCCGTCGCGGTTGGTGCCCTCGGCGTGGAAGGCGGGCTCGCCGAGCGGCGCGTCGCTGTCCTGCCACGATTCGTGCGCCAGCGGCTCCCACTGCGTCCACGGGCCGTATTCCGAGCAGACCCCGGCCTGGCGGTAGAACCACGAACCGTTGCCGCTGCCGTTCTGGTACACACCGTCGGGACCAGCCTGTCCCGGGGGGATCGGCTTGTTCATGTGGTGCCACGTCCCGCGTGGGTCAGTGGGCCATGACGGCGGACCCTCGAACGGGCCTTGGTGCTTGTCCGGGGAGAAGTTCTGCCAGGTGTCGGCAGTGCACGTCTTGGTGCGGGTGTACTTGGCGAACTGGTACTGGGTCTTGAAGACGTCCACTGTCCGCTCGTACTTGTACTCCTGATGCGAGACCTCCTCCACCGCCGGGGAGTAGGTCCGGCTTCGGCCCTCGATGTTCCACTCCTGATGGGTCACCGCGTCCTGCGCGGGGATGACGCGCAGGTACTGGCCTTCGGAGTGGGTCACGGCGTCGCTGCCGGGCAGCACCCACGACTTGGTGGTCTCGCAGTTGGCGTCCGTGTCGAAGGTGGACACCGCGTCCTGCACCGCGCCCTCGGGAACGTCGGTGAGGCTCTCGACGACGATCGGGTTCGCGGCACTTGTACCCGGAACCTCTGTCGTTGCGTTGGCCGTTGCGATGCCGCCCATTGTCAAGAGGGCACTCGCGGCTGTCATGGCCGCAACCCTCATGTACCTGGACATGGTTCTTCCTTTCCCTGCATTGGTGTGATCTGGGTCTGTGTCGGTCTGGTCCTCAGCTGTTGTCGGTGAGGTTGGCCGAGTCGTGCGCGAAGGACGGCGACCGCTCCGTCGTGATGTTCTGGGGGCCCAGCACCCCGAAGCCGACGGCGTACTCGACCGTCATGCCCTGAGCGCGTGGACTGCGGTGCCCTTGCCGTCAGCGCAGCGACGCGCGACAGCCAGTTCCGGGCGCACGGGCACGCATGACTCTCTCTCCCTGCAAGGATTGGGCAAGCTCGGTGGCAGGCCGACGCGGTCGCTGCCCCAGCGAACTACTCGGACGTAACCTTAAAGGGAACGTCAAGAGAAAGTAAAGGGTTCATCAAGACTCGTGGGACGCAGGGCGTGGTCGGCAGCATCGCGCGGGACTTCCGCCCCACGAACCACGGTGCTCGACGGACGTTGACTGAGCTGCTGGGACGAACGCGGTGAAGGTGGCGAGGTGGCTCGGTTCCGGAGGGACGGTTGGCACACTGGGCGGCATGGGTGAGGGGACGACGGGTGGCCGGCGCGTCGACGTGCGCCGCTACTACGACGCCAACACCTGGAAGTTCCTGCTCAGCGGCAGCCAGCGGGCGATCCACCGCGAGCTGTGGGGGGCCGGCGTCACCGACCGGCGCGAGGCCGTGCACCACGCCCACGCCCTGGTGCTCGACGAGCTGGGCCCGCGGCGACCGGCGTGCTGCTCGACCTCGGGTGCGGCGTCGGCACGGCCGCGATCTACCTCGCGGACCGGCTGCCGGTCGAGGTGGTGGGCGTCTCGATCAGCCCCGCCCAGGTGCGGCGTGCCGAACGGTATGCGGCACACGGCGGTCCGCGACCCGGCACCGTGCGGTTCCGGGTCGCCGACTTCACCGACCTCCCCGGTGACCTCACGGAGGTCGACCTCGCCTTCGCGATCGAGTCGTTCGTGCACGCCGATCCGGCCGCCGCGTTCTTCCGCGAGGCCGCCCGCGTGCTGCGCCCGGGCGGTGCACTCGTCGTCATCGATGACGTCCGCACCGGAGACCCGGACGACCCACGGCTGGCCGACTTCCGGGCCGGGTGGCACGCGCCGAACGTCAGTCTCGGTCGACGAGGCGGCCGCGCTCGCCGCCGACGCCGGCCTGACGCTGGTCGGCTCCCGCGACCTGTCGCCGCTGCAGCGGCTCCGGCGACCGCGCGACCGCGTCATCCACGCGGCGCAGCCGCTGCTCCGCCGCGCTCGCGGCCGCTCGCTGTGGGCCGACTCGATGGTCGGCGGGGACGCCCTGCAGCAGAGCCACCTGGCCGGCCTGCTGCAGTACCGCCTGCTGCGCTTCGAACGGCCACCGATCGCGTGAGCGCCACACGCACGAGGCCCGCGGCATCCATTGCAGGATCTCGCGGGCCTTCGTACATCGACTCGGCCTCCGCTGCAGGGGGGTACGGGGGTCTTCGTCGATCTGCCTTCACCGTACAACGCTGCGGAACAGACAAAAGGCGATGTGCCAGGGGCGTACTCAACACCTTCTCAGGGGTTTCCGCCCCTGCCTGGCCTGGCGCTCAGCGCACCAGGACGCCGAGCTGCCGTGCGGCGGCATTGGCGGCGCGAGCTCCCGAGATCCGGCGCAGCAGGAGCAGGCCGTCGAGGGTCGCCACGGCGGCGAGGGCTTGGTGGCGTCGCTCAGCGGCACTCTCGGCGAGCACGCGGGGGGCGAGCCACTCCACCCAGCCGTCGACGAGCCGGGGGCCGATGGCGTCGTACGGCGAGGTCCGTGCGCTGGCCAGGCCCACGACCTCGAAGTAGACCGCGAACACCGGGTCGGCCGAACGTGAGGCCAGCACCGGCCACGCCGCGCGCTGGAGGTCGAGCACCCCTGCCGGCGCGTGTCCGAACGCCTTCTCGAGCAGCTCCCTGAGCCGTTGCCCGAGGGACTCCAGGACCGCGAGAACGAGCTCGTCCTTGGTCGCGAAGTAGTAGACGACCGTGCGGTCGCTGATACCCAGGCGGTGCCCGACGGCGCTGAAGGTCAGCAGCGCGATGCCGCTCTCGAGCGTGACGTCCACTGCGGCGTCGAGGAGGTCCTGGCGCGAATGCTTGTAGCCCACTTCTTGAGCCTAGCGGGGACGTCCGCTACGGTGAATGTAGTGCTGACTACAAAGTGGAGGAATCATGGACCAGCGCAACAGTGCCGCTGTCATCGGGTTCGTCGTCGGCGCCCTCGTCGCCCTGGTCTTCGCGGTGGTGATCAGCTTCGTGCCCCCGTGGGTCTTCCTCGAGACCGGCTGGCGCGCGGCGGTCTACGTCTGCGTGGCACTCGCCGCACCACCGACGGTGTGGTTCCTCCAGGGTGTCGCCCGGTGGTCGCGGCGCGACACCGCGCTGGTCTTCGCCTGGGGCACCATCGGGGCGATGACGTTCGACGGCCTGGCCATCGGATTCCTCCCCGCGCTGTACGGGCAGACCGGCGACGCCCTGGCGTGGGCGGCATCGTCGCTGCTGTTCGCCTTCGCGAGCCTGCTGGTCGCGGGGCAGCTCATGCTCGGCCGCGCGAGTGCGGCACGGGCAGAGGGGGTTTCCTCGTCCGCGCGAGCCTGACCGGTGCGCCGGTGACGGTCACGGTCGGATCCTCCTGGCCGATCGCTGCTCAGGTGCTCGTGAGGATGACGAGCTGCGAGGTCGCGCGCGTCATCGCGACGTAGCGGTCGACGGCGCCCTCGATGCCGTCGCCGAAGCGGTGCGGGTCGACGAGCACCACGAGGTCGAACTCCAGGCCCTTGGCGAGCCGCGGCGTCAGTGAGCTGACCCGCGGGCCGGGCGCGAACCCGGGGTCGCCGATCACGCAGGCGACCCCCTCGGCGTGCGCCGCCAGCCACCCGTCGACGACGGCCGCCAGCTCGGATGCCGCGCCGTGCACGACCGGAACGCCGGTGTCGCCGCACCGAGGTGGGCACGTTGGCGTCAGGGACCGCGGCCCGGATGACCGGCTCGGCCTCGGCCATCACCGCCCGCGGGGTGCGGTAGTTGACGTCCAGCGACGCCACGTCCACCCGCCGCAGGCCGGCCCGCTCGAGCCGTTCCTGCCACGACTCGGGGAAGCCGTGCCGGGCCTGGGCACGGTCGCCGACGATGGTCAGGCTGCGCGACGGGCAGCGGGCGAGCACCATCTGCCACTCGCGCGTCGGTCAGCTCCTGCGCCTCGTCGACGACCACGTGCGCGAACGGCCCGGCGAGGAGGTCGGCAGTCGGTGCCCGGCACGGCATCCTCGTCGACGAGCGCGGTGCGCAGGTCCTGGCCGCGCAGCATCGACATCACGTGCATCTCGGAGTCGTCGCTCGCGATGAGGTCGGTGACCACGTCGGCCATCCGCTCGCGCTCGGCGGCGTCGGCGGCCTCCCGGCGGGCGCGGCGCCGCGGGCGCCTCCGGGTCGCCGAGGCGTCGCCGGGCGGCATCGAGCAGCGGCAGGTCGGCGGTCGTCCACGCCGTGGGGTCCTCGCGCTGCAGCGCGAACAGCTCGTCGCGCTCCAGCCACGGCGCGCACCGGCGCAGGTAGGCGGGCACCGACCAGAGGTCGCCGACGAGGTCGGTCGGCTCGATGAGCGGCCAGGCCCGGGCGAACGCCTCCACCAGCTCGCGGTCGGCGGCGAGCGCCCGGCGGAACTTCTCCGACGGGTCGGTCGCGGTGAGGCCGTAGGCGTCGAAGTCCTCGGGCGGCCCGGCGTCGTCATCGGGCCACCCGGCATCCGCGTCGTCGCCGTCGGCCTCGTCGCGCAGCTTGTCGACGAGGATGCCGAGCAGCGCCTCCCAGACCACGTCGCGGCTCTCGTTGTGCGCGGCCCCGGGCGCGGGGGCGTCGAAGGCGTCGGCCCAGTCGGCGGTGCCGACCCAGACGTCGCCCCACGGGGTGCTGACCTCCATCCCCTGCGTGGGTGGCTCCTCGTAGAGGCGCACCGCGGGCTCGATGGCGGCCACCAGGCGTGCGTCGGCCTTGAGCCGGGCCACCCGCGGGTCGGCCTCGTCGACGCGCCGCGGCGCCCTCCGGCACGAGGTCGCGCAGCGTGCAGGTCTGCACCCCCTCCTCGCCGAGGCTCGGCAGCACGTCGGAGACGTAGGCGAGGTAGGGCTGGTGCGGGCCGACGAAGAGCACCCCGCCCTTGCGGTGCCCGAGGCGCGGGTCGGAGTAGAGCAGGTAGGCGGTGCGGTGCAGGGCGACGACGGTCTTGCCGGTGCCCGGGCCGCCGTCGACGACGAGCGCGCCGCGTCGACCCGGCCCGCACGATGGCGTCCTGGTCGGCCGCGATGGTGCCGAGCACGTCGCGCATCCGCGGCGAGCGGGTGGCGCCGAGGCGAGGCGATGAACGCCGACTGGTCGTCGAGGGATGCCGCGTGCCCGGTGAGCGCGTCGGTCGTGAACACCTCGTCCCAGTAGTCGCTGACCCGGCCGCGGGTCCAGCGGTAGCGGCGGCGGCTGGCCAGGCCCATCGGGTCGGCGTGGGTGGCGCCGAAGAACGGCTCGGCCACCGGTGAGCGCCAGTCGACGAGCAGCCGGTCGCCGTCGCCGTCGGTGAGGCCGAGGCGCCCGACGTAGACGGGGTCGCCGCCGTCGGCGGGCACGACGTGGCCCAGGCACAGGTCGAGCCCGTAGCGGCGCAGGGTGCGCAGCCGGGCGGTCAGCCGGTGCACCTCGAGGTCGCGGTCGAGCGCGGCCTGGCCGGTGCCGGCCGGGGCCCGCCGGGCCGCGTCGAGCCGCTCGGTCAGGTCGGCGATCGTGCGCTCGAGGCTGCTCGCGATGGCCGCGAAGTGGCGCTCGTCGTCGGCGATGAGCGCCGGGTCGGCCTTGGCGGCGAGGTGCTCGGGCAGGGCGAACGCGCTGGCGTCGGTGGCAGCTCGGTGGTGGTCGTCGGGCTCGGTCGGCGTCACGATGCGTGTGCTCCGATCGGCGAGATCGGGTCAGGTCCCCCGTCGGTCCTGACCTCGGCCGGCGATTCTGCTCCACGACAGGGGGCCTTGCCGCAAGCCCCCCGGTCGGCTATACCTTGGAAGTAGAGGAGGAGAGCAGCGGCTCTCCTCCTTCGTCGTGCCCGTGCGTGCCCTGCGGGGCAAGCGACCTGGTCGGGCCCGGGTCAGGCGCCGACGTAGGCCGCGAGGTGCTCCCCGGTGAGGGTCGAGCGGTCGGCCACCAGGGCGGCGGGCGTGCCCTCGAAGACGACCCGGCCGCCGTCGTGGCCGGCGCCCGGGCCGAGGTCGATGATCCAGTCGGCGTGCGCCATCACGGCCTGGTGGTGCTCGATGACGATGACCGACTTGCCCGAGTCGACGAGCCGGTCGAGCAGCCCGAGCAGGTTCTCGACGTCGGCGAGGTGCAGGCCGGTGGTCGGCTCGTCGAGCACGTAGACCTCGCCCTTGTCGGCCATCTGGGTGGCCAGCTTGAGCCGCTGCCGCTCCCCGCCGGACAGCGTGGTGAGCGGCTGGCCGAGGCTGAGGTAGCCCAGCCCCACGTCGGCGAGCCGGGCGAGCACCGTGTGGGCGGCGGGCGTGCGCGCCTCGCCCGCCCCGAAGAAGCGCCTCCGCCTCGGACGACCGACATCGCCAGCACCTCGGCGATGTTCCGGCCGCCGAAGGTGTACTCGAGCACCGCGGCCTGGAAGCGCCTGCCCTCGCACTCCTCGCAGGTCGACTCGACGGTGGCCATGATGCCGAGGTCGGTGAAGATGACGCCGGCGCCGTTGCACGTGGGGCAGGCGCCCTCGGAGTTGGAGCTGAACAGCGCCGGCTTGACGCCGTTGGCCTTGGCGAACGCCTTGCGGATCGGCTCCAGCAGACCGGTGTAGGTGGCGGGGTTGCTGCGCCGCGAGCCCTTGATCGCGCCCTGGTCGATGACCACCACTCCCTCGCGCTTGGCGACCGAGCCGTGGATGAGCGACGACTTGCCCGAGCCGGCCACCCCGGTGACGACGCACAGCACGCCGAGCGGGATGTCGACGTCGACCTGCTTGAGGTTGTGGGTCGACGCGTTGCGCACCTCCATGACCCCGGATGCCGGCCGCACGGCATCCTTGATCCTCGCCCGGTCGTCGAGGTGGTGACCGGTGATGGTGTCGCTCGCGCGCAGGCCCTCGACGCTGCCCTCGAAGCAGACCTCGCCACCGCCGGCGCCGGCGCCGGGCCCGAGGTCGACGACGTGGTCGGCGATGGCGATCGCCTCGGGCTTGTGCTCGACGACGAGCACGGTGTTGCCCTTGTCGCGCAGCTGCAGGAGCAGCTGGTTCATCCGCGCGATGTCGTGCGGGTGCAGCCCGATCGTCGGCTCGTCGAACACGTAGGTGACGTCGGTGAGCGAGGAGCCGAGGTGCCGGATCATCTTGGTGCGCTGCGCCTCGCCGCCCGAGAGCGTGCCGGCCGGCCGGTCGAGCGAGAGGTAGCCGAGCCCGATCTCGGTGAACGAGTCGAGCAGGTGCCGCAGCCCCGCGAGCAGCGGTGCGACGGACGGCTCGTCGAGCTCGCGCACCCACACCGCCAGGTCGCTGATCTGCATCGCGCACAGCTCGGCGATGTTCTTGCCGTTGACCGTCGACGCCAGCACCTCGGCGGTGAGGCGGGTGCCGGCGCACTCGGGGCAGGTCTGGAACGTGACGGCGGCCTCGACGAAGCGCCGCACGTGCGGCTGCATCGCCTCGGGGTCCTTGGACAGCATCGACTTCGTGATCTTGGGGATGATGCCCTCGAAGGTGAGGTTGACGCCCTCGACCTTGATCTTGGTCGGGGGCGCGTAGAGCATCGTGTCGAGCTGCCGGGCGGTGAACGAGGCGATGGGCTTGTCCATCGGCAGGCCCATCCCCTCGAAGAGCCGGCCGTACCAGCCGTCCATCGAGTACCCCGGCACCGTGAGGGCGCCCTCGCGCAACGACTTCGAGTCGTCGTAGAGCGCGGTGCGGTCGATGTCGCTCACCCGCCCCATGCCCTCGCAGCGCGGGCACATGCCGCCGAGGTAGACGGCATCCTTGACGACGGCCTTCTCGACCCGCCCGCCCTTGTCGGTGGACATCACCCCGCTCGCCGTGCGGGTGGGGACGTTGAAGGAGTAGGCCGTGGGTGGGCCGATGTGCGGTGTTCCCAACCGGCTGAACAGGATTCGCAGCATCGCGTTGGCGTCGGTGGCCGTGCCGACGGTGGAGCGGGGGTTGGACCCCATCCGCTCCTGGTCGACGATGATCGCCGTGGTCAGGCCCTCGAGGCGGTCGACGTCGGGTCGTGCGAGGTTGGGCATGAAGCCCTGCACGAAGGCGCTGTAGGTCTCGTTGATCATCCGCTGCGACTCGGCGGCGATCGTGGCGAACACGAGCGAGCTCTTGCCCGACCCGGACACCCCGGTGAAGACGGTCAGGCGCCGCTTGGGCAGCTCGACGCTGATGTCCTTGAGGTTGTTCTCGCGGGCGCCCTGCACCCGGATGAGGTCGTGCGTGTCGGCCACCGCCGGCCCCGCCGTCGACGTGCTCGTGTCGGCCATCGGGTCTCTCCCTGCTGTGAGGCGGATGCCGTGCCGCGGCGCGCGTCGGCACCGCGGCCGCGCCGCCGTCGGCGGCCCGCCCAGACTAGGCGGGGGGTGTGACAGTGCGCTTCTCGGTTCCTGACCGCGCCGGTGGCGCCGGCCGTGGATCCGGACCGGGAGCCCATGCCCACGATGCGGGCAGCGCGAGACGGGCGGGAACGGCATCCGATAACTTCAGGTAACTGTTATCCAAACCAGGAGTGATACATGTCCATCCGCCTCGGAGACACCGCGCCCGACTTCACCGCCGAGACGACCGCCGGTCTGATCTCCTTCCACGACTGGAAGCAGGGCTCGTGGGCGGTGCTGTTCAGCCACCCGGCCGACTTCACCCCCGTCTGCACCACCGAGCTCGGCCGCACGGCCGCCCTGTCGGGCGAGTTCGCCGCGCGCAACGCCAAGCCGATCGCGGTGTCGGTCGACTCGATCGAGGACCACCACCGGTGGATCCCGGACATCGCCGAGGTCGCCGGGGTGCCGGTCGACTTCCCGATCGTCGCCGACTCGGACCGCGCCGTCGCGCAGGCCTACGACATGATCCACCCCGGCGAGGGCGACACCTCGACGGTGCGGTCGGTCTTCCTCATCGACCCGAACGACAAGGTGCGCCTGACCATCACCTACCCGAAGTCGGTGGGGCGCAACTTCACCGAGATCCTGCGCGCCCTCGACGCCCTCCAGGCGACCGACGGTGCGCCGATCTCCACGCCGGCCGAGTGGGTGCCGGGCGACCGCGTCATCGTGGCGCCGACCATCTCCACCGCCGACGCGCAGGAGCGTTTCGCCAACGTCGACGAGGTGCGGCCCTACCTGCGCTTCGCCGACGCCCCGGCCTGAGGCCTCGGCAGGCGGTGCACGACCACGTCATGCACCGCGCCGTCGGCGAGCCGGCACGTCATCCAGGTGCAGTGCGGCTGCCGACGCCGGTCGGTGGGTGACCCGGGGTTCAGCAGCCTGAGCCCGGAATAGGTTGTGTCCCAAGGGATGTGGCTGTGCCCGAAGACGAGCAGGTCGGTGTCGGGGTAGGCCGCGCGCATCCGTTCCTCACGGCGGTCCTTGCTCCCGGTCTCGTGCACCACGGCGACCCGCACGCCCGCAATGGTCGCGCGGGCGACCTCGGGCAGCCGCTCACGCAGCTCGGGGCCGTCGTTGTTGCCCCAGCAGGCGAGCAGCCGCCGGCTGCGGGCCTCGAGGCGGTCGAGGGTGTCGACGTCGACCCAGTCGCCGGCGTGCACCACGACGTCGGCGCGGTCGGCCTCCTCCCAGACGGCCTCCGGCAGGTCCTTGGCCCGGCGCGGCAGGTGCGTGTCGGCGAGCAGCAACAGCCGGATGCCGTGGGCGGGGTCTGGTGCCGGCATGCCCGCCAACCTATGTCAGCAGGGCCCGGCGGGCCTCGAGGTGGCGACGCTCGGCCGCCTCGTGGGTCAGCGAGATGGCGTGGTCGTAGGCGGCGGCCGCCTCCGTCGTGCGCCCGAGCCGGGCGAGCAGCTCGGCTCGGGTGGCCCAGGCGGGCTGGAAGCGCACGGTGCGGCCGGCATCCGCGTCGAGCAGTGCCAGGCCGGATGCCGGGCCCTCCACCTCGGCCGTGACCGCCGCCAGCGCGGTCGCACTGCCCAGGCTCGGGGCGACGACGGCCAGCGAGCGGTGCAGCTCGAGCAGCGTTGGCCAGTCGGTGCGGCCGGTCTCGCGGCGGGCGCAGTGCACCGCCTGCACCGCCGCCTCGAGCTGGTAGCGGCCGACCACTCGCGCGGGGTGGGCGGCGCGCAGGTGGTCGTGGGCGCGGGCGATGAGGGCGTCATCCCACGTGCTGGTGTCCTGGGAGGCGAGCGGCACGAAGCGGCCGTCGGCGCCCTGGCGAGCGGGGCGGCGGGCCGCCGACAGCTCGACGAGGGCGGCGAGGCCCTGCGCCTCGGGGTCCTCGGGCACGAGCTCGGCGAGCACCTCGGCCAGGTGCAGGGCCTCGGGCGGGAGGTCGCGCTCGCCGGGGCCGGTCGACCACTCGATGACGTAGGCGGCGTACACGGCGGCGAGCACGGCATCCATCCGGCCCGGTAGCTGCGAGCGGTCGGGCAGGGTGAACGGGATGCGGTTGTCGCGGATGCGTCGCTTGGCGCGCACCAGCCGGGTCGCCATCGTGCGGGTGGGCACGGCATAGCTGCGGGCGACCTGCTCCGCGGTGAAGCCGAGCACGGTGTTGAGCATGAGCGGGGTGCGGTCGGTGACGGTGACGGCCGGGTGCGCGCAGACCAGCATGAGCTCGAGGCGGCGGTCGGGCACGGCATCCGGGTCGACGTCGTCGAGGTGGACGGGGGATTGGGTCGCCGGGTCGAGCGGGGTGGTGCGGGTGGCTTCGGCCGAGCGCCAGCGGTCGCGCTGCCGGTTGCGCGCCACGGTGAGCAGCCAGGCGTCGGGGCGGCCGGGGATGCCGTCGACCGGCCAGCTGCGCAGGGCGCGCTCGAAGGCGTCGGCGAGGGCGTCCTCGGCGCCGGCGATGTCGTGGGTGCCGGCCGCGAGGAGCGCGAGGAGCCGGCCGTAGCTGGTGCGGGCCGCGAGCTCGGCCCGCACCAGCGCGGCGCGACGGGCGCCGTCGTCGGCCGACGGGGTGGTCACAGCGGGCAGGGCGCGGTCCAGGTGCCGTCGACGAAGGAGGTCCAGCTCGGCCGGATCTCCATGACACCGAACTGCGCGCCGGGGCACTTCTCGGCCCAGCCGAGAGCGGCGTCCAGGTCGGGGACGTCGAGGACGAACACCCCTGCAAGGGCTTCCTTGGTCTCGGCGAAGGGGCCGTCCTGCACCTCCACGGACCCGCGCCGCAGGGTGAGCGTCGAGGCCGAGGCGGTCGGGGTCAGCACCTCGGCGGCGACGAGCACGCCGGCCTCCTGCAGTGCGCGGCCGTACGCGCCGAAGGCGTCCTGGGTCTCCTGGATGGCCTCCTCCGGGATCTCGCCCGGGGCGGGCTCGGCGTAGTTCATCATCAGCAGGTAACGCATCGTGGGTCTCCTTCACGTCGTGGTGTCGATGGTACGAACGCCGCCGGATGGGGGCGCTCACCCCGATGACGATCGGCGCCCGCCCAGATCGCCACTGACGCAGGGCCCACTGGCGCGACGGCTCAGAAGGGCGGTTCGTAGGGGAAGGCGTCTCGGCCGCGGCGTCGGGTTCGCCGGCAGTGGGTCGTGGCGTGCAGGAGCAGGACTTGCGCTGGTGGGGTGAACTCGACGCGTTGTCGCTGGCCGTGGTTGTCGTGCCAGCTGGTGAGGGGTCTGGGGGGCGGCTTCCCGTGCCGTTCGGGGGCCGCGGCGAGGAGGTGTTCGAGGCGGAACTCGAGTTCGGTGTGCGGCCCGTCGGGGACGACCGTGCGGGCCCGGCTGGTGCTGACCGGTGGGGTCGGCTCACCCACCGAGGTCGGCTCGTACGGCTGGGTCGGCGGGGTCGGCCGGGTGGGCGGGGTGGTCAGGATCGTGGTGTGCAGGGCGTCGACCGGATGGGTGGTGCGGGTCCTGCCGGTGGGGTCGGTCCAGGTCGCGATGCCGTCGGGGGTCAGGGTCACGCTCCAGCCGGGTCGTTGCTTGACGCGGTGGTGACGCCGGCACAGGCACAGCAGGTTGTCGTCGGCGGTGCGGCCGCGCGGCCAGGGCCGGACGTGGTCGAGGTCGCAGAACACCGCCGCCACCGTGCACCCGGGGAACCGGCAGCGTCGATCACGCGCCCGGATCCGTTTCGCCATCCGTTTCGACGGCCGGTAGGCACCGGCCCCGAACGCGGCAGCGGTATCCATCACCGCAGCGACCGAGTCACGCTCAGGGTGGGGATCGGCAGGCGCCCTCACGTCGCTCGCGACGGCGTCCCCGCCTTCGGTGTCGTCGTCGCACTCGTCGGCGCGGGCGTCCGCCGCCGTGCGGAGCCCTTCTCCGGCCGGCGCGGTCTCGACGCGGGACCTGGCGTCGCCGTCGAGCAGGGCGCCGGTGACGGGGTGGCAGGGCGCGACTTCGGTGGTGGCCTTGTCCGCGGTGTCGACGAGCCACTGCCGGGACACCAACACCGGCTGCCCGGCGGCCGGCCCGGTGACCTCGACAAGGTCGCCGTCGCCGACAGTGACCGGGACCTTGGGCGCGGCCGGGTCGAGCGTGCCGGCCGATGCGGGGGTGGGTGTGGTGAGCGCTTCGGCGGGGACGGTGACGGTCAGCACCGTGGTGACGGTGGCGTTGCCGGCCACCAGGTCGGTCAGTGCCTTGGCGCGTGCGCGGTCGATGGTGTCGCACAGCCCGTCGGTGACGTACTGGCGGGCCAGGGCGTCGATCGCGGCCCAGGCCTGAGCGGCTTCCTCGGAGGGGAAGGTGCCCTCCCAGTGGTCGACGCCGGGCTCGTCGGCCCACCGGCGGAGGCCGGACTCGGCCCGGGCGCGCTCGGCGCGCTGGCGCAGCAGGTCGGGGCTGATCCTCGCCAGCACCCGGCGGCAGCGCCGCTTGAGGTGCGCGGCGTCCTCGTCGTCGAAGAACTCGTCCAGGGCGGCCACCACGCTCGCCCGGACTTCGGCGGGGGCGTGCTCGAGCTCGTCGGCGATGACGCCCGCCCGGTACGCGTCGAGCCGCCCGGCGGCCATCGCCGTGTGCAACCCGCCCAGCCCGGTCTCGGTGTCGGTGCCGGCCGGGCCGTCGGCCGCCAGGTGCACCGCGGTGCGCACCCGACGCTCGGCGTGCACCGCGGCGGTGGACAGCACGCCCGACAGGATCGCCGGCGCGTCCAGCGCCAGGTGCCCCAGGGCGCGGTGCGTCTCGACCTCCGTGCCGTCGTCGAGCCACTCCGGCTCGATCGCCGCCAACCGCACGATCGCGGCGTCCTGCGCCGCCGTCGCCACGTCGATCACCCGTTGCAGCGAACCGATCGAGCCCGCCCACCCGGCCCGTGACCCGGCCACCCCGGAGGGCGCCAGCACGGTCATCAACGCGCCGACGGCAGCCTGCGCGGCGGCGTCGACCTCGTCTGGTCCGACCGTCACCATGCTCACCCCCCACCCCTGCTGTGCTGCTCGATCTACTACCCCAAACCTAGCGGTGACCACCGACAGGGCCCGGCCCGAACGACCCAATCAGGCTGCCCGAGAGCCGCGTTCATTACGCCGTGAGCGAACGCCATCGGTTCGCCCGAGCATCCAGCGG
This sequence comes from uncultured Actinomycetota bacterium, assembly GCA_963806295.1. Lineage (GTDB taxonomy): Bacteria > Actinomycetota > Actinomycetes > Actinomycetales > Dermatophilaceae > Fodinibacter. The sequence continues at coordinate 217,278 of CAWDXP010000025.1, read as the reverse complement.
CCACCCCCGCGGCACCCGCCGAGACCCCCACCGAGAACCCCGCCGGGGGCACCGCCCACGTGGCCCGGCAGAACCACGAGGCCGGACCGCTGGTGACCTGCACCACAGCGCACGCGATGCCCACGGCCCCGTCTCCGCCGCGGATACGGTCGTCCCATGGCCGACACCACCGCGCCGACCCCGCTGGAGCCCCCGGCATCCGCCGAGCCGTCGTCAGCACCCGCTGCCGAGCACCGCCCGATGACGTTCGGCGTCGCGCTCGGCACCCTGGTCACCCTGGTCGTGTCGGTGGTGGCCCTCTACGTCGTCACGATCTACCTGTCGCTCCTGACCTCCTTCGGCGGCGGAGACGCGGATGACCCGTCCTGGGTCGACTGGCTCCTGCGCCTGGGGCCGCCCGCCATGGTGGTCGCGCTGGTGTTCGGCGTGGTCTTCGCGTTCGCCCGAGGGAGCGGGCGTGGCTCGGTGCGCTCGTGGATCGTCACCACCGCGGTGCTGAGCGTGCCGATCGCGCTGCTCGCCGTGGTGATCGTGCGGGACCCGGCCGTCATCCTGCCGGTCCTCGCCTGGCTGGCGCTGTGGACCGCAGCCAGCGCGTTCGGCGCGCGGGCCGGTCTGAGAGCCGCTGCTACGCGCCGTACACGAGTGGCACGTAGTCCGGATGCCGCTGGATCCACGCCTTGATGAACGGGCACAGCGGCATCACCTTGTGCGTGCCCTCCTCAGCCACCTCGTCCAGTGCAGACCGCGCGAGCGCGCCGCCCACACCCTTGCCCTCGAACGCCGGGTCGACCTCGGTGTGGGTGAACACCACGAGCTCGTCGGTCAGCTGGTAGGCCGCGAACCCGGCCAGCTCGCCACCGATCCGGGCCTCCCAGCGGTGCTCGTCCTCGTTGCGGGTCACCACGACCTGCGCGCTCACGTCACTCACGCGAACCACCTCCTGACGACACCCTCTCACCCACCGCGCCAGCAACGTTCGGGCAGAACCAGCCCGGCACCATCCGACGCATCGAGCAGGGCCACCAGCTCGCGCTCGGGCCCGGCCCCCCGGTGCGCCACGGCATCCGGGGAACCCCTGACCCGACCCCCAACCTGCGCCCGGACCATGGAATAGCCCCAGCCGGCGCCATCCGGACGCCTACCCTGATGGAGGAGAACCCGACCCGGACCCCGGCAGAACCCCCAGACGGACCCGTACCACGCAAGGAGCGTCGTGACCGCCGCGCTCGTCGAGAACGCCGCACTGCGCGTGCGGCAGAGCCCTCTGGTGCCCGCGCTCGGGCGGCCGGAGCGCCCGCTCGACCGCGTGCTGTCCGGCGTGGGGCTCACCACCGCCACGTGGTTCTTCGCCGCCTCACTGGTGCCGTCGCTCCTGCCGCGCGCCGCCTGGCTGCAGGGGCTGGTCTCCGGCGTCACCGTGGCCGTCGGCTACGGGCTGGGAGCGGGCGCCGCCGCGCTGTGGCGCTACCTCGGCATCCCCGGCCTGCGGGGCCGTGCCCGCACTGTCGCGCTGTGGGCGCTCATCGGGATCGGCCTGTGGGGCGCGGTGTGGAACGGCTGGCGACTCGTGGGCTGGCAGAACGAGATTCGCGCGATGTTCGGGATGCCGCCCACGTCACCCCTGATCTGGCCCGTGGTCGTGGCGGTGACCGTGGTGGTCGCCGTCCTGCTCCTCCTCGCGGGGCGCGGAGTGCGGCTGCTCGCCAGCACGGCCGTGCGCTGGCTCGGGCGCCGGCTGCCGCCACGACTGTCGATCGTGCTCGGCACCGGGCTGGTGGTCGCGCTGTTCTGGGGCCTGTGGACGGGCGTCATCGTCAACGGCTTCTTCGCCGGGGCCAACGCGATCTTCGCCCCGCAGGACACCACCGGCTCGCACAGCACCAGCTACCCGGCCGCCCCCGAGCGCTCCGGCTCGACGGCCTCGCTCGCGGCGTGGAAGGACCTGGGCTACTACGGGCGGTCCTTCGTGCGCGGCGGCCCCACCGTCGCGGAGCTCGAGGCGGTCAACGGCCCGGGCGCCAAGCAGCCGATCCGCGTCTACGCCGGCCTGCAGAGCGCCGACACGGTGCAGGGTCGAGCCGACCTGGTGCTCGCCGAGCTCAAGCGCACCGGCGCCTTCGACCGCAAGGTGCTCGTCGTGGCGACGACCACCGGCATGGGCTTCCTCGACAGCCGGGGCACCGACCCGCTCGAGTACCTCTGGAACGGCGACACCGCCATCGCGGGGGTGCAGTACTCCTACCTCCCGAGCTGGATCTCGGTGCTGGCCGACCAGGAGGCCGTCGTCGCCACCTCCCGCACCGTCTTCGAGACCGTGCGCCAGTACTGGGCAACGCTGCCCGAGGGCGAACGGCCCGAGCTCTACCTCTACGGGCTCTCGCTCGGCTCGATGGGCGTCGAGAGCGTGCTGGGCTCGGTCAACCTCGTCAACGAGCCCGTCGACGGGGCCCTCATGGTCGGGCCGCCGTTCGTCAACGAGATGCACGCCCGCCTCGAGGCCGACCGCGACCCCAGCTCACCGGCATCCCTGCCGGTCTACGAGGCGGGGCGCACCGTGCGGTTCACCAACGAGCAGACCTCGCTCGAGCCGGTCGCCGGCGCGTGGGGGCCGACCCGGGTGGCCTACCTCCAGCACGCATCCGACCCCGTCGTGTTCTTCTCCAGCGACCTGGCCTTCGAGCGGCCCGGGTGGCTCGACGACGGCCAGCGCGGACCCGACGTCTCGCCGACGATGGGCTGGGTGCCGCTGGTGACGATGTGGCAGGTGCTGCTCGACATGCCCGGCGCCGGCAACGTGCCGACCGGCTACGGCCACATGTACTCCGCGCAGGCCAACCTGCGGGCCTGGGCCGCCGTCACCGAACCCCCCAACTGGTCCTCCGACAAGGCCGCCAGGATCGACGCGGCGATCGGGCCCAAGTGACCAACGGCGGCGGGGTGGGACCGCTCGACGTGACGTTCGAGGCGGTGCTCGAGCGCAGCCCGGCGAAGGGTGGCTGGACCTACCTGGTCTGGCCGCGGTCGGCCGAGTTCTTCGGCACCCGCGGCCTGGTGAAGGTCGCGGCGACCATCGACGGCGATGCCGGTGCGCACCTCGTTCATGGCGCTCGGCGACGGGCGGCACAAGCTGCCGGTGACCGCCGCCGTGCGCCGCACCATCGGCAAGGATGCCGGTGACACCGTCACGGTGGCCCTCACCGAGCGGCTCGCCTGAGCTCGCCGTTCGTCCGGTCGCTGCTGCCGCTGGCCGGTGCCGCCGTGGACAGCCCGTTTACCGCGGCTGCCCCCACGCGGTTCACTGGCTCGGTGAGCTCCGGCGACGCGACGAGGCGTCCGGCCCGGCCGCGCGGGTCAGAGCCCGTGGCGACCGCGCCGGCATCCGGCGTGCGCTCGCTGGTGGCCGAGTCGTGGCTGCGCTCGTCGGCGGCGGGGGTCGACCCCGAGGCCCACCTGGCGCCGGTGCTGCTCGAGGCCGCCGACCTCGCCGACTACCGCGCCACCCACGCCCTGTCGCACGTCTTCCCGCTGCTCTACGACGTGCTCGGCCGGGCCGCGGTCGACTGCGACTGCGTCATGGCCGTGGGGGACGCCGGCGGCCAGCTGCTCTGGGTGACCGGGCCTGCGGGGGTGATGCGCAAGGCCGAGACGATCAACTTCGTCGAGGGGTCGGTCTGGAACGAGCACAACGCGGGCACCAACGCACCCGGCATGGCCCTGCACCTCGGCCGCCCCGTGCACGTGCACGCGGCGGAGCACTTCAACCGGCTGGTGCACCCGTGGAGCTGCGCCGCCGCCCCGATCACCGACCCCACCACCGGCCGGGTGCTCGGCGTCGTCGACATCACCGGCGGCCCCGACGTGTCGTCGCCGCAGAGCCTGGCGATGATCCGCGCCGCCGCCCGGATGGCCGAGTCGGAGCTCGCCCGCCTCGCCCTCACCGGCACCACCCTGGCGACCCCCGGCCCGACCCCGCAGCCGGGCGCGGCCACTGGCGTGCTGCGGCTGCGCGGCCTCGGGCTGCCGGAGGCGGTCGCCGAGCTCGGCGACCGCGCGCTGCGGCTGAGCCGCCGGCACAGCGAGATCATCGCCGCCCTCGTGGAGCACCCGGGCGGCCTCACCGCCGAGCAGCTCGAGGTCGAGGTCTACACCGGCCACGTGAACTCCTCGACGCTGCGCGCCGAGATGAACCGGCTGCGCACCCTGCTCGGCCCCGACGTGCTCGCCTCGCGCCCCTACCGCCTCGTGGTCGACACCGAGAGCGACTGGGGCAGCGTGGGAGCCCACCTCGCCGCGGGCCGCGTGCGCGACGCCCTGCAGTCCTACAAGGGGCCCCTGCTCCCTGGCTCCGAAGCCCCGGTCGTCGTCACCCTGCGTGAGGTGCTCGAGGGTCGGGTGCGCGGCGCCGTGCTGGCCTCGGGCGAGCCCGACCTGATGGTCGGCTGGACCCGATCTCGTTGGGGTGCAGGCGATCTCGAGATGTGGGAGCGGCAGGTCGAGACGTTGCCCGTCACCTCGCCGTTGTTCTCGGTGGCGGAGGCCGAGGTCGGCCGGTTGGAACGCGAGCTCGGCAGCTGAGCCGAACCCAGGCTGGGTGCCATGCTCGCCACGCACCAGCCGCAGGCCAACGTGCGGGTGCTGCTCGACCCCGCCGGCCACCCCTTCTGCCTCTGCCTCGACGACGACTGACGGCGCCGGGCGCGGGCGGCACGACGACCGACGTCGGCCGCCCCTGGCCGGCGTGCAACGTGGTTGCAACGTCCCGGTGCCTAACCTCCGGTGATCCCGTCGCCGGACGGGACCAGAGAGCACAGGAGATCGACAATGACGTTGTTCCCACCCCCCGGTTCCGACGGCAGCACCGTCACCGTCAAGAGCCGCTACGACAACTGGATCGGCGGCCAGTGGGTCGCCCCCGTGCAGGGCCGCTACTTCGAGAACGTGACCCCGGTGACCGGGCAGGTCTTCTGCGAGATCGCCCGCTCCACCGCCGAGGACATCGAGCTGGCCCTGGATGCCGGCCACGGCGCCGCTGAGGCCTGGGGCAAGACCTCGGTCACCGAGCGCTCCGGCATCCTGCTCAAGATCGCCGACCGGATGGAGGCCAACCTCACCGACCTCGCGATCGCCGAGACCTGGGACAACGGCAAGCCGATCCGCGAGAGCATCGCCGCCGACCTCGCCCTGGCCGTCGACCACTTCCGCTACTTCGCCGGCGCGATCCGCGCCCAGGAGGGCTCGATCGGCGAGATCGACCAGGACACCGTGGCGTACCACATCCACGAGCCGCTCGGCGTGGTCGGCCAGATCATCCCCTGGAACTTCCCGATCCTGATGGCCGTGTGGAAGCTGGCCCCGGCCATCGCCGCCGGCAACTGCGTCGTGCTCAAGCCGGCCGAGCAGACCCCGTGGTCGATCCTCAAGCTCATCGAGCTGGTCGGCGACCTCCTGCCCGACGGCGTGCTCAACATCGTCAACGGCTTCGGCGTCGAGGCGGGCAAGCCGCTCGCGTCGAGCCCGCGCATCGCGAAGATCGCCTTCACCGGTGAGACCACGACCGGCCGGCTGATCATGCAGTACGCCAGCCAGAACCTCATCCCGGTCACCCTCGAGCTCGGCGGCAAGAGCCCGAACATCTTCTTCGAGGACGTCGCCAGCCAGCGGGACGCGTTCTACGACAAGGCACTCGAGGGCTTCGCGATGTTCGCCCTCAACCAGGGCGAGGTGTGCACCTGCCCCAGCCGCGCGCTCGTCCAGGACTCGATCTACGACGCGTTCATCGGCGACGCGATCGCCCGGGTCGGCGCCATCCGCCAGGGCAACCCGCTCGACACCGAGACGATGATCGGCGCGCAGGCCAGCAACGACCAGCTCGAGAAGATCCTGTCCTACATCGACATCGGCAAGCAGGAGGGCGCCGGGTGCTCATCGGTGGCGCCCGTGCCGACCTCGGCGGCGACCTGTCCGGTGGCTACTACGTGCAGCCCACCGTCTTCGAGGGCGACAACAGCATGCGGATCTTCCAGGAGGAGATCTTCGGCCCGGTCGTCTCGGTCACCCGCTTCTCCGACGAGGCCGACGCCCTGAAGATCGCCAACGACACCCTCTACGGCCTCGGCGCCGGCGTGTGGTCCCGCGACGGCAACCGGGCCTACCGGGCCGGCCGCGAGATCAAGGCCGGCCGGGTGTGGACGAACAACTACCACGCCTACCCCGCGCACGCCGCGTTCGGTGGCTACAAGCAGAGCGGCATCGGGCGCGAGACCCACAAGATGATGCTCGAGCACTACCAGCAGACCAAGAACCTGCTCGTCAGCTACAGCCCCAACGCCCTCGGCTTCTTCTGAGCCGATGGATGACCTGACCCCCACCCGGGTCGACGTGACCGGTGAGGCGGCCGCCCTCGTGCGCCGCCTCACCGGCATCCACGGCCCGTTGATGTTCCACCAGTCCGGTGGATGCTGCGACGGCTCGGCGCCGATGTGCTTCCCCGACGGGGAGTTCATCGTCTCCGACGGTGACGTGCACCTCGGCGACCTCGACGTCGGGCTGGAGCGGCAGGTGCCGATGTACATGTCGACCTCGCAGTTCGCCTACTGGCGCTACACCCACCTGACCGTCGACGTCGTGCCCGGCCGGGGCGCCGGCTTCTCGGTCGAGGCGCCCGAGGGGGTGCGGTTCATCATCCGGTCTCGGATGCTGACCGAGCCCGAGCTCGCTGTGCTCGAACCCTGACGTCCCGGTCCGTGCCGGGCGATACGCTGCGCACACCGGACGAGCCGAGGAGGGCCACGATGTCGGCACCAGCGGGATGGCACCTGCAGCCGGACGGTCAGGAACGCTACTGGGACGGCTCCCAGTGGACCGACCAGTTCCGTGCGCCGCTGCCGAGCGACCCCACGGCGCCACCGCCCGCACCCTCGTGGGCCGGGCCGGTCGACGAGACCCAGGCGGTCGACCTCAACACCACCCAGGCGATCCCGGCACCGCAGGCGCCCCCGAGCGACTACCCGCCCGCCGGCTATGCGACTCCCGGCGACCAGCAGCCGGGCGACCCGCAGCCGGGCTACGACCCGGCGGCCTACCAGCAGCCCGGGTACCAGCAGCCGGGGTACCAGCAGCCCGGGTACGGCACTCCCGGCAGCCAGCCCTACGCCCCGCCGCCTCGCTCGGGCAACGGCCTGGCCAAGGGCTGCCTCATCGTCGCCATCATCGGGGTGCTGCTGCTCGGCGCCGCGATCGTCGCCGGCATCTACGCGTTCAACCGGGCCTCCGACACGATCAGCGAGACCTTCCCCTCGGGCCTGCCCACCGACCTGCCGACCGACTTCCCGACCGACTTCCCGAGCGACCTGCCCACCGAGGGGCTGGGCCAGTCGATCGACGTCACCGTCGGTGCCGGCTTCGAGCTCCCCCGCGCCGCCGTCGAGTCGGGCTGGGCGCTGGAGGCCGCGGGCGGCGTCGTCAACATCACCGGGATGCGGGCCACGCTCGGCTCCGCCGACGGCTTCCCGGTGCTGTTCACCATGTCGTTCCCCGCCGAGGGCGGCGGAGAGGTGCAGACGGTGTGCACCACCGCCACGGGCAGCTCCGACTCCACGGTCGACGTCTCGTGCGTGCCGCTCTTCGGCGACGTGGCCGGTGCGACGACGGCGAAGGTCACCGCCTCGCTCTGAGCCGGTGCCCCGCACCTCCGAGCCGCTGGCCCCCTACCTCCGAGCCGATGGCCCCTTACTGCGGGTTCAGCGCCACCAGGTCGGCGACGAGCTGCGAGGTGCCCAGGTCCTCCGGGTCGACCTCGGGGCTGAACCCGAGCCGCACCACGACCAGCCCGGCCGACGGCACGACGTACAGCCGCTGCCCGTCGTGCCCGCTGGCCCAGTAGGTGTCCTCGGGCAGTGCCTCGTCGACGAGCCGGCCGTCCGCCCGCTTGTTGACCCACCAACCCCCGGCGTAGCCCTGCTCCTCGCTGCGAGCGACCGTGGTGTCCGTCGTGGTCTGCTGCATCCAGCCCTCGGGCAGCATCCGGGTGCCGGCCCACACGCCGTCCTGGAGCGCGAACTGGCCGATGGTGGCCCAGTCGCGCGGTGACGCCCACAGGTACGAGCTGCACACCGGTGTGCCGGTGGCGTCGGGCTCCCAGGTCGCCGTGGTGAGGCCGAGCGGCGCGAACAGCTGCTGGCGGGGCAGGTCGGCGTCGGGGGCGTCGGCGAGGTCGGTCAGCACCCCGCACAGGATGTTGGTCGACCCGCTCGAGTACTGCTGGTACGAGCCCGGCGGGTGCGCGAGGGGCTGGCTCGCGGCATACCGGGCCATGTCGGGCTCGGCGTAGAGCATCTGGGTGATCGGGGTGCCCAGCGCGTAGGTCTCGTCCCAGCTCAGGCCGCTGGTCATCCGCAGCAGCTGGTCGACGGTGATGTCCTTGCGCCCGTCGGTCCACTCCGGGCGCAGGCCGGTGTCGTCGACGGCGACCCGGTTGTCGAGCACCATCCGGCCCAGCAGCAGGCTGGTCACGCTCTTGCCCATCGACCAGCCGAGCTGCGGGGTGCTGGACTCGAAGCCGGAGGCGTACCGCTCGCCGATCAGCTGGCCGTCGCGCAGCACCACGATGCCGCGGGTGCCCAGCAGCTGCTGTGCGGAGGCGGACCGGTCGTCGCCGAAGGCCCGGCCGATGGCCGCGTCGACCTTGGCGTCGGGCTCGGGCGCCGGTGCCTCGGACAGCGGGTTGGTGTCGGCGACGACCTTGGTGGCCTCGCCGAGGTTGGGGCGCTCCGTGGCCAGCGTGCAGCCGAAGCCGCGGGTGAACCAGGCCTTCTGGGTGGACAGCGCGAACAGGATCTGCGAGGTGCTCGAGCCGCCGGCCTCGTTGACGTAACCGGTCAGGAACGGCACGAGGGGGTTGTCCGGGAGGTCGGTGTCGGGGTCGTCGCGGTCGGCCACGAGCGTGACGGCGCAGGAGTTGTGCGCGGCGTACCCGGTGCCGGTCTTCAGCAGCGGTCGGGCGTAGAAGTACCCGGCCACGGCGGCGACCAGGACCAGGACGAGGAGCACCGCGGCGATGCGGCGAACGAGGCGCATGGGCGGACGGTACCGTCCGCGGCCGGGAACCGGGCCGCATTCGAGTGGTTGGACCGCCGCCCACTAGCCGTTTTCCGCGCCGTCGGGCAGGGTAGTGGTCGGCAGGGAGGGACGCCCCGGGGGACGGGGCCCCTCGACCTAGAGGAGTGGGGACATGAGCATCGACGACGCATCAGGACCGACCTCGACACCGACCTCGCGCAGCTGCGGGCCGTGCTGGCCCGCCATCCGTTCCCGGCCAGCCAGGACGACATCCTCGCCCACCTGGTCTCGCGGCAGGAGCGTGCCCGGCTGCTGTGGCGGGCGGCGGCCCTCGACCGCAGCCGCACCTACGGCAGCATCGACGAGGTGTGCGACGAGATCGCGCGCTTCACCGACGCCGGGATGCCGCCGCCCCCCGGTCGCTGACGCGTCGCGCATACTGGGCCGTGTCCCGGGGCCGTTCCGCGCTCTCCGGTGATCGAGGAGGATGCCGTGACGGACCAGCAGTTCGAGTCGAGACCCCGCGCGCCGACACCCGGGCGCCGACCGTCGGGGGTCGACCGACCTGCTCGCCATCGCCGAGGCGCTGCAGGCGGTCGACGGGGCGTGCCAGCGGGGCCGGCGCGCGGCCGCCGCTCGACGAGCTGGTGCACGCCACGCTCGAGCAGGTGCCGGCGGCGACCTGCGTCAGCGTCACCGTGCTGCGGGGCGGGCGGTTCCGCACGGCCTCGAGCACCGACGACGTGGCGCTGCAGGCCGACGCCCTGCAGTACGAGATCGGCAGCGGCCCGTGCGTCGACGCCATCCTCGACGACAACGTCTACGTCACCGACGACGTCGCGCGCGACGAGCGCTGGCGGCAGTGGGGGGAGCGGGTCAGTGCCGAGCTGGGCCTGCGCAGCGTGCTCGCCTACCGGCTCACCCTGCTCGACGACTCCGATGCCATCGCCGCGCTCAACGTCTACTCCGACCGGCCCGGCGCCTTCGACGACCACGCCATGGCACCGGGCTGGTGCTCGCCACCCACGGGTCGCTGCTGGTCACGGCGCAGCTGGCCCGCGACAAGGCGGCGAACCTGCTCCGGGCCATGGAGAGCAACCGCGAGATCGGGGTCGCCATGGGCATCCTGATGCACCGTCACCGGCTCGACCGCGAGCAGGCGTTCGCCGTGCTGCGGGTGGCCAGCCAGGACTCCAACCGCAAGCTGGCCGAGGTGGCCAGCGAGGTCGCCGACACCGGCATCCTCGAGATCCGCCGGTGGCCCGCGGCGGCCGGTGGCGAGCCCGGCACCGGCTGACCGCTCGAGCGGGGTCAGCCGTGGGGGGTGGCCGCGACCACCTCGAGCTCGGGCGGCGCCTCGACCGCCACGACCTGCCCGGTCGCCGAGATCTCGACCGCGACCGGCAGCCCGCCGACCCGCAGCCCTTCGCCCAGGCCTGGGGCCGGCAGCTCGCGGGGTAGGGCGCGGGCCGCCCGCCGACCGGCTCGGCCCCGAACAGCTCGGGCCACCGGTAGCCGCTGGCGGCCGCGACGTCGACGAGCGCTGCCACCGCCCGGCCGGCCTCGCGCGGGTGCCCGCTGCGGGCCAGGCCGTGGGCGCAACAGCCCGGTGCCCAGCCGGCCGTCCCCTCCAGGGTTGGGTGCTGAGACGGTCGCTCCGGCAACCGTTTCGGCACCCAACTCGAGGTTTGTTCGCGGTACCTGTCGCATTCCGGGGTTCCCGTTCGTGGAGTGGGTGAGGACACGGCACTACGGTCGAGTCCGACACCTGTGAACGAGGAGATCGCCATGACCCAGTACCTGCTGTCCGTGTGGCACGACAAGGACGCCACCCCCGAGGACATCTACCCCGACCCGGTCGAGCGCGAGCGTCGTACGCCGACACGGGGCCGTTCAACGAGGAGATCCGGGAGAGCGGCAACTGGGTGTTCGCCGGCGGCCTGCACTCGGCCGAGCACCGCGACCGTCGTCGACGGCACCGGCGACGAGCCGGTCGTCACCGACGGGCCCGTACAGCGAGTCCAAGGAGCAGATCGGCGGCTTCTGGGTCGATCGAGGCCGCCGACCTCGACGAGGCGCTCGACCTGGCCGCCCGCGGCGTCGAAGGCCTGCCGCGGCAAGGTCGAGGTCCGCCCCTTCCAGGGCGAGTGACCCGTGACGGACGCCGGCGCCGCCCGGTGGTCGAGGACGTCTACCGTGCCGAGTTCGGCAAGGTCGTGGCGTCGCTCGCCGGGCGGTTCGGCGACCTCGACCTCGCCGAGGAGATGGCCCAGGAGGCCTTCGTCGAGGCGGTGCGCCGCTGGCCCACCGAGGGCGTGCCGCCCAACCCCGGCGGCTGGCTCACGCGTCGTCGCGCGCAACAAGGCCCTCGACCGGCTGCGCCGCGAGTCGACCCGACAGGCCCGCCACGAGGAGGCCGAGATGCTCGCCGCCGCCCGAGGACCCCGGCGCCCCGGTCACCTCGGTGACCGACGAGCGGCTGCGCCTGCTGTTCACCTGCTGCCACCCCGCGCTCGCACCCGAGGCCCAGGTGGCGCTCACCCTGCGGCTGCTCGGCGGGCTCACCGTGCCCGAGATCGCCAGCGCCTTCCTCGTGCCCGAGCGCACCATGGCCCAGCGGATCACCCGGGCCAAGCGCAAGATCGCCGCCGCCAACATCCCCTACCGGGTGCCGCGCGACCACGAGCTGCCGGCCCGGCTGCGGGGCGTGCTCGCGCGTCATCTACCTCGTCTTCACCGAGGGCCACCTGCCCGGCTCGGGCGAGCGACGGCATCCGTGACGACCTGTGCGCCGAGGCGATCCGCCTCGGCCGGGTGCTGCGCGCGCTGATGCCCGACGAGCCGGAGGTCGCCGGGCTGCTCGCCCTGATGCTGCTCACCGACGCCCGTCGGGCGGCACGGTTGGATGCCGGGGGCGCGCTCGTCACGCTCGACGTCCAGGACCGCTCGCTGTGGGACCGCGAGAAGATCGCCGAGGGACACGCGCTCGTGCGGGAGTGCCTGCGCCGCAACCGTCCCGGGCACTACCAGCTGCTCGCCGCCGTCAACGCGGTGCACACCGACGCGGCGACCGCCGCCGACACCGACTGGAGCCAGGTGCTCGCCCTCTACGACCAGCTGTACGCCGCGTCGCCCACGCCCGGTCGTGGCCCTGAACCGCGCCGTCGCGCTCGCGGAGGTGGCGGGGCCGGCATCCGCCCTGGCGGTCGGTCGACGGGCTCGACCTCGACGGCTACCACCCCTACCACGCGACCCGCGCCGACCTGCTGCGCCGGCTGGGCCGGCACCCGGAGGCGGTGGCGGCCTACGACCGGGCCCTGGAGCTGGCGACCAACCCGGCCGAGCGGGCCTTCCTGCAGGGACGGCGTACCGAGATCGACCAATAGGTCACGGTCGGGACGCGTCGAGCGAGCACCAGGGTGGCGAACCCGAGCACCCCGCGGTAGCCGTCGAGCCAGGCGTCGCGGTGGTCGGCCGCGGCGGCCAGCGCCTGGTCCCGGTCGGCGGGGTCGCGACCCGGCTCGAGCGCCCAGTCGGCCAGCGACCCGGTCCACGACCACTCGTACTCGTCCCACTCCTCGAGGCTGCTGACGTGGCCGTGCACCGCCTCGTAGCCCGCGCTCCCGGGTCGAGCCGGGCCAGGCCGGACAGGTCGGGGAACTCCTCGGCCGTGGCCTCGAGGGCGCGCAGGGCGGCGTCGGTCGGCGGGGTGTCCCAGATGCCGTCGCCGAAGAGCACGCGACCACCGGGCGCGAGGTGACGACGCACGGCATCCAGGGTGCCGCCCGGGCCGCCGAAGACGTGGCTCACCCCGACCACGAGGACGGCGTCGAAGGTTCCGCCCTGCCAGGTCGACGCGTCGCCGACCTCGATCACCGCCCGGCCGCCGAGGTCGGCGGCGAAGGCCGTCGGGGTCGGCGGCGGGGTGGAGGTCGACCCCGACGGCGGTGAGGTCGGCGCGTCGCCCGAGCAGCTCGCGCATCCACTGGCCGCTGCCGCACCCGAGGTCGAGCACCCGCCCGCCGGTCGGGGGGTCGAGCCGGTCGAGGAGCCGGGCCACCGAGGCGGCCGACAGCGGGGCCGCGACGGGGTGGTGGGCGTGGGCGAGGTGGCTGATCTCGTGGCGCTGCACGGTGCCCACTGTCGAGGTCGGGGAGTGGCGGCGCAACCGCGAACCGCCGACCCGCGTTACCGTGTGCCGACGCGGGCCGCTCGGCTGCGCCGGCGCGAGGACCCCGACCGGAGGAGAAGGTGCTGTGGCCGGTGGACTGGTCGCCCTGCTCGACGACATCGCCGCGATGGCCAAGCTGGCCGCCGCGTCGGTCGACGACGTCGCCGCGGCCGCGGGCCGGGCGAGCGCGAAGGCCGCGGGCGTCGTCGTCGACGACACCGCCGTCACCCCGCGCTACGTGCAGGGGCTCACCCCCGACCGCGAGCTGCCGATCATCAAGCGCATCGCGCATCGGCTCGCTGCGCAACAAGCTGCTCATCATCACCCCGGCCGCGCTGCTGCTCAGCCAGTTCGTGCCGTGGCTGCTCACCCCGATCCTCATGCTCGGCGGCACCTACCTCTGCTACGAGGGCGCCGAGAAGATCTGGGAGAAGGTCAGCGGGCACGAGCACGCCGAGGAGGAGGTCGCGCTCGACCCCGCCGAGCGCGAGAAGCAGGTGACGACGGGCGCCATCCGCACCGACTTCATCCTCTCCGCCGAGATCATGGTCATCGCGCTCAACGAGGTCGCCGACGAGCCGTTCGTCTCGCGCGCGGTCATCCTCGTGGTGGTCGCGATCGTCATCACGGTGCTCGTCTACGGCGTGGTCGGCCTGATCGTGAAGATGGACGACATCGGCCTGCACCTCGCAGGGCGCGAGTCGGGCACCGCGCGCGCGGTCGGCCGCGGCATGGTCGCGGGGATGCCGAAGCTGCTGGCGGCGCTGTCGACGATCGGCATCGTGGCGATGCTCTGGGTCGGCGGGCACATCCTGCTGGTCGGCGTCGACGAGCTCGGCTGGCACTGGTCTGTACGACCAGGTGCACCACGCCGAGGAGGCCGTCGGCGGCGGGGCGCTCGGCTGGTGCGTCAACACCCTCGCGTCGGCCGTCATCGGCCTGGTCGTCGGTGCGCTCGTGGTCGCCGTCGTCACCGGCATCAAGCGGATGCGTGCCCCCAAGGACGCCCACGCCTGACCCGTCGAGCTGGGGGCCCGGGTGGTCGCCCGGGCAGCCACCTGAGCACCCAACCCTGGTCGCGGGGAATGCCCTCGCCCACCCCTCGCGTTGGGGCCGGCATGACCACCTGGGGCTTCATCGGAAGCGGGAACATCGGCAGCACGGTCGCGCGACTGGCGGTCGACGCCGGCCACGACGTCGTGCTGAGCAACAGTCGCGGGCCGGAGACGCTCGCCGACCTGGTCGCCGAGCTCGGGCCGCGCGCCCGCGCCGCGACGGCCGAGGAGGCGGCCCGTGCCGGGGACCTCGTCGTGGTGACCGTGCCGCTGAAGGCTCGCGGCGACCTGCCGCACGCGGCGCTCGCCGGCAAGGTCGTCATCGACACGATGAACTACTACCCGCAGCGCGACGGCGTGGTGCCCGAGCTCGAGGACGAGTCGACCACGACATCGGAGCTGCTGCAGGCGCTCGCCCCCGACGCGAAGGTCGTCAAGGGGTTCAACAACATCTTCGTGCAGCACCTCGCCGCCCTGGCCCGCCCGGCCGGGGCCGACGACCGCAGCGCCCTGGCCATCGCGGGAGACGACCTCGACGCCAAGGAGGCCGTGCGGGTGGCCCTCGACGAGATCGGGTACGACACCGTCGACCTCGGCCCGCTGGCGCAGGGCTGGCGCACCCAGCGCGACACCGCCGCCTACGGCTCGATGTACGCCAAGGACCCGGAGGACTGGACCCGGGGCGCCCGCCCCGCCGACCGGGATGCCGTGGCCGCCGCCGCGCTGCGCGCTCGCCGCTACCGCGACTCCTGACCCTCGGGGACGGGCCGCCGCGCCATCCGCCGCGCGACGACCAGCGAGCCGACCAGGAGGACCCCGCCGAGCACCAGCGAGCCGGCCACGACGGCGACGCTGCGCCCGGCGGAGGCGCCGAGCGCGGCATACCCCACCGTGCCCGGGACGATGCCGATGGCGGTGCCCACGAGGAAGTCGCGCAGCGACACGGCGCTGACGCCGGCCCCGTAGTTGACGATCGTGAACGGCAGCACCGGCGTCAACCGGGCCACGACCACCGCCGTGACTCCCTGCCGGCGCAGCACGTCCTCGACCCGCGCCAGGCGCGGGCCGGAGAGCTCGGCCACGGCGTCGCGGCCCAGCCGGCGGGCGATCGCGAAGCCCACCACGGCGCTGAGCATCGACGCCACCCACGAGATGGCGATGCCGCCGACCAGGCCGAACAGTGCCCCGGCCACCCCGGACAGCAGGTTCTTCGACACCGGCACCAGGGTGAGCACCACGTGCAGCACGACGTAGACGACCGGGCCCCACGCACCGGTCGCCGCGATCGCCGACTGCACCGTGTCGAGCTCGCCGCCGAGGAGCAGCCAGAGCAGGGCGCCGGCGATGACCACGGCCACGCCCAGCCCCAGCAGGCGCAGCACGGCCGCCCGGGTGCTCGTCACCGGACCAGCCTAAGAGCACCCCACTGACACCGGTGGCCGGCGGAGGTATCACCGAGGCCTCCGGTCACTCCTGAGGGCAGAACCGCGCCCACCCACGGCGTGGCATCGCACCGAGGACCGACCATGCCCGAGATCCGGATCGACACCTCCGAGCTGACCTACCCCTGGTTCTGGCTGCCGATGCACCTGCCGCACTTCGTCGACGGGTCGGTGCCCGGCGGGGCCGCGGTCGACCTGCACCCGGGGGCCTACGCCTTCCAGCAGACCCGCGACCGCGCCTGCGACCTGCGCTTCCGGGTCGAGGACGACGGCACGGTCGACTACGCCGCCGCGCACGACCACCTGCTGCACGGCCGCGGCACCAGCACCCTGCGGGTCGTGGGGGTGCCCGTGACGCTGAACCCGACCGGCTCCCCGCGACCCGTGCTACCGATGTGGGGCGGCTGCCACGAGCCGCTCGACACGCGTGAGCGCACGGTGCGGATGCCGCCCGGCTCGGCCTACGCCATCCGGCTCGGCCTGGTGCCGAGCACCGTGGTCGAGTTCAGCGTCGCCACCGACGGCCGGGTCGACTACCCGAGCGAGTACGAGCGCGCCCTCTCCGGCCGCGGCACCGGCCGCCTCACCGTCGACCTCGACACGGTGGGGCGTCACTGAAGCCGTCGTGAGCGCCAGGCCACCAGGCAGGCCAGCACCACCACCGCCGTGACGATGGCGAAACCGAGCACCGGCAGCAGCGGCAGGGTGATGCCGATGGCGCCGCCGACGACCCAGAACGCCTGCAGGATGGTCTCGGACCACGAGAACACCCGGGCCCGCACGTGGTCGTCGACGTCGCGCTGGATGAGCGCGTCGAGGCTGAGCTTGGCGAGCTGGCCGAACAGCCCGGTCGCCAGGCCGAGCAGCACCAGGGTGGGCAGCGAGTAGAAGACCGCGGTGAGCAGCCCGGCCAGCACGGCCACCCCCGCCACGACGGTGGCGAGCCGTTCGGGTGCGGGGCTGCGGCGCCGGTTGCCGATGACCGACCCCAGGGCGTTGCCCACCCCGGCCGCCCCGGCGACCATGGCCAGCACCGCCGGGCCGGACCACCCGGGCAGTGGGTGCTCGCGCATCAGGAAGGCCAGGAAGAGCGTGAGGAAGCCGCTCAGCAGCCGGGCGCCGGTGGTCAGCCAGAGCACGTAGCGCACGGCCGGCGGCAGCGCCCGCAGCCGTCGGGCGCCCCGGCCCGCCGAGGGCATGGCCAGCGGGCCCTCCCCGGCCGGTCGGCCGTCGAGGTCGAGCTCGCCGGCCGTGGAGTCGACCCGGGCCGGCAGCCGGATGGCGAGCACCGTCGCGGCCACGTAGACCACGAACGCCAGCCGCAGCGACCAGTCCGGGCCGATCCGCGACAGCCCGCCGGCCAGCCCGCCGCCGATCGCCATCCCGATGAGCCCGGCGATGGTCAGGCGCGAGTTCGCCGTGACCAGGCTGATGTCGTGCGGCAGCAGCCGTGGCACGGCGGCCGCCCGGGCCACGGCATACGTGCGACTGGCCACGAGGCAGCCCAGCGCCGCCGGGAAGAGCCACGCGCTGTCCTCGACCACCGCGCTGGCGAGCACCCAGGCCAGGAACGCCCGGGTGGCCAGGGTGGTGCCGAGCGCCCAGCGCCGACCGTGGCGGAACCGGTCGAGCAGCGGCCCGATGAGCGGGGCGAGCAGCACGAACGGCGCCATGGTGAGCACGAGGAAGAGAGCGACCCGCCCCCGCGCCTCGTCGGTGGGCAGCGCGAAGACGGTGCCGGCGAGCGAGACGGTGAGGGCGGCATCCGCGGCGACGTTGACCGCGTGCAGCTCGGTGAGGCGCGCGAGGCCGGTGTCGGCGGCGCCGTCGGCGTCGGCGAAGCTGCGGAACCGTCGGCCTGCGGCCGCCCCGCCCCGCCCGACCCACCGGATGCCGGCCCGCCCGCCGCGGCCGACGCTGCGGCCCGCGCCGGCCACCCGGCGCCGCGGGGTCTGCGGCGCCGACGGTTGAGGTCGCTCGTCCTGGGTCATGACGCCTCGATCCTCTCCCGAACCGCCGACGCCCGACCACTCCCACACGCGGATGTCGGGTCGGAGCGTCAGCCGCCGTAGAGGCGGTCGCGCAGCGCGAGGCGGCGGCGCTCGTACTTCTCGTGCCGCCGGGTGGCCCGGGCGATCTTCTTCTCGCTCCGGTAGAAGCGCCGCGCCCAGAAGGAGTCGGGCTTGGCGAGCCGGAAGGCGCCGATGTAGGAGAAGAGCGGGGCGGGCAGGCCGGCCAGGCCCATGATGATCTTGCCCTTGAGCAGGCAGATCACCGTGATGAGGATGTGCACCAGCACGGCGCCGCTGATGGCCCAGAAGCCGACCCCGGTCTCGCTGGTCTCGATGCCGATGGGGGACGTGCCGCTGAGCAGCACCAGGCCGAAGACCACCGCGATCATCACCGCGTCGATCGACTTCTTGCCCTCTTCGGACCAGTAGACGTCCTCGAGGTGCAGCCAGAGGGCGAACTCGTCGAGCGCGAGGGCGGCGCCGATGCCGAACAGGGTCGCCAGGATCTCGATCCACGGCGAGTCGGGCCGGAACCGGAAGGTCAGCAGGCCGACCACGAGCACCAGGAGGATGCCCCACACCTGGTGGTGCACGTGCACCCCGCCGATGTGGATGTCCTTGATCGGGCCGGACTCCTCCTCGGTGCCGGACGCCTTGCGGTTCCTGATCCGCACCGTGACGAAGCGGGTGATCCCGTAGGTCACCACGAAGCCGACCAGCATCCACAGGGCGGCCGACCGGCCGGTGTTGACGACGTGGTCGAGGTACCAGTTCCACATGGGGTGAAGTCTCCGTTATGGGGTCGTGGGCGCGGACGCCGGGTCGGGGGCGCGCGGCGTCGACGGCGTCGACGGGCGGCGGCGGGCCGGGCGGCGGCGTCATCCGGGTGCGGTTGACCAGGTAGACCGGCACCCCGAGCAGGAAGGCACCCAGGGCGTAGAGGAACGGGTAGTAGACCGCGAACCCCTCGGCGTCGGTGTTGGCCGAGTAGACGATGAACAGCACGGAGACCACGAACGAGACGCCGGCGATGCCCAGGTCGCGCACCAGCCGGCCCCGGGTGATCACCCGCTTGTCGGCGATCCGCCACTTGATCTGGGCGAGGGCGGAGAACGCGTAGGGGATGGCGGCGGCGATGCCGGTCATCAGCACCAGGGTGTTGAACACGGTGATGCCGGTCTCGCCGACGTGCGAGAGCAGCACGCAGACCGTCGACAGCGTCGCCGAGACGAGGATGCCGAAGGCCGGCACCCCCCGCTTCGACACCTGCTGGAAGCGCTCCGGGAACAGGCCGTCCTTGCTGGCCGCGTAGGGAACCTCGGCGGCGAGCATGGTCCAGCCGTTCAGGGCACCGAAGCCGGAGACGACGACGAGGAAGGCGACCAGGCTGCCGACCCAGGACGCCCCGCTGATGGTCTCCGACGCGGTGGCGAACGGCGCCGTCGCCTCGCTGAGCACGGCGTTGGGCAGGATGCCGAAGACCGCGACCAGCGACAGCAGGTAGACCGTGGCCGAGGCGAGGGTGCCGAGGATGGTCGCGCGTGGGACGTTGCGGGTGGGGTCGGCGACCTTGGCCGCGGCCACGGACGCCGACTCGACGCCGATGTAGGAGAACAGGCACAGCGCCATCGCGCTGCCGATGGCGGGCAGCGCGGCCTGCCCGCTGAGGTTGAACGGCGTGAAGTTGTCGACGTCGATGAAGAACAGCCCGATGGTCGACATCGCGAGCAGCGGGAGGAACTTGATCACCGAGGTCCACAGCTGGATCTGGCCCATGCTGCGGATGCCGCGCAGGTTGATCGCGGCCGCCGCCCAGATGCCGGCGAGGGTGAGCACGATGGTGCCGGCGGTGCCGTGCCCGGTGTTGACGAACCGCTCGACGTAGAGCACCCACCCGGTGGCGATGGCGGCGTTGCCGGCCCAGGCCGGGATCCAGTAGAGCCACGCGTTCGAGAAGCCGACGAGGTTGCCGAACGCCGCCCGGGCGTACGCGTACGGGCCGCCGTCGGCCGGCATCCGCCGCGACAGCGACGCGAAGAGCATCGCGAGGCAGAGCGCACCGACCGTGGTGAGGGCCATCGCGACCAGGCTGATCGGGCCGTAGCTCGCGAGCGACGCAGGCACGTTGAAGATGCCGACCCCGATGATCGTGCCGACGACGAGCGAGGTGGCCTGCGGTAGGCCGAGGGTGCGGGTCCCGGCGTCGTCGGGCGGCGCCGAGGTGTCCCGGTCTGAGACGTCGGAGCTCATGTCGGGTCCTTTCGAGCGAGGATGGCTCTCCGCGAGGGGCCGTCCACGGAGTCCGCGCCGCGAGATACGTCCCACGACCAAACAACCGTACTGCTTGACTGGGACCCTGCAACGGACCGCGAGAGGAACTGAGATGACGTCCATCGCTGACGCGACCCGTCCTGCGACCCAGGGCGACGAGCAGCGCCGTCGACCGCTCGGCCGGCTCAACCTGCGCGACGACCGCTGGCCCGACCGCTTCGCGGCGTTCACCTTCGTCCTCGCGGCCGTGGTCCTGGTCACCTGGGTGGTGCCCCCGCTGCATCGCTACTTCAACCGGGTCGACGACCCGGTCTCGCTCGTCCTCGTGCCGATCGTGCCCAACCTCGTGTACGCCGCCCTCCTCGTCGCGCTGGGCGTCGGCCTGCGCCGGCGGCTGCGGGCCGCGTGGTGGCTCTTCGTCGTGCTGCTCTTCATCTTTCCCTCCATCGGGCGGATCGGGTCGCTGTCGCAGGGCAACAGCGTCGTGCTGTGCGTCATCGGGCTGGTCGTGGCCGCGGTGGTCCTCGTCGTCGCGGTCCGTGCGCGCCCCCAGTTCGCCGCGCGCACGGCTCGTGCGGCCGGCCTCAAGGCCCTGCTGGTCTTCGTCGGCGGGGTCGTCCTCGTCTCGATCGTCGGCTCCTGGCTGCTGTCGCAGTTCGCCGAGTCGAGCCCGGCCGACGCCGCGACGGCCATCGTCGACACGGTGTTCGGCGACCTCGGCATGGTCGCCGACCCGGGCTTCTCGGCCCCGCTGTGGGTGCGGTTCGTGCTGACGCTGCTCGGCGCTGCCGTGGTGCTCGGCAGCGCGGCGGTGCTCTTCCGGGCCCCGGCCAGCGCCCGCACCCTCGGCGCGGCCGACGAGGCCGACGGTGCGCACCATGCTGCGCGAGCACGGCGACCTCGACTCGCTCGGCTACTTCGCCACGCGGCGCGACAAGGCCGTCGTCTGGGACTCCGAGGACCCGGCGCAGGCCCGGGCCGGCATCTCCTACCGCGTGGTGCGCGGGGTGAGCCTGGCCAGCGGCAACCCGGTCGGCGACCCCGAGCACTGGCCCGCGGCCATCGAGGCCTGGCGCCGCGACGCCCGGGAGAACGGCTGGTCGCTGGCGGTCATGGCGGCCGGTTCGGAAGGGGCTGCGGCGTTCGAGGCCGCCGGCCTCACCGTCTTCGAGATCGGCGACGAGGCGATCCTCGACCTGGGCTCGTTCTCGCTCAACGCCCCCGGGCTCAAGCCGGTGCGCCAGGCCGTGAGCCGGCTGCGCCGCCGGGGCTACGACGTCGAGGTGCGCCGCCACGACACGCTGACGGCCGCCGACTTCGAGCGGCTGGCCTCCTCGGCATCCTCCTGGCGCGGCGACGGCGGCGACGAGCGCGGCTTCTCGATGGCGCTCGGCCGCCTCGGCGACCCGCTCGACGGCGACTGCGTGCTCGTCGAGGCGCACGACGGCGACGGCACCCTGCGCGGCTTCATCAGCCTGGTGCCCTGGGGACGCAACGGCCTCTCGCTCGACCTGATGCGCCGCGACCCCACCGCCGACAACGGCCTGGTCGAGCTGCTCGTCAGCTCGCTCGCCGAGCAGGCGCCGCGGCTGGCCGTGCGCCGGGTGTCGCTGAACTTCGCGATGTTCCGGGAGGCGTTCACCCGCGGGGAGGAGCTCGGCGCCGGCCCGATGGCCCGGCTGGGCCGGCAGGCGCTGCTCCTGGCCAGCCGCAACTGGCAGCTCGAGTCGCTCTACCGCTCCAACGCGAAGTACCTGCCCGAGTGGCAGCCGCGCTTCATCTGCTTCGAGTACTCCTCCGACCTGCCCCGCGTCGGGGTGGCGGCCGGCAGCGCCGAGGGCTTCCTCACCGCACCGTCGGTCGGGTCGATCCTGCGCCGCGGCTCCGACACCGGCGAGCTCGAGCACGCCGACGAGGCGTACGCCGCGCAGGTGCGGGCCGCCATCCCTCCCGAGCCCGACCGCCTCGCCGAGGCGTTGACCGCCCGCCGGCTGCCCGACCAGGAGCGGGTGCGGCGGGCCAAGCTCGAGCGGCTGCAGGAGCGGGGCATCGACCCCTACCCGGTGGGCTACCCGCGCACGCACTCGCTGTCGGAGGTGCGCGCCGCCGCCGGGAACCTGCCGGCCGGCAGCCGCAGCGCGCAGGTCGTCTCGGTCGTCGGCCGGGTGCTGCGCAAGCGCGACCACGGCGGCCTGTGCTTCCTCACCATCCGCGACGGCTCGGGCGACGTGCAGGTGATGGCGTCGCGCTCGGTGCTCGGCGAGGAGCAGCACCGGCTCTTCCGCAGCCTCGACCTCGGTGACCACGTGGGCGTCACCGGTGACGTCGTCGCGTCGAACCGCGGCGAGCTGAGCGTCGACGCGCACTCGTTCGCGCTCACCTCGAAGTCGCTGCGCCCGCTGCCCGACAAGCGGCTCGGCCTCACCGACCCCGAGGCCCGGGTGCGGATGCGCTACGTCGACCTCATCGTGCGGCCCGCCGCCCGCGACATCGCCTACCTGCGCTCGACGGTGGTGCGCAGCATCCGCGAGTCGCTGCAGAACCGTGGCTACGTCGAGGTCGAGACGCCGATCCTCCAGCTGGTGCACGGCGGCGCGAATGCCCGCCCGTTCCAGACCCACATCAACGCCTACGACCTCGAGCTGTCGCTGCGCATCGCGACCGAGCTGCACCTCAAGCGGCTCGTCGTCGGTGGCATGGAGCAGGTCTTCGAGCTCGGCCGGCAGTTCCGCAACGAGGGCGCCGACTCCTCGCACAACCCGGAGTTCACCTCGCTCGAGGTCTACGGCACCTACAACGACTACGTGTCGATGCGGCTGCTCACCCAGGAGATCATCAAGGAGGCGGCGGTCGCGGTCTACGGCCGCCCCATCGCCCGGCGGCCCCGGCCCGACGGCACGATCGAGGAGTTCGACCTCTCCGGCGAGTGGCCCGCCATCCCGATCTGCACGGCCGTCTCCACGGCGCTCGGCGAGGAGATCTCGACGGCGACGCCGCTGGCCGAGCTGCAGCGCCACGCGCGCGCCATCGGGCTCGACCTCGACCCGGGCCTCACCTGGGGCGCGGTGCTGGAGGAGGTCTACGGCGAGCTGTGCGAGGGGCAGACGACCACCCCGGTGTTCTACACCGACTTCCCGCGCGACACCTCGCCGCTGACCCGGGTGCACCGCGACGACCCCGAGCTGGTCGAGAAGTGGGACCTCGTCATCTGGGGCTCGGAGCAGGGCACCGCCTACAGCGAGCTGATCGACCCGGTCGACCAGCGCGCCCGGCTCGTCGAGCAGTCGCTGCTCGCCGCCGCCGGCGACCCCGAGGCGATGGAGGTCGACGAGGACTTCCTCACCGCGCTCGAGTACGGCATGCCCCCCACCGGCGGGATGGGGATGGGCGTCGACCGGCTGGTCATGAACCTGACCGGCCTCGGCATCCGCGACACCATCCTGTTCCCCATCACCAAGCCCACCTGATCGCCGCACGCCAGGAGCCGAGATGACCTCTGTGACAGCGCCAGACGTGAGCACGCGATGCCGGTCCGCCCGAGGCCGAGCCGCGCCGCCGCCGGCGCCCCGGCCGCCTCTCGCTCGCCGGCGCCACCCTCGGCGCTGGTCGTGGGCGCGGTGAGCGTGACGCCGCTGCTGGTGCCGCGGGCGTGGTACGTGCAGGCGGTGCTCACCGGCCTGTGCATCGCCACCGGCTACGGCATCGGGGCGTTCCTCGGCTGGGCCTACCGGGCCCTCGGCCTCCCCGTCGTGCCGCCCGGCGGGCGGCGGATCGCCTGGCGGGTGCTCGCCGGGCTGGCGGTCCTCAGCGCGCTCGTCGGCGGCTGGCTGGGTCGCACCTGGCAGAACGAGCAGGCCGAGCTGCTCGGCATGCCGCCCGAGACGCCGCTCCTCTGGCTGGTGGGGCCGCTGCTCGGGCTGGTCGTCGCGGCCCTGCTCGTCGGCATCGGCCGGGCCATCAAGTGGCTGGGCCGGGCCCTGTTCCGCCCGCTCGTCCGGTTCCTGCCGAGGCGCCTGGCGTGGCTGGTCGCCATCGTCGTCACCGCGGTCTTCTCGTGGATGTTCTTCTCGGGCTTCCTCTACGGCGGGGCGATCGCCGTGGCCGACGCGATCTTCGCGCAGAGCAACGACGAGACCCGCACCGGGCGTGACCAACCCCGAGATGGCCAACCGCTCCGGCGGCCCGGCGTCGACGGTCACCTGGGAGAGCATCGGCCGCGAGGGCCGCACCTACGTCTCGCAGGGCCCGACGGCAGCCGACATCGCGAAGGTCGTCGGCGACCCGGACGCCAAGGAGCCGGTGCGGGCCTACGTCGGCCTGGAGGCCGCGCCGACCGCGACCGAGCGGGCCCAGCTCGCCGTGGCGGAGCTGCGCGCCCTGGGTGGATTCGACCGCAAGGCCATCGCCGTCGCCGGCACCACCGGCAGCGGCTGGATCGACGCCAAGGCGGCCAACGCGCTCGAGTACGTCACGCACGGCGACGTCGCCACGGTCACCACGCAGTACTCCTACCTGCCGAGCTGGCTGTCCTACCTCGCCGACCAGAGCCGCGCCGCGACCAACGCCGAGGCGCTGATCACCGCCATGCGGGTCGAGCTCGACGGGATGCCGGCCGACGAGCGCCCCGAGCTCTACGTCTTCGGCGAGAGCCTGGGCGCGTTCTCCACCGACAACGCCTTCACCAGCGTCGAGGACATGTCGACCACGACCGACGGCGCACTGCTCATCGGGCCGCCGAGCTTCGACCCCACCTGGCAGAAGGTCGTCGCCGCCCGCCAGCCCGGCTCGCCGGTGTGGAAGCCGCTCTACGGCGACGGCGGCCTGGTGCGCGTGGCCACCGTGCCGGCCGACCTCACCGACCAGACCCTGACCTGGACCACCGACAACCCGATCATCTACCTCACCCACGCGTCCGACCCCATCGTCGCCTGGACCGCCGACCGCACCGCGTGGCTCGACCCGCGCGGGCCCGACGTCAGCCCGAGGGCGGTGGCCTGGCCCATCGCCGGCGGCTGGCAGGCGACCCTCGACCAGTTCAACGCCGTCGGGGTCCCCGCGGGGCACGGGCACGTCTACGACGCGACGGTCGTCACGGCCTGGTCGGAGATCGTCGGCCCACCCTCGCTGCCCGACGACGAGCTCGCCGCCATCGAGGAGGCGATCAGGGGCCTGCCGTACGGGTGACGCACGCGCGCACGGCGCGGGCGACGGCATCCGGCGCGTCGAGCATGACGAGGTGACCGGCGTCGACGTCGGTGCGCACCGTGCCCGGCCCGAGCGCGGCGGCGCGGTCGGTCATCCGGCGCAGCCAGGCCCGGCGCCGGAGCCGGGCGGGGCGCCCGGCCCGGGCCGCCACGACGAGCTGCACCGGGATGTCGGGCAGGGGTTGCGTGGTCGAGAGGGCCACCAGGGCGCGGGCGTCGTCGCCCACGGCCACCAGCTCGGCGACGGTCGCCTCGAGCTGCGCGGGCTGGCCGTAGGCCGTGGCCAGCGCGCGGTGGGCGTCCGGGCCGGCCGGCCGGGTGGCGCCGCCGACCAGCACGGCCGTGGCCGCGACGTCGCCCACGAGCGGTGCCAGCCACGGGCGGGCCGCGACCCACGCGACCCACTCGCCGACCGGCCCGCCGAGCTGCCACCGGGCGGCCTCGTGCCCGGGGTCGGACGCGTCGACGAGCACGAGGCCGCGCACCACCTCCGGGCGGGTGCGGGCCAGGCCCTCGGCGAACAGGCCGCCGTGCGAGTGGCCGACGACGACGACCGGATCGGCCGCGGCGTCGGGGTGCGTCGCGGCGAGCACCGTCGAGAGCAGATCGACCTCCTCGTCGAGGTCGACCGCGCGGTGCCAGGGGGTGGACCCGCCCATGCCGGGGCGGTCGAAGAGCACGCAGCGCACGTCCGGCAGCAGGTCGACGACCTGGTGCCAGAGGTCGAGCGGGAGGCCGAGCCCCGAGCTGAACAGCGCCGTCACCGGGGCGTCGGGGTGGTGCACCTCGACCCGCAGGGTCGCGCCGGGGTGGCCGGGGACGTCGACGAGCAACCGCTCCGGGGCCGGGGTGCCGCTCACGTGGGGGAGCCTAGGTCGTGCCGCCCCGGCATCCGGAATCGGGCGTTGCGATGTGGTGTTGTGGAGCCCATGACCACTCCCGGCTCCGACATGGCCGAGCGCTACGAGCGCGCCCGCGGGCTGTTCGAGCACGGCGAGTACCAGGCCGCGGCCGAGGCGCTCGCCACGCTCGTCGACGAGAGCGCGCTGGCGCCGCCGCTGCACGGCACCACCGAGCTGCGGCTGCTGCTCGCCCGCTCCTACTTCCACTCCGCCCAGCTCGGGCGCGCCGAGCGGGTGACCCGCGCGATCCTGGCCGACGTGCCCGACGACGCCTACGCCAACCTCGTGCTGGGCCGCACCCTGCAGCGGCAGGGCCGGCACGACGAGGCCAAGCCGCACCTGGCGATGGCCGAGCTGCTCGGCGGGTATGCCGGGTCGGGTCGCCTCCCGCGCGAGGACCGGGGCGCCGAGGGGTGACCGACTACGGCCACGGGCTCGAGTTCGGGCTGTTCCCCTCACCCGACGCGGCCGCCGCGCACCACGTGCTCGAGCTGGCCGCCGTGGCCGAGGTCAGCGGGCTCGACCTGCTGACCGTGCAGGACCACCCCTACCAGGCGCGCCACCTCGACGCCTGGACGCTGCTGTCGGTCATCGCGGCCCGCACCTCGACCCTGCGGGTCGCGCTGAACGTGGCGAACCTGCCGCTGCGCAACCCCGTCGTGCTGGCCGGCTCGGTGGCGTCGCTCGACATCCTCAGCGGTGGCCGGGTCGAGCTCGGCCTCGGCACGGGTGCGTTCTGGGACGCCATCGAGGCGGCCGGTGGGGTGCGCCTCGCGCCGGGGGAGGCCGTCACCGCGCTCGAGGAGGCGATCGGCGTCATCCGGGCGATGTGGGCGGGCTCGGGCTCGGTGCGCCTCGACGGGGCGCACCACCGGGCGTCGGGGCTGCACTCGGGGCCGGCGCCGGCGCACCCGGTGGGCATCTGGGTGGGGGCCTACAAGCCGCGGATGCTGCGGCTCACCGGGCGCCTCGCCGACGGCTGGCTGCCGAGCCAGGGCTACGCCGGCGCCGGACACGCTCGGGCGAGCTCAACGCGCGCATCGACGAGGCGGCGGTGGCGGCCGGGCGGGCGCCGGAGGCCGTGCGCCGGCTCTACAACGTGTCGGGGTCGTTCGGGTCGGGCGGCGGCTTCCTGCGGGGGCGGCCCTCGGACTGGGCCGAGCAGCTCGCCGGGCTCACCCTCGAGCAGGGCATGGCCACCTACATCCTGGGCACCGACGACCCCGACGACGTGCGGCGCTTCGGCGAGGAGGTGGCGCCCCTGGTGCGCGACCTCGTCGCCACCGAGCGCGAGCGGCGGGCGGCGGGCGGCGGCGGATGCCGTGCCCGCGGATGCCGTGCCTCGCCCCCTGCGGACGGGGCTCGGCGCCCGGCAGCGGCGCCGCGGCCAGCGAATCCGGTGCTCCCGCAGCCACATCCACGTCCACTGCCGCAGCCGCGCCGCACCCGGCGAGCTCGCTGGCCGACGTCGTCGTCCCGACGCCCGACGACGGGACCCGGCTCACCGGCATCCTGCCGTGGGACGAGGCGAGCCGGCCGACCTACCCGGTGCGGCCCGACCCGGCCGCGCAGGCGGCCTACGGCCCGGCCCAGCTGGCGGTGCCGCGCGCACCTCAAGGAGGTGCACGACCACCTGCGCGCCGAGCTGACCCAGGTGCGCGACGTCGTCGAGCAGGTGGTGCGCGGCCACCTCGCGGTGGGGTCGGCGCGCTCGGCGGTCAACGCGATGACGATGCGCCAGAACAACTGGACGCTCGGCGCCTACTGCGAGGCCTACTGCCGGATCGTGACCGGGCACCACGGCCTCGAGGACACCGGCATCTTCCCGCACCTGCGCGCGAGCGACCCCGACGCGGCGCCGGTCATCGACCGGCTCGAGGAGGAGCACGAGGTGATCCACGACGTGCTCGACGACGTCGACCGCGCCCTCGTGGCCCTCGTGGCCGACGAGCCCGGTGCCCTCGACCGCCTCCAGCACGTCGTCGACCTCCTCACCGACACCCTGCTGTCGCACCTCGCCTACGAGGAGCGCGAGCTGCTGCACCCCCTGGCCCGCCACGGCTTCTACCGCTGACCGACGCCCGGCGCGCTCGCCAGGGAGGTACGCGCCAGGGGAGGTCCGGATGCTTCACGTGGTGAGCCATCACGCGAGTGCGCACCGAACCTGCAGACATGCAGTGGGCGGTGACGAGCGACGCGCCGAGCGTGCCCCGGCCCGCCGAGGGCCCCGACTGCATGTCACCAGAGGCAGCGAACGACCAGAAGACGTGGCCAAGCGTGAGGTGACCACGGAGAAGGGGACACGAAGCGGGACGAGCGGAGCGGTGGGATGCCGTGGGCGAGCCGATGGACGGGTCTGGCGGGAGCGCCCGCGAGCGCCAGCGAGTGGGTGCGGATGGTCAACGGCCGCCCACGGCATCCCAGCGCGCAGCGGTCACGAACCAGCGCGAGGTGCCAGGATCGACGCCGCCTTCGACAGCCCTTGTCGCCGCGGTCGGCCTGTGGTTGCGTGGGCGGCACCGTCCGCGCCGCTCGGCGAGGCAACCACGACGAGGTGGGATCCATGGGCTCGACGTACGACTACGTGATCGTGGGAGCGGGGTCGGCGGGCGCGGTCGTCGCCGCCCGGCTGACCGAGGACCCGGACGTGCGGGTGTGCCTGCTCGAGGCCGGGGGCCCGCCGCCACCGGCCGAGCTGATGCCCGCCGCGGTGGCCTCGCTGCAGAACGACCCCACCACCGACTGGATGTTCACCGGCGACCCCGGAGGGGTCGGCAAGGGCCTGGTCGGGGGCCGGATGATGGTGCCCCGCGGCAAGATGCTCGGCGGCTCCTCGGGCATCAACTACATGGCCTACGTGCGAGGTCACCCCGGCGACTTCGACGCCTGGGCGGCGGGCGGGGCGCAGGGCTGGTCCTACGCCGAGGTGCTGCCCTACTTCCTCAAGGCCGAGGGCTTCGTGCACAGCACCGAGCTGCACCCCGACCTCGACGCCCACAGCGACGACGGACCGGTGGGGGTGTCGGTGCGCGAACCGGTGCTCCCGGCATCCACGCAGTTCGTGGAGGCGGCGGGCAGCACCGGGCTCAAGCAGGGCGACTACAACGGCCGCGACCGCCGCGAGCCGCAGGGCGTCGCGTCGTTGTTCCAGACGACGACCCGTGCCGGGAAGCGCAGCTCGACCTTCCACGCCTACCTCGAGCCCGCGATGGAGCGGGAGAACCTCACCGTCGTCACCGGCGCGCTCGTCGAGCGCATCATCCTCGAGGGCGACGGCGACGCCTGCGCGCCACCGGGGTGCGCTACCGCACCGAGGACGGCACCCCGGCGGAGGTGCACGCCGGCACCGAGGTGGTGCTCTGTGCCGGGGCCATCGGGTCGCCGCACCTCCTCATGCTCTCCGGGGTCGGTGCTCGCGACGCGCTGGCCGACGTCGGGGTGGAGTGCCTCCTGGACCTGCCGGACGTCGGACAGCACCTCAAGGACCACCTGCACACCCCGCTGATGTTCGCCGCGGACGGCATCGGCGAGACCATGGTGGAGATCGCGATGTCTCTGGGCCCGGACGCGCTGCGGGCCCCTGCGGGCCCGCTCCCGGCGGACCCGGCGGACGACGTCGACCTCCCCGAGCCGTTGGCGGCAGCCAAGGCCGAAGCCGAGCGTCGGCTGGTCGAGTGGTTCACCACCGGCCGCGGCCTGGCGTCGTCCTCGCTGTACGACGCCGTCGCGTTCTACTCCACCGGCCTGGGTGACGTGCACACCCACGACGCCCAGATCGGCTTCCTGGCCTGCGGCTACACCCCCGCAATCTGGGAGGGCGTCTTTCGCATCCCTGCGTCGGCCTTCTTCGACGACCCGGAGGCCTTCCTCGACCCCACCCGCGGGCAGGTCGTCCTCCTGCCCAACCCGGTGCAACCCCACTCGGAGGGTTCGGTGACCCTGGTCAGCGCGGACCCGGCCGTCGCCCCGCGCATCGACCTCAACTACTTCGACGACCCGCACGACGTCGTGGTGATGGTCTCCGTGATCCGCAAGGCGCTCGAGATCGCCGCGGCCTGGCCCGGTGGCGGGCTCGGCGACCCGGTCATCCCGCCGCACCTGGCGAGTGCCCACGGCCACCAGGACGGCAGTAAGCCGAGTGACGCGTTGCTCGAGGACCTGGCCCGCCACTACGCGCTGACCGTCTACCACGAGACCTCGACCTGCCGGATGGGCGACGTGGTCGATGCCCGGCTGCGCGTGCTCGGCGTCGCGGGTCTCCGGGTCGCCGACGCGAGTGTCATGCCGAACATCGTCAGCGGCAACACCAACGCCGCCGCGATCATGATCGGCGAGAAGGCGGCCGAGCTGATCGCGACCGAGCACGGTGTGCACCTGCACCAGCTGGTGGGCTGAGCGGGACGGGAGGCCCACCCCAGGCGGTCGACAGCTCAGCCCACGGACACCCGGACGGTGCCGACGACGGGGCGGTGGTCTGAGCAGGGGGACAGGCTGCACGACGGGATGTCCAGGGAGTCGGCCGAGTAGGAGCCGGCGAGACGGCTGGCGCGCACGAACACCAGGTCGATCTTCGGCGACTGGTCGCACTGGCCCCCACGGGTCCCCGGGGTCGTCGACTCGCCGTAGCCGGCACACCGTGGGTCGGTGTCGTCGAGCTCCCGGTAGGCGCCGGTGTTCGACCCGTTGGCGGGCGTGGCGACCGCCGGGGAGTACCAGCCGTCGAGGAGCCGGTGGCTCGGCTGCGCGTTGAGGTCGCCCGCGAGCAGCACGGTGTCACCCGCCGCGTTGAACGACTCCAGCCTGCGGCGCACCTCGTCGAGCTGGGTCTGGTTGATCCGCCGGCCGTCGATGACGGTGTTGTCCGGCGTGATGTGGGTGGTGCAGAAGCGCAGGTGCGCGGGTGACTGCAACGGCGCGCACAGGAGGCTGCGGCCCTCCGACGTGCCGTCCGAGGAGAGGGTGTGGCGGCTCGCAGCCCCCAGTGGCGCCCTGCTGAAGACCACCAGGCCGAACGCCTGACCGCCGCACGCCGTGGCGCCCTGCGCCTCGAACCGCGCGAAGTCGGTGGGGTCGTCGGGCCAGCCGGCGGCCGCGAGGTCGTCCCGCAGCGCCCGGTACTGGTCCACGCACACCTCGTTGAGCGCCACGAGCTGCGCGCCGGAACCCTGGATCGAGCGGCTGATGGCGGGCACCAGCGCGTCGGTCGCGGACCCCCGGTGCATGGCCCAGCCGGCCACGTTCCACGTGAGCACCGTGTACGAGGCGGTGATGGTCGCCTGCGCCGGCCAGGCCACCGCGACCGCGACCAGCACCGCCGCCACGAAGCCCACCAGGGCTCGACGGGCCGCTCGTCCTCGCCGCGGCGTCATCGCGTGATGGTCCCACCCGCACCTGTGCCGGCCGGCCCGAACGTGGGTGATTCCCTCCGCCCGGACGGTGGTCTTCACCCACGTTCGCCTCAGCGGTCAGCCGGCGTGAGCGGCCTCGAGCGCGAGGAGGTGCTCCTTGGCGGCCGGCCCACCGGCATACCCACCGACCCCGCCGGATGCCGGCAGCACCCGGTGGCAGGGCAGCACGATGCACAGCGGGTTCGCGCCGAGGGCCGTCCCCACCGCCCGCGCCGCACCGGGGTGCTCCACGGCCGAGGCCAGCACGGCATACGTCGTGCGCTCGCCGTAGCCGACCCGGGCCGCGAGCCCGGTGAGCACCTCGCGCTGGAACGCCGACGCCAGGGCCAGGTCGGCCCGCACGTCGACCGACCGGGCCGAGCCCGACAGGTAGGCCGCGAGCGCGCGGCGCGCGGCATCCGTCGGTGCCGGGTGCCGCAGCACCCGTGGGCTGACGGTGGCGGCGAGCCGGGTCAGCCAGCGGTCCTCGGATGCCGTGTCGCCGGCATACGCGCACGTCACCACCGCGCCGTCGTCGCGCACGGCCACGAGCAGCCGCCCGACCTCGGTGTCCTCGAGCACGTACGAGACGTCGGTGGGCCCGAGCACGGGCGGGCCGGCCAGCGGCGGGTCGAAGGTGGCGAAGGGGTTGGTCATGGCAGGTCCTCGAGATCGTGAAGGGCCGGGAGGTCCCGGCGGAGAGAGGCGATCGCGTCGCTCACCAGGCGGCGGCTCATGCCCGGCGAGGTGCCGAGCGCGGCCGCCACCGCGCGGTGGTCGAGGTCGCCGACGAAGCGGAGCACGACGGCATCCCGCTGCCGTGGGGGCAACGCCGCGACCCGCGCCCACAGGTCGCCGTCGGGCGCCTCGGGCGGGGGGAGCGTGGGCGCCTGCGCCAGCAGCGAGGGGTCCTCGTGGGGGAACGTGCGGCGGGCCGAGCGGTGGTGGTCCATCGCGCACCGGTGGGTGATCGTGAGCAGCCACGAGCGCAGGTTGCGGGCGTGGGTGAGCCGGGGGTAGGCCACCAGCGCCTGGGTCCACGCCTGCTGGGCGACGTCGTCGCCGGCGCCGGGTGCGAGGGCGTGGGCGAGGCGGGCGACGTCGCGCCAGTGCTCGTCGACGAGGTGCTGGAAGGGCGGGAGGCTCACGATGGTCCAACGGTAGGGGGGCCGGGCGTGTGAGTATTCAGGGGTGGACGTCGTCACGGAGGCGGTGCCGCCGCCGAGCACGGTGGGCCGGCCGCTCGTCATCGCCCACCGGGGGGCCAGTGACGAGGAGCCCGAGCACACCCTGCGGGCCTACCGGAAGGCGTTCGCGCACGGTGCCGACGGCGTCGAGTGCGACGTGCGGCTCACCGCCGACCACCACCTCGTGTGCGTGCACGACCGGCGGGTCGAGCGCACGTCCGACGGCGAGGGCGTGGTCTCGGCGCTCGAGCTGGCCCGGCTCGAGGAGTTCGACTGGGCGTCGTGGAAGCTGCTCGCACCGGCCCGGCGACACCGAGTCGCCCGAGAGCGACCCCGAGCGCGGCCACATCCTCACCCTGCGCCGCCTGCTCGACACCCTGGTGAGCACCCGCCAGGAGGTGGTCACCCTCATCGAGACCAAGCACCCCACCCGGCACGGCAACGACGTCGAGAACACCCTGGTCCAGGTGCTGCGGATGTTCGACCTCGACGGCGGTGACCAGCCGGGGCGCCCGCACGTGCGGATGATGTCGTTCTCGAACCGCGCCCTGCAGCGGGCCCACAAGCTCGCCCCCAAGCTGCCCCTGGTCTACCTCGTCGACGCCACCATCCCGGCGCTCACCTGGGACGGCAGCCTGCCCAAGGGGGTGGGCGCCGTCGGGCTCGACGTGCGGATGCTGCGCCGCCCCAAGGTGGTCAAGGCCTTCCAGCGCCGAGGGCACCAGGTCTACGTCTGGACCGTCGACCACCACGAGGAGGTCGACCGCTGCCTCGAGCTCGGCGTCGACGTGATCATCACCAACCGCCCGGGCCACGTGCTTCGCCAGCTGGCGCGATCCGGCTAGGTTTGGCCGGTGACCTCGAACTTCGACCACGACGACAGCCAGGACGACGGTGCCGTCGGCACCGGCCGCACCGGTGAGACCGGCCTCATCGTCACCGAGACGCCCGGGCCGGGCGTCGACAGCATCATCTGCACGCTGCGCGCCCCCCACGAGCCCGCCTCGGTCGGCAAGGTGCGCCGCGAGGTGGTCAACGACCTGCAGACCCGCGACCTGCCCGAGCAGCTCGTCGACGAGGCCGAGATGGTCGCCTCCGAGCTGCTGACCAACGCGGTGCGCCACGCCCGGCCGTTGTCCGACGGCACGATCCGGGTGCGCTGGAAGATCCGCGGCGACGTCGTCGAGGTCGAGGTGACCGACGGCGGTGGCGAGACCGTGCCCCGGCCGGCACCGCGCACCGTGTGGCTGTCCTCGGGCCGCGGGCTGCGCATCGTGCGCTCGATCGCCCACGAGTGGGGCGTCACCGAAGACCGCACCGGCAACGTCGTGTGGGCCACCCTCGGCGGGCCGAGCCGGCGCCGGGCCACCTGACCCCACCCCGTTAGGGTGCTCGCATGGGCAAGGCATCTCGACGTCAGCGCGGCACCGACACCACGTCCCGGGCGTCCCGGCCGGCACCAGCGCCCTTCGAGCGCCGGCCGTTCCAGGGGCTCGTGGGCGAGACCGACTGGGTCGCCCTGCGCGAGATCCTGCCGGCGGCCACCGCCGTGGTCACCGTGCGCCCCGAGCACCTGCCCGACGGCGCCCCGAGCGAGGTGACCGTGGCCACCGTGCTGCCGATGGCCTGGCCCGGCCTGCACCGCGCCGACGGCTCGGTGCTCATCGGCACCCAGTCGGGCAACGCCAGCGGTGACGCGTCGCGCGACCTCGCGGGTCAGCTGCTCGCGGCGCTCGCCGCCGAGCCGGGCCACCCCGTGGTCACCACGCCCCAGGTCACCGCCGACAGCCCGCGCCTGCAGGACGTGCTCGTCGCCGACGGCGCGTTCGAGGTCACCGTGCACGAGGGCTTCGACTTCTGGGTCGGCGGCGACGACCTCGAGGGCGAGGCCGCCGAGTCGCTCGAGCGCGCCAACGCCACCGTGGTGCCCACCGTCGCGCTGTCGGCGCTGCCGTCGGCCTACTGGGTGCGCATCGGCGAGCGGGCGCACATCCGCCTGGTGCTGCCCGACGACGAGGACGCCGCCACCGACGCGCTCGCCCGCCTGCACGCCGCCGGCGACGACACCCTCGGCGGCGACAGCCGGCTGCTCGGCGCCTTCCGCGCCTGCGGCCTGCTCGTGCCGGTGTGGGACCTCGACCCCGAGCTCGAGGCCGCCGACCACGAGGACGAGCTCGCGGCGTGGGGCACGCGGTATGCCGCCGCGCTGGCCTCCGACGCCTCGCTCACCGCCGACGAGCGCCGGGCCCGCTCCGGCCTGCTGAGCCGCCAGGTCACCCTCCGCTGATGAGCGCGCTCGCCGCGCGGGTCGCCGCCGTCGTCCCGTGCAAGGACGAGGCCGACCGCATCGGGGCGACCGTGGCGGCCGTGGCCGCGCTGCCCCAGGTGGGCCGCGTGGTGGTCGTCGACGACGGGTCGACCGACGGCACGGCGGATGCCGCGCGGGCCGCCGGCGCCGACGTCGTGCGCCACGAGCGCAACCGCGGCAAGGCCGCCGCGCTCGAGACCGGGGTGCGCCGGGTGCGCGAGCTCGAGCGGGCGGATGCCGTCGCCGACTCCGGCCGGCCGCGTGGCCCGCGGCGCTGCTCTTCGTCGACGGCGACCTGCAGGACACCGCCACCAACCTCGGGGTGCTCACCGCCGCGGTGCTCGACGGCAGCGCCGACATGACCATCGCGACGCTGCCTGCCCAGATCACCGCCGGGGGCGGTCGCGGGCTGGTCGTGGGGCTGGCCCGACGCGGCATCCAGCACCTCACCGGTTTCGTTGCGGTGCAACCTCTTTCGGGCATGCGCTGCCTCAGCCCGGCGGCGTTCGAGGCGGGCAGCCCGCTGGCCCGCGGCTGGGGGGTCGAGACGGCGCTCACCGTCGACGTGCTGCGCGCCGGGCTCACCGTGCTCGAGGTGCCCTGCGAGCTGCAGCACCGGGTCAGCGGCCGCGACTGGCGCGGGCAGGTGCACCGGGCCGAGCAGTACCGCGACGTGTGGCTCGCGCTCGTGCGGCGCGGCTGGCGGCCGTGGCACCGGGGCTGACCGACGTCGAGCCGCGGCCGCCGGCCGTGGCTGCGGGGCTGACCCGCGCCCACCGGCTCTGCGTCGTCGTGGCGCTGGGGCTGCTGCTCCTCGTCGGGCTGTCCGCCCCGAACGCCGCCCAGCCCGACCTCGCCCCGCCCGGCTGGGTGCGCGTGCCCCGGCTGCCGCTCGAGCTGGGGCCGGGGGCGGTCACGGCGGTGCTGTGGACGGCATACCTGCTCGGGGCGGTGGCGGTCTACCTCGGGCTGCGCGGCCGGGTGGCGGCGCTGCGCACCTGGCTGGCGCCCGGCATCATCGCGCTGCTCGCCCTGCTGTCGGCGCCGTTCGGCTCGGCCGACCACGTCAACTACCTCGCCTACGGCCGCATCCTCGTCACGGGCGGCAACCCGTGGGTCGACGCCCCGATCAGCTGGGCCGGCGGGCTCGACCCGATCACCAGCCGGGTCGAGGAGCCGTGGACCACCGAGCCCAGCGTCTACGGGCCGTTCGGCACGCTGCTGCACGCGCTGTCGGCGTGGGTCGGTGGCGACTCGCTGCGCGAGGGCGTGTGGGTGTGGCAGCTGGTCGTCGTGCTGTCCTGGCTGGCCGTGCGTGCCCTGCTGCGGGCCGTGCTCGACCCCGAGCTGCACGGCCGGGTCGACGTGCTGTGGACCCTCAACCCGCTCGTCATCGGCGTCGGCGTGCTCGGGGCGCACATCGACGCGGTCGCGACCGCCCTCGCGCTCGCCGCCGTCGTGGTGGCGGCCCGCCGGCCGGGGTGGGCGGGTGCCGCGCTCAGCGGCGTCGTGGTGGCGCTCGCGGCATCCACGAAGTTCACGTATGCCGTCGTCGCCGTCGGCATCGTGGCCGCCTGGTGGGTGGTGGGCCACCGGTCCGGTGCCCTGGCCCGGCTCGTGGGGGCGCTGGCCGGGGGGTTCGTCGTCGTGGCCGGGGCGCTGCACCTGTGGGCCGGCCCGCACGTGTTCGACCAGCTGCTGCGCTCGCGGCAGGCCGTGTCGCTCGCGACGCCGTGGCGGCCGCTGCTCGAGTGGGGGCGCGACACCATCGGCAACGGGCCGACCCGCACGCTCATCGGCATCGGGGCGGCGCTGCTCGCGCTGCTGCTGGCCTGGTGCCTGCTGCGCGCCAGCCGCCCCGCCGGCTGGGACAAGATCGACCAATTGGTCGAAGTTGCCCGGGACGGCGGGACAAGATCGACCTATTGGTCGAAGTTGCCCCAGGCGGCGGGACAAGATCGACCTATTGGTCGAAGTGACGCCGGGAGGCCGCCTCGCGCGTTCGCCGTCGTCGCGCTCTGGGTCACCGCGTGCCTGGCGCTGGCCTACTCGCTCGCGGCGCCCTACTCGCTGCCCTGGTACGACCTGCTGCTGTGGAGCTGCCTGCCGGCGGTGCTGCCCGGGCTGGTCGACCTCGTCGCCCTGGTGCGCCTCGCCGCGATGGCGGTCG
Source organism: uncultured Actinomycetota bacterium (assembly GCA_963806295.1). Classification (GTDB taxonomy): domain Bacteria; phylum Actinomycetota; class Actinomycetes; order Actinomycetales; family Dermatophilaceae; genus Fodinibacter. Next base: position 180,109 of record CAWDXP010000025.1, on the reverse strand, counting down.
CCTACGTGCCCGGCCGCGTGCTCGGGATGACGCCCGCCGTCGAGGACCTCACGCTGGGGGTGCGCCGCGGCGTCATCCCGTGGGTGGGGCTGGTGCTGTGGGTGGTGGTCATCGCCGCCGGCGTGCGGAGCGGGTCTGGGCGGCGGCCCGGGCCTCGTCGAGCAGGTACGACACCGACACCGACACGATGAGCGGCACCGCCAGCGTCGCGCCGACGGCCGGGATCGCGACGCCGGAGTCGTTGATGAGGAAGCCGATCGTCAAGGTGATGAGCAGCGCGATGAGGCCGGCCCGCAGCGTCGGGCGCCTGGTCGTAGGACCGCTGCATCGCCCGCGACCCCCACGACGTGGGCCGCGCCAGCACGTAGATGACGAAGAGCAGGGCGGCCGGCACGAGCAGGGTGAGCGGCGCGTTGCCGAGCAGGATGTCGATGTTCTGCTGGCCCTTGCGCACGACGATGTCGAGGGCGTTGCCGTCGATGATGGCCTGCACGAACCGGCCCAGGTGGCTGCGCGACGCCGGTGGGCCGCAGCCAGTCGGCGCCGGCGATGAGGAAGAACAGGCCGACGACGCCGACCGCCACCAGGAGCAGCCGCTTCCAGGTGAGCTTCAGCCCGAGCACCGCGATGATCAGGTAGGCCAGCCCGGGCACCAGCGCCGGCGGGCCGCCACCGTCGGCGCCCCAGAACGGCATCGCGTCGACGACGACGCGCGGCGCCGCCGATCGCGGCCACCGCGACGGCGGCCGCCTTCTGCCGCCCGGCCAGCAGCAGCATCGACGACACCGCGGTGCACAGCAGGATGGTGGCCGTCGCGAACAGCGCGAAGGTCGGGTTGCCCATGCCGTAGTAGCGCCCGCCCACCACGGGCTGCAGCCCCATCAGCGACGACAGCTGCAGGCGCGACCCGGTCATCACGTCGACCGCCAGCACCACCATCGTCGTGGCCGACACGAACGCCATCGGGCCGAGCGCCCACTTGCCCCACGGCCCCTTGAGCGCGGCGGTCGCGATGATCGCCACGAACAGCCCGACGGCCACGGTGACCGAGAGCAGGTCGATCGGGAAGCGCCACCACGGCAGCAGGTTGGCCAGGAAGGTCGACACCGGCACGCACGCCGCGGCCACCGACAGCACGCGCACCCGCGACAGCGTGGTCACCCGGGTGCGCTCGGAGCCCAGCCGGCCCTTGTAGACCAGCAGCACGAGCAGGTAGATCACCAGCTGCCCGTAGGCGAACACCATGAAGAACGGCTCGACGAGGTCGTGCACGTCGTGGCTGGCCTCGTCGTAGTCGGCCAGGTAGGTGAGCCGGGCCTGCGCGCGCCGCTCGGAGTTGTCGGGCGCCGGGTCGGAGGTCAGGGGTGAGCCGGCCACGGCATCCGGCACGGGGAGCCCGACGACCGACAGCACCGTGGCCGTGACGTCGGGGGCCTGGGCCAGGCCCTTCTGCTTGGTGGATGACGACACCAGCACGCCGGGGCCGAAGTGCGGGCCGCGCGCGACCACGAGGCGCAGCCGCTCGCTGCGCCCGGCATCCGAGAGCGAGGCCACCACGAAGTCGGCGCCGTTGGGGCCGTCCTCGATGACCTGGCCGATCCGGCGGTCGATCTCGACCAGCTGCTGGCGGCGCGACGCCGGGGCCGGCTCGCCCTCGACGACGTCGTCGGGGTCGCGCACCGAGCCGACGTCGACGACGCGTGACCGGGCAGCCGTTGAGGTCGACCATCAGCTGCTCGTCGGTCCACGGCGAGTACTGCTCGATGGTGCCGTCGCGGTGGGCGCCGCCGGCGGCGGCGAAGGGCTGCACCGCCTTCAGGCACATCCGCCCGGCGGCCGCGGTGTCGCCGAGCAGGCCGAGCCGGGAGTCGAACCGCTCGTCGGCAGCGGCCGCGAGGTAGCTCGGCCACTGCACCACCGAGCCGTCGGTGACGGTGGGGGCGCTCGGGCAGGGCCGGTCGGCGGGGTTGGCCGCGGCTCCGGGGCGCGGCGCGGCCGCCCGGGCGCCGGCCGACACCCCGAGCCAGCCGTCGATCGGGCAGGTGTTGGAGTAGACCGAGCGCACCGACAGGGCGGCCGAGGAGCCGTCGCGCAGCAGCTGCCAGAGGTTCGGGGTGGTGCGCTGGTCGACGTCGGACCAGCCGATGCCACCGGTGCCGACCAGCACCACCGCTCCGGCCGGCTCGTCGCGCGGGGCGCCGCTGGCGATGGTCGACGACGCGAGGAGGAGACCGGCGAGCACGGCCGCGAGGGCGACCGTGATGGCGAGGGCTCTGCGCAGCACGGGGCAAGGTTACGGTGCGGTAGCCGCGCCACCCGAATCAGCGGATCCTCAGGTTTCTCGGGTACCTGCCGGCGGCGGGGGGCGCCGGGACGCGGGTGCCACGGCGGCCATCCGACCCCCCAGAATGGTGGCGTGACCCCCCCGGCCGACCGCACCGTCCCGCGCCACCGGTGGGTGCTCGCCGCGGCGCTGATCGCGCTGGCGGCGGTGCCCGTCGTGCTGCGCTACCTGGTGTTCTGGCCGCTGGACCAGTGGCAGGTCGACGTCGAGGTCTACCGCGAGGCCGGGGTCTCCATCCTCACCGGGCGCCCGATCTACGCCGCGCTCACCGAGGCCCCCCAGCTGCTGCCGTTCACCTACCCGCCGTTCGCCGCGGTGCTGGCCATCCCGCTGGCGTTGATGCCGTTCGGCGCCGCCGGGTGGCTGTGGACCGCCCTGCAGGTGATCGCGACCACCGCCATCGTCTGGTACGCCGGCTACCGCCTCATCCACCGCACCGGCGCGTGGATGCCGCTCACCCTCGCCGCGCTCGTCGCGCCGATGCTGTGGCTGCACCCGGTGAGCGACGGCATCCGGTTCGGGCAGGTCAACGCCTTCATGGTGCTGGCCTGCCTGATGGACCTGCGCGAGCCGCGGCCCGGCCTGATCCGCCGGGTGCCGCGAGGCGTGCTCGTCGGCCTCGCGATGGCCGTGAAGCTCACCCCCGGCGTCTTCGTCGTGCACTTCCTGGTCACCAAGCGGTGGAAGGAGGCCGCGACCGCCGTCGGCACCGCCGTCGCGGTGACGGTGGGCATGTGGGTGCTGCTGCCGCAGGCGTCGTTCGCCTTCTGGGGCGGCGCCCTGCAGGACCCCGCCCGGCTCGGCCCCAACATGGGCACGTCGAACCAGTCGATCCGCGGCTTCCTGCTGCGCGTCGGGCCCGAGGGGATGCCGGGCACGGTGCTGTGGCTCGCCTGCGTCGCGGTGGTCGGGGTGTTCGGCTTCTGGCTGGCCCGCCGGCTGTACCTGCAGGGCGACTCGATCGGCGAGGTCGCGGCGGTGGGGCTGATGGCCTGCCTGCTGTCACCGGTCGCGTGGATCCACCACTACCACTGGATCGTGGTGGTGGTCTTCGCGCTGCTCGGGGCCGACCCGCTGCGCGACCGCCGGCGGCTGTGGGCCGGGCTCGGGGTCACCGCGTTCTTCCTGTGCCGCCTGCCGTGGTGGGGCATCTCCTGGCTCAACCACCGGGAATGGCCCGAGCTGCCGGGGCGGGTGCTGCAGAACGCCGACGTGGCCGGGGCGCTGGCCGCGCTGGTGCTGCTGTGGTGGGTGACCCAACCGCGCGCCGGTGCCGGCACCGACGAGGATGCCGGCGACGGCACCGACACCCGCGACGCTCAGAGCACGCCGACGATCTCCAGCCCGGTGTAGGCGGCCAGCAGCAGGCAGACCCCGCCGCCGATGCGGCGCAGGGTGGACAGCCGCATCTTCGTGAGCAGGGTGCGGCCCAGGGCCGCCGCGAGGCCCGACACGACGGCGAGCGCCAGGAACGCCCCCACGAACACCGACACCGGGTCGTCGTAGCGCACCACCAGCGACGCGGTGAGGATCTGCGACAGGTCGCCCCACTCGGCGAGGAAGAGCACCGTGAAGCTCAGGGTGACCACGCGCCATCCGACGACCTGGGCGGCGGCCTTGGCGCCGAACTCCGCCTCGGTCTCGGCCTCCTCCTCGTCGGCCTGGCCGGCCCCGCGCAGCAGCAGGACGCCGCCGATGAGGAACATCACGCAGGCGAAGACCTCGACCGGCGTGCGAGGCAGCCGGGCGATCAGGCCACCGGCGAGCACGGCGATCGCGGTCTGCACGAAGAAGGCCAGGCAGACGCCGATCCACACCAGCAGCGGGCGGAAGCGGGTCGACATCACGAGCGTCGCGATGAACGTCTTGTCCGGGAGCTCGACCAGGAAGATCGTGCCGAAGACCACGGCGGCGGTCGCGAAGTCGAGTCCCACGGCATCCACCCTAAGCAGCGCAGCGGATGCCGCGCGCACCCGTCCGGGGGGCGGCGCACCAACCCCCACTTCGTGCGACTTGAGTGCGGTTCTGGCCGGCCGGGCGCGCGGGAACCGTAGGCAAGTCGCACGAGGTCGGGGTGGGGCGGCCGTGGAACGGGCCGCGGCGGCGCTGCGACAGCGCCTAGCCTGTGCACCGTGGGAATCAACGGTTGGGAGGCGCTGCTGCTCGCGGTGCCGCTGGCCGTCGTCGGCTTCGTGGTCGGCGGGGTCGTCGTGCTGCTGCGCCGCAGCGCCGACACGCGACGCCGGGTCACCGCGCTCGAGCAGCACCGGCCGGCCGGGGACGCCGACCTCGCGGCGTTGCGCGCCGACCTCGGCCAGGCGCTGCGGCACGTCGCCGTCGTGCGCTACGACGCGTTCGGCGACATGGGCGGCCGGCTCAGCTTCAGCGCGGCCGTCATCGACGACCACGGCGACGGGCTGGTCTTCAGCTCGATCCATGCGCGCGGTGAGTCGCGCACCTACGCCAAGGGCGTCGTCGGGGGCACCTCCGACGCCACCCTGACCCCCGAGGAGCAGCAGGCCCTGGCCGCTGCCCGCACCGGCAAGGAGACCCCGTGACCCGCTTCGGCTACCTCGGCCCCGAGGGCACCTTCACCTCGATGGCGCTCGACGCGTGGGGGCCGGCGGCGGGTGGCGAGCGCGCGGCATACGGCTCGGTCGACGCGGCGCTGGCCGCCCTGCGCGCCGGCGACATCGACGGCGCCATGGTGCCGATCGAGAACTCCGTCGAGGGTGGGGTCTCCGCCACGCTCGACGCCCTCGCCAGCGGCGACCCGCTCGTCGTGACCGGCGAGGTGCTCGTGCCGGTGACCTTCGTGCTGGCGGCCCGCCCGGGCACCGAGCTCGCCGACGTGCGCGCGGTCGGCACCCACTCGCACGCCTGGGCGCAGGTGCGTGGCTGGATGGCCGAGCACCTGCCGGATGCCGTGTACGTGCCGACGCTGTCGACCGCGGCCGCCGCGCAGGGGCTCGAGCAGGGGCAGCAGTCCTACGACGCGGCGGTGTGCGCGCCGGCCGCCGGCCGGCTGCACGGGCTCGTGGACCTCGCGCACGGCATCGGCGACATGCAGGCGGCGGTGACCCGGTTCGTGCTCGTGGCCCGGCCGGGTGTGCTGCCCGAGCCGACCGGTGCCGACAAGACCACCGTCGTGCTGTTCCAGCGCGACGACCACGCCGGTGGGCTGCTCGCGCTGCTCGAGCAGTTCGCCGCCCGCGGCATCAACATGACCCGACTCGAGTCGCGCCCGACCAAGGAGTCGATGGGGTCGTACTGCTTCTCGATCGACCTCGAGGGCCACGTGCTCGACGAGCGGGTCGGCGAGGCGCTGATGGGGCTGCGTCGGATCTGCGCCGAGGTGCGCTTCCTGGGCTCCTACCCGCGCGCCGACCGGCAGCGCGCGAGCATCGCCCCGCTCACCAGCGACGCCGACTTCACCGCGGCCCGCTCCTGGCTCGGGGACATCCGTTCGGGGCTGACGTAGCGCTCGCCGGGCCGAGGCGCCCCCACGCCGCAGCCGAGGCGTGGGACGCCTCAGGCCCCACTGCCTGATCCACCCGCCACAACCACCGGTGGCGGCACTCGACAGTGCTGCGCTGGGGCTCAGCAGTGTCGAGCCCCCGGGCGACTACTTGTCGGGTCCCGGGCGGAGACCTCCGGCGGGTCAGGATGCCGGGAGCGTCTCGTTCGCGGTCTCGAGGCCGAGCCACCACTGCTCGCCCTCGCCCCAGTGCAGGTAGAGGTAGGGCCCGGACAGCTCGACGCGCGGGCGGCTCTCGAGCATCTCGGTGACCCAGCGTTCCTGCTCCATCAGGGCCGGCTCGCACGCCATCCGGGTCGACATCAGCGGCCCCGTGCCGACGAGCACGCTGTCCTCCACGGTCACCGGCCCGCGCACCGTGTTGCAGCCGGTCTCGGCGAACACCCGGCCGTCGCCGAACACCAGCCGCACGACGCCCTGCACCGGCGCCGGGGCCGAGCCGTCGTTGACCACCGTCCACTCGCCGTTGAGCACCGCTGCGCCCTCGACCGGTACCGAGCCGTTCGCGGAGCCGTCACCACCCGACCCGCCGCCGGCCAGCGTCGCGGCGAGCGCACCCACGGCGACCAGCGCCACGACGCCGCCGACCGCCAGGAACGTGCGCGCGTCGCTCATCGGATCGTCACCTCGTCGGGCCCGGGCTCGTGCCCGGGCAGGTAGGGAGCGGCGTTCTCACCGACCCACGCGTCGACCTCGGTCCACCGGTCGTCGAGCCACTCCCCGAACTCCTCGGCGTCGAGCGGCACCGTGTCGGCGGCATACGTCCAGGTCTTGACGAGGAAGGGCCGGTCGTCGAACGGCAGCGCCTCCCACACCATCCGTGCGGTGGAGAGCCGGGCCAGCCCGGCGTGGGCGAGCACCATGACGTCGGCCTCCGGGCGGGCCGAGCGGGCCGCCCACGCGCCGCGGGTCTTGGGCGGCAGCACGTTGCGCAGCTCCTCCGCCCGGCGGGCCCGGGCGAGGTCGCCGCGCTCGCGCAGCCGCCGGATGTAGCCCGCCCGCCGGCCCGGCGTCCAGTTCTGCCCCTCGGGGAAGATCACGAAGACGTCGTCGTCGACCATCGACTCGGCCATCCGGGTCAGGCCCGCGATGCGGTCCTCGCCCGCGCCGGTGCCCGAAGGCACGAAGAACGAGTCGAGCCGGCTCAGGATGGTGTCGATGCCCGGGTCCCAGCGCAGCGCCTCGGCGAGCACGATGCGGGGCAGCCGGCCGACGGTGCGCGACATCAGCCAGGCGATGGCGAGCGAGTCGGCCGGCCCGGCGTGGCGGGCGAGGGTGATCAGCGGCTCGTCGTCGGTGCCGAAGTGCATCCGGTCGGCCAGCCGCACCTCCAGCTTCACCCAGCGCCGGGCGTAGTACATCAGCGAGTCCAGCGCCTGCGAGAACAGCTTCTCGTGGTCCTCGCGCCAGGTCGGTGAGGAGTGGTCGGGGCTCTTGGCCCACAGCGCCCAGCAGCCGAGCAGCATCCGGATGTCGACCCACATCAGCACGACGGCGAGGCACGAGGCGCGGAACAGCCGCGCCCGGCGGTCGACGACGATCATGAACGCCCCGGCCACGATCACCGGCACCATCAGCCCGGTGACGACCACGCCGACGAACGGCCACAGCACGTGCAGCACCCGACGGACCATCAGCGGCGGCGGGGGGATGCTGCGGGCGCCCATGCCCGCCAGCGTAGGCCCCGGCTCGGCGCTAGGTTGGGGCACATCCTCGGCACCGGACCGGGGCGATCAGGACGAGGCGTCGATGAGTGCAGCGCAGCCCCCGTGGGCCGCCGCCTACGGGCCAGGGGTCCCGCTCCACCTCGAGCACGACGACAGCACCCTGGTCGACCGGTTCGAGCGGTCGGCGCGGCTGCACCCCGACCGGGTGGCCCTGGACTTCCTGGGCGCCACCACCACCTACGCCCGGTTCGCCGACCGGGTCGCCCGGGTGGCCGAGGGGCTGCGCCGGCTCGGGGTCGGCCCCGGCGACAGCGTCGCGCTCGTCATGCCCAACTGCCCGCAGAACGTCATCGCCTTCTACGCGGTGCTGCGCCTGGGCGCCACGGCGGTCGAGCACAACCCGCTCTACACCGCGGGCGAGCTGCACCTGCCGTTCATCGACCACGGGGCCCGGGTCGCCGTGGTGTGGGACAAGGTCGTGCCGGTCGTCGAGCAGCTGCGCGCGGGCTCGTCGCTCGAGCACGTCGTCGCCGTCGACCTCACCGCCGAGCTGCCCCTGGCCAAGCGCCTCGCCCTGCGGCTGCCGCTGGCGAAGGCGCGTGCGGCCCGCGCCCAGCTGAGCACCCCGGCGCCCGGGGCCCTGGCCTGGCGCGGGCTGGTCACCTCACCGCCGCTCGACCCCGACCACCCCCGGCCGAGTGCCGACGACGTGGCCCTGCTGCTCTACACCTCGGGCACCACCGGCGAGCCCAAGGGCGTGCCGCTGCGCCACCGCAACCTCGTCGCCAACGTGGTGCAGGGCCGGGCCTGGGTGCCCGGCCTGGTCGAGGGCGAGGAGACCTTCCTGCTGGCCCTGCCGCTCTTCCACGCCTACGGGGTCACCGTCGGCATGCTGCTCGGCGTCGACCTCGCGGCCACCCTGGTGCTGCTGCCCAAGCCCGAGATCGGCCTGCTCATGGAGGCCATCGAGCGGCGGCTGCCGTCCTTCGTGCCGGCCGTGCCGCCGCTCTACGACCGCATCGCCACCGAGGCGCAGCGCCGCGGGACCTCGGTCGCCGGCATCCGCTACGCCCTGTCGGGCGCGATGCCGCTGCCGGCCGAGCTGGTGGCCCGCTGGGAGGCCGCCACCGGCGGGCTGCTCGTCGAGGGCTACGGCCTCACCGAGACCTCGCCGGTCGTGGTCGGCAACCCGATGACGACCGACCGGCGCCCGGGCTCGATCGGGGTGCCGTTCCCCGACGTCGAGGTGCGCATCGCCGATGCCGACGACCTCGACCGGGCGGTGCCCCTCGGTGAGCGCGGTGAGCTGCTCGTGCGCGGGCCGCAGGTCTTCGAGCGGCTACCGGGGCCGGCCGGCGGACACGGCGGTGGCCTTCCACGACGGGTGGTTCCGCACCGGCGACGTCGTGACGATGGATGCCGGCGGGTTCATCACGATCGTCGACCGGATCAAGGAGGTCATCATCACCGGTGGCTTCAACGTCTACCCCTCCGAGGTCGAGGCGGCGCTGCGGGGGCACGACGGCATCCTCGACGTCGCCGTCGTCGGCATCCCGCACCCGAGCGGCAGCGAGGAGGTCGTCGCGGCCGTGGTGGTCGTCGACGGCGTCGAGCTCGACCCCGAGGAGCTGCACGCCCACGCCCGGGCGACGCTCACCGGCTACAAGGTGCCGCGGCGGTTCGTCGTCGTCGAGGCGCTGCCGGTCAACGCGATGGGCAAGGTGCAGCGTCGCGAGGTGGTCACGGCCCTGCAACGTCTCTGAGGTAGGCGCCGGTCGCGACCTGCGCGGCATCCATCCGCTCGCGCATCCGGGTCGAGCGGGCCTGCCCGATCGAGATGTTCGGGCTGTCGGTGGCGCCGCTGGGGAGCACGTGCAGCTCGACGTCGTCGGGCACGGTCTCCATCTCGTGCACGAAGCGGTGCCGGCGCGCGATCTCGAACGCCACCGTCGCCACCTCCCACGGCTTGGTCGGCGGCACGAGCGGCTGCTCGACCCGGCCGACCTGGAGCACGAAGATCCGGGTGGCGCCCAGCGTCAGCGCCCGCCCGACCGGGATGGAGTGCACGAGCCCGCCGTCGAGGAAGTGCCGGTCGCCGATCCGCACCGCCGGGAACAGGCCGGGCACCGAGCACGACGCCACCACCGGGTCGGTGAGGTCGCCGGTGGAGAACCACACCCCGCTCGCGTCCTCGATGCAGGCCGCGACGCACTGGAACGGCACCTCGAGGTGCTCGAACCGGCTCACCGGCAGGTAGCGCTCGATGACGTGGCGCAGCGGAGCGTTCGACAGCAGGTGGGTGCGGTACTTCGCCACCCGGGCCGCCTGGCGCACCGGGTTGTCGAGGAAGACGCCCTCGCGCACGACGGCCTCCCACACCGCGGCCAGCCGGTCGGCGCCCTCCGGCCCGGGGTCGGCCGCGATGAACGCGCCGTTGAGCGCGCCGATGCTGGTGCCCAGCACGAGGTCGGGCCGGATGCCGTGCTCCGCCAGCGCCCGCAGCATGCCCACCTCGCTGGAGCCGAGCACGCCGCCGCCCCCCAGGACGTACGCGGTGAGCTCCTCGCGCGGCATACCGGTCAATGTATGCCGTCGGTCGCGCACGGGTCTCGTGTCGGGTGCCGAGGTGGTCGCCCCGGCAACCGTTCGAGCACCCAAGGCGGGCAGTGGTGTGCCCGCCGTCCGGTCACCGGTAGCCTCCCCCCATGACCGGCGCGGCGATCTTCGACCTCGACCGCACCCTGCTCCAGGGCGGCACCGGCCCGCTGCTGTCGCGGGCGATGTACGACCTCGGCGTCGTCACCCGCAAGCTGCCCGGCGAGGGCCTGCTCTACGGGATGTTCGACCTGATCGGCGAGACGCTGCCCTCGATCTTCCTGGCCCGCCAGGCGACGCTGGTGGCCAAGGGCCGCGACGGGGCGACCTTCGACGCCGCGGCCGAGGCGGCCGCCGAGTCGATCGCCGCCGTCGTCCACCCGTTCGCGCTGTCGCTCATCGAGCAGCACCACGCGGCCGGGCGGCCGGTGGTGCTCGCGACCACGACCCCGCACCACCTCATCAAGCCGCTCGCCGACCGGCTGGGCTTCGACCACGTCATCGCCACGCGCTACACGATCGACGAGCGAGGCCGCTTCGACGGCTCGATCACCGGCAACTTCGTCTGGTCGCGGGGCAAGCTCGCCGCGGTGAGGGAGTGGGCCGCGCGCGAGGACGTCGACCTCGCCGAGAGCTTCGCCTACTCCGACTCGATCTACGACCTGCCGCTGCTGTCGGCCGTCGGCAGCCCGGCCGCGGTCAACCCCGACCCCCGGCTCACCGTCTACGCCGTGGCCCGCGGCTGGCCGATCGTGCACTTCGACGTCTCGCCCGGCGTGCTCAAGGTGCCGGTGCTCGGCGTCGAGCTGCAGCGCCTGCTCTTCCTGGCCAGCCCGCCGCTGCTCACCCCCTACGCCCGCTTCGACATCGCCGGCACCGAGCACATCCCGCAGCACCGGGCCGGCCATCCTCGTCGGCAACCACCGCTCCTACTTCGACCTGCAGACGATCATCCAGCTGCTGCGGGCCACCGGCCGCACCGCGCGGGGCCTGGGCAAGAAGGAGATCTTCGACGTGCCGGTGCTGGGCGCCATCGCCACGGCGCTGGGCGGCATCCCCGTCGACCGCGCCGCCGGGGGCCAGGAGTCGTTCGAGCACGCGGCCGTGGCCCTCGAGGGCGGCGAGCTGGTCTGCCTGCTGCCGCAGGGCACCATCCCGCGGGGCGCGAAGTTCTACGACCCGGTGCTCAAGGGCCGCACCGGCGCCGCCCGGCTGGCGGCGATGACCGGGGCGCCGGTCATCCCGTTCGGCATCTGGGGCTCGGAGCAGGTCTGGCCCCGCTCCGAGCCGGTGCCGCGGATGTTCAACCTCACCGACCCCCCGACGGTGCGGGTGCGCGTCGGCCCGCCGGTCGAGCTGAAGCTGCGCTCGCCCGCGGCCGACACCCGCCGGATCATGGCGGCGATCACCGACTGCCTGCCGCGCGCAGGCCCGCGAGCCCTACGAGCCGACCGACGAGGAGATCCGGCTCGCCACCCCGTCGAGCTGACCCGTCCCCGAATCGACCAATTGGTCACATCCGGGACGTCGACCGGTGTCGCGAACCCACAATGGCTCGACCGACCGCCCTGTTCCGCAGGGCGGACCGGCATTTGACCTCCACCTGGTCTTAGGATTCCCTAAGTCAGGTAAGCCTTACCTGCACCGGACGGAGCCGCGGGATGTTCGTCAGCAACGCCCTCATCGGGCTGCGTGAGGGCCTGGAGGCGGCACTCGTCGTCGTCATCCTGCTCGCGTTCCTGAAGAAGACCGACCGCACCTGGGGCATCCGCTACGTCTGGCTCGGGGTGGGCACCGCGGTGGCCCTGTCGGTCGTGCTCGGCGCGACCCTCACCTACGGCACCCGGCAGCTCTCGTTCGAGGCCCAGGAGCTCATCGGCGGCCTCGCGAGCATCATCGCCGTCGGGTTCGTCACCGCGATGGTCTTCTGGATGAAGTCGGCCGCGCGCAGCATCTCGGGCGAGCTCAAGGGCAAGCTCGACCGGGCCCTCGACCTCGGCCCGCTCGCCGTGGCCCTGGTCGCCTTCCTCGGCGTCGGCCGCGAGGGACTCGAGACCGCGATCTTCTTCTACGCCACCGCCCAGGCCGCGGGCGCCGGCAACAACCTGCCGCTGCTCGGCTGGGTCGTCGGCTTCGCCGGAGCGGTGCTGCTCGGCTGGCTCATCTACCGCGGGGCCCTGAAGATCAACCTCGGCGCCTTCTTCAAGTGGACCGGCATCGCGCTGATCCTGGTCGCGGCCGGCATCCTCTCCTACGGCATCCACGACCTGCAGGAGGCCGGCGTGCTGCCCGGCCTGAACAACCTCGCCTTCGACGTCTCCAGCACCATCGACCCGAGCAGCTGGTACGCCACCCTGCTCAAGGGCACGCTCAACTTCACCCCGGCCACCACCGTGCTGCAGGCCGTGGCGTGGGTGCTCTACGTCGGCACGGTCATGTTCTTCTTCCTGCGCCCGGGCAAGGCGCCCCGTCGCCGCGCCGGCGCCCGCGCCGGCCGTGCAGGAGTCGACCAGCGCCTGACCGCCGTCTCCCCGATCCACCGTCTGCACCCCACGTCACCCAGGAGCCTTCCGTGCGCCCCCGTTCCCTCCTCCTCACCGCCACCCTGGCCGCCTCGGCGCTGGCCCTCACCGGCTGCGCCGGCAACGACGACGCCGGCCGGCCCGGCCCCGGCATCACCGTCAACGCCACCGACACCGCCTGCGAGCTCTCGGCCACCACCGCGCCCGCCGGCGAGGTGAAGTTCACGGTGACCAACTCCGGCAGCAAGGTCAACGAGTTCTACGTCTACGGCGAGGACGACAAGGTGGTCGGCGAGGTCGAGAACATCTCGCCCGGGCTCACCCGTGACCTCGTCGTCGACCTGTCCGACGCCGGGCACCTACCAGACCGCCTGCAAGCCGGGGATGGCCGGCGACGGCATCCGCGCCGACTTCACGGTGACCGGGTAGGGCGCCGCCCACCCGACGGCCACCCGCGCCTCAGCTGCCGAAGGTCTCCATCAGCACCTGGCGCTCGGCGTCGGTGAGGTTGGTGGCGATCAGCGTGCTGTGCATGTGCAGGCGCTCGCCGACCCGGTCGAGGTCACCCTCCTCGGTGACGACGAAGAGCGCCGACGTGCCCGGGGTGACCTGGGTGCGGATCGTCTCGAGCTGCTCCTTGCTGATGCCGGCGCTGGCGGTCATCTTGCTCAGCGCACCGATGCCGGCGCCCACCACGCCGCCGATGACCGGCACGAAGAACAGCGCACCGATCAGCACGCCCCACAGCGCGCCCCAGCCGCTGGCGTGCCAGCGCTCCTCGTGACCCTCGTGCGTGGTCGGCTTCTTGTCGCCCTCGGGCCAGGTGACGACCGCGTGGTCGACGATCTTCACGATGCCGTCGCGCTGGCACTGCTTGAGGGTCTCGGCCGCCTGCTCCGCGCCGTTGGGGCCGTCGAACTTCCACACCGTGAACGCCGCCATCGAATCCTCCTTGACCCGCCGGCCCCCCGCCCGTCCGGAGGGAGGTCCGGTGCCCGCCCGACATTACCGCCGAGGTCGCCGGTCAGCGAAGGGTGGCGTAGGGCCCTTCCTCGCGACAGGCTGTGCGCATGACCATGCCGACGACCTTCGTCCTGTTCGGTGCCACGGGGGACCTCGCCAAGCGCAAGCTCATCCCCGGGCTGCTGCACCTGTTCCAGTCCCGCCTCGTCGACGACCTGCGCATCGTGGGCACCTCGCTCGACGAGATCTCCCCCGACGGGTTCCGCGACCTGGCGCTGGTCGCCATCCGCGAGCACAGCACCCGCGAGATGGGGGATGCCGACTGGCGCGAGTTCGCGCAGCGCCTCGACTTCGTGCCCCTCTCGGCCGGCCCGCTGGCGCTCGGTGAGGCGGTCGAGCGGGCCGAGGACCAGCTGCCCGGCGACCAGAACCAGCGGCTGCACTACCTGTCGGTGCCGCCGAAGGCCGCCCTCGCGGCGGTGCGCACCATCCTCGAGGCCGGCCTGGTGGTGCGCAGCCGGGTCGTCATGGAGAAGCCGTTCGGCACCGACTACGCCTCGGCGGTGGCCCTCAACGCCCAGCTGCACGAGGTGTTCGACGAGGAGCAGATCTTCCGCATCGACCACTTCCTGGGCAAGGAGCCGGCCCAGAACATCCTCGCGTTCCGGTTCGCCAACGGCCTGTTCGAGCCGATCTGGCACCGCAACAACATCTCCCACGTGCAGATCGACGTGCCCGAGACGCTCGGCCTGACCCAGCGCGGCGACTTCTACGAGGCGACCGGGGCCTACCGCGACATGGTGGTGACGCACCTGTTCCAGATCCTCGCCTTCACCGCGATGGAGCCGCCGACGTCGCTCGAGCCGGCCGCCATCAGCCGCGAGAAGACCAAGGTGTTCCGCTCGATGCAGCCGATCCACCCCAGCGACGTCGTGCGCGGGCAGTACTCCGGCTACCACGACGAGCCCGGGCGTCAAGCCCGACTCCGAGACCGAGACCTTCGTCGCGCTGAAGTGCTTCGTCGACAACTGGCGCTGGGCCGGGGTGCCGTTCTACCTGCGCACCGGCAAGCGGATGGCGGAGGGCGCCCGGATCATCTCCATCGCCTTCCGCGAGCCGCCGCAGTCGATGTTCCCGGCCGGCTCCGGCGTGGGCGACAACGGCCCCGACCACCTCACCTTCGACCTCGCCGACAAGTCGCGGATGTCGCTGTCGTTCTACGGGAAGCGCCCCGGCCCGGGCTTCCGGCTCGACAAGCTGTCGATGCAGTTCTCGATGCAGGAGACCTCGTGGGCGGGCGCGGTGCTCGAGGCCTACGAGCGGCTCATCTACGACGCGGCCCGCGGCGACCACACGCTGTTCACCTCGGCATCCGGCATCGAGCGGCTGTGGGACATCTCCCAGCCGCTCATCGAGAACCCGCCGACGGTGCGTCCCTACGCGCAGGGCACCTGGGGGCCGAACCAGATCCACCAGCTCATCGCGCCCTACACCTGGCGGCTGCCGTTCGAGCGGCAGTGGCGCGAGCGCAAGTTCTGAGCTCAGGCGGCGGCGGCGCGGCCGGAGGTGATGCAGAGAGCGCGCTCCGTCACGCGGTGTGCATCACCGGTCAGCTCCGACCGAGGTCACCGCGAAGACGGGCCAGCCGATCTCGGTGCGCCACTGTGACCGGTCGTCGGTGTCCCGCGGCCCCACGAGGTACGTCTCCCGCACCGGCCCGGCCACGCTGAGGGCGTTGGCGACGACCCAGGCGCCGACCTCCCCGTAGGTGACGTCGATGTCGTCGTGCTCCCCGACGTGGGTGGCGACCGCGAGCTCCACGGCCGGCAGCTCCACCGGATGCACCCGCCCCCGACTCGGCGGGTCCTGCGACGGCCGGTGCACCAGCACGTGCCCGCGGCCGACCTCGAACAGCGCGTTGTCGTAGACGCCTCCGGGCGTGCCGAGCGGCTCCCGCAGGGTCGCGTCGAGCTCGGCCATGGCGCCGGCATACCAGCCCAGCACGTCGTCGCGCTCGACGTCGGCCTCCACGGCGGCCACGGTCAGGAGCGGAACCGGCCGCACCTCCACGTGGACGGGCGAGGGCTCGGGCTCCAGCAGCCGGCGCAGCGAGCGCACGGCAGCCCGGGTGCGGTCGAGCTCGGCCTCGAGGCGGTGGAGGTGCTCGGTGACGAGTGCGGACCGGGTGGCGGGGTCGGTCGTGTCGAGGATGCGCCGCACGGTGGCGAGGGGGACGTCGAGGTCGCGCAGCCGGTGGATGACCTGGGCGGTGGGGATCTGGTCGGCGGTGTAGTAGCGGTACCCGGTGAGCTCGTCGACGTGGGCAGGGACCAGCAGGTCCGCCTCGTGGTAGCGACGCAGCGTGCGCACGCTCAGGTGGGTCAGTCGGGCGAACTCTCCGATGCTGAGGCTGGTCTCCACCCGCGCAGTCTGCACTCTCTCCCCGGGGGAGAGTCCAGTGCTTGACCCTCCATCCGGTGGAGGCGGGAGGTTCGTCTCATGACCACCACCGACAGCACCCCCGACAGCATCCGCCCCGACGACCTCCCCGCCGTGATCCGAGCCTTCCTCGCAGCCCACGCGGCCAGGGAGGTCGACGCCGCCGCGCGGACGTTCACCCCCGATGCCGTCGTCGTCGACCAGGGCGAGACGTTCCGCGGCTCCGCGCAGGTGCTCGACTTCCTCCAGCACGCCGGAAGCGAGTTCACCTACACCAGCGAGCTCACCACCGCCCGACGCGATGACACCCACTGGTGGGCCGGCATCCGCCTCGAGGGCAACTTCCCGGGCGGCGTGGCCGACGTCGCCTACCGGTTCACCGTCACCGACGACCGCATCAGCGAGCTGACGATCAGCTGACGCGGCAGCAGGCAGTCCTTCACCGATCACCATTCGCCGACATCGGCAGAGAAGAGGAGCAATGAGCACCACCGCAGGAACGATCACCAACGTCGTCCTCGTGCACGGCGCGTTCGCCGACGGCTCGGGCTGGCGCGGCGTCTACGACCGCCTGACCGACCGTGGCTACCTCGTCACGATCGTCCAGAACCCGCTGACCTCGCTCGAGGACGACGTCGCCGCCACCACCCGGGTGCTGGACCGGCAGGACGGACCGACCATCCTCGTGGGGCACTCGTGGGGCGGCACCGTCATCACCGAGGCCGGGGTGCACGCCACGGTGGCCGGTCTGGTCTACGTCGCGGCACTGGTTCCGGATGCCGGCGAGACCTCCGGTCAGCAGTACGAGGGCTTCGCCGCGACGCCCGACTTCGTCATCGACGTGGGCGACGACGGGTTCGGGTTCCTCAATCACGACGCGTTCAAGAGAGGGTTCGCCGCCGACGCCAGTGACGCCGATGCGGCGTTCCTGCGGGACGCGCAGGTGCCCGTCAACATGTCGGTCTTCGCCCAACCGGTCACGCAGGCCGCCTGGCGTGAGAAGCCGAGCTGGGCGGTGTTCGGCACCGAGGACAAGGCTTTCGACCAGGCCATGCTCACGCACATGGCGCAGCGCGCCGGCGCCCACATCACCACCGTGCCCGGAAGCCACGCCGTCTACCTCACCCAGGCCGACGTCGTCACCGACGTGATCGTCGCCGCGGCCGAGGGTGCCTCCGCCGGGTGACGCTGACGGATACCGGTCAGGCGGCGGTCGAGCGGCCGGTCTCGGTGCGCACGATCAGCGCCCCCGGCTGCACCTCGACCTCGATGTGCGTCGCCTCGCCGATGATGTCGCCGTCGAGCTCGATCTTCTGCTCGTGGTCGACCCGGACGCCGACCGACTGGCAGCGGTAGCGGTCGAGGGTCTGGGTGGTGCGCTCGCTCTTCGTGAGCACCCGCAGGGCGACGGCCGCCCAGGCGGCGAGCCCCTTGGGCGCGATGACGACCACGTCGAGGGTGCCGTCGTCGGGCGAGGCGTCCGGCATCAGGTTGATGCCGCCGGTGAGCTTGCCGCAGTTGCCGACGAGCACGGTGCGCGCCCGTACGGTGCTGGGCTCCCCGCCGTCGATGGACAGCTGCGCCTTGAACCGCTCTACGAGCAGGTGCTTCAGGCCGGCGGGCACGTAGGCCGTCCAGCCGATCCTCGCCTTGAGCTTCTCGGAGGTGTCCTCCATGATCGCGGCGTCCAGGCCCAGGCCCGCCATGACCAGGAACGCGTGCCGGCGCAGCCCGGCGGACGACCCCTCGCCCACGTGCTCCTCGAGGTGCACCTCGTCGGGGTTCAACCGCATCCAGCCGACGTCGATGTGCCGGTTGCGGCCGGTGATGGCGACCTCCACCGACTTCGCCAGGTCGTCGGTGGGCATCTCGAGGTTGCGGGCGAGCAGGTTGCCGGTGCCGCCCGGGAGCAGGCCCATCGGCACGCCCGAGCCGACCATCTCCTGGGCGACGGCGCGCACGGTCCCGTCGCCGCCGAAGGCGCACACGACGTCGACCTCCGCGGCGAGCGCCTCGCGGGTCTGGCCGAAGCCGACGTCGTGCTCCGTGGTCTCGATGAACAGTGGCTCGTCCCAGCCGTGCTCGGCGCAGATCCGGGCGATCACCTCGTGCACGTCGTCGCCGGTGCTGTCGAGCTTGGTGGGGTTGAGCACCACCGCGAGGCGCTTGCGCGGCGGCGCCGGGGTGTCGTCGGCGGCCCGGAAGCTGTCCCGCGACGGGCGGCTCGACGCCCGCTTGGCGTCGCTGCGCGAGGACAGCAGCAGCCACAGCCCCACCACCACGAGGACCACGGCGACGGCGATGCCCACCCAGGTCCACCATGCGTCCGACACAGTGTGGAAGGTACAGCACCCCGTGCGGCTCCCCAGCGGGGACGGCGCCTCCGCTGCGTAGGCTGCCCGCATGACCCCACCGCCGCCCGAGGGCTCCGGCATCCCCGAGGACGCCGCGGACGCCGCCATCGCCCCGGACGACAAGGACTGGACCTGGACCCTGCGCGAGCGCTGCCCCGACTGCGGGTTCACCGCCACCGCCGTCGAGGCCGCCGACATCGCCGGGCTGGTCACCGCGTTCACCGACCCGTGGCCCGCCGTGCTCGAGCGGCCGGATGCCGGTCGGCGCCCGTCGCCGTCGACGTGGTCGCCGCTGGAGTACGCCTGCCACGTGCGCGACGTGTGCCGCCTGTTCGAGCAGCGCGTGCACCTCATGCTCACGCCAGGAGTCGCCCCCCTTCGCCAACTGGGACCAGGACGAGACCGCCGTGGCCGACCGCTACGGCGAGCAGGACCCGGCCACGGTCGCCGGCGAGGTCATGGCAATCCGGAGCCTCCTTCGCGGCGGCGTACGCCCAGGTGCCGCCCGACGGATGGGGGCGCACCGGCATCCGCTCGGACGGGTCGGAGTTCACCGTGCTCACCCTGGGGCAGTACGGCCTGCACGACCTGCGCCACCACCTGTGGGACGTGGGGGTCGACTCCCCGTGAAACCCGAGCTGGTGTACCTCCTGCTCGGGGGGTCACTGCTCCTGGCCGCCGTCCTGCCCCAGCTGCTGCACCGCTGGGCGCTGTCGGCGCCCATCGTGCTCGTGGCCACCGGCATGGCGATCGGGCTGCTGCCGCCGCTGGCCGACATCGAGTTCGACCCGGTCGCGGCCCGCCCGGTCATCGAGCACGTCACCGAGGTCACCGTGCTCGTGGCGCTGATGGGCGTCGGGCTGGCGCTCGACCGCCCGCTGCGGTGGCGCAGCCGGGAGTCGTGGCGCGCGTGGTCGCCGGCCTGGCGGCTGCTCGGCGTCGCGATGCCGTTGACGATCGGCGCCGTCGCGCTGCTCGCGTGGGGGCCGCTGGGTGTCGCCGCCCCGGCCGCGCTGCTGCTCGGGGCGGCGCTGGCGCCGACCGACCCGGTGCTGGCGTCCGACGTGCAGGTGGAGGGCCCGACGCTCGAGGGTGACGTCGATGAGATCGACGAGGACGACGAGGTGCGCTTCGCCCTGACCAGCGAGGCCGGGCTCAACGACGGCCTGGCGTTCCCGTTCGTCTACGCGGCGATCTTCCTCGCGACGCTGGGCCCGGTGTCGCAGTGGGGGCTCGGCTGGGTCGCGTGGGAGCTGGTCGGCAAGATCGTTGTGGGGGTGCTCGTCGGGGTCGGGGTCGGGTGGGGGATGGCGCGGCTCGCCTTCCGGTCGCCGGCGCGGTCGCTGCGGCTGGCCGAGGTGGGTGAGCCGCTGCTCGCCATCGCGGCGCTGCTCCTCGCCTACGGCGCCGCCGAGCTCGTCGGGGGCTACGGCTTCCTCGCGGTCTTCGCGTGCGCGCTGACCGTGCGCTCGGTGGAGCGCGACCACGACTACCACCGGCACATGCACGACGTCATCAACCGGCTCGAGACGCTGCTGACCCTCGTGGTGCTGCTCGGCCTGGGCTTCGCCCTGACCAACGGCCTGCTCGAGAACCTCGACTGGCGCGGGGTGCTCGTCGGCCTGGCCCTGGTGCTCGTCATCCGGCCGGTGGCGGGGTGGCTGTCGTTCCTCGGACACCGCAGCCAGGTGGGGGACAAGGGGCTCGACCACCGGGAGCGGTGGGTCGTCGCGTTCTTCGGGGTGCGCGGGGTCGGGTCGATCTACTACGTCGCCTACGCCGCCGGTGCCGCGACCTTCCCCGAGGAGCGCTGGCTGTGGTCGACGGTGGGCTTCACCATCGCGTTCTCGGTGGTGCTGCACGGCATCCTCGCGACGCCGGTGATGACCCGGCTCGACCGGCTGCGCGACGACGCTGCGCCGAACAGCGGTGCGCGGCGAGGGGACCCTGCTCCACACTGAGCCGTATGCCGTCGCCCTCCACGCTGTTCGCCTTCGCCGTCGCGTCGGCGGTGATCATCGCCATCCCGGGGCCGAGCGTGCTGTTCACGATCGGGCGGGCGCTGTCCTCCGGCCGACGCGAGGCGCTGCTCACCGTGGTCGGCAACGCGCTCGGCATCCTCACCCAGATCTGCGCGCTGGCGGTGGGGCTGGGGCCGCTCATCGCGGCGAGCGCCACCGCCTACACCGTGCTGAAGGTGGTGGGGGCGGGCTATCTCATCTGGCTCGGGGTGCAGGCGATCCGGCACCGGAAGGCCATGGCCGAGGCGTTCGACGCCGGGGTGCCGGTGGCCACGCCCAGCCTGCACGCGGTGCGGGCCGGCTACGTGGTGGGGGTGACCAACCCCAAGACGATCGTGTTCTTCGCGGCGCTGCTGCCGCAGTTCGTGGTGCAGACCTCGCCGGTGTTCCCGCAGCTGGTGGCGCTGGGGCTGGTGTTCGCAGTGCTCGCCCTGCTCATGGACGGCACGGTCGCGCTCGTGGCGAGCCGGGCCCGCGACTGGTTCGCCTCGTCACCGCGCCGGATGGAGCGGGTCGGCGGCGCCGGCGGGCTGATGATGGTCACCCTCGGCACCGGCCTGCTCCTCACCGGTCGCGCCGACTGACGTCGGGCATCAGGAAGTCGCCGAGCACCTGGGCGTTCTCGTGCTGCTCGTCGGGAGTGGGTTTCGACGACCGGCCGTAGCCGCGCAGGTCGGGGCAGACCACGCTCAGGCCGCGCGCCGCCAGCTCGGGGGCCACGCGGTGCCACGTCGTGTGGGCCCTCGGATGGCCGTGCAGCAGCACCACCGCCGGACCCGAACCCCCACTGCGACCGTGCAGCCGCACGCCCGGCGCGACCTCGACGTCCCACTCATCGAACCCCGGCATCATCCAGGCACTCTCGCACGGGGACAACGGCATTCGGAGGTCTCGTGCCGCCCGACGCGAAGTGCTCCTGGACTCCGCGCGCGTACCTGTCGTCCGGACGTCTGCGACGGCGGTACCGCCAGGGGCTCGGGTCACCGCCGGCTGGCGCCGGCATCCCGGTGCGGCCACGGCACCCACCGCAGGTGGCTCAGTCGGCGGGCTCCACGTACTCCACCGGTCGCAGCCCGAGGGTGAGCCGGTACACGAGGAGCGCGCCGAGGGCCGCCGCCGCGACCGAGGCGAGCGCCGAGCCGAACGACAGCCAGGCCAGGGTGCGCATCGACGAGATGAGCTCGAAGCCCTCCTGCGATCCTGACGCGCTGTCGACGACGCGGCTCGCCGAGTCGAACAGGCTCATCGTGACGAAGGCCGCCCACCAGGCGCGCACCAGCCAGCGCTTGCGGTCCGGCCCCGTGGCGCCCATCGCCGAGCGGATGCCGTCGCGCAGGTCGCGCACGAGCTGGAACGGTCGGAACAGGTTGAGGATCGGCACGAACCACGCCCCGATCGTCCAGCCGCGACCGTGGCGCAGCCGTGACGGGTCGACCCGGTTGCTGGAGTAGGCCTTCCACAGCCAGACGACGAACACCACACCGGTGGCGACGTAGAGCAGGCCGCCCAGCCCGCCCACCGCGAGGTCGACCGTGTCGACCCGGTTGCCCTCCACCACCGTGATGGTGTCGGGCGCTCGCAGCCACCGGTTGAGCACCGACACGACCCACACGGCGACGACCGCCCCGACCGCGGAGACGGCCACCTGCACGTAGAACAGCCCTCGCAGCCAGGCGGCCAGGGTGAAGAAGCCCGATCCCAGCGCGGTGCGGCCCGGGAAGACGACCCCGTGGCGCAGCCGCGGGGTCCACTGACCACCGTCCCAGAACCGTTCGCGGCCCGAGGTCGGGGCGTAGGGGTCGAGGTGCCACCCCGCCACGGACACCATCGCGCCCGAACCCAGCGGGGCGCCGACCGGCCCGGCATCGTGAGCCTGGGTCGTCCCCGGCGCCGCGCCCATCCAGCTGTCGGTCCACCCGACCCCGTCCCACTTGCGCAGCCGCGCGGCATCCTCGGGGTCGGGGTACCAGCCCGAGGGCCTCGGGCGGTTCGTCGTGTCGCTCATGGCGGGGATCATCGACGACCGCCGGGGCCGTCACCAGCGGTCTGGGGATATCTGCGAGAAGTCGCAACGCCACCGCCGATAAACTCGCGCCGTGATCGACATCAAGGTGCTCCGGGACGACCCCGACCTCGTCCGTGCCAGCCAGCGGGCGCGGGGTGAGGACGAGGGCGTCGTCGACGCCATCCGCGCCGCCGACGAGCGCCGCCGCAGCTCGCTGACCGCCTTCGAGCGGTTGCGGGCCGAGCAGAAGTCGATGGGCAAGGAGGTCGCCAGGGCGCAGGGCGACGACAAGCAGGCCCTGCTCGCGCGCACCAAGCAGATCTCGGCAGAGGTCAAGACGCTCCAGGCGACCGCCGACGAGGCGCAGACCGAGCTCGACCGGCTGCTGCGCACCATCGGCAACGTCGTCGAGCCCGAGGTGCCGGTCGGTGGCGAGGACGACTACGTCGTGGTCGAGACGATCGGCACGGCCCGTGACTTCGCCGCCGAGGGCATCGAGCCGCGCGACCACCTCGCGCTGGCCGAGGGCCTCGACGCGATCGACATGGAGCGCGGCGCCAAGGTGGCCGGCGCCCGGTTCTACTTCCTCAAGGGTGTCGGTGCCCGGCTCGAGATGGGCCTGCTCGCGCTCGCGATGAACAAGGCGATCGCCGCGGGCTTCGTGCCGATGATCACCCCCACGCTGGTCAAGAGCGACGTGATGGCGGGCGCGGGCTTCCTCGACAACCACGCCGACGAGGTCTACCGCCTCGAGGCCGACGACCTCTACCTCACCGGCACCTCGGAGGTGGCGCTGGCCGGCTACCACGCCGACGAGGTCCTCGACCTCTCGCGCGGCCCGATCCGCTACGCCGGGCAGTCGACCTGCTACCGCCGCGAGGCGGGCTCCTACGGCAAGGACACCCGCGGCATCATCCGGGTGCACCAGTTCAACAAGATCGAGATGTTCGTCTACTGCCGCCCCGACGACGCCGCGGCCGAGCACGAGCGCCTGCTCGACTTCGAGAAGGAGATGCTGGCCGCCGTCGAGCTGCCCTACCGCATCATCGACACCGCGGCCGGCGACCTCGGTGGCCCCGCCGCCCGCAAGTACGACTGCGAGGCGTGGGTGCCCACCCAGGGCCGCTACCGCGAGCTCACCTCGACCTCGAACTGCACGACCTTCCAGGCCCGCCGGCTCAACACCCGGTTCAAGGGCGAGCACGGCAACGAGGTCGCCGCCACCCTCAACGGCACGCTGGCCACCACCCGGTGGATCGTCGCCATCCTCGAGAACCACCAGCAGGCCGACGGGTCCGTGGTGGTGCCCGAGGCGCTGCGCCCCCACGTCGGCCTCGACGTGCTCACCCCCGTCCGCTGAGGGAGGCGGGTCCGCCGCCAGGGGGAGGCGCGCGGCGCCCGGGCGTGCTTAGGGTGGGGGCCATGCCGTCCAGCCTCGAGAGCCTGCCGGCCCGGGTCGGGGCCTACTTCGGCGCCGACGACCCGTGGGAGCGACCCCGTCCACCCATCGGGCGCCAGGACGTCCTGCTCGCCGCGACGGTGGCCGTCGTCGGGCTGGTGTCGCTCGAGCTGGTGCGGGGCATCGGTGTCCTCGACCAGGTCACCTACCCGTGGACCGTGCAGTCCCTTGCGGTGCTCACCGGCGCGGGGCTGCTCGTCGGGCGACGTCGCTGGCCGCTCACCGTCGCCGCGCTGGCCGCCACCCACATGCTCGTCGTCGGTCTGACCATGCCGGCGGTGATGGGTCAGTTCACCCTCCAGCTCGTCTACTTCGTCGCCATCCTCTCCGGGGTCTCGTGGGCCCGAGACCGGCGGCTGATGGTCGGCGTCATCGGTGCCATCGTGTTCGCGATGTTCATCTGGATCGCGCTCCAGTTCGCGGTCGGCACTGCCATCCAGGAGATCCTCGACGACACCGAGGGCACGTCGCGCAGCGGCCTCCTCGGCCCGGTTCCGGCGACCGTCGTCCTGACCCTGATCGTCAACGCGGTCTACTTCGGCGGAGCCGTGCTCGGTGGCCAGGCCTCGTGGCGCAACGCCCGCCAGAAGGCCCTGCTCGCCGACCAGACGAGCACCATCCGCGCGCAGAGCGACACCCTGCGCCGTCGCGCGGTCACCGACGAGCGGCTGCGCATCGCCCGCGAGCTGCACGACGTCGTCGGTCACCACGTGTCGGTGATCGGCATCCAGGCGGCGGCGGCGCGGCGCGTCATCGACCGCGACCCGGATGCCGCCGCGACCGCGCTCGGCGACATCGAGCGCTCCTCGCGCGAGGCCGTCACCCAGATGCGCAGCCTGCTCGGCACCCTGCGCGAGCTCGACGACCAGCCGGACGAGCGTGACGGCCGCGCCCCCGAGCCCGGTGTCGACGACCTGCCGGCCCTCGTGGCCGAGCGCACCGCAGCCGGCCTCGTCACCGAGCTCGACGTGGTCGAGTCCAGCCCCGGTGCGGCACAACAGCTTCCGGCTCCGCTCGGGCTGTCGCTCTACCGCGTCGCTCAGGAGGCGCTCGCCAACACCACCAAGCACTCGACCGCCCGGTCGGCTCGCGTGGTGCTGCGCGTGGAGAACCGCACCCCGTCGCCCTACGCCGAGGTCGAGGTGCTCGACGACGGGCGGCCGCGCGGCGCCACCTCCGGGTCGGGCCTGGGCCACCTCGGCATGCGCGAGCGGGCGGCCGGCATGCGCGGCGAGGTCGAGATCGGGCCGCGTCCCACCGGCGGCTACCGGGTGCGGGTGCGCGTGCCCCTCGAGGCCGACCATGCCTGAGCCCGACCCGACCTTGCGCGTGCTCATCGTCGACGACCAGCACCTGGTGCGCTCCGGCTTCCGGATGATGCTCTCGGTCGAGCCCGACCTCGAGGTCGTCGGCGAGGCCAGCACGGGCGCAATGGCCCTCGAGCAGGCCCGCGCGCTGCGCCCCGACGTCGTGCTGATGGACGTGCAGATGCCGGTCATGGACGGCATCGAGGCGACCCGCGCGCTCGTGGCCGAGGACCTCGGCAGGGTGCTGATCCTCACCACCTTCGACCGCGACGACTACGTGTTCGACGGCCTGGAGGCCGGGGCCAGTGGCTTCCTGCTCAAGAACGCCGAGCCGGACCAGCTCGTCGACGCCGTGCGCGCCGTCGGCCACGGCCACGCGCTGCTCGCGCCCGAGGTGACCCGCCGGGTGATCGCCCGGATGACGACCGCGCGCGGCGCCCGCTCACGGCCGGATGCCGGGCCGCCACCGGGGCCGTCGGCCGCCGGGATGCGCGGCCCCGCCGTGGACGCCCGAGTCGGGGGACTGGAGCGGCTCACCGACCGCGAGCGCGAGATCCTCGTGCTCATCGCGCGCGGGCTGTCGAACAGCGAGATCGCCGCCCACCTCTTCCTCGGCGAGGCCACGGTCAAGACGCACGTGTCGAACTGCCTCGCCAAGCTGCACCTGCGCGACCGGGTGCAGGCCGTGGTGCTGGCCTACGAGGCCGGCCTCGTCCTCCCGGCGGAGGGCTGAGGCTCCGCCTGCGGGCTGATCCCCGAGCGGCCCCGCCCGCCTAGCGTGGGCGGCATGGGACAGATCGAGACACGGGGACTGAGCCGCACCTTCGGCGACGTGCGCGCCGTCGACGAGGTCGACCTCGTCGTGCGGCCGGGGGGCCTGACCGGCTTCGTCGGGGGCAACGGGGCGGGCAAGACCACGACGATGCGGATGGTGATGGGGCTGTTGCGACCGGACGCCGGTGAGGTGCTCTGGGACGACCGGCCGATGACCGCCGCCGACCGCCGGCGCTTCGGCTACCTGCCCGAGGAGCGCGGCCTCTACCCGAAGCAGAAGGTCGCCGACCAGCTGACCTACCTCGCCCGGTTGTCGGGGATGACGACCGCGGACGCCCGCTCGGCCATCGCGACCAACCTCGAGAGGTTCGGCCTCGCCGACCGCGCCAAGGACCGCGTCGAGGCGCTGAGCCTGGGCAACCAGCAGCGCGTTCAGATCATTGCGGCCCTGCTGCACGGGCCGACCGCCCTCGTGCTCGACGAGCCGTTCAGCGGGCTCGACCCGGCCGCCGTCGACGCGATGGCCGACATCCTGCGCGACCACGCGGCATCCGGGGTGCCGGTGCTCTTCAGCAGCCACCAGCTCGACCTCGTCGAGCGGCTGTGCGACCGCCTCATCGTGCTGGCCCGCGGCCGGGTGGTGGCGCAGGGGTCCGTCGACGACCTGCGGGCCGGCAGCCCGACCCGCTACCGGCTCGTCACCGATGCCGACGCGGGCTGGGTGCGCGACGTGCGCGGCATCCACGTGCACGACGTCGACGGCTCGGCCGCCCTGCTCGAGCTGGTCACCGAGGGCGCCGAGCAGGCCGTGCTCCGAGAGGCGGTGGCGCGGGGGGCGGTGCGCGAGTTCAGCCGGGTCGTGCCGCCACTGGCCGAGATCTACCGGGAGGTGACGGCATGACGACCGTACGGACGAGGAACGAGCCCGAGCAGCAGCGCGAGGCGCCGCCCGCCGACCGGAGCCTGCGGCACGCCTGGTCGCTCGTCGCCCGGCGTGAGATCGCCACCCGGCTGACCGACCGCGCCTTCCTGGTCGGCACCCTGCTCACCATCGCGATCATCGTCGGGCTCCTCGCGGTGCAGATGGTGCTGGCCGAGCGGGTCAAGGACTACGACGTCGTGGCGACGCCCTCCGGCACCGTGATGGCGGACGCCGTCGCCGCGCAGGCCGGCGAGATCGACGACAAGGTGCGCGTGAGCGTGGTCGAGGTCGCCGACGACGACGCTGCTCGGGCGGCCGTGAACGACGACGCGGCCGACGCCTGGCTCGCCCCGGGCGACGACGGCTGGGTGCTCACCGGGAAGACCGAGGTGCCGCGTGACCTCGAGGCGGTCACCGCGACCGTCGTGCGCGACACGACGCTGACCGAGAACGCCGCGGAGGCCGGGACATCGGTCGCCACGTTGACGGCCGGCTCGGAGCTGACCTCGGACGTGCTGGAGGGTGATGCCGAGCAACGGGACTTCGCCCAGGGCGTGGCGTTCGCGCTGGCGTTCCTGTTCTACGTGTCGTCGCTCGTCTTCGGCTACACCCTCGCCGGCAGCGTCGTGGAGGAGAAGCAGTCGCGCATCGTCGAGATCATCGCGACCAAGATCCCGGTGCGCCAGCTGCTCGCCGGCAAGGTGCTCGGCAACACCGCCCTGGCGGTGGCGCAGATGGGGCTGTACGCCGCGATCGGCCTGGTCGGCCTGAGCTTCACCCCGTTCGGCGCCCTGCTGCCCACGGTCGGCGGTGCGCTGGGCTGGTTCCTCGCGTTCTTCCTCGTCGGCTTCCTGCTCATCGCCTGCCTCTGGGCCGTCACGGGAGCCCTGGCCAGCCGCACCGAGGACGTGCAGTCGACGTCGACACCCTTGACGCTGCTGCTCGTCGCGATCTTCTTCGGGTCGGCCTTCCTCAGCGGCACCCCGCAGACGATCCTGTCCTACGTCCCCCCGGCGTCGGCGGTGCTGATGCCGCAGCGGATCCTCGAGGGCAGCGCCCAGTGGTGGGAGCCGGTGGTGGCACTGGCCATCCTGCTGGTGTCCGCTGGCGCGGTGGTGCTCGCGGCGGAGCGCCTCTACCGCAGGTCGCTGCTGCAGACGCAGGGCCAGCTCTCGGTGCGCCAGGCGTGGTCCGCGCCGGAGTGACGGGGCGGCCCGCGTCTGCGGGGCCTCACCACGCCTGCATTTCGGTGGGCACGAGCTCGATGACGACGTGGAACTTCTCGGCGATCGGCTCGAGCCCCATGCCGTAGGCCACCATCGCCTCGGCGTACTTGGCCTCGTAGGCCTCGCCGATCTCGGGCAGCCACTGGGTGGCCGACCGGTCGCTGATGACCGCGGGGCCGGAGAGCACGACGACGCCGTTGCCGTCGGCGCGGGTGTGCAGGTGCAGCAGTGCCGGGGAGCCGCGCCGCACGTTGGCGACCTTGGCGGTGCGCGGCTCGCTCATCATCAGCAACCGGCCGTGGTGCCAGAGGAACCACACCGGCACGGCGTGCGGCGACCCGTCGGCACGCACCGTGGTGAGCCAGCCGATGTGGTCGGCGGCCAGCCGGGCCAGCACGTCGGCGTGCACGGGGTCGGCGGGGTCGAGCTCGAGGGCGGGGGTGTCGGCCATGGGCGCACGCTACGCGCGGGCGCCGACACCGGCACCCGCACCGGCCCGCTGTCCGACCCGCCGCCCGGACACCGTCTCCACACGGTCAGCACGCCCCGGTACCGTCAGCGGCGATGACCACTCCACACCTCGTCGCCCTCGACATCGACGGCACCACGGTCAACCACGAGGGCGAGCTCTCCGACGCCGTCCGCGAGACCGTGCGCGCCGTCGCCGACGCCGGGCACCACGTCACCATCGCCACCGGGCGCGCCATCATCGGCACCCTCCCCGTGCTCGACCGGCTCGGGCTCACCACCGGGTATGCCGTGTGCGCCAACGGCGCCGTCACGCTGCGGCTCCACCCCGACCTCGACCTCGGCTACGAGATCCTCGAGGCGGTCACGTTCGACCCCGGCCCGGCGCTGCTCGTGCTGCGCGAGCACTTCCCCTCGGCGCTCGTCGCGGTGGAGGAGCTCGGCGTGGGGTTCAAGGTGACCGCACCGTTCCCCGACGGTGAGCTCGACGGAAACCCCCGGGTCGTGCCGTTCGAGGAGCTGATGGCCACCCCGGTCACCCGGCTCACGCTGCGCGACCCGTCGAGCACCAGCGAGGAGTTCATCGAGCGCACCAAGAACATCGGCCTGCACGGCGTCGAGTACGCCGTCGGGTGGAGCGCCTGGCTCGACATCAACCCCGAGGGCGTCTCCAAGGGGGCCGCGCTCGAGGCCATCCGCCGCCGGCTCGGCGTCGAGCCGATGCACACCGTGGCCGTCGGCGACCAGCGCAACGACCTCGAGATGCTGCGCTGGGCCGCCCGCGGGGTGGCCATGGGCAACGCGCCCGACGAGGTCAAGGCGGTCGCCGACGAGGTGGCCGGTGACGTCGACGACGACGGCCTGGTTCCGGTGCTGCGCGCCCTGCTGTGAGCCCGCGGCGCCGCCCGGCGACCTCGTCCCGGAGGCGCCCGAACAACGTCGGTACCGAACCCGCCGCGGCATCCTCGCCGGTGGGAAGGTGTCCCGATGGACACCACCCACGCCTCCACCGCGGCCCGTGAGGCCGGCAACAGCGCCGTCGTCGAGTGGGGCGCCCGCCTGGGCTACGCCGTGCTCGGGCTGATCCACCTGCTCATCGCCTGGATCGCCCTGAAGGTGGCGTGGAACATCGGCGGCGGCTCCCAGCAGGCCGACACCTCGGGCGCCCTCGAGACCCTCACGGCATCGGGCACCGGGGTCTTCCTGCTGTGGGTCTGCGTCGTCGGCTTCCTCCTGCTGGCCGTCTGGCAGCTGTTCGAGGCGGCGATCGGCTACGGCGAGACGGCCGACCGGCTCAAGGCGGCCGCCAAGGGCGTCACCTACCTGTTCTTCGCGTGGACCACCTTCCAGGTCGGCCAGGGCTCGGGGTCCTCGGCGGAGCAGCAGACCGAGGACTTCACCGCGGGCCTGATGGGCAGCCCCGGTGGCCGGCTGCTCGTGGGGGTCGTCGGCCTCGTGGTGCTCGGCATCGCCGGCTACCACGTCTACAAGGGCTGGACCAAGAAGTTCCTCGAGGACCTGCGCGAGCACCCCGGCGACTGGGCCGTCACGGCGGGTCGTGTCGGCTACATCGCCAAGGGCATCGCGCTCGTCATCGTCGGGTTCTTCTTCCTCGTCGCCGCGTGGCAGGCCGACCCCGACAAGGCGCAGGGCCTCGACGGCGCCCTGAAGACGGTCAAGGACCAGCCGTTCGGCCCGTTCCTGCTCACCCTCGTCGCGGCCGGCATCGCGGCCTACGGCGTCTACTCCTTCGCGCGCTCCCGCTACGCGCGGGTCTGACCCGTGGCTCGTGAGGCCTCGGTCTCGGCGTCGGCCGAGCCGGCGGCGTCTGCCGCCGACCGACGGCGCAGGTAGAGCCAGGCGAGCACGCAGCACACGCCGCCGTTGAGGATCGCGAAGACGACGTCCGTCACGTGGTGGGCGCCGCGGTACAGGCGCGCCCAGGTGACGAACGCCGGTGCGAGCAGGCACCACGTGATGGTGAGCCGGCGAACGAGGGGGTTGTCGATCCGGGTCGCCATGAGCGCGAAGGTCGCGTACAGGGCGGTGGCCGCTCCGACGTGCCCGCTCGGGAAGCTCGACGTCGGCGGGGTGGGGTCCAGGCGTTCCACGGTCGGCCGCGCCCGGCCCACGACGTGCGTCGCGGCGACGAACACGGTGGCCTGCAACGAGATCGCGATACCGGGGACCACCGCGTACCACCACTGCTTCGTGCGCCACCACACGAGGCCGACGACGATGAGGCAGACGCCGATGACGTACTCGGTGTTGCCGATCGTCGACATGACGTTGGTGATGGCGTTCCACAGGCCGTCGCGCGCGGCCTGCAGGTCCCGGTTGACCTCCTTCTCCTCCTCGGAGAAGCTCGAAGAGGGGGCCCTTGAGCACGTAGCCGAACGCGACGATGACGCCGAAGAGGGCCACCGCTGGAAGGACGGCGCGCACGGCGAGGTCCCGCAGCGGCCGACGTGACGGTGGGGCGGCTCTGGTCGTCGTCCCAGCGGGTGAGGAACGGCATCAGGTCTCCTGGGGGGTGTGGGGGCCGACGTCGGGGTCGTCGGCCGTCGGTGGGGTCAGGGGGGTTCCAGCCGACGTAGCCGGCGTAGGAGGCGAGGGCCAGGCCGACGCCGGTGAGCACGCCCACCGTGACGTCGCTGGGGTAGTGCACGCCGAGCAGCACCCGGTCGAGCGCGGTGACGAGCACCACGAGGGTGGCGAGCACGACGGCCGCGACGCGGGCCCAGAGCGGCTTGAGCAGGGGCCACAGCAGGATGACGACGACGGTCGCCCACGCGGCGGAGTTCAGGGCGTGGCCCGACGGGAAGGAGTAGCCGGGCGCCTGCGAGACGGGGTCCTCGACGACCGGGCGGGCGCGCTGGAACACGTACTTGGCGGCCAGGCCGATCATCCAGGCCACCATCATCGTGCCGAAGGCCCACCAGGCGCGGGTGCGCATCCCCTTGGCGAGCCAGACCCACAGGCAGAGAACGGTGCCGACCGCGTAGAGCCGGATCGGCTGGGTCACCCACTGCCAGCTGAGCAGGAAGGACCGCAGCCCGTCGCGGGGCCGGGTGAACGACGTCGCGGCCTCGATGACCGCGTCGTCGAGGTTCTGCAGCGGCCCCCACCTGCTGCGCACGAGGAAGCCGACGCCGAACAGCACGACCGCCACCGGCACCCCGTAGGCGAGCGCTCGACCGAGCCGGTGACCCTGGGTGCGGCTGGGCTTCTCCGCCGTCGTGCTGGTCACCGGGCTTTTCTACCCGAATGCCGCCGCGAGATGCGTCCCGCGAACGCGTGGGATGCTGGGCCCGCCATGGCCGAGCTGCACGTGACCTCCGCGTCGAACCCCCGCCTGCGGGCGGTGCTCGCGCTGCGCCGGCGCCGGGTGCGCGAGCAGGAGGGCCGCACGGTCGTCGACGGCTTCGAGGAGCTCGCCCTGGCCCTCGACGCCGGGGTGGTGCCCGACACCGTGCTGCACTGCCCCGAGCTGATGCTCGACCCGGAGCGCCAGTCGGCGCTGGTCGAGCGCGCGCGGTCGCTGGGGGCGAGCACCATC
Source organism: uncultured Actinomycetota bacterium (assembly GCA_963806295.1). Classification (GTDB taxonomy): domain Bacteria; phylum Actinomycetota; class Actinomycetes; order Actinomycetales; family Dermatophilaceae; genus Fodinibacter. Next base: position 147,946 of record CAWDXP010000025.1, on the reverse strand, counting down.
CGGTGCAGCCGGGCCGCCTTCGAGAAGGTCGCCTACCGCGAGGGCCCCGACGGGTTCCTCGCCGTGGTGCCGGTGGCCGGGGCCGCCCTCGACGACCTCGTGCTGCCCCCCGACCCGCTCGTGCTGGTCTGCGAGGGGCTCGAGAAGCCGGGCAACCTGGGCGCGGTGCTGCGCACGGCGGATGCCGCGGGCGTCGCCGCCGTCGTGGCCGCCGACCCGGTCACCGACTGGGGCAACCCCAACGTCGTGCGCGCCAGCAAGGGCACCGTCTTCTCGGTGCCGGTGGCGGCGGCGAGCACCCAGGAGGTGCTGGTCTGGTTGCGGCGCAACGGCATCCGGCTGGTGGCGACCACCCCTGACACCGACACCGCGCACACGGCCGTCGACTACCGGGGGGCGGTGGCGATCGCGGTGGGCACCGAGAAGGACGGCCTCACCGACGTCGCGCTGGATGCCGCCGACGCCCGGGTGCGCATCCCGATGGTGGGCCGGGTCAACTCGCTCAACGCCGCGACGGCCGCCGCGGTCGTCGTGTACGAGGCGGTCCGCCAGCGCTCGGGGTGAGGCTGGTGTGACGCCTGTGGCGCGCGATGGTCACGCAACCGTCACGGTGACGCAGGCGAACAGGGCCGTGTCAAGAGCATCCCTTTCGGTGTGCGACGATGACGTGCATGCGAGTTGACCACGTCGTCTATGCCGCCGAGCGCGACGGCCTCAAGGCCACGGCGCAGCGCCTCGCGGAGCAGATCGGCGTGACGCCGGTCGACGGGGGAGTCCACCCGCGCTTCGGGACGCGCAACATCATCCTGCCGCTCGCCCACGAGCGGTACGTCGAGGTCGTCGAGGTGCTCGACCACCCCGCCAGTGACAAGGCGCCCTTCGGGCAGGCCGTGCGGGCCCGCTCCGAGGCCGGCGGCGGCTGGCTCGGGTGGGTCGTGCAGGTCGACGACATCTCCGAGGTCGAGACCCGCCTGGGCCGCACGGCGGTCCTGGGCAACCGGCACCGCCCCGACGGCGTCGAGCTGCGCTGGCGGCAGGTCGGGGTCAAGGGCCTCCAGGCCGACCCGCAGCTGCCCTACTTCATCGAGTGGGAGGCAGGGCGTGCCGCACCCCTCCGACGACGCGCACACCGAGGTCACCATCGACTCCATCCAGATCGCCGGCGACCCCGACCGCGTGCGTGACTGGCTCGGCCTGCCTGCCGACAGCACGTCGTCGGTCATCGACTTCGAGTTCGTCTCGCCGCACGGCACGCCCGGCCTGATGGCCGTCACCTTCGACACCCCCCAGGGCGGCGTCACCATCTGACCCGGTCGCCCTGCGACCGACGTCAGGCCCTGCGCTTCCAGGCGCGCAGCCGCAGGCTGTTCGACACCACGAGCACGCTCGACATCGCCATCGCGGCACCGGCGATCATCGGGTTGAGCAGGCCGGCCATCGCCAGCGGGATCGCCGCGATGTTGTAGCCGAACGCCCAGCCGAGGTTCTGCTTGATGGTGCGCAGGGTGGCCCGTGACAGCTCGATGGCGTCGACGACGGCGGGCAGCTCGGCGCGCAGCAGCACGATGTCGGCCGAGTCGGCCGCGACGTCGGCGCCGGTGCCCATCGCGATGCCGAGGTCGGCCTGCGCCAGCGCCGCGGCGTCGTTGACGCCGTCGCCGACCATCGCGACGACCTTGCCGCGGGCCTGGAGGTCGGCGATCATCGCGTGCTTGGCGTCCGGCCGCACGTCGGCGAGCACCCGGCCGACCGGGATGCCGACCTCGCGCGCGACGGCGAGGGCTGCGGCCTCGTGGTCGCCGGTGAGCAGGTAGGCCGGGAGCCCTGCCTTGGTGAGGTCGCTGATCGCCTGCGCCGAGCTCTCGCGCACGGTGTCGGCGACGGTGAGCGAGGCGTGCGCGCGCCCGCCCCAGCCGACCCAGACGGTGGTGCCGTCGACGGTGGGCCGCGCCAGCTCGGAGGGGACCTCGTCGAACAGGTCGGCGCGGCCGACGGTGATCTCGGTGTCGTCGACCCGGGCCCGGACCCCGGAGCCCGGCAGCGCCAGGAAGTCGGTGGCCCTCGGCACCTCGATGGCGCGGTTCGCCGCGGCGGTGACGACGGCGCGGGCGACGGGGTGCTCGCTGCCCGCCTCCACGGCGGCAGCGGTGCGCAGGGCCTGGTCCTTGGGCAGGCCGCCGGTGGTGGCGACGTCGACCAGGGTCATCTCGCCGGTGGTGACCGTGCCGGTCTTGTCGAGGACCACGGCGTCGATCCGCCGGGTGTCCTCGAGGACGTCGGCGCCCTTGATCAGGATGCCGAGCCGGGCACCCCGGCCGGTGCCGACCAGCAGGGCGGTGGGGGTGGCCAGGCCCAGCGCGCAGGGGCAGGCGATGACCAGCACGGAGATGGCGACCTCGAGCGCCCGGGACGGGTCCCCGGTCGCCAACCACCAGGCGCCGAAGGTCAGCGCGGCGAGCACGAGCACGACGGGAACGAAGACCGACGAGACCCGGTCGGCGAGGCGCTGCACGGGCGCCTTGGTGGTCTGGGCCCGCTCCACGAGCCGGGCGATGCCCGCCAGCGTCGTGTCGGCGCCCACCCGGGTGGCCTCGACGAGCAGGCGGCCGGTCGTGTTGATGCTGCCGCCGGTGAGCTCGTCGCCGGTGGTGACCTCGACGGGCAGCGACTCGCCGGTGATGAGCGAGGCGTCGACGGCGCTGCTGCCCTCGACGACCCGGCCGTCGGTGGCGACCTTCTCGCCGGGACGCACGAGGAACCGCTCGCCCACGAGCAGCTGGTCGATGGGGATGCGCACCTCGGTGGTCGACCCGGTGGCGGGGTCGAGCCGCTCGACGGCGACGTCCTTGGCCCCCAGGCTGAGCAGCCCGCGCAGGGCGTCGCGGGTGCGGTTGGTCGCCCGTGCCTCCAACCACCGCCCCAAGAGCAGGAAGGTCGTCACGACGGTGGCGGTCTCGAACCAGAGGTTCGCGGCGGGCTCTCCCCCGGCGGTGGGCATCATGCCGGAGCTGCCGGCCGGGCTGGTGATGACCACGTAGGCCGACGACAGGTAGGCGACGAGCACGCCGAGCGAGACCAGGGTGTCCATCGTCGACGCGCCGTGCCGCGCGTTGATGATCGCGGCCCGGTGGAAGGGCCAGCCGCACCACAGCACGACGGGGGTCGCGAGGATCAGCTGCACCCAGCCGCTGTTGTTGATCTCGATGCCGGGCACCATGCCGAGCACGACGACCGGCACGGTCAGCACGGCCGCGCTGATGACGTCGACGGCGGAGATGCGCTGCTCGGGCTCCGCCGGCGGCGCGGCGGGGTCGCCCGGCTCGTCCTGCGACGCAGGGTCCGGTTCGCCGCCGATGACCTCGGCGCCGTAGCCGGTGGCGCGCACCGTGCTCAGCAGCTGCTCGACGGTGACCGGCCCGGCGAAGCGCACGGTGGCCTTCTCGGTGGCGAGGTTCACCACGGCATCCACGCCGTCGAGCTTGCCGAGCTTCTTCTCGATGCGGGCCGAGCACGACGCGCAGGTCATGCCGGTGATGGCGAGGTCGACCTCGTGCACCTCCTCGGCCGCGGGGCGGTCGGTGGTCTGCGTCACCTCAGCTCCTCACGAGGCGGGCGATCGCGGCGGTGGCCTCGGAGACCTTGGCGGCGGCGGCCTCGTCGGACTCACGGGCGGCGGCGACGACGCAGTGCTCGATGTGCTCCTCGAGGAGGCTGATGCTGACCGCCTGCAGGGCGCGCGTCGCCGCGCTGACCTGGGTGAGGACGTCGATGCAGTAGGTGTCGGACTCCACCATCCGCGCGATGCCGCGCACCTGCCCCTCGATGCGGCGCAGCCGCTTGAGGTGGTCGTCCTTGTGGTCGACGTAGCCGGGCACGACGGTGGTCTGGTCGATCTCACTCACCCCCCTAGGGTACCTGATACCCGTACCCCTAGGGGGTATCAGTCCAGCACAGAGGTGGCCGGTCTCACGCTGCCGCGTCGATGCCCTGTCGGCCCGCGGGTGCACGATGGAGGGGCGCGCGAGCCGGTGCCACCACACGGGGGCGACCCTCGCCCGCGCCGGGAAGGGACTGGCCATGAGCACCATCAAGGAGGCCGCGACGGACTTCCTGTCCTGTCGGCGGATCGCGGTGACCGGGGTGTCCCGCGAGCCCAAGGAGCACGGGGGCAACATCGTCTACACCCGCCTCAAGGAGCGCGGCTACGAGGTGTTCGCGGTCAACCCCAACACCGCGCTGGTCGAGGGCGACCGGGCCTACCCCGACCTGACCTCCATCCCCGGCGGGGTCGAGGCCGTGGTCATCGCGACCCGGCCCGAGCACGCCGAGGCCACCGTGCGCGAGGCGGCCAACCTGGGCATGACCAAGGTGTGGATGCACCGGTCGATGGGCGCGGGCAGCGTCTCGCCGCAGGCGACCGCGCTGGGCCGCGAGCTCGGCATGGTCGTCATCGACGGCGGCTGCCCGCTGATGTTCGGCCCGACCGCCGACGGCGGCCACAAGGTGATGTGCGCCCTGCTCAAGCTCACCGGCAAGGTGCCCCGCCGGGTCTGAGGGTCAGGTCGCGGCCGGCTCCGGCGGCGTGGGGGCGGATGCCGGGCCGGCCGCCTGGAACGCCTGCACCGCCTCGCCGACGGAGCCGGCGTAGCCGTCCGGCCCGAGGGCCTCGGTGATGCCGAACCGGTCGAGCTCGGCGCGCAGGGCGTCGGACTCCGACGTGATCACCAGCCGCGCGCCGCGGTCGTGCAGCTCGCTCACGACCTGCTTCAGGGTCAGCCCGCCGCTGTAGTCGATGTCGACGACGGCCGAGGCCTCGAGCACCACGCACCGGACCGGGGACTCCTTCGGAGCGCCGTCGACCAGGCCGAGGATCTCCTCGTTGAAGCGGTTGGCGTTCGCGTAGTACAGGCCCGAGGAGAACCGGTAGACGGTCAGGCCCGGCACCAGCTGGCCGCCCTCGGCGACCGGCACCGACTGGAAGTGGCCGCCCTCACCGGCGACGGTCGACGGTGTCCTTGGGGGCGTAGCTGCGGCTCAGGTGGTCGATCACCGACACGACGATCGCCACGATGATCGCCTGCTCGACGCCGACGACGATCACGAGCAGGCCGGTGATGACGGCGATGACGAACTCGCTGGGGCGCACCTTCAGGATGCCGCGCAGGCCCGTGATGTCGACGAGCTCGATGCCGATGAGGAAGACCACCGAGGCGAGCACCGCCGAGGGCATGTACTGCAGCGGCTTGGTGAGGAAGAGCAGCACGATGAGCACGATCACGGCGGTGGTCAGGCTCGCGAGCTGGCTCTTGCCGCCGGCGCCGTCGACCATCTGGGTCTTGGTCGGGCTGCCGTTGACGACGAAGGTGCCGGACATGCCGGCGCTGGCGTTGGCCAGGCCGAGGCCCACGAGGTCGACGTTCTCGTCGAAGGGCTCCTCGTACTTCGCCGCGTAGGCCCGCGAGGTGGCCGCGCTCTGGGCGAGCACGACGATGAAGATCGCGCCGCCGGTGCCGAGCAGGGAGGCGAACTGCTGCCAGGTGACCGACGGGAAGCCGAAGTTCGGCAGCCCGCCGGGCACCGGGCCGAGGGTCGCGACGCCGTCGGCGGCGAGGTCGAGCTGCGCGCTGACGATGATCGCACCCGACGACCGCGATCAGGGCGCCGGGGATGCGTGGGTTGATCGCCTTCGACCCCAGGATCACGATGATCACCGCGGCCGACACGCAGATGGTGGCGCGCGTTGCTCTCCCCGAGGTGGGCCAGGGTCGCCACGAACTTCTCGATGGTGCCGCCCGCTCTGCTTCGGGATGCCGAACATGTCACCGACCTGGCCCATCGCGACCTGGATGCCGACGCCGGTGAGGAAGCCGACCAGCACGCTGCGCGAGAGGAAGTTGGCGATGAACCCGAGCTTGAGCAGCCGCGCGAGGATCAGGTAGCCGCCGGTGATCAGCGCCAGCATCCCGGCCAGCGTGACGTACTCGGGCGACGCGATCGTGGCCATGCCGGCCAGCCCGGCGGCCATGATGGCGGCCGTCGCGGAGTCGGCCCCGACCACGAGGTGCCGCGAGGAGCCGAGCAGCGCGAACACGGCGATCGGGATGAGGATCGTGTACAGGCCGGTGATGACCGGCATCCCGGCGATCGAGGTGTAGCCCATCACCTCCGGGATGCCGAGCGCGGCCAGCGTGACGCCGGCCGCGATGTCCATCGGGATGCGCTTGCGGTCGATGGGCAGGATGCCCTCCAGGACCGGGAACCGGCGCGGTGCTGTGGCCATCAGTGCCCTCGCGTGGTCGTGGCCCGAGCCTGCGCTCGCGCCTGCGGGGCGACTCTGCTCCCGTGCCGGTGTGGCTCGCATCACCCCGTTCGGATGAGGGCCCCAGCACTGTCGGGCGGGTGTCCCCGCCCGGGCGTCATCCCGCCGCGAGGGCGGTGAACGACAGCACGGCCAGCCAGGCCGTGAGGGCCAGCCCCAGGGCGGAACCGACGGATGCCGTGAACGGGCGCCACGGCGCGGGTGCCCAGCGGCGCGCGCCGGCCACGGGCAGCCACACCGACAGGACCACCAGGGCCAGGCACCCGACGCAGGAGTGCGGTCATGGTGCTCACTTCAGGTGGTCGACCAGCTCGGGGGCGAGGCCGACGTAGGTCTGGGGGGTCATCGCCGCGAGCCGCGCCTCGACGTCGGCCGGCAGGCCCAGGCCGTGCACGAACTCGACGAGCTCGGCCTGCCCGATGCGGCGGCCGCGGGTGAGCTCCTTGAGCCGCTCGTAGGGCTGGTCCATGCCGGGCACGCCGCGGGCGCCGAGGGCTCGCATCGCCGACTGGATCGGCTCGCCGAGCACCTCCCAGTTGGCGTCGAGGTCGGCGGCCATGGCGGCGGGCACGGCGTCGAGGCCGTCGAGGCCGCGGGTGGCGTTGTCGATGGCGAGCAGGCTGTGCCCGAACGCCGAGCCGATGTTGCGCTGCATCGAGGAGTCGGTGAGGTCGCGCTGCAGCCGGCTCTGCACGAGGGTCGCGGCGAGCACGTCGAGCAGGGCGTTGCTCACCTCGAGGTTGGCCTCGGCGTTCTCGAAGCGGATCGGGTTGACCTTGTGCGGCATCGTGCGAGCTGCCGACGGTGCCCTGGCCGCGCACCTGGGCGAAGTAGCCCAGCGAGATGTAGGTCCACACGTCGGTGCACATGTTGTGCAGCACCCGGTTGAACCGCGCGACGTCGGCGTAGAGCTCGCTCTGCCAGTCGTGGCTCTCGATCTGGGTGGTGAGCGGGTTCCAGGTGAGGCCGAGGTGCTCGACGAAGGCGCGGCTGATGGCCTGCCAGTCGGCGTCCGGCACCGCGGCGACGTGCGCGCCGTAGGTGCCGGTGGCGCCGTTGAGCTTGCCGAGGAACTCGGCGTCCTCGATGCGGGCGAGCTGGCGCTGCAGGCGCCAGGCGAGCACGGCGAGCTCCTTGCCCATCGTGGTGGGGGTGGCGGGCTGGCCGTGGGTGTGGGCGAGCAGCGGCACGTCGCGCAGGTCGGTGGCCATCGTGGCGAGCTTCTCGACGAGGGCGGTGGCACGGGGCAGCCACACCTCGTGCACGGCGCCCTTGACCATGACGGCGTACGAGAGGTTGTTGACGTCCTCGCTGGTGCAGGCGAAGTGGATCAGCTCGGCGAGGCCGGCGTCCTGCGGTGCCGGGGCGATCTCGGTGAGCCGCTTCTTGAGGAAGTACTCGACCGCCTTGACGTCGTGCTGGGTGACCCGCTCGGTGGCGGCCATCTCGTCGATCTCGGCGGCGCCGAAGCCGCGCACCACGTCGCGCAGCGCCTCCTGCTCGTCGGTGGTGAGCCGGCGGACCCCCGGCACGACCTCGTGCTCGGTGAGGTGGATCAGCCACTCGACCTCGACGTGCACCCGGGCCCGGTTGAGCGCGGGCTCGGAGAGGTGGTCGACGAGCGGGGCCACGACGCCGCGGTAGCGCCCGTCGAGCGCACCGAGCGCGATGTGCGGCTCGGCGTCGGCGAGGGAGGTGGATGCCGCGAGGCTGGTCGCGGGGGCGGTGCTGGGCATGCCCCCATCCTCCCAGAGCCGCTGAGGGCCCGGATGCCGGGTGCCCACCGGCCGGCTGCGGGCCACCATCGACCGGGGCAACTTCGACCAATAGGTCAACTTTGTCCCAAGGCGGCCGGGCAGGGTCCGGGCAACTTCGACCAATAGGTCAATCTTGTCCCAAGGCGGTCAGGCCCGGTCGCGGGCCTCGAGCTCGGCCCGCACGTGCTCGACGATGCCGGGCACGGCCGCGACGACCTCGGCGTAGGTCTGGTCGTAGGCCGGGTCGGTGCCGTACCAGGGGTCGTCCATGCCGAGCTCGCCGGCGGCCACGGCATCCGGGTCGAAGGAGCGGAACAGGCGCAGCTTCGCGCGGTCGGCGTCGCTGCGGGCGATCCGCTCGAGGCGCTCGACGTGCACGTGGTCGACGGGCAGCACCAGGTCGTAGCGGTCGAACCAGCCCGGCTCGAAGCGGCGGGCCACGTGCTCATCCCACCCGTCGTCCTCGTGGCCGTTGCGGCGCAGCACGGCGGCGGTGCGCGGGTGCATGCCGTTGCCGAGCTCCTCGGAGCTGGTGCCCGCCGAGTCGACGACGACGCGGTCGCCGAGCCCGGCATCCGCGAAGGCGTCACGCAGCAGGAACTCGCCCATCGGCGAACGGCAGATGTTGCCCCAGCACACGACGCACACCCGGTACTGGTCATCGTTCCTCGTCGTCATCCCTCCATCCTGCCAACCCCGACCTCGTGCGACTTGCACACGGTTCTCACCGCCTCGGACATGCGAGAACCGTGTGCAACTCGCACGAAGTGCGGGGAGGGGCGGCTCGGTCAGGCGTCGTGGTCGAGGTTGAACCAGTCGTGGACGCCCTCGAGGAACGCTTCCCGCGACAGTGCGCCGGCACCCGCGGGGATGCGGCCCCACAGCGGTGCCCCGGTCACCCGCGGCAGGTCGACGAGGTTGCTCTCCTCGGCCAGCCCCGGGTCGTCGGGCCACGAGCCGATGACGACGCCGAGCAGCGGCAGCGAGCGGGCGGCCAGGGCCTCGGCCGTGAGGGCTGCGGTGTTGAGCGTGCCCAGCCCGGCGCTCGCGACGAGCACGACCCCGCAGCCGATCCCTTTGTAGCGCAACCCCGTTCCGAGGTCGGCGAGGGTGCCGCCGCGCTCGTCGAGCCGCACGAGCAGGCCGCCGGCCCCCTCGACGAACACGACCTCCGACTCCGCCGCGATCTCGCCGATCCGCTTCGCGTGCTGAGCCACCGGCGGGATGCGCACCCCCTCCCGGCGCGCCGCGGCCTCGGGCGAGAGCGGGTCGCGCAGCCGCACCAGCTCGTGGGTGACGACCTCGTCGCCGACCAGCCGGCGCACCTCGTCGACGTCGCCCGGCTCACCCGGGGCCAGGCCGGTCTGGGCGGGCTTGACGACCGCCACGTCGCTGCCGCGCTCGCGCACCACGGCGGCCAGGGCGGCGGTGACGACGGTCTTGCCGACCTCGGTGCCGGTGCCCGTCACGAGCACGACGGAGGTGAGCGACCGCGGGTCAGCCACGGGGACCGGTGAGCTCGCGCGAGCACCTCGCAGGCCCGGTCGAGGTCGTGCTCGGTGTGGTCGGCGTGCGCGGTGAGCCGCAGCCGCGACGAGCCGTCGGGCGTCGACGGGGGCCGGAAGCACCCGATCCGGATGCCGTGCGCCCGCGCCCGCTCGACCGCCTCGACCGCTTCGTGCGGCCCCGGCATCGGCACCGACATCACGGCGCCGGCGGGCACCTCGACGCCGCAGGCCGCCGCCAGCCGGGCGGCGTTGGCGTGCACCCGGGCGGTGAGCTCGGGGTGGTCGCGCAGCACGCCGAGGGCGGCCAGGGCGGCACCGGCCGAGGCGGGGGCGAGCCCGGTGTCGTAGATGAACGGGCGGGCGGTGTTGACGAGGTGCTCGCGCACGATGGGGGCCGCGAGCACCGCACCTCCCTGTGCCGCAAGGGACTTCGACAGGGTGGCCGTGACGACGACGTGCTCGGCCTGGGCCTGACCGGCGGCGGCGACGAGGCCACCGCCGTGCGGGCCGACGACACCCAGCGCGTGCGCCTCGTCGACGACGAGGATGGCGCCCGCCTCGGCGGTGAGCGCGACGAGGTCCTCGATCGGCGCGGCGTCGCCGAGCACCGAGTAGATCGACTCCACCACGACCACGGCGCGGGGGACGTCGCGGCGCGAGAGCAGCTCGGCGACGTGCTCGAGGTCGTTGTGCCGCGCCACCGTGACGGCGGCCCGCGACAGCCGGCAGCCGTCGATCAGGCTCGCGTGGGCGTGCTCGTCGCTGACGACGAGGGTGCCCGCGTCGGCGAGCGTGGTGAGCACGGCGAGGTTGGCGGCGTACCCGCTGGACAGGGCGAGCGCCGCGGGGGCGCCGGTGAGCGCGGCGAGGGCGGCCTCGAGCTCGTCGTGCACGTCGAGCGTGCCGGTGACCAGGCGCGACGCGCCGGCGCCGCCGCCGTAGGTCTCGGCCGCTGCGACCGCGCCGGCGATGACGGCGGGGTGGGTGCGCAGTCCGAGGTAGTCGTTGCCGGCGAGGTCGAGCCCGTCGCCGGACTTGGTGGTGCTGAGCCGACGGGTGAGCCCTGCGCCCTCACGGGTGGCAGCGGCGTCCCGGATCCAGTCGAGGGGGCTCGTCACGGCATCGATCCTGCCACGGCGACCCGGATGCGTCCTGACCGGTTTCGCCGAGGCGCTGTGCCGCAGGGCCGCTGACCAGCACACTTGCCGTATGCCGGAACAGCAGCGCGCGCCCGTCGCGGCGGTCGGTGGGTACCCGCCGATGCCGACGATGGCGTGGTCCACCCCCGGGTGGCCGGCGAACGGGGCGTTGACCCCGGTGACCAGCCCGGATGCCGCGCGGCTCGCTCTGCGCGCGGAGGCGGAGACGTCCGTGCTCGACCCGGTGGGGATGCGCCGGCTGTGGGTGCGCGAGCTGGCCGTCGTCGTGGCGTCGGGGATCGCCGTGCTGATGGTCGTCGCCTCGGTCCAGTTCTTCCGGAACGACGAGACGCCCCGGTGGTGGGTACCCCTGGTGGTATCCGAGCCGGCCGTCTGGCCGCCTGGCTCGGAGGCCTTCGCCGTGCTCAGCGGTGCGGCGAGCGTCGACTCGGTCGCGCCGGAGTGGTTGTGCGAGCGGATCGGCATGTCGCCCGCGGTGGGACTGCAGTGGATCGCCGTCCTCGCTCAGCAGGGCTGGCTCGTCGGGGGAGGTCGGCCCCTCGGTCTGCGGCGACTGCCGGAGAAGCACGTGATGGTCACGAACGCCGGCCGCGAGCGGCTCGCGCAGGAGCGCGCCCGTCTCGAGCGGCTCGCCGCGAGGTAGTCCAGCGTTGCCGACCGCGCGGCATCCTGCGCGCCTGACAGCGCTGACGGCGAGCGCCGAACTTGTCGCAAGCGCTTGACACAAGCGAGCGCTCGCGGCATGCTCCGACTTGTACCAATCAGTCGACACAACGGGGGTTGTCATGGCGGTCGTCCTGCTGGCGGTGCCGATGGCGGTGGTCGGCCTGCTCGTGGCCCTGGCGCGCCGGGTCGTGGTCACGGTGGGCGTCGACGAGCACCCCGGGGTGGTCGAGATCGCCCGGCACACCCGGCGGTGGCGGGTGGTCGGGCCTCCTTCTCGGGGCAGCGGCAGCGGTGCTGGCCCTGGTGCTCGGTGAGCGGGTCGACGCCCTGGGCCGGGTCACCACGCTCGCGCCGACCCTCCTGGGCGCCGGCATCCTGCTGGGCACCATCGCCGGTGAGCTGACCGCCCGGCCCGCGGTCGGCATCCGCCGGTCGGCCGCCGTCGAGACACGCACCCTGTCGGCGATCCTTCCGCGGGCCCGGGCCGTGGTGCTCGCGGTGTCGACCGCGCTGCTCGTCGGGGCGCTGGCCGTTGGTGCCGCGTGGGGGGCGCCGGACTGGAGCTGGGATCGCCGGTCGGATGTTCGCCCGCCGCTGCACCCCGGAGGGCTTGCCGGATGCGTCAGGGTCCCTGGGCAGCAGCCGCGGGCCGTGGCCCGGCTCCTTCTACGCGGTGCCGCTGGCCGTCGCCCTGGTGGTGCTCGCCGTGCTCGTCATGGTCGCCCTGCGGGCCATCGTCAACCGCCCCCGGCCCGACCTCGACAGCCGTGGCCTCGACACCCTGCTGCGGCGCTGGTCGGTGGGCAACGTGCTCACGGCCGCGACCGTCACCGTGCTCGGCACGCTCGGCCCGCTGGCCATCCTGATGGCCTCGGCACTGACGGGCGGCGCCTGCGACAGCACCACGGCCCAGACGCTGGTGGCCTGGACCGCGACGATCATCGGCCCGCTGGCCATCGGCGCTGCCAGCGGCCTGCTCGCGGGGCTCGTGCTGCCGCCCACCATCCGCGTCGACGACCTGCCTCGACCTCACCCCGGCGACGTCGCGCCGGTCGGGACGCCGGTGCGATGACGCTGTCCACGGTCACGGTCGACGTCCTCGACCCGACCCCGCCCTACGAGCAGCTGCGGCGCCAGCTCGCCGACCTGATCGGCTCGGGGGTGCTCAGCCCTGGTGACCGGCTGCCCCCGGTGCGCCAGCTCGCGGCCGACCTCGGGCTCGCCGTCGGCACGGTCGCCCGCACCTACCGCGAGCTCGAGCAGGCCGGCTACGTGCGCTCGCGCCGCGGTGGCGGCACCCGGGTCGCGACGACGGCACCGGCGCCACCCACCCCGCAGCAGGCCCTCGAGGAGGCGGCCGCGGCCTACCTCGACCGGGCGCAGGCCCTCGGGCTCTCCACGGCGGATGCCGTCGCCACGGTTCGGCGGTTGGCCGGCGGGTGAGCGTCGCCTCCGGTGGTTAGCCTGCGGAGGTGACCGCCCCGCCCCTGCCGACCGCCGACGGCGTGGTCGTCGTGCCGGCCCCCGGGCGCGGGCCGGTGCTCTCGCGCGAGCCGCTCGTCGTGCTCTACGACGGCCGGGGGCCCACGGCATCCTCGCCGCACGGCGACGGCGCCCTGCGCTACGCCACCACGGTCGCCCTGCCCGGCGGCGGACTGCGTTGGTACGCCGAGGTCGCCCAACCCGACGGCTCCCACGCCCTGACCACCTCGCTCTCGCCCGGCCCGGTCGCGAGCCCACCCCCACCGTCCGAGGAGGACACCCATGCCCAAGGCCCCGCTTCCCGCTGAGGTCGCCGAGCTGTTCGCGCAGCCCAACCCCGCGGTGGTCGCGGTGCTGATGCCGAGCGGCGCCGCCGATGTCGGTCGCCACCTGGTACCTCGTCGAGGACGACGGCACCGTGCTGCTCAACATGGATGCCGGTCGCGCCCGCCTCGACTGGATGCGCGAGCGCCCGGAGGTCGCGCTCACCGCCCTCAAGGAGGACGAGTGGTACACCCACGTCAGCGTGCGCGGCCCGATCGTGCGGTGGGAGGACGACCCCGAGAAGGGGCTGGCCGACATCGACCGGCTCTCCATGCACTACGGCGGGCAGCCCTACCCGAACCGCGAGCGGCCGCGGGTCAGCTGCTGGATGCGGGTCGACCACTGGCACGGCTGGGGGCAGGCCAAGGCCGAGTAGCCGGCCGCCCGCGCCCGGCCCTGTGAGGTTGCTTTCAATGGGCCTCTCCCGTGCTTAGGTTCGCCTAACCCGGTGTTAGCGTCGAGGGGTGGCGACGTCCCTCGCACGGGCTCCGATCGGCACCGAGCTGCGGGTCATCGGCGCGGTCGGGCCGACCGCCCTCACCCGACGCCTCGCCGAGCTCGGGCTGCGCGTCGGCAGCCACGTCCGGTGCGTGCAACGCACCTCGGGCGGCGGGCGGATCATCGACGTCGCGGGCTCGCGCATCGCGCTCGGGCGTGACGTGCTCGAGTCGGTGCAGACCGTGCCGGCCCACGCCACCGAGGCGACCCCCGCGTGAGCACGGTGCCGCCGGTCCCGAGGACGACGTCGACTCCGACCTGCCACGAGGACGGCTCGCCGCTCGCGGCCCCTGTCGGTGCGCCCGTCGTCGTGCTCGCCGGCGCTCCCAACGTCGGCAAGTCGACCCTGTTCAACGCGCTCACCGGGGCCCGCCGCACCGTCGGCAACTGGCCGGGCACCACGGTCGAGGTCGGGCGCGGCGGCTGCGTCGTCGAGGGCCGGGTCGCCGACGTCGTCGACCTGCCCGGCTCCTACTCCCTCGACCCGCTCAGCCCCGACGAGGCCCTCACCCGTGACGTCGTGCTGGCGCAAGGGCCCGAGCAGCCCGACGTCGTGGTCGTCGTCACCAGCGCGGCCCACCTGGCGCGCAGCCTCTACCTCGTGGCGCAGGTGCGCGAGACCGCGCTGCCCGTCGTCGTCGCGCTGACCATGGGTGACGTCGCCGAGCGCCGCGGCAGCACGGTGGATGCCGGCGCACTCGCCGAGGCGGTCGGCTGCCCGGTCGTCGCGCTCGACCCCCGCCGACGCTCCGGTGTCGACGGGTTGGTCGCCGAGGTCGGGGCCGCGCTCGACGTCGGCGTCGCCCGGCCACGACGCCGGGTCGTCGACCCGGTCGAGGTGGAGGGCGAGGCGGAGGCCGAGGAGCTCGCCGCGGCCGACGAACGGTTCGGCTGGATCGACGCCGCCGTCACGGCATCCGTGAGCACGCGGGCGATGACGCGGCGCACCTGGTCCGACCGCATCGACCGCTTCGCGACGGCCCCCGTGCTCGGACCACTGCTGTTCCTCGGTGTCATGTGGCTGGTCTTCCAGGCCACGACCAGCCTGGCGGCGCCGCTGCAGGACGCCCTGGGCGCCTTCGTGTCGGGGCCGGTGTCGTCGGCGGGTGGCTGGCTGGTCGACACCGTGGGGCTCGGTGGCACGCCGGTGCGCGGGCTGGTGGTCGACGGTGTCATCGCCGGGGTCGGGATGCTGCTGACCTTCGTGCCGCTGATGGCGCTGATGTTCCTGCTGCTGGCCGTGCTCGAGGACTCCGGCTACCTGGCCCGGGCGGCGGTCGTCACCGACCGGATGATGAGCCGCCTCGGGCTGCCCGGGCGCGCGTTCCTGCCGATCGTGGTCGGCTTCGGCTGCAACGTGCCGGCGGTGGCCGCCACCCGGATCCTGCCCAACGCGCGGCACCGGGTGCTCACCGCGCTGCTCGTGCCGTTCACGTCGTGCTCGGCGCGACTGACGGTCTACGTGCTGCTCGCGACGACCTTCTTCCCGGCGCACGCGGGCTCGGTGGTGTTCGCGATGTACGTCGTGTCGATCCTGCTGGTCGTGGTGGTCGGGCTCGGGCTGCGGGCCACCCTGTGGCGCGCGGTCGGTGCCGACCCGCTCGTCATCGACCTGCCGCCCTACCAGCGGCCGACGCTGCGGCTCAGCCTGTCGGTCACCTGGCTGCGGCTGCAGGGGTTCCTGCGCACGGCATCCGGCATCATCGTCGCCACCGTGGTCGCGGTGTGGCTGCTGCAGTCGATCCCCGTGGGGGCGGGGTCGTTCGGCGACGTGCCGGTGTCGGGGAGCCTCTACGCCGAGCTGTCGCGGGCCGTCTCGCCACTGCTGGCGCCGGCCGGCTTCGGCCAGTGGGAGGCGGTGTCGGCGCTGCTCGTCGGCTTCGTGGCCAAGGAGGCGGTGATCTCGTCGTGGGCCCAGACCTACGCCCTCGCCGAGCCGGCCTCGTCCGACCCGGGGGCCCTCGGGGTGCAGCTGCACCAGACCTTCGCGGTCGCCAGCGGTGGGCACACGGCAGTGGCGGTGGCAGCGTTCATGGTCTTCCTGCTGGCCTACACCCCCTGTGTCGCAACGCTGTCCGCGCAGCGGCGCGAGCTCGGGATGCGGTGGACGGCGTTCGGGGTCGGGTTGCAGCTCGTCGTCGCGTGGACGCTCGCTGTGCTGGTGTTCCAGATCGGGCGGGTGTTCTGGTGAGCGCCGTCGCGCAGGCCGGTGTTGGAGTCGGGGGTCCGCTGACCGCGGTGCTCGCGGCCTTCGACGCGGGAGCGCACTCGCTCGACGAGGTCGCCGGCAGGTGCGACCTGCCGCTCGACACGGTGCGGGCCTGCGTCGACCACCTCGTGCGGATGGGGCGGCTCGAGGCCAAGCAGCTCGCCGTCGGCTGCCCCACCGGCGGATGTGGGTCGTGCGCGTCGGGCACCGATGACGGCACGGCGGGGTGCGGGTCGAGCGCCCCGTCGGGCCGCCGGTCGGGGCCGGTGCTCGTG
This sequence comes from uncultured Actinomycetota bacterium, assembly GCA_963806295.1. Classification (GTDB taxonomy): domain Bacteria; phylum Actinomycetota; class Actinomycetes; order Actinomycetales; family Dermatophilaceae; genus Fodinibacter. The sequence continues at coordinate 131,748 of CAWDXP010000025.1, read as the reverse complement.
GCGATCTCGGTGCGCCGCAGCTGATCACTCGACGCCCGAGCCACGGTGTGGCTGGTGGCGCAGAGGCTGGTCGAGGTCGCCGGCGGCGCGATGATCCTCGTGGCGGTGGTCTTCGGGAGCGTCCTGGTCGGGGGGTGGGTCTGGATCACCCTGGGCCTGCTCGGCAGTTGGGCGTCATCCGGCACCTTCGCGCCCCCCCTGGTCGTCGGGCCGGCCGTCGTCGCCGCCTGCTACCTCCTCGCCCCGGTCCTGCGCTGGGCGTGGTCGCGCCGCCGACCTTCCGATGCGACCCCGTCGCCCGATGGAGCGCAGGCCTGCGCGGGGCTGGCGGTGCCGGCCCGGGTGCAGTGGATGCACCCCGACCGGCTGGCCGAGCTCACCGAGCGAGCCGCCGGCGCTCAGCCGTGCACCGACTCCACCGCGCCGACGAGCCCGGCCGTGAGCAGCGACAGGTCGTCGTCGGACGTCACGTAGGGCGGCATCGTGTAGACGAGGTCGCGGAACGGCCGCACCCACACACCCCGCTCGATGGCGGCCGCGGTCACCTCGGCCACCCGCACCGGCTCGCGCAGCTGCACGACGCCGACGGCTCCCAGCACCCGCACCTCACGCACCGACTCCAGGGATGCCGCCCGCTCCAGCCCGGCGACCAGCCCCCGTTCGATGCGGCCCACCTCGGCCTCGGTGTCGCGCGCGGCGAGCAGGTCGAGGTTCGCCGACGCGATCGCACAGGCCAGCGGGTTGCCCATGAAGGTCGGGCCGTGCATCAGCCCTCCGGCCTCACCCGCGCTCACGCCCTGTGCCACCGCGCGGGTGCAGAGCACGGCCGCCAGGGTCAGGTAGCCGCCGGTCAGGGCCTTGCCGACGCACAGGATGTCCGGTGCAAGATCGACCAATAGGTCAAAGTTGCCCCGGCCGGCGCCGGCCCAGAGCGGCCCGGTGCGGTGGAACCCGGTGGCGATCTCGTCGTGGATCACCAGCGCCCCGTGCTCGTGGGCCAGCTCGTGCAGCACCGCCAGGACGTGCGGGCTGTAGACGTGCATCCCGCCGGCGCCCTGCAGCACCGGCTCGACGATGACCGCGGCCACCGAGTCCGCGTGCGCGGCATACAGCGCCCGGGTCTCGCGCTCCCAGGCGACCAGCTCGGGGTCGTCGGGGGCCCGGTCGAGCCCACCGGGCGGGCGCGGCGCGAACACGTGCTCGGGCAGCACGCCGCGGAACAGCGCGTGCATCCCGCCGACCGGGTCGGTGACCGACATCGGCGAGAACGTGTCGCCGTGGTAGCCGCCGCGGATCGTGAAGAACCGGGTGCGCGGCCGCCCCGCGGCGAGGTGCCACTGCAGCGCCATCTTCATCGCGACCTCGACCGACACCGAGCCCGAGTCGGCGAGGAACACGTGCTCGAGCCCGACGGGCGCCAGGTCGACCAGGCGCCGCGCCAGCCCGATCGCGGGCTCGTGGGTCAACCCGCCGAACATCACGTGCGACATCGCGTCGAGCTGGCGGCGGGCCGCGGCGTCGAGCTCGGGCACGGCATACCCGTGGATCGCGCACCACCACGACGCCATCGCGTCGACGACCTCACGCGGCGTCCCGTCGCGGTCACGCAACCGCAGCCGGATGCCGTGCGCGGACTCCACGAGGTACGGCTCCTGCGGTGCCAGCGCGGAGGAGTAGGGGTGCCACACGTGGTCGCGGTCGAACGCGAGCAGCGCCTCGGCATCCGAGGCACTGGGGTGAGGGTCAGCGGTCATCGCGCCCCATTGTGTCGGGACGACCGGAGTTGGGTGCTCAGGTGGCTGCCGGGGCGACCACCTGAGCACCCAACTCGGAGGAATCAGGCGGCGGCGCGGGTGTCCTCGGCCAGGCCGGCGAGGCGGTGCACCAGCGAGCGCAGGTCGGCGTCGAGCGTGTCGTCGGAGAGGCGGCCGTCGACGAAGGCCTGGAACGACGAGCCGACCCCCACGGTGTCGTCGATGACGTCGGCGCCGGCGACCTTGAGCACCTTCACGCCGTCCTCGCGGGCCCACTGGGCGGCGCGGGGGGAGCCGGCTGCGGCGATGACCGCGGCGGGCTTGCCGACGATGGCGGCGGCGCCGCGCGGGCGCGAGGCCCAGTCGACGGCGTTCTTGACGGCGCTGGACATCGAGCCGTTGTACTCCGGCGTCACGACCAGCACGGCATCGGCGTCGGCGACGGCCTCGCGCAGGTCGCGGGCGACCTCGGGCAGACGGTCGTCGTGGTCGAGGTCCTCGGAGTAGTGGGGAAGCTCGGCGAGCCGGGCGAACACGGTGGCCTCGACCCCGGAGGGGAGGTGCGCGATCGCGGCGTCGGCGAGCTGGGAGTTGGTGGAGCCGGCGCGCAGGCTGCCGACGAGGACGAGGACGTTCACGGGGTGCTCCTGGGAGGTGAGTCGGATCGAACAGGGCGATCGACGCTGATCAGTTGGTTGAACAGTCAACTATCGAGCGGCATTCCCTCACGCCTGGGTGCCCAAGCGGTCGCCCGGGCCGCCACTTCAGCACCCAAGGCGGGAAGGGGGGCGAGGTGGGGGGTTGCGTCGCCGGTATTCAGCGTTACTATGTACTGGTAGTCAGTGACATTGAATAGCAGTGACACTGAGTAGTGGAGACAGCCGAGTGAGACACCCGAGTGCTGGTGAGAGGAGGGCGACCGTGGGCAAGCAGGAGACCGAGATGCTCAAGGGCACGCTCGAGGGCATCGTCCTGGCGATCCTGGGCGGCCGGTCCGCCTACGGCTACGAGATCACGGCGGAGCTGCGCGAGCGGGGCTTCACCGACATCGCCGAGGGCACCGTCTACGCCCTGCTGATCCGGGTCGAGCAGCGCGGCCTGGTCGACGTCGAGAAGGTGCCGTCCGAGAAGGGCCCGCCGCGCAAGGTCTACACGCTCAACGACAAGGGTCGGGCCCAGCTCGACGACTTCTGGAGGACGTGGAGCTTCCTTCAGACCCGTATCGAACAGCTCCGAGAGGGAGGCAGCTGAGATGGTCGCCAAGTGGATCGAGGCCGTGACCGGGTCGCTCGAGCAGAAGAAGCAGTACAAGAAGGACAAGGCCCGCATGGAGGCCCTGCCCGAGCCCTACCGCGGCGCGGCCAAGGCGTTCGCGCGCTACTTCATGTACTACGGGGGCTTCACCGACGGAGACACGATGGTGACGATGCTCGGCGACTTCACCGACCTGTGGGAGCGCGCCGCGGTCGACGGCACGCCGGTGCGCGAGATCGTCGGCGAGGACCCGGTGGAGTTCGCCGAGAACTTCGCCCAGGCCTACGCCGGCGCCCGCTGGATCGACAAGGAGCGGGCCCGGCTGACCGCGGCGATCGAGGCCGCCGAGGGGAGTGGGCCGCGATGACGACCGACGCCGCCATCCGGGTCGAGGGCCTGGTCAAGTCGTTCAAGGACCTCGAGGTGCTCCGCGGGGTCGACTTCGAGGTCGAGCGGGGCAGCATCTTCGCCCTGCTCGGCTCCAACGGCGCCGGCAAGACCACGGTCATCCGCATCCTCGCCACCCTGCTGCGCGCCGATGCCGGCCGCGCCGGCGTCAACGGCTTCGACGTCGTGTCGTCGGCGGCCGCAGGTGCGCGAGTCGATCAGCCTCACCGGGCAGTTCGCCGCGGTCGACGACGTGCTCACCGGCCGCGAGAACCTCGTGCTCGTCGCCCGGCTGCGACACCTGCCGGATGCCGGCCGCATCGCCGAGCGCCTGCTCGCCCGGTTCCAGCTCACCGACGCCGCCGAGCGCCGGGTCGTGACCTACTCCGGCGGCATGCGCCGCCGGCTCGACATCGCGATGAGCCTGATCGGCGACCCGCCGGTGGTCTTCCTCGACGAGCCCACCACCGGGCTCGACCCCGAGGCGCGCCTCGAGGTGTGGCAGGCCGTGCGCGACCTCGCCGCCGGCGGCACGACCGTGCTGCTCACCACGCAGTACCTCGACGAGGCCGAGCAGCTGGCCGACCGGATCGCGATCCTGCACGAGGGCCGGATCATCGAGAACGGCACCCTGGCCGAGCTCAAGGCCCTGCTGCCGCCGGCGAAGGTCGAGTACGTCGAGAAGCAGCCCACCCTCGAGGACGTCTTCCTCGCCCTCGTCGGCCACGACGGCACCCGGAAGGACCAGCCATGACCACGCACTTCGTCGGCGACACCGCCCTGCTCACCGGGCGGTCGCTGCGCCACATCACCCGCAGCCTGGACACCATCATCACCACGACGATCATGCCGATCGCCTTCCTGCTGCTGTTCGTGTTCGTCTTCGGCGGGGCGATCGAGACGGGCACCGGCGCCTACGTCGACTACCTGCTGCCCGGCATCCTCGTCATCACCGTGGCGTCGGGTGTGTCGTACACCGCCTACCGGCTCTTCCTCGACCACAGCAGCGGCATCTTCGAGCGGTTCCACTCGATGCCGATCGCGCGCTCGTCGGTGCTGTGGGCGCACGTGCTCACCTCGCTGGCCGCCATCGCCCTGTCGGTGCTGGTGGTCGTGGGCGCCGCCCTGGTCATGGGGTTCCGTTCGGGCGCAGGCGTGCTCGCGTGGCTGGCGGTGGCCGGCATCCTCGCGCTGTTCACGCTGGCGCTCACCTGGCTGGCCGTCATCCCCGGCCTGACGGCGAAGTCGGTCGACGGGGCGAGTGCGTTCTCGTACCCGCTGATCCTGCTGCCGTTCATCAGCTCGGCCTTCGTGCCCACCGCGACGATGCCCGGCCCGGTGCGGGCCTTCGCCGAGAACCAGCCGGTCACCGCCATCGTCGACGCGATCCGCAACCTGCTCGCCGGGCAGCCGGTGGGCAGCGAGATCTGGGTCGCGCTGGGGTGGTGCGTCGCGCTGCTCGCCGCGGCCTACGGGTTCGCGATGCTCGCCTACCGCCGCACGATGGCCTGACCGAGCCGGTCGGCCAGCGCCGCCACCTCGTCGTTGAGCGCGTCGGGCGAGACCACCCGGAACCCCCACGGCAGCCAGGCGAGCCGGGCCGCCGCCGAGCGAAGGTCCCACGTGGCGAAGCGCAGCTCGCAGCGGTCGCCCACGGCCGACAGCGACCCGAGGCCGGAGGGCACGGCGTCGGCGACGACGTCGAGCGGGGCGTCGATGTCGATCACGACGTCGACGCCCTGCGGCCCGCGGGTCAGGCCCTCGCGCACGTGCTCGGCGGCGTCGGGTGCCTCGCGCGGGCGGAAGGTGAACGTCGACTCGCGCACCTCGCTCATCCGGTCGAGGCGGAAGCTGCGCCAGTCCGCGCGGTCGAGGTCCCAGGCGAGCAGGTACCAGCGCGAGGTGGTGGCCACCAGGCGGTAGGGCTCGGCCCGGCGGGTCGACTGCTCGCCGGATGCCGCCTCGTAGCCGAAGCGCACCTCGTGGCACGCCCGCGCGGCCCGGGCGAGCAGCGCCACCACGGCGCCCTCGACGAGCTGGTCGCGCCGGCCCAGGGTGACCGTGGACTGCGAGACCGCCTCGACGCTCGCGCGCAGCCGGGCGGGCAGCACCTGGTCGAGCTTGCCCAGGGTGCGCATCGCCGCCTCGCCGAGCCCGGCCACGGTGCCACCGGCCGCCAGCCGCAGCGAGACGGCCACCGCCACGGCCTCCTCGTCGTCGAGCAGCAGCGGCGGCAGGGCCACCCCCGACCCCAGCTGGTAGCCCCCGCCCACGCCCTGGCCGGCCCGCACCGGGTAGCCCAGCGCCCGCAGCCGGTCGACGTCGCGGCGCACGGTGCGGGTGGTGACCCCGAGGCGGTCGGCGAGCTCGGGGCCGGTCCAGGTGGGGCGCGACTGGAGCAGGCCGAGCAGGCGCAGCACGCGCGAGGTCTGGGTCATGTCCGGAATCCTCCGAGCGATAGCGGACCGGAACTGTCCTCATTGTGGCCGAGGGTGGTGACACCAGGGAAGACCAGCACCGACGAAGGAGCCCGAGATGTCCGGCAACGCGGCGATGACCACCGACGAGCGCGAGCTGCTCGCCAACTACGTGCACCAGCAGCACGACGGCTTCCGGGGGGCGATCCTCGACCTCACCGACGAGCAGGCCGGCCAGAAGATCGCGTCGAGCGCGCTCAGCGTCGGCGGGCTGGTCAAGCACGCCGCGCAGGTGCAGGTCGGCTGGCGGCTGATGATCGAGGCCGCGCCCGAGCCGCCGACCTGGCCGGGCACCCTCGAGGACCAGCAGGCGAACTACGAGCGCGAGAACTCCTGGGTCGAGGGCGACACCGTGGATGCCGCGCTGGCCGCCTTCGACGCCGAGGCCGAGCGGGTGCTCGCCGCCATCCGCGCGGCCGACCTCGACACCCCGGTGCCGGTGCCGCAGGACGTGCCCTGGTTCCCCAAGGACGTCACCCACTGGTCGGTGCGCTGGGTCGTGCTGCACCTCATCGAGGAGCTCGCCCGTCACGCCGGCCACGCCGACCTGCTCCGCGAGGCGGTCGACGGCGCCACGATGTACGAGCTGATGGCCCGCCGCGAGGGCTGGGACACCAGCGCCTGGGCCTGAGCCGCGCTCAGCCCCAGGTGGGCTGCTCGACCGTGCCGTGCTGCACGCAGGTCGCCGTCCAGGCGCCGGGGGTGACCTGCACCTTCATCCGGCGGCGGCAGTGCACGCACCAGCGCGGCGGCTCGAGCTCGGCCCGGCGGGCGCAGCGCCCGTGGTCGCCCTCGGCCACCGCCTCGCCGCACTGCCCGCACCACTGCCCGGTGTCACCGGCGCGCGCGACCGGGCCCACGGCATCCTCACCGAGCACGAAGACCACCGGCGTCAGAACGTCTCGTTGAGCGCCTTGATCGGCATCTCGAGCTCGTCGAGCAGCGCGAGGTCCTCGCGGGGGTCGCGGCCGAGGGTGGTGAGGTAGTTGCCGACGATGACGGCGTTGATGCCGCCGAGCAGGCCGTCGCGGGTGCCGAGGTCGCCGAGGGTCAGCTCGCGGCCGCCGGCGTAGCGCAGGATGGTGCGCGGCAGGGCGAGCCGGAAGGCCGCGATGGTGCGCAGCGCGTCGCCGGTCTCCATCGGCTCGAGGTCGCCGAACGGCGTGCCGGGGCGCGGGTTGAGGAAGTTCAGCGGCACCTCGTGCGGCTCGAGCTCACCGAGCTGGGCGGCGAGCTCGGCCCGCTGCTCGACGGTCTCGCCCATGCCGACCAGGCCGCCGCAGCACAGCTCCATGCCCGACTCCTTGACCATCAGGCAGGTGTCCCAGCGCTCGTCGAAGGAGTGCGTGGTGACGACGTTGGGGAAGTAGGAGCGCCCGGCCTCGAGGTTGTGGTTGTAGCGGTGCACGCCCATGTCGACCAGGTCGTCGACCTGCTCGCGGCTCAGCATGCCGAGCGACGCGGCGACGTTGATGTCGACCGCGGCCCGGATGGCGGCGACGCCCTCGCGCATCTGCTCCATGAGCTTGTCGTCGGGCCCGCGCACGGCGGCGACGATGCAGAACTCGCTGGCCCCGGTGGCCGCGGTCTGCTTGGCGGCGCGCACCAGCTCGGGCACGTTGAGCCAGACCGAGCGCACCGGGCTGGTGAACTGCCCCGACTGCGAGCAGAAGTGGCAGTCCTCGGGGCAGCCGCCGGTCTTGAGCGACACGATGCCCTCGACCTCGACGCTCGGCCCCTGGTACTTCATCCGCACCTCGTGGGCGAGCGCGAGGAGGTCCTGCAGCCGGTCGTCGCCGGTGCGCATGACCTCGACGATCTGCGGGTGCGTCAGCGGCACCCCGCGCTCGAGCACCTGCTCGCGCGCCACGTCGAGGATGTCGGTCCCGGTCACCTGTGCCGTCATGCCCCTGATTGTTGCCTATGCCGTCCATCCGGCCGACGCGGCACCGTCCGGCGGACCGGCGGGAGCGGCTACTGGAGGAAGCCGCCGAGCATGCTGCCGGAGCTCGACTGCCCCCCGGCGCCCTGCGGCACCGACTCGCTGGGCTGCACGAGCACGTACCCCTGGCCGCCGAAGGCCATCTGCAGCAGCTCGCCCGTGCCGCCGCGCACCATCGACGACAGGCCGCCGGTGTCGACCCGGATGTCCATCGACACCCCGGCCGTCCACAGCACCACGGCCTGGGCGTCGGCGAAGGTCGGTGCCGACGCGACGTCGAGCGCGATCGGGTCGCCCTTGGTCGTCACGGCGACGTAGCCGGTGCCGCGCAGCGCCACGTTGTACAGGCCACCGGTCATCGTGGCTCCGCGGGCCTGGATGCGGTGGATGTCCCACTCGATCGAGTTGGAGAAGGCGAGCACGTTGGCGCCGTTGACCGAGACGGCGTCGTTCTCGAGGTACATGACCTGGATCTCGGAGGCCTCGTCGGCGACGAAGAGCTCGCCACTGCCCGAGCACTGCATCATCTTGACGCCCTCGCCGGTGGTGGCCGCCTTGAGCATCTTGCCGAGGCCGCCCGAGCCCTTGTTCGCGAACCGCACGTCGCCCTGGTAGGCCACCATCGAGCCGGTGCGGGCCCACACCTCCCCGTAGCGCATGTCGATCCGGAGCAGCTTCTTGTTCTGCAGGGCGAAGGGGTCCTGCGTCTCCTTCTCGCGGAACTCCTGGAACAGCGACCCGTGGATCGTCATCGTCGTCCCCACTTCCTCGTCGGTCGGCGTCGGCGCTGTCTGCTGACACACACACGCTAGGCGCAACGCGCACGACCGTCCTAGGGTTTCAGTGGGAGAGAGCCCACACACTCCGGGAGTCCAGATGAGCTTCTTCGAACGAGCCAAGGCAGCGGCCAACGACCTCGCCGCGAAGGCGGACGCCGAGATGAAGAAGGCCGGCATCAGCACGCCGGGTGGCACCAGCGTCATGGGGGGTGCGGGCGGGGGCGGCGCCGACCGGGCGCTGCGCGACCTCGGGGTGCTGAGCTACCTCGAGGCGACCGGGCGGCCGGCCTCCGCCGAGGACAAGGCCCGGGTGCTCGCCACGCTGCGCGAGCTCGAGTCGACCGGCCGGCTCGGCCAGCTCAGCGTGAGCCCCGCCTACGGCGCCCCGGGCGCACCTCCGCCACCGCCCGGAGCGGCCGCTGCCGCCGCGGCGACGTCGACCGCGCCACCACCTCCGCCCGGCGGCACGCCTCCGCCGCCGCCCCCGCCGGGTGCCGGCGCCCCGCCACCGCCACCCCCGCCGGATGCCGGGCCGCCGCCACCTCCTCCGCCGCCGGAGACCGCTCCTCCCGGCTCGACGCCTCCGCCACCCCCGCCCAGCTGGGCCTAGGAGCCGGCGAGCAGGGCGCGCAGGACGTCCGCCTCGGCGCTGACCCGCGCCGCGTCATCCGGCCGCCCGGCGGCCAGGAGGTGCTGCGCCGCCGGTCGTGCTCGGCCACCTCGGCGCCGACGATCAGGCGCACGTCGGCCTCGGTGAGCTCGCGGCGCGGTGCGTCGGCGGCGCCGGCCCCGACCGCGCCTGCTCGATCGCACCCGCCGGGGCATCGTGTCGACGGGCACCGCCTCCGCGTTGGCGACGCCGCCAGCGCCGAGCGCAGCGCGGCCACGGCCACCCGGTCGCGGGCCTTCATGGCCGTGGTGAGCGCGGCGCCCATCCGCTCGCGCAGCCCCGGGCCTCGGCGCCGGTCATGACCAGGCCAGCCCGAGCAGCACCAGCGGCAGCGTCGCGGCCAGGGCGGCGAACGAGTAGGCGGCGACCGGCAGCACGGGGTTCGGCGGCCCGTCGGCGAGCAGGCGCAGCCGCACCGGGGCCGTGGTGCCGACACCGAGGGCGGCCTCGGGGGTGCGGCTGCCGGCGAGGGTGATCAGGGCCCGCGCGGTCGCGACCTCGCCGCTGCGGCGCACCGCGGCCCGGTCGGCCAGCGCCTCGACGAGCAGGCGCACCTCACCGAGCGCCTCGGCCGAGCGCAGCGGCCCCGGCACGGCCCGGGTGACGACGGCGAAGAACTCCAGGAGCAGGTCGTGCCGACCGCGCAGGTGGGCCTCCTCGTGGGCGACGACCGCGTCGAGCTGGTCGGCGGGCAGGGCGTCGAGCACGCCCTGCGACAGCACGACCCGCGACTGCCGGCCGGGGATGCAGTAGGCGGTGGGCGTCGGGTGCTGCAGGATCCGCATCCGGTCGTCGTGCTGGGCGACGATGTCGACGAGCTGGCGGTGGTCGGAGCGCACCCGCCGCAGCGTGGTGCCGACGTCGTGCCCGGCATACAGCAGCCGGCCCAGCACCAGCGCGCTGACCAGCACGGCGAGCACGACCAGCCCGAGGTGCCGCATGGGGGAGTCGCCGTCGAGCAGCAGCGGGACGGCGGCGGGGGCAGCGGCGAGCGCCGCCAGGATGCCGCCGAGCGACACCGCCTGCCAGGCCACCAGGGCCGACCGGGGCGCACGCCGGAAGCCCTTCTGACGGGCCATCAGGCCCGGGGCCACCCACGCGAGGAGCACCGCGAGCCCCGCGAGGACGAACGGGATCACGGGCTCAATGGTGACAGGCGCGCGCGCGACGTCACACCCGGCCCCGCCCGGCCGCGCCCGGGTCGGACGGGTCAGCGGCGGCGGATCATGCTCCGCCGGGTGCTCGCCGCCGCGTCGTCCTCGGCCCGGGCCTCGATCTCGGCGAGCGCGGCCTTGATGTCGGCCAGCTCGTCGGTGGTGGCGCCGTCGAGGAAGTGCAGCAGGGCCGTGCGCCGGTCGGTGACGTCCATGTCGTCGAGCGTGCGCAGCATCGTCTGGGCGGTGAGCGCCTCGCGGGTGTCGGCGGGGAAGTAGCGCCAGGCCCGCCCGTCGCGCTCACGGGTGACCAGGCCCTTCTTGGCCAGCCGGTCGAGCACGGTCATCACGGTGGTGTAGGCGATCTCGCGCTCACCCTCGAAGCGGTCGTGCACCTCGCGCACGGTGGCGCCCTCGAACGACGGGCCACCCAGCGTGGAGGCCTCCCACAGGTGCTCCATGACCACGCGCTCGAGGTCGCCGAGACGGGGCGCGGAGGTCGAGTGGGGCATGGCTTACTCCTTCGATGGTGGCGCGGCCGGGCGGCGCGCGCCGAGGTCGAGGACCGTGTCGAACCGGTCGAGGGCCTCAGGTCGGTGGCTGACCATGACGACGCTGCGGCCGTCCGTGGCCGACAGTACGTCGTCGAGCACCGCGGTGGCGGTGGCGTGGTCGAGGTGTGCAGTGGGCTCGTCGAGCAGCACCACCGGGCGGTCGGCCAGCACGGCGCGGGCGACGCCGAGCCGGGCCCGCTCGCCGCCGGACAGGCCCCGGCCGCCGCTGCCCAGCGAGGTCTCGAGGCCGTCGGGGAGGTCGGCCAGCCAGCGTCCGAGGCCGGCGCGCTGCAGCGCCAGCTCGAGGGCGGCGTCGTCGGCATCCGGGCCGGCCAGGCGCAGGTTGGTCGCCACCGACGCGGCGAACACGTGCGGCTCGTCGTCGACGACGGCCACGTGCCGGCGCACGTCGTCGATGGTCAGGTGGTGCACGTCGACGTTGTCGACCGCGTAGCTGCCCCGGCTGGGGTCGAGGTGGCGGGCGAGCACCGCGAGCAGCGTGCTCTTGCCCGTGCCGTTGGGCCCGACGACGGCCACCCGCTGACCGGGCGTGAGGTGCAGGTCGGTGGGGGCGAGCTGCTCACCGTGGCCGGTCCACGACGCGGCGACGCCGTCGAGGTCGACCCGGCGGCCCGACGAGTGGATGTCGTCGGCCACGGCGGTCGCGCTGTCGGTCACGGCCGGCTCCTGGTCGAGCAGCGACTCGAGGCGCACCGCGCTGCCCTGGGCACGGGCGAGGTAGCGCATGGTGTCGACCAGGGGCGCCAGGGCGTCGCCGACGGCGACCGGCACGACGACCAGCAGGGCCGCGACCGGCCGGCCGGTGACGGCCGGGTCGACGAGCAGGGCTGCGAGCAGGGTCGCCACGGCGGTGGCCACGAGCAGCGCCGCCGCCACCAGGGCACGACCGCGGCTCTGCCGCCGCACCGCCCGGCGCAGGGTGTCGTGCGCGTCGTCGAGCCACCCGGCGGCCGTGGCGGTGGCGCCGATGGCCTGCAGCTCGGCCGCCTGGCGGGCCACCAGGTCGCTGATCCGCAGCACCTCGGCGCGCGACTCGAGCAGCTCGTCGCGCGAGTGCGACTCGAGCACCCAGGCCAGCCAGCACGTGCCCGCCACCGCGACCATCAGCCCGGCGAGCACCAGCCCGATCGCGGGCGAGAACCACGCGGTCAGCAGCACGGCGACCAGTGCCGCGAGCGTGCTCGACAGCAGCGGCACGGTGACGCGCACCTGTGCCTCCACGACGTCGGTGAGGTCGTCGACGACACCGGTGAGCACGCGCGAGCGCGAGCGGCGCCCGAGGCGGGCCGGCGTGAGGGGGATCAGCGCGGCATACACCGAGGTGCGCCGCACGGCGAGGTCGTCGAGCGCGGCGTCGTGCGACACCAGCCGCTCGAGGTAGCGGAAGAACGGGCGCGCGATGCCGAAGGTGCGCACGGCGACGATCGCGACCATCAGGGTGAGGATGATCGGCTCCTCGCTGGCGCGCACGATCAGCCAGCCCGAGGTCGCGGTGAGCGCGATGCCGGATGCCGTCGCCGCGCCACCGAGCAGCGCGCCGATGATCGTCTGGCGGGTCGGGCGCAGCAGGCCGGTCTGGGCGGTCATCCGACGACCTCCGCACCCTCGCGGGTCAGCACGACGTGCCGGTCGGCCAGCTCGACGAGCTCGGGGCGGTGGGTCACGACGACGACGGTGCGCCGCTCGGCCAGGTCGGCGAGCACCCCGTGCACGAGGTCGGCCGCGGCGGCGTCGAGGTGCGCGGTGGGCTCGTCGACGAGCAGCACCGGGGCGGTCGACAGGGTGGCCCGGGCCAGGGCGATGCGGGCGCGCTGCCCGGCCGACAGCCCGAAGCCGTCGTCGCCGAGCGGCGTCGCGAGCGCCAGCGGCAGGCCGGCGACGAAGCCCTCGAGGCCGACGAGGCGCAGCGCGTCCCAGACGGCCTGGTCGTCGGCGCCGTTGCCGAGCACGAGGGCGTCGCGCAGGGTGCCGGCGGGGAGGAACGGGCGCTGGGTGACGAGGTGGGCGCGGCCGGCGCGCACGGTACCGGCGGTGGGCGTGCGCAGCCCGGCCGCGAGCTCGAGGAGGGTGGACTTGCCGACCCCGGACGGCCCGGTGACGGCGGTGAGGCCCGGCCCGGCATCCAGGTGCACGCCGACGAGCACGGGGCTCGTGGCCTGCGGGTAGGTGTAGGCGACGTGGCGCAGCAGCACGCCCGACCTCCTCGCCGCCGTCGCCGCCTGCGCGCGGCGGCACCGCCTCGGCGTCGAGCTCGGCGAGGATGCCGTCGATCGCCTCGGCGCCGTCGGCGGCGGCGTGGAACTCGGCGCCGATCCGGCGGATCGGCCAGTAGGCCTCGGGCGCCACCAGGATGGCGAGCAGGCCGGCCTGCAGGGTCATCGACCCGTGGGTGAGCCGCACGCCGACGGTGACCGCGACGATCGCGACCGAGATCGAGGCGAGCAGCTCGAGCGCGGCCGACGACATGAAGGCGATCCGCAGGGTGCTCATGGTGGCGGCGCGGTGGCGCTGGCTCACCTCACCGATCACCTGCACCTGGCGCTCGGCGCGGCCGTAGCCGACGAGGGTGGGCAGGCCGCGCATGACGTCGAGGAAGTGGCCCGACAGCGCCGCGAGCGAGGTCCACTGCTTCTCGGTCTCGGCCTGGGTGGCGCGCCCGATCAGGGCGGCGAAGAACGGCAGGAGGGGGAGGGTGAGCAGCACGATCAGGCCGCTGACCCAGTCGACCCAGAAGAGCGTGGCGAGCGCCAGCACCGGCACGATGGCGCCGGCGACGAGCGCGGGGAGGAAGCGGGCGGCATACGGCTCGACCGAGGCGGCGCCCTGGGCCGCGAGGGTGACCGCCCGGTCGGGGGCGGGGCGACGCTCCGCCGGAGCGGCCAGCCACCGCTCGACGAGCCGGCCGCGCAGGGCCACGGTGACCTCGACCCCGACCCAGGCCGCGACCCGCTCGGAGGTCCAGGCCAGCACGGCCCGCACCGCGAACAGGCCCGCGAGCCAGAGGGCCGGGGTGCGCAGCGAGGTGCTGTCGACGACCGCCACGATGAGCGCGGCGACCGCGATGGCCAGGCCGATGGTGGCCACCCCCTGGAGCACGCCCACGACCCCCAGGACGGCGACCGGCCGGCGTGCAGCCGGTGCCGTCCTGAGCAGTCGAGGGTCGAAGGGCCTCATCGGGGGTGAGCCGTCGGCTCCGTCAGGGCACGGGGACCGGGGCGGGGATGTTCTGCGTCCCGAGCCGCTTGCGGAAGACCCAGTAGGTGTAGCCCGTGTAGATGAGCACGATCGGCGTGAAGACCAGGGCCGCGACGGTCATGATCTTCAGGGTCAGCTCGCTGCTCGAGGCGTTCTCGATGGTCAGCGAGGTGCCGCCGGGGAGGGTGGTCGGCATGACGTTCGGGTAGAGCGTCAGGAAGTACGTCGCCACGGCGGCGGCCATGGTGACGGCGGTGCCGATGAAGGCCCAGCCCTCCTTCGCCTGGGTGTTCGCGAAGATCGCCGCGAGGAGCGCGACCGCCGCGATGGCCGTCGTGATCCACGACCAGATGGTGCCCTGGGTGAGGCCCAGCCAGACCAGCAGGATGACGGCCAGCACCGCGGTGCCGAGGCCCAGGGTGGTGCCCAGGGCCTGGGAGTCACGCTGGATGTCGCCGCGGGTCTTCAGCGCGAGGAAGAACGCGCCGTGGGTGAGGCTGAGGCCGAGGATGACCAGGCCGCCGAGCAGGCTCATGGGGTTGAGCAGCGTGAAGAAGTTGCCGACGTACTCCATGTCCTTGTTGATCGGCACGCCGCGCACCACGTTGGTCAGCGCCACGCCGACCAGGAGCGGCGCGACGATCGAGCCGACGATGATCGCCCAGTCCCAGCGCAGCCGCCAGGCTGTCGTTGTCCCGCTTGCCGCGGTACTCCAGGCCCATGTTGCGCACGATGAGCGCGACGAGGAGCACGAGCAGGGCGAGGTAGAAGCCGGAGAACATCGTGGCGTACCACTCGGGGAAGGCCGCGAAGGTGGCGCCACCGGCGGTGAGCAGCCAGACCTCGTTGCCGTCCCAGTGGGGGCCGATGGTCGTGAGCATGACCCGACGACGCTTCTCGGTGTCGGCGGCGTCCTTGCCCTTGCCGAGCACGGGCAGCAGTGCGCCGACGCCGAAGTCGAAGCCCTCGAGCACGAGGTAGCCGGCCCACAGCAGGCCGATGAGGCCGAACCAGATGAGTTGAAGGTCCATGAGTGTGTGTCCTCGATCCGATCTCAGTAGGCGAACTCGAGCGGGGCGTCCTCGCCCTTGCTCGCGGGGTCGACCGGCTCCTCGAAGGGATCGGCGCCACGACGGACATAGGTGAGGAACAGCTTGACCTCGATGACGGCGAGCACCGCGTAGACGAGGGTGTAGGCGATCATCGAGAACCAGACCTCACCGGCGCTGACCGACGGGGAGACGCCGGTGCTGGTGGTCATCAGGCCGTAGACGATCCACGGCTGGCGGCCGACCTCGGTGAAGATCCAGCCCCAGCTGTTCGCGAAGACCGGTGCCAGCGGTGTCAGCACCGCCACCCAGACCCACCACTTGGATGCCGGCACGCGGCCCTTGCGGATGCCCCACAGGGTGATCGCGGCGAAGAACATGGTGAGGAAGCCCAGGCCCATCATGAACCGGAACGACCAGTAGGTCACCGGGATGATCGGCGCGTAGCTGTCGGCGGTGACCAGGGCGGCCACCTGCGGGCCGTACTGGGCGGCGACCTGCTCGGCCTTGGCCCGCTCGCTGTCCTGGAGCTGGTTGATGCCCTCGACGGTGCCGTCGAAGCTGCCGGTCGCCATGAAGGAGAGCAGGCCGGGGATCTCGATGATCCGGGTGGCCGAGCTGCCGTCGAGCGAGCCGACCGAGAGCACCGAGAACGGTGCGTTGCTCGTGGTCTCGTACAGACCCTCGGCGGCGGCCATCTTCATCGGCTGCACCTCGGTCATGATCTTGCCCTGGATGTCACCGGTGACGATGACGCCGAGCGAGGCCACGAGGGCGAAGATCGCGCCGAACTTGGTGGCCTTGCGGTACATGCTCTCGTCGCCGGTGCCGGCGTGCTTGCGCATCAGCCAGAGCGCGACGCCCATGACGACTGCGCCGCCGACCATGTAGGCCGACATGATCACGTGCGGGAACGTCACGAGCTGCACCTTGTTGGTGAGCACCGCGAGGAAGTCGTCCATCTCGGCGCGACCGGTGGCCGGGTTGAACCTGTAGCCGACCGGGTTCTGCATGAACGAGTTCGCCGCGAGGATGAAGTAGGCCGACAGCACGGTGCCGATGTGCACGAGCCAGATGGTGGCCACGTGCAGCTTCTCGGGGATGCGGCCCCAGCCGAAGATCCAGATGCCCAGGAAGGTCGACTCCAGGAAGAACGCGAGGAGGGCCTCGAAGGCCAGCGGGGCGCCGAAGATGTCGCCGACGAAGCGCGAGTAGTCGGACCAGTTCATGCCGAACTGGAACTCCTGCACGATGCCCGTGACGAGACCGAGGGCGAAGTTGATCAGGAAGAGCTTCCCGAAGAACTTGGTGAGCCGGTAGTACTCGGGGTTCCTCGTGCGCAGCCACTGGGTGTGGAAGATCGCGACGATCAGCGACATGCCGATCGTGATCGGGACGAACAAGAAGTGGTAGACGGTCGTGATGGCGA
Source organism: uncultured Actinomycetota bacterium (assembly GCA_963806295.1). Classification (GTDB taxonomy): domain Bacteria; phylum Actinomycetota; class Actinomycetes; order Actinomycetales; family Dermatophilaceae; genus Fodinibacter. The sequence goes on along the minus strand of CAWDXP010000025.1, from coordinate 115,083 downwards.
ACTGCCACCTGGCGACATCAACGGCATCCATGCAGTGCTCCTGGGCAGTCGTTCAGCGACGTGACGATCTATAAACTACAGCCTGTCGTAGATGGCTCCAGACCCCTTCCGGTGTGAGAGCGACCCACTCAGGTCTGCCTTACCTGTGGCACCGTTGGCCGGGTGCAGCGAGACGACCTGGTGCGGCTGCGGCGGGCGCGCGACCGGATGGACCGCGACTACGCCGAGCCGCTCGACGTGCCGGCGCTCGCGGCCGAGGCGCTGATGTCGGTCGGCCACTTCCAGCGCAGCTACAAGGAGGCCTACGGCGAGACCCCCTACGCGCACCTGATGACCCGCCGGGTCGAGCGCGCGGCGTGGCTGCTGCGCTCGGGCGAGCTGTCCGTCACCGAGGTGTGCATGCAGGTCGGCTGTACCTCGCTGGGCTCGTTCAGCTCGCGGTTCACCGAGCTGATGGGTGAGACGCCGAGCGAGTACCGGGCGCGGTCGCACGACGAGCGCGCCGGCATCCCGTCGTGCGTCGCCAAGCAGGCCGACCGGCCCACCCGCACACGCGCGGGTCGGTCAGGATCGGAGAAGCGCGAGCCGGTGGCCGGTGCCTAACCTCGAGGGCATGGACACGACCACCAGCACAGGGAACGCCGGGATGCCGGCCGCCTCCGGTTCGCCGGCCACCGCGACGCTCGCCGTCGCCAACTGCTTCCTCGTCGTCGACGACCACGACAAGGCGCTCACCTTCTACCGCGACGTGCTCGGCTTCACGGTCACCAAGGACGTCACCATGGGCGAGTTCCGCTGGCTCAGCGTCGCCACCCCCACCCAGCCCGGGCTCGAGATCACCATCCAGTCGGTCGGCGGCGGCCCCGGCGTCAGCGAGGAGGACCGCGCGGCCATCGACACCCTGCTCGCCAAGGGCCTGCTGCACGCCGCTGGTCTTCCGGTGCGACGACGTCGACGCGCTCTTCGAGCACGTGCGGGCGTCGGGGCGGCCGAGGTGCTGCAGGAGCCGACCGACCAGTTCTACGGCGTGCGCGACTGCGCCTTCCGCGACCCTGCGGGCAACATGCTGCGGTTCAACCAGGTGCTCCCGCAGGAGGGCTGAACGCGCTTGTAGACTCCCGCTCGTCCACCCGTAGAGCGGAGTCGTCGTGAGCTCGTCCCGTACGTCCCGGGCGGGCCGTCTTCTGGCCGACCTCGGCAGCGGCACCACCCGCCCCGCGGCGGTCGCGCGGATTCGCCGCAAGGCGGGGAGCTGGGTGGCCGGCGGCGCGCCATCGCGGTCCCCGCAACGAGCGGCCCGCACGGCCCCGGCGCCCGCCGACCCGGACGGAGCGCGCACCGCCCGGCTCCAGCCGGGCGCAGGCCACCTTCGCCGAGGCGCTCGGGGCCGGGTCGCCGCTGCCCGTCGCCGCGTGCCGGGCGGTCGCCGAGCTCGCCGCGGTGCGCGAGTTCTCGGCCGCGTGGGCCCTGGCCGAGGCCGTTCGGCGGATGCCGGGCGGCGACGCGGCGGGCACGGCGGCGGATGCCGTGCTCCTCCACCGCCGCGGCCAGCACCGCCGGGCCTGGGAGCGGGTGCGCGGGCTCGACGACGGCATCCTCCGGCAGGCCCTGCCCGTGGAGGCGGTCGACGCCGCGCTCGCCGCCGACACGCAGGAGTCTCGCGAGCGGGCGCTGCGCCTGGTCGCCGACCCCGCGGCCTTCGGCGACGCCGAGCTCGTCGACCTCGCCGGGCGGCTCCTCGTCATGGGCGAACGAACGGCTGCGGGTGCCCTCGTCGCCGAGCTGTCGACCCGCCCCGCTGCCGACCTCGACGAACGTCGCGCGCGCGTGGTGGGCCTGCTCGAGCACTGGCTGGCCGGCCGCGCGGTCGACGTCCCCGAGGGGTCGGTGCCCGTCGGGCTCCTCACGTACTCCTCGCCCGACCCTGCCCTGCCCGTGGCCGACCTCGACGACTGGGTCCTGAGCCTGGCCCTGCTCGGCAACCTCGCCCGCCTCACCGGGGTCGCCTTCACCGGTGAGCAGGGGCTGGGCGAAGTGGCGACCGAGCTGCAGGGCAGCGTGGCGCCCCGGTTCGCGGTGCCCGGCGTCGCGGGCCGGGTGCACCTCGTGCCGGTCGACCGCGACGCCAGCTCGCTGGGCGACGTCCCCGACGGCACCTGGACGGTGGCGTTCGGGTGGCACCAGCACCCGCTGTTCGGCCGGGGGCACGACTTCCCTTACCACCCGCACGTGCGGCCGCTCTTCGTGTCCTTCCACGTCGGCCGGCTCGACCTGCTCGACGACGAGGCGCTGGGCTACCTGCGGGCGCACGGGCCGGTCGGCTGCCGCGACTGGACCACCGTCGACCTCCTGCTCAGCGCTGGCGTCGACGCCTTCTTCACCGGCTGCCTCAGCACGACGGTCGACGCCCTGTTCCCGACCCGGTCGGAGGCCTACGCCGGTGGCGGGCGGGCCGGCGCCATCGACCGACCGGCCGCCGCGGCGGGAGGAGCGGAGGGCCTGCGGGCGGCGCACGCGCGGCTGGGCGAGGACCAGCGCGGCATCGACCACGCGGTGACGGACCGGCTGCAGGCCTACCTGCCGCTGACGTCCCTGGGGGTTCCGGTCGACTTCCGCCCCGCGAACCCGGGCGAGGCTCGCCTCGCCGGTCTGACCGGGCTCTCGCCCGACTCCGCCGAGCTCGACGCGATGCGCGACGGCATCCGCGACCTGCTGGCCGCGGTGTTCGCGACGATCCTGTCCGGTGCCGGGCCCGACGAGGTGCGGGCCCGGTGGCGCGAGCTCACCGCGGAGGCTGTGGCCGAGGCGAAGGCACGGTTCGCCGCACCGATCGACGCCACCGCGCCGACCCTCGACGTCGAGGCGCTGGCCACCGCCGCCCTCGCCGGTGCTCGTCGCTACGGCCCGCACGGTGCCGCCGATGCCGACCGGGTGGTCGACCTTGTCCTCGCCTTCGACGCCAACCTCACCTGGCCGGCGGCCGTGTTCCTGCAGTCGGTGCTCGACCACGTGAGCGCCCCGGTGCGGCTGTGGGTGCTGACCCGCGGCATCGACGGCTCCTACGGCGAGTGGCTCGCGGCGGCGTTCCCCGACGTCGCGATGACGTTCCTGCCGTGCGACGAGATCTCCTACGACGCGGATGCCGGGCCGGCCCGCCGCTTCCCCGGGCGCATCACCGTCTCGACCATGGACCGCATCCTGCTCCCGCTGCTGCTGCCCGACGTGCACCGCGTGCTCTACCTCGACGTCGACACGGTGGTGCTCGACGACATCGCCGAGCTGTTCCACACCGACCTCGAGGGCCACCCGGTGGCGGTGCGCGACTCCAACATCGCCGAGGCGAGCGAATGGGTCGCCGCGGGGCGACGCCTTCCCGAGGCCGAGGCGCTCGCCCTGCGTCGCTGGATGGGCCGCGAGCACCCCTTCGGCGGCCGCGCGATCAACGCCGGCGTGCTGGTCATGGACCTCGACCGGATGCGCGCCGACGACTTCACCGCGCGCTACCTCGCCCTCGGCGCGCGGTTCGGCCTGCACGACCAGGACACGATGCTCATGTACCTCGGGCCCGACCGCGTGCACCTGCCGGCCCGCTGGAACGCCCTGCCGGTGCACGAGGACGTGCCCGACCCGGCCGTCATCCACTGGGCGAGCCTGGGCAAGCCGTGGGACGCCGAGCTGACCGTGCACCAGCACCTGTGGCGAGCCGTCGCCGACCGCCTCGAGGAGCGGGTCGGCAGGCCGCCCGCCTGAGGCGGCGCCGGCCCCCGTCGGCCGGAGCGAGGCTCAGCCCTCGGGGTAGCCGTGCGGGTTGCTGCTCTGCCAGCGCCAGGTGTCGGCGCACATGTCGTCGACGGTGCGGGTGGCGCGCCAGCCGAGCTCGCCCTCGGCGCGCGCGGGGTCGGCGTAGGACGCGGCGATGTCGCCGGGGCGGCGGTCGACGATCTCGTAGGGCAGCTCGTGGCCGCAGGCCCGCTCGAAGGCGTGCAGCAGCTCGAGCACCGAGGTGCCGTGGCCGGTGCCGAGGTTCCAGGTCGAGACCGGCTCGTCGGTGGTGGCGAGCCGGTTGAGGGCCGCGATGTGCCCGGCGGCGAGGTCGTCGACGTGGATGTAGTCGCGCACGCCGGTGCCGTCGGGGGTGGGGTAGTCGCCGCCGTAGATCGACAGCTTCTCGCGCCGGCCGACGGCCACCTGGGCGATGTAGGGCATCAGGTTGTTGGGCACGTCGGACGGGTCCTCGCCGATCGTGCCGGAGGGGTGGGCGCCGACCGGGTTGAAGTAGCGCAGCAGCGCGATGCGCCAGTGCGGGTCGGCGGCGGCGACGTCGCGCAGGATCTGCTCCTGCATCACCTTGGTCCAGCCGTAGGGGTTGGTCGCCGAGGTGGGCAGGTCCTCGGTCATCGGCACCGGGGCGTTCGCGCCGTAGACGGTGGCCGAGGAGGAGAAGACCAGCGTCGACACCCCGTGCCGGCGCATCGCGCGCACCAGCGAGAACGTCGAGCCGATGTTGTTCTCGTAGTACTCCAGCGGCTTGGCGACGCTCTCGCCGACCGCCTTGAACCCGGCGAAGTGGATGACCGCGTCGATCCGCTCGTGCGCGAAGAGGTGCTCGGTCTTGTCGTGGTCGGTGAGGTCGAAGGACCGCACGTCGAGCGGCTGCCCGGTCAGCGCCTCGACCCGGCCGACGACCGAGGGCTTGGCGTTGGCGAAGGAGTCGACGACGACGACCTCGTGGCCGGCCGCGACGAGCTGGACGACGGTGTGGGAGCCGATGTAGCCGGCTCCGCCGGAGACGAGCACGCGCATGACGTCGAACCTATCCTGCGGCCGGAGCGGTGCGTCGTAGCGGCCGCGACCCCCTCAGTCGTCGTCCGGCAGGACGATGTTGAGCAGCCAGGAGACGAAGGTGATGACGACGGCCGCGAGCACGGCATCCCAGAAGAAGTCGTCGATGGTGAAGTCGAGGTTGAGCCAGTCGCAGATCCACTCGGTGATCTGCAGCATGAACGCGTTGACGACGAAGGTGAACAGGCCGAGCGTCAGCACGATGAACGGCAGCGAGAGCAGCTTGACGATCGGCTTGACGAACGCGTTGATGACGCCGAAGACCAGCGCGACGAAGAGCACCGTCAGCAGCTTGTTGGTCCACGCGCTGTCACCGTTGGCCAGGTTCACCCCGGGGATGACCAGCGCGGCCAGCCAGAGGGCGAGGCCGTTGACGACGACCCGGATCAGGAAGTTCTTCACCGGCGCATTGTGGCACGTAGGGTGGTGCCGACCGGCTCGTGCGGACGGGCGCATCGCTGGCCTGCGTCCGGCGGCGGGTTGCCTACAGTGGTCGCCATGACCGACGACCCCGGCGCCGCCGCGCCCGAGCCCGTCGCGGGGCGGCCCGCGGTGCACCTGCGCAGCGCCCTCGACGCGCTGCCCGCCTACACGCCCGGCCGGCCGGCGACGGTGCGGCCCGGCGTCACGGCCTACAAGATCAGCAGCAACGAGAACCCCTACCCGCCGCTGCCCTCGGTGCTCGACGTCGTGCGCGAGGCGGCCGGGTCGATGAACCGGTACCCCGACATGGCGGTGTCGGCGCTGACCGCGGCGCTGGCCGCAGCGGCTCGACGTGCCGGCCGGGCGGCTGGCGCTCGGGCCGGGGTCGGTGGGGGTGCTCGGCCAGCTCATCGCGGCGACCTGCGACCCGGGCGACGAGGTCGTGTTCGCCTGGCGGTCGTTCGAGGCGTACCCGATCCTCGTGACGCTGGCCGGCGCGGTGCCGGTGCAGGTGCCGCTGGCTGCGGGTGAGCGGCACGACCTGGCGGCGATGGCGGCGGCGATCACCCCGCGCACCCGGATGGTGCTCGTCTGCACGCCGAACAACCCGACCGGCACGACGGTGGGCGACGCCGAGCTCGAGGTGTTCCTCGAGCAGGTGCCCTCGGACGTGCTCGTCGTCATCGACGAGGCCTACCTCGAGTTCGTGACGTCGCCGCACTCGCCCGACGCGCTCGCCATCCACCGGTCGCGGCCGAACGTCGCGGTGCTGCGGACGTTCTCCAAGGCCTACGGGCTGGCCGGGCTGCGGGTGGGGTATGCCGTGGCGCACGAGCCGCTGGCGGAGGCGTTGCGCAAGGCGGCGATCCCGTTCGGGGTGAACTCGCTGGCGCAGGTGGCGGCCGTGGCGTCGCTGGAGGCGTTCGACGAGCTCGAGGTGCGGGTCAAGGAGCTGGTGGAGGAGCGGTCGCGGGTGGTGGAGGCGCTGGCCGCGCAGGGGTGGGTGCTGCCCGACGCGCAGGCCAACTTCGTGTGGTTCGGGCTCGGTGAGCTGACCGGGGAGTTCGCGGCGGCGTGCGAGGCGGCCGGGCTGACGGTGCGGCCGTACGGGTCGGACGGCGCGCGGGCCACGATCGGTGAGCGGGAGGCGAACGACCGGCTGATCGAGGTGGCGGGGAGTTCTACGCGACGCACTTCGGCTGAGCGGTCCCCGTGCGGTCGGTGAGCCGCGGATGGTTCGCTGCTGCAAGGGCAGTGACCGGGTCGCCATCGGACTCTGCCCGACGTCGCCTGGGTGGGTTTGCGTGTCGGATGCCGGCCGGTGGCGTGCGAATCCGGTTGTCCACAGGGGCTGTTCGCGGTTGTCGTTGTCCACAGGGGTGCGGTGGCGTCGGGTGCCTGTCGGTGGACATGCGTACGATTAATGCATGGATGGGGAGGTGGTGGTGGGGCGGGTCGTGGACCCGGGTTCGGCTGTGCCGGGCTCGGTTTTCGGATGCCGGGCCCGCACCGGTGGCTGGCTCGCCCGTGCCCGGGGCGCGAGCGGGGGCGTGGTGGCCGGTGGCGGGTACGCGGGCCTGGCGCGGGTGGTGCACCGCCTGTCGCGGGAGACGAGCCGGTGCTGGGTGCTGACGGGTGCGGTGCCGGCGGTGGCGGCGTTCCGGGCGTGGCTGGCCGGGGTGGATGTGGCCTCGTTGTCGGATCGGGAGCGGGTGGAGCTGGTCGCGGAGCTTGGAGCGGGTCGAAGGGGGCGGCGTCGGCGGTGCAGGCGCGGGCGACGGATGCGTTGCGGTGTTCGCGGGAGGTGGTCGCGCCGCGGGACGTGGCGCCGGTCGGTGGGGTCGGTGGTGGCGTTGGCGCGGCGGGAGTCGCCGACGCTTGGGGGACCGGTTCGTGGGGTTGTCCCGGGCGTTGGTGCACGAGATGCCGCGCACGATGGCCGCGCTGACCGACGGGGCGTGCAGTGAGCGGGTCGCGGTGGCGGTGGTGGCGGCGACGGCGACGCTGTCGCGTGGAGGACCGGGCCGAGGTGGATGCTCGGGTGGGGCCGTTGCTCGGCCGGTTGGGGGTCAAGCAGGCGGGTGCGGCGGCGGCCCGGGTCGCGGCCGAGCTGGACGCGGCGTCGGTGGTGGCGCGGATGGAGGCGGCGGTCAAGAGCCGCCGGGTGACGGTGCGGCCGGCTCCGGACGGGATGGCGTACCTGAGCGTGCTGGGGCCGCTGAAGGACGTGGTCGGGGCGCACGCCGCGGTGCAGGCTCGGTCCCGGGCGGTGGTGGGTGGTCAGTGCCCGGAGGAGCGCCCGGAGGGTCGTGGGGTGGGTGCGGTCGCGGCGGACACCGCGCTGCGGTTGCTGTCCGGGCGGGCGACCGGTCAGCTGCAGCCGGTGGAGGTGCACCTGGTGATGACCGACCGGGCCCTGCTCGGCACCGGCGACCGCGAACCGGTCGGTGTTCGAGCCGGCCCGGATCCCCGGCCACGGCAGTGTCCCGGCCCCGGTCGCGCGGGCCTGGCTGCGCGAAGGCCTCGACGCAGCTGCCACGGCCCACCGTGCACCGACGAGCACCTCGGCGGGCGGTGACGGCGCCGGAGCCGCCAGCAGCTGCTCGGGTGTGGGTGCGGCGGTTGTACACCTCCCCGGACGGGCGGGACCTGGTCGCGATGGACTCGCGGCGGCGGCTGTTCGGCGGGCTGCTGCGGCGGATGCTGGTGCTGCGTGATGACGTGTGCACCACCCCGTGGTGTGAGGCGCCGATCGTGCACGCCGACCACGCCACCCCGGTGCGTGAGCACGGTGCAGACCTCGTTCGAGGAGGGCAACGGCAAGTGCGCCCGCTGCAACCACGGCAAGGAAGCCCCCGGCTGGCGCACCCGCGTGATCCTCACCCGGGTCAGCTCCGGCTCCGGCTCCGACGTGCCGGGACGTGACCACGCCAGGACGGTAATGGCGGCGCGTTCGGTGTCGACGGGCGCGACCGGGCTGGCGGGAACCCGTTGGGCGGACGAGGTGCGCGCGACCCGGGCGGCGGTGGAGACCGTCGCCGCGGCGGGTGGTGCAGGTGACCACCCCGCTCGGGCACCGGTACGACGTCCGAGCCGCCGCCACTGCTCGGCTGGGGCAGCCAGACCTTTCCGCCATCGCCCAGCCCTGCCCACCACGCCCGAGAAGCCATCAGCCACCAGCGACGCGCCGGTCGGGCGGAGCGCGAGCAGCGCGGCCGCTGGACCGCAGCAGAAGCCGACGCCGATGCCGAGCAGCAGCGTGGGCGTCGACGTCTCGAGGATGGCTCGGGCCGGCGACCTGGCCAGCCGCGCAAGCGATGCACTGCGCCGAGCGCGAACTCTTCGCGGCCGGTGCCGGGACGGTCACCAGGGCCACGACGACCACGGCTGACCAGCCACCTCGAACGCGAGCTGTGCCGCTACCTGACCTGACTGGGCCGGCGCGAACGGCGCCGCAGCGGCGCCTCGATCAGCCGGCGAGGTCGGACTCGGCCACCACCCGCAGGGCCTGCGCCGCGATGGTCAGCGCCGGGTTCATCGCCGCCGACGACGGGAAGAACCCGGCATCGACGACCCAGAGGTTGTCCAGGTCGTGCGCCTTGCAGTGGCCGTCGAGCACGCTCGCCCCCGGGTCGGCTCCCGCGACGACGGTGCCGCACATGTGGCTGTTCATGCTGATGTCGAACGGCTGGGTGAACACCACGTCGTAACCGGCGTCGCGCATGAGCCGCTTGGCCCGGGCGAGCAGCAGCGCGTGCTGCCGGGTGTTCGTCGCCACCCGCGCGGTGCGGATCCGCCCGGTCGGCGAGAGGGTGACCCGGTTGGCCGGGTCGGGGAGGTCCTCGGCCATCACCACCCACTCCACCGAACGCCGGGCGATCGCGTCGAGCAGCGGCAGCGGCACCCGGGTCGCCCAGCTCTTCATCATCAGGCCCTGCACCTTGCCGATCGCCTGCACGGTGCCGAGCGGGTGCCCGTCCCCTCCGTCGTGGTACCAGTCGGTCACCATCACGGTCTTCTGGAACACCACGTCGTTGTGCCGGTTCAGGTCGACGGCGGCGATGTGGGCGTTGTTGTGCATCATGAAGCTGCGCCCCAGCAGCCCCGAGGAGTTGCCGAGCCCGTCGGGGTGCTCCGCACTCGTCGACGCCAGCAACAGCGCCGCCGAGTTGGCCGCCCCCGCCGACACCACGAACCGCCGCCCGCTGCACCGTCACCGGCCCGCGCGGCCCGACCCCGATGGCCTCCACCACCCGCCGCCCCGACGGATCGGTCACCAGCCGCTCCACCCGCACCCCGGTCGCCAACCGCGCCGACCCGGTCGCCAGCGCCGGGTCGACGGCGCACACCTCGGCATCCGACTTGGCGCCGAGCCGGCACGGGAAGCCGTCGCAGGTGGCGCACCGCACGCACCGCCCGCCCGGCCGCAGGTCGACCCCCATCGCGGTGGATGCCGGGTGCACCCCGGCCGCGGTCAGCCGCTCCACCAGCGCGGCGACGTACGGCTCGTGCGGCAGCGCGGCATACGGGAAGGGCCCGCTGCGCCACGGCTCGGTGGGGTCCGAGCCGGCGGTGCCGTGCACGGCATACAGCTGCTCGGCCTCGCCGTAGTAGCGCTCCAGGTCGGCGTACCGGAACGGCCACGCCGGCGAGACCCCGTCGAGGTGCGCCGACCTCCTCGAAGTCCGACTCCCGGAACCGCGGCAGCGACGCCCCGTAGACCTTGGTGTTCCCGCCGACCACGTAGTGCACCCCGGGGGCGAAGGCCACGCCGCCGCCGTCCTCCCACAGCTCGGCCGGCTTGTAGCGGCGCTTCATGAACACCTCGTCCGGCGACCAGTTCTCCGGCTCGCGCGGCAGCCGCTCGCCCCGCTCGAGCACCAGCACGTCGACGCCGCGCTGCGCCAGCGCCCAGGCGATCGTGCCGCCGCCCATGCCAGACCCCACGACGACGACGTCGGCCTCCAGGTGCTCCACGGGCCTCACCTCCGAGGCGATCCTGTCACCCGCGCCCCGTCCGTCCCAGCAGCCACCGCGGCCGGCAGACGGCGCGCACCGAAGCCGCCATCGTCCCTGCCCGGTGTGGTTCGGTGGTTCGATGCCCACCATCGGATTCCACTGCTCCCACGAGCAGATCGCCCCCGGCCGACTCCTGCGCGACGTCCAGCACGCCGAGCAGGCCGGCTTCACCGCCGCGATGTCCTCCGACCACCTGTCCCCGTGGTCGCAGCGCCAGGGCGAGTCCGGCTTCGCGTGGTCCTTCCTCGGAGCCGCCCTCGCCACCACCGACCTCCCCTTCGGCGTCGTCACCGCCCCCGGCCAGCGCTACCACCCCGCCATCACCGCCCAGGCGATCGCGACCCTGGCCAGCATGTTCCCCGGTCGCTTCTGGGCGGCGCTGGGCTCCGGCGAGGCCAGCAACGAGCGCGTCACCGGTGAGGTCTGGCCGCGCAAGGAGGTGCGTGACGCCCGCCTGCTCGAGTGCGTCGACGTCATCCGCCGACTGCTCGCCGGCGAGACGGTCGACCACGACGGGCTCGTCATCGTCAACCGCGCTCGTCTGTGGACGCTCCCGGATGCCGTGCCACCCCTCATCGGCCCGGCCGTCACCTCCGCGACCGCCGCCCGCCACGCCGCCTGGGCCGACGGCCTGGTCACCGTCAACCAGCCGCTCGACACCCTGCGCCAGGTGCTCGACGCCTACCGCGACGCAGGAGGCCGCGGCCCGGCACGGCTCCAGGTGCACCTCAGCTGGGCGCCCACCGACGCCGAGGCGCTGGCCATCGCCCACGACCAGTGGCGCAGCAACGTGCACGGCCCGCCGGTGAGCTGGGACACCGAGACCGTCGAGGCCTTCGACGTGATGGCGCAGACGGTGACCCCCGAGCAGGTGGCCGAGGTCGTCAACGTCTCGAGCGACCCGGCGCGGCACGCCGAGTGGATCCAGCAGTACCTCGACCAGGGCTGGGAGGAGATCTACCTCCACCACGTCGGCCAGCGCCAGGACGCCTTCATCGACACCTTCGGCGCGCGCGTGCTCCCCCAGCTCGCCCCGACGGCCCCGGCACCGGCCACCACCGGCCGCCCCGCCACCGAGCGCGAGGAGGCCAGCCGATGAGGCTCAGCCAGACCGGCGACGTCTGGTGGAAGTCGGCCGTCTTCTACTGCGCCGACGTCGAGACCTTCCAGGACAGCAACGGCGACGGCATCGGCGACCTGCGCGGCATGACCGAGCGCATGGAGTACCTCGCCGACCTCGGCATCACCTGCCTGTGGCTGATGCCGCTCTACCCGACCGCCGGGCGCGACGACGGCTACGACATCACCGACTTCTTCGGCGTCGACCCCCGGCTGGGCACGCCCGGCGACTTCGTCGAGCTCGTGCGCACGGCGCGCTCGTGCGGCATCCGGGTGGTCGTCGACTTCGTCATGAACCACACCTCCGACCGGCACCCGTGGTTCAAGCAGGCCCGGCGCAGTGTCGACGACCCCTACCGCCAGCACTACGTGTGGTCGGCCACCAAGCCGCGCTCGAGCAAGGCCGAGGTCGTCTTCCCCGACAAGGAGGACAGCATCTGGGAGCTCGACGAGAAGACCGGCGAGTACTACCTCCACCACTTCTACAAGACCCAGCCCGACCTCAACGTCGCCAACCCCGCGGTGCAGGAGGAGATCGCCCGCACCCTGGGCTACTGGCTCGAGCTCGGTGTCGCGGGCTTCCGCATCGACGCCGTGCCCTTCCTGTTCTCCACCGACACCTACCCCGGCTCCGAGGCCGGCGGCTTCAACCCGCAGGCCTACCTCAAGGACGTGCGCGACTTCGTGACCCGCCGCCTGGGCGACGCCGCCCTGCTCGGCGAGGTCAACCTGCCCTACCCGCAGCAGAAGGAGTTCTTCGGCGGCCCCGACGGCGACGGCCTCAACATGCAGTTCGACTTCATCGGGATGCAGCGCCTCTACCTGTCGCTGGCCCGTCAGGATGCCGGGCCGCTCGCCGACGCGCTGCGCGAGCGCCCCGGCCTCGACGTCACCAGCCAGTGGGCCAACTTCGTGCGCAACCACGACGAGCTCACCCTCGACAAGCTGACCGTCCCCGAGCGCAAGGAGGTCTTCGCCGCCTTCGGCCCCGACCCCGACATGCAGCTCTACGGCCGCGGCCTGCGCCGCCGGCTCCCGACCATGCTCGGGGGCGACGAGCGCCGCATCCGGCTCGTCTACTCCCTGTTGTTCTCGCTGCCCGGCACGCCGACGCTGTTCTACGGCGAGGAGATCGGCATGGGCGAGAACCTCGACGTCGAGGGCCGGCTCGCCGTGCGCACCCCCATGCAGTGGGATGACGGCCCCAACGGCGGGTTCTCGAGCGCACCGAAGCGGCGGCTCACCCGCCCGCAGCCGGACGGCCTGTTCGGCCCCGAGCACGTCAACGCCGCCGCCCAGCGCCAGGACCCCGACTCGCTCTGGTCCTTCATCCGCCAGCTGATCCGGCGCTACCGGCAGATGCCGCAGATCGGCTGGTCCGACGTCGAGGTGCTCGACCACGACGTGCCCGCCGTGCTCGCCCACGTGTGCCGGGTCGACGGCTGGCGGCTGCTCGCCGTGCACAACCTCGGCGCCGACGACGCCATCGTCACCCTCGAGCTCGGTGAGGTGCCCGAGGGCTCGGTGCTGCGCGACGTGCTCGACGGTCGCGACGACCAGCCGGTCGACCCGAGCGGGCGCGTGGAGCTGCGCGTCGACGGCCACCGGGGACAGTGGCTGCGGGTGCTGGCGCCCGGAGAGCAGGCGTACGCGTAACGGCTGCACCACCGGTACGGTGGTGGCCGACACCGGCAGTGACCGCCGCCACACCCAGCACCAGCGGTCGCGACGACCACCGACGCGGCGACCGTCACCACGGAAGCCCGGAGAAGGAGTGCCCTGTGAGCGACAACGAGGTCGCCCCCCTCGAGGCGGCGTTCGGCGTGGACCACCACGTCTCACGAGCCGAGGCCCCGGAACGCCCCGCGCAGGACGGCGGGCCGGAGATGGTCCAGCTGCTCAACCCCGAGGGCGAGCGCGTCTCGCACCCGGAGCACGACGCCGTCGTCGACGCCCTGACCGACGAGGAGCTGCGCGGGTTCTACCGCGACCTGGTCCTCATCCGCCGCTTCGACGCCGAGGCCACCGCGCTGCAGCGCCAGGGCGAGCTGGGCCTGTGGGCCAGCCTGCTCGGCCAGGAGGCCGCCCAGGTCGGCTCCGGCCGCGCGCTGCGCCCGCAGGACTACGCCTTCCCGACCTACCGCGAGCACGGCGTCGCCTGGTGCCGCGGCGTCGACCCGGTCAACCTGCTCGGCATGTTCCGCGGGGTCAACCACGGCGGCTGGGACCCCAACGAGAAGAACTTCCACCTCTACACGATCATCATCGGCGCGCAGACCCTGCACGCCACCGGCTACGCGATGGGCGTGCAGCGCGACGGCAGCGTCGGCACCGGCGACGACGACCGCGACACCGCCGTCATCGCCTACTTCGGCGACGGCGCCACCAGCCAGGGCGACGTGTCCGAGGCGCTCGTCTTCGCCGGCGTCAACAACAGCCCGGTCGTCTTCTTCTGCCAGAACAACCAGTGGGCCATCTCCGAGCCCAACGAGAAGCAGACCCGCGCCCCGCTCTGGCACCGGGCCCGCGGCTTCGGCTTCCCCGGCATCCGGGTCGACGGCAACGACGTGCTGGCCGTGTATGCCGTCACCAAGGCCGCGCTCGACGCCGCCCGCTCCGGCCAGGGCCCCACCTTCATCGAGGCCTACACCTACCGGATGGGCGCGCACACCACCTCCGACGACCCCACCAAGTACCGCGTCTCGGCCGAGGTCGAGGTGTGGAAGCACCGCGACCCGATCGAGCGCTTCAAGCGCTGGCTCACCACCACCGGCCGCGCCGACGCCGACTTCTTCGACGCCGTCGAGGAGGAGTCCGACGAGCTCGGCGCCTCGGTGCGCGAGCGCTGCCTGGCGCTGCCCGACCCGCCCGGCACCGACATGTTCGACCACGTCTACGCCGAGGCGCACCCGCTGATCGAGCGCGAGCGGGCCGAGTTCGAGCGCTACCAGTCCTCGTTCGAGGGAGCCAGCTGATGGCCGCAACGACCCTGGCCAAGGGCATCACCAGCGGTCTGCGGGCCGCCATGGACAAGGACCCCAAGGTCGTCCTCATGGGCGAGGACATCGGCAAGCTCGGCGGCGTCTTCCGGGTCACCGAGGGCCTGCAGAAGGACTTCGGCGAGGACCGCGTCATCGACACCCCGCTGGCCGAGGCCGGCATCCTCGGCACCGCCATCGGGATGGCGCTGCGCGGCTACCGCCCCGTGGTCGAGATCCAGTTCGACGGCTTCGTCTACCCCGCCTTCGACCACATCGTCAGCCAGGTCGCCAAGCTGCGCGCCCGCAGCCTGGGCCACGTCGCGATGCCGCTCGTCATCCGCATCCCGTTCGGCGGCGGCATCGGCGCGGTCGAGCACCACAGCGAGTCCAACGAGGCCTACTTCGCGCACACCGCCGGCCTGCGGGTGGTCGCCGTGCTCCAACCCGCACGACGCGCACTGGATGATCCAGCAGGCCGTCGAGACCGACGACCCCGTCGTGTTCTACGAGCCCAAGCGCCGCTACTGGGACAAGGGCGAGGTGGGCAGCGCTCCCGAAGGCGCACTCGGCACCGCCCGGGTGCTGCGCGAGGGCACCGACGTCACCCTGCTCGCCTACGGCCCGATGGTGAAGACCTGCCTGCAGGCCGCCCAGGCTGCCGAGGAGGAGGGGCGCTCGCTCGAGGTGGTCGACCTGCGGTCGCTCTCACCGCTCGACGAGGCCACCATCCTCGACTCCGCGCGCAAGACCGGGCGGGTGGTCGTGGTGCACGAGGCGTCGACCTTCCTCGGCATGGGTGCCGAGATCTCGGCCATGGTCACCGAGCAGGCGTTCTACTCCCTCGAGGCGCCGGTGCTGCGGGTCGGCGGCTACAACGTGCCCTACCCGCCGAGCCGGATCGAGGAGGAGTTCCTCCCCGACCTCGACCGCGTCCTCGACGCCGTCGACCGCTCGCTCGCTCACTGAAAGGCGTTCTCGCAGATGGCTCTTCGTGAGTTCAAGCTCCCCGACCCCGGCGAGGGCCTGACCGAGGCCGAGCTCGTCACCTGGCACGTCAGCCGCGGCGACACCGTCAAGGTCAACGACATCATCGTCGAGATCGAGACGGCCAAGTCGCTCGTCGAGCTGCCCGTGCCGTTCGCCGGCACGGTGGCCTCGCTCGACGCGACCGAGGGCGACACCGTCGAGGTCGGCACCACCATCATCACCGATCGACGACGGCCTGGGCGGGGCGCCGGATGCCGGTACGCCGGCTCCCGCTGCCGCCTCGGCTCCCGCTGCGGTGGCGGCCGAGGCGCCCGGCGAGGAGATCGCCGAGGGCCTGATCGGCGGCACCACGTCGACCGGCCGCACCGCGGTGCTCGTCGGCTACGGCGTCAAGCAGACCGAGGCCAAGCGCCGCCCCCGCTCTGGTGCCGGGCAACATCGACCAATAGGTCAAAGTTGTCCCAGCCCGAAGCCGCCACAGCGCCAGATCGAGCCCCTGTCCGGGGACAAGGTCCGGGCCCTGGCCAAGCCGCCGGTGCGCAAGCTCGCCAAGGACCTCGGCGTCGACCTCGGCACCGTCACCCCGACCGGAGCGGGCGGCATCGTCACCCGTGCCGACGTCGAGGCGGCCGCCGCTGGAGCCGGTGGCCCGGCATCCGCCGGCGTGGAACCGGCTGCCTCCCGCTGGGGGCTGGCCGGTGACCTCGGCGAGCGGGAGACCCGCATCCCCATCAAGGGCGTGCGCAAGATGACCGCGCAGGCGATGGTGGCCTCGGCGTTCACGGCACCCCACGTCACCGAGTGGGTCACCGTCGACGTCAGCGCCACCATGGACCTCGTCGAGAAGCTCAAGCGCGACAGGGAGTTCCGCGACGTCAAGGTGACGCCGCTGCTCGTGCTCGCCAAGGCGATGTGCCTCGCCGTACGCCGCAACCCCGGCGTCAACGCGAGCTGGGACGAGGCAGCGCAGGAGATCGTGCTCAAGCACTACGTCAACCTCGGCATCGCGGCCGCCACCCCGCGCGGCCTGGTCGTGCCCAACGTCAAGGACGCCGACCGGATGTCGATGCGCGAGCTCGCCGAGGCGATCGGCGCCCTCACCGCCACGGCCCGTGAGGGCCGCACCCAGCCCGCCGACATGGCCGGCGGCACCATCACGATCACCAACGTGGGTGTCTTCGGGGTCGATGCCGGTACGCCCATCCTCAACCCGGGCGAGGCCGCGATCCTCGCCTTCGGCACCGTCGCGCGGCGGCCGTGGGTCGTCACGGCCTCCGACGGCAGCGAGAGCATCGAGCCGCGCTGGGTCACCACGCTCGCCCTGAGCTTCGACCACCGCCTCGTCGACGGCGAGCTCGGCAGCCGCTACCTCGCCGACGTCGCCGCGATCCTGGCTGACCCCTCCCGCGCGCTCGTCTGGGCCTGAGCCGGTGCCGGCCGAGCCCGCCGACCCCACCGGCGTCGTCTTCCCCGAGGTCGACGGCCGCCGCTCCACCGGCGCCACCGGCAAGGCGGTCGTCGCCGACGCGCTGCGGCGGGTCGACCCGGTCGGCGCCGCGACGGCCAAGCGCGAGACGAACTGGCGCAGTGGCTACCTCAGCCACTTCCGCCGCCTGGTCGAGGCCGGCCTGGCCCGCCCCGAGGATGCCGTCACCATCGCCGACGCCGGCCTCGCCTCGCTCTACGACCGGATGTGCTGGCGCGACCCCGACGGCCGCCAGGTGCGGCTCGAGGCGGCACTCGGCGGGGTGGCCGGCAGCCCCGCCGACCTGCTGGCCACCGAGTCGCTCGGTGGCGAGGGGCGAGCCCGAGACCGCCCTGACCATCCCCTACCGCGGGCGCCGGCTCGGCGGCGACGACCTGCGCCGCCAGCTCGACACCTGGGTGGCCGACGGCGTCGTCGAGCCCAGCCTGCGCGAGGCGGTCGGTGCGGTGCTCGACCACCCCGAGTGGCTGCGCCTCGAGGGCCGCACCGTCGTCGTGCTCGGCGCCGCCGCCGAGATGGGCCCGCTGCGCTCGCTGCTGCGCTGGGGCGCCACCGTCGCCGCCGTCGACCTGCCCCGACCCGACCTGTGGGGGCGCCTGCTCGGCGGCACCGACGGGCCTCGCCGGCCGGGTGCTGGTGCCGGCCACCCCCGGCACCTCCGACCTCGCCCAGCGCGCGGGGTCGACCTCATCCACGACCTGCCGACCGCCACCGGCTGGGTCTGCGGGCTGCCCGGGTCGCTCGTCATCGGCAACTACGTCTACGCCGACGGCGCCACCAACGTGCGGGTCAGCACCGCCGTCGACGCGCTCACCGAGACGGTGCGCGCGGCCCGCCCCGACACCGCGATGTCCTTCCTCGCCACCCCCACCGACGTCTTCGCCGTGCCGGGCGAGGCGGTCGCGGCCTCGGTGCAGGCGTATGCCGACCGCCGCACCTCCAAGCTGCTGCGCGGCCCGCTGCGCACGCTGTCGGGTGGGCGGCTGCTGCGCCGCAACTACGTGCCCGGCGAGGACCCCGGCATCAACGACTCCGTCGTGCTCCAGCAGGGGCCCAACTACCTGCTCGCCAAGCGGCTCCAGCGCTGGCGCGCGACCTCGGCGCGCGCCCAGGGCGCGACGGTGTCGTTCAAGATCGCCCCGCCCACCCGCACCCGCTCGGTCGTCAAGAACCGGGCGCTGGCCGCCGCCTACGCCGGGGCGCACCGCTTCGGCGTCGAGGTCTTCGACCCGGGCACCGCCAACACCCTGATGGCGGCGCTGCTCGTGCACGACCTGGCCGCCGGCTCGCCGCGCCAGGAGTTCCCGTGGCAGGACGAGGCGTATGCCGCGGCGCACGGCGGGCTGTGGCGCGCCGCCTACGACCCGCGCAGCGCGCTCGGCCTGGCCGCCCTGCTCGGCGCCGCCTCCGCCCGCCCCTGACATTCCCGCCGTGGGTGCTGAAACGGCTGCTGTGGCGACCACTTCAGCACCCAACTCTGGTCCATACGCTGTGATCCGCATCTTCGCCACGTTTCTGCCTACGGAAACCGTGGTTGGCGCTCGCTGCGTCCAGCCGTCATGATGGAGGGTATGAGCGCCACCTCGTCGATGCCGAAGCGACCGTCCGACCCCCTCGACCTGATCGACGTCGACAGCCTGCTCACCGACGAGGAGAAGGCGATCCGCGCGGCCACCCGCCAGGTCTGCGCCGACACCGTCGACCCCTACGTCATGCAGTGGTACGAGGACGGTGACCTGCCGGTCGCCCGCGAGCTCGCCAAGGAGTTCGGCAAGGTCGGCCTGCTCGGCATGCACCTCGAGGGCTACGGCTGCGCCGGCATGTCCGCCGTCGACTACGGCCTGGCCTGCCTCGAGCTCGAGGCGAGCGACTCCGGCATCCGCTCGCTGGTGTCGGTGCAGGGCAGCCTCGCGATGTTCGCGATCTGGCGCTTCGGCACCGAGGAGCACAAGCAGGAGTGGCTGCCGCGGATGGCGGCCGGCGAGGCCATCGGCTGCTTCGGCCTCACCGAGCCCGACCACGGCTCCGACCCCGGCTCGATGCGCACCCGGGCCCGCCGCGACGGCGACGACTGGGTGCTCAACGGCAGCAAGATGTGGATCACCAACGGCTCGATCGCCGACGTCGCGGTCGTCTGGGCCAACGCGGGCGAGGAGAACGGCGGCATCCGCGGCTTCGTGGTGCCCACCGACACCCCCGGTTTCGGGGCCCACAAGATCACCCACAAGATGTCGCTGCGCGCGTCGGTCACCTCCGAGCTCACCTTCGAGAACCTCCGCCTGCCCGCGGATGCCGTGTTCCCCGACGTCACCGGCCTCAAGGGCCCGCTCGCCTGCCTGAGCGAGGCGCGCTACGGCATCGTCTGGGGCTCGCTCGGCGCCGCGCGGTCGTCACTCGAGGCGGCCCGCCGCTACTCGATGGAGCGCATCCAGTTCGGTCGCCCGATCGCCGGCTTCCAGCTCACCCAGGCCAAGCTCGCCAACATGGCCACCGAGCTGCAGCTCGGCCAGCTGCTCGCCCTGCACCTCGGCCGCCGCAAGGACACCGTGGGCCTGCGCCCCGAGCAGGTGTCGGTCGGCAAGTACAACAACATCACCAAGTCGCTCGAGATCTGCCGCACCGCGCGCACCATCCTCGGGGCCAACGGCGTCAGTGGCGAGTACCCCGTCATGCGGCACGCCAACAACCTCGAGTCGGTGCTCACCTACGAGGGCACCGTCGAGATGCACACCCTCGTGATCGGCCAGGCCCTCACCGGCGAGTCCGCCTTCCGCTGAGGGTTCGCCCCCCGCGCAAACCACGTTGCCCGCTGTCACCGGCGGGCGGGACGATGACCGTCCCCCACCACCTCATCGGAGAATCCCGTGCTGTCCGCCTATGCCCCGCTGTTCCGCGTCCCCGGCGCCACCCGCTTCATCGCGGGCACCTCGCTGGCGCGAACCGGCGGGGCGATGTTCGGTGTCGCCGTCATCGTCATGCTCAGCGAGCGCCGCGGTTCGTTCGGGCTCGCCGGAGCCGTCTCGGCGGTCGGCCTCCTGGTGCTCGCCATCGCGGGCCCGCTCATCGGCCGGCTCGTCGACAAGCACGGCCAGCGGCGGGTGGCGCTGCCCTTCGTCGTCCTCTCGACGATCTGCGGCGTCACCGTCGCGGTGCTCTCCTGGAGCGACGCCCCGGCCTGGACCCTCTTCGTCTTCTACGGCCTGAGCGCCGTGCTGCCCGAGCCCGGTCCGATGTCCCGTGCCCGCTGGGCGCACATCTACCGCGACGAGCCCCAGCACCTGCACACCGCGATGTCGTTCGAGCAGGTCGCCGACGAGGCGTCGTTCGTCATCGGCCCGGTGCTGGCCGTGCTGGTGTCGACGCTGTGGTTCCCCGAGGCCGGGCTGCTGCTCGCCGAGCTGTTCTTCACCGCCGGGATGCTGGTCTTCCTCTCCGCCCGGGTCACCGAGCCGCCGGTGGTGCCGCACGCCGACCGGCCGGCCGGGTTCGCCGTGCGCCGTCCCGGCCTGCTCGTCGTGGCGACCGCGCTGGTCATGACCGGCGTCATCTTCGGGGCGAACGAGGTGATCGCCGTCGCCTACGCCAAGGAGTACGGCGAGACCGGGTTCTCCAGCGTCATCCTCGGGGCGTTCGCGCTCGGGTCGACCCTGGCCGGGCCTCGTGTTCGGCAGCCGGGTGTTCCGGATGACGCTGACCCGACGGCTCCTCCTCGCGGCCACCGGCATGTTCGTGCTCGAGGTGCCGGCCCTGCTCGTCGGCGGGCTCTGGCCGCTCGTGGTGGTGATGTTCGTGGCGGGCTCGGCGACCGCTCCGATGCTCATCACCAGCCTGTCGCTGGCGCAGCGCCTCGTGCCCGCGGCCCTGGTGACCGAGGGGATGGCGGTGGCCATCACCGGCATCCTCATCGGCATCTCGGGAGGTTCGGCCGTCGGCGGTTGGGCGATCGAGGCGTGGGGCGCGCAACCCGCGTATGCCGTGCCCGTGGTCTGCGGCGCGCTGGCCCTGGCGATCATCGCGGTGCGCTACCGGCACCTCGAGCGCCACGAGCTCGCGTAGGTCAGAGCCAGGCGCCGGCCCGCATGACGGCGACCACCCGCAGGTCGTCGTCGAGGTGCACGAGGTCGGCCCGGCGGCCGGGCTCGATCGTGCCGACGTCGGTGAGGCCGAGCAGCCGGGCCGGGGTGGCCGTCGCCGCGTAGACCACCGCGTCGAGCGGCAGGCCCGCGGTCTGCACGGCATACCGCACGGCGTGGTCCATGGTGAGCGTGCTGCCGGCGATCGCGCCGTTCGACGCCAGCCGGGCCACGCCGTCGCGCACCTCGACGGCGGCCGGCCCGAGCACGTAGTCGCCGTCGCCGGCGCCGGCAGCGCCCATCGCGTCGGTGACGAGGAGGAAGCGGTGCGGCGCCGTGGTCGCGGCCCAGTGCAGCACCGCCGGGTGCAGGTGGATGCCGTCGGCGATCAGCTCGACGAACGCCCGCGGGTCCTCGACGAGCGCGAGCACCGGCCCCGGCTCGCGGTGGTGGATCGGCCGCATCGCGTTGAACAGGTGCGTGGCCACGGACGCGCCGGCGTCGAGCGCCTCGCTGCGCCACGGCATACGTCGCGTCGCTGTGCCCGAGGGCGGCGATGACGCCGCGCTCGGCGAGCAGGGCGACGGCCGTCGAGCCCGCCGTCGAGCTCCGGAGCGAGGGTCACCATCCGCACCGCACCCTCGCCCGCGTCGAGCAGCCGGGTCACCTCGGCCGGGTCGGGTGCCCGCAGCAGGGCCGGGTCGTGGGCGCCGCAGTGCGCGCCGCTCAGCCACGGCCCCTCGAGGTGGATGCCGGCCAGCTCGCCTCGCGTGCACCAGCGGGGCCAGCGCCCGCACCGACGCCTCGAGCCGCTCGGTGGTGTCGGTGACCAGGCTGGCCACCATCGTGGTGGTGCCGTGCGCCCGGTGGGTGGCGAGCACGGTGGCCGCCTCGGCCGGGTCGCCGGAGGTGTAGGCGGCGCCGCCGCCCCCGTGCGAGTGGGCGTCGACGAACCCGGGCACGAGCGTGCCGTCGAGGTGCCGGTCGGCCGGTGCCGGCGGGTGCCCCCCACCGGCACCGGTGACCCGGTCACCGTCGGTCTCGACCCAGCCCGGCTCGACCGAGCCGGACGGGAGGACGACGCGGTCAGCGCTGAGCAGCACCGGCCTCCACCTTCTCGGGTTCCTTCTCCGGCGTCACGGCATCGTCGTCGTCGTCCTCTCGGCCCGGGGTGCGCAGGTTCCACTTGCGGATCACCCACCGGAACAGCAGGTAGTAGATGGCGGCGTAGCCCAACCCGATCGCGATGAGCCACAGCGGCTTGGTCGCGATGTTGAAGTTCAGCACGTAGTCGAACAGCCCTGCGCTGAAGCCGAACCCGTCCCTGATGCCGAGCGCGTTGGTCAGCGCCATCGACGTGCCGGTGAGCACCGCGTGGATGACGTAGAGCGGCCAGGCCACGAACATGAAGGCGAACTCGAGCGGCTCGGTGACGCCGGTGAGGAACGAGGTGAGCGCCGCGGTCATCATCAGGCCGCCGACCAGCTTGCGGTTCTTGAACTTCGCCTCCTGCCAGATCGCCAGCGCCGCGGCCGGCAGGGCGAACATCATGATCGGGAAGAAGCCGGTCATGAACGCGCCGGCGGTCGGGTCGCCGGCGAAGAAGCGCGCTGATCTCACCCTCGCGCGATCTTGCCGGTGGCCGGGTTGGTGTAGTCGCCGAGCACGAACCACGGCACCGAGTTCAGGATGTGGTGCAGGCCCAGCGGGATGAGCAGCCGGTTGGCCGTGCCGTAGACGAACCCGCCGATGATCGAGTTGGCGGCGACCCACTCGCCGAGGTCGGTCAGGCCGGCGTCGAAGGCCGGGTAGATGACGGCCAGCAGCACGGCGAGGATGAGCGTGGCGAACCCGGTGACGATCGGCACGAAGCGCCGGCCCCCGAAGAAGGCCAGGTAGGGCGGCAGCGAGATGCGGTAGTAGCGCTGCCACAGGTAGGCGGCGATGAGACCGCACAGGATGCCGCCGAGCACGCCGTAGTTGATCAGCTCCTGGTCCTCGCCCTGCGGGGGCGACGGGAGCACGAACGGCGACACGGCATCCCCCACGCCCTTGAAGACGAGCCAGCCGACCACGGCGGCCAGCGCCGTGGAGCCGTCGGCCTTCTTCGCCATGCCGATGGCGACACCGACGGCGAAGAGCAGCGGCAGGTACTCGAAGAGCGCTCCGCCCCCGCCGGCGAGGACGGCGGCGACCTTGTCCCAGCCCAGGCCGTCGGCGCCGAGCAGGTCGGGCTGGCCGAGGCGCAGCATCAGCGCCGCGACCGGCAGTGCGGCGATCGGCAGCATCAGGCTGCGGCCGAACTTCTGGATGGGCGCGAGGTTGAGGCGCTTCTTCGCGCCCGCCTCGGCCGTGGCGTCTGCGGTGGTCATGGGTTCCCCTCCAGTGGTGGTGTGTGCGTCGTCGGGCATCGTGCGGTCCAGGGAGACGTGCAGCTCGTAGCGGTCGCCGCGGTAGTGGCTGGTCACCCGCTCCAGCGGCGCGCCGCCACTGCGGCTGCGCCGGTCGAACGCCAGCACCGGGTCGCCCGGCTCGACGTCGAGGTGGTGGGCGGTCGCCGCGTCGGCCAGCTCGGCGCGCACGGTCTGGTCGGCGGTGTCGACCGACAGGCCGTACTCGCGGGCGAACAGCTCGTAGAGCGAGCGGCCGAGGTCGTGCCGGTCGAGGCCGGGCAGCAGGGTCGGCGAGTACCAGCCGGCCTCGACCGCCATCGGCTCGCCGGCGGCCAGGCGCACCCGCTCCACCCACCAGGCGCGCTCGCCGGGCGCCAGCGCGAACCACGCGGCCACCTCGGCCGGCGGCTCGAGCGAGGCCACCCGCACCACCCGGGTCGACGGGGTCTTCCCGCGGCGCCGCATGTCCTGGGTGAACGAGGCGAGGTGCAGGTGCGACTGCACCCGCGGCGGCGCCACGAAGGTGCCCTTGCCCGGCACCCGGCGCAGGGCGCCCTCGGCGACGAGCGACTCGATGGCGCGGCGCACGGTGGCGCGCGAGACGGCATACGTCGTCATCAGCTCGCGCTCGGACGGGATGGCGGCACCGGGCGCGAGCTCGCCCGCACACATCGCGGCCAGCACCGCCCGGAGTTGGGCATGCTTGGGCTCGGCGCCGTCGACGAGGTGGCGTGGCGCGGTGGTCACCGGGTCCGCCATTCGTCCCCTCGCCGGTCGTGGTCGCAACTGGTACGGTCCAGTCAGTACCAGTGAGGATGCACCCGGGGTGGGGACCTGTCAATCCGGGCGGCTCCCGAACCGAAAGGACCCCTGATGAGCAGCAAGGCAGAGCAGATCCTCGCCGGGCTCGGCGGCGCCGGCAACATCGTCGAGCTGGAGCCGTGCATCACCCGGCTGCGCACCGAGGTCAAGGACATCGGCCTGGTCGACGAGAAGGCGCTCAAGGCCGCCGGCGCGCACGGCGTGGTGCGGGCCGGGTCGGTCGTGCAGGTCGTGGTCGGGCCCGAGGCCGACAACCTCGCCGAGGACATCGAGGACCTGATGTGACCGACGTGCTCGCCCCCGTCGCGGGGCTGGTGCGTCCGCTGTCCGAGGTGCCCGACCCGGTCTTCGCCGCCGAGATGGTCGGTGCCGGCGTCGCCATCGAGCCCGAGGGCGGCGTGGTGGATGCCGTGTCGCCCGTCGCCGGGACGCTGCTCAAGCTGCTCCCGCACGCGTTCGTCGTGCTCACCGAGGAGGGCGCCGGCATCCTCGTGCACCTCGGCATCGACACCAATCAGCTCGGGGTTGCGGCGTTCGAGCTGCTCGTGGCCGAGAAGGACAGCGTCGAGGCCGGTCAGCCGGTCACCCGCTGGAGCCCCGCCGACGTCGCCGCACGCGGCCTGAGCCCGATGGTCATGTGCTGCGTGCTCGACACGAAACCCGGAGCGGTCACCAGCGACCGCGTCGGCGAGACCGTCGCGGTGGGCGACGCCGCTCTTCGCCTGGCCCGCCGGCTCGTGACGGGGCCGCGGGTCGCCGCCCTGCTGCTCGACCTCGACGGCACGCTCGTCGACTCCGAGCCCCTGCACCGCGAGCGCTACCGGGCGTGGTTCGAGCGGCGCGGGTGGCCCTACGACGACGCCGTCGCAGCGCAGTTCACCGGCCGCCGCGCCGACGACGTCTTCCGCACCGTCGACGGCCCCTGGCGCGGCGAGGACCCCGAGGCCCTGCTCGCCGAGGTCATCGGGCTCGAGCCGCTGCGGCACCTGCCCGAGCCGGTCGCCGGCGCGGTGGAGGCGGTCGCGTGGGCGCGCGCGGCCGGCATCCCCCTGGCCCTGGTCACGTCGGCCGGCACCCGGTGGGTGGGTCGGGTGCTCGGGCCCTTCGGCGGGGTCGAGGCCTTCGACGCCACCGTCACCCGCGAGGACATCGCCACCGGCAAGCCCGACCCGGCCTGCTACGCCCTGGCCTGCGAGCGGCTCGGCGTCGACCCCGGCGCCGCGGCCGCCTGCGAGGACGCACCCGACGGCGTGCGCTCGGCCGCCGCGGCCGGGGTCGGCACCGTCGTCGGCGTCACGACCAGCTTCACCGCGCAGCAGCTGTCGGATGCCGGTGCCACCCGCACGCTGCCCGACCTCACCACGCTGCCCACCCTGCTCGCGGTCGGCTGACTCGTCGCCGTCAGTGCGGGGCGACCACGGGGGCGTCCTGCGCACCCGCGGCGGCATCCGACTCGGACTTGGCGCGGTCGTCGTACGACGAGCCCTTGCGCAGCTCGACGTGCGGCAGCATCAGCATCACGAGGAAGCCGACGACCATCACCATCGAGCCGACGAGGAACACCAGTGTCCATCGCCTCGGAGAAGCCCATGAGGAACGGCTTGGCGATGCGCTCGTCGAGGTCGTTGAGGAACGAGCTGTCCTGCAGCACACCGCTGGCCGCGCCACCACCGCTGGCCTGGGCGGCCTTGAGCTGCGCGGCCACGGCGGCGTTGGCCGGGTCGGCCAGCGCGGCCTGGAAGTCGGCGGTCGGGGCGGCCGCCCGCAGCGCCGCGGTGATCTTCTCGCCCGCGGTGGAGAACAGGATCGACAGGAACACGGCGGTGCCGAGGGCTCCACCGATCTGCCGGGTGAAGGTGGCGGTCGAGGTGGCGACACCGATCTGGGTGCGGCGGCACGGCGTTCTGCACGGCCAGGGTGAGCGGCTGGAAGTTGAAGCCCAGCCCCATGCCGAAGGCCAGCATCACGATCATCGTCTGCCACAGCGGGGTGTCGAACGCGACGTAGTGGAAGACGAAGAGCGACACCGCGAGCAGCCCCGAGCCGATGATCGGGAACATCCGGTAGCGGCCGGTGCGGGAGATGATCTGGCCCGACAGGATCGAGCCGAACATGATGCCGAGGGTCATCGGCAGCAGCAGCAGGCCGGCCTCCGTGGGCGTGGCGCCCTTGACGATCTGCAGGTAGAGCGGGAGGGCGGCCAGGCCACCGAACATCGCGACACCGATGAGCACCGAGGCGACCGAGGAGACCCCGACCGTCTTGTTGGTGAACATCTTCAGCGGGAGGATCGCCTCCTCCTTCATCCGCCACTCCTGCCAGAAGAAGCCGATCGCGCCCAGGACGCCGATGACGTAGCAGGCGGTGGACCTGCTGTCGAGCCAGCCCCACTCGCGGCCCTGCTCGGCGACGAGCAGCAGCGGCACCAGGGCGACGGAGAGCAGCGCGGCGCCGGCCCAGTCGATGCGGTGGTCGAGGCGGTGGTGGCGCAGGTGCAGCGTCTTGGAGACCACGGCGAGGGCGGCGATGCCGATCGGCACGTTGACGAGGAAGACCCAGCGCCAGCCGTCGATGCCGAGGATGGTCTCCTGGCCGGCGAAGAAGCCGCCGATGACCGGGCCCAGCACCGACGCGGTGCCGAACACGGCGAGGAAGTAGCCCTGGTACTTGGCGCGCTCACGCGGCGGCACGATGTCGCCGATGATGGCCAGGGCCAGCGAGAACAGGCCGCCGGCGCCCAGGCCCTGCACCGCACGGAAGGCCGCGAGGCTGAACATCGACGTGGCGAAGGTGCACAGGATCGAGCCGACGATGAAGATCGAGATGGCGATGATGAACAGCCGCTTGCGGCCGTAGATGTCGCCGAGCTTGCCGTAGAGCGGCGTGACGATCGTGGCGGTGATCAGGTACGCGGTCGTCGCCCAGGCCTGGTGGTTCAGCCCCTGCAGGTCGTCGGCGATGGTGCGGATGGCGGTCGCCACGATGGTCTGGTCCAGGGCCGCGAGGAACATGCCCATCATCAGGCCGATGAGGATCGTGACGATCTGGCGGTGGCTGAGCGGCCCGGTGGGGCGGTCCGGTTCGTCGACCGCGGCGGCTGCCGGGGCGCCGCTGCCGGTGGCCGGCGCGGCCTGCGGCGTTGCGGGCGGGGTGGAGTCGTTCATCGGTCGTTCCTTCGGGTGATGGAGGGCAGTGAGGCCTCGAGGTCGGAGGCGAAGTGGCGCAGGTGCGCGGAGAACGAGGTGACGTCGTCGTCGGGCCAGTCGGCCAGCAGGCCCTGCAGCCAGCGGTCGCGGTCCTCGCGGATGGCGGTGAGCAGGGCGCTGCCCTCGTCGGTGAGGGACAGCGCCTGGGCGCGGCCGTCGTCGGGGTCGGGCCCCCGCCTGACGAAGCCGAGGTCGACCAGGGTGCTGACCTGGCGGCTCACGGTGGAGACGTCGGAGTGCAGCACGTCGGCCAGCGCCGAGACCCGCATCGGCGCGGCCTTGAGGTTGAACAGCAGTGGGTAGGCCATCGGGTCGACCTGGGGGTGCCGGCGCGGTGCCTGCTGGCGCACGAGGTGCAGCAGCTTGACGACGCGGATCAGGTCGTCGCCGAGCGCGGCCGTCGGGGTCGACGGCACCGAGCTGAACGGCATCCGGGGTCCTTCCTCATAACAGTTGCTTGCGGCATACAACTATATGAAGGGCCGGGGCCATTCCCGAATCGGCGCAGGAATCCTGCGGTCGAACCTTCAGGCGCTGCGGGCGCCGAGGTGGGCGAGCAGGTTGTGCGCGAACCGCTGGCCCATCAGGGCGATGACGCCCTTCATCGCGGCGGTCACCGCGGGCCGCACCACGCCGGGGAAGGGCAGGTCGACGGTGATCTGCATCGAGGTCTCGAGGTGGGTGCCCGACGGCCGTGGCGCGAGCTTGTACCAGCCGACCACGCCGGCGCTCTCGTCCGCGCCGGGGGCGGGGTCGTGGGTGAAGTCGATGCGGTGCGGCTCGTCGAAGTCCATCCGCTCGCGGAAGGTGAACGAGAAGGTGGCCCCCAGCACGGGCACCCTGCTGAGCTGCCACACCCAGTGCTCACCCTCCTCCTTCACCGAGTGCAGGAACGGGGTCAGCCGGGCGATCTGGTCGGGGTCGGTGAGCACCTCCCAGACGGCATCCACGTCGGCGGTGACGGTGGCTGCGGAACGGTTCGCGGTCGAGAACGTGGCCATGCTCAGGGGGTGATCGTCATGGCGGCCAGGACCCGGCGGGCCACCTCGTCGTCGCCGTGCACGACGACGTGCAGGTCGTCGGGGGAGCGGCGCCCGCCCATCAGTCGGCCCGCGACCGCCGTCGACATGGTGAGCGAGGTGGTGACGACGTCGGGGTGCTCGTCGGCCTCACCGGTGAACAGAGGGATGCCGCGCGCCGCGCCGTCGTGCTCCTCGACACGCGCCCCGGCCCGCCCGACGGTGGGCCCGGTGAGGTCGAGCACCACGGCGTTGCCGGGCTCGATGCCGGCGTCCTTGGCCACGAGGCGGGGGAGCACGGCGAACAGCCGGCTCACCGAGAGGGCCGCGGCGCTGGTGTCGAGGCCGCCGGGGCGCTCGAGAGCCTCGCGGACGTCCTGCTCGTGCATCCAGATGTCGAAGGTGCGGGTGGCCAGCAGGCCGGCCCAGGTGGTGGTGCCGAAGGGGCCGGCGACCTCGCGCTCGGCCCACGCGGTGCCGGAGCGGTAGACGGAGAGCCGCTCGGCCAGGCGTTCCTCGAGCTCGTCGAGCACCTCCTCGAGGTCACGCCCGCGGCGGGACTCGACGTACTTCTCGATCCGGGCGCCGAAGGCGTGCCGCACGTGCGCGTGGTGGCTGACGTCGACGTCGGGCTCGGGCTCGCCGGCGACCATCGCCTCGGTGCTGGCGACGTGGGCGATCTGGTCGAGCACGGTCCAGCCGGGGCAGTCGGTGGGGCGGGTGGCGTCGGCCGGGCGCATCGTGCGGCCGAGGTCGATGACGTGCTGCACGGTCTGCGCGTAGGCCTCGACCAGCTCGCCGAGGTCGCTCGGGGCCGGGGGGTGCAGGGACATGCGGCCACAGTACCTACGCTGGTGGTCATGGCCACCCCCGATCGCCCGCCGGCCGAGAGCACCCCGGGGGTGCTGCGCGCCCTCGGTCTCGCCGTCGTGGCCGGGCTCCTGGCGGCGCTGGGCGCCGCGATGCTCACCGGGGCCACCGCCCCGCTCGAGCTGGCCGACCCCGGCCCGATGGTGCGCTGGGGCCTGCCGCTCCTGGGGGCGGTGAGCACCCTCGCGTCGGCCGCCACCGTGGGGCTGCTGGGCCTGGCGGCCTTCCTCACGCCCGAGCGCACCCGCACCAACCGACGGGTCACCGCCACCCGGTATGCCGCCACCGCGGCCACGGTGTGGGCGGTGTCCGCGCTGCTCGAGGTGGTCTTCACCTTCGCCGACCTGGCCGGCACGCCGCTGAGCAGCGCCGAGCTGTTCGACCAGCTGGTCTCGTTCACCTGGACCCTGGAGACGACCCGGGTGCTGCTCATCAGCGCGCTCGTCGCGGTCGTGGTGGCGGTCTCGGCCCGGTTCACCACCCGCCGGGCCCCGATGGCGTGGCTCGCGGCGTTCACCCTCGTCGCGGTCGTCATCCTCGCCCTCACCGGTCACGCGGCCGGCTCGACCAGCCACGAGGATGCCGTCAACGCCCTGGGCCTGCACCTGATCGGCGTCGTGGTGTGGACCGGGGGGCTGATCGCCCTGGTCGCCATGCGCCGCCCGCTCGGCAACGACCTCGGCACCACCGTGGCGCGCTACTCGACCGTGGCGGCGTGGTGCTTCGTGGCCGTGGCCATCACCGGGGTGCAGCAGGCCTGGCTCCGGGTGGGCTCGGTCGAGGGGCTCCTCACCCCCTACGGCACCATCGTGCTGCTCAAGACCGCGGCCATGGTCGCGCTCGGGGTGCTCGGCTGGCTGCACCGGCGCAACATCGTCGAGGTGCTCACCGCGCGGCCCGGCGACGGGCGGGCGTTCGCCCGGCTGGCGGTCGTCGAGATCACGATCATGGGGGCCGCGACCGGGCTGGCGGCGGTGCTCGGCCGCAGCGAGCCGCCCGTTCCCGATGCCCCGCCGGCGCCCAGCCGCGTGCTCGAGCTGAGCGGCTACCCCGACCCCGGGCCGATGGTCGGCGCCGACTGGATCACGGCCTGGCGCATCGACTGGCTCTTCCTGGCCACCGCGGTCCTGGCCGTCGGCCTCTACCTCGCCGGGGTCGTGCGGCTGCGCCGGCGCGGCGACGCGTGGCCGGTGGGCCGCACCATCTGCTGGGTGCTCGGGTGGGCGCTGTTCGTCTGGGCCACGTGCGGTGCGCCGGGCATCTGGGGGCGGGTGCTGTTCAGCATGCACATGGTGCTGCACATGGTGGTGGCGATGACCGTGCCGCTGTTCCTCGTGCCCGGGGCGCCGGTGACGCTGGCGCTGCGGGCCCTCAAGGCGCGCCCCGACAAGTCGTGGGGGCCGCGCGAGCTGCTGCTCCAGGTGGTGCACTCACGGGCGATGCACGTGCTGGCGAACCCGGTCGTGGCGGCATCCCTGTTCTTCTTCAGCCTGGCGGCGTTCTACTGGACCGGCCTGTTCCAGCTGTCGCTCACCACCCACACCGGGCACCTGCTGATGATGGCCCACTTCCTGCTGACCGGTTACCTGTTCGTCTGGGTGCTCATCGGCATCGACCCCGGGCCGCCGCGCTGGTCGCCGCTGGCGCTGCTCGTCATCCTGTTCGCCACCATCTCGTTCCACGCGTTCTTCGGGGTGGCCCTCACCGGCAGCGAGACCCTGCTGGCGCCCGACTTCTTCGGGCAGATCAACCTCCCCTGGGGCCCCGACCCGCTGCTCGACCAGGAGCGGGCCGGCGAGATCGCGTGGGGGTTCGGCGAGGCGCCCACCCTGTTCCTCGCCGTGGTCGTGGCCTTCCAGTGGTTCAAGCGCGACGAGCAGGAGACCCGGCGCAAGGACCGCCAGGCCGACCGCGACGGCGACGCCGAGCTCAACGCCTACAACGAGTACCTCGGGCGGCTGCGCACCGAGGCCGAGCACCTCGACTGACCTCGTCCTCTCCAGGCTTGGGTGCTCAAACGGCTGCCCGGGCAACCACCTGAGCACCCGACTCGGGAAGAATGCCGGTCATGCGCATCGCGGTCATCCAGCTCGGGTACGACGACGACGAGTCCTTCGACGCCCGGGTCGACCGGGTCACCCGGCTGGTCGCCGACCAGGCCGGGCACGACCTCGTCGTGCTGCCCGAGCTGTGGGGCGCGACCGGGTTCGACTACACCCGCTGGGCCGACGAGGCCCAGCCGCTCGACGGCCCGTGGGCCCGGGCGATGGCGGATGCCGCGCGCGCGGCATCCGTCGTGCTGCACGCCGGGTCGTTCGTCGAGCGGCTGCCCGAGCCCGGCGCCGACGGCAACGACCTCGCCAACACCTCACTGCTCCTGGATGCCGGGGGGTCGCCGATCGCGGTCTACCGCAAGATCCACCGGTTCGGGTTCGGGGCGGGGGAGCCGCGGCTGATGGAGGCGGGGGAGGACGTGGTCGTGACCGAGATCCCTTCTGGCACAGGCGGTTCCGTGACGGTCGGGCTGTCGACGTGCTACGACCTGCGCTTCCCCGAGCTCTACCGCCAGCAGGTCGCGGCCGGGGCGGAGCTGTTCGTCGTGCCGGCTGCCTGGCCCGCCGCGCGCGTGGGGCACTGGACCCTGCTCGGCCGGGCCCGGGCCATCGAGAACCAGTGCGTCGTCGTGCAGTGCAACACCGCCGGCACGCACGCGGGCTACGAGATGGGCGGCCACAGCCAGGTCGTCACCGCGAGTGGTGACGTGCTCGCCGAGGCCGATGCGGCGGCATCCGGGGCGAGGGCGACGCCGGGCCCGGGCGCGGAGTGCGTGCTGTCGGTCGAGGTCGACCTCGAGGCCACCACGGCCTACCGCAAGGCCTTTCCCGTGCTCGACGACCGCCGCCTCTAGGAGTTGGGTGCTGAAACGGCTGCCCTGACGACCACCTGAGCACCCGACTCCCCTGGTGGTTCGGAGTTGGGTGCTGAAACGGTTGCCCTGGCGACCACCTGAGCACCCAAGGCGCCGGAGATCAGGCCGCGCGGGGGACACCGAGCGCGATGAGGTCACGCATGAGGCCCACTGGTTCGTGTCGGATCTCATAGGTCGTGCACCGGACGACGATGCGTCGATCCGTCGTCAGGCCGCGGTGGCGCTGCACGTCCTCGGTGTAGTTCTCCACGTCGATGTGGAAGCCACCGTCGATCTCCAGCACCAGCACCCGTCCGTCGGGAAGGTCCCACTCGCAGTCGGTGAACCTCAGCCGCCCCGATCGGTCGCGACGCTTCTTCTGACGGCGCGGTGGCGCCATGCCCCACGCGCGGCACAGCCTCAGCACGTCGATCTCCGCCAACGACTGCGAACCGCCGGACACGTCGGCGAGCAGGTCGCGGATCGCCGGCGCTCGACGCAGTGGGCGCATCATGCGCGTCCACTCGAGGAGGTTCGCGGGCGTCGTCAGCTGCTGCTGCACCGTGGCGGTGATCGCTCCGAGCGCGGTGCGCGTCGAGGGTTCGTGAGCGGCGAAAAGGAGGACGGCCGGTTCGATCCGGGCTGTCCTGGGCGACTGGGTCGGATGCCGCATGGCCGAGAACGATCGTCGGGTGCGGAAGTAGCGCACCCCCTCGATGGGGTCGAAGGAGAGCGGCTGGCCCACGAGGACGGTCACCTCGTCCCGCACCCAGTTCTTCATCCCGAGCAGTTCGGTTGCAGTCAACCCACCGAGCAGCGCGTTCGGCCCCGCGTGCTCGAGGGCTACCCACAGGCGTTGCTCGCGCGACAACGGACCTGTGGTCGTCGTGTAGACGGCAGAAGTGCGCTCGGCCCAGCGACCGGCACGCACCTGGTTCCTCACGAACGCGCGCGTGACCTCGAGCTCGCGCAGCGTGGCCTCCGAGAGCACCCCGCTCTGGCTCTCGGCGACCTCCTGCCATGTCCTCCCCACGGGTGGAAGTCTGCTCCGATCGCCGCCCCGGCCCGCGGAGTTCTCCACAGGCCGGGGTCGGGTGCTCAGGTGGCTGTCAGGACAGCCGTTTCAGCACCCAACGCCGGAGCCTCCTGGCCTCGGGTGCCCAGGTGGCTGCCGGGGCCACCACCTCAGCACCCAACTCTGAGAAGGTGGGGGCATGGACGTTGCTGTCGCCGAGCTGGTGGGGATGCTGCCCGACGGGGTGGTCGTCACGACCCCGGATGCCGTGGACAAGTACCGCTTCGACTGGACCCACGACGCCACCGCCGGCACCCCGCTGGCCGCGGTGCGCGCCGAGACCGCCGCCCACGTGCAGGCGACGATGCGCTGGGCGAGCCGGCACGGCATCCCCGTCGTGCCGCGGGGCGCCGGCTCGGGCCTGAGCGGCGGGGCGCTCGCCGTCGACGGCGGCATCGTGCTGTCGACCGAGCGGATGCGCACCGTCGAGATCGACACCGCCAGCCGGGTGGCCGTCGTCGAGCCGGGCGCGCTCAACGTCGAGGTCAAGCGGGCCGCCGCCGAGCACGGCCTCTGGTACCCGCCCGACCCCAGCTCGTACGAGATCTGCTCGATCGGCGGCAACATCGCCACCAACGCCGGCGGCCTGTGCTGCGTGAAGTACGGCGTCACGACCGACTACGTGCTCGGCCTCGACGTGGTGCTCGCCGACGGCACCCTGCTCACCCTGGGCGGCAAGCGGGTCAAGGACGTCGCCGGGCTGCCGCTGCTCAAGCTCTTCGTCGGCTCCGAGGGCACCCTGGGCGTCGTCACCCGCGCCATCCTGCGGCTCGTGCCCGCCCAGGCGCCGAAGTCGACGGTCGTCGCCAGCTTCCCGACCGTCGGCGCCGCGGCCGCGGCCGTCATCGAGCTGGGTCGCACGGTGCGCGCCTCGCTGGTCGAGCTGATGGACCACGCCTCGATCAACGCCGTCGAGGACTTCAGGCCGATGGGCCTGGACCGCGATGCCGGCGCGCTGCTCCTCATCCAGTCCGACGCCCCGGGCCCGTCGCGTGCCGACGAGGTGGCCGTGGCGACCGCGGCCTGCGAGGTGGCCGGCGCCAAGGCGGTCTTCGCCACCGACGACCCCGACGAGGGCGAGCTGTTCGTGCAGGCCCGGCGGCTGCACTTCACCGCCATCGAGGCCCGAGGCTCGGTGCTGCCCGAGGACGTCGGCGTGCCGATCCCGCACCTGCCGGCCCTGCTGGCCGCCGTCGAGGCGATCGCCGTGCGGCACGACCTGGAGATCCCGGTGGTGGCCCACGCCGGCGACGGCAACACCCACCCGGCGATCATCTACACCCCCGGTGACCAGGACGCCGAGGCCCGGGCCCGGCTCGCCTTCGACGAGATCATGGCGACCGCCATCGAGCTCGGCGGCACGATCACCGGCGAGCACGGCGTCGGCCGGCTCAAGGTCGGCTCGCTCGCGGCCCAGCTCGGGCCCGACGTCATGGCCCTCACCCGCCGGGTCAAGCACGCCCTCGACCCGCAGCGGCATCCTCAACCCCGGGGCCGCCTTCTGACCCACCGGGCCATGGACACCGCGCGCACGGTGGCGTCACCGTCGTGGCATCGCCCATCCGATCGAGGGGGCCGACGACGGAGGGAGCCGTCATGTGGCCGTACATCATCGGGTTCGTCGTCATCGTGGGGGTCATCGTCGTCGTGATGAACCGGAGGGGGTCGACCGGCGCCAGCCGGGCCGACGACCTGCCCTCCGGCGGTCAGCGGCGACGACCGAGCCGTCGACCCCGGGTACGGTCCGACCACCGGCGGCGTGCGGTGGTGACGGCGGCGGGGGCTTCTGAGCCGAAAACCTCCCTGTCACGGAGCCTCAGGTCAGCCCCTCGGGCGACCTAAAGTCGATGGGCTGGCCGACACCCGCGGCCCCCATCAAGGAGTGCTCCATGTACATCGGACTCGGCATCGTCCTCATCGTGATCGGCGCCATCCTGGCGTTCGCGCTGAACGTCGACATCCCGGGCGTCGGCGACGACACCCTCGGCTACATCCTGATGATCGCCGGCGTGCTCGCGATCCTGCTGTCGTTCGCCATGACCCGCCGCCGCCCGGTCGGCTACACCACGACCCGTGCGAGCCAGGTCGACCCGGTGAGCGGCTCGCGCGTCGACCGCACGGACGTCGACCCCCGCTGACCGCCGCACGGCATCCGGATGCCGTGCCGCCCGATGCCGAACGGCCCACCCCGCGCTCGGGGTGGGCCGTTCGGGCGTCGCCGGGGTCAGAAGGCCGACTCGGGCACCTCCATGAGGAGCGAGTCGGTGGCCTCGGCCATGGCCCGCTCGGCGGTGAGCCGGGGGAGCACCTGCCGGGCGTAGAACTGCGCGGCGGCCACCTTGCCCTCGTAGAAGTCCTTGTCCTTGCCGGAGGCGCCGGCGGCGAGGGCGTCGAGCGCCACGGCGGCCTGGCGCAGCAGCAGCCAGCCGACCACGAGGTCGCCGGCACCCAGCAGCAGGCGCGAGGTGTTCTGGCCGACCGTGTAGAGGTTGGTGATCTCGCCACCGTTGCGCGGGTCGCTCTTCATCAGCTCGCCGACCATGAAGCCCAGGATGCCCTGCACGTCCTCGAGGCCCTGGCCGAGCAGCTCGCGGTCGTGGTCGAGGCGGCCCTCGTGGGCGCCGAGGTCCTTGGCGAACTCCTGCATCTGCGACGACAGGTAGGTCAGCGCCTGGCCCTTGTCCTTGACGATCTTGCGGAAGAAGAAGTCCAGGCCCTGGATGGCGGTGGTGCCCTCGTAGAGCGTGTCGATCTTGGCGTCGCGCACGTACTGCTCGATCGGGTAGTCCTGCAGGAAGCCCGAGCCACCGAAGGTCTGCAGCGACTCGGTGCCCAGCAGCACCCAGGCCCGCTCGGAGCCCAGGCCCTTGACGATCGGCAGCAGCAGGTCGTTGACCCGGCTGGCGATGTCGGCGGCCGAGCCGCGCTCGAACTCCATCGACCCCGAGGACAGCAGCTCCTGGTCGACGATGTCCTGCTGGCTCGCGGTGAAGAGCACCAGCGCGCGCAGGCCCTCGGAGTAGGCCTTCTGGGTCATCAGCGACCGGCGCACGTCGGGGTGGTGGGTGATGGTGACGCGCGGCGCCGTCTTGTCGGTCGACTGGGTGAGGTCGGCGCCCTGCACGCGCTGCTTGGCGTAGTCGAGGGCGTTGAGGTAGCCGGTCGACAGGGTGGCGATCGCCTTGGTGCCCACCATCATCCGGGCGTTCTCGATGACGTGGAACATCTGCGCGATGCCGTCGTGCACGTCACCCAGCAGGGTGCCCACGGCCGGCCGCTCGCCGCCGAAGGTGAGCTCGCAGGTCGTGGAGACCTTCAGGCCCATCTTCTTCTCGACGTTGGTGACGTAGACGCCGTTGCGCTCGCCGAGCTCGCCGGTCTCGAGGTCGACGTCGTACTTGGTGAGGATGAAGAGTGACAGGCCCTTGGTGCCCGGGCCGGCGCCCTCGGGGCGGGCGAGCACGAAGTGCACGACGTTGTCGACCATGTCGCACTCGGCGCTGGTGATGAAGCGCTTGACGCCGTCGATGGTCCACGTGCCGTCGGCGTTCTGGGTCGCCTTGGTGCGGCCGGCGCCGACGTCGGACCCGGCATCGGGCTCGGTGAGCACCATCGTGCAGTGCCAGTTGTGCTCGACGATCCAGTGCGCGAGCTTCTTCTGGTCGTCGTTGCCGAGGGCGTAGAGCAGCTTGGCGAAGCCGTAGGAGGCCGCGAACATCGCGACGGCCGGGTTGGAGCCGAGCAGCATCTCGTTGACGGCCCAGCGCAGGCTCGGGGGAGCGACGGTGCCGCCCAGCTCGTCGTTGAGGTCGATGGCCCAGAAGCCGCTGTCGCGGTAGGCGTTGAACGACTTCGTGAACGACGCCGGCATCGTGACGGCCTGGGTCGCGGGGTCGTAGACGGGCGGGTTGCGGTCGCTGTCCTGGAAGGACTCGGCCAGCTCGTTCTCGGCCAGGCGGGAGACCTCCTTCAGCATCTCGCGGGCGGTGTCGGCGTCGATGGCCTCGTACGGGCCGGAGCCCAGCACGTCGCCCCGGCCGAGCACCTCGAACAGGTTGAACTCGATGTCGCGCAGGTTGCTCTTGTAGTGGCCCATGGCCGTCGTCCTCCAAATGTGGTCAGTGAGCGCTTGCTTACCAGTGTGCTACCCACGGGTAACAAATTCAAGGGTTAGACGGCTGTGAGGCATCGAACTGCACATCCGGGCCATTCGAATTGCAGGGTCTGGTAGGGGCTGCGACGATTCGCGCATCGTCGAGCCTGGAGTCAGTGCAGGTCAGGGCCGTCGACACGGGTGGGTGGCCCGGGGTCGTCGGCACTCGGTGCTGTCCGCGCTCGGCGTGGTGCTCACCCTGGTCCTGTCCTACCTCGTCCTCCCCGTGGCGCCGGCCACGGCGGTCGCCGGCATCACGCTCGCCAAGTCCGCTCCGACCTCCGTGCGGGCCGGTGCCCCCATCACCTACGACCTGGTCGCCGCCAACCCGGCCAGCAACCCCGATGCCGTCAACGAGTGGAACCTGGCTTTCCGCGACGTGCTGCCCCCGGGGGTCACCTACGTCGCGGGCTCCACCACCCCGGCGCGGGCGGGCGAGCCGACCGTCATCCCGAGCGCTTCGGGCACCACGCTGATCTGGGAGAACGTCGGCGACCTCCAGGTCAACAGCAGCTTCGGGCTCGGCTACCAGGCGGTGCCCGACCCGGCCGTCTACCCCGTGGGCTCGACGGTGACCAACTCCGCCGAGGCGCACACCAACACCGACCCCTTCGTGAGCCCCCAGTTCGATGCCGCCGGCGTTCTCGACCCGGCGACGGCCACGCAGAGCGCCGCCGACAACGCCACGACCACGGTCAGCGCCCTCGACGTCACCAAGTCCGAGCCCAGCCCCGAGGGCGAGCTGCTGCGCGGCGTGCACGACCACCCCACCGTCTACACGCTGCGGGTGCGGGCGTCCGAGGCCAGTGGAACGTCGGGGGTCGTGGTCACCGACTACCTGCCCGCAGAGCTCGAGTTCCTCGGCTGCGGCCAGGAGGACAACTCCGCGGGCCCCGAGTACCCCGGTGCACCGCTGCTCACGGGAACGCCGCTGGTGCCGGACTGCACGGCACCCGACACCGTCACCACCGTCGTCGACCCCCCGCCGGATGCCGGCACGACCTTCCCGCCGGGGGTCTACACCCGGCTGCAGTGGAACGTGGGCGACATCGCCGCCGGCCAGGAGGTCGTGCTGCCGTACGCGGCCGGTGTCCCGCTGCGGGCGAACGCACCCTTCGGCCCGGGCACGGCCCCTGACGCCACGGGTGAGCAGGGGTCCAACCTCGACAACAACACCGGTGCCTCGACCCGCGAGGGCCCGAGTGAGCGCTCGGCGGCCAACCGGGTCGCGGTCTCGGGCACCTACCAGGGTCCGCTCGCCCCCGGCGCGTCCGCGGCGACCACCGCGTCCACGTCGTCGACGGTGTCGATCGAGGACCTGCGGATGCGCAAGACGCCGTCGACCACCTCGTTCCAAGCCGGCGGCATCGTCCGTTACACCCTGCGGCTGGCCACCAGCGAGTACACCTCCGCCGCCGACATCCTCGTCACGGATGTCGTGCCCGCCGGCCTGTGCCCCCTCGGGGGCGTGGGCACGAACTTCGCCCCCGGCGCGCCGGGGGCCTGTGCCGGGGCGGCGGCGACCACCCCCTCCGTGCCTTACGCCTCGGTGACCCCCCGACCCGACGGCGGTTTCACCGTCGTGTTCGACCCGGTCGCGCTGCCCGCCAACGGCACGGTGAGCATCACCTACGACGCGCGGATGCTCGACACGTACCTCGACGGCCGGCCGACGGCGGTCGGTGACTCCTTCACGAACCAGGCGTCGCTCGCCGGATCGACCACGCCCATCCCGCTCACCGGCGAGAACGGCACCGTCACGGTCAGCGACACCGGCTCGGCCACCCTCACCTCCGACGGGGCAGCGCCGGACAAGACCATGCTGGCCCGCTCGCTGTCCGGCGGCACCTGCCCCACCGACACCTCGGCATACCGCGAGAGCGAGGCCCTGCCTGCCGAGGAGACCCGGTTCCGCCAGGGCGACCTGGCCTGCTTCGCCCTGCGCGTCGACTTCAGCAACGCCACCCAGACCCGCAACCCGCAGGTCATCGACTTCCTGCCGCCGGGCTTTGTCGTGGAGGGCACGCCCCAGGCGACGCCCGGCAACACCGCACCGTTCGAGATCAGCAGTCGGGCGCTCACCACCGTCGCGTTCGCCATCGGCAGCGTCTCGCCGACCGGCCGGTACGTGCAGCCCGGCGCGGTGTTCGAGGTCGTGCTCCAAGCCAGGGCCATCACCTCGGCGCCCGGCCCGGGTGCCCAGTCGGGCAGCAACCTGATGAAGCTCGGCATCGAGGACACCGCCGGGGTGCGCCAGTCCTTCCGTGACAAGACCAGCCTCGCGCTGACGCCCCCGCCGCCGCTGCGGGTGGTCAAGGGCGTCGACGCGGTCGACGTCCCCCCCAACCCCGCCCCGCCGGCCACCTCCAACGGCCCGAACTCGAACGTCGACGGGGTGCGGGTGCAGGGCGGGTCGGTGGCGACCTTCCGGATCGACGTCAACCACGCCGGCACCGCCGGCGGCGTCGACGGCGCGCCCGTGGGCGGCCTCGACGTCTGGGACGTCCTGGCGCCCGACCTCGACTGCGCGACCGTCTCGAACGTGCGGTTCGGCCCGGCGCCGGCCACCGCCCCCACCGTGACGTGCACCGACCCCGGCGACCCCGGCCACCCCACCTTCGCGGGGTCCGACGCGTCGAGCCTGCTACGGGTCACCTGGGAGCTCACCGGCGATGTGCCCGCCGACGAGATCACGCCGGGCGGGCGGTTCACCATGTTCTACGACGTCACGGTCCCGGAGCCTGCCGACGTCTCCATTGTCTACGCCGACACGGCGCACGTGCGCCGCTACCAGCAGCCCACCAACGTGCCCGGTGGGGTGGTGCCGCTTTTCCCCAAGGAGAACGTCGACACGTCATTGTCCCCAGGCCTGCAGACCGCGCCGGTGGCGCGCGACGCCTCGTCGATCCAGGTGCGCTCCCCCGTCGTGACCAAGACCGGTGCCACCTCGATCACCGAGCAGAACAACAACACCCCCAACCAGGCGACCATCGGCGAGCTGGTCACCTACCGCTACGCCGTCGTCATCCCCGCCGACACCGAGGTCAACTCGGGCTCGCTCGCCGACGGCCTGCCGGCCGGCTTCGCGCTCGAGGGCCCTGCCACGCTCACCTTCTTCCCGGATGCCGCGCTGCCCGCCACGGCCGCGCCGCCCGCGGGTCCGGTGCTCGACCCGGCCACGGGGGCCATCGACTTCGGGGTGGAGTACGCCAACGACACGGACACCGACCAGCGCTTCGAGGTGCAGGTGCGTGCCCGGGTCGGGACGGGCGCGCTGACCACGACGCAGAACGCGATCGCCCGCACCAACACCGCCCGCTTCGAGAGCCTCGCCACCCCCGGCGGTGAGCCGCTGCCCGGCGTCACGGCCACCTACGGCGTCAACGTGCGCCAGCCGCGGCCGGCCCTCACCAAGGGGACCGACCAGGCCGGGCCGGTGCCGGGCGGCACCCTGATCACGTTCACCCTCGTCGCCGCCAACGCCAACACCAACGGCACCGGCACCAACCGCCCGCCGCTGCACGACGCGTTCGTCGTCGACTGCGTCCCCGCCGGGCTGACCTT
Source organism: uncultured Actinomycetota bacterium (assembly GCA_963806295.1). GTDB lineage: Bacteria > Actinomycetota > Actinomycetes > Actinomycetales > Dermatophilaceae > Fodinibacter. The sequence continues at coordinate 74,143 of CAWDXP010000025.1, read as the reverse complement.
CCAGGGCTACGTGCTCAACCCCGGTCGCCCGCAGGAGCCGGGCACCGGCACCAACGGCTGCGCCGTGGGGACGACCCGGCTGGTCTGGTCGCTCGACGACATCGCGGCCGGCGCCCCGCGCACCCTCACCTACACCGCGCGGCTCACGGTCGACGCGGTCGGCGGTGAAACGTACACGAACACCGCTGTGCTGAGCGGCAGCTCGCTCGACGACGGCAAGACCGACCCGCTCGGCCCGGACAACGTGCTCGAGCGCAGCTACACGGCGACGGCATCCGCGACGGTCGTGGTGTCGGGCGCGGCCCTGGTGAAGACGGTGACGCCGACGACGGCCACGATCGGTGAGCGCTACACCTGGAAGGTCGCCACGGGGGCGCTGGAGAACACCACGTTCTTCGCGGCCTCCGTCATCGACCGCATCCCGGCCGGCATCGTCGACGTGCGGCTCGAGTCGATCGACTGCGTCGTGCTCACCACCCCCACGACGTCCTGCGGGCCTGTCACCGGCACGCCGCTCACCCCGGTGCCGCAGCCCGACGGGTCCACGCTCTACGGCTGGACGGTCGGGAACGTCGTCGTCGGCACGCAGCCCCGCGGCCTGGTCGCCGTGTACAGCGGGCGGGTCGCCGACGTGCCGGCGACCGTGGCCGGCCGCGCCGTGGTCAACACCGCCCACGCGGCCTGGAACCTCACGGCCGGGCGCACCCCGACCGCTGCCGACTTCCGCTTCGACCGCGAGAGCGCGCCCGACTCGGCCACGGCGACCGTGGTCGAACCGAGGCTCTCGGTTGCGAAGGTGGCCTCCGACCCGACCCCCGACCCGACGCAGCGCTTCGGCTACACGGTGTCGGTGACCAACGCGTCCGGCGCCACGAGGAGCGATGCGTTCGACCTCGTCGTCGCCGACGTCGTGCCCACCGGCGTTATCGTCGACCCGGCCTCGATCTCCGACGGCGGCGAGCTGACCGGCGCCGACCCGGTGACCGGGGGCGGCACCATCACCTGGGATGCCGTCGACCTGCCGGGCCCGCTGGCCCCCGGGGCCCGTCTCGACCTGCAGTACGAGGCCGTGCTGGCCCCGTCGCCGACCCTCACGGCCGCCGGGCTGACCAACACGGTCACCGTGCGGTCGTACGAGAGCCTCCCGACCGGTGGCCGGGTCTACACCGGTCCACAGGCCGGCGCGACGGTGACCCCCCAGTTCCCGCGGATCACCACGGCGAAGGTCGCCCTCGACTCACCCCCGGCCTACATCGGGCAGCCGTTCCGCTGGCGGGTGACGGTCACCAACTCCGGTGGCGCGCGCGCCTTCGGCATCGACGTCGCCGACACCCTGCCGCCGAACTGGTCGTACCACGTCGGGTCGGCCACCGTGGTGGTGGCCGGCGGCACACCCCAGCAGCTCGACCCCGACTCCGCCGTCGGCCGCAACCTGCTGTGGACCGACCTGGGCTCGATCGGCCCCGGCCAGTCGGTCGTCATCACGTATGCCGCCGCGCCCGGGTCGGCCGTCGTCGACGACCCGGGGGTCGGCGCCTCGGTCTTCCACGTCAACAGCGCGCGCGGCACGGGCGTCGACGAGTCCGACGCCACGGGCAACGCCACCGGCCCGTTCTCCGGGCCGGCGGCCACCGCGAGCACCCGCATCGACTCCGCGGACCTCGTGGTCGACAAGACCCACGTCGACCCGTTCGTCGCGGGTGCCGAGGCCACCTGGCGGGTGGCGGTGCGCAACGCCGGCCCGGACGTCGCCGTCGGCCCGTTCCGGGTCACCGACACCCTGCCGGCCGGTGTGTCGCTGGTGTCCGCCACCGGGTCCGGCTGGTCGTGCGCGGCATCCGGCACCGCCCTGGACTGCGCCCGGCTGGCGCCCGGCGAGACGCTCGCCGCGGGGGCGAGCCTGCCGGTGCTCTCGGTCGTCGTGGCGATCCCCCCGGCCACCGAGCCCGGCACCCAGCTCACCAACTCCGCCACCGCCTCCGCCCGCACGTACGACCCGGACCCGGGCAACAACACCGACACCGACACCGCAACGGTCACCGCATCGGCCGACCTGCGCATCGATAAGCGCCACGCCCTCGACCCCATCGCCGGGGAGCAGGTCACCTGGACCCTCGACGTCGTCAACGACGGGCCGTCCGTGGCCGCCACGGGCACGTCGGTCACCGACACCCTGCCGGCCGGGCTCACCTTCGTGTCGGCCTCAGGGGTCGGCTGGTCCTGCGCGGCGGCCGGCCAGCTGGTCACCTGCACCCGCGCGCTGCAGCTCCCCCTCGGCGCGGCCCCGCAGATCGAGCTCGTCGCCGACGTCGACTCCTCGGTGACCGGCACCCTCGTGAACACGGCGACCGTCACCAACACCACGCCCGACCCGAACACCGGCAACAACACCGACACCGACCGCACGCCGGTCGTCGTCCTGGCCGACATGTCGATCGAGAAGACGCACACCAACGACTTCGTCGCCGGCGCGCAGGGCACCTACCGGCTCGTCGTGGTCAACTCCGGTCCATCCGACGCGACGGCGCCGGTCCGCATCACCGACACCCTCCCCGACGGCCTCGAGTTCGCCGGCAGCACCGACGAGGTCGGCGACTGGTCGTGCTCGGCGGTCCTGCAGACCCTCACCTGTGACCTCACTGGCCCGCTGGCCGCGGGTGACAACGCCGCCCTGCTGGTCACCGTCGACATCGACCCCGACCTCGACCTGACGACCCCGGTGACCAACATCGCCCGGGTGTCCTCGCCGACCACCGACCCCAACCTCGCCAACAACGTCGACTCCGACACCACCGGCGTCGATGCCGTCGTCGACCTCGCGATCGCCAAGACCCACACGGGCACCGCGGTCGCCGGGCAGACCTTCGACTGGACCCTGACCGTCACCAACAACGGCCCCTCGAGCACCCCCGGACCCATCGTCGTCACCGATGCCGTGCCCGCCGGCACGTCCTACGTCTCGGCCACCGGGTCGGGCTGGACCTGCGCCGAGGATGCCGGCCTGGTGACGTGCCGCAGCGACGACCCGATCGCCCGGGGTGACGACGCGCCACCCATCACGGTGACCCTGCTCGTGCTGCCGTCGGCCGGCCCCGGCACCATCACCAACTTCGCCGACGTCTCCGGCCCGATCGGCGACCCGGTCCCCGAGAACAACACCGCCACCGACAGCGTCACGGTGGACGACCAGACCGACATCGCCATCGCCAAGGAGACGGTGGGCTCGGGCACGGTGAACGCGGGCGAGACCGTCGCGTTCGACTTCACCGTCACCAACAACGGCCCCTCGGATGCCGACGCGGTCGTCGTGCGCGACAGCCTTCCCCCCGGCACCACGCCGGTCTCGGTCACCCCGCCCGACGGCGAGGACTGGCTCTGCGCCACCGTCGGTCGGGAGATCGCCTGCGCCCGCGCCACGATGCCGGCGCGCGTCGGAGCGGGGGCGCCCACCGCGAGCGTCATCCGGGTGGTCGCGCGGGTCGCGTCGAGCGTGGCCGACGGCACCGTGCTGACCAACACCGCGAACGTCTCCACCGCCACGCCGGGCGACCTGCCCGAGAACAACACCGCGTCCTCGACCGTGCTGGTGCGGGCCGTCGCCGACCTGGCCCTCACCAAGGTGCACCAGGGCCCCGACCCGGTGCGGGCCGGCACGACCACGACGTTCGCCATCGACGTCGAGAACCTCGGCCCCTCCGACGCGCTCGGTCCGCTCACCGTCACCGACACCCTCCCGGCCGGCCTGTCCTTCGTGTCCGCGGCCGCGCCGTGGCTCTGCTCACCGACCGCCGGCGACGCCCAGGTCGTCGTCTGCGAGACGCCCGACGCCTCGCCGCTCGTGGCCGGTGGCACGGCCGCCCCGCTGGTGATCACGGTGGCCGTCGACGCAGCGGCAGCGCCGGGCCCCTACCGCAACAGCGCCACCGTGACCTCGCCGACCAGGGACCCCAACCCGGACAACGACACCGGCACGGCGGTCGCCACGGTGGTGCAGGCGGCGGACCTGTCGATCCTCAAGACGCACAGCGAACCGGTGCAGGTCGGTCAGCAGCTCACCTTCACCCTCGCAGTCGCCAACGCCGGGCCGTCCCGGGCGAGCGACGTGGTGGTGACCGACCGGGTGCCTGCCGGCTTGAGCTACGTCTCCGCCACGGGCGCCGGATGGAGCTGCGCCGAGGCGGACGCACTGGTCACGTGCGACCTCGCGAACCCCCTCGAGCCCGGGGCCAGCGCCGGGGACATCGTCGTGACGGTCACCGTCGAGCCCGGCGCGTACCCCTCGGTGGCCAACACCGCCGGCGTGACCTCGACGACCCCCGACCCCGACCTGGAGAACAACTCCTCCACCACCACCGTGGCCGTCCCTCCGCTCGTCGACCTCGCCATCGACAAGTCGCACACCGGCACGCTCCGGGTGGGCACCGACGCCACCTGGACGCTGGTCGTCACCAACGCGGGGCCGACCGACGACCCGGGCCTCCTGACCGTCGTCGACACCGTCCCCGACGGCCTGCGACCGCTCGCCGCGACGGGTGACGGGTGGTCGTGCGCCGTCAGCGGCCAGGTCGTCACCTGCACGTCCGGCACCGGGCTGGCGGTCGGCGGCACCAGCACCCTCACGCTGACGACGGAAGTGCTGCCCACCGCGTTCCCGGCGGTCACCAACACGGCGACGGTCGCCTCACCGGCGCAGGACCGCGACCCCACGAACAACGTCGACACCGACTCCGCCGACGTCCAGGCCCTGTCCCGGCTCGTCATCGCAAAGGACCTCAGTGACCAGTCGGCGGGCACCGGCACCTTCGAGATCATCGTCACCAACGAGGGCCCGAACGACACCACCGCGCCGATCGTCGTGACCGACCCGCTGCCGGAGGGTATGACCCCGGTGCGGGCCGGCGGCCCCGGCTGGTCCTGCGGCATCGTGCAGTCGACCGTCACCTGCCAGTACCCCGAGACCGTCGTCGTCGACGACTCGACCGCGCCGCTGGTCGTCGAGGTGCGGGTCACCGCCGCCCCCGGCACCGCCCTGGTCAACGTCGCAGTGGTCGACGGGGGCCAGCCCACCCCGTGCGGCACCTGCGGCAGCACCGACCAGGCCTCACTCGTCGTTCCGGTCAAGGACCTGGCGCAGACCGGCGCCGACCTCGTGCGGCTGGCCCTGATAGCCCTGCTGTTGCTCGGCGCCGGGCTGCTCCTGGTGCGGGCGGGCCGGGCGAGCCGACTGCAGCGTCGCTGACCCGACGGCATACTCGGCTCGTGAGCATCGTCCCCGTGCCGCTGCGCCGACCCGTGGTCGCGCGCGACACCAGCGAGCGCGAGCGCGCGTCCACCCCGCTCGAGCTCCTCTTCGACCTCGTCTTCGTCGTCGCCATCGCGAGCAACGCGGCCGAGCTGCACCACGGGCTCGCCGAGGCGCACTACGGCACCATCGTGGGCTACACGTTGACCTGGTTCGCGATCTGGTGGGCCTGGCTCAACTACACCTGGTACGCCTCGGCCTACGACAACGACGACGTGGTCTTCCGCCTGCTCACCTTCGTGATCATGGTCGGGGCCCTGTTCCTCGCCGCCGGGGTGCCCGACATCTTCGACGACGGCCAGTCGACGACGGTGGTCATCGGCTACGCGATCATGCGGTTCGCCATGGTCGGGCTCTGGCTGCGGGCCGCCTCCGGCCACCCGGAACGGCGAGCGACGGCGCTCTGGTACGCGTGCGGCATCACGGTCGTGCAGGTGCTGTGGATCGCCCGGCTCTGGGTGCCCGAGTCGTGGCTCATCCCCTCCTTCTTCCTGCTCGTCGCCCTCGAGCTGCTGGTGCCCGTGCTCGCCGAGCAGCGGCACGGCCGCACCCCGTTCCACCCGCACCACATCGCCGAGCGCTACGGGCTGCTGACGATCATCGTGCTCGGCGAGGTCATCCTGTCGGCCGTCCTGGCGATCCAGCAGGTGATGTCTCCCGAGGGCGGCGGGCTCACCTGGGCACTGGCGCCGCTCATCGCCGGCGGGCTGCTCATCGTCTTCTCGCTGTGGTGGATGTACTTCTCGCGCGACCACGCGAGCATTCTCGAGACCCCCCGCGGGGCCTGGGTCTTCGGCTACGGCCACCTGCCGGTGTTCGCCTCGATCGCCGCGGTCGGCGCAGCGCTGGCGGCCGCCGTCGACGTCGTCGAGGGCGAGGCGGATGCCGGGCCGCGGCCGATCGCGCTCGCGCTCGCCGGGGCCGTGTCGATCGTCGCCCTCACCGTCTCCGGGTTGCACGCGTTGAGCGACCGCGAGACGGTGGCGACGATGGTGCCGGCGGTGGTGGTCTCGGTGCTCTGCCTGCGCAGTGGCGCTGCTGGTGCCGTCGATGGGCATCGCCGTGCTGCTCATCGGTCTGGTGCTCGCCACCCTGGTGGCGCTGCGCGTCGTCTCGGTGTCGCGCTCGACGGAGGGGGTTCGATGACCGGCGACGGTGGGGCGTCCGCACCGGTGCGGCAGGCGCGCGAGGCGCGCGAGGCCGGCGAGCTGTGGAAGGCGCGCGACGTGCTGGCCGCGCACGTCGAGGGCAGCCAGGACCCCGAGGCGCTCGTCGAGCTCGGTGAGGTGCTCTTCGAGATGGGCGACCTGCCGCGGGCCGGGGCCGTCTGGTTCGCGGCCGGCGCCAAGGGGCCGGAGGTCGACGCGGCCATCGCGGCCTGGCGCGAGCAGTCGAGCGACGACTTCGCCGTGATGTGGGCCGGGTTGCCGGCATCCGCGCGCTCCCAGCCACGCCCGCGTCGCATCGAGGCGCTGCGCGAGCGGGCCCTGAACTCCGAGGCCGCCACGGTGGCCGAGGTGGCCGCCGCCGACGAGGCTGCCGGTGCCCCGCCCGACGACGAGGACGGCGGCTTCGACTTCGCCTGGTTCATCGCGTGGGTGCTCGCCGTGCTGTTCGTGGTGTTCGCCGCGATCGGGGCGGTCACCATGCTCGGCTGGCTCTTCCCCGGCTGACCGGCCGGGGAGCCAGGCTGGGTCATCCGTCGAGCGTCGAGGTGGCGCTGGGGCCGCGGGAGTTCACCGGTCGCCGCCACGAGGTGGACATGCGCCAGTAGAGGTAGGTGACCAGGCCGATCGGGATGGGGACCAGGAACGTCGCGATGCGGTACAGCAGCACGGCAGCCAGCACGGCCGCCTGGTCCGACTCCGGAAGCCCGTGGCCGAGCACCCCCACGAGCACCACCTCGGCCACCCCCAGGCCGCCCGGGGTGGGGATGAGCAGCGACGCGAACGTCACCAACCCCCACGCCACGAGGATGACGGCCCACGAGATCGTGGCCCGGTCCAGGCCCTGCATGCGCACGCAGAGGCCGAGCACCAGCACCACGGTGAGCTGGGAGACGAGCATCGTCACGGTCAGCCGGCCCCAGCACAGACGGAGCAGCCGCACCATCTGGGTGCGGAACAGCGGCAGGCCCTCGGTGAGCCCGGGGTCGGGGATGCGGCGGATGCGGCGCCGGATCCGGCCCACGAGCCGGTCGCACCCTGCGCCCAGCCGGCTCGCGAAGTGCTCGCTGCGCAGGACGAGGGTGAGCAGCACGATGGCCAGCACCACCAGCACGGTGAGCCCGAGCGCCACCCAGACCACCCACCCGGGGCCCCAGCCCTGCAGCGCCACGGCGACCAGCCCGATCGCCAGCAGGGCGTACTTCATCAGCTGCGACCAGGTGCCGGTGACCAGCACCTCCGAGGTGGTGTCGCCGAGGGTGAAGCCCCAGGACCGCAGCATCGCGTAGTTCAGCCCCGTCGCGACCGCGCCGCCCTCGGGCACGGTGTTCGACAGTGCGGCACCCGCGGTGTTCGTGACCGCGGCCTCACGGACCTTCAGCCCGGGCAGGGCGACGACGATCGGGGGCCAGTTGGTGGCGAGGTTGACCACGCCGAGCACGACCGAGGCCAGCAGCATCGGTGCCGTGATGAGGGTGACGGCCGAGGTGAAGTCGTCGGTCTGCAGGTTGGTCAGCAGGTAGTAGACCGCGAGCGCGACGACGCCGTAGCTGAGCAGGCCCGACAGGATCCGCCGCCCGACCGAGCGCGGCCGGTCCTCCGGCAGCGCGGGGTCGTCGACGGCGCCGCCCGGTGCGGTCCCCGCGGTCTCGGTCACGCCGCGAGCCTAGGCCCGGGGCGCCACCGTCAGTAGCAGCCGGTGACCGTGGCGGCCAACATGTCGACGTTCTGCTTCAGCGTCGTGGTCGACGTCTTGCCGTTGACCATGAAGGCGAAGACCTTGACCCGGCCGTCCGCGCCGGTGGTCCAGCCGGCGAGCGACACCACGTCGTTCAGCGTGCCGGTCTTGGCGAACACCCGGCCCACGGCGCACTTCGAGGCGGCCGTGGTGAAGCGGCTCGCGAGTGTGCCGGTGCGGCCCGCGGTGGGCAGCCCTCGCCTTGAGCGGCCAGAGCGTGGCCTGGGTGCCGGGGTCGACGGCGCGGTCGAGGATCCACGCCTGCTGCCAGGTGGTGATCCGGTCGGCGCGGGACAGCCCCGACCCGTCGTAGAGGTTGCCGCTGCGCAGCTTCTGGGCCGCCAGCTCCTGGGCCTGTGCGGTGCGAGCGCCGGTCCAGGTCGCGCCGTGGCCCAGCTGCCTGCCGACCAGCTTGTGCAGCGCCTCGGCCACCTCGTTGTCGCTGTAGAGCAGCATCGACTGGACGATCGACGCGAGCGTCGAGCCGGTGCTGCTCGCGATGACGGCGGCGCTGGAGGCGGCGTTGGCGCGGCCGGAGTAGACCGCTGCGGTCACCCCGTGGGCCTTGAGCCGGTCGCGGAAGTAGGCCCGGCATCCGCGCTGGTGTCGGAGGTGTTGCGCTGGTCGCGCACCAGGCCGCGCACCGGCGCGATCGAGTCGGGCACGTAGCTCGCCTTCCACCCGTAGGCCAGTGTCGGCGTGGGGAAGACGTCGTCGTCGACGTACACCTTGGCGGCGGTGATCGCTCTTGGCCAGGAGGGCGGTGGCGGTCGTCCTCGCCATGGCCTCGAGGAGGTGCTCGTCAGGCTCGGGTCACCGGCGCCGACCAGGATGACGTGCTCGGCGCGCGACCCGGCACGCACCTGGGTGGTCCAGCGCTTGTCGGGGCCGAAGACGGTGAGGGCGTTGGTCGCCGTCACCAGCTTGTTGGTGGAGGCCGGCAGCCGGTAGCTGTTGCTGTTCTTGCCCCACACGTAGGCGTTGGAGGCGGCGTCGATCACGCTGCCGCTGAAGGACGCGCCGAAGCGGGCGGTCGTCGCGCGGGAGGTGAGAGCGGCCTTCATCCGCACGTCGGCCGGGGCGTCGCCGTGTAGGCCGTGAGCGACGTGGCACTCGCCGTCGTGGTCGCGCGGGCGGGCTGGGCGCCGACCCCGGCGGATGCCGTTGACGCACGCCCCCAGCAGCAGGGCGCCGGCGGCGATGGCGCCGAGGGTCGTTCGGGTGGTGCGGGCAGTGGGTGGCAGTCGCATTCGGGGGCCCCTCGTGGTGGTCTGCTGACGTGGCCGGAGCCCTGCTCAGCCACTCTCGACGGTAGGCCCGGGTGGCGGGGGGTGCCTCCCGAATGCGCGTATCGGGGTCTGGGGAACCTCTCAGGTTGGGGGCGACACGATGGGCGGCGCGTCCGGCATCCTCGGTGCCCACCTGGCCCCGGCGGAGTTCGTAGCATTCGGGGATGGAGCTGGTGCGGAGCGTGGTGGTGTTCGATGCCGCCGACCTGAGCGGCGAGAGCACGTTCTGGGCCGGCCTGCTGGGCGGTCACGTGCTCGAGGACGACGCCTTCCACTGCGTCATCGACTCGAGCGGGCAATGGCGGATCGGGGTGCAGCTCGCGCCGAACCACGTGCCGCCGGACTGGCCGGACGGCGCGCCCCAGCAGGTGCACCTCGACCTGCACGTCGAGGATGCCGTGCAGGCGCACGAGCAGGCGCTGGCGCTCGGTGCGCGCCTGCTGCTGGCGGCGCCCGACCTGACGAGCGCCGAGGGGCACCAGGTGTACGCCGACCCGGCGGGCCACCCGTTCTGCATCGGGTGGGGGCACCCGTCGCAGGAGACGCTGGCGAGGTTCGTCGCCGAGCGGTTCGGCGCGTAGCGCTCCGCGAGGCACCTGAAGTCGAGCTGGAGCCGGAAGTGGAGCCGGTGACGGGAATCGAACCCGCGTGTCCAGCTTGGGAAGCTGGCGCTCTACCATTGAGCTACACCGGCGTGCCGGGTCGCAGGCCGTGCAGCGACCTCCCCGGCGCCGGGAAGTCTAACCCAACCGCGAGCCCGCTCCGCAGGCCGCCTCGCGCATCCCGCCGGGCCCCAACCGGTAGCCTGACGCCGTGCTGCTCTCCGACCGCGACATCAGGGCCGAGATCGAGTCCGGACGGGTCCGGATCGACCCGTGGGACCCCGACATGGTGCAGCCGAGCAGTGTCGACGTGCGGCTCGACAAGTTCTTCCGGCTGTTCGACAACCACAAGTACCCGGTCATCGACCCGGCGCAGGACCAGGCCGACCTCACCCGGCTGGTCGAGGTCGACCCCACCGAGGGCTTCGTGCTGCACCCGGGCGAGTTCGTGCTCGGCAGCACCCTCGAGACCGTGGCGCTGCCCGACGACCTCGCGGCCCGCGTCGAGGGCAAGTCGAGCCTGGGCCGGCTCGGCCTGCTCACCCACGCGACCGCCGGGTTCGTCGACCCGGGCTTCAACGGCCACGTCACCCTCGAGCTGTCCAACGTCGCGACCCTGCCGATCATGCTCTGGCCCGGGATGAAGATCGGCCAGCTCGCGTTCTTCCGGCTCTCCTCCTCGGCCGAGAACCCCTACGGCTCCGAGCGGCACGGCTCCCACTACCAGGGCCAGCGCGGCCCGACCGCCAGCCGCAGCTTCCAGAACTTCCACCGCGCCGACGTCTGACCGGCGAGAACCCGCCGGAGTCCGCCGACCCGAACAAGCTCGCCGGGAGGCAATCCGGCGACCCGTCCGCACCGAACCCCTCGAGTACGGGGGATAGTGGACGACGGGGAGGGGTACCCATGACGCAGGCGGCACTCGAGCGTGACGCAGGCGGCAGAGCACGACGACGACGGTCACGAGGTGCGCCCACACCCCCACGGCCGGGCGCCGGCGCCCGCGATGCCGCCGCTGCGCTGCTGGCGCCCGAGGGCGGAGCCGGGCGCCGAGCTGCGCGGCCACGTGCCGCCGCACCCCGACGGCGTCGTGCTGGTGCTGCACGGTGGCGCCGCCGCCAGCCGCACGCCGATGACCTGGTGGCGGCTGCCGGTGCTGCGGATGGCGCCGTTCGCGACGGCCATCGAGCGCCGGGCCGGCGACCGGCTCGCCGTGGTGCGCCTGAAGAACCGGGTGTGCGGCTGGAACGGCATCCGCCAGGACCCCCTGCAGGACGCCCGCTGGGCCCTCGACCGCATCCGCCACGTGCTGCCGGGCCGGCCCGTGGTGCTCGTCGGTCACTCGATGGGCGGCCGGGTGGCGCTGCAGCTCAGTGGCGAGCCCGACGTCGTCGGCGTCGCCGCCCTCGCCCCGTGGGTCGAGTGCGACACCCGCCAGCCGCCGCCGGGTGTCGCGGTGCTGCTCGCCCACGGCTCGAACGACCGCGTCACCGACCCGCGGCGCACCGACGTGCTCGCCAAGCGCTACACGCTCGACGGGGTCGACCTGCGCTACGTCGAGGTCGAGCGGGGCATCCACTCGATGCTGCGGTACCCCCGCGTCTGGCACGAGGCCGTCGCCGACTTCGTCACCGACGTGCTGCCCGGCCCAGGCCGAACCAGCTGACCACCCCACCGGCGGCGAGCAGACCGGCGCACCACAGCATCGCCGCCCGGTAGCCGTCGGTCATCGCGTCGAGGTCGAGGTAGTCGTCACCCGCCAGCCCGACCAGGGCGGGCAGGGCGGCCACCGCCAGCAGCGACCCGGCGCGGGCGACCGCGTTGTTGACCCCGCTCGCCACCCCGGCGAACCGGTCGGGGGCCGCCGCCAGCACGGATGCCGTGAGCGGCGAGACGAGCAGGGCGAGGCCGAGCGCGAAGACGGTCATGCCCGGCAGCACCGACCACCAGGTCGCGCCCTCGCCGACGCCGAGCAGCAGCAGCACCCCCGCCGCGCACACCAGCGGCCCGACCGTCATCGGCACCCGTGGCCCGATCCGGGCCGACAGCGATGCCGCCCGCGACGACAACAGCAGCAACGAGAGCGTGACCGGCATCCCCGACAACCCGGCCTGCAGCGCGCTCCAGCCCACCGCCTGCAGCTGCAGCACCGTGAAGAGCGAGACGCCACCGAGCGCCCCGTAGACCAGCAGGGTCATGGCGTTGGCGGCCGAGAAGATGCGAGAACGGAACAGCCGCAACGGAACCAGCGGGGATGCCGTGCGCTCCTCGACGACCACGAACGCCACCCCGGCGCCCACGGACACCACCCACGCCGCGATGACCACGGCGCCCCCGGTGTCACCCGAGGCCGTCAGCGCGTAGGTCGCGGCGCCGAGGGCGACCACCGTGAGCGTGGCGCCGAGGGCGTCGAAGCGGCCCTCGATGGTGGTGTCGCGGCTCTCCGGGGCGGCGCGCCAGGTCAGCGCGACGACCGCGACGCACAGCGGCACGTTGATGGCGAAGATCCAGCGCCACGAGGCGTTGTCGACCAGCCAGCCGCCGAGCAGCGGGCCGATGGCGGCCGCGACGCCCGACAGGCCGGCCCAGGTGCCGATGGCGGGGGCCCGGTCCTCGGGGCGGAACGACGCCTGGATGAGGGCCAGGGCGCCGGGCGTGAGCAGGGCGGCGCCGACCCCCTGCAGCACGCGCAGGGCGATGAGCTGGCGCCGGGGTCTGCGCCGCGGCGCACAGGGCCGACGCCACGAGGAACCAGGCGACGCCGACGAGGTAGACCCGCCGCCGCCCGAAGCGGTCGCCCAGCGCCCCGCCGACGAGCACCAGCGAGGCCAGCGCCAGCAGGTAGCCGTTGACCACCCACTGCAGCTGGGCGAGCGAGGCGTCGAGGTCGCGCCCGATGGTGCGCAGCGCCACGTTGACGACCGAGCCGTCGAGGATGGCCACCCCCGACCCGAGGATGACGCCGGCCAGCATCATCCGGCCGCGGGTGGAGCGCCGGTCGAGGTCGGGCTCGCTCACCGCGGGGCCGGCCCGGGCAGGTGGCGGGCGGTGCGCGAGTACATCCCGTATGGGTACCACGCGGTGCGCGGCGGCCCCGGAACCAGCGACCGGCCAACTTCGACAAGGGGGCGGCCGGCGCGCACGGCTGCCGGTGTGGGTGGGAGCGGCTAGGTTGTGAGGCCATGTCACCGACCTCGTGAGGGGCCACGATGATCCGCTTCGATGCCGTGACCAAGCAGTTCCCGGACGGGACCGTCGCGGTCGACGAGCTCTCGCTCACCGCGCCCACCGGCAAGATCACCGTGCTCGTCGGCCCCTCCGGCTGCGGCAAGACCACGAGCCTGCGCATGGTCAACCGGATGATCGAGCCCACCCGGGGGGCGATCACCCTCGACGGCCAGGACACCGGCCGCATGAACGAGGCCGAGCTGCGGCGCGGCATGGGCTACGTCATCCAGCACGCCGGGCTGTTCCCGCACCGCACCGTGCTCGACAACATCGGCACCGTGCCCGCGCCTGCTCGGCTGGGACAAGAAGCGGATCGCCGACCGCGTCGCGCGAGCTGCTCGAGCGGGTCGGCCTCGCCCCCGAGCTCGGCGAGCGCTACCCCGCGCAGCTCTCCGGCGGCCAGCAGCAGCGGGTGGGCGTGGCCCGGGCGCTCGCCGCCGACCCGCCGGTGATGCTCATGGACGAGCCGTTCTCGGCCGTCGACCCGGTGGTGCGCGAGCAGCTGCAGGACGAGTTCCTGCGCCTGCAGGGCGAGCTCGGCAAGACCATCGTCTTCGTCACCCACGACATCGACGAGGCGATCAAGCTCGGCGACCAGGTGGCCGTGCTGCGCGTCGGCGGCCGGCTCGCCCAGGTGGCCGAGCCCTCCTACCTGCTCGCCCACCCGGCCGACGACTTCGTCGCCGACTTCGTCGGCCGCGACCGCGGCTACCGCGCGCTGCAGTTCCAGGAGGCGCCGCGCCTGCCGCTGCACTCCGAGCCCACCGTGCTGCTCGGCGAGCGCCCCGAGCGCACGGATGCCGGGTGGCTCCTCGTGGTCGACGACGACCGGCATCCGCTCGGCTGGGTCGAGCCGGCCCGCATCGGCGACCGGCCCGTGACCGAGGCAGACCTGCACCGAGGCGGCACCGTGGCTCGCGAACACGGTTCTCTGCGAGGTGCGTTGGATGCCGCGTTGTCGTCTCCCAGCCGCCGCGGCGTCATCGTCGACGACGCGGGGTCGCTGTGCGGCACCGTGCAGGCGCACGAGGTGCTCACCGTCATCGAGCAGGCCGACCGGCCCGAGCGCGACGAGTCCGACCCGGTGCACGGCGGCGCGGCGGCCGTGGGGGACGAGGTCGCGTCGTGAGCTGGCTGGCCGACAACTGGGACACCGTCCTGACCCTCGCCTGGCGCAGCCTCTACCTCGCGGGCATCCCGCTGGTCCTCGGGTTCGTCGCTGTCCATCCCGCTGGGCTGGGCCGCGAGCCGGTGGTCGCGCGCCTACCCGGCCATCATCACGACGACCGGCCTGCTCTACACGATCCCGTCGCTGGCCCTGTTCGTCATCATGCCGGTGCTGCTGGGCACCAAGATCCTCGACCCGGTCAACGTCATCGTCGCCATGACCATCTACACCGTCGCGCTGCTGGCCCGCACCGTGGCCGACGGGCTCAACTCGGTGCCCGACGACATCGCGCAGGCGGCCACGGCGATGGGCTACAAGGGGTTGCGGCGGCTGTTCGGGGTCGAGCTGCCGCTCGCCGCGCCGGTCATCGCCGCCGGGCTGCGGGTGGCCGCGGTGAGCAACGTGAGCATCGTCAGCGTCGCCACGCTCATCGGTGTCAGCCAGCTCGGTGACCTGCTCGTCGACGGCTTCAACCGGGTCATCTGGGGCGAGCTGCTCAGCGGCATCGTGGCCTGCGTGCTGCTGGCGCTGGCGTTCGACGCCGTCATCGTGCTGGGCACCCGGCTGGTCACGCCCTGGCTGCGGGTGCAGGGGGCGCGGGCATGATCAGCTCGATCTGGGCGTGGTTCACCGACCCGGCCAACTGGCAGGGCGAGGACGGCATCCCCAACCGCACCCTGCAGCACCTCGAGTACACCGCGATGGCGGTGCTCCTCGCGGCCGTCATCGCGATTCCGTTGGGGCTGTGGGTCGGCCACACCGGGCGGGCCCGCTGGCTGGTCTCGCTCGCCAACTCGGTGCGGGCCGTGCCGACCCTCGGCCTGCTGCTGGCCGCCACGCTTGTGGCTCGGGCGCGATGATCCAGAGCGACCTCGCCTTCACCCTCCCGAGCATCCTCGTGCTCGCCCTGCTGGCCATCCCGCCGATCCTTGCCGGCACGTACGCCGGCATCGAGGCGGTGCCGCCGGCGGCGCGCGACGCGGCCCGAGGGCGTGGGCATGACGTCGGGCCAGGTGCTGCGGCAGGTCGAGCTGCCGGTCGGGTTGCCGCTGTTGCTGTCCGGGCTGCGCTCGGCGGTGCTGCAGGTGGTGGCGACCGCGACGGTGGCGGCCATACGTCGGGCTCGGTGGCCTGGGTCGCTACCTCATCGACGGCCTCGCCCTGGGCGACTACCCGGCCACCGCCGGCGGCGCCATCCTCGTGGCCGTGCTGGCCGTCGTGCTCGACGGCGTCTTCGCCCTGGTGCAGCGCCGGGTCGTCTCGCCGGGCCTCACCGGCCGCCGTGTCGGTGGTCGCGGGAAGGATTCGCGCAGCGTCGCGGTTGAGGCCGACAGGCCCCCGGCCGATGTCCCGCACGCCCGCTGCTCCTGCTGTGACCCGTTCTGCCCGTTCCCCTACCCTTACGCCTGATCGCCAGACCGACCACAGCACCACGAAGGGACCCACTCCGATGAAGCGCATGACCTCCGCGGTGGCACTGATCGCCGCCTCGCTCCTCGGGCTCACCGCGTGCGGCAGCTCCGAAGACCCGCTCGCGTCCTCGTCCCCGACCGGCTCGGCCTCGGCCAGCGGCTCCGGCGGCCCGATCGTCGTCGGTGGTGCGAACTTCTCCGAGTCCACGCTGCTCGCCGAGATCTACGCCGGTGCGCTCAAGGCCAAGGGCATCGACGCCACGACCAAGCCCAACATCGGCTCGCGCGAGATCTACCTGCGCGCGCTCGAGGACAACTCGGTGCAGGTGTTCCCCGAGTACACCGGTGCCCTGGCGTTCAACTACGACAAGTCCTTCACGGGCACCGACCCCGACGAGGTCTACGCCAAGGTGCAGCAGGTGCTGCCCAAGACCCTCGACGGTGCTCGACAAGTCGGCCGCCGAGGACAACGACTCGATCGTCGTCACCAAGGAGACGGCCGCGAAGTACAACCTGAAGTCGATCGCCGACCTCAAGGCCGTCGCCAACGAGCTCACCCTCACCGCACCGCCGGAGTTCAAGGGCCGCCCGCAGGGCATCCCCGGTCTCGAGAAGACCTACGGCGTCACCTTCAAGTCGTTCCGGCCGCTCACCGGCCAGGGCATCGTGCAGGCCCTGAAGAACGGTCAGGCCGACGCCGCCAACATCTTCTCCACCGACCCGGCCATCGCGGCCAACGACTTCGTGCAGCTCGAGGACACCGAGAAGCTGTTCGGGTCGCAGAACATCGTCCCGCTGGTGCGCGCCGACCGCGCCGAGGAGGTCAAGACGGTCCTGAACGCCGTCTCGGCCAAGCTCACCACCGAGGCCATCGCCGACATGCTCAGCGAGACCGACATCGACAAGAAGGACCCCAAGGCCGTCGCCCAGGAGTTCCTCACCGCCAACGGCCTGGGCTGACCCCAGCCCTGCCGCGCACGACAGCGCCCGGCCCCCACGCGGGGCCGGGCGCTTCGTCGTGTGAGAGCCGGGCGAGACAACAGTGGGACTTATCGGGGCCATGACCCCGATAAGTCCCACTGTTGTTCGGATCGGGTCAGTCCCAGGGGTCCGGCTCGTCGAGCAGCGCCGCATCGCCGGTGAACCCGGTCGGTCCTGCCGTCGGCTTCTCGGCCGCCTGGGTCTCGGTCTGCTCGGTCTCGGTCTGCTGGGCCTCGGGCTGCCCCGGCGCGGGCGCGGGGGTCACGGCATCGGATGCCGTGGCCTCCTCAGCGGCCGCGGTCACCTCCTCGTCGGCCGTCCCCACATCGACCAATAGGTCACTGGAGGGACGCTCCGTCTCGACTGCCGGTGCGGCCGGGGCAGCGTCAGCCGGCTGGGGCTCGACGGCGTCGGCGGGCTCGTCCCACGGGTCGACCGAGTCCTCGACGGCGGCCGGTGCCGGTGCGGCCACCGCAACAGGCTCCGGGGTGGTGTCCGAAGCCGGGGCAACTTCGACCAATTGGTCGATTGTGTCCCGGGCTGGCTCACCAGCTGAAGCATCCGGACCTGGCGTGACGGGCTCGTCCCAGGGGTCGGGCTCGTCCGCTGCTGGGGCAACTTCGACCAATTGGTCGATTGTGTCCCGGGTTGGCTCGCCAGGTGAAGCATCCGGACCTGTCGTGGCGGGTTCGTCCCACGGGTCCAGCTCGGTCGCGGCCGGCGCCGCTGCTGCCGTGGTGCTCGCCGCAGTTGCAGCTACGGCGGGTTCGTCCCAGGGGTCGGGCTCGTCCGCTGCTGGGGCAACTTCGACCAATTGGTCGATCTTGTCCCGGGTTGGCTCAACAGGTGAAGCATCCGGACCTGTCGTGGCGGGTGCGTCCCAGGGGTCTGCGTCGGCCTCGGTTGCGGCTGGTGCTGCTGCGGCGGTGCTCGCCGTTGCTGCTGGTGCGGCGGGCTCGTCCCAGGGGTCTGCCTCGGGCTCGCTGGCTACCGGTGCTGCCACGACCGGCGCGGCGGTGGTGGCCGCCGCTGCTGGTGCGTCCCAGGGGTCTGCCTCGGGCTCGCTGGCCGCCGGGGCTGGGGCTGCCGTGGTGGCGGCCGCAGCCGTAGCCGCCGGTGCTGCCGGGGCGTCCCAGGGGTCTGCCTCGGGCTCGCTGGCCGCCGGGGCTGGGGCTGCCGTGGTGGCGGCCGCAGCCGCGCGCGGCCGCAGCGGCGGGTGCGGTGACCTCGGGAGCGGGCGCGGACGGCATCCCGGCCTTGGACTCGGGCTCGGACTACGACGTCACCGCCGGACGGCTCCCCACGGCGCACGGCCGCGAGCAGCATCTGCGCGACGTCGACGACCTCGACCGTCTCGGCGATGCCTTCGGACTGCTTCGCGCCCAGCCCGTCGGAGATCATCACCCGGCAGAACGGGCAGCCGATGGCGATCCGCTCGGCCCCGGTGGCGATGGCCTCCTCGGTGCGGTTGGTGTTGATCTGCGTGCCGAGCTTCTCCTCCATCCACATCCGGGCACCGCCGGCGCCGCAGCAGAACGAGGTCTCGCGGGTCCGCTCCATCTCGCGCAGCTCGACGCCGGGCAGCGACTCGATGAGCTCGCGCGGCGGGGCGTAGACACCGTTGTGCCGGCCCAGGTAGCACGGGTCGTGGTAGGTCACGGTCGAGGCCGTCGATGCGGCGTTCTTGGCCGACGACATGCCGGGCACGTCGCTCGGCAGGGCCACCGGGACGAGCTTCTTGTCGCGCACGAGCCGGTTGAGCAGCTGGGTGTGGTGCACGACCTCGTAGGACCCCCCGAGCGGGGCGTACTCGTTCTTGATCGTGTTGAAGCAGTGCGCGCAGGTCACGACGACCTTGGTGACGCCGAACTCACCGAAGGTGTCGACGTTCTGCTGGGCCAGGGTCTGGAAGAGCAGCTCGTTGCCGGCGCGCCGCGCCGAGTCGCCGGTGCAGGTCTCGCCGTTGCCGAGCACGGCGAACGAGACGCCTGCGGTGTCGAGCAGCTCGGCCACGGCGCGGGTGGTCTGCTTGGCGCGGTCCTCGTAGGCCCCCGCGCAGCCGACCCAGAACAGCCAGTCGACGTCGGACGCCTTCTCGACGTCCTGGCCGAGCACCTTCACCGGGAACGGCAGGTCCTTGGCCCAGTCGAGCCGGGCCCGGGCGCCCATGCCCCACGGGTTGCCCTTGCCCTCGAGGTTCTTGAAGAGGCCACCGAGCTCCGACGGGAACGCCGACTCGATGAGCGTCTGGTAGCGCCGCATGTCGATGATGTGGTCGACGTGCTCGATGTCGACGGGGCACTGCTCGACGCACGCGCCACAGGTGGTGCACGACCACAGCACGTCGGTGTCGATGATCGCGCCGGGGCCGACCGGCGTGTAGGCGGCGAGGGAGTCGCCGTCGTAGCCGGTGTCGCCGACCAGCGGCACGTCGTCCCAGGACAGGCCCTCCGGCGCGGCGTGACCGTGGTAGGCCGGGACGGCGGTGACGCCCGCGGGCACCTTCTCGCGGTCACCGTCGACCTTGGCCAGCGCCTGCATGTAGGGCGCCTTGGCGTTGGCGTGGTCGCGCAGCCCCATGATGAGCAGCTTGGGAGACAGCGGCTTCTCGGTGTTCCACGCGGGGCACTGGCTCTGGCAGCGTCCGCACTCGGTGCAGGTCGTGAAGTCGAGCAGGCCCTTCCAGGTGAAGTCCTCCGCGCGGCCCACCCCGAGCGAGGCGCCCTCGTCGAGCTCCTCCATCTCGTCCATGGAGAACGGCTTGCCCGCGACGATGAGCTCCTTGGCCGCGCCCAGCGCGACGGGCCGCCGGCCGAACATCACGTTGATCGGCGCCACGAAGATGTGCAGGTGCTTGGAGTGCAGCACGAAGATGAGGAAGACGAGCATGACGCCGATGTGCAGCAGCAGGCCGACGTGCTCGAGCACCGTCGCGGTCGACTCCCCGAGCGGCTCGATCGCCGCACCCACCGTGTGCGACGCGAACGCCGCGTTGCCGTAGGGGAAGTTGCCGGTGGCCACGCCCGACCCGCGGAACAGGAACATCGTCCAGATGACGTTGAAGATGAAGAACAGCGTCAGCCAGGCGCCGCCGAGGTGCGAGCCCTGGAACCGGGAGTTCCGGCCGAGCCGCTTCGGGGAGTTCTTCACCCGGATCAGCCCGAAGGCGATGATGCCGAGCAGGCCCATGACGGCGATGAAGTCCTGCGCGAAGCCGAGGATGCCCCAGGTGCCGACGACCGGGATCGCCCACCCCTCCTTGAACAGCGAGCCGTACGCCTCGAGGTAGACCGTCGCCAGGATCAGGAACGCCCAGAACACGAAGAAGTGGGCGATGCCGGGAACGGTCCACTTGAGCAGCTTCTTCTGCCCGAAGACCTCGACGAGCTGCGTCTTCACCGCGGCGGTGACTCGGCCGGTGACGCCCTCCACGCGGTCGGGTGCGGGCTGCCCGCTGCGGATCAGCCGGTAGATCCACGACACCCGGCGCGCCGCGAGCGGCAGCGCGATCGCGGTCATGAGGAGGCCGATCACGAGGACGGCGGTCATGTGGTGCTCCATCCGGCGGAGGTGGGGGTTGCGTGGCCGCGCGCCGACAGCGGTGCCGCGACCGACGCTGCCCGAGTCTATATAGCGCTAAGCGCTTGCATACCTCGGTGTGACCCTCACCCCACGGGCCCCGCGAGGGCCGTCGAAGGTCCGGCAAGAACGCGTCGACCCGGTTGTCCTTCTCAGCGCACCCCGTTCGTCTCTAGGGTGAGGCCGGACACCGGTGCGGCCCGCCACCGAGAACCAAGGAGTCACCATGACCCAGTACGCAGCCATCATCTACAGCCGCGACGTCGACTGGACCCTTCCCGAGTACGCCGCGGACATCGCGCAGTACGGGGAGTTCGCCCAGGCGGCGAGCGCCGTCATCCGCGGGGGTGCCGCGCTCTACCCCACCTCGACCGCCACCACCGTGCGGGTCGAAGGCCAAGGGCGGCACGCCGCTGACCACCGACGGCCCCTACGCCGAGACCAAGGAGGCCCTGACCGGCTTCTACCTGCTCGAGTGCGCCGACCTCGACGAGGCGGTGCGGGTCGCTTCGACCATCCCCGGCGCGTGGGACGGGGCCGTCGAGGTGCGCCCCGTCATCGAGTTCCCGATGTGAGTGCCGTCGCCTCAGGGGCGGGCGCGGCTGGCCCTGCCGGCCTGCCCGCCCCCGAGGACGCCCACCGCGCCCTGGCCGAGATCGTCCGGGCCGCCGGTCGTGACGTCCTCGCCACCCTCGCCCGCTGGACCGGCAACCTCGCCCTCGCCGAGGATGCCGTGCAGGACGCCAGCCTGCGCGCGCTGCAGACCTGGCCGCGCGACGGCATCCCCGACAACCCGGTCGCGTGGCTGCGCACCACCGCCCGCCGCTGCGCCGTCGACCAGATCCGCCGCGAGGCGGCCCGCGCCCCCAAGGAGGCGCTGGCGTCCGGGCCGGATGCCGACGTGGTGCTCCTCGCGCAGGACCCCGAGCCCGAGGTCGTCGAGGACGACCTGCTGCGGCTGGTCTTCACCTGCTGCCACCCCAGCCTCGCCCCCGAGACCCGGGTCGCCCTGGCCCTGCGCACGCTGTGCGGCCTCGGCACCGAGGAGGTCGCGCGCGCCCTGCTCGTCTCCGAGCCGACGATGGCCAAGCGCCTCACCCGCGCCCGGCAGAAGATCCGGCTGGCCGGCATCCCCTACAAGGTGCCGTCGGCCGAGGACCTCCCCGAGCGCTGGGACACCGTGCTCGCCACCACCTACCTGATGTTCAACGAGGGGTATGCCGCCACGGCCGGCCCCGAGCTGACCCGCCCCGCGCTGGTGGCCGAGGCGCTGCGCCTCACCCGGCTGCTGCACCGCCTGCGCCCGAACGACCCGGGCGCGACCGGCCTGCTGGCGCTCATCCTGCTGCAGGACTCGCGCCGAGCGGCCCGCACCGATGCCGCCGGGGCGGCCGTGCTGCTCGCCGACCAGGACCGCACGCGGTGGGACCGCGCTGCCATCGCCGAGGCCGTGCCGCTGGTGGGTGAGGGCCTGCGCCTGTCGCCCGCCCACCCCGACCCCTACGTCGTGCAGGCCGCGATCGCCGCCTGCCACGCGCTCGCCCCGTCGTGGGAGGAGACCGACTGGGCGGCCATCGAGTCCTGGTACGAGGTGCTGCTGCGCATCGACGACGGGCCTGTCGTGCGGCTCAACCACGCCGTCGCCGTGGCCGAGGCGCGCGGGCCGGCCGAGGGCCTCGCGCTCGTCGACGCGATCGACGGGCTGCGCGAGTACCCGCTCTGGCACGCGACCCGTGGGGCGCTGCTGCGCCGGCTCGACCGGCCCGCGGAGGCCGCGGCCGCCGAGCGCCGCGCCCGCAGCCTCCCGCTCAACGCGGTGCAGCGCGACCTGCTCGACCGCTGACGCCGCATCGGACGGCACTGAGACGTCGTTGTGCCGCGGGATAACTCTCTGTTGGAATACGCATAAGCAGACGACGGTTGGCACCGTCGTCGGCACCACCGAGCCGGATGCCGTGTGCCCACCCCGGGTGCGTGGGCCGGCCCCGCTCCAACGAAAGGCCCCGCGATGCCCATCCTCGACGACGTGACCCAGGCCGTCGGCAACACCCCGCTCGTCCGGCTCAACCGGATCATCGAGGGGGACGCGATCGTTGCCGCCAAGCTCGAGTTCTACAACCCCGCGAGCTCGGTGAAGGACCGCATCGGCGTCGCGATCATCGACGCGGCGGAGGCGTCGGGTGACCTCACGGCCGGCGGCACCATCGTCGAGGCCACCTCGGGCAACACCGGCATCGCGCTGGCCATGGTCGGCGCAGCGCGTGGCTACAAGGTCGTGCTGGCCATGCCGGAGTCGATGAGCAAGGAGCGCCGCGCGCTGCTGCGCGCCTACGGCGCCGAGCTGATCCTCACCGACCCGTCGCTGGGGATGAAGGGCGCGGTCGCCAAGGCCGAGGAGATCGTCGCCGAGCGCGAGGGGGCCGTGCTGGCCCGCCAGTTCGCCAACGTCGCGAACCCCGAGATCCACCGCAAGACCACGGCGGAGGAGATCTGGAAGGACACCGACGGCGAGGTCGACATCGTCGTGGCCGGCATCGGCACCGGCGGCACCATCACCGGCGTCGGCCAGGTGCTCAAGTCGCGCAAGCCCGAGCGTGCAGATCGTGGCGGTCGAGCCCGAGGAGTCGCCCATCCTCAACGGCGGCACCCCCGGCCCGCACAAGATCCAGGGCATCGGCGCCAACTTCGTGCCCGAGATCCTCGACACCTCCGTCTACGACGAGGTCATCGACGTCAACGCCGAGACCTCGGTGACGTGGGCCCGCCGTGCCGCCACCGAGGAGGGCCTGCTCGTGGGCATCTCCTCCGGGGCCGCGCTCGCCGCCGCCAACCAGGTCGCCTCGCGCCCGGAGAACGCCGGCAAGACCATCGTCGTCATCATCCCGAGCTTCGGCGAGCGCTACCTGTCGACGATCCTGTTCGAGGGTCTCGTCGACTGACATGTCCTTCATCCGTGCCGCCCGGGCGAGCATCCGCGAGGATCTCGACGCCGCCATGCGGCGTGACCCCGCCGCCGAGACCCGGCTCGACGTAGCCGTGAACTCGCCCGGGCTGCACGCGATCTGGGCCTACCGCGGCCTGCACAAGCTGTGGCAGAAGCCTGGTGCCCGCCCGGCGGCCCGCGTGCTGTCGACCGTGGTGCGGTCGGTGACCGGCGTGGAGATCCACCCCGGCGCGCAGATCGGCCGGCGCTTCTTCATCGACCACGGGATGGGCGTCGTCATCGGCGCCACCGCCGTGGTCGGTGACGACGTGATGCTCTACCACGGGGTCACGCTGGGTGGCCGGTCGCTCGCCCGCGGCACCAAGCGGCATCCGACCGTCGGTGACCGGGTCACCATCGGCGCCGGCGCCCGCGTGCTCGGCAACATCGACATCGGCAACGACGTGCAGATCGGCGCCAATTCCGTTGTGGTGAAGCCGGTTCCGGCGGGGGCGGTCGCGACCGGCATCCCGGCCAGGGTCCGCTTCCCCGACGTCCCCGGCGAGGACCCCTACGACGCGCTCTTCGCCGAGCCTGCCCTGTTCATCTGAGCGCGGACTCGCCGCTGGCGGCGCTCCAGTCCGAGCCGTAGAGGCAGAACACCCCGGCCGCCGGGTGGTCGCGCACCACGCCGGCCCAGGCCTCGGCGGCGTCCGCCCCGGTCGACAGCACCCGGTGGTACGCCACCATCGCGTCTGCGGCGACGGAGTCGGCGACCGGCGACACCGCCGCCAGCACGCTCGTGGCTCCGAGCGCCATGAGGGCGATCGCCAGGCCGAGGGGTTCGTCGCCGGGGCGCGTGGAGAACTGGCCGACGTCGCAGGCCGCGAGCGAGACGTGCTCCGCGGCCACCGGCCGGGGGAACTCGTGTGCGAACACCGGCCCGTCGGCCAGCCGCACCGACGAGAACAGCGGGCTCTGCGCCTCGTGGACGCCATGGGCGGCGAGGTGCACCACGCGGGCGCGGCCCAGGGCACTCACCACTTCGTCGCACGTCGCCGGCCGGTCGTCGGTGGCCACCGGGTCGGCCGACCAGAAGGCGCGCACGGCCCGGATCTCCGGCCCGGTGCGTGCCAGCCCCGGGCCGTACAGGGCGGCCACCGGCGCGGACCAGTCGGCTGAAGCGCTGCGGGAGGGCCCACGGACCCAGCGGGTCAGGGACGGCGCGACGGTGACCGGGCGGCCCAGCAGGCTGGGCAGCAGGCTCCAGGGCACGGCCGCCAGGGTGCTCGAGGGGATGACGACCACCCGCCGGTCGGCCGCGCGCCCCAGCGCCGGTCCTGCCGGGTTGAGGGCGGTGTCGACGGCGCGCAGTGATGCCGCGCTCGCCCGGTGCAGGGCCGCCTCCATCGGTGACCCGGGCGCGACCATCGCCCTCGCCCGCAGGTCCCGTCGCAGCCGGGCGATCTGCTGGCGCACTGCCGACACGGTGCCCGTGCGCGCGACCTCGAGGTTGCCGTCGTCGAGCACGATGGTCCACAGCTCGTCGCCCGTCTCGAAGAACTCCACCACCGTGGCGTCCCGGTCTGACGTTGCGGCACGGGCCTCGTCGGCGTCGACCGGGGGCAGGGCGCCGGCCGACGTGCCACCCACCGTCAGGGTCCACTCGCGCTGGGCCACATGGTCCTCGAGCTGGGCGATCTCCTCGACGAGCTCGGTCGTGGCGTGTCCCTCGCGCTCCGCCGCGACCCGGCGCAGCCGCCGGAGCTCCCGGGTCAGCACGGTGAGCTCGGGGTCGGTCGAGGTGGTGACCGGGTTGATCCGGTGCGAGATGGCGCGCCACCGCTCGATGCTGGTGAGGATGCCGTCGGCGTCCTGGCTCTCGAGGGCCCGCTCGACGTCGAAGGCGGCGAGCCGCCGCCCGTGCAGGGCCAGGGCGGCGCGCACGTCGAGGCTCGAGGACTGGAACTGGTGCGCCGCGAGCAGCCGGTTGCCGGTGGTGATGCGGCGCTCGGCCTCGACGTCCCGGCCCCTGGCGTGGTCGAGCCGGGCGCGCACGAGCGTCTCGTGGAGCCGGGCCGCGAGCGAGTCGCGGTTGGTGCGCTCGAGCGTGGACAGCCGCAGCTCGGCGCCGTCGACATCACCGCAGAGCAGTCGCGCCTCGGCCTCCAACCGCACCGCAGCGCGATCGGCGACCGTGCCGGTCGACGCCTGCTCGTTGCGCCGCGCCAGCTCGGTGATGACGACGCCCAGGTCGTGCCCGGCAGCGACGTCGATCGTCGACCGGGTCAGGGCGGCGTCGCGCACGAGCTCCTCGACCTGGCGGGTGCGGTAGGCGGCCAGCGCCGTGCGGATGTGCCGGCGAGCGCCCTCGAGGTCGTTGACGAGGAGGTCGCAGCGAGCCAGCCGCGCGCTGATCTCGCCGACCTCCAGCCGGTGGTCGTCGGCCCGGGCGGACTCGAGGGCCTCCTGCAGGACGCTGCGGGCCTTGTCGACCAGGCCTGCCTCGAGCAGCACCTCGGCGTGGTCGAGGCGAGCGCGGTCGCGGCTCACCGCGGCATCCATCCGGTCGGCCGCCCGCATGAGCACGAGGGCCCGGGCGAGGTCGCCGTCGACGAAGGCCAGGCAGGCGAGGTTGTGCCGGGCCTTGAACTCCTGGTCGGCGAAGCCGTGCGCCGCGGCGGTGTCGGCGGCGCGGGTGAGGTCGACCTCGGCGGCGGCGCTGTGGCCGAGACCGAGGTGCGCCATGCCCCGGTTGATGAGCAGCGCGCAGCAGCTGGCTGGGGTTGAGGGCCCGCTCGTCGTCGCCGACCCCGTCCAACGCCGTCAGGGATGCCGCCCAGTCGCCGCCCCGCACGTGGATCACGCCCTCCTGGACGTGGCTCAGGGCGACGAGCAGGCGGTCGTCGATGGCGGTCGCCTGCGCCCTCGCGTCGCGCAGCATCGCCAGGGCCGGGCCGAGGCCGTTGACCTCGAGCTCGGTCCACGACCGGGTGATCAGCACCCGGATGCGCAGCCGCCCGGCATCCTCACCGGTGGCGCCGTCGAGGGCACCCACGGCCTGGTCGAGGTTGGCGACGGCATCGTCGAAGCGCCCCACCTCGTTGGCGTGCCGCGCCGCGGCGAGGTAGGCATCGGCGATCGCGACGGGGTCCTGGATGGGCTCTCCTACAGCTCTATCGCCGGCGTGATGATCGGAGCGGCCTCGGTGTCGCTCCGCCGACGGAGGACGAAGTTGACCAACCCGCGCTCGACGCCGGTGAAGGTGAACCGACCTTCGTCGTCGACCATCGTGGTCCTCGTGCGGCCCCGCTCGCGGAGCTCGACCTCGACGTCGCCCTCACTGACCCAGCCGGCGATGTCGGCGCGCGTCGACCGCGTGTGCTCGATGGTGACCATGACGCTGAGGCCCTCGCTGGCGAAGGTGACGGTGTCGGCGCGGTCGTACTCCGTGCCGCGCACCGTCTCGAGCGTGGCGCTGGTGACGATCTCGGCCAGCTCGGCCTCGAGCGCCGCGACCGACATGGCGAACTTCACCCGGTCGACCAGGTCGGCGGGGACGGGGTCCATCACCTGGTGCAGGTGGCGTACCCGGTCGAGGATCTGGGCGTCGACGTCGTCGAGCGCACCGGCGGCGAGGACGATCTCGGGCTCCGGGGAGGCATTCATGACGGCATCTCCCAACGCGGGTCGGTGGTCAGGGTGTGGCGGAGCTTGGCGAGGCAGCGCCCACGGGTGGGGCCGATGCTCCCGACCGGCATCCCGAGGGCTTGGGCGACCGCGGCGTAGTCGGGGCGCTCGGCGAACGCGATGGCCCGCAGCAAGGACTTGCACCGCTCCGACAGCGAGGCGAAGTGCTGCCAGACGAGCCGGTCGTCGACGTCGGTCAGCACGGTGGTCTCGGGCGACGGCGTGGTGTCGTCGGACTCCTGGTCGCGCACGTCGGCGTAGGTGGCCGGCGCCTCGCGGCGGCCTCGCGACGAGGTGGTCCACGAGTCGCGCCGGGTCGTCGTGATGAGCCACTTCAGCACCGACTGCGGGTCGGTGATGTCGCCGGCGTGCTCGACGAGCTTGAGCCAGGTGTTCTGCACGACGTCCTCGGCGGACTGCCGGGACAGGCCCTGCTGGCGGGCGACGGACCAGAGCAGGGGGGTGACCTCGTCGACGAGGCTCGACATGCCCGAGGCGTTGCCGTCGCGGTAGGCGCGGAAGGAGTCGGCCGCCCGCACGGCCAGGCTCTCGGCGCCCGCCGGCATCATGCGCCTTCCTTGATGGCCCGCTCCACGATCCTGGTCATCTTCTCGACGCGGGTGCCGGGGTCCTGGACGAAGGACGGCTCGCACATCAGGTGCGCCATGTCACCGGCGCAGGCGGGCGAGGCGAAGCTGCTGCCGCTCCAGATGCCGAACCCGCTGGAGTAGTCGTCGGGGTCGGGGGTGCCACGCTCGGGGCTGCCGCCCGACTGCGTCGGCACGTTGAGACCGCCCCGCAACGAGCCGTCGAAGGTGACCGGCATGGTGCTCACGGTGGCGACACCGCACCGGTAGGTGCGCACCCAGTGACCGGTGTTCGAGAACGCCGCGACCGTGCCGTCGTTGGGGTTGCGAGCGCCGACGCTGACGACCGGCACGCGGCCGTTGTCGACGTCAGCGGCGTGGTCGCCGGCCAGCGCGGCGGGCCAGAACGGCAGCGTGGTGGCGCCGTTGCCCGCCGCCGCGACGACACACACGGCGTTGGCCTGCATGGCCCGGATCAGCTTGAACAGGCCCGCCTCGTTCACCACGGCACTCGGGGTCTCGTGGTAGTAGCCGAAGGAGAGGCTGAGCGCGTCGAGCGGGCCGTGCTTCGTCGTGGGTTTCCGACCCTCCCAGTGCCAGAGCAGCAGGCGGTGCAGCGCGTCGATGATGTCGGCCTCGTCGGCTGCGCCGTCGCCGTACATGACCGGGACGATGACGAGCGTGGCATTGGCGCAGTGCTGGCGCACCAGGCCGGCGATGAAGGTGCCGTGGCCGGACATCGGGTCGAGGAACCGGTTCACCAGGTCGAGGGTGACGCCGTCGACCTCGGGATCCTGGCCGGGTTCGAACTGGACACCGATCCCCTTGCCCCCCACCCGAGGGTGGCGGATGACGCGGGACCCCGGGCCGTCGAACCACGGGTGCTCACCCAGGCCGGTGTCGAGGATCGCGACGTTCGGCGCCGGGCCGTCGACCGGTGTGGGCGGGCCGAGGTGCAGGGCCACGGGGATGCGGCCGTCCGCGGACCCCGGCACGCCGACGCCGCTGCCGTACCCCACGCCGGAGCCGTAGCCGACCCCGCTGCCGTACCCGACGCCCGAGCCGTAGCCCACGCCCGAGCCGTAGCCCACGCCGGAGCCGTAGCCCACGCCGCTGCCGTAGCCGACGCCCGAGCCGTAGCCCACCCCGGACCCGTACCCGGTCGCCATCAGGATGTGGTTCAGCCCCCAGGTCTGCGCGTTACCGCCCTCGATGGTCGAGATCGCCTTCTCGAAGGCATCGAACTCCTCGGGGCTCAGGCCGTCGCGGAAGCTCTCGGGGTCCGCCCGGAAGGCCGCGAGTCGCTGCACCTCGCTACGGGCGAACTGGAGCACCTGCCAGGCATCGAGTGGGGGCGCGAGCCGGCCCTTGTCCGGCATCAGCTCCACGACGACCTGCGCGACCGCATCGAGGTCGCGCTCGTAGCCGAGCCGAATGGCCAGGTCGCGCAACGTCTCCGGGGCGCGGTCGGCGGAGTCGTCCGAGTCATCCGGGTCGTCCTCACCGAGGTCGCTCGCACGGGCCTCGTCGATGACCCGTGGGGTGAACGCGAACTGCCTCAGCGTGCCGATCCGGCTCAGCTCCGCGAACGGGCCCTCGTTCAGGGAGCCATGGGCAAGCCCCGGCAGGATCAGCCGGTCCGGGCGGTAGACGGTGGGGTGGGGCGGGTCCTGCTCGCCGAGCACGTCGGCAGCGTCCGGCGAGAGCACTGTCGCCCGGAAGCGGCGGAAGGCCGACGCCGGCACGCCGAAGATGGGGAAGTTGTGGGTCGGCTCGCGCCGCTCGTCGCCGGACTCGTTCTCAGGGGTGTTCTCACTCATCTGCTGCTCCTGTGGCGCCGAGACGTGGGGAGTCCCCGGTGGCCAGCGTAGTGATGATCATCGACGCTGAACAGGAGCGCCTTCGGGGCCCCGTGATACCTCGGACCTGCACGTTCTTCCGCGTGCCCGCGAGGGATGGGCGCGCCGCCGGGACGGGCCGGGACGGCATCCGAAAGAAGTTCGGGATGCCGTGTATCAGCGCGCCGGGACCTCGCTCCTCTTGCCTGTCGGACCCTTACAGGGCCGCGAACGTCGACCGGCTCGTTTCAGGGGCCTGCCGGTCGGCCGCGGAACCGAGGGGCGTCACGGCACCGGGCTGCAACAAGCGCGGTGTACGGGACGACGGTTCTGCACCACGGGGACCGGCCACGCCGGGCGCAGCACAGCAGGGGGTGCGGCACCCGGCGTGGCCGTCGTGGCCCACGCGTCGAGCGAGGACCCTACGAGGCGCTCGTGGCCGAGCCCGCACTGTCCAGCCGAGCATCGGGCCCGCTCCACGATGCCGCGGGGGTGGATGCCCAGTCGGCCCCGAACGCGCAGAACAGCCGACCCTCTTCGACTCCCGCGCTCGCGATCTCGAGCGCCTCGGCGGCGTCGAGGCCCTGCGCCAGCACCCGGTGGTAGGCCGACATCACGGCGTGGGCGTCCTCGTCCCCCACGGGCCCGACGGCCGCCACCACCGACCGCACGCCGGTGGCGAGCAGGCTGGCGGTGAGGCCGAGCGCCTCGTCACCGGCCCGCACGTGCGTGCGCCCGACCTCGCACGACGACAGCACGACGTGCTCGGCCCGGATGCCGGTGCGCTGGAACTCGTGCGCGAAGACGGGCCCGTCACCCATGACGACCGAGGAGAACAGCGGGCTCTCGTCCTGGTGGATGCCGTGCGCGGCGACGTGCACGATCGTGCTGTCAGAGAGCGCATCTCGTAGCTGCTGGCCGTCTGCAACGGTGCCGGGCCGCGATGCCGCACCGATCCCCCAGGCGCGCTCGATGTCGCGCACCTCGCTGAGCGCGCGGCCCAGGCCAGGCCCGGCCAGCGCGACGACCCGCTCGCCGCCGGGGCGTCCTGCCGAGGACGACCGACGCGACCAGAACGTCGCCGAGGGTGCCACGGTG
Organism: uncultured Actinomycetota bacterium; assembly: GCA_963806295.1. Taxonomy (GTDB): domain Bacteria; phylum Actinomycetota; class Actinomycetes; order Actinomycetales; family Dermatophilaceae; genus Fodinibacter. The sequence goes on along the minus strand of CAWDXP010000025.1, from coordinate 43,542 downwards.
ACGATGCGGCCGCGGATGCCGGGGACCAGCCGCCAGGGCAGGGACGCCAGTGAGGCCGACGGGATGATGACCAGCCGGTGGGCTCTGGGCAGGACGGGTGCCAGCGTCTGACCCAGGGATGCGGCCGTGCGCGCCGTGGAGCGCCCGATGACCTCCTCCAGGGCGGTGCCCTTCGCGAGCCGGCGAGTGGCGAGGTCGGCCCTGAGCCGGGCGGCGGCTTCGACGACCTGGGCGCCGCCGGGCACCCGGGTGAGCTTCGCACCGCTCGGGGTCACGGTGACCGCCCAGAGATCGCCCCGGTGGAGGAAGAGGCTCAGCAGGCCCGCTCTGGCCTGCCCGAGCTGCGGGCGCAGGGCCGACACGGTGACCGGTCGCTCCTCAGCGCGGGCATGGTCGCTGGCCGACTGCGCCCAGTCGCGCCGCGCAACGGCGCGCTCGGCCGCTCGGGCGGCCGCCTCGAGTGCGGTGCGCCGGGCGGGGTCGGCGGCATCGAACGCCTCGGCGTGCAGTCGCCGGGCATCGGCGGTGAGGCGTGCCAGCTCGACGTCATGCGACGCCACCAGGCGGGGAAGTCGTTGCGAGACACCGCGCCACAGCTCGGTGGCATCGAACACCTGGGCCGGTGAGCCGCTGGAGAGGGCGAGGTCGAGGTGCGCGTCGCGCAGCCGGCCGGTGTGCAGGGCGGCGGCGGTGCGAGAGTCGATCGAGGTGTGCCGTGCTTGCTCGACGGCGAGCCGGTGGGCGCCCCGGCGCAGCTCGCGGCGCACCAGGTCGGGGCGACCCTCGGCGGCGTGCAGCTCGGCCAGTGCGAGGGTCCGCTGCAGTCGAAGGGGGAATGACGTGGCCCGGCGCACCTCGGGGCGGGCCAGCTGCTCGCGCGCCACGTCGGTCAGACCGATGCGGGCGTTGGCCTCGGCAGCAAGCACCGCGGCCTCGGCCCCGACCGCGCTGGTGATGGCCGGCCCGTCGGCCAAGGCCGACAGTGTGGCCGCCGTGGCCCTCGGGTTTCGACCGAGGAGCAGCTCGGCCTGCAGCCTCAGCAGCGACGCCCGTACGGCCCAGGCCGCCTCCGACGCCCGGGCGAACCGACGCTCCGCGCGGGCCGCATGCCGCCGGGCATCCGCGTGCTCGTGCCGCAGCAGGGCGAGCCGCGCCCGCTCCAGGTCCGCCTCTGCGACGTCGTGTGCGATGCCTCCTACCCGGGCCGCCTGCTCGCCCTCCTCGAGCGCCTCCAGGGCCTGGTCGACGAGGCCGACCTCGGCGAGGACGCGAGCCTGGTCGAGGTAGCCGACGGGGAGGTACCCGACCGGTGGAGCGGCATGCTCCGCGACGTCGCGGGCCTGCGTCATGAGCGACAGGGACTGCGGAAGGTTGCCGAGCAGCATCTGGAGCCGACCCCGGTTGTGGATCGCCGCGACGGCCAGGTCGGTGAACCCGTACGCGACGGCGTCCTGGTGGGCGCGGCGCAGCCGTACGTCGCTGTCGTGGTACCGACCGAGGAACTGGTACGTCAACCCCAGGTTGAGGTGCAGGAGGCAGCGGGTCCTCGGGGCGACCTCCGGCGTCAGGGACACTCCCTCGAGCAGCTCTCGGGTGCGTTCCCACTCACCGACCCGGCCGTGCAGCCCGGCCCGTTGCACGACGGCCAACGACCGCACGTGGTTCGGTGCCGCCTCGGCAAGCAGTGCGTCGGCCGCGTCGAGGAGGTCAAACGCTCCGCGGCGGTCGCCGCGTTGCACGCGCGAGACAGCGTGCGTCACGTGCACACGCGCCCGGAGCACCGCGGCCTCGTCGACCGGATCGATCTCCTTGTCCAGGCGCCGCATCGCCCGACGCAGGAGCACCTCGGCGCGTGCAGGGGTACCCGCGGCGTTGGCGAGGACCGCTTCCTCGACGAGGCGGGTGACGTGGTCGTGCAGGTCGCGCCGGATCTGTCCCTCAGATCTCCACGGTGGGCGTGATGACGGGGCGGACATCACCCTCCGGCAGGAACACGAAGCGCACCATGCCGCGCGGTGCCGGGTCCACCGTGAACCGGCCGTCGTCATCGACGTCTGCCGTGATCGTGCGGGTCGCCGTGCGGAGCTCGACCCGAACCGGGGAGTCATGGCCGGTGACCCAGCCGTCGACCCGTACCTCGTCGGCATCGATGGGTGACATGGTCACCATCACGGACAGGGATTCGGCGCTGAACGTCAGCGTCTGCGTCTGGGTGTACTCGGAGCGGGCCAGGGCACTCTCCGCGCCCACCCGCTGCAGCTCGGCCACCTCGGCGTGCATGGCCTGCACGGTGAGGGCGAACTTGATGTCGTCGGTGAGCCCGGCGGGCACCGGGTCGGCGGCCCGGAAGACCTCGGCGACGGTGTCGAGGATGATGCGGTCGAGGTCGTCGAGCGGCTGCGCGGCGATGTCACGGTCGGTGCTCACAGCGCACCTCCTTCCCAGGCAGGGTCATTGGCGAGAGCGGTGCGGAGCTTGGCGAGGCAGCGGCCCCGGGTGGGGCCGATGCTCCCCATCGGCATCTTCAGTGACTCGGAGACCGCGGCGTAGTCGGGGCGGTCGGCGAAGGCGATGACCCGGAGCAGCGCCTGGCACTTCTCCGGCAGCTCCTGGAAGTGCCTCCACAGCACCCGGTGTCCATCGCGACGCAGCACCAGGGTCGACGGGTCGGGCATCGAGTCGGTGACGTTCTCGTCGATGTCGTGGTCCTCGCGGCCGAGCGCCTTGTGCACGCGCCACGTCTCGCGGCGAACCGTGACGATGAGCCAGCCCATGACCGCCTGGGCGTCGTTGATCCGTTCCGAGTTCTCGACCAGGCGGAGCCATGCGGTCTGCACGGCGTCCTGGGCGACCGGATCGGACACCCCCTGCGCCCGGGCGGTGTGCCAGAGGACCGGCGTCAGGAGGTCGACGAGCTCGTCCATGGCGCTGACGTCACCCTCGCGGTACGACCTGAACGCTGCAGCGGCTCGGGTGGCGAGCGAGGGCACCGTGTCGTCGGTGGTCATCAGGACTCCTTCTCGGGGAAGCGCTCGGCATTCGCGGCAGTGATGACCTTCTCGGACGCCACGCGGGAGCGTGCGGGGCCACCACCCTTGACCGTCGGCGCAGCCTTGCCGCGGACGATCTCGGCGGCGATCTCGCCGGCGATCCACGGCGAGGCGAACGAGGTACCACTCCAGAGCGCGAAGCCGCCTCGGAAGTCGTCGAAGTCGACGCCAGCCCGTGGGCCTGGCCCGTAGCCGTCGACGCTGAGAGCCGGGTTGAGCGAGCCGGAGAGCGACGTGGGGACGGTGCTCACGACGCCCGCGCCGGGCGCGTAGGCGGTGACCCACTCACCGACATTGGTGAAGAGCGCGATGCTGCGGTCATCCGGGTTGGTGGCGCCGACCCCCACCAGTGCCTCGTGGTCCGGCTCGGCGAACGCGGCGGGGAAGAAGCGCGCTCTGGTGGCGTCGTTCCCGGCACAGGCGACGACAACCACACCCTCGTCGGCGAAGTCACGCAGGAGGTCGTGCAGGGCGCTGTCATCGGCCTCGTCGGGTGTCTCGTGGTAGTAGCCGAGCGAGAGGTTGACGACGTCCAGGATTCCGTGGGGGATCGACCCCGGGTTCTGCTTCGCCTCACGGTGCCGGTCGAGCAGGAGACCCAGTGCGGTGACGATGTCCTCCTCGAGGGCTGCACCATCCGAGGCCATGATGGGAATCTCGAGGATCACCGCCTGGGGGCAGCGCTGACGGATGATCCCCGAGATGAAGGTGCCGTGGCCGCAGAGCTGGTCGACCAGGCCGTTGACGTCGTCGATGATCACGCCGGTGTTCTCGGGGTCACGCGAAGGCTCCTTCCACACCCCGATCCTCTTGCCATCGAAGGTCACCCGCCGGTGGGCGCCCGGGCACTGACCTTCCCTGCAGTCCTCCGCGGTGACCTTCTGGTCCTCGGGAGTGCCCTCCTCGTCCTCGGCGGGGAACCACGGGTGTTGTCCCAGGCCGGTGTCGAGCACGGCCACGACCGGGGGGTGCTCGACGGGAGCAACCAGAGTTCGCGGGTCCGGTGCAGACCAGACGACCGGCGTGCGGCCGCCGATGCCAGGGCTGCCGTACTCGGCGAGCATCCCGCCGCCGCCCCACATGCCGCCGCCGCCGCCCCACATGCCGCCGCCGCCGCCCCACATGCCGCCGCCGCCGCCCCACATGCCGCCGCCGGCGGTGAGGACGTGCTCGACGCTGACCCCGCTCGCCATGCTGGCGCCACGCCGGTCGCGGCGCTCCCGTCGACGCCGCTCGGCATCGGTCTCCGCAGTGCTGTCGTCCCGCTCGGGCGGCTTGCCGAGGTCGAGCTTGTCGTAGAGCGTCCTGCCCCGATCGGACGGTGCGGTGAGCGCGTCCTGGAGGAAGCGCCATGCGTCGGGGGTCTTCCCGGCCAGGGTGGGGTGGCGCTCGAGACGCACGCGGGTGACGGTGACCTTCGCGTCGGGGCCGAGCGATGGGGTTCTTGCGCCGGAGTGGCACGCTGACCGGCTCCCCGAGCTGCGTGAGCAGCAGCGGGTTCGTCTGGGAGGCGGCGTACTCGATGAGCTCCTCGACGCGGGTCTTCGCGCCGCCGGCGTCGAGGAACGGGTCGACGATGTCGCGCACCAAGAGGGTGTCGGCGACGTAGACCGTCGGCAGCGGCGCCGGTCGGTCCGGCGCCAGGACGGCAGTCTCCGGGTCGAGCACGCGGGCGCCCAGGCGCCGTGCCAGCAAAGGCGAGATGACCGGAGTCGGTGGGATCGAGCTGGGGCCCTCGACGGCGCTCTTGTCCGCGGTGGGAGACGAGTCGATGGTCGGAGTCTCCTCGTGCGTGGGCGTGTCTGGGGACTTCTCAGCCATCGGATCTCCTGGTGAGCACGACCGGTGCGAGAGGGGAACCCGCCCAGCGTAGTGATGAACATCGACGCTGAACAGGAGCCCCCTCAGGCCCCCCTGATACCTCGGACCTGCACCTTCTTCCGCGCGCGCGTGGGACCGGGTGCTCGGACTGGACCGGTCGCGACGGCATCCGGAAAAGAAGTTTCGGATGCGGTGTATCAGCGGCGCCGGGACCGCACTCCTCTATCCCGTCGGACCCTTACAGGACCACGAACGTCGACCGGCTCGTTTCAGGGGCCTGCCGGTCGATCGCGGAACCGAAGGGGCGTCACGGCACCGGGCTGCAACAGGCGCGGTGCACGGGACGACGGTTCCGCACCACGGGGACCGGCCACGCCGGGCGCAGCACCGCAGGGGGTGCGGCACCTGGCGTGGCCGTCGTGGTTCGGAGACGGGCCGACCAGATGGGGTCGTGGCCCCGACTGCGATCCGCCTGGGCGGAGGGGCTCAGGCGGCGCCGTCGGTGCGCGACGTGGCGGCGGCCCAGGGGTCGGCGCCGGAGCCGGTCGGCGAGGGTGCCGGTCGGCCGTTCGTCGTGCCCGTCGCGGCGCCGTTGCCCGTGCCGGTCTCGATCGCCTCGGCCTCGACCGTGCGGCTCGAGCGGAGCTTCTCGCCCCGTCGCGCGGGCGGCGTCGGCCACCATGTCGGCGACCACCGGGGCGGCCTTGGTGCGGGCGGCCTCCTTGGCGTTGAAGACCTGCTTCTGCACCGGGCCGGAGTGCCACACCTTGCCCGAGGTGCGGCGGATCTGCTCGTAGCGCTGCCTGCCGGCGCGCGACCCGAGCACGTAACCGGCGGCCATGCCGGCGATGAACGTCAGCTTCCCCATGGGGTGGCTCCTCTCGTCGGCCTCCGACCCTACCTGCACCCTCACCCCGGATGCCGTGCGCTTCGCACCGCGTCCCGGCATACCCTTGTCATCGCCCGGCTGCGCCGGGTTGGAGGGCTCGCATAGTGGCCTAGTGCGGCGGTCTTGAAAACCGCTATGGCGGCAACGTCATCGTGGGTTCGAATCCCACGCCCTCCGCCGCGCCGCCCGGCGCTCGAGCCTGCGACCGCGGAGTCGGCGGAGGGCGGGAGATGACGGGGAGCGGACTCGTGAGGGACGAGCGAGTCCGCGGAGTCCCACGCCCTCCGCAGCGAACGATGACTGGAGGCTCGAGCGCGGTGAGGTCGAGGGCGGTCAGTGCGTTCTGGGAGCTCCGGCGCTCGCGCTGGTGGACCTTCGTGGTGCGCCCGGTCGTGTTCCTGGTCGTCTCGTTCCTCGTCGCGCGGGTGCTCGTCTCCCTCGTGGGCTCGGTGGACTGGCAGCAGGTCGGCATCGCGCTGCAGAAGGTCAGCTGGGCACAGGTGCCGCTGCTGCTGGCGCTGCTCGTGCTCCGCCAGGGCTTCAACGCCGTGCCGCTCGCCGTCTTCGTGCCCGGGCTGGGGTGGTGGCGCGCGCTGCAGAACGACCTGACGGCCAACCTGGTCGGCACCGTGGCCCCGCCGCCGAGCGACGTCGTGCTGCGGGTGTCGATGTTCCGCTCGTGGGGCATCTCGGCCGTCGACGGCATGCCGGGCGTCACGCTCAACAGCCTGGTCTTCTACGTCATCCGATTCTCGGTGCCGGTGCTCGGCGTGCTCCTGCTCCTGGGTGAGGACCTCTCGGGGGCGCAGGTCTGGCTGTCGGTGCTGTCGCTGCTCGTCGCCACCCTGATGGTGTCGGGCCTGGTGCTGGTGTCCCGCGGGGAGCGGGCCGCCCGGATGCTGGGCGTGCAGGCCGCCCGCGTGGCCTCGCGCTTCCGCGACGGCGTCGACGGGCAGGCGTGGGGCGAGGCCGTCTCCGGCTTCCGCGCGACGATGTCGCAGCGCCTGGTGCGCGGCCTTCCCCCGTCGATGGGGGCGCTGACCGCCATGGTGCTGACCGACGGGGTCATCGTGCTCACCGCGCTGCGCGTGGTCGGCGTGCCCAGCTCGCTCCTGCCCACGATCCTCGTCCTGGGCACGTTCCTTCTCGTCTACCCGCTCACCGCCCTGCCGCTGGCCGGCCTCGGGGTGCTCGACGCCGCGCTCGTCGTCGCCTACACCGAGGTGGCGGGGGTGGCGGCCGAGCCCGCGATCGTCGCCGGGCTCGTGCTGTGGCGGGTGGTCACCATCCTCGGGGCGCTGGCGCTCGGTGGCCTCAGCCTGGCCTGGTGGCGCTGGCGACGCGCGCCCGGTTCGCTCGACCCGGATGCCGTGACGAGCTGACGTCGCGCGGGCGCGGTCAGCTCGGTCGTCAGGGGCGGGGGGCGGGATCTCGCCGGAGCCGCGGACGACCAGGGTCGGCTCGTGCACGATGTGCCGCGGTGGTGAGGTGTTGCCGTCGATGCGGTCGAAGAGCAGGTCGGCCACCGTCTTGCCGATCCGGGCGACGTCCTGCCGGATGACGGTCAGCGGCGGGTCGAGCAGGTCGGCGAGCGGGAAGTCGTCGAAGCCGACGAGTGCCACCTCGCGCCGCAGGCCGCGCTCGGCCAGGGCGCGAACTGCCCCGGTGGAGAGGATGTTTCGCGCGGTGAAGACCGCCGTGGGCGGGTCGTCGAGGGCGAGCAGGTCGTGCATCACCTCGGTGGCCTCGTCGGTCGACCGCAGCCCGGTCACGACGAGGCGCGGGTCCGGGCGCAGGCCGCGCTCGGCATACGCGTCGGTGAAGCCGGCGAGCCGGCGCTCGGCCGTGGGGATGGTCGGCAGGTCGACGAGCGCTGCGATGCGCCGGTGCCCCTGGGCGAGCAGGTGCTCGGCGGCGAGCCGGCCGCCGCGGTCGTTGTCGACGGTCACCGAGTCGACGTCGATGCCGCGGGGTGGGCGGTCGACGAAGACGGCGGGGGTGCCGGACCGCAGCTCGCTGACGAGGTAGTCCTGGCGCTCGCTCGCCGGCATGATCACCAGCCCGTCGACCCGGCGGGTGACCAGGTCGTGGACGAGCTCCTCCTCGCGGTCGGCGCCCTCGTCGAGGCTGGCCGCGAGCACCGCCGTGCCGTGGCGGCGCGCGGAGTCCTCGAGGGCGCGAAGCAGGCTGGCGGAGAACGAGTTCGACAGGTCCTGCACCAGGGCGCCGATCAGCCCGGTGCGGGCACCGGTGCGGCGCAGGTTGCTGGCGGCCAGGTTGGGGCGGTAGTCGAGCCGCTTGACGGCGGCGGTGACCCGCTCGCGCACGTCGGGGGAGACGCCGGGCTCGTCGTTGACCACCCGCGACACCGTCTTCAGGCTGACCCCGGCGAGCGCCGCGACGTCACGCATGGTGGCGCGGTTGCTCTGACCTGACAACGATGTCACTTTCACATCACGATGTGTAGACCATGACTTGACCTGAGCGCAAGTACACGCTAGACAAGCCCATGACAACGTTGTCACAACGGCGTCGGCCCAGCACAGCACTCAAAGGAGAGTTCGCCCCATGCACATCCGTCACGTTTCGTCCTCGCGCACGGTGCGCCGGGTGCTCGCGTCCGTCGGCATCGTCGGCCTGGCGCTCGGCGCCGCCGCCTGTGGCTCCGACGACAGCGGCTCCGGTGACTCCGGCTCCGGCGGCTCCGACAAGATCGGCGTCGCGCTCATCACCAAGGACTCGTCGAACCCGTTCTTCGTCGCCATGCAGAACGGCGCCAAGGCCGACGCGGCCAAGAACAACGTCGAGCTCACCATCGCCTCCGGCAAGCAGGAGGGTGACGACGCCGGCCAGATCGCCGCGATCGAGCAGGCCGTCGTCCGCGGTGACAAGGGCATCCTGATCACCCCGATGTCGACCGGCGTCAACGACGCCATCAAGAAGGCCCGCGACGCCGGCCTCTTCGTCATCGCCCTCGACACCCCGCCCGACCCGCCGGACACCGTCGACATCACCTTCGCCACGAACAACCGCGAGGCCGGCAACCTCATCGGCCAGTGGGCCGCGTCCACGCTCGACGGCGGGCCGGCCACCATCGCCCTGCTCGACCTGTTCAACGACAAGATCGTCTCCGTCGACTACGACCGTGACCAGGGCTTCCTCGAGGGCATGGGCATCGACGTCGCCGACCCGAAGAAGAACGGTGACGAGGCCAAGACCGGCAAGTACACCGGCGGCAAGGGCGGCGACTACACGATCGTCTGCAACGAGCCGAGCAACGGTGCCGAGGACGGCGGCCGCACCGCCATGGAGACCTGCCTGAGCAAGAGCGACGGCATCAACGTGGTCTACACGATCAACGAGCCGGCCGCGGTCGGCGCCTCGGCGGCCCTGAAGGCCGCCGGCATCACCGACGCGCTCATCGTCTCGGTCGACGGTGGCTGCGCCGGCGTCAAGTCCGTCGCCGACGGCACCATCGGTGCCACCGCCCAGCAGTACCCGCTGAAGATGGCGACCCTCGGCATGGAGGCGATCGCCAAGATCGCCCGCGGTGGCGAGAAGCCGACGACCTCTGAGGGTCTCGACTTCTTCAACACCGGTGTCGCGCTCGTCACCGACAAGCCGGCCGAGGGTGTCGACAGCATCACCTCCGACGCAGCCTCGAAGATCTGCTGGGGCTGACCCCAGATGTCGTCGTCCACATCTGCTGCCGCCGCCGAGTTCGCTCGGCGGCGGCAGAGCCCCGTGCAGCGGATCCAGAACCTGCTGCACGGTCACCCGTGGCTGAGCCCGCTCTTCCTGCTCGTCATCACCTTCGTGATCTTCTCGATCCTCAACCCCCGGTTCGCCTCGCCCAACGCCCAGTCGCTCCTGCTCCAGCAGGTCGCGGTCGTCGCGTGCCTGGCGATCGGGCAGACCCTGATCATCCTCACCGCCGGCATCGACCTGTCGGTCGGCGCCATCACCATCCTCGCGATGATGGTCATGGCGAGCCTGGCCGCCGACCAGGGCGTGCCCGGCGGGCTCGCCATCCTGATCGGCATCGCCCTCGCGGTCGGGCGCGGGCTTCCTCAACGGCATCCTCGTGACGCGGGTCGGCCTGCCGCCGTTCATCGTCACGCTGGGCACGCTGTCGATCTTCACCGCGATCGCGCTGCTCTACTCCGGTGGCTCGAGCATCCAGAACAACCGGCTGCCCGACATCATCAACTGGACCGGTGAGACCTTCAAGATCGGCAAGTTCAGCATCACCGTCGGCGTCATCATGGTGCTGCTGCTCTACTGCATCGTCGGGTTCGCGCTGACCCAGACCGCCTGGGGCCGGCACATCTTCGCGGTCGGTGACGACATCGAGTCGGCCCGCCTGTCCGGTGTCGCCAGCAAGCGCATCCTGCTCAGCGTCTACACCGTGGCCGGCCTGATCTACGGCTTCGCGGCCTGGATCCAGATCGGCCGCGCGGGCTCCGCGACGGCCAACGGCATCCCGGACGCCAACCTCGACAGCATCACCGCTGTCGTCATCGGTGGCACGAGCCTGTTCGGTGGGCGCGGCGGACTGATCGGCAGCCTCCTCGGCGCGCTGATCGTCGGCTCGTTCACCCTGGGCCTCTCGCTCGCCGGCGTCGACCAGCAGTGGCGCCTGTTCGCGATCGGTGTCCTCGTCATCGTCGCCGTCTCGGTCGACCAGTGGATCCGGAAGGTGAAGGCATGAGCACCATGGAGAAGCTGCCCCTGGCCATCGACCACATCCCCGACTCCAAGCACGCGGTGTACGACGCCGAGCCGATCCTGTCGGCCCGCGACCTCGTCATCACCTTCGGCCGCGTCATCGGCCTCGACGGCGTCAACCTCGACCTCTACCGGGGCGAGGTGCTCGCGGTCATCGGTGACAACGGTGCCGGCAAGTCCACGCTGATCAAGTGCCTCACCGGCGCCTACCAGCAGGACTCCGGGCAGGTCTACCTCGACGGGCAGGCGGTCGAGTTCAAGCGGCCGCAGGACGCCCGCGAGGCCGGCATCGAGACGGTCTACCAGCAGCTGGCCGTCATCCCGGCGCTCGACATCGCGAGCAACCTCTACCTCGCCCGCGAGGAGCGCCGCCCGGGCCCGCTCGGGTCGGTGCTGCGGATGCTCGACAAGAAGGGCATGAAGCAGCGCGCCGGGGATGCCGTGCAGAAGCTCGGCATCCAGACGATCCAGAACATGGGTCAGGCCGTGGAGACCCTCTCCGGTGGCCAGCGCCAGGCCGTCGCCGTGGCGCGGGCCGCGGCCTTCGGCAGCAAGGTCGTCGTCCTCGACGAGCCGACCGCCGCGCTGGGTGTCAAGGAGTCGGGCATGGTGCTCGACATGGTCAAGCAGCTCCGCGAGAGCGGCCTGGCCATCATCCTGATCAGCCACAACATGCCCCACGTGTGGGAGGTGGCCGACCGCATCCACATCCAGCGGCTCGGCGGCTGCGCGGGGGTCATCACCCCGCAGTCCCACGACATGGGCGAGGGCGTGGCCGTCATGACCGGCGCCAAGACCCTGGCGCAGCCGTGACCGGCCGCACGCGGCCCTCGCCCCACTAGACGCGGGTCGCCGCACCTGACGGACGACCAGGTGCGGCGACTCGTCCCCACCGCGACCTCGTCGTCCACCGCGGCCGGCCGACCCGATCGGCCGGCCGCACCCGTACCCTGCCCCTCCACCGGAACCCGGAGAACCGTCATGACGATCGTCGTGGGATACATCCCCCGCCCCGAGGGCCTGGCCGCCGTCGATGCCGCCATCGTGGAGGCCGAGCGGCGCGGTGAGCGCCTCGTCGTGGTCAACACCGGCCACCACGGTGACAACACCGACCCGAGCTACGCCGCCCCGCAGGACCTCGACGCGCTCGACGGGCAGCTGACCGCGCGCGGCATCGACGCACGAGATCCGCCAGCCCACCCGCGGGCCGGGCGCCGGCCGACGAGCTGCTCGACGCGGCCGACGAGGTCGGCGCCACCCTCATCGTCATCGGCCTGCGCCGGCGCAGCCCGCTCGGCAAGCTGATCACCGGCTCGACCGCCCAGCAGGTGCTGCTCGACGCCTCGTGCGACGTGCTCGCCGTGAAGGTGCCCGCGCGCCTGACCTGCGACGACGCCGCGCGACGGCGGGCCGGACGGCATCCGCGCGGCGTTTCGTTGGGTGAACGGCCGCATTCGAGGACGAGCGCGCGGGCGCGCTGCGTGCTAGTTTCGCTGTCGGTTGCAGCATCAGGCTTTCCTCGCAGGTCGAACACCAACGCGCCACAAGGGGACTGGAGTTCGCATCCACGGTCGGTGCGACGTGTGCCGGCCGCGTGCTACACACAGAAAGAGTTACCCCCGATATGGCACAGGGCACCGTGAAGTGGTTCAACGCTGAGAAGGGCTTTGGTTTCATCGCCCAGGACGGCGGCGGCCCCGACGTGTTCGTTCACTACTCCGCCATCGACGTCCAGGGCTACCGCTCCCTCGACGAGGCCCAGCGGGTCGAGTTCGAGGTCACCCAGGGCCCCAAGGGCCCGCAGGCCGACCAGGTCCGCCCCATCTGACCCGGGTCCCCCGAGTCTTCGCGAAGGCCCCGTCCGGTTCGCCGGGCGGGGCCTTCCGCTGTCCGCCGCCGCGGCTCAGTCGCGGGCCAGGTTGGTGAGGAACTCCTTGGCGATCGGCGCCGCCACGGTGCCGCCGCTCTTGCCCTCCTCGACGAGCACCGCGAACGCGACGTCGCCCTGGTAGCCGGTGAACCAGATGCGCGGCAGGGCGTCGGGGTCGTTGCCGTGCTCGGCGGTGCCGGTCTTGCCGCGCACCGGGCCGCCCGGGGTGTTGCGCAGCACGGTGCCCGGTGCCCGACGACACCACCGACGCCATCATCGAGCGCAGCTGCGCCACCGCCGTGCCGTCGAGGGCCACCGGCCGGGGCGACCCGCCGTCGGCCCTTGACGAGCACCGGCGGCACGAAGGTGCCACGCCCGACGCTGCCGGCCATCACCGCGAGCGCCACCGGCGAGACCTCGACGCGGCCCTGGCCGATCGAGGCCGCCGCGGTGTCGGTGCCGCCGGTGGTGGTCGGCACGCTGCCGGCGAAGGTGCCGCTGACGCCGAGGGTGTCGCCCCAGCCGGCGCCGATGCCGAGGGCCTTCGCCGCCGTCGTGAGGTCGTTCGTCGCCGAGCTTGTCGGACAGCCCGACGAACGCCGTGTTGCACGAGATCGTGAAGTCCTGGAAGAAGGTCGGGCTAGCCGCTGATCGACTCGCCGGCGAAGTTGGTGAACGTCGCGGCCGTCGACCGTGACGGATGCCGGGCACGGCACCTTCGCCGACGGCGTGGTGATGCCCCGGGTCAGGTAGGCGTAGCTCGTCGCCACCTTGAAGGTCGACCCCGGCGGGTAGCGCCCGGTGAGCGCCCGGTCGAACCCGCTGGTCGGGCTGTTGGCGACGGCCAGCACCTCGCCGCTCTTGCACGTCGACGGCCACGACGGCGCCGGGAACCGTGAGCTTGCTGTCGGCGAGGGCCTTCTCGGCGGCGTCCTGCACGCGTCGGGTCGAGGGTCGTCTCGACGTCGGCGCCGTCGGTGGCGGCCTTCTCGAACAGCGTCGCGCCGCCGTCACCGCTCACCGTGACCCGGAGGCCGGTCGCGCCGGCCAGCTTCTCGTCGTACTGCGCCTGCAGGCCGCTGCGGCCCGGCGCGGTCACCGGCCTCGTAGCGGCCGTCGCTCTTCTCGACCATCTCGGCGGTCACCTCGCCGTAGCTGCCGAGCAGCGGCTGGGCGAAGGTGCGGGTGCGGCCCAGCGGCTGCTGGCTGGTCGGCGCGATGATGCCGTCGAGGGCCTCGATGCGGGCCGCGCGCGGCGCCCAGTCGGCGTCGCGGTAGGTGATCACCGGGATCGGTGCCTTCGACCCGGATGCCGTGGCCTTGGCGAGCGCCTGGGTCAGCGACCCCTTGGCGGCCCCCACGATCGGCTCGAGCGCGGCCGCCGACTCCGGCGTCGCGTTGACCGGGTCGATCTGCACGGCGTGCACGGTGCCGAGCGGCATCAGCGGCTGGCCGCGGCGGTCGAGGAGGTCGCCGCGCTCCCCGGACGTGCGCTCGAGCCGGAAGGCCTTTCCGGCGGGGAGGTCGGGGTGCCAGGGCGAGCCGGTCGACGGGGTGGCCACCACCCAGCGCTCGCCGTCGGCGGTGAGGGTGACGGGCACGGCGTACGACCACGGCACGTCACCGGGCAGGGTCCAGGTCACGTCGAGCGTGCCGGTGGCCGTGTCGCCGTCGCGCGTGACGTCGCTCGCGGTGACGTCGACCGTCGCGTCGCCGAGGTCCTTGATCGCCGGGGCGAACGTCGCCTTCGTGGCGTCGTCGGCGAACGGCACGGGCGCGAGGTCCTTGGCGGTCCACGCCGTCGCGTACGACGTCGACGGCATCCTGCGCGGCGGCGTCGCGGTCGGCCTCGCGCTGGCGCCACCACAGCGCACCGCCGATGCCCACGGCGACCACCAGCACGGCGGCGACGATCAGTGCGATGCGAGTCCTCATGGGCCCCAGTCAACTACGAGAACCTGATGCCAGCGTTCTCCCAGCCTGCGGTCCTAGACTCGAAAGGTCGTGCGCCCGCTCCCGGCGCACGGACCTGCCTGCGTCGCGCCGGCGCGACGAGGCAGGCATCGGAGCGTGAAGGAGCCGCGTTGTCCGACGCCACCCGCCGCGAGCGTGCCGACAGCCAGGCGCGCGAGACCCGGCACGCCCGGCGCCGGCGGCTGCTCGTCGGGCCTGGGTGTCTTCGTGCTCGTCGTGGTGCTCGGGTCTCGGGAGTCGCCTGGTGGCGGCTCGAGGGCAACATCTCGCGGCTCGACGTCACCGAAGACCTCGGCGCCCGCCCCACCGCGGCCGCCGGCCCGCTCAACATCCTGCTGATCGGCTCCGACAACCGCGAGGGCGAGGGCGTGCCGGGGGCCTCGCTCACCTCCGGCGCCCGCTCCGACACCACGCTCATCGCGCACGTGTCGGCCGACCGCGAGCACGTGACCGTGGTGTCGGTGCCGCGCGACTCGATGGTGCCCGCCCCGCCCGACTGCAAGAACTCCACGCCCAAGGACCAGTGGGTCGTGCAGCAGTGGAACGCGATGTTCAGCATCGGCGGCCCGGCCTGCCTCATCACCACGATCGAGGGCAACACCGGGCTGCGGATGGACCACTTCGCCGTCGTCGACTTCCGCGGCTTCCGCGACATGGTCGACGCGCTGGGCGGGCGTGCCGATCTGCGCCCCCGAGGCGATCGACGACCCCAAGGCCAAGCTGAAGCTCTCGGCCGGGCGCCACGTGCTCGACGGCACCCAGGCGCTGGGCTACGTGCGGGCCCGCAAGACGCTCGGTGACGGCTCCGACCTCGGGCGGATCGGCCGGCAGCAGGCGTTCCTGTCGTCGGTGGTGCAGGAGGCGACCCGCACCTCGCTGCTCGTGCGCCCCGACAAGCTGTTCGGCTTCCTCGACGCGGCCACCCGGTCGCTGACCACCGACGAGCAGCTCGACCTCGGCACCATGAAGGACCTCGCGTCGAGCGTCAAGGACGTCGGGATGGAGAACATCCAGTTCATCACCGTGCCCGTGCAGCCGTATCCCGCCGACCCCAACCGGGTGCGAGTGGGCGCCGGGTGCCGACGCGCTCTGGCAGACCCTGCGCGACGACGCGGTGGTCGGCGCGAAGCCCACGGCGACGGCATCCGCCTCGGCGGCGCCGCTCACCGTGAGCCCGACGCAGGTCACCGTCGACGTCGTCAACGCCACCGGCGTGCAGGGGCTCGCGGCGCAGGTGGCCGCGGCGCTCGAGGTGCAGGGCTTCCCGGCGCCGACGCACGAGCAGCACGGCCGACCGGCCCACCGGTGTCGTCGTCGAGCACGGCCCGGGCCAGCAGGAGGCGGCGCGCACCGTGGCCGCGGCGTTCGAGGGCGCGACGCTGCGCGAGGATGCCGCGGTCACCAGCGGCGTGCGCGTCGTCCTCGGGGCCGGAGCGCCGGCGGTGCGGGAGGTGCCCAACCGCACCGGGTCCTCGCCGCTGCCCACGCCGACGGTGTCCGCGCCATCGCCCGCTCCGTCGCCCACGATCACGGCGCGCACGGCCGACCAGGACATCTGCTCCTGAGCCGGCCTGCGCGCCGGCATCCCGGCTCGGCCTCGGCGCTCCGGTCGCTGGCGGAGGCGGAGGGACCCGCGGGTCCGAGTCGGCTCGTTCGTCGCCCCCTCGGCCCGCTCCCGGCATCGCTCCGCCACCGCCACATGAAAACGCCCCGCGGCCGCGGGGCGAGTTCGTGTGGCGGAGGCGGAGGGATTTGAACCCTCGATGGGCTTGAGACCCAAACCGCATTAGCAGTGCGGCGCCATAGACCGGACTAGGCGACGCCTCCAACGTCGCACAGGTTAACGGTCCGCCCACCCGGCGAGCAAAATGGGTCACGCTCACACGGGAATCCGGCCCGGCGAGCCGGTCCAGGTGCCAGACTCCGGCCATGACTCAGTCCGAGGGCGCTGCATGGGGGAGCACACCCCAGACACCGACCCCCCAGCCCTGGCCGCCCGAGTACCAGCCACCGCCGTGGGCCGCGCAGCCGGCACCGCCCGGGTGGGTCGCACAGCACGGCCCCGTCCACGGGGCGCCACCACCGCACCGCGACTCGACGAGGACGATGGCGATCCTCGCGCTGGTCGCGTCGGGGCTTGCCCTCGGGGGACTGGTGCTGTCGTCCATCGTGCCGATTCTCTTCTTCGGGCTGTTCGCGGCCGTCGGCGGCGAGGGCTTCGACGAGGGGTCCTTCGTCGACGGCGCCACCACCTACCTGGGCCGGGTCGAGCTCGCGGCCGACGGCAGCGTGTCGGGCCCGGCCCTCGCCGGCGCGATCGTGCCGATGGTGTCGGAGGACTCGTACGACGGCATGGCTGAGCGCACCAGCTGCGACCCCGTGCCGCACGTCACCGCCGACGTCAGCGTGCTCTGCCGGGCCGACGACCCGGCTTGGTACGGGGTCGTGCGCTTCACCGGCACCGACGGCACGTTCCAGCTCATCACCGTCGGCGACACCCAGGGCTCCATCCCCTGACGACGCGGTGTCGGTTGTCGACACTGGACGCGCCGGACGCCCGCACTTTGCGAGGATGTCGCCCGTGCCTCCCACCATCCGCCGAGCGCTCCCCGACGAGCTGGATGCCGTGGGCCGGCTCACCGTCGACGCGTACGTGAGCGGGGGCGTCATCCCCGCCGATGCGCCGTACCTGGAGTTCCTCGGTGACGCCCACGGCCGCGATGCCGAGGCCGAGGTGTGGGTCGCGGTCGACGGTCGAGGAGTGGTGGGCACGGTGACCTTCGTCGAGCCGGGCTCCGCGCTGTGCGAGATCGCCCGCGACGGCGAGGCCGAGATCCGCTCGCTGGCAGTGCTGCCCGCGGCATCGGGGGAGGGGATCGGCGAGGCGCTGACCCGGCACACCGTCGCGCGCGCCCGCGAGCGGGGCCTGCGGTCGCTGGTGCTCTCGTCGTCGACGACGATGCACACCGCCCACCGGCTCTACGAGCGGCTCGGCTTCACCCGGCTGCCCGAGCGCGACTGGTCACCGGTGCCCGGGGTCCAGCTCGTCGCCTACCGCCTCCCCCTCTGACCGAGTTGGGTGCTCAAGTGGCTGTCCTGGCAGCCACCTGAGCACCCGACGCGAGGTGGCTGGGATCAGGTCGCGGGGAGGAGCACCGAGAAGGTGGTCACGCCGGGGCGGCTGGACACCTCGACGCGCCCGCCGTGCGCCTGGCCCACCGCCGCCACGATGCTGAGCCCGAGCCCGGTGGAGCCGTTGGCGCGCACCCGGGCGTCGTCGCCACGGGTGAACCGCTCGAAGATCTTGGGCTGCAGCGCCTCCGGAACGCCGGGCCCGTCGTCGGTCACCGAGACCCGCACCAGCGGGCCCTCGGGACGCACCTGGGTCACCACCTTGGTGCCGGCGGGGGTGTGCGTGCGCGCGTTGGCGAGCAGGTTGGCCAGGATCTGGTGCAGCCGGGCCTGGTCGCCGGGCACCTCGACCGGGTCCTCGGGCAGGTCGAGCTCCCAGGTGTGGTCGGGCGAGGCGGCATGGGCGTCGCTCACGGCGTTGACCGCGAGCAGCGACAGGTCGACCGGCTCACGCGCCAGCGGGCGGCCCGAGTCGAGCCGGGCGAGCAGCAGCAGGTCCTCGACGAGCTCCTGCATCCGCAGCGCCTCGGACTCCACCCGGCCGATGGCGTGGGTGACGGTGGGCGGCACGGGGTCGGTCTCGCGGCGGGTCAGCTCGGCGTAGCCGCGGATCGACGCCAGCGGGGTGCGCAGCTCGTGGCTGGCGTCGGCGACGAACTGGCGCACCTGCGTCTCGCTCGCCTGCCGGGCCAGGCAGGGCGGACTCCACGTTGTCGAGCATCGTGTTGAGCGCGAGGCCGACCTGGCCGACCTCGGTGTGCGGGTCGGCATCCGCGGCGGGCACCCGCTCGGCGAGCGCCACCTGGCCCGAGTCGAGCTTGAGGTCCGAGACCCGGCGGGCCGTGGCGGCCACCCGGTCCAGCGGCGCGAGGCTGCGCCGGATGACGACCGTGCCGCCGACGCCGACGAGCACGAGCCCGATGACGGTGCCGCCGACGACGAGGCCGAGCAGCTTCCCCATGCAGCTCGTCGACCTGGCGCGGTCGACACCCCGACGATGAGCCGCCGACCGTCCGGAGCCGTGCGCTCGGTGACCAGGTAGGTGCCGACGTCGCCGCCGACGTCCACCCGCACCGTCTCCAGGCCGTCCGCGGCCTCGCTGACCGTGCGGATCTGCTCGGCGTCGAGGGTGTCGTCGGCTCCCGTGTCGTTGACGACGGCATTCTGTTCGACGCCCCGCCGGTCGGTGACGACGGTGCCGTCGGGCGTTGAGCAGCGAGCACGAGCATGTTGCCGCCTCCCGGCGCGGCGATCGGCCCGTCGCGTGGCTCGGGCCGGCCGTCGTCGTCGTCGTCGAACCCACCCGGCCGGCTGTCTCCGACTCGGCCCAGCGCCCCGTTGAGGTCGCCCTCGATCTGCTGGGTGAGGTAGCGCCGGGTCTCGAGCACGGTGAGGGCGCTCGTCGCGAGCATCACGACGGTGAACAGCGCGAGCACCGAGGCGAGCAGCTTGGACCGCAGGGTCCACTGCGAGGGGCGGGACGGCATCCGAGGTCCTGCCGGGTCAGTCGGCGGGCTTGAGGACGTAACCGACACCGCGCATGGTGTGGATCATCGGGGAGCGGCCGGCGTCGATCTTCTTGCGCAGGTAGGAGATGTAGAGCTCGACGACGTTGGCCTGGCCGCCGAAGTCGTAGTTCCAGACCCGGTCGAGGATCTGCGCCTTGCTCAGCACCCGCTTCGGGTTGCGCATCAGGTAGCGCAGCAGCTCGAACTCGGTCGCGGTGAGGTGCACCTGCTCGCCGGCCCGGGTCACCTCGTGGCTGTCCTCGTCCATGGTGAGGTCGCCGACGACGAGCAGCGAGCTGCCCTCGTCGGCCGCGACGGTGGTGCGCCGCATCAGGGCGCGCAGCCGGGCGACGACCTCCTCGAGGCTGAACGGCTTGGTGACGTAGTCGTCGCCGCCCGCGGTCAGGCCGGCGACGCGGTCCTCGACGGCGTCCTTCGCGGTGAGGAACAGCACCGGCACGTTGGGGTCGTCGCCGCGCATCCGGCGCAGCACCTCGAGCCCGTCGAAGTCGGGCAGCATCATGTCGAGCACGACGGCGTCCGGCCCGAAGTCCTTCGCGGAGCGCACGGCGGCCAGGCCGCTGGCGGCGGTGCGCACCTCCCAGCCCTCGTAGCGCAGCGCCATCGAGAGCAGCTCGGTGAGGTTGGGCTCGTCGTCGACCACCAGCACCCGCACCGGGCTGCCGTCGGGTCGCCGGAGAGCGGGGGCGCTCACGGGGCGGGTCGTCGTCATGGGCTCATCGTGCGCGCCCGCGCTGTTCCGAGTCCATGCGTTCCCTGTGCGCTTCCTGTGAGCGGCCCGGTGCACCTGCCAGCCGGTCGATGGCCGGGGCACAGCCCAGGCACAGGCACGGGGCCGATCGTCGATGCGGATAGTCCGCACGCCTGCAAGGAGCGACCATGACCGACCGGCCCGACGACCGGACCCAGCCCATCTCGACCGAGGCCACGAGCGAGCAGCCGCCGGTGGATGCCGGCGCGCCCGTCGCGGATGCCGCGCAGCCTCCGGCGGATGCCGGGCAGCCGGCCTGGGTGCCGCCGCGCTGCCGCGCCGGCCGGCGCCCCCGCCTGGGCGAGCGCTGCCCACGAGGGTGACGGCACGGCATCCGCCCGGCCGGTGCCCGTCGCAACGATGGCGGCGGCCGCCCCGTCCGGGCCGTCGGTGCCGCCGATCGCGGTCGCCCCGGCGAAGGCGTCCTGGCGCTCGCGGGTCAGCGGTGGCCGCGGCCTGGCCGTCGCCGCACTGGTCGTCGGGCTGGGGCTCGGTGCCGTCGGTGGCGCGGCCGTGACGTTCGCCGCCACCCACGACGACGGCATCGGCACGATCGCCGACGGCATCCCCGGCTTCGACCGCGACGGTGACGACGGCTTCGACCGCGACGGTGACGACGGCTTCGGCCCGCACGGTGGTCGCGGCGGCCCGCCGCCGGGCGGCCAGCTCCCGGCGGTGGCCAGCTGCCCGGCGGCGGCACCGGCAGCGGCCCGGCGGTGGCCCGGCACCGCAGGGCGACGGGCGGCACCGGCTCCGACGCGAACGGCACGGCCCCGACGGCACCGGCACCGGCGCCGGACGCGAAGAACCCCCGGAGAGAACGGCTCTCCGGGGGTCCTCCGCGTCCGCGGGCGGGCGGACGGTCAGGCGGTCTCGAGCCGGGCCTTGAGGGTCGCGAGCTCGTCGGCCAGCTGGGTGGGGAGGGTGTCGCCGAACTTGGCGAACCACTCCTCGATGAGCGGCAGCTCCTTGTCGCGCCACTCGTCGACGTTGACGGCGAGGGCCTTGGCGACCTGCTCGTCGGTCATGTCCAGGCCGGTGGTGTCGATCGCGCCCGGGGTGGGCACGAGGCCGACCGGGGTCTCGACGGCCTCGGCGGTGCCGTCGAGGCGCTCGACGACCCACTTGAGCACGCGGGCGTTGTCGCCGAAGCCGGGCCACAGGAACGAGCCGTCCTCGTCGTCCTTGCGGAACCAGTTGACCTGGAAGATCTTCGGCAGCTTGGACTCGTCGTGGGCCTTGCCGATCTCGAGCCAGTGGTTGACGTAGTCGCCGGCGTTGTAGCCGATGAAGGGCAGCATCGCCATCGGGTCGCGGCGCACGACGCCGACCGCACCGGTGGCGGCAGCGGTGGTCTCCGAGGAGAGCGTGGCGCCGATGAAGACACCGTGGGCCCAGTCGCGCGACTCGTAGACCAGCGGCACGGTGGTGCTGGCGGCGGCCGCCGAAGAGGATCGCGTCGATCGGCACGCCGTTCGGCTCGTCGTACTCGGGCGCCATCATCGGGCACTGCTTGGCCGGGGTGCAGAAGCGGCTGTTCGGGTGGCTCGAGGGGACGCCGGACTCGGGGGTCCAGTCGTTGCCCTTCCAGTCGATGAGGTGGGCCGGCTTCTCCTTGGTCATGTCCTCCCACCAGATGTCGCCGTCGTCGGTGAGGGCGACGTTGGTGAAGATCGAGTTGCCCTTCTCCACCGTGCGCATGGCGTTGGGGTTGGAGTGCATGCCGGTGCCGGGGGCGACGCCGAACAGGCCGAACTCGGGGTTGACGGCGTACAGCCGGCCGTCGGCGCCGAAGCGCATCCAGGCGATGTCGTCGCCGACCATCTCGGCCTTCCAGCCGTCCAGGGCCGGCTCGATCATCGCGAGGTTGGTCTTGCCGCAGGCGCTGGGGAAGGCGCCGGCGATGTAGTGCACCGAGCCGGTCGGCGAGGTGAGCTTGAGGATGAGCATGTGCTCGGCCATCCAGCCGTCGTCGCGGGCCATCGCCGAGGCGATGCGCAGCGCGTAGCACTTCTTGCCCAGCAGGGCGTTGCCGCCGTAACCCGAGCCGTAGCTCCAGATCTCGCGGGTCTCGGGGAAGTGCGCGATGTACTTGGTGTCGCTGCACGGCCACGCGACGTCGGCCGTGCCGTCGGTCAGCGGGAAGCCGACCGAGTGCAGGCCCTTGACGAAGTCGGCGCCCTGCTCCTCGATGGCCGTGAGCACCGGGGTGCCGATGCGGGCCATGATCTTCATGGACACGACGACGTAGGCGGAGTCGGTGATCTCGACGCCGTACATCGGCACGTCGGCCTCGATGTGGCCCATGACGAACGGGATGACGTACATCGTGCGACCGGTCATGCACCCCTTGTAGAGGTCGGTCATCAGGGCCTTCATCTCGGCCGGCGACTTCCAGTTGTTCGTGAAGCCGGCGTCCTTCTCGTCCTCGGAGCAGATGAAGGTGCGGTCCTCGACCCGGGCGACGTCGCTGGGGTCGGATGCCGCGTGGAAGCTGTTCGGCTTCTTGTCGGGGTTGAGCCGGGTGAACGTGCCGCCGTCGACCAGGCGGGTCGTCAGCAGGTCCCACTCCTGCGTCGGAACCGTCGACCCAGTGGATCGCGTCGGGGGTGGTGAGCGCGGCGACTTCGTCGACCCAGGCCGCCAGGCCTGCGTGACTCGTGCCTGTCGTGTGCTCCGCCTGCGTGGTCATGGTGGTCCTTCCGCCGGTCTGGCTCAACTGGTCGGCCACCCCTCGCGCGAAACCTTGCGAACCGCTCGTGGCGGTGGCTCGGCACCCGCCCGTGGGAGCCTCGTCCTCCACGGTAGGCCCGTGTACTCAGGGGTAGCCACCGCGGAAGCGCTTACGCGTTATGAGGCTCCTCACAAGGGTCTCGGAATGCTGGAAGTTCTTGCAGGAACACCGGAAGTGCAGGTCATGGCCGTGGTGACCCTTGCGGGTCGGATGCCGTGGGTGTGGACCGCCGGCGGCCTCGCGGCGCGCTCGGCCGTGCGATTTCACGCGGCGCCGGGGCTCCGGTAGTCTGCTCTCTCGTTGCGCGCGAGCGTGACGGGCGCCCGTAGCTCAACGGATAGAGCATCTGACTACGGATCAGAAGGTTAGGGGTTCGAATCCCTTCGGGCGCGCTCTGTGTTGAGACAGACGACGGGCCCCCGACCAGCGGAAACGCTGTCGGGGGCTTACTCGTGTCCGGCATCCGGATGGTCTCCGATGGGGCGTCGTGGGCCCCAAAATGGGCCCCAAAATTCGCCGCGCGGGCTCCTGAGGTCGGCTGGGCTGACACTGGGGTCGTGAACACAGATCGGTGGGGTCGGACTGGCCGCGGAAGCAGCCGCCAGGGGGCTTCGGGAGGCATGGACACCACACCCAGCCCCCAGCCCACCCTCCTGCTCAACCTCAACGAGGTCGCCGACCCAGCTGCGCTGGACCCGGCGCAGCGTCGAGCGGCAGATCGCCGAGCGCCGGCTGCGCACCGTGCACCTGGGCCGCTCCGTGCGGGTCGAGCGCACCGAGCTCGACCGGTTCGTCGCGGCCCGGCGGGACCCCGATGCCGGGTAGCGCAGATGCGCGGTAGGCCACGGGCCGCCGCCGCCGACAGCGCCACGACCAGGTACCGCGGCGCCGACGGGCGGTGGCACGCCCGGGTCACCGTCGGGCGGCGCCTGGACGGGGAGCGCGACCGCCGGCACCTCACCCGGGCCACCAAGCGCGAGCTCGACGCCGCCGTCCGCGACCTGGAGAACGCGCGCGACAGCGGGCAGCAGCCCTGGCTGCTCGACAACATCACCGTCGAGGAGTGGCTCGAGCACTGGCTCGAGGAGATCCTGCCCCTGTCGGTGCGCTGGAAGACCCGCTCCGGGTACGCCAGCCACCTGCGCGTGCACGTCATCCCGACCATCGGGGCCGCGCGGCTGACCGAGCTGCGGCCCGAGACCCTCGAGCGGCTCTACCGGCAGCTGCATCGACGACGGCCGCTCGACCCACGTCGTCCACGGGGTGCACCGCGTGCTGCGCTCCAGCCTCAACGAGGCCGTCCGGCGGCAACGGCTGCTGACCAACCCGGCCGCCCTGGCCCGGCCGCCGCGGGTGGAGCGCAGTCGAGATCGAGCCGCTGACCGCGGACGAGTGCCGCGCGATCCTGCGGCGTCACGCGGGACGGCTGAACGCCGCCCGCTGGTCGGTCGCGCTGGCCCTCGGGCTGCGCCAGGGCGAGGCGCTCGGGCTGATGTGGGACGACATCGACCTCGACGCCGGGGTGCTGCGGGTGCGGCGGGCCGTGCAGCGCCGGACCTGGGCGCACGGCTGCAGCCCGCGACGGCGCAAGGAGCCGGCGTGCGGGCGGACTGCGCGGGGCGGAGTGCCCGCAGCGACGCGACGGCGGGCTGGTGCTGGTCGAGCCCAAGACCCGCTCGTCGCGGCGCTCGGTGGCCTTGCCGCCGCCGCTGGTCGCCGAGCTGCGCGCCCACCGGGCCGCCCAGCTGCGGCTGAAGCTGGAGCGGGCCAACGTCTGGGACCACACCCACGACCTCGTCTTCTGCACCGACTGGGGCGCGCTCATCGACCCGCACGCCGACTACCGCGACTGGAAGCAGATCCTGCGCGACGGCCGGGGTGCGCGAGGTGCGCCTGCACGACGCCCGGCACACCGCGGCCACCCTCCTGCTGCTGCAGGGCGTCGACATCCGCACCGTCATGGCGATCATGGGCTGGACCGAGATGGCCACCGCCCAGCGCTACGTCCACGCCGTCGACGAGCTGCGGCACGAGGCGGCCCGGCGGATGGGCGCCACACTGTGGGGCGAGTCGCCCGGCACTCTGCCCGGGGCTCGGCGCCGGACCTGATCGAGGTGCTCGGGGCGGTCTTCCGGGCGTGGTCAGTGGGGGAGGGACGAAACCGGGGACGTTTCCACTGGGGCACAGGAGTGGTCAGCGGTACCGGCGGTTGAACGCGGCGACCAGGGCCGTCATCGCCGGCATCATCGCCTCGACCTCACGGTCGTAGATGCGGCCCCGGTCGAGATCGTCGGCGAGGTTCGCGAGCTGCTGGGCCCAGTCGCGGTTCGTCTAGGGGTCGTCGGCCGCGGGGCCTCCACGAGGACTCGCTTCACCTTCGTGACGGTGCGCACCACCTCGACCGGCCGGTCGACCACCTCGACCGCGACCAGCCCCGACGCGGCCGCCCGGCGCTGCTCCCACGCGCGGTGCCGGCACGTCGCCGAGCACCACTTCGGCACCCTGCCTCGTGCGGCAACCGTGACACCGGCGCCGCACCAGCCGCAGGTGACGCTTCCTCGGTCCGTGGAGGAGCCGCTCGGCTCGTCGTGCCGCTGCCCGGCTGCGCGGGCCTCGGCGGCCCGACCTGGGGGCGGGGACTGCAGCCTGGCCCGGCGGTTGGCCCTGGCCTGGTCCCGCCTGCTTCGCTTCCGCGCCATGCGCCGCCTCCTCTGCACTCGCCTACCTCCTGATGCCCATGAGGGCGTCCTTGGCGGCCAACAGGGCGGGAAGCATTTCGTCGCAACGACTTCGGGAGGACCGGAGTGCATCGAGGTGTGCACGTTGGCGGCTTCGCCGTCGTGGCGGGGGATGAGAATCGGGGGCGTCGCTCGGCGACGTCGTTGCACAGTGGTGCGGGTAGAGCCCGTTCGGGTGTATGGCGCGGGGTTCTCGGGATGGCGGATTGTTGCTGTGAGCACGTGGGTCTGTTTCCTGGCAGAGGGCCCTCCGGGCGGCGCGGCCGCGAACGTCTCGCGGCCGGTGCTGTCGGCGGGAAGGGGCGTGGCTGTGATGGAAGTGATGTTCGAGCGGGTCGCCGGGTTGGACGTGGCCAAGGCCTCGGTCGCGGTGTGCGTGCGCACGCCGGGAACCGTCGTGGACGCGGCACAGTCGGCTGGGTGTGGCTCAGCCGGCGGTGTTGAGTCGCCGGACGATGAGTGGTTGATGCTCAGCTTCTCCTCGGCCGCTTCGATGGCGAGGCCTGCTTCACGTTGCTCACCTCGGCCATCGCTGCCTTGTTGTCCGCCGCCAGCGATGGATGAACTCCTCGGTCGCGTCTCGCTCCGGTCTCGGCGCGGGTGATCCTGCGGCGATCATCGACGACAGCACCCGCAGGTGCTGGCCCAGAGCCCGCGGGCGGATGCGCGTGAAGATCCCGGACCTGGCGCAGGCGCTGGAAGGCTCGTTCGAGGAGCACCACGCGAGGATGGCCAAGGCGATCCTGAACCGGCTGGACCTGGTCGAGCAGTCCCTGGCCGACCTCGACGTGATCATCCGAGACCAGTGCGCTCCCTGGGCGCACGAGATCGAGCTGCTTCAAACCATCCCCGGCGTCGGGGAGCGGGTCGCGCAGGTCATCATCGCCGAGACCGGTGGCGACATGTCCCAGTTCCCCTCCGCCGCTCACCTGGCCGCGTGGGCCGGCGTGGCACCGGGCATCCACGAGTCCGCCGGCAAGCGCACCCCAACCGGCAGCCGGCACGGCAACAAGTGGCTGACGTCGATGCTCGTCGAGGCGGCCGGCTCCGTCGCACGGATGCACGGCAAGAACTATCTCGCCGCGCAACATGCCCGCCTCAGCCGGCGACGCGGCGCCGGCCGGGCGCAGGTCGCTGTCGGGCACAGCATCCTGGGCCATGAGATCTCGGAACTGTATCGTGGGGACGAAGTAGCCGGTGTGAGCATCGGCGATGCACGGACCGTGTCGATCGGGTCGACAGGCGTTCCGCAAAGGCGCAGCGACGGGCTCAGAGGTTCGTTCTCTTCACGAGCAAAACCACCAGCACCACCGCCATGGCGCACGACTCGAGCGGCTAGCGCCGGGTCCTGCCGTCAACCCTTGTGTTCGGGACTCGGCCTGTGTCGGCGGCGCCAACCTGCCCTCGAACCGTGCCGATCCAGCGCGTAGCCCCGACCACGAGTGCGCCCTCAACGAACGGTGCTGCCGGTGCCTGGCGAGCAGTTCTCCGGTGCGAAGTTCCCGCTGATGGTGAAATCCTCGCAGGTCAGGATCCGCGGGTGCTGGGTGCCCAGGCCGAAGGACACCAGCATCATCAACGACACCACGGTCACGGCGCCCAGTGCCCGCCTGCCGCGCAGCCGCTCCGCGCCTGGGATGAGCAAGCGCACCATCACTGCCGCCAGAGCCGGCATCCCGACCACGGTGATCACGACGCCGAACCAGAACAGCACCTGGTAGATCCCGGAAGTCCCGCCGACCGGCAGGATCCAGGCGAGCAGGATCCACAACGAGGGCAGGAGCAGTGCGAGCGCCTGGGGACGGAGCCACACGCGCGGCCCCTTGGACAGTCCGAGAGCGAGGAACACCGAGGTGGCCGCAACCCACAGGGCCAAGTGCTGCTCGAAGAAGATGACACCGTAGACGCCCAGGGTGAACGCCGGCCAAGACCCGAGAGCTGCGCCGGCCACGCAGGCGGCCGCGAGCTGGCGGCCCTCGTCGTCCAACAGCCCGATGCTGTGCGGGGCGCGGTCGGGTGCGGTGACGCCCGAGGCGGAGGTCATGGCGTCTCGACCACCTCAGGGCTGCGATCGTGGGAAGGCGTCGTCCGTTGGTTGCTGGTGTCAGGTGCCTCACCCATCCCGTCCGGGATGTCGTCCGCCGCCGGCAGGGCGCCGCCCAGGATGCCCTCGCTTCGCAGCCGCCCGAACGCGTTGACGCAGGCCGAGGTGAGCGGTGCCGCCAGCACGGCCCCCATGACGCCGAACAGCATGGTCGCAGTCGTCACGGTGAGCAGCACCGCCAGGGGATGCAGCCGCAGCCTGGTGCCGAACGCGAACGGCTCCACCACGTTCTGGATGGTGTTGTTGGCGAGCAGCACGATCGCCAGCATGGCCAGCGCGTCGCCCAGTCCCCCTGAGCCGTAGGCGATCAGGGTCGCGAAGGCGCCGGCCACGAAGGCCCCGATGTAGGGCACGTAGCTCGTCACGAACGACACCAACGCGATGGTTGCCGCGAGGGGAACGCCGAGCGCCCAGGCACCGACGAAGACGACCGCGGCGTTGGCCGCGCCGATGATCGTGAGACCCATGGCGTAGCCACGGAAGGCGAGGACGGTGTCGTCGAGGATGCTGCGCCCGACCGGCGCCGGCAGACCGAGGTGCCGGCTCGTCCACCCGGCGATCTGGGTCCAGTCCTTCAGCAGGAAGAGCAGCATGAACAGGGCGAGCACGCAGCCGACGACCAGACCGCTCGCGGAGCTGAACAGCGAGCCCGAGCACCCCGTGCACGAGCAGGTTGACGACGCCCTGCGCGAGGTCGCCCAGCTCGCTCGTGCCCTCGGCCGAACCGGTGGCCGCGGTGTCGGCCTGCTGCAAGGAGCTCTCGACCTGCGCCCAGATCTCGTCGCTCTGGCTGACCAGGCCGCCGACGATGACGGCGACGACCGCGACGACCAGGGCCAGGCTGGCGATCAGCACGAGGGTGGCGCCCGAGCCACCTGGGAACCCGCCAGTGCTCGAGGCGGTCCGTGAGCGGCACCAGCAGCGCCGCCAGCACCGCGGCGACGGCCAGCGGGATGGCGACCTCGGCAACCAGCGCCGTGAGCAGCAGGGCGAGGGCGAGAACACCTGCCACGCCCAGGATCAGCCACGCAGTCACGCCTACGGTCCTGAACCACGGCGTGGTCTGCGCCGTGGTGAGGCCTCGCTGGGCGGCGGCCTTCACCCGGCGGTGTCCCGAGCCACCCTGTTCCAGCGTCGCCATGGCAGCCTCCTCGTCCCTGCCCCTCGATCGTCTCCAGCCGCTCGGGCGGGGTCATCCTCCGAACCGGATGAGAAACGGGGACGTCGGCTGGTCAGGCGCCTGGCGGCGACTCCACGAGCCCGAGGGTCCGGGCCCGGTCGACGGCTTCGTTGCGCGACGTGGTGCCGAGCTTGCGGTAGATCGCGAGCGCGTGCGTCTTCACGGTGTTCTGCGAGACGAAGAGGTGGGCACCGATCTGCGGGAACGTGAGCCGGCTCGGCAGGTACTGCAGCACCCGCAGCTCCGCCGGGGTGAGGGTGTCCGGGGCGATGCCCTCGACCCGGACGTCGTGCAGCAGGGTCTCGGTGGAGGTCAGGAAGTCCTCCAGCACGGTGCCGGCGAGGTCGGCGCCCATGTGTCCCCTCGCCTCGGCGAACAGCGTCCGGGCGAGCCCGGCGTCACCGAGCAGCAGGGCCACGCGGGCCTGGACCAGGGGCCCGGCGACGGCGAACCACGGGGCGATCTGGCGCACCTGCCCGGTCAGCCGACGGGCCGCGCCCAAGGTGACCCGCGCGTCGTCCTTGCTGCCGCGGGCCGCCTGGAGCAGGGCCACCGCCGTGACGCACATCGCCGACGTGGCCAGCCGGTCGAGGTCGTGGGCGCGCACGAGGTCGGCTGCTCGGGCGATCAGGGGCGCACCCCGGGCCCAGTCGTCGTCCATCAGGGCGACCAGGCCCTGCCAGGCCAGTGAGTTCGCCTCGACGACGTGCACGCCGAGTGCGGATGCCAGCCGCTCGCCCTCCTCCAGGCTGGCGAGCCCTTCCTCGGTGTGTCGGGTCAACGTGAGCGCGACACCCGCGTTGTGGAATGCCGCGGCCCGGAAACCGGAGTCCCGGGGCAGGCAGTGCTGGATGCCGCGGCACAGCTCGATGGTGCCCTCCAGGCCGCGGTCGCCGACGAGCACGTGGATGGCCGCCAGGGATGCCGAGTACGCGTCACTCCCGGCGCGCAGGGGCCACCCGGCCCCGGCGTGGTCGTCGGCGGTGAGCAGCCACCGCGTCATCCGGGTCGGGTCACCGGCCTGGAGCGCGAGCCACGCCGATGAGAGGGTCAGCCACGGGTCGGAGGCGATCTGGCGGTCGTCGAGCCCGTCGAGCCAGGCGCGCAGCCGGTCGGGGTGACCCGAGGCGATGCAGGCCGGCACCCCGACCCACACGAGCCGGCTCACTCGGGCCAGGTCGCCCGCTGCCTGCGCGTGCCGGATCGCGGCGTCCCAGTCCCCCGTGGACTCGTACCAGCTGCTGGCACGCGCGTGCAGCTGCGGCTCGAGCCAGGGCTCCTGCTCGGTCAGATCCACCCGCAGGGCATCGGTGAGCAGGTGGTGGTAGCGGTAGCGCTGCCCGGTGCCGTCGAGCGGCACCACGAGCTGCAGCCGCTGGGCCAGGTCGGCGAGCAGCCGCGCTGAGTCGCGGCGCTGGACGAGGGCGTCGCACAGGTGCACGTCGAGCTCGTCGACGACCGACGTGCGTCGCAGGAACTCTCGGGTGCGAGGAGGGAGACCGGTGAGCACCTCGCCGCGGATGTAGTCGAGCACGTAGCGGTCAGAGCCGGTGGGAACGACCGCCGGCACGCGCGCGGAGTCCTGTCCGCCCACGGCCAGCGCCATCAGGTAGAGGCCGACCGGCCACCCCTCGGACCGCGCCACGACGTCGCGCGCCTCGCCCTCGGTCAGCGCGGTGCCGAGCGCCGCGAGGAGGCGAAGGCCCTCGGCGTCGTGGAACGCCAGGTCTGTGGCCCCGACGTCGACGAGGCGCCCCTCCACCCGGGCACGGCTGACCGACTCGGGCAGCTTCTCGCGACTCAGCAGGGCGAGCTGCGAACCCGGCAGGATGCCCCGGGCGACGGCGTGCAGCACCTCGTGGCAGTCGGGGTCGGCGAGCAGGTGGATGTCGTCGACCACGAGCACGTAGGGCGTCGTCGGTGACGCGGCCAACCGGCTCAGTGCCGGGAGGACCACCGCGGAGAAGCGGGGCTCGGCCGCGGTGACCACGGCCCGGGTGGCACCGGCATCCGCCCCCACCGACTCCAGCGCGTCCACGAGGTGGAGCGCGAGCGTCGCCGGGTCGTCCATGAAGCGCCCCACCCGCACGAGGGCGTGCGGCCGGGCGTCCTGCTCGGCCCACTGGGCGGCCAGGGTGGTCTTGCCGAACCCGGCTCCGGCGCTCACCACGACCAGCGGGACGTCGGCCGAGTCCGCCAGGCGCGCTGAGCAGGGAGGATCGCTGGATGCGGGCGGCGGGGACCGCCGTCGTGTCGCTGCCGGTGTCGCGCACGTCGTGATCGTATGTCCACCGCGCCATAGCCTGACGGTGGTTGCACGCGACGGGCGCAGCGCTGCGGCTCAGTCGGTGATGAGGGCGTCGGCCCACCACGCCGGCGGCGGCTTGGGTGCCGACATCGGCGGCCCGGTGATCTGTGTCGGTCCGACGACCGGCCACGCGTAGGGGTCGACCGTGACCTGCCCCGTGACGATGCCGTCCTTGGTGATGGTGAACCGGGTGAGGTCCTGGGCGATGGTGACCGGTCCGTCGTAGCGGGTGCGCATCTCGGTCCATGACCGGGCCGACCGTCTCGTGGTCGACGGCGAGGTGCCACATGACCGACATCCGTGCGCTGGGCGCGGGCGAAGACGCCCCCTGCGGCGGCGGGGCTGGTGTGCACGCCGTTGACGACCTGCTCGGCGAACGCCAGGGGCACGCCCGCCTTCTGCGCGAAGACGCTCGCGGCGGGGAAGGTCTCGTGGATGAGCAGGTCGGCCCCGTCGCAGGCGTGCACGAGGGTGTGGCTCGGCCGGGTGTCGCCGGAGAAGACGACGCTCAGCCCGTTGTAGTCGAGTCGGTAGCCGACGGCTCCGTTGAGGATGTGGATGACGGGAAACGAGGAGATCCGCACGCCGTTCCGCTCGTACACGGTCGACGTGGTGTCGAACGGCACCTCGGTGACCTCGGTGTGGGCCCCGGACTGGCCGGGGTGGCCGCACAGCGACTCGGTGTCCCAGGCGTGGGCGGCCTCGAGGTGCTGCGCGTAGGCGCGGGTGCCGAGCTCGGGCCGCTCGCCGCCGGGCCCCCACACCTCGACCGGGTCGCGCCGGCCACCCTTGGCCATGCTCCACACCAGGGTCGGCACGTCGCCGACGTGGTCGGCGTGCAGGTGGCTCAGGAACACCTTGGTGGTGTCGCGTGACCGGGCAGGTGCAGGCCGTTGAAGTTGGCCAGCGACCCCGAGCCGAGGTCGAAGAAGAAGAAGTCGCCCTGCGCGTTGCCGACCTCGATCAGCACCGACGCCGAGCCCTGCGAGCGGTTCACGAAGGGGTCTCCGCTGCCCAGGATGGTCACCCGGACCGCGCCGTCCGCGACCGGGCCGCCCCCCACCGTGTCGGTGGGTTCCGGCTCCTGCGACGGCGTCCCGACGACGGGAGTGCTCGTCAGCGCCTCGCCGCCGTCGTAGGCGAGCTCGGTCAGGTCGTTGATCTCGGAGTTCATCACAGGTTCCCTTCGGTGAGGTGCGTCGTCATGGTCGGGCCCGGTCTGCGAGGGCGTCGGCCACTGATGGGTAGGGGTCGTCGAGCCCGGCGAGCGGGCCTAGGGAGAGCCGCCCCGCGTACTCGCGGACCGGCGCGTGGACCGCCGCGAAGCGCACCTCGACCCCGGCCGTGCGGAGGTTCTCCAGGAGGCGGGCGAGGGCGGTGGCGGCGGTGACGTCGATCTCGTAGGTCGCCTCGAAGTCGAGGACGACCACGTCCGGTCGAGGGCTGCTCTCGCGGATGCAGCGCCGCAGCTCCTCGAGCACGGGGTCGACGTTGGCGAAGACCAGCGGCCCGTCGACCCGCACGACGAGCGTGCCCGGCAGCGACACGGCATCCGGGTAGGCACCGAGGTCGACGAACCCGCGCTCGGGGTGCTCGCCGAGGAGCGCGACGTGCGGCTGGCCCAGGCGCTGCAGCAGCAGGACCAGGCTGAGCACCAGGCCGATGACGATGCCGGCGGTCACGTCGATGAGCACGACGCCGAGGAAGGCCGACAGCGCCAGCCAGAAGTCGGGCACCCGGATCTGGCGCAGCCGCCAGATCGACCGTGGCTGGATCATCCCCGCGACGGCGTGGATGACGATGGCGCCGAGCACCGGCTCGGGCAGGGTGGCGAAGACGCCGGTGAGGAAGAGGATCGTGAGCACGACCAGTGCCGCGGTCGTCACGAACGACAGGGGTGACTTCGCCCCGCTGGTCTCGGCGGCGGCGGACTTCGACAGGCTGCCGGCGGGCGGGAATCCCTGCAGCACGCCTGAACCGATCGAGGCGGCGCCGTAGGCGAGCAGCTCGCGGTTGGCGTCGACCGTGGTGCCGTCCTTGGCCGCGTACGCCTTGACGACGGCCAGGCTCTCGGCGAAGCCGACGATCACGACCGTCAGGGCGCCGGGCACGAGCGCGATGACGTGGTCGAGGGTCAGGCCGCTCCAGGAGACGAACGCGAACCCGGCCGGGATCTCGCCGACCACGGCCACCCCTCGCTCGTCGAGCGACAGGGCGGGCACCAGGAGGATCGAGACGACGACCACCACCAGCGCCGCCGGGACCTTGGGCGCCACCCGGTGCAGGACGAACAGGGTCGCGAGGGCGCCCACCCCCAGCAGGACCGAGGCGAGGTCCCAGCTGCCCGCCTCGCGCAGCAGGCCCCCCACCTGCTGGACCGTGTTGCCCTCGGGCTTCTCGAGGCCGGCCAGCTTGGGCAGCTGGCCGACGGCGATGTACAGGCCCAGGCCGACGATGAAGCCGTCGAGCACGGGCTCGGCGAACAGCCGTGACAGGAAGCCCATCCGCAGCAGCCCCAGGGCGATGAAGGTGACGCCGACGATCAGCGACAACACGGCGGTGAGCAGGACGTACTCGTCGCCGCCGGCGGCCGCAAGGGGAGCC
Source organism: uncultured Actinomycetota bacterium (assembly GCA_963806295.1). GTDB lineage: Bacteria > Actinomycetota > Actinomycetes > Actinomycetales > Dermatophilaceae > Fodinibacter. The sequence goes on along the minus strand of CAWDXP010000025.1, from coordinate 10,130 downwards.
ACCACGGTGGCCGTCAGCGCACAGATCGTCGAGCTGGGCCCGACGAACAGTCGGGTCGAGGTGCCCAACCAGGCGTAGGCCAGCACCGCCAGGGGCACCGCGTACAGCCCGAACTGCGCCGGGACCCCGGCGATCGCGGCGTACGCCATCGCCTCGGGGACCACCAGCGCCCACAGCGTCAGGCCGGCGACGGCATCACGCGTCAACCACGGGCGGCGGTAGCCGAGCAGCCACGCCGGTGGCCCGAGCGAGAGCAGCGAGTGGTCGCCACTGCGCCGCGCGTCCTGGACCATCGAGGCCTCCTTCGCCTGGGTCCAAGTCTTCAGGGGCCGTCCGTCGGGGGCCTCATCCGCCTCGGATGAGGAAATGCCGTACCTTCGCGCAGCCCGGGTCGTGGCGCCGTGTGATCAGGCGACGGTGGTGCCGGTGGCGGGGGTGCAGGCGTCGACGGCGGCGGTGACGGTGCCGTGGAAGTGGTCGGTGCCGATGGCGTCGGTGAGGTCGACGGCGGCGAGGCGGTCACGCAGCTCGACGGTGGCCCGGGCCAGGTGCAGCTCGATGTTGCGCTCGTGGAGGCCGTCGAGGACCTCGCGCAGGGCGACCTCGGCGCTTGCGTCGATGTCGCTGATGAACGAGGCGTCGAGCACGACGTGGTGCACGGGCTTGGGGGCGCCGTCGACGGCAGCCCAGAGGCGCCGCTTGAAGAAGTGGGCGTTGGCGAAGAAGAGCCGGTCCTGGATGCGGTAGACGACGACGCCGGGCGTGACGCCGGCGTCGGGGTGGTCGACGACATCGACGTAGCGGTCGTCCTCCGTTGACCAGCCGAGCACGGCATCGGCGGGCCTGGCGGCGCGGCGGATGATGTCGGCGACCGACAGCACGACCGCGACGATGATGGCTTGGAGCACGCCCACCATGACCACGCAGGCGACGGTGACCGCCGCGATGACGAGCTCGACGCGGCTGCTGCGGGCGAGGTCGCGCCACTGTCCGGCGTCGATGAGCTTGGCGGCCGCGTACACGATGACCGCGCCGAGCACCGCGGACGGCAGGTACTGGATGGGGCCGGTGAGGAACAGGAGGATGACGGCGATGGTGCCGGCCGATGCGATGCCGCTGATCTGGCTCGTGGCGCCCATATCGTCGTTGACCGCTGTTCGCGAGCCGCTCGTTCCCACCGGGATGCCCTGCGAGACACCGGAGGCGAGTTGGACCACACCGAACGCGAGCAGCTCCTGGTTGGCGTCGACGGTCTCGTGGTGCCGGGCAGCGAAGGACCGAGAGGTGAGGATGGAGTCGGAGAAGGCGACGAGGAAGACGGCCACCGCGGCGGCGGCCAGGGTGGCGAGGTCGGAGGCCGCTACGTCCGGTACCTCGAGGCTGGGGAGCCCGCTGGGGACCTCGCCAGTGACCGAGACTCCCCGGCCGGCCAGGTCGAGCGCCCACGACACTGCGATGCCGAGCACCACCAGCACGAGCGCACCGGGGAAACGCTTGTTGACCCGGCCCGCCACGACCAGCAGCGCGACCGAGAGGGCGCCCACGACCACCGTGGCACCGTTGGCGTCACCGAGGTGGGCCAGGACGTCCACCGCCTCACGCATCGCGCCCTCTGCGTCGCTGGACAGGCCGAGGAGCTTGCCGAGCTGCCCGAGGATCAGCACGATGGCCACCCCGGTGATGTAGCCGACGAGGACGGCTTGCGAGAAGTAGTCGGCGATCCAGCCGAGACGGGCCAGCCGGGCGAGCAGGAACACGGCGCCGACCAGGAGCGCGAGCATCGCGGCCAGCGCGGCGTACTCCGGGCTGCCCGCAGCGGCCAGCGGCGCGAGTGCGGTGGCGACCAGGAGCGCCACCGTGCCCTCCGGGCCGACCACGACCCGCGGAGCGGACCCGAGAAGCGCGTAGGCGAGGACGGGCAGCAACAGAGCGTACAGCCCGGCACTCACCGGCACCCCGGCCAGCTCGGCGTACGCCATCGACGACGGCAGCGCCAGCGCCGCGACGGTGACGCCAGCGACCACGTCCGTCCTGAGCCGCGTGCCGGAGTAGGTCGCCATCGAGCGGGCGAACGGCACGTAGCGGGTCGTCAACGGTGGGCGGCTCGCCGAGGCGAAGGCGCGGCGTCCCTGGTAGGACTTGCTGAAGGGCTGCACAACCTCAGGCAACCGGTACGGGTTCGCGCTCGTCATCCTCCCCTCCGGATGAGATCGGGACGCCTGTTCGTCCTCGAGTCGGACGCCTGGCCTGGGTGTCGCAAATGCGCGCACATCGGCATGACAGTGAACATCCAGCGGCTCGGTCGGAGCGCCGTGAGAACTTTCCTTACTGGTTCAAGGCGCGCCTCCGGCGCGCAGGCGCGGGGCCCCCGCGCTGCGGGCGCTTCGCGCCCTCCGCGCATCCCCCACACCCCGACAGGGAGCCGGTCCAGAACCACACGCCGTTGCCTCGACGATCAAGAGTTCCGGGATGCCCTCACCAAGAGCCGCCGACTCTGCGCTCCACTGTCCACCGGCCTCCGGGCCGCATCAAGGGCGCTTCGCGTCGCTCCGCGATGACCTTCGGCCACCCTTGACCCGACCACTCCGGCCGGCTCCCATGCTCCGCTACGGATCGGTGACTCTCCCTGCCCACACCTCCGTTGTGGCGCGTTTGTGGCACACCTGATCAGAACACGGCTCAGCCGACGCGAAGCCAATCGCAAGCAACCACGCACGAACTGGGCGACGACCGAACCCGTCAAGAGGCCCTCTTCGCCCTCATAATCCGTCGGTCGTCGGTTCAAGCCCGACACGCCCCACCAGATGTTTCCGCAGGTCAGCGGCGTAGATGTCCAGCGTCATCGCGGCGGAGGCGTGACCCAGCATCCGCTGGACGGCCTTGACGTTCGCCCCGCTGGCTATGGCCAGGGACGCCGCCGTGTGCCGCAGGTCGTGCGGCGTCACCCCCACGAGGCCGGCCGCCGCGCAGGCAGGATCGAACACGCAGTGACGCCAGTTGCCCAGGCGCAACGGTCCCCCACCGGGAGACGAGAACACGACGTCGTCACCGGTCTTGCCCTCGCAGGCCCCCCGGAGCAGCTCGACCAGCGACCTGGGCACCGGGACCGACCGGGTCTCGTGCGTCTTCGGCGTCGACCACTCCCGACTCCCAAGGGCGTTGCTCGTGTCGCGTGGGTTGCGCCGTGTCCGCTCCCACCACGGTGACAGCGCGCCAGCCGTTCGTTCCACCAGAAGCCCCAATGTGGCCCAGCGATCCGTGCCGCGGAGGTCCTTGGACCGTCATCGGCGGCGCGGCTCAGCCACCCGTCGGCTCACTGGCGCCGAGTCGGAAGGTACCTCTCAAACGGCGGACCTGGCCCGTCGATCGCCGGGGGCCCGCTGAAGGTGGCCGTCGGTCATCCGTCAGCGGGCCCTTGGCGCCTCAGAACCTGGAGTGCACCTCGGCTGTGGGCAGGCCGGCCTGCTTCCACGCGTTCATGCCACCGGCGAGGTTGACGACGTCGGTGAAGCCGAGGTCCATCAAGGTCGCCGCGGCCAAGGTGGCGCGGGTGCCGCTGCGGCACACCACGATGATCCTGCGGTCGGGGTCAAGGGCCGGGTTGTGGGCGGGGGATGCCGGGTCGGCCTGGAACTCCAGGATGCCGCGAGGGATCTGGACGGCGTCCTCGATGTGCTCCTCCCACTCGATGGGCTCACGCACGTCGAGGACGACCGCGTCACCGCGGACGATCTCCTCCCAGGCGTCCTGGGGGGTCACTACTGCCACGCGCGCGGTGGCGCTTCCGACCATCTGTGCTGCTGTCATGCTCATGGCGATCTCCTGTCGCTGCCCGGTCAGCCGAGCCTGATTGCCTCGACCTCGAGCCCGCCACCGGCGGGCAGCTTGCTCCAGCTGCGGCGTTCCCACTCCTCGGCGAGAACCTCCTCGGCCGCCTTCTCCAGAAACTCCGGGCGAGCCCACTCGGCGACGTCGAAGTCGTTCTTGATGTACCCGTGGCTGAACATGAAGTCCTTGCCGATCGTGATCGTCTGCAGGTTCATCGCGCTGAGGCTAGGCACCATGTCGACGTCCTTGATGCCCTGGTAGGTGTCCTCGGCGTCGAGGTAGAACGTCTGCCGGTTGAGGATCGCCCCGGCTGCATGCTTGTTCTCGTTGGCCCAGCGACCGACCTTGATCATCGCCTTCATGTAGGCGATGACGAGCTCGGGGTGCTCGTCGGCCATGACGTCGGTGCAGGTGATGACCGCGGGCGTGTTGGCGACCTGCATCCTCCAGTCGGGGTAGCGGGACAGGTCCTCGATCATGGCGAGCTGGCCGGTGGCCTCCTGCAGGTGCTGGAAGACCTTGCTCTGGGTGTAGATGGCGTCCACGGTGCCGGCCAGCAGGGCCTTCTCCAGCGGCCGGAAGGCGTAGTCGTGCTTGTGGTCACGGCGCATCCACAGCTCGGAGGGGTTGTTCATGGTGACCTGCAGCATCTCGGGCTTGTCGTACCAGTCGTCCGGGTAGGGGAACTCGACCAGCTCGATGTCGTCCATCGTCATGCCGTTGAGCATCAGCATGTTCTCGATGCCCATGTGCTCCTGGATGCGCCACCAGTCGTTCTTGATGGTGTTCAGGCTCTTGCTGATGCCGATCTTCTTGCCCTTCAGGTCCTGCATCCGGAAGACCTTGTCGGCGGCCCGCACGGCCATGCAGCCGCCCTCGTACACCCAGGTCGCGCCGAGCAGCACGGTGCGGCGGATATCGGCGTTGACGTGGATCGGCGGGTACAGGCCGCCGAAGCGGATCAGGTTGTCGAGGTTGTGGATGTAGTGCGGGTACCAGTTGTTCTCGGGGGCGTGGCGGAAGTAGGCGTACTCGACTCCGATCTTCTTGAACTCCTCACGGCACCAGCCCAGCTCCTGGTCGACGTTGTTGGCCGAGACCATCGGGCAGTTGGTGAACCACACCTCCTTCCAGTCCAGGGGGACGGTCGTCGATCGGCGCTCCGGGGGTGCTGTCGTCATGGGAGGTTCCCTTCCGTGTCGGGCTCGACCGGCCCGGTTGGTCGGGTGGCCCGATGACCAGCCTCGTGAGGGCGCGACGGGGCCACGTCATACCGGGAGCATGACTTTCCCGCCCGGCACCGACCCCGTCAGAGCAGACCGAGCCGAGCCGCCTCACGCACGGCCGCCCGGCGGTTGGCGACGTCGAGCTTGCGGAACAGGTGGGTGACGTGGGTCTTCACGGTGTTGACGGAGATGAACTCGGCTTCGGCGATCTCGGCGTGCGACATGTCGGTCGCGAGGTAGCGCAGGATGGTGCGTTCTCGCCGGGTGAGGGTGTCTCCGAAGTCGTTGGCCACGAGCGACGACGACGCGGCCAGTCGCTCGAGCACCGCCCCCACCAGCGCCTCGTGCTGCGTGCCCGTCCGGAGGTGCTCGGTCAGCAGGGGAGCCAGCGACGTGCCGACTAGGCGGAAGGGCTCGAGCAGGCCGAAGGTCGCCGCGATGCCCAGGGCCCGTTCCAAGGCCTGGTGAGCGTCCGACCTCTCGCCCGTTGTCGCCAGCGCCTGCGCGCGCACGGCCTCGACCACGCCGGCAACGTGCGGGAACATGCGGCGGGCCGGAAGGGTTCCGACGACCTCCAGCGCCTGCTGCGGCCGACCGGCCCGCAGCATGACGATGGCCCGGAAGCAGGTGGCGAGGTGGAACTCGGGCCCCGTCGCCGGATGCTCGACCAGCTCACGTGCCTCATCCAGCGATCCCCGCTCGGCGAGCACCATGGCGTCGAGCGCCGTTCGCAGTGATGGCCACCACGGCGGCATCCGGCCGTGCGAAGCCAGTTCGCGCACCAGGGTGCTGGCGCGCCCAGCGCCCTGCAGATCCCCGGCGCTGAGGCAGGCCTGGGCGTGCACGGTGGTCACCAGGCCGAGCATCCCCCAGTCGTTGGGGAGCAGGGTCGCGCCACAGCGGTCGAGCAGCGCGACGGCCCGGCCCGGCTCGCCCTTCCACAGGGCCAGCCAGCCGAGGTAGCCCGTCGCCATCGCGGTCGCCGGCAGATCACCCCACCCCTTGGCGTCGGCCTCCGCCAAGACGCGCTCAGCCAGCCCTCGAGTCTCGTCCAGGCGACCGGTCGCGATCGAGGGGATGCAGACCTCGGCCCGGGCCATCAACCCGAGGGCGGTGTAGCCGGCCTCGCTGGCGGTCGTGTACGCCTCGCGCAGCAACCGAACCGCCCGGAGGGGGTGGTCGAGGAGGCGGGCCTCGCTCATCCCCACGTAGAGCTTGACCAGGGCGAGGGTGGCACGGTCCGGGGGAGCCACGCTCGCCTCGGACTCGACGAGCAGCCTGTGACCGCGCTCGAGCGACTCAGTCAGGGCGGCCCGGTCGCGGACGACGAAAAGCTCGACGACGGTGGCCCGCATCTCGAACTGGGCCCGCGCCGAAGCGTCCAGCCGCCCGGACACCCCCCGCGCGGCGCCGAGCTCGACCCTGGCCACGTCGATGGCACCCTGCTCGGCGGCGACGAAAGCCCGGGCCAGGTGCAGCTCGGCGGACCGGGTCACCCCGTCGGGGACCGCCGCCGCGATCCGACGGGCCGTGTCCCCCCGGCCGGCCAGGACGAGGTCGAGCCACACCGAGGCGGCGATATCGCCGGCCAGCTCCTCGTCGTGGGCAGCCAGGGCATGCGTCACCGCGACGTCCGGGTCGACGGCGCGCCACCACAGCGCGGCCCGTCGCTCCAACTCGCGGCCCGACCCCGGCTCGGCCAGCCTCCGGGCACGCAGTTGTGCCGCGAACAGGCTGTGCCAGCGAAACCACGGTTCGTCGCCCGTCACCACCTCGTGGCTGAGGAAGAGCCCCTCCTCGACGCAGCGTTCGAGCCACCGCGCCGAGTCCGACCGGCCGCGCACGGCATCCAGCAGGGATGCGCACACGACCTCGTCCACCGTCGCGGCCATGACGAAGGCGCGGAGACCGTCGTCGAGACCACCGAGCACCTCCGACGTGAGGTAGTCAGAGAGCGCGTCGTCGTGCCGGAGCTCGCGCAGGTCGGTTCGGGCGCCGGAGCGCACGGCCAGGACGGCCAGCCGGGTCGCGGCCGGCCAGCCCTGGGTCAGCTCCTGCAGCTCGGCCACGGCATCCGGGCCCAGCCCCCACCCCCACGCACCGCAGGCGATGGCGGTCTCCTCGCGCGTGAAGGCGAGGTCGGTGGGCTCCACCAGCTCGAGGCGGCCCGCCAGTCGCAGCCGCTGCAGCCGCAGGTGGGGCATCGATCGGGACGCCAGCACCACCCGGGTCGAGGGCGGGGCCCAGGCGATGAAGTGGTCGACCAGCTCCAGCGCCCGTGGCGACGTGTTGAGGTGGTGGACGTCGTCGAGCACCAAGGTCAGCACCACGTCCTCATCGAGGAGCGTCTGGTGCAGAGCCTCGATGAACGCGAGGTGGTCGGCGAACAACGGCGGGTCTTCGAGGTGCTCGAGTGAGCCACCGAGACTGCCGGCCCATGGGGTCTGCAAAGCCAACAGCAGGTCGGCCGCCAGTCTGCCGGGGTCCTGGTCGGAGCTGTCGAGAGTGAGCCATGCGACGACCCCGTCGGGAGTGGCCTGCGCCAGCCACGACGAGAGCAGCAGGGACTTGCCGTAGCCCGCTGGTCCGAGTACCACCACGGTCGCGCGGGCGGCCAACCGGTCGATGAGCCTGCTCCGGCTGATGACCGTTTCGGTCAGTGGCGACGGGGCGAAGCGGCCACCACGAGAACGGTGCACGGTGCGGCTCCTCTATCGTTTCGGTCCTGCCAGGGGCGAGCACCCGATCAGGCCCATAGTTGACCACCTGCGCGCCCGCTTGGACGCCCATTCCGCCAACCCGGCGCCGTGGTCAGCACACCACGCGTCGAGTGGAAAGTCATCCTCCAGATGGGACCGCTCTCAGCAAGCGGGAAGAGCGTTGGCCACCTCTCACGAACGTCCGCCACTCGGCTGGTGAGTGAGGCTTGTGCCGGCGTTCAGGCGCCGTGAGAACCTTCCCTACTGGTTCAAGGCGCGCCTCCGGCGCGCACGCGCGGGTCCCCGCGCTTCAGGCGCTTCGCGCCCTCCGCGCACCCCACTGACCCACAGAGTCAGTCCGACGGCCCACCCGCAGAGCTATGCGGCCGGCGAGCACTCACGGGCGTTGCCGACACCGCCCACCGATCTGGCCCCGATCACACGCGGTTGCCTGGTCGATTCGGAGTCCGGACTGTCCTCACCATGAGCCGCCGGCCCTGCGTTCCACCGTCCGCCCGCCTCCGGGCCGCATCAAGGGCGCTGCGCGTCGCGCCGCGATGACCTTTGGCCACCCCTGACCCGGCCACTCCGGCCGGCTCCCATGCTCCGCTACGGATCGGTGGCTCTCCCTGCCCGCACCTCCTCTGTGGCGCGTTCGTGGCACACCTCATCGGAACACGGCTCAGCCGACGCGAAGCCAATCGCAAGCAACCACGCACGAACTGGGCGATGACCGACCCCGGCAGGAGACCCCGTTCGCCCTCATGATCCGTCGGTCGTCGGTTCAAGCCCGACACGCCCCACCAGAGGTTTCCTCAGGTCAGCGGCGTAGATGTCCAGCGTCATCGCGGCCGAGGCGTGCCCCAGCATCCGCCGCACCGCCTTGACGTTCGCCCCTGCGGCGATGGCCAGGAATGCCGCCGTGTGCCGCAGGGTCGTGCGGCGTCACCCCCACGAGCCCGGCCGCCGCGCAGGCAGGATCGAACACTCGGTGACGCCAGTTGCCCAGGCGCAACGGTCCCCCACCGGGCGCCGAGAACACCACGTCATCACCGGTCTTGCCCTCGCAAGACACCCGGAGCAGCTCGACCAGCGACGTGGCACCGGGACCGACCGGGTCTCGTGCGTCTTCGGCGTCGACCACTCCGACCGGCCGCCGACCTCCGTCACGCTCTCGACCACCGAGAGCCGCCGCCGCTCGAAGTCCACCCGCTTGACCTTAGCGCCGCCAGCTCGCCGAACCGCAGACCCGTGAACGACAGCATGAGCACCGTCAAGCCCGAGGGACCAGCGGCTGCCGCCAGCTTCGCCACCTCGTCCGCGGTGAGGAACCTCGGCTCGCTGCGCACCTGACGCGGCAGCCGCACTCCCACGGCCGGGTTACGACCGATTTGGCCGTCCTGCACCGCCGCGTCGAGAATGAGTGACAGCACCCGGTGGACCTGACGCACCGTGCCGGGGCGCAGACCAGAGTCCGACAGCTCGGCAAGCCACGTCGCAACGTCCGAATGCGCCACCGACCCCAACGGCCAGGTTCGCCACGTCGGCACGATGTGCCTCCTCACGATCCCGCGATACCGCTCCCGCGTCGACGGCTTGAGGTGGCCCAGGCCAGCAGCCCAGCTCTCGGCGAAGGCGCCACTGGTACAGCGTCGCCACCGGCACCCCGAGGAACGCCGACAGGTCGTCGACGGTCCAACCACCGATCACGCTCGGCGGTGCCACGTCCTCGCTCACCACCCGCCCCACTGCTCTCATCGCTCCAGCTCCCGTCTGCCCAAGTGGTCCACTTCGATCGTCGTCATGGCCGTCTCACCCCTTGCCAGCGTCGGACGATTCGGTGTGTGGGCTGTGCGTCGTGCACCGAGCTGGAGATCCTCGTCAGCACGGACTCCTTTCGCGGGCCCGCTTCGACTGGTTAGCGAAGCCGCCGATGGTCGCTCGAGGATCGACGGGCAGCCCGGACGGATGACGTCTGCTGGTTCAGTTCGCAGATACTCCATAATTCCATGTAGTACCGTACGATCATGCTCGTTCCCGGAGTCACGATCTGCCGATGACCGCCCTAGCCATCCTGCCCGTGTTGGATGAAGGGCTGGGCAATCAGGCCTACCTCGTCGACCTGGGCGAGGGTCGGGCGCTCGCACTGGATCCCACCCTCGATCTCCGTTCGCTCGACGGGACCGCTGCGGCGCACGGACTCGCCGTGGTGTTCGCGGCGGAGACGCATCTGCACGCCGACTTCCTCTCCGGCGCCACCCGACTCGCCAGACGTGACGGTGCCCGGGTGATCAGCTCGATCGAAGGGGGCCGACGTTTCGAGCACCTCGGTCTGGCCGACGGGGACGAGGTCGAGCTGGGTGGCCTGACCCTGCGT
>CAWDXP010000024.1:0-90598 GCA_963806295.1 uncultured Actinomycetota bacterium | reverse complement strand
TCGGAGGGTCATTGGGGTCGGTCCTCAGCTCTCGATGTTCGCCATGACGTGCTTGATGCGGGTGTAGTCCTCGAAGCCGTACATCGACAGGTCCTTGCCGTAGCCCGACTTCTTGTAGCCGCCGTGGGGCATCTCGGCCACCAGCGGGATGTGCGTGTTGATCCAGACGCAGCCGAAGTCGAGCGCCGCCGACATCCGCATCGCGCGCCCGAAGTCCTTGGTCCACACCGAGGAGGCGAGGCCGTAGTCGACGCCGTTGGCCCAGGCGAGCGCCTCGGCCTCGTCGGTGAAGCGCTGCACGGTGATCACCGGGCCGAAGATCTCGTTCTGGATGGCCTCGTCGTCCTGGTTCAGGCCGGAGAGCACCGTCGGCTCGAGGTAGTAGCCGTCGCCGAGGTCGGTGCGGCGGTTGCCACCGGCCGAGACCGTGGCGTGCGAGGGGAGCCGGTCGATGAAGCCCGACACGTGGGCGAGCTGGCGGGCGTTGTTGACCGGGCCGAACAGCGCGTCCTCGTCGGTCGGCAGCCCCACCGGCGCCGAGCTGTTCGCGTACTCCGCGAGCGCCGCGACGAAGTCGTCGTGGATGCCGGGAGCGGCCAGCACGCGGGTCGCCGCCGTGCAGTCCTGGCCGGCGTTGAAGTAGCCGGCGATGGCGATGCCCTCGACGGCGGCCTCGATGTCCGCGTCGTCGAAGACCACGACCGGGGCCTTGCCGCCCAGCTCGAGGTGGACGCGCTTGACGTTCGGCGCGGCGCTGGCCGCGACCTCGGCGCCGGCGCGGACCGAGCCGGTGATCGCGACCAGGCCCGGGGTGCGGTGCTCGACGAGCATCCGGCCGGTGTCGCGGTCACCGGTGATCACGTTGAGGGCCCCCGCCGGGAGGAACTCGGAGGCGATCTCGGCGAGCCGCAGGGTGGTCTCGGGGGTGGTGTCGCTCGGCTTGAGCACCACCGTGTTGCCGGCGGCCAGCGCAGGGGCGATCTTCCACACGGCCATCAGCAGCGGGTAGTTCCAGGGGGTGACCTGGCCGACGACCCCGATCGGCTCGCGCCGGATCCAGGAGGTGTGGCCCCGCATGTACTCCCCCGCGGCCTTGCCCTCGAGCACCCGGGCCGCCCCGGCGAAGAACCGGAGCTGGTCGACCATCGGCGGGATCTCCTCGCTGGCCGTGAGCGCCCGGATCTTGCCGGTGTTCTCGGACTCCAGCGCGATCAGCTCGTCGGCGTTGGCCTCGATCGCATCGGCGATCTTCAGCAGGGCCTGCTGGCGCTCGCTCGGGGTGGTGCGACCCCACTCCGCAAAGGCGGCATCGGCCGCGCCGTAGGCGGCGTCGACATCGGCCTGGCCGCTGACCGGGGCGGTGGCGACGACGGATCCCGTGGACGGGTTGACGATGTCGGTGGTGGATTCGGTGCGCCCGTCGACGTACTCGCCGGCGATGAAGTTGCGCAGGGTGCGCGGACCGCTCATGTGCATGGCTCCCGAGATGGTGGAGGGGACGGCATTGCAGGGGGACTCTAGACCCGACCCTCTGGAAATCACTAGGGTTTCGGTGGTGAAAGTGATGAAAAGTTACACACTGAGACACCCGAACCAACGGATTCCGTCACCGAAGGACTTGCGCGACGACCGATTCAGCGTCACGATGGCGCGGTGACCCGCAGCACACCCCCGGCCCGCAGCCCGCGCACGGCCTCCGAGACCCGGCTCGACGACGTCGCCAAGCGCATCATCGAGCTGCTCCAGGAGGACGGCCGGCAGTCCTACGCCGCGATCGCCAAGGCCGTCGGCCTGTCCGAGGCGGCGGTGCGCCAGCGGGTGCAGCGCCTGCTCGACGCCGAGGTCATGCAGATCGTCGCGGTGACCGACCCGATCCAGGTGGGCTTCTCGCGCCAGGCGATGATCGGCATCCGGGCCGAGGGAGACCTCATCGCCCTCGGCGCGGCACTGTCCGACATGACCGAGGTCGACTACGTGGTGACCACGGCCGGCAGCTTCGACATCCTGGCCGAGGTCGTCTGCGAGGACGACGACCACCTGCTCGACCTGCTGACCAACCAGATCCGCACCCTCCCGGGCGTCCGGTCCACCGAGACGTTCGTCTACCTGAAGCTGAACAAGCAGCACTACAACTGGGGTACCCGATGAGCACCTACCCGTCCGACGTGTGGGAGCCCAGCTCCGACCGCCACACCGCCACCGGCGCGCTGTACTCCGACGCCGCCCGCGACCACCTGTGGATGCACTTCACCCGGCACTCGACGTTCGAGGACTCCGGCCTCGGGCACACCGTGCCGATCATCACCCGCGGCCAGGGCTGGACGATCTGGGACGACCGCGGCAACGAGTACATCGACGGCCTGGCCGGCCTGTTCGTCAACAACGTGGGCCACGGCCGCACCGAGATCGCCGAGGCGATGGCCAAGCAGGCCTCCGAGCTGGCCTTCTTCCCGCTGTGGTCCTACGCGCACCCGCGCGCCATCGAGCTCGCCGAGCGGCTGGCCCACAACGCCCCCGGCGACCTGAACCGGGTCTTCTTCACCACCGGTGGCGGCGAGGCCGTCGAGACCGCCTGGAAGCTGGCCAAGCAGTACTTCAAGCTCACCGGCAAGCCGACCAAGCACAAGGTCATCTCCCGCTCGGTCGCCTACCACGGCACCCCGCAGGGCGCGCTGTCGATCACCGGCATCCCCGACGCCAAGGTGCCGTTCGAGCCGCTCGTGCCCGGCGGCGCACAAGGTGCCCAACACCAACATCTACCGCGCCCCCGAGCACCTGCGCGACGACGAGAAGGCCTTCGGCCGCTGGGCCGCCGACCGCATCGCCGAGGCCATCGAGTTCGAGGGCCCCGACTCGGTCGCCGCCGTCTTCCTCGAGCCGGTGCAGAACTCCGGCGGCTGCTTCCCGCCGCCGGCCGGGCTACTTCGAGCGGGTCCGCGAGATCTGCGACCAGTACGACGTGCTGCTGGTCTCCGACGAGACCATCTGCGCCTTCGGCCGGATCGGGTCGATGTTCGCCTGCCAGGACCTCGGCTACCAGCCCGACATCATCACCACCGCCAAGGGCGTCACCAGCGGCTACGCCCCGCTCGGCCTGATGATCGCCAGCGACCGGCTCTTCGAGCCGTTCCGCCACGGCACCACCTACTTCCCGCACGGCTACACCTGGGGCGGGCACCCCGTCTCGTGCGCCGCGGCGATGGCCAACCTCGACATCTTCGACCGCGAGGGCCTCAACGACCGGGTCAAGGAGAACGCCCCGATCTTCAAGGCCACCCTCGACAAGCTGCTCGACCTGCCGCTCGTCGGCGACGTGCGCGGGGCCGGCTACTTCTACGGCATCGAGCTGGTCAAGGACAAGCAGACCCGCGAGACGTTCGACGACGCCGAGAGCGAGCGGCTGCTGCGCGGCTTCCTGTCCAAGGCGCTGTTCGACGCCGGGCTCTACTGCCGCGCCGACGACCGCGGCGACCCCGTCGTTCAGCTCGCTCCCCCGCTGACCATGGGGCCCGAGCAGTTCGACGAGATCGAGCGGCGGCTGCGCTCGGTGCTCACCGAGGCCGAGAACCACCTCTGACGTGACCGGGGTGACCGCCAGCGCCGTCGGCCGGGCCGCTGTGGTGGGACGGGGCTGCGGCCGTAGCGCCGACGGCATCCGGGCAACCCGACCTGCCGCAGACCGCGGACGTCGTCGTCGTCGGCGGCGGCTTCACCGGGCTGTGGACCGCTTACTACCTGCTGAAGGCACAGCCCGGGCGCGAGGTGCTCGTGCTCGAGGCCGAGCACGTCGGCTTCGGCGCCAGCGGCCGCAACGGTGGCTGGGTCTCGGCGCTGTGGCCGGTCGCGGCCGACACCCTCGACCGCCGCTACGGGCGCACCGCCACCCTGGCCCAGCTCGCCGCCCTGCGCGACACCGTCGACGAGGTCGGCCGGGTCGACGTCGAGGAGGGGCTCGGCGCGGGGTTCGTCAAGGGCGGCGCGCTCGTCGTGGCCCGCACCCCGGCCCAGGAGGCCCGGGCCCGGGTCGCAGCCGCGCACTCCGCGGCGTGGGGCGACGGCACGGTCTGGCTGGATGCCGCGGCCACCCGCGAGCGCCTGGACGTCGCTGGAGCGCGCGGTGCGACCTTCACCCCGAACTGCGCCCGGGTGCAACCCCGCCGGCTCGTCGAGGGGCTGGCGCAGTCGGTCCGCCGGCTCGGTGGCCGCATCGTCGAGGGCGCCCGGGTGGCGCGCGTGCGCGACCGGGTCGTGGTGCTCACCAACGATCGCCGGATCTCGGCCGCCAACGTCATCGTCGCCACGGAGGGGTGGACGGGGACCCTGTCCGGGATGTCGCGGCGGGTCGCGCCGGTCTACTCGCTGATGGTCGCGACGGAGCCGATCGACGACGCGCGGTGGGCGCGGCTCGGGCTGGCCGACCGCGAGGTCTTCGCCGACCACGGGCACGTCGTGATCTACGGCCAGCGCACCGACGACGGCCGGATCGCCTTCGGCGGCCGGGGCGTGCCGTACCACTGGGGCTCAGAGATCCGCCCCGAGTTCGACGAGGAGCCGGCCGTGTTCGACGCCCTGCGCTCGACGCTGCGCGACGATGCTCGCCGCAGCTCGACGGCGTCGCCTTCACGCACGCCTGGGGCGGCCCGCTCGGCATCGCCCGCGACTGGCACCCCTCGGTCAGCTGGGACCCCGTCACCCGCACCGGCCGGGCCGGCGGCTACGTCGGCGACGGGGTGGCCGCGAGCAACCTGGCCGGGCGCACCCTGGCCGACCTGCTGCTCGGCCGCGACACCGCGCTGACCACCCTGCCCTGGGTGGGGCACCGCTCGCCGCGCTGGGAGAACGAGCCGCTGCGCTGGCTCGGCATCAACGCCGGCCTGCAGCTGGCCGTGCTGGCCGATCGCGAGGAGGAGGCGACGGGCCGCCCGGCGCGCCTCGGCGCCCTGCTCGACCGGCTCACCGCCCACTGACCCGCAGCGGCTGCGACATCCCTGACACGATGCGCGGGTGAGCATCGACGACGTCGCCCGAGAGCTGTACGGGCTCGCACCCGAGGAGTTCACCGCGGCGCGCAACGCCCGGCGCCAAGGAGGCCAAGGCGGCCGGTGACGCCGAGCTGGCCGCCCGGGTGCAGTCGCTGCGCAAGCCGACCGCGGGCGCCTGGCTGCTCAACCAGCTGGTGCGCCAGCACGCCGGACGTCGTGCAGCAGGTGCTCGACCTCGGCGGCCGGCTGCGCGCGGCCCAGGGGACGCTGGGGGCCGACGAGCTGCGGGCGCTGGACCGGCAGCGCCGGCAGCTGACCCGGGCGGTGGCCGAGCAGGCGGCGGGGCTGGGCCGCGACGCCGGGCGGCGGGTCACCGCGGCGACCACCGCGGAGGTGGAGGAGGCGTTGCGGTCGGCGATGGTCGACGACGGTGCCGGGGCGGCGCTGGCCACCGGGCTGCTCACCGACACCTTCAGCGCGACCGGCCTGGAACCGGTGGACCTGTCGCGGGTGGTGGCGCTGCCGCCCGACGGTGCGACGGCATCCGCCCGTGCCGCCACGGGGTTCGCCGCCGCGGATGGCGCCGCTGACGCCGCCCGGCAGCGACGGGTGGCCGACGCCGAACGTGCGCTGGCAGAGGCGGAGTCGGCACTCCGGGCGGCGCGCACGGCGCTCGAGCAGGCGGAGCGAGATGCCGCCGAGGCGCAGGGAGCGCCGCGAGCGGCTCGAGGCGGAGCGGGAGGAGGCCCGGCGCCGGCTGCACGACCTCGACGGCCAGGTCGCGACGCGCCGCCGAGGCGGCGGAGACGGCAGCCCGGGTGCAGGACGCGGCGCAGCGCAGGAGGAGGCCCGCGGCCGAGCAGGCCGCGGCCCGGCTGCGCGACCGGCTCGAGCAGCTGCGGACTGAGCCAGCGGTCGGCTGGGGATCGGCGGGTCAGCCGGGCGTCAGCGGGGGGTCATCAGGACGATGCCCAGGCACATCTCGTCGGTGGTGCCCTCGCCCCAGGCGACGTAGCGCTCGCGGGTGCCCTTGAACGCCGGCAGCAGGTCGCGCAGCCCCTGGTCGTGGGTGCAGGTGACCGTGATCGTGTCGCCGGGGCCGACGTCGAGCGGCTTCTTCAGCGGGATGCTGCCCTGGTCGTCGAAGTTCCAGACCGGGATGTCGAGCACCCGCTGCGCCTTCGCGGTGCCCTTGTTGACGTCGACGGTGATCGCCCGGCCCAGCAGGTGCATGTGACCCGGACACCGCCCGGAGGGTGCCTTCGCTGCGGATCGGGCGGGTGCAGCTCTGCACCGGGTTCGCCTCGACCGGCCCGCACAGCAGGTGCAGCAGGTCGGCGGTCGCGGGGTCCTCGCCGAAGCGGCGCTTGAGGTCGGCGACGGCGACGGTGCGGTTGCACAGGCCCTTGGTGCGGTTGTCGCGGCAGGGCAGCTCGACCGGCGCCGGGAGCAGCATCGTCTGCAGCGCCTGCTTGTCGCTGCCCTTGGCCTCGGACAGCCGCAGCCGCACCGTGCTGCGGTCGGCACCGTCACCGGCAAGCAGGTTGTAGTGCATCTGCACGACGAGCTGGGTGCCGGCCCGCAGCGGGATGCCGATGTCGTCGGCCATCACCCGCTCGCCGCCGCCGGGTGCCCAGGCACCGACCCAGTCGGCCTTGTCGAGGTTGCCGGCGACGCCGGCGATGCCCGCCCCACCGAAGCAGGTGTAGCCGTCGCCGGGGTCCTTCGCGTCGAGGGCGCGGGCCTTGTCGACGTCCTCCGGCTCGACCTTCGACACGATGACGTGGTGCACGATCGCCGCGTTGTCGGGGGCGATCTGCACGCCGCTGACCAGCTGGTCGGTGGCGAGCTCGCGGGTCGATGAGGAAGCACCGGTAGTCGTCGGTGCCCGTGCCGGCGGGCGCCTTGGGCGTGTAGGCCGAGGGCAGCCGGAGGCTCTCGAAGCGCTCACCCGCGCGCAGCGGGACGTCCTTCTCGGCCTTGGCGGCGGATGCCGGTGAGGCCGACGGGGACGCGGCGTGGGTGGTGGCGTGGGTGTCGGCGCTGCGCAGGCCGTTGGGGAGGTCGGCCTCGCTCCCGCACCCGGCGAGGAGCAGGGCGAGGGCGGCAGTCACCGCGGGCAGGGTACGTCTCACCAGCGAAGTGTAATGGTGTCAGGCGGTGGATGCTGCCAGCTGGCCGCAGGCCCCGTCGATGTCGGACCCCCGGGTGTCGCGCACCGTGGTCGGGATGCCGTGCGCCCGCAGCCGCTCGACGAACTGCTGCTCGACCCCGCGGCGTGACGCGGTCCACTTCGACCCCGGAGTGGGGTTGAGCGGGATCGGGTTGACGTGCACCCAGCCCCGGCCGCGGGAGACCAGCTTCTCGCCGAGCAGGTCGGCCCGCCACGCCTGGTCGTTGATGTCGCGGATCAGGGCGTACTCGATGCTGACCCGCCGACCGGTGGCCTCGTAGTAGCGGTAGGCGGCGTCGATCGCCTCGTCGACCTTCCACCGGGTGTTGATCGGCACCAGCTCGTCGCGCAGGGCGTCGTCGGGTGCGTGCAGCGACAGCGCCAGGGTCACCGGGATGCCCTCGGCGGTGAGCTTGTCGATGCCGGGCACGAGGCCGACGGTCGACATGGTGATGCCGCGCGCCGAGATGCCCAGCCCCGAGGGTGCCGGCTCGGTGAGCCGGCGGATGGCGCCGATCGCGGCCGAGTAGTTCGCCAGCGCCTCCCCCATCCCCATGAAGACCACGTTGCTGACCCGGCTGGGTCCCGAGCCGGCATCCTCGGCATCACCGGGCGCGGACCCGTCGGCCTCGTCGCCGAGCCCGGCGCCCTGGTCACCGCCACCGATGGCGGGCAGCTCGCCACGGCGCAGCAGCCGGGCGGCGCCCACGACCTGCTCGACGATCTCGGCCGTGGACATGTTGCGGGTCAGCCCCTCCTGGCCCGTGGCGCAGAACGGGCAGTTCATGCCGCACCCGGCCTGGCTGGAGATGCACACGGTGACCCGGTTCGGGTAGCGCATCAGCACCGACTCGACCAGCGCGCCGTCGAACAGCCGCCACACCTGCTTGACCGTGGCGCCGCGGTCGGCGGTGAGGCTGCGCACCGGGGTGAGCAGGGTCGGGAGGAGGTCGGCCACCAGGTCGTCGCGCACGGCCTTGGGAAGGTCGGTCATCTCCTCGGGCCGGTCGACCAGCCGCTCGAAGTAGTGGGTCGAGAGCTGACCGGCCCGGTAGGCGGGGTGCCCCAGCTCGACTGCGGCCTCGCGGCGCTGCGCGAGGGTGAGGTCGGCGAGGTGTCGCGGCGGCTTGCCGCGCCGCGGCGCCGTGAAGGTGAGCTGGCCGGGCGCGGGTCGTGGGGCAGGGGTCTCAGACATGGTCCGCCGATTCTCTCAGGTCGGTGTGGGTGATCTGACACTCGAATTGCCCACCAGTTCTTCGCGTTCCACGGCGGCGCCCACCGCCAGCCCCTACCGTGGAACCGTCTCCGTTTCGCAGGGAATCGGGACGCAGCTGGATGAGGTACCGATGCGCGCGTTCGAACGCTTCTGGAGGTCACGGGCCCACGCTGCACCGGTCCCGGCATCGCACGTACGTCACCCCGCACCGGGTCGGGTCCGACGCACCTGGTTCCCGATGTCGGGGACGAGCCCCACGAGAACCAGTACGAGGCGGCGGTCCGCACCCACCTGCGGCGCCTCTCGGCCGCTGCCGACGCCTACGTCACCGCGCTGTCCCGCACCGAGTTCGACGCCGCCCTCACCTCACGGCTCGTCGCGGCCGACCAGCTGCAGTCGACCGGGCTGGGGTTCTCCTACGCGTCCCCGTTCGCCGCGCACATCCACGAGGTGCTCACCCTCGACCTGCCCACCACGGTCGTCACGCTGGCCGACTCGCGCGTCGCTGCGACCGGGCGGCCGGTTCCGAGCCTGGTCGGCACCGGCCGCGCCAACCTGCTCGCCCGGCTCGGCACCACCGAGGTCGACGTGCAGCGGCTCGACGAGGGTGCCGCGAGCGTGTATGCCGTGCTGAGCGACTCCCCCTACACGGCGAGCTTCGCACGCTTCCTCGATGACGCCGCGAGCCGCTGGTTGCCCGACTCCGGCGGCCACAACGGCTTCGTCTTCGCCGTGCCCCACCGGCACGCCGTCATCCTCCAGCCGTGCGCGACGGCCGTGCAGGTGCACGACGCGCTCGAGCTGGTGCCCGCCCACGCCCAGCGGCTGCACGACGAGGGCGCCAGCCCGATATCGGTGCACACCTACCACTGGCTCGGGGGCAAGGTCACCTGCCTGACCAGCGAGGGCGACGACGGCACGCTGCGGGTGCAGCCGACCGCGCTGCTGGAGCAGGTGCTGGGCCTGCGCCGCCGGGCCGGCTGACGCCTCAGGCCAGCGGCACGAACCAGAGCAGCAGCGCCCAGGCCACCGGCGCGACGATCACGAGCGAGTCGAGGCGGTCCATCAGGCCGCCGTGCCCGGGCAGCAGCGCCCCCATGTCCTTGATGCCGAGGTCGCGCTTGATGCTGGACTCGATGAGGTCGCCCAGGGTGGCACCGGACGCCGCGGCGACACCGAGCAGGGCACCTTGCCACCACTGCCCGCCGAGCATCACGGGCAGCGAGATCGCACCCACGGCGGCACACGAGGCGACCGACCCGGCGAAGCCCTCCCACGACTTCTTGGGGCTGAGCGACGGCGCCATCGGGTGCTTGCCGAACACCACCCCGACGGCGTAGCCGCCGATGTCGGAGAACACGGTGACCAGGATGAAGACGACGATCCGCTGCCGACCGTCGTCGGGGGCCGCCAGCATCATCGACGCGAAGCCGCCGAGGAAGACCGGGTAGAACGCGACGAGCGCCGACGCGCTGAGGTCGCGGGCGGCCCCGGCCAACCCGTCGGCCACCCGCCAGACGAGCAGGCCGACGATGGTCAGGCCGAAGGTGACGACCAGCGCCTCGGCGCCGCGCAGGTAGGCCGAGACCAGCATCCCGGCGGCCCCGAGCAGCAGCGGGACCAGCGGCACCACCATGCCGCGGGTGGCGATCGCCCGGCGCAGCTCCCAGGCGCCGTACGAGACCGCGACGACGATGACCACCAGGAACGCGCCTGCACCGATGACCAGGGTGCCGATGATCAGGCCGACCAGCAGCAGGCCCACCCCCACGGCGGCGCGCAGATCGCGGCCGGCCTTGGGCGCGGTCGGCGTAGCGGGGACGGCGGCGTCGATGGCATCCTCGACGGGGTTGGTCGCGTCGGGCAGGCCGTCTGCGGTGCCGGCTGGTGCGTCGGTCATGGTGAGGGTGCTCAGTCGAGAGGCTCGGAGGGTCGAGGCCTCAGACGTCGAGGAGCTCGGCCTCCTTGTGCTTGAGCAGGTCGTCGATCAGGTCGACGTGCTTCTTGGTGACGGTCTCGAGCTCCTTCTCGGCGCGCGAGCCCTCGTCCTCGCCGACGTCGCCGTCCTTGACCAGCTTCTCGAGCGTGGTCTTCGCGTGGCGGCGGATGTTGCGCACCGAGATCTTGGCGTCCTCGGCCTGGGTGTGCGCCATCTTGACGTACTCGCGGCGCCGCTCCTCGGTGAGCACCGGCATCACGCAGCGGATGATCGAGCCGTCGTTGCTCGGGTTGATGCCGAGGTCGGCCTGCTGGATGGCCTTCTCGATGGCGTGCATCGAGCCCTTGTCGAACGGGCTGATGATGATGGTGCGCGCCTCGGGGTTCTGGAACGACGCGAGCTGCTGCAGCGGCGTGGGTGCGCCGTAGTAGTCGACGAGGATCTTCTGGAACATGCCCGGGTGGGCGCGCCCGGTGCGGATGCCGGCGAAGCCCTCCTTGGCGACCTCGACGGCCTTCTCCATCTTCTCCTCGGCGTCGAACAGGGTCTCGTCGATCATCGGGGCGGCTCTCCTTCACATCTGCCACGCGGCGAGCGCGGCGGTCGGGTCCAGTGTGTCAAACGGCGCGGGTCGGCGTGCCGGGGTGCAGGAGGGGCGTCAGCCGGCGGACACCAGCGTGCCGATGCGCTCCCCGAGCAGCGCCCGGGTGATGTTGCCGTCGCCCTCCATGCCGAAGACCACCATCGGCAGGTGGTTGTCCATGCACAGGCTGAAGGCCGCCGCGTCGACGACCCGCAGGCCGCTGCGCAGGGCGTCCTCGAAGCTGACCCGGTCGAGCTTGCGGGCGTCGGGGTTGGTGCGCGGGTCGGAGTCGTAGACCCCGTCGACGCCGTTCTTGCTCATCAGCACCACGTCGCACTTGCACTCCAGCGCGCGCTGGGCGCTGACCGTGTCGGTGGAGAAGTACGGCATCCCGGCGCCGGCGCCGAAGATGACGACCCGGCCCTTCTCGAGGTGCCGGATGGCGCGCCGCGGGATGTACGGCTCGGCCACCTGGCCCATCGTGATGGCGCTCTGCACGCGGGTGTCGATGCCTTCCTTCTCGAGGAAGTCCTGCAGGGCCAGGCAGTTCATCACCGTGCCGAGCATGCCGATGTAGTCGGCCCGCGAGCGGTCCATGCCCTTCTGCTGCAGCTCGGCGCCGCGGAAGAAGTTGCCGCCGCCGACGACGACCGCCACCTCGATGCCCTCGCGCACGGCGGCGGCGATCTGTCGGGCGATGTCGCGCACGACATCGGGGTCGACGCCGACCTTGCCACCACCGAACACCTCACCGGAGAGCTTGAGGAGCACGCGTCGGCCCGCGCGGTGCGGCCCGGCGGTCGGTGCGGCCTCGGTCAGGGCGTGCGTGGTCACGGGGCCTCCTCGGCGGTGGTGCGCAGCGGTCGCCCGATCCTTTCACAGGCGGGTGGGCCGACCGAACCCGTACGACAACTGCATGGTGATGGCGGAGGCTCGCGCCTGGTGGACGGCCTGAGCCCCTGACCTTCGGGTCGGACCTCCCGCGGTGCGAGGATTGCGACATGGAGCAGGAGCGCGAGGTCCTCACCTGGGCCGACTTCGACCGGTCGGTCTGGGACCTCGCGGAGCGGGTGGCCGACGACGTCGCCGACACCGGGCTGACGCTGGCCTCGGTGCACGACTTCTGCGCCGGCAAGGTCGGCACGGTGCGCACCGCCACGATCTACGCCAAGCCGCGCTCGGTCGTGCGTCCCGACTACGTGTGGCGCGACACCGACCGCTGGATCACCTTCCCCTGGAGCGACCGGCCGCCGGTCACCGGCCGCGGCGTCTCCGACTCCTGGGTGGGAGGCTGATCGCCGTGTGGCCCGTCACCGCGTCCCGGACCGTCTACGACAACGGCTGGATCGAGGTGGTCGAGGACGACGTGGTGCGCCCCGACGGCAGCCCCGGCGTCTACGGCGTGGTGCGGCTGCGCCATCCGGCGGTCTTCGTCGTCGCGCTGACCGACGACGACGAGGTCGTGCTCGTGACGGTCGACCGGCACACCACCGGCCCCTCCGTCGAGGTGCCCGCCGGCGGTGCGGACGGCCCGGACACCCTCGCCGGCGCCCGCCGTGAGCTCGCCGAGGAGACCGGCCTGCAGGCCCGCGAGTGGATCGAGGTCGGCCGGATGAACGCGCTCAACGGGGTGTGCGTCGCCCCTGAGGTCGTCTACCTCGCGACCGGGCTCTCCCCCGCCGATGGGGCCGAGCAGGAGGTCGAGGGCATCAGCGCCGTGCGGGCCGTGCCGTGGGCGGACGTGCTCGCGATGGTCACCCGCGGCGAGATCAGCGACGGTGAGACGGTCGCCGCGCTGATGTTCGCCGCGCTGGCCCTCGGCCGCGTCTCCTGACCCGCCCCGACCCGGAACAGCGGGATGCCGCCCGCTCAGGTGAGCGGGCGGCATCCGGATGCTGCGTGGGTGCGGCGGGTGGTCAGCTCCCGACGCGGAAGCGCACGAAGCCCTTGGCGTCGGCGCCGGCCTCCTGGAGCACCTTGGCCACGGTCTTCTTCGGCTCCTTGGCGAACGGCTGCTCGAGCAGGACGTTCTCCTTGAAGTAGCCGTTGACCCGGCCCTCGACGATGCGGGAGAGCGCAGCCTCGGGCTTGCCCTCCTCCTTCGCGGTGGCCTCGGCGACGCGACGCTCGTTCTCGACCGTCTCGGCGTCGACCTCCTCGCGGGTGAGGACGCTCGGGCTGAACGCGGCGATGTGCATCGCGACGTCCTTGGCCGTCTGCTCGTCGCCACCGGTGGTGGCCACCAGGACGCCGATCTGCGCGGGCAGGTCGGGGCTGGTCTTGTGCAGGTACGACACGACGTGCTCGCCCTCGAGGCGGGCCACGCGCTTGACCTCGATCTTCTCGCCGATGGTGGCGTTGGCCTCGTCGAGCAGCTCCTTGACGGACTTGCCGTCGGCGTTGGTCGACGCGAGCAGCGCCTCGGCGTCGGCCGACTTGGTGGCGACGGCCTGGGTGAGGACCTGCTCGGCCAGGGCGCCGAAGCGCTCGCCCTTGGCGACGAAGTCGGTCTCGCACAGGACCTCGACGAGGGTGCCCTCGCCGGCGCCGGCCTTGGCGGTGACCAGGCCGTTGGAGGCCGTGCGGCCCTCGCGCTTGGTCACGCCCTTGAGACCCTTCACGCGAAGGATCTCCTCGGCCGCGGCCATGTCGCCGTCGGCCTCGTCGAGGGCGCGCTTGACGTCCATCATGCCGGCGGCGGTCTTCTCGCGGAGCGCCTTGATGTCAGCGGCGGTGTAGTTCGCCATGAGGTGTTATCGCTCTTTCGTGCTCGGTTCGGATGTGACGAGGGTGGGTCAGGCCTGCTCGGGAGCAGCCGGCGCCGGGGTGGCCTCGGCCTCGACGGCCTCGACGACCGGGGTGTCGATCGCCTCGGCGACGGGGGCCTCGAGGGTCTCCTCGGCGGCGACCTCCGCAGCGTCGGTGACCTCGGCGACCTCGGTGGCCTCCGCGGCGGGGGCCTCCTCGGCGGCGGCCGGGGCGGCCTCAGCGGCAGGAGCGTCCTCGGCGATCGCCTCGGCGACCTCGGGAGCCGGGGTCTCGACGACCTCGGCCTCGGCGGCCTCGACGGCGGGGGCAGCGGCGGTCTCGCCGGCCTCCGGGGCCACGGCCGCAGCGGTCTGGGCGGCGTCGCCACCCAGGAGCTCGCGCTCCCAGTCGGCCAGCGGCTCGTCGGCGGCGACGTCGTCACCGGCGGCGGGGCCACCGGCGCGGGCGATCAGGCCCTCGGCGACGGCATCGGCGATGACGCGGGTCAGCAGGGTGACCGAGCGGATCGCGTCGTCGTTGCCCGGGATCTTGTAGTCGACCTCGTCGGGGTCGCAGTTGGTGTCGAGGATCGCGATGACCGGCAGGCCGAGCTTGCGGGCCTCGTCGACCGCGAGGTGCTCCTTCTTGGTGTCGACGATCCACACGGCGGAAGGAACCCGGCCCATGGTGCGGATGCCGCCCAGGGTGCGCTCGAGCTTGTCCTTCTCGCGCTTGAAGATGAGCAGCTCCTTCTTCGTGAAGCCCGAGCCGGCCACGTCGTCGAAGTCGAGCTCCTCGAGCTCCTTGAGGCGGGTGAGCCGCTTGGAGATCGTCTGGAAGTTGGTGAGCATGCCACCGAGCCAGCGGTGGTTGACGTACGGCATGCCGACGCGGGTCGCCTGCTCGGCGATCGGCTCCTGCGCCTGGCGCTTGGTGCCGACGAACAGGATGGTGCCGCCGTGGGCGACGGTCTCCTTGACGAACTCGTACGCGTTGTTGATGTAGGTCACCGACTGCTGCAGGTCGATGATGTAGATGCCGTTGCGCTCGGTCATGATGAAGCGCTTCATCTTGGGGTTCCAGCGACGGGTCTGGTGCCCGAAGTGGACGCCGCTCTCGAGGAGCTGGCGCATGGTGACGACGGCCATCGTCGTTCTCCTTGCTCTGTGGTTGTCAGTTCCGTCGGTGGCGCTCTCCTCCTGCTGGAGGGTCGTCATCCACCTGCCTGGTGCCCGGCCACACCCCGGACGGACGCTCCCGAGGAGGCGATCCGCCACTGCCGTGGTGTGCCCTGCGCCGCCCCGAGGGGGTCGCAGAGAAGGACACGCGAATTCGACCGGCCAGAGACCGGTCGTGGGCCCATTCTACGGAGGAGCGGCCCCGGGCACCTAATCCGCCCCACCGATACCGGGGCGGGTAGGTTCTCGACCTCGTGGGCCGCATCCTCGACGTCGTGGCACCGCCCCGGATGGGGGTGGGGTTCCGCTGGCTGCTGGCGTCGTCGTGGACGTCGAACCTCGGCGACGGCATCGGGCTCGCTGCCGGCCCCCTGCTGGTCGCGTCGCAGACCCGCAACCCGGTGCTGGTCGCCCTGGCCGCGCTGCTGCAGCGGCTGCCGTGGCTGCTGTTCGGCCTGTGGGCGGGCGCGATCGCCGACCGGGTCGACCGCCGGCTGCTGGTGGTCGTGGCCGACCTGTTGCGGGCCGTGGTCGTGGCGGTGCTCTGCGTGTCCATCGTGACCGGGTGGGTGGACGTCACGGTGGTGCTCGTGACGATGTTCCTGTTCGGGGTCGCCGAGGTGTTCGCCGACAGCGCCAGCGGCACGCTGCTGCCGATGCTGGTGCCGCGCGCGGACCTCGGCATCGGCAACGCCCGGTTGCAGGCCGGCTACCTCACGACCAACCAGCTCGTCGGACCACCGATCGGGGCCTTCCTGTTCGCGGTGGGCACGGTGTGGCCGTTCGTGGTCCAGACCCTGTGCGTCGTGCTCGGCGCGCTGCTCGTGGCGCGGATCGCGACCCCGCCCGGTGCGCCACGCGACCTCGAGGGCACCCACGTGCGCCGCGACATCGCCGACGGGCTGCGCTGGATCCGCCGCAACCCGCCGGTGCGCACCCTGGCGCTGGTCATCCTCGCGTTCAACGTCACCTGGGGCGCGGCCTGGTCGGTGCTGGTGCTCTGGTCGCAGGACGTGCTGGGGATGGGTCCGGTCGGCTACGGACTGCTGACGACGGCGGTGGCCGTCGGCGGGCTGATCAGCACCGGCTCGTACGACATGATCGAGCGCCGGGTGCCGCTGGCCACGGTGATGCGGCTCTGCCTGCTGCTCGAGGTGCTGACCCACCTCGCCCTGGCGCTGACCCGCACGGAGTGGGTGGCCTTCGCGATCATGGTCGTCTTCGGTGCGTACGCCTTCGTGTGGGGCACGGTGTCGCAGACCGTGCGGATGCGGGCCGTGCCGATGGAGTTCCAGGGACGGGTCGGGTCGGTCTACGTCGTCGGGCTGTTCCTCGGGCTGGTCATCGGGCAGGGGCTCGGCGGCGTCATCGCCGAGCGGTGGGGGCTCACCGCGCCGTTCTGGTTCGCGTTCGTCGGGTCCGCGGTCACGCTGGCGCTCGTCTGGCGGCAGCTGGCCGCCATCGCGCACGTCGGCGAGCCGACCGGGTAGCCGTGGCACGGCATCCGAGCTCTTGGTGGGTCGGCGGCAATAGCCTGCGGGCATGACCTCCTCCCCCGGCCCCGGCGGTCGCGCCCTCGGTCACCCCGCTCTCGCCCCGTTCGGGACGACGATCTTCGCCACGATGTCGGCGCTGGCCGCGGAGCACGACGCGATCAACCTCGGCCAGGGCTTTCCCGACACCGACGGGCCGCCGGAGGTGCTCGAGGCCGCGGTGGCGGCGATCCGGGGCGGGCGCAACCAGTACCCGCCGGGGGCCGGCGTGCCCGAGCTGCTCGACGCGATCGCGGTGCACCAGAAGCGGTTCTACGGGGTCGAGGTCGACCCGCGCACCGAGGTGCTCGTGACGGTGGGAGCCACCGAGGCGATCGCGGCGACCGTGCTGGCCCTGGTGCAGCCGGGCGACGAGGTGGTGACCTTCGAGCCCTACTACGACTCGTATGCCGCGACGATCGCGCTCGCCGGTGGGGTGCGGCGCACGTCGGTGCTGCGCTTCCCCGACTTCGCCGTCGACGAGGAGTCGCTGCGGGCGGCGTTCTCGTCGCGCACCCGCATGGTGCTGCTGAACACGCCGCACAACCCGACCGGCAAGGTGTTCACCCGGGCCGAGCTCGAGCTGGTCTGCTCGCTCGCACGTGAGTACGACGCCTGGGTGGTGACCGACGAGGTCTACGAGCACCTGCTGTTCGACGGGGCGGAGCACGTGCCGGTGTCGACGCTGCCCGGGATGCGCTCACGGACCCTGACGATCTCCTCGGCGGGAAAGACGTTCTCGACCACCGGGTGGAAGGTCGGCTGGGTGTCGGGGCCGGCGGAGGCCGTGGCAGCGGTGCGGGCGGTCAAGCAGTTCCTCACCTACGTCGGGTCGGGCCCCTTCCAGCCGGCCGTGGCCGCCGGGCTCTCCCTGCCGGATGCCGTGTACGCCGGGCTGGCGTCGTCGCTCGCCGCCAAGCGTGACCGGCTCGTGGAGGGGCTGGGGCGCGCGGGAATGTCGGTCGCGGTGCCGAGCGGCACGTACTTCGTGATCGCGGATGCCGCGCCGCTGGGCGCCGTCGACGCGCTCGCCTTCTGCCTCGAGCTGCCGGCCCGGGCCGGGGTGGTCGGGGTTCCGGTGTCGGTGTTCCACGACGACGCGGATGCCGCGCGCACGCTCGTGCGGTTCGCGTTCTGCAAGCGCGACGAGGTGCTCGACGAGGCCTGCCGCCGGTTGGCCGCCCTGCGGGTCTGACGGGCCCCCGGGGGGGTCAGCTCGTCGGCCTGAGCCCCCCGGTTTCGGCGGGTCGTGGGCCGCCGGCCGTCACGGTTCCGCACGGGCGTTGCTCGCGCGCCGTCCACAGGGTCGGGCTGCGCGGTGGCTCGTCCACAGGTTCGGCTCGTCGGTGTCGCCGGGGTGGAGCCGCGGCGACGCTGGCCACATGGTCAAGGTCCCGCTTACCCCGCTGGTCGTCGCCTCGGCCGCCATCCTGCTGGTCACCTCGGTGACGCCATCGGGGCGAGTCGCGGTGCCCACGCCGGCTGCAGCGGCCGGTGGCGGCGCGGCTTCGCGAACGCACCCCGGGCCCACCGCGGCGACGACGCCCGGCGGGCCCCGATACCGCTGGCCCCGGGGGGTCCATCAGTGCCGCGCTCTCCGGAGCCGCCGGTGGCGCGGGCGCGGCTCCCGTCCGAGGTGCCGCTCCGCCCACTGCTTCGGCCGTCGCCGACCGGGCACGGTGGCGGTGGCCGGTGCACCCCCGGCCGCGCGTGGCCCGTCCGTTCCGGGCACCGGTGACCACGTACGGCGCTGGGCACCGCGGGCTCGACCTCGCGGTGGCCGATGGCACGCCGGTGCTCGCCGTCGAGGGCGGTGTGGTGACCCATGCCGGGCTCGTCGCCGGGCGGGGCACCGTCACGGTGGCGCACCGGGGCGGGCTGAGCAGCACCTACGAACCGGTCGACGCGGCGGTGGCGGTCGGCGCGGTCGTCGTCACCGGGCAAGCGATCGGGGTGCTGCGCGTCCGAGCCGGTCCGGCGCACTGCGGTGCCCGCGCCTGCCTGCACCTGGGCGCGCGTCGCGGCGCGACGTACCTCGACCCCTACCCGCTGCTGGCCGGAGGCAGGGTGGCCCTGCTCCCCCTCGGCAGGTGACGTCGCCGCATCCCCACCCCCCGCTCCCACTGCTCATGGGAAACTGGGGGCTGGCCCGCAACGGCCATCCTCACGAGCCCATCGAACCGACCATGACCAAGGAGGCCTGAGATGAGCCACCCCCTCGTCGACGTCACCGAGGTCGTGGTCCTGGACGCCCACACGGTTCGGGTCACGTTCAGCGATGGCGTTGTCAAGACTCGCGATCTGGCCCCGCTGCTGTGGGGCCGGTCTTCGACCAGATCCGGACCGATGCCTGCGAGTTCGCTCGGGTTCGTATCGACCCCGAGCTGGGGGTCCTGTGCTGGCCCAACGAGACCGACCTGGACTCCGAGATGCTGCGCTACGACGACCTGTGGGAGCAGAGCATCGCGCTTGCCCGCACGGCCTGACCCGAACACCAGGCCGCAGCCGCCCCTGGGCGAGCGCCGAAGCAGGTGCGCGGTCACCCCCCACCCGTTGGCGTAGAGGTCCGCGCACCGCCGCCAACCGGCCCGCGCTTGACCGGCGATGACGCACGCCACGCCGGCGTAACCGGCCCGGTTGAAGGTCAGGCGCGGGGGTGCGCCTGCGCGAAGGACTGCCGGAGCCGGTCGACCGAGACGTGGGTGTAGATCTGCGTGGTCGCCAGGGAGGCGTGGCCGAGCAGCTCCTGCACCATCCGCAGGTCGGCGCCGCCCTCGAGCAGGTGCGTCGCGGCGCTGTGCCGCAGGCCGTGCGGCCCGAGGTCCGGGGCATCGGCCACGTGCTGGAGCAGCGAGTGCACGACGGCGCGGATCTGGCGCTGGTCGGCGCGGCGGCCTCGCCGGCCGAGCAGCAGGGCCGGTCCGCTCTCGGCCGTGACCAGCCTGCGGCCGCCCGTCGTCGAGCCAGGCGATGACCGCCCGCCGGGCCGGCACCCCGAACGGGACCCGGCGCTCCTTGTCGCCCTTGCCGACCACCCGCAGCACGTCGGCGGACAGGTCGACGTCGTCGACGTCGAGCCCGACGAGCTCGCCGACCCGGACCCCGGTGGCGTAGAGCAGCTCCAGGGCCGCACGGTCGCGCAGGTGCACCGGGTCGTCGTCGTCGGCGGCCACGGCGGCCACGTCGAGCAGGGCGGCGGCCGAGCGCTGGGCGAGCACCGGCGGCAGCGTCCGGTGACGGCTCGGTGCGCTCAGCCGCAGGGACGGGTCCGTGGGGATCCGGCCGGTGCGCTCCAGCCAGCCGAAGAAGGTGCGCAGCGACGCCGACGTGCGGGCGATCGTCGCGCGCGCGGCTCCGCGGCGCGAGAGCACGCCGAGCCAGGCCCGCAGGTCGGCGAGGGTGACCGCCCGCAGGCCCTCGTCGTCGTCGCGCCCCGACCTCGTCGAGGAACACACCGACGTCGCGCACGTAGGCACGCACGGTGTGCGGCGATCTGCCCCGTTCGGAACGCAGGTGGCGCTCGAAGGCGGGCAGCGCATCGGAACGGACGCCGGTCATGGGCCCACGGTGTCACCACCACGAACCGGAGAGCGGCGACACGCCCGAGGCCTCGCTCGGGCGGCTCCCGCACCGGCCCCCGGGAGCGCCGGAGAGCACGGCGCCGTGCCCAGGGCCTCACTCGGCGCCTCCCCCACGCTCTGGCGGGTCTTGCGCCACCGGCCGGCCTGCTTCGTGACCAGCCCCTCGGCCTCCAGCACCGCCAGGATGCCGACGAGCCGGCGCGGCTCGACACCGCTCGTCGGAGGCCAGCCGGTCGAGCGTCGCACCGCCGCGCAGGGGCACCGCCGACCACACCCGGTAGGACTCCGGGTCGAGGTCGTCACCCGGCGCGGAGGGGCCGGTCGGGACGCGGTCGGGAAGCAGGTCGTCGCCGATCCGGGCGGCCAGCTCGGCCACCTCCGCGGCGTCGGTGACGAGCACGGCGTCGGTCTCCCTGAGCAGGGCGTGGCACCCGGCCGACGTCATGCTCGTGACCGGGCCCGGCACCGCCCCGACCGGCAGGTGGTGCTCACGGGCCGCCTTGGCCGTGGTGAGCGACCCGGAGCGCAGGTTGGCCTCGACCACGACGGTGGCCCGCGCCAGCGTGGCGATGATCCGGTTGCGGGCCAGGAACCGTGACCGGTAGGGCGCGCAGCCCACGGGCACCTCGCTGACCACCGCGCCTCCCGTGGTGACGATCTGCTCGAGCATCGCGCGGTGCGACGTCGGGTAGGCCCGGTCGGCGCCACAGGCCAGCACCGCGACGGTCGGCCCGTCGGCCGCGAGGGCCGCCCGGTGCGCGGCCGAGTCGATGCCGTAGGCGGCACCGCTCACGACGGTGAACCCGCGGGCGGCCAGGCCGTCGGCGAGGTCGGCCGCGACTCGCAGGCCGTACTCGGTGGCCGCCCGCGACCCGACCACGGCGACGCTGCGCTCGACGAGCTCGCCGAGGTCGGGGTGCCCACGCACGAACAGGCAGTAGGGAGGCTGGCGCGAGCCGGTCGACGCCGACCGGCCACTCCGGGTCGCCGGGCACGACCACGCGCACCTGCGAGTGCCGCGCCGCACGGGCCATGGCCGTCGAGGTCGAGCTCGGGCAGCCGGACCTCCCAGCCGTTCCGCGACCGAAGCTGCCCCGCGCGCAGCCGCACGAGGGCCTCGACCGCCCCGCACTCCGCCAGCAGCCGGGTCACCGTGCGGGTCGCAGCGGCTCGGCGAGGAACGCCCAGGCCGCCCGGGCCCAGCGCTCGTCGAACTCGAGCCTGCTGGTCGGTCGCGTCGCCGGGCCGCCGGCCCTCACGCGGCTCATCCCGCCATCCCCACGCCGCTCATCCCGCCCCATCCTCTCACGCCGTTCATCGCCACGCCCCCATCGCCGCTCATGCCGCCACCAGCTCGCCACTGCGCAGCGCGAGCCCGGTGGCCACCTCGTCGCGGCCGGGCACCTCGCGCCCGGCCAGGTCGGCCGCCGACCACGCGACCCGCAGCACCCGGTCGTAGCCGCGCAGGGTCAGCCGGCCCTGCTCGAGGCTGCGGTCGAGCACCGCCGTGGTCGACAGCGGAAGCCGGAACGGCGCCCGCCGCAGCGCGTGCCCGGGCACCAGCCCGTTGGTGGCCCACCCGTGCGACGCCCACCGGGCGCGCTGCGCCTCCCGCGCCGCCGCGACCCGCGCGGCGACCGTGGCGCTGGACTCCCCCGCCGCGTCACCGAACGCCGCCCGGTGCACCGGCGGCACGTGCACCTGCAGGTCGACCCGGTCGAGCAGCGGGCCGGACAGCCGGCCGGCGTAGGAGCGGATCTCCATCGGCTTGCACGAGCAGTCGAGCCCCTTGCCGTAGGACCGGCCGCACGGGCACGGGTTGGCCGCCAGCACGAGCAGGAAGCGGGCCGGGTAGCGCACCACCTGCCGGGCCCGCGCGATGACCACCTCCCCCGACTCGAGCGGCTGGCGCAGGGTCTGCAGCACCGAGCCCTTGAACTCGGGTGCCTCGTCGAGGAAGAGCACCCCGTGGTGGGCCCGCGAGATGGCCCCCGGCAGCGCCACCCCCGACCCACCACCGGTCACCGCCGCCATCGACGCGCTGTGGTGCGGCGCCACGAACGGTGGGGTGCGGTCGAGCTCGACGACCTCCCCGACCTGGCCGGTGAGCGAGCGGATGGCATGGGTCTCGAGGGCCTGCTCCCGGCTCAGCGGCGGCAGCACCGTGACCAGCCGCTCGGCGAGCATCGTCTTGCCGACCCCCGGCGGGCCCGACATCAGCAGGTGGTGCCCGCCGGTCGCCGCCAGCTCGAGGGCCAGCCGCGCCTCGGGCTGCCCGACGACGTCGGCGAGGTCGGGCCCGGGCCGCGTCTCGACCACCGCGGACACCGGCGTGCGGCGCGGGCGGCAGCGGCGTGCCGTGCTCGGCCGCGCGGTACCAGTCGACGACGTCGCGCAGGCAGCCGGCGCCGTGCACCGCGACCCCGTCGACGAGCTGGGCCTCACCGACGTTCTCGACCGGGACCACCACGTGCCGGGCCCCGGACCGCACCGCTGCCAGCACCGCGGGCAGCACCCCGTGCACGCCCCGCACCCGGCCGTCGAGGGCCAGCTCGCCGAGGTGGACGACGTCGGCGGCGAGACCACCGGTGATCACCCCGGCGGCGGACAGCACCGCGACGGCGATGGGCAGGTCGAAGCACGCACCCCGCTTCGGGATCGACGCCGGCGAGAGGTTGACGGTGACCCGGTGGGGCGGCACGGCGACCCCGCTGTTCGCCGCCGCGGACCGCACCCGGTCGGGCGACTGGGCGCACGCGGCATCCGGCATGCCGCCGACGGAGAAGTGCGGCAGGCCCTGGGCGATGTGCGCCTCGACGTCGACCATCGTGCCGTCGAGGCCGGCGAGCGCGACCGAGCGGGTGCGGCCGAGCCCCTGGCTCACGACCCGACCCCCACGACGTGCCGCAGCACCGCCGGCCGACCCGGCAGGCAGAGGATGCCCACCACGTCGACCCGCACCTGCCCCACCCGCGCACCGTCACCGTGGCCCGCGAGGTAGGCCGCCGCCAGCCGCCGCAACCGCATGGCCTTGGCGAAGGTGACCGCCTCGACCGGCTCGCCGAACCCGGAGGACCGGCGGGTCTTCACCTCGCAGATGACCAGGCAGTCGCCGTCGAGCGCGACGACGTCGACCTCACCGTGCTCGCACCGCCAGTTGCGGTCGAGCACCTCCATGCCCTGCTCGCGCAGGTAGCGCACCGCGAGCGCCTCGCCGTAGCGGCCCAGCGCGGCGCTCGGGCGCAGGGCGGGCGCGGTGTCGCAGCGGACGGCCCCGGTCGGGCCGGCGGGACGTTCTCGGGAGGGTCGGTGCTCGTCATCCGAGGAGCCAACCGGGCCGCCCGGCGCACCACGAGCCCACGCCCGAACCTGTGGACGACGCCCGCGCGAGCCAACCCCTGTGGACGGCGATCCGTGCTCAGCAGCCGACTTCGCGGGTCACGAGCCGCCCGGCGTCACGGCACCAGGGTCAGAACTCGCCCTTGGGCAGCTCGAGCTCGCTCTTGGCCAGCTCCTCGACGTTGACGTCCTTGAAGGTGACCACCCGCACCGTCTTGGCGAACCGGGCCGGGCGGTAGATGTCCCAGACCCAGGCGTCGTGCATGGTGACGTCGAAGAAGACCTCACCGCCGTCGGAGCGCACCTTCACGTCGACGCTGTTGCACAGGTAGAACCGCCGCTCGGTCTCGACGACGTGGCTGAACAGGCCCACCACGTCGCGGTACTCGCGGTAGAGCGCCAGCTCCGCCTCGCTCTCGTACTTCTCGAGGTCCTCCGAGCTCATCGCTCTCCCACTCGCGTCAGGTCGTTCGGTGCCGTCAGGTCGGCCAGGTACGGGTCGTCCACCGAGGCCGACGGCGCCGGCCCGCTCGCGCCATCATCGTCCATCGTCCCGGGCAGCCGCCACGAGCGGCGGTGCAGCTCGCAGGGGCCGAGGCGGCGCAGCGCGTCGAGGTGCTCCGGCGCGGCATACCCCTTGTTCTCGACCCAGCCGTAGCCGGCGTAGGCCTCGTCAGCGCCGAGGTCGACCATGATGCGGTCGCGCTGCACCTTCGCGAGCACGCTGGCCGCAGCGACCGACGAGCACTTCAGGTCGGCCTTGATCATCGTCGTCACCGGTGGGGTGTCGACCCGGTCCTCGTGGGCGAACGCCAGCAGGCCGACGTCCTCCGGCGAGGTGAGCCAGTCGTGGTTGCCGT
The DNA here is from genome assembly GCA_963806295.1 of uncultured Actinomycetota bacterium. Classification (GTDB taxonomy): domain Bacteria; phylum Actinomycetota; class Actinomycetes; order Actinomycetales; family Dermatophilaceae; genus Fodinibacter. The sequence continues at coordinate 66,467 of CAWDXP010000024.1, read as the reverse complement.
CGAGGATGACCAGGTCGGGCCGGATGCCGGCCGCGGCCACCGCGCCCAGCGCGCGGCACCCGGCCAGGCGCAGGGCCGCGATGATGCCGATCGCGTCGATCTCGTCGGCGCTCGCGTGCCCCACGGCGTGGGCCAGCGCCCAGCGCTCGATGCGCGGCACCATCCGCTCGCGGGCGTGCGGCGCCAGCAGCTTGGAGTCCTTGACGCCCTGGGGCGCGCTGCGGCAGGTCTCGTCGATGACGACGACGCCGACGGTGACCGGGCCCGCGAGCGCGCCGCGGCCGACCTCGTCCATCCCGGCGAGCACCCGGTGGCCGTCGCGCTGCAGGGCCCGCTCGACCCGCAGGCTGGGCCGGCGCGCAGCAGTGGGGCTCACGGCCCGGCCGCCGGTTCGGGGACGGTGGCGAAGGTCTCCTCGTAGTCGGACAGCAAGCCGGCGCGGGCCAGCGGCCAGACGATCGCGACGGCCCGGCCGGTGATGTCGTCGATCGGCACCGCGCCGTCCTTACCGGTGCCGGTCGGGTCGTGGAAGCGGGAGTCCTCGGAGTCGGAGCGGTGGTCGCCCATGACCCAGACGTGCCCGGCCGGCACGGTGATGTCGAAGTTCATCTCGCTGGGCTCGTCGCCGGGCTTGAGGTAGGGCTCGGTGATCTCGACGCCGTTGACCGTCAGGTTGCGGTCGGGCGAGCAGCAGACCACCTGGTCGCCGGGCAGGCCGATGACCCGCTTGATGAGGTGGTCCTCGGACTCGGCCGGCAGCAGCCCGACGAACACCAGCCCGTCGTGGATCGCGCCGGAGACCCCGCTGCGCTCCACGGGCGGCAGCGCCTCGAGCCAGCCACCCGGGTCCTGGAAGACCACGACGTCGCCGTGCTTGAGGTCGATCGGGCCGGGGGTCAGCTTCGACACGATGACCCGGTCGCCGACCAGGAGGGTGTCCTCCATCGACCCCGAGGGGATGAAGAACGCCTGCAGCAGCCAGGTCTTGACGATGAAGGACAGCACCAGTGCCATGGCCACCACCACGACGACCTCGCGGATCGCCGCCGCGAACATCCGCAGTGGGCTCTGCGACTCCTGGTCCTCGGGCGAGAGGTGCCGGCCCTCGTCACGTGCCTCGTGCTCGTGTCCCTCGTCGTCGCGTCCCTCGGCCACCGGGTCGGTCTCGGGGGCGCTCACCGGGAAGCCTCGAGCCCGGCGGACACCGAGCCGAACCGGCTCAGCGGCCAGACCCGCAGCACGACCGTGCCGACGACCGCGTCGCGCGGCACGGTGGCGGCGACGGGCGCGGTGAGGGTGACGGCATCCGGGGTGGAGGAGCCGACCACGGCGGCCTGGCTCTGCGTGCCGATGTCGACGCCGAGCGTGTCGGACACCGACGACAGGACCCGCCCGATCAGCCCGTCGGCGACCGGCGTCGAGCGTTCGACGGCGGCCGTGGCCGTGGTGTCGACCACGACGACGTCACCGGGGTCGGCGGCCGGGCTCACCTTCCACACGAGCACACGGTCTCCTGGTTCGAGGGTCGGCGCGAGGGCAGCGGTGGGGACGTAGAACGACTGGAGCACGAAGGCCTGCACCAGGGCGGTGACGACGATCGCTGCCCCGAGAAGCACGACCAGTCGGGGACGACGCGACCCGGCCTCGGCCACGGAGGTGGCCGGTGCCGGGTCGACGTCTGGACGGGCGGTCACCCGAATGAGCCTAGTCGGCTCGTCTGGGAGGGCCGACCGGTTTGGGACCGTCTCAGCGCGCGATCGGGGTGTCGCGCTTCTCCTTGATCTTGGCGGCCTTGCCGCGCAGGTCGCGAAGGTAGTAGAGCTTCGCGCGGCGCACGTCACCACGGGTGACCAGCTCGATGTGGTCGATGATCGGCGTGTGGAGCGGGAAGGTGCGCTCGACACCGACGCCGAAGGAGACCTTGCGGACGGTGAAGGTCTCACCGACGCCGCCGCCGTGGCGACGGATGACGACGCCCTGGAAGACCTGGATGCGCGAGCGGGTGCCCTCGACGACCTTGACGTGGACCTTGACGTTGTCGCCGGCGCGGAACTCCGGGATGTCGGTCTTGATCGACGCGCGGTCGAGCTCGTCGAAACGCTGCATGACGGATGTCGCTTTCTCGCGGCCTGCCACAGGTCACCCGCGGGTGTTTGATGGTGCGGAGTTCGAAGGTGCGTCCGTCGGGCCGCATGCCGGTGGGGACGAGTCCTTCGGGCACTCCCCCTGTGGCGGGGGCCGTCGAGTCGACGGGACGCAGCCACCCAGTCTGCCAGAGGTGGACGCGACCGGCGAAATCCCGGATGCCGTCACGCCGGCCGGGCGCGCACCTCACCACGCGTTCTCCCGAGTCGGGTGCTGAGGTGGTCGCCCGGGCAGCCACCTGGGCACCCGACCCCGCGGCACGGCATACGGTGTGCGCGTGACCATCGACCCGGGCCTGCCCGTCGCCCTCGCGGTGGTGCTGCTGCTCGCGCTCACCGTGACGATGTACCTCGTGGGGCGGCTGCCGAAGCCGGGCTCGACGCTGTTCGCCGCCGCGCGGGCGATCGTGCAGCTGAGCATCGCCGCCCTGGTCATCGCGGCCGTCATCAGGTCGCTCGTGCTGTCGCTGCTGCTGCTGACCTTCATGTTCGTCGTCGCCGTGGTGACCACGGTGCGCCGGGTCGAGGCGCCCCAGGCCTGGCCGTGGGCGACCCTGGCCATGCTGGCCGGGCTGCTGCCGGTGGTGGTGATCATCCTGCTGACCCGCACCGTGCCCCCGACCGGCATCGCGCTGGTGCCCGTGGTCGGCATCCTCGCCGGCAACACGATGAACGGGCACACGCTCACCTGCCGCCGCGCGTTCGCGGCGCTGCGCGAGGAGAAGGGCCAGTACGAGGCGGCCCTCTCGCTGGGCCTGACCCGGTCGCAGGCGGTCGGCGAGGTGGTGCACCGCCGGGTGCCGGAGGCGCTCATCCCCGGCCTGGACCAGGTGCGCACGGCCGGCGTCGTCACGCTGCCGGGGGCCTTCATCGGGGTGCTGCTCGGGGGCGGGTCGCCCGCCCAGGCCGCGGCCGCCCAGGTGCTCGTGCTGATGGGGATCATGGCCGCGCAGACGACCACCGCCGTGGTGGCGGAGCGGCTGATCGGCGAGGCGCTGCTGCTGCCGGCCGACCTCAAGGCGTCGCTGCAGCCCTGACCGGTCAGCTGGCCAGCTCGTGCACCCTCTCGACCAGGCGCGACCGGAACCGTGGCGGACCTTCGGCCGGCACGACACACTGTGCGTGCCATCTCGAGCGACTCCTACCGGCGGCTGGTCGCCGACGCCTCCGCCGTCCCTCGTCCGACGCCGCTCGGCGGCATGCCGACGGTGGTGACCTTCGCTGCCCTGGGTGTCACCGCCATCGGCCTCGCAGCCCTGTCGCTCCTGGGCACGTGGAACCTGACGACCTGGTGGAGCGCCCTCAGCGACCGGGCGCCGATCTCGGTGGCGGTGACGGTGGCCGTGGTCCTGGGCTGGCAGCTGCAGCTGACCCACACGGCGCTGGGGGCCCTGGAGCTCGTGCGGACTGGTGACAGCCAGGTGGGGCAGGCGCGGCGCACGCTGGTCCTCGCGGCGGGATCGATCGCCTGTCTGGCGTGGTTCACCGTCACGGTCCTGCTGCCCGGGGTCTGAGTATCCACGAACATGCAGACGACGTCCGCAGGCGTGATCCCGAGCGTGACGGAAGCAACCGGATGGCCCGACTGCATGTCCTGGGGCGCAGTCACCCCCCGCTGCCGTAAATCGCTGTCCCTCGACATCGCTCGGTGGCTAGGTTCGGCGGCATGAGCTCCGTGCAGGACGTGGTGGATGACGCCGCGCGCACCTCCCGGTTCTCCGGGGTGGTTCGCGTCGACCGGGACGGCGAGACCGAGCTGGCCCGGGCCTACGGGCTCGCCGACCGCGCCCACGGGGTGGCCAACACGGTCGAGACCCAGTTCGCGACCGCCAGCGCGACCAAGACGCTGACCGCAGCTGGCGGTCATGGCACTGGTCGAGCGAGGCACGCTGACGCTCGGCACCACGGCCCGCTCGCTGCTCGGCGACGACCTGCCCCTGATCGCCGACGACGTGACGGTCGAGCACCTCCTCGCGCACCGGTCCGGCATCGGCGACTACCTCGACGAGGAGGCGGTCCAGGACATCACCGACTACGTGATGCCGGTGCCCGTGCACCAGCTGGCGACGACCGAGGGCTACCTTCCCGTCGCTCGAGGGTCACCCGACCAGGTTCCCGGCGGGCGAGCGGTTCGCCTACAACAACGGCGGCTACGTCGTGCTCGCGCTGCTGGCGGAACGGGCCAGCGGCGTGGGCTTCCCCGAGCTGGTCGACACCCTGGTGTGCGAGCCGGCGGGCATGGTCGACACCGCGTTCCTGCGCTCCGACGAGCTGCCGGGGCGGGCCGCCCGGGGCTACCTGGCGGCCGACGGCCTGCGCACCAACGTGCTCCACCTGCCGGTGGTCGGCAGCGGCGACGGCGGCGCCTACTCGACGGTGGCCGACCTCAGCCGCTTCTGGGAGGCGCTGTTCGCCGGGCGGGTCGTCCCACCCGAGCGGCTCGCCGAGATGCTCCGCCCACACAGCGACTGGCCCGAGGAGCAGCGGCGCTACGGTCTCGGGTTCCACCTGCATGCCACCACCGACACGGTCTGGCTGGAGGGGTACGACGCGGGGGTGTCGTTCGCCAGCGTGCGCCGACCCGCATCCGCCGTGACCTACACCGTCATCGCCAACTGGACCGACGGTGCGTGGCCGGTCGTCCGGGCGCTCAGCGACGCCGCTTGGTGAGGTCGACCGCGCCCGGGTAGGTGGGCTCGCCCGGCACCAGCCGGTAGCCCGCGCGCTTGTAGAACCGCTGGTTGCCCTCCTCGAGGATGCCGGTCGTCAGCCAGTAGGCGGTCACCGACGACGGCGCCGGCGACTCCCCCAGCGCGAGCAGCTCCCGGCCCAGCCCGCGGCCCTGGAGGTCGGGCGCCACCATCAGCCGGCCCACCTCCCAGCACGTGGGGTCGACCGGCCGCACCCGCCCGCGCACCGACCCGACCAGCCGCCCGGGCGAGCCGTCGGCGGACCGCACGCGCACGGCATACGTCGTCCACTCCCCCAGCCCGGCCACGACGTCGTCGAGCTCCTCGACCAGCGGCGGCACCACCCAACGCCCCTGCGCCGCAAGCCCTTCGCGCACCCAGCAGGCCCGTTGCAGCACGAGCAGCTCGGCGGCATCCGCGGCGGTCGCGACCCGCACGTCGAGGTCGGCCAGCGCACCGGCGGTGGCCGAGACCGGCAGCAGGTCAGGGCGCCGGGATGCCGTGCGCTCCAGTCGCTGCTGGTGCCGCCACGCGGCGATCGCCCCGTGGTCGCCCGAGAGCAGCACGGGCGGCACGTCACGCACCGTGCCGGCGTCGTCCCAGGAGGCCGGGCGGGTGTAGACGGGGTACTCGAGCAGGCCGTCCTCGTGCGACTCCTCGACGAGCGACTCGGCGTTGCCGACCACCCCGGGCAGCAGCCGGCCGACCGCCTCGACCATGGCCAGCACCGCCACCTCGCCGCCGTTGAGCACGTAGTCGCCGAGCGAGACGACCGTCACCGGCATCCGGTCGGCGGCGTGCTCGTAGACCCGCTCGTCGATGCCCTCGTAGCGCCCGCACGCGAAGGCCAGCCACGGCTCGTCGGCCAGCGAGCGCGCCAGCGCCTGGCTGAACGGCACCCCGCCCGGGCCGGGCACGATCGAGGTGCGGCACCGCGGCATCCCCGGCCGGCCCCGAGGCGACGACGGCATCGAGCGCCTCGGCCCACGGCCCGGGTGTCATCACCATGCCGGCGCCACCGCCGAACGGGCTGTCGTCGACGGTGCGGTGCCGGTCGTGGGCGAAGTCGCGCAGGTCGTGCACGCGCACGTCGAGGATGCCGTCGCGCCGCGCCTTGCCGATGAGCGACAGGTCGAGCGGCGCGAGGTAGTCGGGGAAGATCGTGACGACGTCGACGCGCACGAGGGTCAGACCCCCAGGTCGAGCAGCCCGGGCGGGGCGTCGACGACGACCCGGCCCGACGCTCGAGGTCGACCTCGGGCACCAGCGCCGTCACGAAGGGCACCTGCGCCTCGCGGCCGTCGGGCAGCAGGATGACGAGCCGGTCCTGGGCGGCGCCGAGCTCGAGCCCGCCCACCTCGCCGAGCACGGTGCCGGCGGGGTCGACGACGGTCAGCCCCCGCAGCTGCTCCTCGGTGAAGACGTCGTCCTCGTCGTCGGCGGGCAGCACGTCGGCGGCGTCGACGACGAGCCGGGTGCCGCGCAGCGACTCGGCGCCGGTGCGGTCGGGGATCTCCTCGAACGCCACGAGCCAGACCCCGTTGTGCACCCGGGTCGAGCGCACGGTCAGCGCCCGCGGCACCCCGGTGCCGGTGGCGGCCTCGGTGTCGATGACCGTGCCGACGGCCAGGCGCCGCTCGGGCTCGTCGGTGTGCAGCTGCACGGTCACCTCACCGTGCAGGCCGTGCGGCTTGCCGATCCGGGCGATCACGGTGCTCTGGCTCACGGGTTCATCCTGTCGCGCGTGCGGGTGGGACGACGACGGCGGGGTGTGCCGGGGAGTCTCCTCCCGGCACACCCCGCCGTCGGTGCTGGTCGGGTCAGCGGACCCGGTCGGTGTCGACGATGTCGATGCGGATCTGGCGACCGCCGGCGAGCGCACCCATCACGGTGCGCAGCGCGCTGGCGGTGCGGCCGGAGCGACCGATGACGCGGCCGAGGTCGTCGGGGTGCACGCGCACCTCGAGCACCTCACCGCGGCGCAGGTCCTTGCGGCGCACCTGCACCTCGTCCTTGTGGTCGACGATGCCCGTCACGAGGTGCTCGAGAGCCTCCTCGAGCACGGTCAGGCCTTCTCGCCGTCGGTGGCCTCGGCCGCGGGGGCCTCGGCCTGCGGCCGGGGTCTCGGCCGCAGCCTCGGCGGCGGGCGCCTCGGCGGCCGGCTCGGCCTTCTTGGCGGCGCGCTTCTTCGGCGTGGTGGCGCCGGTGCCGTCGTCGCCGGTCTTGCCGGCGGCGGCGAGGGCGGCCTCGTAGAGGTCCTTCTTGGAGGTCTTGGGGGCCTTGACCCGCAGGGTGCCCTCGGTGCCGGGCTCGCCCTTGTACTTCTGCCAGTCACCGGTGATCTTCAGCAGCGCGGCGACGGCCTCGGTCGGCTGGGCGCCGTTGCTGAGCCAGTACTGCGCACGCTCGCTGTCGATCTGGATGACCGAGGGCTCCTCGGTGGGGTGGTACTTGCCGATCTCCTCGATGGCCCGGCCATCGCGCTTGGTGCGCGAGTCCATGACGACGACGCGGTAGAACGGTGCACGGATCTTGCCCATGCGCTTCAGTCGGATCTTGACGGCCACGGTGGTGGTCACTCCACTTCATCTGGTGAGCACGGCGAGACCGAGCACGGATCGCTCGGGGTGCCGGATGCTCCGGTGTAGGCGTCCGGTCCGGCGGGCACGAGGTGCTCCGACCGGACGGGTACAGCCGTCCATTCTGCCAGAGCTCGAGCCGGTGCCCCGACCACGGCGGGTGCGCCCCGGCATCCGGGCGCCGAGGTCAGCGGTTGCGCCAGGCGTCCGGTGCGTCGGCCTTGGCGCGCACGGCCGGCCGGCAGGTCGCCGCCGAGCACGTCGGCGAGGCTGGTGTCGTCGAGCACCTCGCGCAGCGCGACCCGCACGGCCACCCACACGGTCGGCAGGTGCCGGGCCACGCCCTCGTAGCTCGTCTCGTGCGGGCGCAGCCCGCGCACCTCGGCGAGCGGGCCGTCGACCGCCCGGAAGACGTCGCCGAGACTGACCGTCGGATGCCGGCCGCGCCAGCGTGTAGCCGCCCCGGGCCCCGCGGGTGCTCACCACGAGCTCGGCGGCGCGCAGGTCGGCCACGATCGCCTCGAGGAACTTGCGGGGCAGGTCCTGGCGCTGGGCGAGGCTCTCGACGCTGATCGGCCCGGCATCCAGTTCCTGGGCCTGCGCGAGCGCGAGCATCGCCCGCACGGCGTACTCGGTGCGCGCGGTGATGTCCACGCGCCCCAGTGTGGCGCACCCCGGCACCCTCAGCGGTAGGGGTCGGTGACCTCGCGCAGCGACTCGAGTGCCGCGCGGAGCTGGGCCATCCGCTCCGGGCCGAGGTGCTCGGCCCACTCCCGCTCGATGCGGTCCTCCTCGGCCCGCGCGAACGGGAACGGCCTCCAGGGCACGGGGGGTGAGCCGCACGAGCCGGGCCCGGCCGTCGGCGGGGTCGGGCACCCGCTCGACGTAGCCCGCCCGCTCGAGCCGGTCGACCAGGGCGGTCGCCGTCTGCTTGGCGATCTGGGCCCGGGCGGCCAGCACGCTGAGCCGGGTGCCCTCGGGGTCGACCCCCATCATCAGGCGGCTCTGGGCGATGGTGATGTCGTCGAACCCGGACTCCTGGACGGCCTCGAAGATCCGGTTCGAGGCATCCCGCGACGGCGATGAACATCAACAGGCTGGTCGGCAGCTGGCGCGTCATCTCACCCTTTACATAGTCCTACAGTCGAACTATAGTGGTTCGATCGTAGGACCAATCTACGGGGGTGGCGAGCGATGCCGACGAGCGACACGGCGGTCGACTTCTGGTTCGACCCGGTCTGCCCGTACTCGTGGACGGCGTCGCGGTGGCTGCACGAGGTCGCGCTGCGCCGCCCGCTCCGGGTGAGCCACCACGTGATGAGCCTGTACCTGCTCAACGAGCACCGCACCGACGTCTCCCCCGAGTACCGGCGCTCGGTCGAGGCGTCCCGCGGGCCGGCCCGGGTGGCCACGGCCGCGGCCACGAGGTTCGGCGAGGAGGTGCTCGCCGACTTCTACACGGCGTTCGGCGAGCTCGTCTTCGACGTGTGGCGCCGCCCCTCGGCGCAGCAGTACCGCGAGGTGCTGCGGGTGGCCCTGCCCCGGGCGGGCCTGCCCGGCGACCTCGTGGACGCCATGGAGTCCGACGAGCACGACGCCGCGATGCGGGCCAGCCACGAGGCGGGGGTCGCCCTCGTCGGCAGCGACGTCGGCACGCCGGTCACCGCCATCGAGGGCGTCGCGTTCTACGGCCCCGTGCTCAACGCCATCCCGCGGGGCGCCGACGCCCTGGACGTCTTCGACGGCGCCCGGCTGCTCGCCGGGTACCCCCAGTTCTTCGAGCTCAAGCGCACCCGGGAGCGACCCCCGGTCTTCACGTGAAGGAGGAGCAGATGACCACCATGACCGCCGCGGAGGCGGACGCCGTCTGGGCCGGCATCGACGACCAGCGAGCCCGTACCGCCCGGCTGCTCGAGGGGCTGTCGGCCGAGCAGTGGGACCACCCGTCGTGTGCGACGGCTGGACCGTGCGCCACGTCGCCGCCCACCTCACGATGCAGCAGCAGTCGTTCGGGGACGTCTTCCGCTTCGTCACCCATCACCCGCGGATGCTGCGCAGCCTCGACCCTCAACGCGACGATCCGCGACTCGGCCGTCTCCGGGCCAGGGAGTGGACGACCTCGCAGATCGTCGACGGGATCCGGGCCGGCATCGGGTCGCGGCGGCACAACGCCTTCGTCACGCCGCTCGAGACGCTGACCGACATCCTCGTCCACAGCCAGGACATCGCCGTCCCGCTCGGGCTCGACCTCGAGATGCGCCCGGGGCCGTGCGTCCTCGCCGCGACCCGCCGCTGGGACACCCGGGGGTCGTGGATGGCGTGGGTCAACCGCCGGCTGCCCCTCGACGACCACCGGCTCCGGGCCACCGACGTCGACTGGGAGCGCGGTCAGGGGCCACCGGTCGAGGGACCGATCGGGGCGATCCTGCTCCTGCTCACCGGCCGGCCGGCCGCCCTGGACCGGCTCAATGGCGACGGCGCGGACTCGCTGCGCGCGCAGCTCGAGCGGCAGCCCACCCCACGCCAGCCGGGCGGGTGACCCCGCTCCGACGCGGGAGTCGGCTCAACCGGGACCTCACCCTCTGGCGCCGACGTCGACCGCGGGCCCTGCCGCCATCCACGATGCGAGACATAACCACTCGTTTGTTGACCCATAACGCCTGGTTCTGAAAACTCCTATCCATCGGATCGGAATTTCTCACCGGGGGTCATCCACATGCGCAAGCTCGTCCTTCTCGCTCTCGTCGGGCTCGGTGCTCAGCTCGTCGACGGATCGCTGGGCATGGCCTACGGCGTCACGTCGACGACCTTGCTGCTCGCGATCGGCACGAACCCGGCTGCCGCGTCGGCCACCGTGCACCTGGCCGAGATCGGCACCACGCTGGCCTCCGGGGCATCCCACTGGAAGTTCGGCAACGTCGACTGGAAGGTGGTCCTGCGCATCGGCATCCCGGGGGCCGTCGGGGCCTTCGTGGGGGCGACGTTCCTGTCCAGCCTCGACACCTCGGTCGCCGCACCGTTGATGTCCGTGATCCTGCTCGTGCTGGGTCTGTACGTGCTGGTCCGATTCACGGTCAAGGGTCTGCGTCGCGACCGCCTCGGCCACCCCCTGCGCAAGCGCTTCCTGGCCCCCCTCGGGCTGGTCGCCGGCTTCGTCGACGCCACGGGTGGCGGTGGCTGGGGGCCCGTCGGCACCCCTGCCATCCTTGCCAGTGGTCGCTTGGAGCCGCGCAAGGTGATCGGCTCGATCGACACCAGCGAGTTCCTCGTGTCGGTCGCGGCGAGCACCGGCTTCCTGCTCGCCCTCGGCACTGCCGGCATCGACGTGGCCTGGGTCCTCGCCCTGCTCGCCGGCGGCCTGGTCGCGGCCCCGATCGCCGCCTGGCTGGTGCGTCGGGTGCCGCCGCGGGTACTCGGCTCAGCCGTCGGCGGCGTCATCGTGCTCACCAACGCGCGCACGCTGCTCCGCAGCGACTGGGTCGACGCCCCCGATGCCACGCGCTACGCCGCCTACGCGGTGATCGCGCTGGTGTGGGCCGCAGCGGTCGCCTGGTCGCTGCGCGCGCACCGCGCTGAGCTCGCCCTCGAGCGCGAGCTCGCCGTCCTCGAAGCGGCTCAGCAGGGCAGCGCCGCCAGTCGCGCCGGGGCCGCCGAACCGGCGTGATCCCGGCCCCGTCTGCAGCTCAGACGGCGTGGGCGATGCCGCGCAGCACGACGAGCGACGGGGCGGCCAGCGCTGCGAGGTCCTCGCGCGGGTCGTCGGCGTAGACGACGAGGTCGGCCTCCTCGCCCTCCTCGAGCCCGGGCCACCCCAGCCACGAGCGTGCACCCCAGCAGGCGGCATCCAGCGCCTCGCCGGTGGTGAACCCGGCGTGCGCGAGGTGCGCCACCTCGGTGGCGACCAGCCCGTGCGGGAGCGAGCCACCGGCATCCGTGCCGACGTAGACCGGGATGCCGGCGTCGCGTGCGTCGGCGATGGTCGCGTAGCGCCGCTCGTAGAGGTCGATCATGTGCCGGTGGTAGTCGGGGAACTTCTCGCGAGCCGGCTCGGCGATCTGCGGGAAGGTGTCGATGTTGACCAGCGTCGGCACGATGGCGATGCCCTGGGCGGCGAAGGCGGCGACCGTGTCGGGCTGCAGGCCGCAGGCGTGCTCGACGCAGTCGGTGCCCGCGGCGGCCAGGTCGCGCAGCGACTCCTCGCCGAAGCAGTGCGCGGTCACCCGGGCGCCCTCCTCGTGGGCCGCCGCGACCGCGTCGGCGAGCACGTCGGCCGGCCAGCACGGTGACAGGTCGCCGGTGTCGCGGTCGATCCAGTCGCCGACCAGCTTGACCCAGCCGTCGCCCGCGCGGGCCTCGAGCCGCACCTGCTCGACGAGCTGCTCGGGCTCCACCTCCCAGGCGAAGTTGCGGATGTAGCGCCGGGTGCGGGCGATGTGCCGGCCGGCCCGCACCAGGCGGGGCAGGTCGTCGCGGTCCTGCACCCAGCGGGTGTCGGCGGGCGACCCGGCGTCGCGCAGCAGCAGCGCCCCGGCATCGCGGTCGGCCACGGCCTGCGCCTCGGCCGTCGCGTCGTCCACGGCTCCCTGGGCGCCGAGCCCGATGTGGCTGTGGGCGTCGACCAGGCCGGGCAGCACCCAGCCGGGCACGGTGGTGACGTCGTGGTCGCCGGCGGGTGCGGCATACGTGATGCGCCCACCCACCACCCACGCCTGCGGGCGCACGTCATCGGGGCCGACGAGGACGGGACCGGTGAGGTGCAGCACCTGAGCCATGGCCCGACCCTAGTGGCGGGCGTCGAGCCGCCCGTGGACCCGTCGGCCTGGCAGGTCATCACGTCGGCGCGCGGCCGGCTGCTGCCGAGGGTGTAGCGCATGTCCTGCCAGATGACCGCCCGGCCGGTGTCGTCTCGGGCGTCCTGGAGGATCTCGGCCGCCCGCGCCTCGAGGCCGTCGCGCTCCTCCGCGGGGACCATCGCCCACATCGCCCGCTGGCCGGTGCTCATCGAGAAGGCCTTCCACCCCTGCACGTCGCCCCACGGCACGTCGACGCGCCGGGTCACGGTGCGCACGTCGGTGGCCCCGGCGTCACGCAGCAGCGCCTCCATCCCCGCGTCGCTGGAGAAGGGCGCGTCGGGGCCGACCACCTTGGGGTCGAGCATCCCCGGCGGCAGCCAGGGCCGGAACAGTGCGTTGAGGGCGGTCCACACCGGGTGCTCCTCGCCGAAGGTCGTCAGGCCGATGCGGCCGCCGGGTGCCAGCAGCCGCACCCAGCGGCCGAGCGCGGCGGCCGGGTCGGGCAGGAAGAACAGCACCAGCGACGACGCCACGACGTCGAACGAGGCCGGGGCGAGGTCGGGGTCACCGGCATCCATCACCGCGGTGCGTGCGGCCAGGCCCTCCCGCGCCAGGAGGGCACGGGTGTGCTCGACCATCGCGGGGCTGAGGTCGACGGCGTCGACCGATCCGGTCGGGAGCACCGCCCGGGCCAGCAGCGTCGTTGCCGCCCCGCGCCCGCAGCCGATGTCGAGCGCCCGCTCCCCCGGCCGCGGTGCCAGCGACTCGACGAGGCCCTGCGCCGTCGGGCACGAAGAACGGCACGCCGCTGCCGTCGTAGTCGTCGGCCACGGTGTCGAAGATGGCGCGCACCTGCGCCACGGGGTCGGGCGATGGAGTACTCATCGCCCGAGTATGGCGGCGGGTGGGGCAACTTTGACCTATTGGTCGATCTTGTCCCAGCGCGAGTGGGGCAACTTTGACCTATTGGTCGATCTTGTCCCAGCGCGGGTGGGGCAACTTTGACCTATTGGTCGATCTTGTCCCGGAGCGTCAGTCGTCGGGGAGGAGGCGCAGCACCCGGCGCAGGGTCTCGGTGACCACCTCGGGCGCCTCCGAGTGCACCCAGTGGCCCACCCCGTTGACGACGACCGGCCGGGCCCGGGGGAACAGCGCGCGCATCTGCTCGGTGTCGGCGTCGTGCACGTAGCTCGAGTCGCCCCCGACCAGCCAGACCACCGGCCCGTCGTAGGCCGGCACGCCGAGCTCGGGGAAGTCGGCGATCTGCGAGTCGGTGCCGCGGGCGGCATCTCGGGCGAGCAGCTCGAGGTTGGCCTGCCACGACCAGGTGGTGCCGTGCCGCCGCAGGTTCTGCAGCAGGAAGCCGCGCACCCCCGGGTCGGGCTCGACCGCCGCGAAGCGCTGCTCGGCGTCGGCGCGGCCGGTCAGCTCGTCGAGCGGGAGGGCGCGCATCGCCTCGATGTAGTGCACGAACCGGTCGAGGTCGCCGTAGTCCTTGGGCGCGATGTCGACGACGACCAGGCTGCGCACCAGCCCGGGGTGGGTCAGCGTGGTGACCATGGCGACCTTGCCGCCCAGCGAGTGGCCGACGAGCACCCAGGGCTCCCCCGGCGCCGCGGCCTCGAGCGTGGCGGCCACCGCGGCGGCATACGCCTCGTAGGAGAACTCCGGCGACCACGGCGAGCGCCCGTGGTCGGGCAGGTCGACGAGCAGGCAGCGGGCCCGGGTGCCGTCGGGCCCGGCGAGCCCCTTGGCGATCTGGGTCCAGTTGCGCCCCTGGCCGAACAGGCCGTGCAGGAAGGCGACCCGCGGCCCGGCGGTGCCGACCGGCATCGTGTGCAGGCCGCGGCCGTGCGCCGGCGTCACTGCCCGAGGAACTTCTCGAAGCCCTTGGGCAGGCTCGCCGGGTCGATGGCGGCGGGGTCGATTGCCGCTGGGCGCGCCCGCGGCGGGGGCCCCGAACGCACCGCCACTGGTGGATGCCGGCCGCGCACCTGCCGCGCGCTCCTCCGCCGCCCGCTTCGCCGGGTTTCCCGACTTGGACTTGCGCCGCGGCGGTGCCTGCTGGCGGCCGCGCTTGCCCGGGCCCGACCCGCCACCGGGCAGGCCCGGCATCCCGGGCACGCCGCCGCCCTTGGCCATCTGCTTCATCATCTTCTGCGCCTCACCGAAGCGCTCGAGCAGCTGGTTGACCTCGGAGGTGCTGGTGCCCGAGCCCTTGGCGATGCGCGCGCGGCGCGAGCCGTTGATCAGCTTGGGGTGGTTGCGCTCGAACGGCGTCATCGAGAAGACCATCGCCTCGACCCGGTCGAACTCCTTCTCGTCGAACGCGTCGAGCTGGGCGCGCATCTGGCCCATGCCGGGCATCATCCCGAGGATCGACTTCAGCGAGCCCATCTTCTTGATGGCCGCCATCTGCTGGAGGAAGTCGTCGAAGGTGAAGTCCTCGGCCGCGAGGAACTTGCGCTCCATCTCGCTGGCCTGGTCGCGGTCGATCGCCTTCTCGGCCTGCTCGATCAGGGTGAGCACGTCACCCATGTCGAGGATGCGCGACGCCATCCGGTCGGGGTGGAAGACCTCGAAGTCCTTCACGCCCTCGCCGGTGCTGGCGAACATGATCGGGCGGCCGGTGACCGAGGCGACCGACAGGGCCGCACCACCGCGGGCGTCGCCGTCGAGCTTGGTGAGCACGACGCCGGTGACGTCGACGCCCTCCTGGAAGGCGTGGGCGGTCTCGACCGCGGCCTGGCCGATCATCGCGTCGATGACGAACAGCACCTCGTCGGGCGAGATCGCGGCGCGGATGTCGGCGGCCTGCTGCATGAGGTTCTCGTCGATGGCGAGACGGCCGGCGGTGTCGACGATGACGACGTCGTGCTGCGCGCGGCGGGCCTGCTCGATGCCGGCCCGCGAGACCGCGACCGGGTCGCCGTGGCTGCGGGTGCCCTCACCGCTCTCGGTGACCACGTCGTGCCCGAAGACGTTGCCGCGCTCGGGCGCGAACACCGGCACCCCGGCACGCTCGCCGACGACCTCGAGCTGGGTGACGGCGTTGGGGCGCTGCAGGTCGGCGGCGACGAGGAGCGGGGTGTGGCCCTGCCCCTTGAGCCAGAACGCGAGCTTGCCCGGCCAGCGTCGTCTTGCCCGAGCCCTGCAGGCCGGCGAGCATGATGACGGTCGGCGGCTGCTTCGCGAACCGGATGCCGCGCGTCTCACCCCCGAGGATGCCGACGAGCTCCTCGTTGACGATCTTGACGACCTGCTGCGCGGGGTTCAGCGCCTCGCTCACCTCGGCGCCGAGGGCTCGCTCACGGACGACGTGCGTGAACTCCTTGACGACCGGCAGGGCGACGTCGGCGTCGAGCAGCGCCAGGCGGATGTCGCGGACCGTCTTGTTGACGTCGGACTCCGAGAGCCTCCCCTTGGTGCGGAGGTTCTTGAAGGTGTCGGTCAGGCGGTCGGAGAGGCTGTTGAACACCGGTCAAGGCTAACGGCTGGCGGTGACCCCACCGGACCGGGCGCCCGGAGCGCGAACGTGGGTGAAGATCCTCGCCGAGGCGAAGGTTTTCACCCACGTTCGTGAAGCCCCTCCGCGGCTCTGGGCGAACGCGGGTGAAGATCGTCGGCGAGGTGGAGGTTCTTCACCCACGTTCGTGAAGCCCGCTGCGCCTCAGACGCCGTCGCAGGTGTCGATGACCAGGCTCACGGCCTGGGCCACCCGGGCCGGCGGCAGCGGCAGCCCGTCGGCGCCGGTGAGGTAGAAGGTGTCGAGCGTCTGCCCGGCGTAGGTCGCGATGTGGGCCGAGCGCACCGAGATGCCGGCGCCCGCGAGCGCCGCACCGAGCTCGTGCAGCATGCCGGGCCGGTCCTGGGCGCGCACCTCGAGCACCGTGGCGTCGCTGCTCGCGCCGGGCACGACCAGGGCGCGGGCCTGGCCGGGGGTGCCGATCGACGCCTGGCCCGACGGCCGGGCCACGTGGGCGCGGCGGCGGTCGAGGGTCGCGAGCGGGGCGCGGTCGCCGCGGCCGAGGCGGGCCAGGCCGCGCTCGATGCGCACGGGGTCGGGCACGGCGCCGCTCGGCGACTCCACGTGCCACTCGTTGACCGCGATGCCGTCGACGGTGCGCAGGATGGCGGTGCGCACGGTGTGCCCCTCGGCCGCGAGCAGGCCGGCCGTGTCGGCGAACAGGCCGACCCGGTCGAGGTCGGTGATGTCGAGCCGGTGCGAGCCGCCGGTGGCGATGACCCGCACGTTCGGCTCGCCGGAGCGCACCGCGGCGAGCACCGCCGCGTCGAGCAGCCCGGCGGGGTCGCGCCTCGGCGTCGACGTCGAGTGCCGTCCAGCGACGAGGCTCGGGCCGTCGAGCCGGGACCGCACGGCGACGGCGAGCTGGTCGAGCAGGGTCGCGCGCCAGTCGGTCCAGGCCGCCGGACCGGCGGCCGACGCGTCGGCCTCGGTGAGGGCCAGCAGCATCTCGAAGACCTCCCGGTCGCCGCCGACGGCCGCGATGGCGGCATCGACCGTGGCGGGGTCCTGGTGGTCGCGCCGGGTGGCGAGCTCGATGAGGGTCAGGTGCTCGCGCACCAGGGTCACCAGCACCTCGACGTCGCGCGGCGAGAAGCCCCAGCGGGTGACGATGCCGCGCGCCAGCTCGGCGCCGGTCAGCGAGTGGTCGTGGGCGCCGCGCACCTTGCCGATGTCGTGCAGCAGGGCGGCGACGAGGAGCAGGTCGGGCCGCGAGACGCGGCGCACGAGCCCGGCGGCGAGCACCACGGTCTCGACGAGGTGCCGGTCGACGGTGTGCCGGTGCACGGCGCTGCGCTGCGGGCGCGACCGCACGGCCGACCACTCCGGCAGCCAGGTGTCGACGATGCCGACCTGGTCCAGGCCCTCCCACACGGTGACCAGGCCGGGGCCGGAGGCGAGCAGGTCGCCGAACAGGTCGCGCAGGGTGGTCGGCCACGGGTCGGACGGGTGCGGGCGCGTGCTTGGCGAGGTTGTCGAGGGTGGCCGGGGCGATCGGCAGGCCGGCGCGGGCGGCGACGACGCCGGCGCGCATCGGCATCCCCTCGTCGGTCTCGGCCAGGCGGGTCGAGCCGAGCACGACCTCGCCGTCGCTGGCGAACAGGCCGTGGCCGAGCGGCGTCATCTGCGGGCGGCGCGGGCCGACCCGCAGGGTGCGCGCGCGCTGCGACTGGCCGGCGCGGCGCAGCGTGCCGTCGAGCGCGTAGGAGATGTGCCGCCCCGCGGACGAGACGGCGGTGAGCAGGTCGTCGGCGTCGTCGTGGCCGAGCAGGGCGGCGACGGCGTCGTGCTCCTCGCGGCCCAGGCGGTCGCGCCCGCGGCCGGTGACGACGTGCACGGCGTCGCGCACGTCGAGCAGGAGCCCGTGCGCGGCATCCACCCCGCCGTGCGGGCGGTCGGCGAGCCACGCCTCGGCCATCGCCGAGAGCACGGTCATGTCGCGCAGCCCGCCGTGGGCCTCCTTGAGCTCGGGCTCGATGGACTGCGCGAGGTCGCCCTGGCGCTGGTGGCGGGACACGACGGCCTCGACGAGCTGCGGCAGCCGCTTGCGGGCGTTGCCGCGCCAGTCGTGGGCGACGGTGGAGCGGGCGGCGGCGACGAGCTGCTCGTCGCCGGCGATCGGTGCGAGGTCGAGCAGGCCGACGGCTGCGGTGAGGTCGGCGGCCGCGACCTGGCGGCACTGGGTGACGGTGCGGACGCTGTGGTCCAGGCGCACCCCGGCATCCCAGATGGGGTACCAGATGCGGTCGGCGAGCGCGGTGAGCTCCTTCGCGGGGAGCGAGCGCTCGGAGTGGAGCAGGACGAGGTCGTAGTCGCTGAGCGGCCCCGCGTCACCGCGGCCGATGCTGCCGACCGCGGCGAGCGCGATCCCCTCGATCTGCGATCCACCGGTCGCGGCCTGCCACACCTCGGCGAGCCAGCTGCGGTTGAACGCGGACAGGGCGGCCCGGCGGGCCGGGCCGGCACCCGCGACGGCGAAGTCGCGGGTGCCGGCCAGGTCGAGCCGGCGCGAGCCGATCCCACTCGAGGAGGGGGGCATGGCTCAGATGGCCTCGACGCCGCGCTCCCCGGTGCGGACCCGGGCGACGTCCTCGACGGGAATCACCCAGATCTTGCCGTCACCGATGCGGCCGGTCTGCGCGGCCTTGAGGATGACGTCGACGACCGAGGTGGCGTCCATGTCGTCGACGAGCACCTCGATGCGGCTCTTCGGCACGAAGTCGACGGTGTACTCGGCACCGCGGTAGACCTCGCTGTGACCGCGCTGGCGCCCGTAGCCGTGCGCCTCGCTGATCGTCATGCCCTGGATGCCGAAGGCCTCGAGGGCCTCCTTCACCTCGTCGAGCTGGTGGGGCTTGATGATGGCGGTGACGAGCTTCATGACTGGGCTCCTTCGAGGTTCTTGGAGTCGGTGGACGAGGCGTGCGCGCCGCCGAAGCTGGGCGCACCCATCCGGGCACCGACGGACACCAGGTCGTACGCGGTCTCCGCGTGCTCACCCTGGTCGATGCCGGTGACCTCGACGTCCTCGGGGATCCTCCAGCCCATCGTGGCCTTGAGGGCCAGTGCGATGACGAGCGTGACGACACCGGAGATGACGATGGTGCACAGGGCGATGAGCACCTGGACGACGAGCTGGTCGATGCCGCCACCGTAGAAGAGGCCGGTCGCGGTGGCGAGCAGGCCCGCACCGATGGTGCCCCAGACGCCGGCGACGAGGTGCACGCCGACGACGTCGAGCGAGTCGTCGTAGCCGAGCTTGAACTTCAGGCCGACCGCGAGGGCCGACAGGCCACCGGCGACGACGCCGAGGACGATCGAGCCGAGCGGGCTGAGCGCGCCACAGGCCGGGGTGATGGCCACCAGGCCGGCGACGACACCGGAGGCCGCGCCGACCGAGGTGGCGTGGCCGTCGCGGATCTTCTCCACGACCAGCCAGCCGATCATCGCCGCACAGGTGGCGGTGGTGGTGTTGATCCACACCAGGGCGGCGGTGCCGTCGGCGGCGAGCTCGGAGCCCGCGTTGAAGCCGAACCAGCCGAACCACAGCAGGCCCGCGCCGATCATGGTGAGCGGCACGTTGTGCGGGCGCATCGCGATCTTGCCGAAGCCGAGCCGCTTGCCGACGACGAGGGCGAGCACCAGGCCGGCCATACCGGCGTTGATGTGCACGACGGTGCCACCGGCGAAGTCGATCGGCACGACGTTGGCCGTGCCGTCGGTGGAGCCGAAGATCAGCGACGACAGGCTGGTCTCGTTGGCGGAGAGCAGGCCACCGCCCCAGACCATGTGGGCGATCGGGAAGTACGAGAACGTCACCCACAGCCCGCTGAAGACCAGCCAGGTGGAGAACTTCACGCGGTCGGCGATGGCGCCGCTGATCAGCGCGACGGTGATCACGGCGAAGGTCAGCTGGAAGCCGACGAAGGCGAGCTCGGGGATGTTGCCGTAGCCCTCGTAGCCGAACGGGTTGACCACCGAGTCGGTGGTGCCGCGCAGGCCGAAGTACTGGAAGGGGTTGGCGATGATGCCGGCGATGTTCTCGCTGCCGAAGGACATCGAGTACCCGTAGAGGACGTAGATGAGCCCGACGACGCCCATGGCGCTGAAGGACATCATCATCATGTTGAGGACCGACTTGGTCCGGGTCATGCCGCCGTAGAAGAGGGCCAGACCTGGAGTCGTCATGAGGAGGACGAGGGAAGCGCAGAGGATGACGAACGCCGTGGACGCGTAGTCGATCTGGTCTGCTGCCTCCGCAAAGGGCATCAGTGGTGTGCTCATGGCGACAACGGTGGCGGCACGGGGTTTCGCGACCCGCGCCCTTGTGTTTCCGTCATGTTGCATCGCGACGCCGGGTGTAAGCATCGGGTTTCCGATCCCGGCTCGTCCCACATGCTGGGACCCGTTGACCGCGCAGCGATACGGCGCGACCGACAGGCTCTCGGGTCAGGCGGGCAGCGCCTGCTCGTAGGCGGGCGGCTGGTGGATGCACGCGGCATCCTCACCGAGCGGGTCGCCCGACGACGCGAAGGCGCGGGCTCGGGACCCGCCGCACAGGTCGGCGTACTCGCACGCGCCGCACCGGCCGGTGAACTGCGCGGCGCGGATGGCCTTCAGGGTCGGGTGGTCGCGGTAGATGTCGGCCAGCGGCTGGTCGCGCACCGAGCCCAGGCCGAGCGGGAGGAAGCCGGCCGGGTAGACCTCGCCGTCGTAGGCGACGAAGACGATGCCCTTGCCGTCGCGGGTGGCCGCGGTGTGGGCCGACCCCCGGTCGAGGCCCTCGCCGACCAGCTCGGCGAGCCGCCCGGACAGCTCGGCGTAGAGCGCGGTGTCGGGCACCGGGCCGCCCGCGCGCCGCTCGTGCACCACCCGCCGGAAGAACGGCGCCTCGACGGTGCGCACGACGAAGCCGTGGTGCGACGCGTCGAACAGGAAGTGGCAGACGTCCTCGTGCTGCTGCGGGGTGATCGCCCCGGTGGCCTCCCCGCGGCCGACGTGCACGAGGAAGAAGACCTCCCACATGTCGACGCCGTAGTCCTTGACGATCTTCGCGACGTCGGGCATCTCGTGCACGTTGCCGCTCATCACCGTGGTGTTGATCTGCAGCTTGATGCCGGCGTCCTTGATCGCCTTGATGGCGGGCAGGGTCTCCTCGAAGTGACCCGGGATGCCGCGGATGCCGTCGTGCGTCTCGGGGCTGGAGCCGTCGAGCGAGAGGCTGACCGCCTTGACCCCGGAGGTCGCCATCCGCTCGATCGACTCGGGGGTGAGCATCGGGGTGACGGACGGCGACAGGCAGACCGGCACGCCGAGCTCGGTGGCGTGGGCGACCAGCTCGAAGACGTCGTCGCGCAGCAGGCAGTCGCCGCCGGTGAGCACGAGGATCGGGTAGGGCCGGCCGAACCCCGCCACCTGGTCGATGAGGTCCATGCCCTCCTGGTGGCTGAGCTCGCCGGGCAGCGGGGCCGCGGTGGCCGATGCGCGACAGTGCCGGCAGGCGAGCAGGCACGACCGCGTGATCTCCCAGAAGACCAGCATCGGTCGGGCGGCGAAGTCGACGCGAGGCGTCGGGATGCCGGCGGGGTGGCTCATCTGGTCGCTCCTTGTAAGGACGGTTCGGGTCGAAGCTGTCGGTCGACGGCCGGGGCGAGGTCGACGTTTCGGGGACGAGGTCGGCGGCCACGGCGGTGGCGGTGCGCCGGGCGGCGGCGACGCAGGCCGCGAGCCCCGAGCCGCGGTAGGCGGCGCCGGTGAGGTGGATGCCGTGCGGGCACGAGCCGGTCGAGCCGGTCGAGCCGGTCGGCGTGGCCGACGAGGTACTGCGGGATGGCGCGGGGCCAGCGCTGCACCAACGTCGCGGTGGGCGCGGCGGTGAGGCGCATCATCCGGGCCAGGTCGGTGCGCACCGCGGCGACCAGCTCGTCGTCATCCATGGTGGTCCAGCGGTCGTCACCGTCGCGGCCGACCATGCAGCGCAGCAGCACGGTGTCGCCCCCGGCGAGGTGCGGCCACTTGCTGGTGAGCCAGGTGCAGCCGACGAGCATCGCGCCCTCGACCGGCGGCACGAGGAAGCCGGTGCCGGTGAGCTCGCCGACCTCGTCCTGGGGCAGTGCCAGGGTCACGGTCGCGACGTCGACGTACTCGATGCCGCGCAGCTCGGCGGCCAGCCGGGGCGAGGCCGCGGCCACGAGGTCGGCGACGGCGTGGGCCGGGGCGGCGAGCACGACGGCGTTCGCGACGACGTCGACCGCGGGGGTCTCGACGCGCCAGCCCCGTGCGGTGCGGCGCACGCCGGTGGCGGGCGCCCCGGTGACCAGGCGGTCGCGGCCGACGGCGTCGACGAGGGCGCCGACCAGTCGGCCGAGCCCACCACGCAGCGAGACCAGCACCGGGGCCGGAGCGCCGGCGGGTGCGGGCGCCGCACGGCGGCGGCGGCGCAGGGCCATCACGAGCGAGCGCTCCGAGCCGGCGAGGTGGACCACGTCGGGAACGGTGCTGCGGGCACTCAGCCGGTCGACCGAGCCGGCGTGCACGCCACCGAGCAGCGGCTGCACGAGCCGCTCGACGACCTGGTCGCCGAGGCGGGGGCCGCACGACCTGCGCGACGGTGGGGTCGTCACCCAGGGGGGTGCGCGGGAGCACGAAGTCGAGACCGGCGCGAAGCACGGCGGCCGGCGACAGCAGGCGCGAGCGGAGCAGCGGCACCACCCGGTCGGGGATGCCGAAGGCGCTGCCCTGCGGGATCGGGCGCATCCGGCCGCGCGACCAGATCGACGCACCACCCGGCAGCGGCCCGACGACGTCGTCGCCCAGCCCGAGGCGCGCGACCAGCTCGGCCAGGTCGGCACCGCGGCTCAGGAACGCGTCGGGCCCGGTGTCGACCGGCATCCCGGCCAGGCTCTGGGTCGAGACCTTGCCCCCGACCCGGTCGCCGGCCTCCAGCACCACGACGTCCACCCCGTGCTCGACGGCCAGCCAGTACGCGGTCGCCAAGCCCTGAGATACCGCCACCCACGACGGCGACCTCAGCCTCGACAGTGCGCCTTCCAGCCACGTCATTGACCTTTCCACAAGGCACCGGCCCGGGTCGACCTGAGAGGGCCCCTGCGGGCTGTGATCCCGCAGACACCTGAACCCGACTTCTCAGAATTCTCAGTCCCTCTTTCGGCCTCGGGTGCCCACCCGGTCGCCCCAGCAACCACCTGAGCACCCAACTCGAAGGAGCAGCGGCGAGGGGATGGAGGCGAGCAGCGCGGAACCAGAGGAGCGGCGGGCACGGGTGCGGGGTCGGAGGAGGGAGGGACCGCAGAGCGGAAGCGCGGCTGCTGGGGCAGGATCGACCCATTGGTCGATCCTGCCCCAGAACGACGGGGCGGCGGCGGCCGCGCCGACCTCAGTCGAGGATGGCGTCGACGAAGGCCTCGGGGTCGAAGGGAGCCAGGTCGTCGGGCCCCTCGCCGAGGCCGACGAGCTTCACCGGCACGCCGAGCTCGCGCTGCACGGCCACGACGATGCCGCCCTTGGCCGTGCCGTCGAGCTTGGTGAGCACGATGCCGGTGATGCCGACGACCTGCGCGAACACCTCCGCCTGGCGCATGCCGTTCTGGCCGGTGGTGGCGTCGAGCACGAGCAGCACCTCGTCGACCGGGCTCTGCTTCTCGATGACCCGCTTGACCTTGCCGAGCTCGTCCATCAGCCCGACCTTGTTCTGCAGCCGGCCGGCGGTGTCGATGAGCACGACGTCGGCCTCGAGCTCGGCGGCGGCCTTGACGGCGTCGAAGGCCACCGCGGCCGGGTCGGCGCCGTCGCGGTCGGAGCGGATGGTCGGCACGCCGACCCGCTCCCCCCAGGTCTGCAGCTGGTCGGCGGCGGCGGCGCGGAAGGTGTCGGCGGCGCCGAGCACGACGTCCTTGTCCTCGGCCACGAGCACCCGGGCGAGCTTGCCGACGGTGGTGGTCTTGCCGGTGCCGTTGACGCCCGACGACGAGCACGCAGGCCGGGCGGCCGTCGACGCGCGAGGACACGATGGAGCGGTCCATCGAGGGGTCGACGAGCGTGAGCAGCTCGGCGCGCAGCCAGCCGCGCACGGTGGCCTCGTCGGTGCTGCCCTCGACGGCCACCTTGGTGCGCAGCGCGTCGACCAGGTCGGTGGTGGCGGCGACCCCGAGGTCGGCGGCCAGGAGGGTGTCCTCGACCTCCTCCCACGCGGCCTCGTCGAGCTTCCCGCCGGACAGCAGCGCGAGCAGGCCCTTGCCCAGGGCGGTGTTCGAGCGCGCCAGCCGGGCGCGCAGGCGGCGCAGCCGGCCGGCCGGCGCCTCGGGCCGCTCGACGGTGGGGACCGGAGGCGCCTCGACCACCGGCGGCAGCTCGGCCTCGACCTCGACGTCGGCCGGCGACTCGATCGTGCCGATGGCCCCGCTCGAGGGGCTCGTCGACGTCGACCGCGTGGCCACCGGGCGCCGCGGTCGGCGGGGTCGGCGGCAGGTCCTTGGTCGTGCTGCGACCGCCGCGGCCGCGCATCAGGCCGAGGGCGATGCCGCCGACGATGACGATGATGCCGACGGCGACGGCGAAGTACTCCCACAAGGTGTCGATAGCGCTCACCCGGTCATCCTCGCAGCCGTCCGACACCGGCCCAAACCGGCGCGGACGGCATCCGGTGGGCGGACCGCGAGGTCAGAAGATGCGCACCCGGTCCTCCGGCGCGACCCACATGCCGTCGCCCTCGCTGACCCCGAACGCCTCGTGGAACTCGCTGAGGTTGCGGGCGGCGTTGGCGCGCAGGTCCATCGGGCTGTGCGGGTCGAGGGCGAGCAGCCGCTCGGCCTCGGCGCGCCGCGCCAGCCCTCGCCAGACCTGGGCCCAGCCGAGGAAGAACCGCTGCTCGCCGGTGCGGCCGTCGAGCACGGGGGCGGGCTCGTCGCCGAGCGAGATGCGGTAGGCGGAGTAGCCGATGGTCAGGCCGCCGAGGTCGCCGATGTTCTCGCCGACGGTGAGCGCGCCGTTGACCTTGTGGCCGGGGGCGTCGCGGGTCTCGAGCTGGTCGAACTGGGCGATGAGCGCGTCGGCGCGGGCCTGGAAGGCCGCCCGGTCGTCGTCGGTCCACCAGTTGCGCAGCGTGCCGGTGCCGTCGAACTGCGAGCCCTGGTCGTCGAAGCCGTGGCCGACCTCGTGCCCGATGACCGCCCCGATGCCGCCGTAGTTGACCGCGTCGTCGGCGTCGACGTCGAAGAACGGGGGCTGCAGGATGGCCGCCGGGAAGACGATCTCGTTCAGGCCCGGGTTGTAGTAGGCGTTGACGGTCTGCGGGGTCATGAACCACTCGTCGCGGTCGACCGGGCCCCCGAGCTTCGCGAGCGAGCGGTCGACCTCGAACGCCACGGCGCGCCGCACGTTGCCGAGCAGGTCGCCGGGCACGATCTCGAGCGCCGAGTAGTCGCGCCAGCGGTCGGGGTAGCCGATCTTGGGGGTGAACTGGCCGAGCTTGGCCAGGGCCTCGCGCCGGGTGTCGTCGCCCATCCAGGGCACCTGCGACAGGCTGCGCCGGAAGGCCTCGACGAGGTTGTCGACGAGCTCGACCATGCGCTCCTTGGCGTGCGGGGGGAAGTGCCGCTCGACGTAGAGCTGGCCGACCGCCTCACCGAGGGCCTCCTCGACCAGGCCGACGCCGCGCTTCCAGCGCTCGCGCATCTGCGGCACGCCCGAGAGGGTGCGGCCGTAGAAGTCGAAGTTCTCCTCGACGACGGCGGCCGACAGGTAGGGCGCGTGGGCGTGCACGACGTGCCAGGCCAGCCAGTCGCGCCAGGCCTCGACGGGCTCCTCCGCCAGCGCCGCGGCCATCGAGCGCACGTGGTCGGGCTGGCGCACGACGACGGCCTCGAAGGCGCCCGGCCCGGCGCCCAGCCCCTCGAGGTAGCGCACCCAGTCGATGCCGGGGCCCATCTCGGTCAGGCCGGCGAGGTCGACGAGGGTGTAGGTCTTCACCGGGTCGCGGTTGGTCACCTTGTCCCAGTGCCCGGCGGCCAGCCGGGTCTCCAGCGCCATGACCCGCCCGGCGGCACCCTCGGGGTCGGGCCAGCCGGCGAGGGACAGCATCCGCTCGACGTGCGCGACGTAGGCGGTGCGCTTGTCGGCGTGGGCGTCCTCGCGGTAGTAGGACTCGTCGGGCAGCCCCAGCCCGGCCTGCTCGAGGTAGACGACGTAGCGGCTCGGGTCGCGGTCGTCGGTGTTGACGAACGGGATGACGCCGCCGGTGACCCCGGAACGGCCGAAGGCGCCGCTCAGCGCGACGACGTCACCGGCATCCGCGACCGCGGCGACCCGCGCGAGGTCGTCGGCGAGGGGCGAGACCCCGAGCGCCTCGACGGCCTGCTCGTCCATGAAGCTCGCGTAGAGGTCACCGACCTTGGCCGCCACCGTGCCCGGCTCGGGGGCGCCCGCCGCGACCTCCTCGATGATGGCGCGCACGTGCTCCTCGGCGGTCTCGCGCAGCACGTCGAAGGTGCCGTAGCGACCGCGGTCCTCGGGGATCGTGGTGGTCGCGAGCCACCGGCCGTTGACGTGGGCGAACAGGTCGTCCTGCGGGCGCACGTCGGGGTCGACGGCGGCCTGGTCGATACCGGACTTCACGGCACGGAGCTCCTCTGCTGGGGGAGCGGCCCATCGAACCACACCGGTCCGTCAGCCGCGGGGCAGCAGGCTCAGGCGCTGGCGCCCACCGGCTCGTCGTGCCGGGTCGACTCGGGGTCGTCGCGGTCGTCGCGCTCGGACGTCGTGGAACGGCCGGGCAGCAGCTGGCGGTCGCGGATCGAGCCGATGAACTCCTCGCCGCGCTCGGTGAGCACCTCGCGACCCGCCCGGCGCGCCGGCACCGCGACGAGCGCCATCACGACCAGGGCGAGGGCGACGCAGAACAGCATTCCGAGCACGAGGGAGACCATGCTCCAAGGCTTGCACCGCCGTGTGCGGCAGACCAAATCGACACCCCCGCACGGCCCGAACTAGGGTGTGCGCGTGACGACCGGCGCCCCCGCGACGGACGGGGCGACGACCCGTCGTCGCCGCCGCGTCCCCATGGTCGCCGAGGTCCTCATCGCCCTCGTGGCGGTCGCCCTGGTGCAGGCCTTCCTGGTCAAGCCGTTCGGGGTGCCCTCGGAGTCGATGGAGCAGACCCTCAACATCGGCGACCGCATCCTGGTCAACCGGCTCGACTCCGACCTCGTCCGCGGCGACGTCGTGGT
Organism: uncultured Actinomycetota bacterium; assembly: GCA_963806295.1. Taxonomy (GTDB): domain Bacteria; phylum Actinomycetota; class Actinomycetes; order Actinomycetales; family Dermatophilaceae; genus Fodinibacter. The sequence goes on along the minus strand of CAWDXP010000024.1, from coordinate 39,492 downwards.
GTTCGGGCACGGCAGCACCTGGGCCGAGCGGGAGCTGCCGCCGGCCGACAACCCCGTCGTGCGGGCGGTGCGCGCCTTCGGTGACCTCACCGGCATCGGGCCGAGCAACACGGCCTACACGGTCAAGCGGGTCATCGGCCTGCCCCGGCAGACGGTCGCCTGCTGCTCCGCCGAGGGGGCGGTGCTCGTCAACGGCCGGCCGCTCGACGAGCCCTACGTCTACGACGACCTCCCCTTCACCCCCGGCAAGCTCGACTGCTCGAGCACGCCCGTCTCGACGCGCTGCTTCCCGGAGATCACCGTGCCCGAGGGCAACCTGCTGGTGATGGGCGACCACCGCTCGCAGTCGGCCGACTCGGTCATCGCCTGCCGCGGGGCGACCGAGGGCCCGGAGTGCGCCCAGCTGGTGCCCCTGGGCCGGGTGGTCGGATCCGTGGTGCTGCGGTTCTGGCCGCTCGGCGACGTCGGCGGCATCGCCCGCTGACCGCAGACCGCGCGCCGGATGCCGTGTGCTCAGGCGGTCGCGGCGACGTCGCGGATGCGTTGCGAGACAACGGTGGTGACGCCGTCGCCGCGCATCGAGACGCCGTAGAGGGCGTCGGCGACCTCCATGGTGCGCTTCTGGTGGGTGATGACGATGAGCTGGCTGGAGTCGCGCAGCTCCTCGAAGAGGGTGATCAGCCGGCCCAGGTTGGTGTCGTCGAGCGCGGCCTCGACCTCGTCCATGATGTAGAACGGGCTCGGCCGGGCCTTGAAGATCGCCACGAGCAGCGCCACCGCGACGAGCGAGCGCTCGCCACCGGAGAGCAGCGAGAGCCGCTTGACCTTCTTGCCCGGCGGGTCGCGCCTCGACCTCGATGCCGGTGGTCAGCATGTCGTCGGGGTCGGTGAGCACCAGCCGCCCCTCGCCCCCGGGGAAGAGCCGCTCGAAGACCCGCTCGAACTGCTCGCGGGTGTCGTGGAAGGCCTCGGTGAAGACCTCCTCGACCCGCTCGTCGATCTCCTTGACGATGTCGAGCAGGTCGCGCTTGGAGCGCTTGAGGTCCTCGAGCTGGGTGGTGAGGAAGGTGTGCCGCTCCTCGAGCGCCGCGAACTCCTCCAGCGCGAGCGGGTTGACCCGGCCCAGGGCCGCCAGCCCTCGCTCGGCCTTGCGCAGCCGCTTCTCCTGCTCCTCGCGCACGTAGGCCACCGGCTCGGGCACGGCATCCGGGTCCTCGCCCGGGCCGACGACGTGCGGCACCTCGCGGTGCGGGCCGAACTCGTCGACGAGCACCTCGGGGTCGATGCCGAGCTCCTCGACGGCCTTGGCCTGCAGCTGCTCGATGCGGGCGACCTGCCGGGCGCGGGCCATCTCGTCGCGGTGCGCGGTGTCGGTGAGGTCGCGCAGCTCGTCCTGCACGCCGATCAGCTCGGCGCGCAGCGCGACACCGGCCTGCTCGCGCTCGAGCCGGTCGGCCTCGGCGGCGTCGCGCAGGGTGGTCGCGAGGGCCAGGGCGGCGGCCACCCGGTCGACGGCGTAGGCGGCGGCCGCGTGCACGGCCGCGGCCACGGTGGCCTCGCGCCGGCGCCGCTCGCGCCGCTCGCGCAGCCGCTCGCGGGCGGCGAGCTCGTTGCGGGCCGCGCCCTCGAGCGAGTCGGCCCGACCCTTGAGCGCGCGGGCCCGCTCCTCGCGGGTGCGCAGGGTGAGCCGCAGCTCGGTCTCGGCGGTGCGGGCCCGGCTCGCGGCGAGCTCGAGGCGGTCGCGCTCGTCGGTGGAGGGGTCCTCGCCCTCCTCGGCGGGGGCGGCCTCGGCCTCGGCCAGCCGCGCCGACAGTCCTTCGAGCTCGGCGCGGTCGCGCTCGAGCGCGAGCCGCGCCTCGGTGATGGCCCGCTCGGTGCGGTCGGCCTCGGCGGACGCCTGCCGCATCGCCGCGCCCAGCCCACCCAGCTGCTCGGCGACGGCCGCCATCCGGGCGTCGGACTCGTGCAGCGCCTCGAGGGCGCCCTCGACCTCGGCAGCCACCTCGCGGGCCCGCTCGCGGGCCGCCCCCAGCGCGAACCGGGCGCGCTCGGCGGTGGCGGTGGCGGCATCCAGGGTGGTGCGGGTCTCGTCGACGGCGGCCTGCAGCTCGAGCAGGCTCTCGCCGGCGCTGCTGCCGCCGCGGGCCCAGCCGGGGCCGAAGACGTCGCCGTCGGCCGTGACGGCGGTGATGCCCTGGCCGCGCGACGCGAGCGCGACGGCGTGGGCGGCGGTGGGCACCAGCGCCACCCGCTCGAGCAGCTGCTCGACGGCGGGGCGCACCGAGTCGGGGGCACGCACCACGTCGCGCGCCCACACGGCCGAGCCGTCGAGCGCCGGCCAGCTGCCGGGGTCGCTCGGGGATGCCGTGTCGCCGACGAGCAGGGCGGCGCGCCCGCCGTCGGAGTCGCGCAGGGACGCGATGGCGCGGGCGGCGTGGTCGGCACTCGGCACGGCGAGGGCCTCGCTGGCCCAGCCCAGCGCCGCGGCCACGGCGGCCTCGTGGCCCCCGGTGACCTGGAGCAGCGCGGCGACCGTGCCGACGACCGCGTGGTCGGCATCGGCCGCGGCGAGCAGGGTGGCCGCGCCGTCCTTGCGGCGCAGGCTCAGCTCGAGGGCGTCGATCCGGGCGGTGGCCGAGGAGCGGTCGCGCTCGGCCTCGCGCTCCTGGGTGACGAGGCGCTCGATCTCGGCCTCGGCCGCGGCGAGCCGGGCCGCGGCGCTCTCGTAGGCGTCGTCGAGGCCCTCCTCGCCCTCCTCCTCGACGGCGACGCCGCCCTCGAGGCGGGAGAACTCCTGCTCGGCCTGGGCGGCCCGGGCGCGGGCCGCGGCGACGAGCTCGGAGAGCCGGCCGATCTCGGCCTCCCCGGCCTCGATCCGGCTGCGGCGGGCCCCGACCTGGCCGGCGAGCTTGGCCAGCCCCTCGCGGCGGTCGGCCGCGGCCCGGGCGAGCCTGGCCAGGCGACCCTGCTCCGCGGCATACGCGGCCTCGGCCTCCTCGCGGGCGGCGACGGCGGCGGCGAGCTCGGCGGTGGCGGTGGCCACCTCGGCGAGCAGCGCGGCCTCGGCCTCGCGGGCCTGGGCGGCCTGGGCGCGCAGCTCCTCGGGGTCGCGGCCGGTCGTGGCCTCGTGCTCCTCGTCCTGCGAGAGCAGCCGCACCCGCTCGGCCGCGACCGACCCGGTGGACTCCAGCCGGTCGCGCAGGCTCTGCAGGCGCACGAACCGGTCGTGCGCGCGGGTGAGCTCGGGGGCGGCCTCGGCGGACCGGCGCTCGACGTCGGACAGCCGCTGGCGCACGTCGGCCAACGCGTCTTCCACGGCGGTGCGGCGCTCGATGAGGGCCGTCTCGTCGGCGACCTCCTGCTCGAGCACCCCGGTGAGCTGCACGAGGTCGTCGGCGAGCAGGCGCAGCCGGGCGTCGCGCGCGTCGGCCTGGATGACGGCCGCGCGGCGGGCCGCCTCGGCCTGCCGGCCGAGCGGGCCGAGCTGGCGGCGGATCTCGCCGGTGAGGTCCTGCACCCGGGTGAGGTTGAGCTCCATGGTCTCGAGCTTGCGCAGCGCCCGCTCCTTGCGGCGGCGGTGCTTGAGCACGCCCGCGGCCTCCTCGATGAAGCCGCGGCGCTCCTCGGGGGTGGCGCGCAGCACGGTGTCGAGCTGGCCCTGGCCGACGATCACGTGCATCTCGCGGCCGAGCCCGGAGTCGGAGAGCAGCTCCTGCACGTCGAGCAGCCGGCACGACGTGCCGTTGATGGCGTACTCCGAGCCGCCCCCGCGGAACATCGTGCGGGTGATGGTGACCTCGGTGTAGTCGATCGGCAGGGCGCCGTCGGTGTTGTCGATGGTCAGGCTCACCTCGGCCCGGCCGAGCGGCGGGCGGCCGGCCGTGCCGGCGAAGATGACGTCCTCCATCTTGCCGCCGCGCAGGCTCTTGGCGCCCTGCTCCCCCATCACCCAGGCCAGCGCGTCGACGACGTTGGACTTGCCCGAGCCGTTGGGCCCGACGACGCAGGTGATGCCGGGCTCGAGGCGCATCGTCGTCGCCGAGGCGAACGACTTGAACCCCTTGAGGGTCAGCGTCTTGAGGTACACGGTGGCGTCAGCGCTCTCGTCGGTGGTCCGGGGAGGTCGGGGCTCCGCCCCGGGTCGGATGCGGCCCGACTCTACCCGCGGCGGGCGGCCCGGCCGGGACGCCGGCGGGCGTCGGTGGTGCCTGTGACCGGTGTGGCAGGTGGGGCTGCTGGGGCCCGGCTGGGGCTGCCCGGTCGAGGGGTCGAGACATGCCCACGGAAGCCGCCGCGATCCCGCGCATGTCTCGACCCCTCGATTCACCAGTGGCCGGAGGTGATGCCGCGAGCGCGCCCTGTCGCGCCCCGTGCATCACCTGACTCGCCGACATCGCCCAGCGCTGTCCGGAGCGCAGGATGCCGCGCCCGTGTCAGCGCTCAGCCGGACGTGGCGCCGCCGGCGATCCGCTCGTGGTGGTGGATGACCTCGGCGATGATGAAGTTGAGGAACGCCTCGGCGAACTGCGGGTCCAGGCCCGCCTCGTCGGCCAGCGCCCGCAGGTGGGCCACCTGGGCGACCTCGCGCGCGGGGTCGGCGGGCGGCATCCCCCGCTCGGCCTTGAGCTCGCCCACCGCCTGGGTGCACTTGAACCGCTCGGCGAGCAGGTGGATGAGCGCCGCGTCGATGTTGTCGATGCTCGACCGCAGCCGCGCGAGGTCCGCGGGGACGTCGTCGATGTCGCTCACCCGCTCATCGTAGGAACCCCGCGTCGGCCCGTCAGTGGCCGTCCACCCCCCGGATGGCGCGGGGTCAGCGCTCGGTGAAGCCGGTGCTGCCGCGGCCCTCGCCCCACAGCGGCGCCGACACCGACTCGACCCGCCCGGGCCGTCGGGTGGTCGAGGGCTGCTCGGCGAGCAGGTCGAACAGGCGCAACAGGGCCTGCGGCGCCCCTTCGGCGACCACCTCGACCCGGCCGTCGTCGGTGTTGCGGGCGTGCCCCGCCAGGCCCAGCTCGAGCGCCCGGGCGCGGGTCCACCACCGGAAGCCCACGCCCTGCACGCGCCCGCGCACGAACACCGTCATCCGCCGCACGTCGTCTCCACCAGCGCCCGCCACGCGCCGATGGTAACGAGCGCCTGCCGCCGAACGACGCTGCCGTCCGAGCGACACCGTTGGCCCCACGAGCGCGCCTCCGTCACGGTGTCACCACCAGCCCCTACCGTTACCACATGAGCATGGTGCAGGCTCGCGGCACTGCCGCACCCACCGCGCCCGAGGGCCACCTGCAGGTCGGTGGCCCGGCGGCGCCCGCCCGAGCGCCCGGCGGCACCGGCCGGCTGGCGGGCCTCGACGGCCTGCGCGCCCTGGCGATCCTCGCCGTCCTCGTCTTCCACCTCGACCCGGCCTGGCTGCCCGGCGGGTTCCTCGGCGTCGACATCTTCTTCGTCGTCTCCGGCTTCCTCATCACCACCCTGCTGGTCCGCGAGCGCGTCTCCACCGGCCGCATCGACCTGCCCGGCTTCTGGACGCGCCGCGCACGGCGGCTGATCCCCGCGCTGGTGGTCTGCGTGCCGGCCGCCGTGCTGCTCGCCCGGCTCAGCGAGGGCGACCTGCTCGTCGGCATCGGGCGACAGGTGCTCGGCGCGGCCACCTTCACCTCGAACTGGCTCGAGATCCACGCCGGCACCGACTACTTCGCGGCCACCTCGCCGCAGCTGCTGATGAACCTGTGGTCCCTCGCCGTCGAGGAGCAGTTCTACCTGCTCTGGCCGCTGGCCGTGCTGGGGCTGCTCGCCGTCACCCGCCGCCCCGAGGTGCGCGCCGCCGCGGCGCTCGGCCTGGCCCTGCTGTCGGCCGGCCTGATGGCCCTGCGCCTCGACCCCGACAGCCCCACCCGCGTCTACTACGGCACCGACACCCACGTCATGGGCCTGATGCTCGGCGCCGCGCTGGCCTTCGTCTACGCCGCCCCGCACCGCGCCTGGACCACCTCGACCTGGTGGGCCGAGCACCGCCGCCAGGTCGCCGCGGTCGCGCTGGTCACCCTCCTCGGGCTGATGGCGCTGGGCGGCGAGGACTCCGCGCTCACCTTCCGCGGCGGCATCCTGCTGGCCTCCGTGGCCACCACCGCGCTGGTGCTCGTCGTCGTCGAGCGCCCCGGCCGGCTGCGGGCCGTGCTCGAGCTGCCCCCGGCCCGCTGGGTCGGCGTCCGCAGCTACGGCATCTACCTGTGGCACTGGCCGGTGTTCCTCGTCATCGGCCAGGACCTGCCGGTGGCGCCCGGCGGCGGGGCCTACCTGCTCACCCGGGTGTGGTGCGTCGTGGTCACCTTCGTGATCGCCGACCTGTCCTACCGCTTCGTCGAGACCCCCGTGCGGCGGCACGGCTTCGCCGGCTCGGCCCGGCTGGCCACGGCCCGCCTGCGCCGTGGGGGCACGCGCAGCGCCCGCATCATCTGGTCGGTGGTGCTGGTGCTCGTCGTGGCGCTCGTCGCCGTGCTGCTGACCGCCCCCGACCGCACCTCGACCGAGGAGCTCATCACGGCCAACGAGGCCGAGCTCGTCGGCGCGGCGCCCTCCCCCGCCGGCTCGGCCCCCGCCGCCAGCACGCCGGCCACCAGGACCGACGTCACCCCGGCCGCCGGGCCGGCGGCGACGGCGGTGTGGACGATGCCCAAGGGAAGCGAGATCGACGCGTTCGGCGACTCGATGATGGTGGGGTCGATCCACGCGATCCGCTACTACCTGCCCAAGATCCGCGTCGACGCCAAGTCCAACCGCAAGTGGAACGAGGCGCCGGCCCTGGTCGGCAAGCGTGGCGACACGCTGCGCCGCGCCGTCGTGCTCGCCTTCGGCACCAACGCCGGCACCGACGAGGCGTCGATCCGCCGCACCCTGGCCGCGATCGGTCCCAACCGGATGGTCGTCATCGTCACCGAGCACGGCCGCTTCGCCCGGGTGAAGACCGACAACGAGAAGCTGCGCGAGATCGTCAAGGACATGCCCAACGTGCGGCTGGCCGACTGGGACGCCGCGCTCGCCGACACCACCGGCCAGCTCCAGCCCGACGGCATCCACCCGAGCCTGAAGGGCGCGCACCTCTACGCCAAGACGATCCGGCAGGCGTTCGCCGACCTCTCGCAGGCGCACACCGGCACGAAGGTGGTGCTCAAGCCCCTGCCGATGCCCTGACCCCGCGTGGGCGCGGCTGGCAGCGCGGGCAGGAGAACGACGAGCGGTTCATGAAGTGCTCGCGCCGGATGGGCGTGCCGCAGCGCCGGCACGGCCGGCCGGCCTGGCCGTAGGCGGCCAGCGAGCGGTCGAAGTAGCCCGAGGCGCCGTTGACGTTGACGTAGAGCGCGTCGAAGCTGGTGCCGCCCTGGCCCAGCGCCTCGCGCATCACCTCGGCGGCGGCGTCGAGCACCGCGCCGATGCGCGGCTTGGTGAGCGCGCCGGCGACCCGCTCGCCGTGCACCTGCGCGCGCCAGAGGGCCTCGTCGGCGTAGATGTTGCCGATGCCGGACGCCACCGTCTGGTCGAGCAGCACCCGCTTGATGGCGCTGTCCTTGGCCTTGATCCGGCGCACGACCGCGGCCCGGTCGTAGGCCGGCTCGAGCAGGTCGGGCGCGATGTGCGCGATCGTCGTGGGGATGCCGTGCGCGTCGAGGTCGGCGAGCGCGAGCCCGCCGAAGGTGCGCTGGTCGACGAAGCGCAGCTCGGGGCCGTCGTCGGCGAAGCGGAACCGGGCGTGCAGGTGCTTCTCGTCGGGCGCCGCGGCATCCTCGACGAGCAGCTGGCCGCTCATCCCGAGGTGCAGGATCAGGCCCAGCCCGTCACCCAGGTCGAGCCAGAGGTACTTGCCGCGGCGGCGCACGGCCTCGATCCGCCGCCCGGCGAGCCGGTCGGTGAGGTCCTGGGGTCCGGCGGTGTGCCGGCGGGCCACCCGGTGGCCGCGCAGCTCGACGTCGGCGACGGTGCGGTCGAGCACGTGCTCGGCGAGGCCACGGCGGACGACCTCGACCTCGGGCAGCTCAGGCACGGCCCTCGGGGACCGGGGCCTCCTCGGGGCCGACGACGGGCCCCTCGTGCGCGTCGCGGATGGCGGTCCAGGCCAGCGCGGCGGCCTCCTGCTCGGCGACCTTCTTGGTGCGGCCCGGAGCCGCTGCCGAGCACGGCGGAGCCCACGACGACCTGCGCCTCGAACCACTTGGCGTGCTCGGGGCCGTCTTCGGTGACGGCGTACTCGGGGGCGCCCAGGCCGTGGCGTGAGGTGATCTCCTGCAGGCTCGTCTTCCAGTCCAGGCCGGCGCCCAGGGTGGCCGACTCGGCCAGCAGCGGGTCGACGAGGTGGTGCACGAGCTCGCCGGCGGCCTCGATGCCGGCCGACTGGTAGACCGCGCCGATGACCGCCTCGACGGTGTCGGCGAGGATCGAGTCCTTGTCGCGCCCGCCGGTCGACTCCTCGCCGCGGCCGAGGTAGACGTAGTCACCCAGGCCCAGGGTGCGACCGACCTCGGCGAGGGCGCGCATGTTGACCACGGCCGCCCGCAGCTTGGCGAGCTGGCCCTCGCTGGTGTCGGGGTGCGCGTTGTAGAGCGTGGTCGTGACGACCAGGCCCAGCACCGAGTCGCCGAGGAACTCCAGCCGCTCGTTGTGCGGCAGTCCCCCGGCCTCGTAGGCGTACGACCGGTGCGTGAGGGCGCGCCCGAGCACCGCTGCGTCGACGGGAGCGCCGGTCACCTCGGTGAGGTGGTCGAGCAGCTCGCTGACGGGTCGCAGCGGTGTGAGTGCACCGGCCGAGGCCGATCCCTTCCCCATCGGGGCGGGATCAGCCCTGGTGCTCGGTGCGCTCGGCGACGCCGTAGTGGCGCCCCTTGTAGGTGCCACAGGACGGGCACGCGACGTGCGGCTGGGTGAGCGACTTGCACTGGGGGCAGGTCGTCGTGGCGACGGCGGTCGCCTTCCAGTTGGCGCGGCGCGAGCGGGTGTTGGAGCGCGACATCTTCCGCTTCGGAACGGCCACGTCAGGTCCTCTTCTCTGTCGGCGTGGGCGGCTGTTCGGCCAGGGCCGTGAGGGCCGCCCATCGGGGGTCGATCAGGTCGTGCTGATGCTCCGGGTCCTCCGCGAGCGGCAGGCCGCACTCGGAGCACAGCCCGGGGCAGTCGGGCCGGCACACCGGCTGGAACGGCAGCGCTGGCACCACCGTGTCCCGAAGCACCGGTTCGAGGTCGATGAGACCGTCCTCGATCCGGAGCTCCTCGTCCGCGTCCTCGTCCCCCACCTCGTGGTGGTGGGCGTGCCGCTCGGCGTAGACGAACAGCTCCTGGAAGGTCCCGTCGACCGCGAGGGCGACAGGGTCCAGGCACCGCACGCAGGCGCCGGTCGCCGTGCCACGGACCGAACCGGTGACGAGCACTCCCTCGACGACGGACTCCAGGCGCAGGTCGAGGGTGAGGGGCTGGCCCTCCTCGACGCGCATGACCTCCGTGCCGAAGTCGCTCGGCGCCCCGACCTCACGCGTCAGCTCACTCATCGTCCCGGGTCGCCGGCCGACGAGCTTGGTGTCGAGCACCATCGGGGACCGGGGGTCGAGTCGAGTCATGAGCCTTGGGTGTGGTCGGGGTGGTTCGGCCACGTCACACGGACGCAGACCGAGGGTCAAGGTTACCGGTCGGGGGCGATCCACCCAAACCGAGCGGGCTGCGTCATCGCGCGAGGGCGTCGTCGACAGCGGCGGCCACCTGCGGGGCCAGCGTCGCGGTGTACGTCGCGGTCAGGTGGTCACCGGCCCGGTGCACCGTCACGTGCCCGATGACGACGGGGCAGCGCTCCCCCGGGCAGATCAGCGGGGTGAGGTCGAGCAGGCGCACGTCGGCGCCGTCGGCGGATGCCGCGCCGACCGCGTCGCGCTGCACGGCCAGCCCGCTGCCGGCCACGGCGGATGCCGTGTCGAACGAGCAGCGGGTGAGCTCGCTCGGGTGCCGCGCGGCGCAGACGTCGAGGTCGCCGGGAGACACCGGGCTGTCGCCGACCACGACGACCGGCACCCCGGCATCCGCCAGGCTCGACCAGCGCGAGGCGTAGCCGTCGACCAGCGGCTGGCGCGCGGTGCCGCTGCCCGCCCAGGCGCTGGCGGCCCGCCCGGAGGTGACGACGGCGTCGGGCGGGTCGGCGCGCAGGACGTCCGCGACCGCGCGGTTCCACGCGTCGCACTGGGGGTAGGCCGCGCCCGCCGAGGCTGCCGGGGCGTCGGTGAAGGCGCACGCCGACTTGCCGTAGGTGACCACTCGCCAGCCCCGAGAGGCAGCGGCCTGCTCGAGCGCGGGCAGCCACTGCATCGCCTTGGAGTCACCGACGAGGGCGACGGTGGTGCTGCCCCCTGGGTCGCCGAAGGTGCACGCCACCGGGGTGGTCGCCTCTCTCGACACCTGGCAGCGGTCGACGTCGGCGTTCGGCCGGTCCTCACCCGAGAGGAGCGGGTCGGGTGTGAGCCAGCCCGGGTCGTCGACCGGCGTGAACGGCTGTCCCGGCTGCAGCGTCGCCGCGCCGAGCTGCGACAGCGGCGGCATCGTGCCGCCGGGCGGGGTGGTGGTGAACGGCGAGCGCAGCATGAACAGCGGCAGGGCGGCGAGCACGCCGACGCACGACAGGGCGAGGCCGGCGGCGAGCAGGGCGCGGGGGCGGTCGCGCAGCCACGGCCCGTGGTGGATCGGCGACTCGAGGAACCGCCACGAGAGCCAGGCCGGCAGCACCGAGGCGAGGGCCAGCGCGACCAGCCCCCACGGCGGCGATGGTGACGCCGAGGTCGTCGGCGACCCAGCCGCCCAGGATGATGACCGGCCAGTGCCAGAGGTAGATCGAGTACGACAGGGCGCCCACCCAGACCATCGGCGCGGTGCCGAGCACCCGCACCGGGCCGCCCGCCGGCCCCTGCCAGCCGACCCAGAGCAGCACGGCGGTCGGCACGGTGGGCAGCAGCGCCCAGGCACCCGGCCAGTCGATGTCCTGCGGCAGCCAGAGCGCGACGGCGACCAGCGCGGCCAGCGCCACCCAGCCCAGCGCCGCCGAGCCCTTGGCGGGGGTGGTCGGCCGGGGTCGGCCGGCCAGCGCGACGGCGAGCAGCGCCCCGATGCCGAGCTCCCAGACCCGGGTCGTGGTGGTGAAGAAGGCCGGGCGCGGTGAGGTGTGCGAGAACCACACCGACCACAGGAACGACGACGCCGACGAGGATGCCGAGGGCCAGCGGCGACGACCCGGCGGCTCGGGCGGCGGACGACCAGGGCCAGCACGATGAGCAGCAGCGGCCAGATGACGTAGAACTGCTCCTCGACGGCCAGGCTCCAGAAGTGCTGCACCGGCGAGGGCAGCACGTCGGACGCGAGGTAGTCGGTCTCGCGGCGCGCGAAGACCCAGTTGACGACGTACATGGCGGCCGCCGCCACGTCGACGCCGATGTCGCGCCGCCGCAGGCCGGGCACGACGAACCACGACACCGCCGAGATCGTCACGAGCACCAGCACCGCGGCGGGCAGCAGGCGGCGGATGCGGCGCCCCACGAACCGGACCCACGAGATCGACCCGCTGCGGTCGAGCTCGGCGACGAGCAGCCCGGTGATCAGGAACCCGGAGATGACGAAGAAGATGTCGACGCCCACGAAGCCGCCGCGCACCGGCAGGCCCGCGTGGTAGGCGAGCACGGTGAGGATGGCGACCGCCCGCAGGCCCTCGATGTCCGGGCGGAAGCCGGCCTTGGCGCCCTTGGCGCCCCCGGGCGCGCTCGACGCGGCCGTGGCGGACGGCATCCGGTCTGGTCGTTCGCGCGCGGGCGCGGCGTCAGCGGTCGGCACTCAACCGGGCGACGCAGGGCGTCGCGCACCTCGTCGGGCACCAGCCCGGTCACGTCGCCGCCCCAGCGCGCGACCTCCTTCACCAGCGAGCTCGAGACGTGCTCGAAGGCCGGGTCGCCGGGCAGGAACAGCGTCTCGACGCCGGTGAGGTGCCGGTTCATCAGTGCCATCGGCCACTCGTAGGTGACGTCGGAGGGGCCACGCACGCCCTTGACGACCACGTCGGCCTCCAGGTCGCGGCAGACGTCGACGAGCAGCCGCTGCGCGAACGCCTCGACGCGCACCCGGTCGGCCAGCCCCCGGGCGGCGACCGCCCGCTCGACGAAGCCGATCCGCTCGTCGACGGTGAAGGTGCCGGCCTTGGCCGGGTTGTGCAGCACGACGGCCACCACCTCGTCGTGCAGCGCGGCGGCGCGCTCGATCACGTCGAGGTGCCCGGAGGTCACCGGGTCGTACGAGCCGGGGCAGACGGCACGGCGGGGGCGAGGGGTCACGGGCACCACGGTACCGACGCCACACCCCTCATCCGCCCGCGTTGGGTGCCCAGACGGCTGCCTGGGCGACCACCGGGGCACCCAGGTCGGCCGGTCGCCGTGATCAGTCCCGCTTCGCGGCCTCCTCGACCTCCTTGGCCCTCTCCTTCGCCTCGGCCTTGATCGCGTCGGCCTTCTCGCGGGCGTCCTCGGGAGCGAGCGTCCCCTCGTCGACCGCCTCGTCGAGCAGGGCGGCGACCTGCTCGGGTGTGGCACAGCCCTGCTCGAGCAGCTGGTTGCGGCGGGTCAGCCAGGCGATGCCGAGCTCCTCGCGACGCTCGAGCGACACGTCCTCGCGGGAGGGGTTGATGATCGTCTGCTCCTCCTCGTTGGAGTGGTGGTTCACCACCGTCGCGAGCTCCTCGAGCGCGTCGTCGTACTCCTGGGAGTCGGTGTCCTCGACCTCGAGGAACTCCAGCAGCGCCTCGATGATCTCGGCGTGCTCCTCCTCGCCGTGCTCCTCCTCGTGGGCGGTGATCGCCCGGCCCTGGCGCAGGGTCGGGTAGACCTCCTCCTCCTCGGACGTCGCGTGCGCGACGAGCACCTCGGCCAGGGCCCGGCGGGCTGCGGCGCGGTCGGTGTCGTTGCGTCGGGCCTGGCGCAGCAGGTCCTCGAAGAGGCGGTGGTCCTCGAGGATCCGCTCCAGCACGTCGCCGTTCGTCGGCCGGGGGATCTCGATCTCGGTGGTCGTCGTGGTCTCGCTCATCGGGCCATCCTCACCGAGAACCGGTGCCTCCCGGTGGCTCCGGACCCGACGAGCTCTCAGAGCTGAAGGATCGTGGCCGAGACCGAGAGGGAGGCGGCGACCCCCTTCGGGTCGTGCACTCCCTCGGGGGTCTCGAGCACTGCCCGGGAGCGGGCCCGCACGGCAGCACCGGGGTCAGGGGACACCAGGTCGACGCACAGCCCCTCGATGACGGTCCGGGCGTCGTGCTCGTCGAGGCCGTCGAGGGCCAGCCCGTTGTCGAGCAGGGTCGCGGCCTCGAGGAAGACCTCACGTGCCAGCTCGGGGTCCACGTCGGGTCGCTCCGCGGCCACGGATTCCGCGGTGGCCAGAAGCAGGTCGAACGGTGGTTCCACGGTCTGGGACATGCCGGGAGCCTGACAGGTCATGCAGGCCCCGACAACCGAGTTCCGGGCTCGCCGGTCAGGCGAACATCGCTCGGTAGTGGTCGGACTGGGCCGGGTGGTAGTCGTCGAAGTCGAGGGCCGAGACGTCGGCGCCGGTCTCGGCGGCGACCAGCCGGTCGAGGTAGAACTCCCAGCCGGGGCCGACGCCCGCCGCCATCTCCGCATCGGGCACCGACTGGCTGAAGGTGAGCGTGGTGGTGCCCCCGGCCTCGGCGAGCTCGAGCACGAAGTGCCAGTCGTGCCCCTCCCCCTCGACCCGCGAGGTGAGGGCCAGGCGGTGGGGTGGGTCGCACGCGTCGATCGTGAAGGTCTCGGGCTTGACGTCGTCGCCCTCGGCGTTCATCCGGAACAGCACCGCGCCGGATGCCGGGTCGCCGGTCCAGGTGCCGACCCAGCGTTCCAGCCGGTCGGACTCGGTGACCGCGGCCCACACGGACTCGATCGGGGCGCGGAAGGTGCGGTCGAAGACGACGCTGTCGTGGCCGTTGCGGGTGGCGCGGCGGCCGGTGGGGATGGGGGTCATGCGGTCTCCTCCGCGTGGTGTGCGGTCGTGGTGGGGGCGGCGCTGCTGGTGTCGCGACGGTCGCGGGTGGTGCGCCGGACCTCGAGGTCGAGGCCGTCGAGCACCGACTCGTCGAACCGGGGCCCGGGGCGCAGGTCGTCGAGCAGGCCGCGGACCGGCTCGAGCCCCGCTCGCACCAGGGCGTAGTGCCGCTCGCGGCCGCGGCGCTCGGCGCTGACCAGCCCGCCCTCGACGAGCACCCGCAGGTGCCTGCTGACGGCCGGCCGGCTGATCGGGTGCGCCGCCGCGAGGTCGACCACCCGGGCCGGGCCCGACGCGAGGGTGCGCAGGAGCTCACGGCGCACCGGGTCGGCGAGCGCGGGGAACGGGTCCATCCCCTATTAGTAACTGATCGGTTACCAATGTGTCAATGCCGGATCGAGGCGGAGTCCTGCCACCGGGCGCCAGCGGATCACCTCGACCCGCCGGCTCCGCCCGCCGCAGGCTGACCGCGCGCCCGGCACCCCTGGCACCACTCAGCACCCCCGCCGACGGGTGTCGAAGGCGCGGCACACCGCGCGCCCGGCACCCCTGGCGTCATCCTGGAAGGCCGTCAGGGACGGGCCGGCTGCCTGTCGGCGGAACCGCGGCATCAGTCGCGGGTGGCGTACCAGATCGTGGTCTCGCCGTACTTCTTCGGCTTGGTGGCCAGCGCGATGCCGTCGGGCCAGGTGGGCTCGGGGCTGCGGGTGGAGCGCTCGACGACGAGCAGCCCGCGCGGGGCGAGCCAGCCGGCCCGCAGGCGGTCGAGCACCTGCGCGAGCGCGGCCTCGTCGAGGTCGTAGGGGGGGTCGACGAAGACCAGGTCGCTCGGCTCGTCGGGCGCAGGGTCGGGAAACAGGTGTGCGGCAACCGTGCTGCGCACCACGCGGGTGCCGGGCAGCTTCAGCTCGCGCGCGTTGGCCGGCGATGACGTCGGCCGCGCGGCGGTCGGACTCCACCAGCACCACCCGGGCCGCGCCACGCGACGCGGCCTCCAGGCCCAGGGCACCGGAGCCGGCGTAGAGGTCGAGCACCCGGGCGCCGCGCACGGCATCGCGGGCGTCGAGGGCCGAGAACACCGCCTCGCGGACCCGGTCGCTCGTGGGCCGGGTGCCCGAGCCGGGCGGGGTGCGCAGCGTGCGGCCGCCCGCCGTGCCGGCGATGACCCGGGTCATCAGCCACGCTCCAGGTAGGCGGCCTGCTCGGCGTCGACGCGGGCGCGCACGGCCGCCGCGAGGTCGGGGTGCCCGGCGAGCTCGGGGTCGTCGGCGACCAGGGCGAAGGCGTCCTCGCGGGCCTGCTCGATGACCTCCTCGTCGTCGAGGATGTGCAGGAACTCGAGCTGGGTGCGCCGGCCGTGCTGGGCCGCGCCGAGGATGTCGCCCTCGCGGCGCTGCGACAGGTCGAGCCGGGCCAGCGCGAACCCGTCGGTCGTGGCGGCGACGGCGTTGAGCCGGGTCATCGCGGCCTCGGCCTCGGTGCCGGTGACGAGCAGGCAGAGCCCGGGGTGGCCGCCACGGCCGATCCGCCCGCGCAGCTGGTGCAGCTGGGAGACGCCGAAGCGGTCGGCATCCATGACGACCATGACGCTCGCGTTGGGCACGTCGACGCCCACCTCGACCACCGTGGTCGACACCAGCACGTCGAGCTCGCCGCGCTGGAAGCGGGCCATCACGGCATCCTTCTCGTCGCTCGGCAGCCGCCCGTGCAGCACCTCGAGCGACAGCCCGGCCAGCGCCGGCTCCTGCGCGAGGTCGGCGTGCACGGCATACACGCTCTTGAGCGGGCGCGGCGGCGCGGCGGGCGGCATCGTCGTCGGCGTCGTCGGGCGCCGCCTCGGCCCGCAGGTCGGTGCCCTCGTCGGCCACGTCGTCGTCGCCGATGCGGGGGCAGACGACGTAGACCTGTCGCCCGGCAGCCACCTCCTCGGCCACCCGGGCCCAGGTGCGCGCCATCCAGCCCGGCCGATCCTCGGGCACGACGTGGGTCGTGATGGGCGCCCGCCCCGCGGGCAGCTCGCGCAGCGTCGACGTCTCGAGGTCGCCGAACACGGTCATCGCGACGGTGCGCGGGATGGGCGTGGCGGTCATGACCAGCACGTGCGGCGGCACGACCCCCTTGCCGCGCAAGGCGTCACGCTGCTCGACGCCGAAGCGGTGCTGCTCGTCGACGACCACCAGCCCGAGGTCGAAGAAGTCGACGTTCTCCTGGAGCAGCGCGTGGGTGCCCACGACGATGCCGGCCTCACCGGTGACGACCTCGAGCAGGGTGCGCCGGCGCTCGGCGGTCGACTGGCTGCCGGTGAGCAGCGCGACCCGGGTGCCCTGCTCGGCGCCGCCCAGCAGGCCGCCCTCGGCGAGGTCGCCGAGCATCGCGGTGATGGTGCGGTGGTGCTGCGCGGCAAGCACCTCGGTGGGGGCCAGCAGCGCGGCCTGCCCGCCGGAGTCGACCGCGGCGAGCATGGCGCGCAGCGCGACGATGGTCTTGCCCGACCCCACCTCGCCCTGCAGCAGCCGGTGCATCGGCACGTCGCGGGCCATCTCGTCCGCGATCGTCGCGCCGATCTCGGTCTGCCCCGCCGTGAGGGTGAACGGCAGCCGGGCGTCGAACGCCTCGAGCAGGCCACCCGCGCGGGACGGGCGCGGCGTGGTCGACTGGCCGGCCGTGGACCGCCGGCGCTGCGCGAGGGTCACCTGGAGGACGAACGCCTCCTCGTAGCGCAGCCGCCGCTTGGCGGTCTCGACCTCGGCCATCGAGTCGGGCGTGTGGATGCCGCGCAGGGCGTCGGTGCGCGACACCAGCTTCCGCCGCGCACGCACCGGCGCGGGCAGTGCGTCGGGCACGTCGTCGAGCACGTCGAGCACCCGGCGCACGCTCTCGGTGACGGTCCAGGTGTGCAGCTTCCCGACCTTGCGGTAGATCGGGATGAGCGCCTTGCGGTCACCGGCGTCGAAGTCGTCGAGCATCGTGTAGCCGGGGTGGGTCAGCTGCAGCCGGTTGTTGTAGGTGCCGACCGTGCCCGCGAAGATGCCGCGCGCCGTGGGCACCAGTGCCTTCTCGTGGCCCCACGCCTTGAAGAAGGTGATGTCGATGTCGTGCCGGCCGTCGGTGATGACGACGTTGAGCATGGTGCCCTTGCGCTTCTGCATCGGCCGGGTCGAGGCGCTCTTGACCTCGGCGACGCCGACGAGGAACTTGCCGACCTCCGCCGTGCCGAGGTCGGCGTCACGGGTGCGGTAGCGCCGCGGCCAGAACGCCAGCAGGTCGCCGACGGTGTGGATGTCGCGGGCCGCCGCGAACTGCTTGGCGGCCGTGCCGATGATGCGGTCGAGCTTGCTCGCCTCGGTGGCCACGTCAGGTCACCCCCACTCACTCCACCCCGATCAGGAGGGGGTAGACCGGCTGGCCGCCGTCGATGACGACCACCTCGAGCTCGGGGCGGTCGCGCTCGAGGGCGGCGGCGATCCCCTCGCCCAGGCCGGGGTCGGCCTCGGCGCCCAGCACGAGGGTCACGAGCTCGCCACCGGCCGACAGCAGCCGGTCGAGCACGTCGCGCGCCGCCACGGCGACGTCGGTGCCCAGGAAGGCGACGTCGCCGTCGACGATGCCGAGCACGTCACCCGGGTGGCACACCCCGGCCCAGGTCAGGGCCTCCTTGGTCGCCACCGACACCGCACCGTGCCGCGTGGCGACGGCGGCACCGGTCATCGACACGACGTTGGTGTGCACCGAGCGGCCCGGGTCGAGCACGGCGAGCGCCGCGAGGGCCTGCACGGTGGTGCGGGCGGGCACCACGTGCACGTCGATGCCCGAGCCGGCCGCGGCCTGGGCGGCGATCTCGGCGGCCATGAACGTGTCGCGGTCGCCCGGGAGCAGCACCACGGCGCTCGACCCGGTCGACTCCACCGCCTGGAGCAGCTGCCCGGCCGAGGCCCGCCGGCCGGGGCCGGAGGCCACCACGACGGCGCCGGCCTCGCGCAGCAGGGCGCCGATCCCCGGCCCGGCTGCGCACGCGACGACGGCCAGCGGTGCCGGGTGGTCGCGGATGTCGACCTGGCTGGCGAAGTGGGTGATCCGGATGCGCTCGGGCCGCCCGGCCGCCACGCCCGCCTCGACGGCGGCACCGGGGTCGTCGACGTGCACGTGCACGTTCCACAGGTCGGGGCCGCCGACGACGAGCAGCGAGTCGCCGAGGCCGTCGAGGGTCGACCGCAGGGTCTCGACCGCCTCGGGAGTGGTGGCGGTGAGCAGGTACATCACCTCGTAGGCCGGCCCCTCGCCGTGCGCCTCGTTGGCCAGGTCGAGCGGGTCGTGGCCCGGCAGGGTGGGCGAGGCGAGCGCAGCGCCGGTGGGCACGGCATCCGGCGTGGCGCCACTCGTCGCGCCGGTGCAGCGGGGGGCCGGCCGACAGCAGCCCGTCGTCGGTGGCCGTCCACCGCCCGGTGACCACCCGGTGGAAGGACTCGAGCAGCAGCACGCAGCCGGCTCCACCCGCGTCGACGACCCCGGCGCGGGCGAGCGCCTCGAGCTGGTCGGGGGTGCGGGCCAGGGCCTCCTGCGCGGCGTCGACGGCGGCCTCGCACACGTCGGCGAGCGAGCCCCGGCCTCGGCGGCGTCGACGGCGGCGGCGGCACCGGCATCCGCGACGGTGAGGATGGTGCCCTCCTGCGGGTGCGCGACGCAGGCCCGGGCGGCGGCGGCCCCCGCGGCGAACGCGTCGGCGAGGAGCAGGGCGTCGACGACCTCGGCCCTACGCTCGATGACGGCGTCGCACAGGCCACCGACGAGTTGGCTGACGATGACCCCGGAGTTGCCCCGGGCCGAGAGCAGGATGGCCCGCTTGAGGGTGCGGCACTCCTGCACGAGGGTGGCCTCGCCGAGGATGCCGGCGTGCTCGTGCGACGCGACCACCTCGTCGATGGCGGCGTCGAAGGTGAGGTAGAGGTTGGTGCCGGTGTCGCCGTCGGGCACGGGGAAGACGTTCAGCGCGTCGATCTCGGTGCGGCGGGCCGCGAGGGCCGCGCGCGTGAGCAGCGCCCAGTGGCGGGCGTCGGCGGCGGTGAAGACGGCGGGCACGGCCTCACCCTAACGACCCGCACCGTCGTCGCCGGGGACCGTTTTGGTCCCCCGGGCGCGCCTCGGCTACGCTTGTCCGGTTGCGCGCCTGCTCTTGCGGGCCGCCGAAGACCCACTCTTTCCACACTTCAGGAGATTCCCCGTGGCTGCCAACTGCGACGTCTGCGGCAAGGGACCCGGCTTCGGGCACAGCATCTCGCACTCGCACCGCCGCACCAAGCGTCGCTGGAACCCCAACATCCAGCGCGTCAAGGCGCTCGTCGGCGACGCCGGTGTCACCCCGAAGCGGCTCAACGTCTGCACCTCCTGCCTCAAGGCGGGCAAGGTCAAGCGCTGACCCCCTGACGCACCCAGAGCGGGCGGCTCCCCCAGTGGGGAGCCGCCCGCTCTGCTGTCCGGGAGGCTCAGCGGCGGAAGTGGTCCCAGCCGCGCGCGTCGGGCACCGTCCCGTCGACGGTGACCCGGATGCCGTCGCCCGCGTCGGGCAGCACCCTCCCGATCACGTGCCACGGCTCAGGGATGCCGTCGCCCGCCTCGGAGTCGCCGGCGCCGGGGAGCGACGCCGCATCGGCGAACACCCCCACCAGCGAGTGCTCCTCTCCCCCGGCGAGCACCTGGTGCAGCGCCTCGACCTCGCCGAGCGCCAGGGCGAGCGGCCCGGCGGCGAAGCGAGAGCGCAGCACCGACGCCGTCGAGGTCGACCCGCACCCCGCTGGCCGCGGCCACCCGGCCCAGGTCGGTCACCAGCCCGTCGGAGACGTCGATCAGGGCGTGCGCCCCGGCCGCCGCAGCTCGCGGCCCGGCCCGCCACGGCGGCAGCGGCGCGCGGTGGTGCCGCATCAGCGCGCGCACGGCCTGGACGCGCTCCCCCAGCGCCGGCCTCGGTGCGCCGAACGCGGATGCCGGCCCCCCGGCATCCGCGGACAACGCCCGGTCGGGGTCGGTCTCGCCGCGCTCGTACAGCGCCAGCCCTCCACCGGACCGGCCCAGCGTGCCGCAGACCGCGACGACGTCGCCGGGTCGCGCGCCCGAGCGCAGCACCGGCGCCAGGCCGCGCAGGTCGCCCAGCGCCGTCACCGAGACGACGACCACCCCGGGATGGCGCCGAGGAGAGGTCACCGCCGACGACCGGCGCCCCGCGCCTGCTCGGCCAGCGAGGCGATGCCGCGCGCCAGGTCGACCGCCCACTGCACCTCGAGGTCGGGGTCGGCGACGAGCGACACGAGCAGGGCGGTCGGCACCGCCCCCATCGCGGCGACATCGGCGAGGTTCTGGGCGGCGACCTTGACCCCCACGTCGTGCGCGCTCGACCACTCGTCGCGCCAGTCGCGGCCCCGCACCATCGAGTCGGTCGTGGCGACCACCGTCCCGCCCGGGCGCGCCCACGACGGCGGCGTCGTCACCCGGACCCACGGGCACCGACCCCCACGCAGCGGGGCGGGCAGCCGCGTACACGGGGAAGACCCGGGCGAGCAGGTCGCTCTCGCTGACGTCGCGCAGCCGCACTGGGACCAACCCTTCCGAGACGTGGGGACTCCCGGCACGGTAGCGTCTGACCCGCGCGCCGGTCTCGACGGGCGCGCTCCCGACCGCAGGGGCCCCGTGCCCCGACGACCACGAAGAGGTGGCACTGCAGTGGTACAGGCCTACATCCTGATCCAGACCGACGTCGGCCGCGCCGCGTCGGTGGCCTCGGCCATCGCGGGGCTCGAAGGGGTCGCCATGGCCGAGGACGTCACCGGCCCCTACGACGTCATCGCCCGAGTCGAGGCCCAGACCGTCGACGAGCTCGGGCAAGCTCGTCATCGCCAAGATCCAGGACGTCGAGGGCATCACCCGCACCCTCACCTGCACGGTGGTGCACGTCTGAGCCGGCGACGCACCCTCTCGACGGCGGCCGCGCTCGGCGCGGCCGCCGTCGTGCTGTCCGCCTGCTCCTCCGACGCCGTCGAGGTCGCCGTGCCCGTCGGCCGGCTCCGAGCCGGCCTGCCTGTCGGCGACGCTGCTGTGGCCCTCCACGGTGTCGGGGATGCCGCGTCGCGACACCGAGCCCGACTCCACCGGGGTCGCGGCCTGGGGCGACCCGGCCGTCATCGCCCGCTGTGGGGTCGCTGCCCTCGGGCCCACCGACACCGAGTGCCTCGAGGTCGACGGGGTGGGCTGGATCCCGCAGGCGCTCAGCGACGGCACGCGGTTCACGTCGTTCGGCACCGACCCCGCGGTCGAGGTGCTGGTGCCGAAGACCTACGCCCCCGAGCCGCTGCTGCTGCCGGTGTTCGCCCCGGTCGCGAAGGCGTTGCCCGGCAACGGTCTCGCCTGCCGGTAGAACCCGCTCTGCCTTCTTCGGGATGTGGGTGAACTCCGTCGTCCAGCCGACGATGTCGACCCACGTCAGAGGTCGGCCAGCAGCTGGTCAGCGCAGGCCGGTGCGGCGCTCGAGCGCCAGGGTGATCAGCTCGTCGATGAGGTCGGGATAGCTCATCCCGGTCGCCGCCCACATCCGCGGGTACATCGAGTGCGGCGTGAACCCCGGCATCGTGTTGACCTCGTTGACGAGCACGTCGCCGGTGTCGGTGAGGAAGAAGTCGACCCGGGCCAGCCCCTCGCAGCCGGCCGCGTCGAACGCCTGCGCCGCCATCGACCGGATCCGCTCGGCCACGGCTGGCGGCACGTCGGCCGGGGTCTCGAGCCGCACGTCGCCGGCGGCGAGGTACTTGGCCTCGTAGTCGTAGAACTCGTGGTTCTGCACGACGATGCACTCGCCGAGCTCGCTGGTGCGGGTGGGGTCGGTGCCGTGCCCCTCGAGCACCCCGCACTCGATCTCGCGGCCGAACACCGCCGCCTCGACCACGACCTTGGGGTCGTGCTCGCGGGCCGCCTCGATGGCCGCCTCCAGCGCCGCCGGCTCCGACACCTTGGTGATGCCCATGCTCGACCCGGCCCGCGCGGGCTTGACGAACACCGGCCACGACAGGGCGTGGACGGCATCCATCGCGGCGGCCTTGTCGCGCCGCCACTCCTTGTCGGTGATCACCGTGTAGGGCCCGACCGGCAGGCCCGCCGAGGCGAGCAGCACCTTCATCACGTGCTTGTCCATCATCACCGCGGATGCCGTGACCCCCGACCCGACGTACCTCACGTCGGCGAGGTCGAGCAGGCCCTGGATGGTGCCGTCCTCCCCGAACGGCCCGTGCAGCAGCGGGAAGACGACGTCGACCTCGCCGAGCGTGCGCGGCGGCCGGCCCGCCTCGTGCACGACGAGCGTGCGGTCGGTGGCGCTGGTCGGCACGATGACGCTGGCCGCGTCGGTGTCGACCTCGGGCACGTGGCCCGGGGCGAGGCGCAGCGCCTCGGGGTCGTCGGGAGCGAGCACCCAGTGGCCGTCCTTGGCGATGCCCACCGGCACGACGTCGTAGCGGTCGCGGTCGAGCGCCTCGAGCACGCTGGCGGCCGTCGCGCACGACACCGCGTGCTCGGACGAACGACCCCCGAACACCAGGGCCACCCTGGTCCGTCCGGTGTCGGAACGGTCGGGGACTGCGTCGGGGCGGGGCTCGTCGGTGCTCATCGCCCGCGAGCCTAGCCGCTGGGCGGTGGGCGCTCGGGAACCGGCGCACGACCGGACACGACCGCCTCCGCCGCGGCTCCCGGCATACCCTGTGGCGCGTGACGCAGACACCGCACGACCCGGATGCCGCCCGGCTCTCCCCCGCCACCCGCGTCGTCGCGCTCGGCCGCGAGGAGGTCGTCGCCGGGGGGCAGGTGGGCGCCCCGCTGGTGCTTTCCTCGACCTACCACGCCGACGGCGACGTGGTCTACGCGCGCTCGGGCAACCCGACCTGGTCGGCGTTCGAGACCGCGCTCGGCGACCTCGAGGGCGGCGACGCCCTGGTGCTGTCCTCCGGCATGGCCGCCGTGGCCGCGGCACTGTCGCTGCTCCCCCACGGGGGCCGCGTCGTCGCTCCGGATGCCGCCTACAACGGGGTGGTGGCCACCCTGGGGTTGCGGGAGGCCGAGGGGTCCCTGCGGGTGCGCCGGGTCGACGTCGCCGACACCGCGGCCGTGCTGACCGCGCTCGAGGGCGCCGACCTGCTCTGGCTCGAGTCGCCCACCAACCCCCTCCTCGAGGTCGCCGACCTGCCGGCCCTGCTGGCCGCCGCCCGCGAGCGGGGCGTGCTCTCGGTCGTCGACAACACCTTCGCGACGCCCCTGCTGCAGCGACCGCTCGAGCTCGGCGCCGACATCGTCGTGCACTCGGTGACCAAGTACCTGTCCGGCCACAGCGACGTCGTCCTCGGCGCCGTCGTCACCCCACCCACCGATGCCGGTCGCGCCAACCGCGAGCGGATGCTGCGGCACCGCACCCTGCACGGGGCGATCGCCGGGCCGATGGAGGTGTGGCTCGCGCTGCGCGGCCTGCGCACGCTGCACCTGCGGGTCGAGCGTGCCGGGGCCAACGCCCTCGACCTCGCCGCCCGGCTCCGCACGCATCCGGCGGTCGCGCGGGTGCGGCATCCGGGCTTCGGCGGCATCGTCTCGATCGAGGTCGCGGGCGGCGCCGAGGCGGCCGAGCGGGTCTGCGCGGCGACCCGGGTCTGGGTGCACTCCACCAGCCTGGGCGGGGTCGAGAGCCAGCTCGAGCGGCGGCGGCGCATCCCGAGCGAGCCACAGCGGGTGCCGGAGAACCTGGTGCGGCTCTCGGTCGGCATCGAGGACGTCGACGACCTCTGGCGCGACCTCAGCCGGGCCCTCGACCAGGCCTAGAGAGGGTCAGGCGGTCTCGGCCTTGCGGGGGCGGGACAGCAGGGCCGCGACGACCTCCGGGGCGGTGCGGTCGTGCTGGATCATCGCGTCGACCTGCTCGATGATCGGCACGTCGACGCCGTTGTTGCGGGCGAGGTCGAGGATCGAGGTGCACGACTTCACGCCCTCGGCGGTCTGCTTGGTGACCTCGATGACCTCGGAGACGGCCATCCCCTGGCCCAGGCGCACCCCGAAGGAGTGGTTGCGCGACAGCGGCGACATGCACGTGGCGATGAGGTCGCCGACCCCGGCGAGCCCCGCGAAGGTGACCGCGTCGCCGCCCAGCGCCGTGCCGAGCCGCATCGTCTCGGCCAGCCCGCGGGTGATGATCGACGCCTTGGAGTTGTCGCCCATCCCCAGCCCCTCGGCCATGCCGACCGCCAGGGCGATGACGTTCTTCACGGCACCGCAGATCTCGGTGCCCACGACGTCGGATGCCGTGTACGGGCGGAAGTAGGGCGCGGCGCAGGCGCCGGCCACGAGCTCGGCCATCTCCTCGCTGGCGCACGCCACCACCGACGCGGCCGGCTGCTTCACAGCGATCTCGCGGGCGAGGTTGGGCCCCGACACGATGACGATGCGCTCGGTCTCGACCCCGCCGACCTCGGCGATGACCTCGCTCATCCGCTTCGTCGTGCCGAGCTCGACGCCCTTCATCAGCGACACCACCGCGGCTGACGCCGGCAGCGCCGAGCCCCACGCGGTCAGGTTGGCGCGCAGCGTCTGCGAGGGCACGGCGAGCACGACGATGTCGGCACCGTGGGCCGCCTCGGCCGGGTCGCTCGTCGCCCGGATCGTGGGCGGCAGGCGCAGCTCGGGCAGGTACTCGCGGTTGACCCCGTCGTTGATCTGGTCGACCACCTCCTGGCGGCGACCCCACATCGTGACGTTCGTGCCGGCATCCGCGAGCACCGACGCGAACGCCGTGCCCCAGCTTCCGGTGCCGTAGACCGCTGCGCTCGTCATGAGGCCTCCTCCAGGGGGCGGGGCTTGCCGATGGGCGTGATGCCGTGCGAGCGGGGGTCGAAGCGCACCACGGGAGCCTTCTCGCCGCGCAGCACCTCCAGCTCGGCGGTGATGGCCGCCATGATCCTCGCGGTGGCCTCGTGCAGCACCTCGGAGGTCAGCTCGCGGCCGTACAGGTCGTCGAGCGGTACCGGGGCGCCGGCACGCACCTTGATGGTGGTGCGCGGGAACAGGTGCAGCCGTTTGGAGTAGGGCGCCAACATCTGCTGGGCACCCCAGGTCGCCACCGGGATGACCGGGCACCGCGTCTCGAGCGCGACCCGGGCGGCCCCGGTCTTGCCCCGCATCGGCCACAGGTCGGGGTCGCGGGTCAGGGTGCCCTCGGGGTAGACCGCGACGGCCTTGCCGGCCCGCACGGCCTCGACCGCGGCCCGGTAGGCATCGGCCGCCCGGCCCGTCTCGCGGTAGACCGGGATCTGGTCGGCGTGCCGCACGATGGCCCCGACGACCGGCGCCCGGAACACCTCCGCCTTGCCGAGGTAGCGCGGCGAGTGCCCGTGGTCGACGAGGAAGTGCCCGAAGGCCAGCGGCTCGACGTAGGAGTAGTGGTTCGGGCACACGACGTAGCCACCCTGCGTCGGCAGGTTCTCGGCACCCGACCACTCCCGCTTGGTGAACAGCATGTACAGGGGCCGGGCGATGCGGATCGCGAGACGGTAGGCGAAGGGCCGGGAATGGTCCGAGGGGGTCGTCACGCGCTGCCTTCCGTGGGGTCGGGTCATGCGCATTGTGGTCCGCCCACCGGGCGATGTCGAGCGTGGCGCGTCGTGTTGGCAGGATCGGGTGGTGCGCGAACCCGGACCGGACTGGGCGGTCGTCGTCCCGGTCAAGGGCGGCCCGCTGGCCAAGAGCCGCCTCGCCCTCCCCCACGAGGCCCGGGCCGCGCTGGCCGACGCGTTCGCCCGCGACACGGTGGCCGCGCTCGCTGCCGGGATGCCGGGTGCGCCGGTTCTCGTCGTCACCTCCGACCCCGACGTGGCCCGGTGGGTGGTCGCCGGCGGCCACCGTCGTGGTCGCCGACCCCGGTGCCGGGCTGGACGCGGCCGTCGCCGCGGGGGTGGATGCCGCCCGCGGCCTTGGGGCGCGCGCGGTGGCCGTCGTGCTCGGTGACCACCCGGCGCTGCGACCGCGGGAGGTGCGCGGCCGCGCTGGCCGCGGCGGGCGCGCACCCGGCATCCGTGCTGCCCGATGCCGACGCCGACGGCACCGCGCTGCTGACCCTGCCGGCGACCGGCGCGGTGCGCACCGCCTTCGGTGCGGGCAGCGCCGTCGCGCACGAGCGGCTCGGGCTTCGTGCGGCTCGACCTCGACCTCCCGGGGCTGCGCGTCGACGTCGACGACGCCGCCTCGCTGGCCGCCGCCGTGCGGCCTCGGTCTCGGGCCGCAGCAGCCGCGCGGCCCTCGCACGCGCTAGCCTTCCGGGCGTGCAGGCTTCCATCCACCGCATCGAACCCGACGGCTCCGGCTCGGCCCTGCTCGACGACGGGGTCGAGGTGGGCGTGCCCGCCGGCGCGGCCGTCGCCAGCGGGCTGCTGCACCTGCGCGTCGGTCAGCGGGTCAGCGTCGAGCTCGACCCCGACGGGAAGGTCGCCACCCGGGTGTGGGTCGTCGGCATCGGCCCCGGCGAGGACATCCGCTGACCCTGCTCTCGCTTCGCACTTCGTGCGACTTGGGTGCGGTTTTCGCGCCTCGAGCTCGGCTCGAACCGCACCAAAGTCGCACGAAGTGGCGAGAGTGCGGCTCAGCTGAGCTTGTAGGCGGCGCCGAGGGCGTCGAGCTTCTCCGAGAACCGCTCGTAGCCGCGGTAGATGATGTCGATGCCGTGCACGGTCGAGCGCCCCTGCGCGGCCAGCGCCGCGATGAGGTAGCTGAAGCCACCGCGCAGGTCGGGCACGGTGATCTCGGCGGCCTTCAGCTCGGTCGGGCCCGAGATGACCGCCGAGTGCTGGAAGTTGGCCCGGCCGAACCGGCACGGTGACCCGCCCAGGCACTCACGGTAGGTCTGGATGTGCGCGCCGGAGTCGAGCAGCGCGTCGGTGAAGCCGAGCCGGTTCTCGTAGACCGTCTCGTGCACGATCGACAGCCCGGTGGTCTGGGTCAGCGCGACGACCAGCGGCTGCTGCCAGTCGGTCATGAAGCCCGGGTGCACGTCGGTCTCGAGGGCGATGGCGCGCAGCGTGCCGCCCGGGTGCCAGAACCGGATGCCCTCGTCGTCGACGTCGAACGCGCCGCCGATGCGCCGGAACACGTTGAGGAACGGCATCATCGGCAGCTGCTGGGCCCCGCGCACGTAGATGTCGCCGTGGGTGGCCAGCGCGGCGCAGGCCCACGACCCGGCCTCGATCCGGTCGGGGATGGCCAGGTGGTTGAAGCCGCCGAGCCGGTCGACGCCCTCGATGGTGATGACCCGGTCGGTCTGCACCGAGATGATCGCGCCCATCTTCTGCAGGATCGCGATGAGGTCCATGATCTCGGGCTCGATGGCCGCGTTGCGCAGCGTGGTGATGCCGTGGGCCCGCACCGCGGTGAGCAGCACCTGCTCGGTGGCCCCCACGCTCGGGTAGGGCAGGTGCACGTCGGCACCGTGCAGGCCGTGCGGCGCCGTGAGCCGCAGGCCGTCCTTGCGCTTCTCGATGACCGCCCCGAACTCGCGCAGCACGTCGAGGTGGTAGTTGATCGGCCGCTCGCCGATGCGGCAGCCGCCGAGGTCGGGGATGAAGGCCTCGCCGAGCCGGTGCAGCAGCGGCCCGCAGAGCAGCACCGGCACCCGCGACGACCCGGCGTGGGTGTCGATGTCGGCGATGTGCGCCTGCTCGACGTTGGTGGGGTCCATCACCAGCTCGCCGTCGCGGTCGGTGGAGTCGATCAGCACGCCGTGCAGCTCGAGCAGCCCGCTGACCACCTGCACGTCGCTGATCTCGGGCACCCCGCGCAGCCGGCACGGCTCCTCGGCGAGCACGACGGCCACCATCGCCTTGGAGACCAGGTTCTTGGCCCCCCTGACCTCGATGTCGCCGACGAGCGGGGAGCCGCCGTCGACGACGAGGGTGGAGGTCATGGGTCCAGCCAAACACAGACGCCGCGCGGCGGCGACGGCTGGACCGTCACCGCCGCGCGGCGTCGTGGAGCGATCGGCGACCTACTTCTTCGCCGGGGCCTTCTTGGCGGGAGCCTTCTTCGCGGGGGCCTTCTTCGCCGCCGTCTTGGCCGGTGCCGCCTTCGCCGGAGCCTTGGCCTTCGCCGCGGCCTTGGCCGGGAGCCTTCTTCGCGGCGGCCTTCGCCGGAGCGGCCTTGGCCGGAGCCTTCTTCGCCGCAGCCTTCGCGGGAGCGGCCTTGGCCGGAGCCTTCTTCGCCGCAGCCTTCGCCGGAGCGGCCTTGGCCGGAGCCTTCTTCGCCGCAGCCTTCGCCGGTGCGGCCTTGGCCGGAGCCTTCTTCGCCGCAGCCTTCGCCGGAGCGGCCTTCGCCGGAGCCTTCTTCGCCGCAGCCTTGGCCGGAGCGGCCTTCGCCGGAGCCTTCTTCGCGGCGGTCTTCGCCGTGCCGGTGGCCTTGCGGGCCGTTGCCGTGGTGGTCGCGGCGACCTTCTTGGCGGCGGCCTTGGCCGGCGCGGTGGCGGCGGCCGCGGTGCGCGCGGCGGCCTTCACCGGAGCTGCGGCGGCGGCGACGGCCGCACCGGCTGCGGCACCCGCAGCGCCTGCCGCGGCCCGGCCGGTGGCGGGCGCGTTCTTCGACAGGGTGCTCGGCTTCTTGACGTAGGCCTTGAACGAGGTGCCGGCGCGGAAGCGCGGCGCCTTCGACTTCGGGATGCGCACCGAGGTGCCGGTGTGCGGGTTGCGACCGGTGCGGGCCGCGCGCTCGACGCGGTCGAACGTGCCGAACCCGGTGATCGACACCTTCCCACCCCGCACGACCTCGCGGACGATGGTGTCGAGGACCGCATCCAGCGCGTCGTTGGCGGCCCTGCGGCTGCCGAGCTTCTTCTCCAGTTCCCTGACGAGATCTGCCTTGTTCACGTGGACCACTCCAAGTCGGGACGGCGCCGGGGAAACGCCCGACGGCGATGTCACGGCCGGCGGATGCCCGGCCTGAGTCGACGTTATGCCTGCTCAGGCAGAGAGTCCACCATTCGACGCGGCGTGTTATCCGTTGTGCCACAACGGGTTCGCCGGGGTCCAGAAGGTCGTTCTGCGTCACACCCGTCACAGCAGTCACACGGATGCCGGGTGCGTGCGGTGCGTCACGGCATCCAACTGCGTTGTGCGAGAGCGAAACTGCTCAGGCGGTGACGGTCGGCTTCCAGCTGGGGCGCTGGGCCTCGTAGGCCGTGATGTCGGCCTCGTGGCGCAGCGTGAGGCTGATGTCGTCGAGGCCCTCGAGCAGCCGCCAGCGCGTGTAGTCGTCGACCTCGAAGCTCGCGACGAGCTCGCCCGCGGTGATGGTGCGCGACACCAGGTCGACCGTCACCGAGGTGCCCGGGTGGTTCTCGAGCAGCTTCCAGAGCAGCTCGACGTCGTCCTGGCTGCACTGCGCGGTGAGCAGCCCCTGCTTGCCGCTGTTGCCGCGGAAGATGTCGGCGAAGCGCGACGAGATGACCACGCGGAAGCCGTAGTTCATCAGCGCCCAGACCGCGTGCTCGCGCGACGACCCGGTGCCGAAGTCGGGCCCGGCCACGAGCACCGACCCCGCCGAGAAGTTCGGGTCGTTGAGCACGAAGGTCTCGTCGCCCCGCCAGGCGGCGAACAGGCCGTCCTCGAAACCGGTGCGGGTGACCCGCTTGAGGTAGACCGCCGGGATGATCTGGTCGGTGTCGACGTTGCTGCGGCGCAGCGGCACCCCGATGCCGGTGTGGGTGGTGAAGGCGTCCATCACTTGCTCCCCTCGCTCACGGGCTCGAGATCGGCAGGGCTGGAGAGCGTGCCGCGCACCGCGGTGGCGGCGGCGACCAGCGGGCTGACCAGGTGGGTGCGGCCACCCTTGCCCTGGCGACCCTCGAAGTTGCGGTTCGACGTCGACGCGCTGCGCTCCCCCGGCGCGAGCTGGTCGGGGTTCATGCCCAGGCACATCGAGCAGCCGGCCAGGCGCCACTCGGCACCGGCCGCGGTGAACACCTGGTCGAGCCCCTCGCTCTCGGCCTGCAGGCGCACCCGCGCCGAGCCGGGCACCACGAGCATCCGCACGCCCTCGGCGACCCGGCGGCCCTGGATCACCTCGGCGGCGGCGCGCAGGTCCTCGATCCGCCCGTTGGTGCACGAGCCGAGGAACACCGTGTCGACGTGCACGTCGCGCAGGGGGGTGCCGGCCTGCAGCCCCATGTACTCCAGGGCGCGGCGGGCGTTGGCCTTGTCGTTCTCGTCGGGCATCAGCTCGGGGTCGGGCACGGCCGTGCCGAGCGGGGCGCCCTGCCCGGGGTTGGTGCCCCAGGTGACGAACGGCGTGAGGGTGTCGGCGTCGAGCACGACCTCCTCGTCGAACTCGGCGTCGTCGTCGGTGCGCAGGTGGCTCCAGGCCTCGACCGCGGCATCCCACTCGGCGCCGGTCGGCGCGTGGTCGCGGCCGCGCAGGTACTCGTAGGTGGTCTCGTCGGGGGCGATCATGCCTGCCCGGGCGCCCGCCTCGATCGACATGTTGCACACCGTCATCCGGGCCTCCATCGACAGCGCGCGGATGGCGCTGCCGCGGTACTCCAGCACGTAGCCCTGTCCCCCACCGGTGCCGATCTTCGCGATGACCGCGAGCACGATGTCCTTGGCGGTGACGCCGTCGGCCAGCTCGCCCTCGACGGTGATCGCCATCGTCTTGAACGGCTTGAGCGGCAGGGTCTGGGTGGCGAGCACGTGCTCGACCTCGGAGGTGCCGATGCCGAACGCGAGCGCCCCGAAGGCCCCGTGGGTCGAGGTGTGGCTGTCACCGCAGACGATCGTCATGCCGGGCTGGGTGAGCCCCAGCTGCGGGCCGACGACGTGCACGATGCCCTGCTCCTTGTCGCCCATCGGGTAGAGGGTGACGCCGAACTCCGCGCAGTTGCGGCGCAGCGTCTCGACCTGGGTGCGGCTGGTGAGGTCGGTGATCGGCCCGGGCGTCGTGGGCACGTTGTGGTCCTCGGTGGCCAGCGTGAGGTCGGTGCGGCGCACCGGGCGCCCCGACAGCCGCAGCCCGTCGAAGGCCTGCGGGCTGGTGACCTCGTGCAGCAGGTGCAGGTCGATGTAGAGCAGGTCGGGCTCGCCCTCCCCGCGGCGCACCACATGGGACTCCCAGACCTTCTCGGCCAGTGTTCCGGCCATTGCTCCACCTCCACGACTCAACCGCCGGACGAGCGGTCGTACGACACCTGCCAACAGCCGGGCGCACAGGGGCGCCCTCGGCCGTCTCCCGAGATTCGCACGGGGGAGTTGTCGATGGACGTGCGTCTCAGGCACTGAGACGCTAATATCAAGACATGGACAACACTAGTGGCGTCGGTGTTCTCGACAAGGCGGCGATCGTCCTCAGCGCGCTGGAAGCCGGCCCGTCGACGCTCGCGCAGCTCGTGACGGCGACCGGCCTCGCCCGCCCCACGGCACACCGTCTCGCCGTCGCGCTCGAGCACCACCGGCTCGTCACGCGCGACCTGCAGGGTCGCTTCATCCTCGGCCCGCGGCTCGGCGAGCTCGCCGCCGCCGCCGGTGAGGACCGCCTCCTCGCCGCCGCCGGCCCGGTGCTCGGTGCGCTGCGCGACCACACCAACGAGAGCGCCCAGCTCTTCCGCCGCCAGGGCGAGCACCGGGTGTGCGTCTCGGCGGCCGAGCGCCCGGTCGGCCTGCGCGACTCCATCCCGGTCGGCGCGACGTTGTCGATGCGCGCCGGGTCGGCCGCGCAGGTGCTGCTCGCCTGGGAGGAGCCCGACCGCCTGCACCGCGGCCTGCAGGGCGCCGCCTTCACTGCGACAGCGCTGTCAGGGGTGCGCCGCCGCGGCTGGGCGCAGAGCGTCGGCGAGCGCGAGCCGGGCGTCGCCTCGGTCTCGGCCCCGGTGCGCTCCCCCTCCGGCCGGGTCATCGCCGCCGTCTCCATCTCCGGGCCGATCGAGCGGCTCTCGCGCCAGCCCGGCCGGCTGCACGCCGCCACGGTGATCGCCGGCGCGAACAAGCTCACCGAGGTGCTCGCCCGCCACGCGGCCCAGCAGGACGTCCAGAACAACGTCTGACCCGGCATCCCCTGCTCTTCTTCCCGACTCATTGCGGATCTCCACCCGGGTTGGGTGGTGCCCGCCCGCCGCGCGGGGTGGGAGATCCGCAATAGGTCGGGCTTCTGCAACACGGATGTCACATGGCGTGCGCCCCGACGCAACACCGCGGGGGCAGATTGCGACCCACCCCGGTTCCGCCCGCGCGAGGAGGTCGCTCCATGTCCCTCAGCCCCGCCCAGCGCATCGCCCGTGACCGCACCCGCCTGCTCGGCTTCCCCCGACCCGGCCGCCGGGCGATCGTCGTGGGTGGCGGCCCGATGGCCGCGCGGCGGGCTGCGGCGCTGACCCGGGCGGCCACACCGGTCACCGTCTTCGCCCCGGCGCTGTGCGACGACGTGTTCGACCTGCTGGCCGAGCGCCTGGTGACCTGGGAGAACCGGTGGCCCGTCGCCGAGGACCTCGCCGACGCGTGGCTCGTGCACGCGGCGACCGGCGACAGCGAGATCGACTCGCGGGTCTGCGCCTGGGCCTCGCTGCTGCGCGCCACTGCCTGACCGCACCCCCGGCACCCCCGCACGTGCGGGGTCAGCGCGGCGGGAGTGGGCGGGGCGCCGTCAGGATGCCGCGCGCTTGCCGAGCCGCTCGCGCGCCGACTCGCCGCGGCGCGAGACCGGGATGGTGCCGGCGATCGCGCCCAGGCCGAACGGCGCAGCGCCGGCGTAGACGCTCTCGGCCCCTCCCGGCTCCACGGCATAGGTCTCGTGCCAGATGGTGACGGCCCGGGGCGCCGAGCGGGCGACCTTGAAGAACTCGGTCCACGCCGGCCGGTGCTGGAGGTCGGGCGCCGAGGCGTAGGCGTAGAGGTCGTCGGTGCTGCGCCACCACTGGATCATCGTGGTGCCGGTGAGGTGCACCGTCGACCGGCTGCCGAGGTAGCCGAGCGACTCGGCCTCGCCGCGCTGCGCCGCCGCCTTGTTCTGCTCGAGCTCGATGATCATCCTGGGCATCGCGCGCACCGCCTGCCCCACGACGCCGACCCGCCAGGGCTGGTGGATGCGCAGGCCGATCAGGAAGACGGCCAGCGGGCCGTCATACGCGTGGGTGAGTCGCTCGACCATGGCCGGCTCCTTTGGATAGTGTGGGTATCTATTGGTGCACCATACTGGACAGCAGCACTATCCGATGTCAAGAGGAACCGTCGCATGCGCATCTCCGAGCTCTCCGCCGCCAGCGGCGTCCCCGTGCCCACGCTGAAGTACTACCTGCGCGAGGGCCTGCTGATGCCGGGCGAGGCGACCAGCCGCACCCGGGCCGAGTACGGCCCCGAGCACCTCGAGCGGCTGCGCCTCGTGCGGGCGCTGGTCGAGCACGGCGGGGTCGGCATCGCCGGGGTGCGCTCGGTGCTCGAGGCGCTGGCCGCTCCCCCGCCCTCGCGCCACGACTTCCTCGGGGTGGCCCACTGCGCCCTGCCCACCAGCGGCGACGACGCACCCCCCTCACCGGAGGTCACGACCCTGCTCGAGGACCTGGGCTGGCAGGTCTGGCCGGAGGCGCCGGCGGCGCGGGCCCTCGGCGTGGCCGTGGCCGCGGCACGCGAGGCCGGCGTCCCGGTCGACCCGCCCCGGCTGCAGCGCTACGCCGAGGCGATGCACGAGGTGGCGGTCATCGATGTGGAGCACGCCCTCGCGGCCGGCTCCCCCGAGGCCGCGATGCACGCCGTGGTCGTCGG
This sequence comes from uncultured Actinomycetota bacterium, assembly GCA_963806295.1. Classification (GTDB taxonomy): domain Bacteria; phylum Actinomycetota; class Actinomycetes; order Actinomycetales; family Dermatophilaceae; genus Fodinibacter. The sequence goes on along the minus strand of CAWDXP010000024.1, from coordinate 5,641 downwards.
CACGGTGATGGTCGACCCGGTGCTCGTCGCCCTGCGCCGGGTGGCCCAGGAGGCGGTGAGCGCACAGCGCGCGGGCGGGGCGGCATCCGCCGGGACGTGACCGGGACGGCCCGCGGCACCCGCGCCCGGATGGTGTGCACCCCGCGGCACCCGCCCGACGTGCACCCACCAGAGGCCCCAGTTGAGGGTTCGCTGAGGCCGTGTGCGGCACGACACGGCGATCGTCAGCGCTCGAGCGCTCGCCGCGACACACTGGGAAGGTGCGCCAGCTCGGCGACGCACCCTGGGTCCGCTTTGCCGGACTCTCGAGGAGTGGCTTGACCAACTCGAGCGGACGTGGCTCATGACCGACCTGACATCGGGGCGGCTGGATCAGGCTCGACGGCTGGTCGGCGCCGTGACGGGTGCCTTGCTGGTCTGGGCCGTCGTGCACTACGCCACCGGCACCGTGAGCGCCACCTTCTCCGACCTGGGCGAGACCGCGGTTGCGCTGCTGGCGGCGACCAACTGCGCGCTGGCCGCGGCTGCCTCGGCGGCGCGGCTACGGGTCGCGTGGGGTGTGCTGGCCGGGGCGTGCCTGTCGTGGGCCTTGGGCCAGGCGGTCTGGGACTGGTACGAGCTGGTGCTGGACGCACCTGTCCCCGCTGTCGGGCTCGCGGATGTCGGCTTCCTCGGGTTCACGCTCGGGGCCGTGGCCGCCCTCGTGATCTTCCCGTCCGCCCCGGAGCGCGTCGGCCGCTGGCGGGTGACCCTTGACGGCCTGATGATCGCCTGCGCGATCGGCCTGGTCTCCTGGGCCACCGTCATCGGCCCGGTCCTGCGCGCCGGCGAGGAGTCGCCGCTGGCGCTGGGGGTGTGGGTGGCCTACCCGGCATCCGACGTCGCCCTGCTGGTCGTCTGTGTCGTCGTCGTCTCCCGCGCAAGGACGCTGCGCGTACCGCTCATGATCGTCGCCACCGGGCTGGCCCTGCTGGCGGTGACGGACAGCGCCTTCACCTACCTGACCGCCACGAGCCCGTCCGTCGATGATCGCCCGATCGGCCTCGGCTGGTTCCTCGGCTTCACGGTGCTCGCGCTCGCCCCCCTGGCCCCGGGCGCCACGAGGGTCGGCCCGCGTCACGAGCGGCCGATGGTCGCCGGCGCCGCCCTGCCGCTCGTCGTCGTGGGTGGCTCGCTGGGCTTCATGGCCTGGCAGCTGGCTGCCGGCAACGCGGTCTCGCGCGTAGAGCTGACCCTCTTCGTCGTGCTCGTGGTGCTGCTACTCCTCCGGCTGTTCCTCACCGGGCAGGACAACCAGAGGTTGGCCCGTGCGCTGACCCGCGGAGAGGCGGAGCTGCGGCGCCAGACCTTCCACGACCCGCTGACGGGGCTCGCCAACCGGGCCCTGTTCATCGACCGCGCCACCCACGCCCTGGAGCTGCATCGCCGCGACCAACGCCCGTTGGCGATCTGCTTCCTGGACCTCGACGGCTTCAAGGCGGTCAACGACCGCCTCGGGCACAGCGCCGGCGACGACGTGCTGATCGAGGTCGCCCGGCGGCTGCGGGACGGGTTGTCCGAGGCGGAGACGGTCGCACGGTTCGGTGGGGACGAGTTCGCGGTGCTGCTGGAGGACCGGCCGGACCCCATCGCCGTCGCCACGGAGCTGCTCGCCAGCCTGCGGGCGCCCATCCTCGTGGAGGGTCACTCGGTGTCGGTGCCGGCCAGCATCGGCGTGGCGCGGGTGGGCCTGTTCGACCGGACCCCGACCATCGACGACGTGCTGCTGCACGCCGACCTGGCGATGTACGTCGTGAAGCAGCGGGGTGGGGCCGATGTCCTCCTGCACACCGCCGGGCTGAAGCTGGCGGAGGTCGACGACGTGGCACTCAGCCGCGCCCTCGCTCCGGCGCTTGCCCACCAGGAGGTGACCGTGTCGTTCCAGCCGATCGTCGACCTGGCGACCGGGCGGCTGACCGCTCTGGAGGCCCTGGCGCGCTGGTCCACCGGGGGACGGACCGTTCCGCCGGAGGTCATCGTGCGGGTCGCCGAGTCGGGCAAGCTGATCGACCCGCTGTTCCAGCTCGTCCTGAACGAGGCCTGCACCCAGCTGGCGCGGTGGACCGGACTGCCGGGCTGCTCCGACCTGCGGGTCTCGGTGAACGTCACCCCCGGCCAGCTCACCTCGGACACGCTGCCCGTCGTGGTCGCCGGCGTGCTCGCTCACCACGGGCTGACCGGGCACCAGCTGTGTCTGGAGATCACCGAGACGGCGCAGCTCACCGACACGGCGACCAGCCGACGGGTCTGCACCGAGCTCCGGTCTCTCGGAGTGCGACTCTCCCTCGACGACTTCGGCACCGGGCAGAGCACGCTGTCCCGCTTGCAGGACCTCCCGATCGACGAGATCAAGATCGACCGCTTCTTCATCGGCAACCTCGACGTCGACGAGTCCCGACGCCGCTTCGTCGAGGGCGTCATCGCCTTCGCCGAGCGGACCGGCTTCACGGTGGTCGCCGAAGGCGTCGAGCGCGAGACCGAGCTCGCGGTGCTCACCCGGCTCGGTTGCCACCAGGCCCAGGGCTTCCTGTTCTCCCGCCCCGTGCCCAGCCGCGCCGTCGACGCGCTCCTGAGCCGCCCACGCAACTGGCTCCGCGGGATGCCGGCCCCCATGGAGACGCCCGGTGGCGACGTGCGACACCACGTCGACGAGCAAGGAGCACAACTCACCTGAGGCCGTTGGGTGTGGGGGCGGGACCCTCCGCACGTGCGACGCCCATCAGGCACCGGGCCGACCCGATGCCGGTTGCCGGTGACATAGAAAAGGCCAAACCCCCTGGCTGACCAGGGGGTTTGGCGTTGTAGCCCCGACGGGATTCGAACCCGCGCTACCGCCTTGAGAGGGCGGCGTGCTAGGCCACTACACAACGGGGCCGTGACCTGTTTCCTGCCGCAACGACGCGGCGGGCAACGGAGAAGAACCTTACCGAACGGCGGGAATTTCTCCGAATCGCCCACGGCCGGTCGGGCCGAGGGCGAGAGCTGGGGTACCAGGACTCGAACCTAGAACGGATGAACCAGAATCACCAGTGTTGCCAATTACACCATACCCCATGGGGTATACCTTCGGACTTCCCGCGAGGCGGGTCGTCGTCGGGCGAACCGAGGACTGATCCTACCGGGCGGCCTCCCCCGCACCCAAATCGCGGATGCCGGGGGCCGTTGGTCAGCACAGCCGCCGGTCGGCGCCGTCGCGGGCCGGCGCAGCCGGCGGTCAGACCGTCGCGCGCAGTGCCCGCAGCCGGGTGAGGGTGGCCGCCTTGCCCAGGATCTCCATCGACTCGAACAGCGGCGGTGAGACCCGACGGCCCGAGACGGCGGTGCGCAGCGGCCCGAAGGCGAACTTGGGCTTGATGCCCAGGCCCTCGACGAGCGCCTCGCGCAGGGCGGCCTCGATGGCGGCAGCGGTGAAGGACCCCTCGCTGCCGAGCACGCCGGAGTGCTCGTCGGGCACGGCCTCGAGCGCGGCGACGGCCGCATCGAGCACCGCACCGGCATCGTCGGTGAGCTGGGCGCGGGCGTCGTCGGCGACCTCGACCGCGTCGTCGGCGACGTAGAACGGGCCGACCAGGTCGCCGGCCTCGGTGAGGTGCGCCATCCGGGTCTGGATGAGCGCGGTGACCGCCTGCAGCCGGGCGAGCTCGCCGAGCGAAGGGTTGTCGCCGAGCACGCCGTCGGCCTGGAGGAACGGCAGGAGGCGCGACGCGAGGTCGTCGACGTCGAGCCCGCGGATGTGCACGCCGTTGAGCCAGTCGAGCTTCTTGAGGTCGAAGATCGGGCCGACCGGATTGACGTCGTGCCAGTCGAAGCGCTGCGAGAACTCCTCGAAGCCGAAGACCTCGACGTCCTCACCCTGCGCGCCCTCGGCCGGCGGGTAGGCCAGCAGCGCGAGGAAGTTGACCAGCGCCTCGGGCAGGTAGCCCTGCTCCTGGAACCAGGTGAGCCGTGCCGCGGGGTTCTTGCGCTTGGAGATCTTGGACTTGTCGGTGTTGCGCAGCAGCGGCATGTGGGCGAACGCCGGCGGGGTCAGCCCGAGCCACTGGTAGAGCAGCACGTGCTTGGGAGTGGAGGAGATCCACTCCTCGCCGCGCACGACGTGCGTGATGCCCATCTCGGCGTCGTCGACGACGACGGCGAGGTGGTAGGTCGGGAAGCCGTCGGCCTTGAGGATCACCTGGTCGTCGGGCCGGGGCGCGGAGACCCGGCCGCGGATCAGGTCGTCGAACTCGAGCGGCGCGTCATCCGGGATGAGCATGCGCACGACGGGCGTCTCGGAGAACCCGGGCAGCTCGCGGCGCTCATCCTCGGTCTTGCCCACGCACAGCCGGTCGTAGCCGGTGGGCAGCTTCGCCTTCTGCTGGGCCTCGCGCATCGCGGCCAGGCGCTCGGTGGAGCACCAGCAGTGGTAGGCCTTGCCCTCGGCGAGCAGCCGCTCGACGTACGGCCGGTAGGTGTCGAGCCGCTCGCTCTGCCGGTAGGGGGCACACGGGCCGCCGACGTCGGGGCCCTCGTCCCAGGTGAGCCCGAGCCAGCGCAGGGTGTCGAACACCTGCTGCTCGGAGTCCGCCCGGAAGCGGGCCCGGTCGGTGTCCTCGATGCGCAGGATGAAGCGCCCGCCCTGCTGGCGCACGAACGCCAGGTTGAACAGCGACATGTAGGCGGTGCCGACGTGGGGGTCGCCCGTCGGCGAGGGCGCCACCCGCAGGCGCACGGCGCCGGGCAGGGCCGCGGCGTCGGGGGTGCTGGCGGTACTGGCGGTGCTCGGGACGTCGGTCACGGGGTGCTCAGGGTGCTCGCTCATGGTGGGCGACAGCCTAGTGACGCACGAAGGGGTTGCTGAGCACCCCGATGCCGTCCACCTCGACCTCGACCCGCTGGCCCGACTCGACCAGGCCGACCCCGGCCGGTGTGCCGGTGAGGATGACGTCACCCGGCAGCAGCGTGAACGCCTTCGACGCGTGCGAGACCAGGGTGGCCACGCCGTGCACCATGTCGGAGGTCGGGCCGTCCTGCACGACGGTGCCGTCGAGCCGGGTGGTGATGCGCTGGGCCGCCGGGTCGAGGTCGGTCTCGATCCACGGCCCGAGCGGGCAGAAGGTGTCGAAGCCCTTCGCGCGGGCCCACTGGCCGTCACCGCGCTGCAGGTCGCGCGCCGTCACGTCGTTGGCGACCGTGTAGCCGAACACGGCCGCGAGGGCGTCCTGCGGCTCGAGGTCCTTGGACAGCCGGCCGATGACGACGGCCAGCTCACCCTCGTAACCGACCTCGGAGGTCTGCGGCGGCATCACGACCGGGTCGCCGGGGCCGACGACGGCGGTGTTGGGGATGAGGAACATCATCGGCTCGGCCGGGGTGTCGGTGCCCATCTCCTTGGCGTGGTCGGCGTAGTTGCGGCCGATGCCGATCACCTTGCTGCGCGGGATGACCGGGGCCAGCAGCCGCACGTCGTCGATCTCGTGCACGGTGCCGGTGAGCTCGATCCGCTGGTAGAGCGGGTCTCCCGTGATCTCGGCGATCTTCTCGCCCGTACCGTCGACCAGCCCGTAGGCCGGGTCGTCACCCGTCGTGAACCTCGCGATGCGCATGGGTTCCAGCCTAGGGT
>CAWDXP010000023.1:0-18007 GCA_963806295.1 uncultured Actinomycetota bacterium | reverse complement strand
GCACCGCCATCGGCACGGTCGCCCCGCCGGGCGGGGACGCTGCGACGTGGCCGTGCCCGGGTGTCGTGGTGGTCCAGCGGTCGCCCGGCAGGTGCCCCACCACGTCGCGCAGGCCCGGCACTGCGGTGACGTCGACCCGCCAGGTGAGGGAGTCGCCCTCGTGGGCCACCGCGGTGCTGAGCCGGCTCTGCACCGTGGGCACCGCGGTCGGCCGGGTGGCCACCGCCCACACCACCAGGGCGGCGAGGGGGACGCCGATGACGGCGAGGTCGCCTCGGCCGGAGACCGCCGCGGCAACGAGCAGGACGACCCCGATGGCGGTGGCGCGCCCGAGCGCCCGCGTGGGTCGCCAGGTGGACCTCACGGCGCGCGCACCCCCGTGCGCGGCGTCGGCACGGTGCGCAACAGGTCGGCGACGATGCTGCGGGCCGAGATGTCGCTCATCCACAGCTCGGGGCGCACGACCACCCGGTGCTCGAGCACGGCAGGGGCGATCGCCTTGACGTCGTCGGGGGTGACGTAGTCGCGGCCCCGGATCACGGCATACGCCCGGCCCACGAGCATCAGGGCGAGCGAGCCACGCGGGGAGGCCCCCATCAGCGCGTGCTCGTGGCTGCGGGTGGCGCGGGTCAGGGCCACGCAGTAGCGGCCGAGCTCGGTGGAGACCGTGACGTCCTCCATCGCCGCCTGCAGCTCGAGCAGCTCGGCGGCGTCGACGACGCGGCGCACCTGCTGGTCCTCCTGGCGGCGCGTCATCCGGCGCTGCAGCACCTCGAGCTCGCCGTCGGCGTCGGGGTAGCCGAAGGCCACCCGCACCAGGAAGCGGTCGAGCTGCGCCTCGGGCAGTGGGTAGGTGCCCTCGTACTCGACCGGGTTCGCGGTGGCGAGCACGTGGAAGGGCTGGGGCAGCGCGAAGGTCTGCCCCTCCACGGTGACCTGGTGCTCCTGCATCGCCTCGAGCAGGGCGGCCTGGGTCTTGGGTGGGGTGCGGTTGATCTCGTCGGCGAGCAGGAAGCCGGTGAAGACCGGACCCTTGCGGAACTCGAACTCGCCGCGGCCCTGGTCGTAGACGAACGACCCGGTGAGGTCGGCGGGCAGCAGGTCGGGGGTGAACTGCGCCCGGGTGAAGTCCAGGCCCAGGGCCTGGGCGAAGGTGCGGGCCGCCAGGGTCTTGCCCAGGCCCGGGAAGTCCTCCATGAGCACGTGGCCACCGGCCAGCACGCCCGCGAGGACGACCTCGGTGGCGGCCCGCTTGCCGACGATGACGGTGTCGACCTCGTCGAGCACGGCCGTCGCGCGACGGTGGGCGGTGGGGATGTCGGTCACTCAGGTCTCCTGGGTCGGTAGGGCTTCGAGCTCGGTGATCACGGCATCGGCCTCGGCGAGGTCGAGCACGCGAGGGCGGCCGGAGAGGTAGGCGGCGAGGCGGCCGTGGCCGTAGTGGTCACCGTCGGCCCGCTCGGCGGCGATGGCGCGCACCAGCACCTGCAGCTGCTCGGGGGCGGCCGTGTCGCCCGTGGTCGGCGCGAGCAGGCGGCGCAGGTTGGCGATGCCCGGCTCGGGCGGCACCTCGACCGCGCGGTCGGGCAGCCAGTCCCAGTCGATGCCGTCGTGCTTCAGCAGCGGGGGAACGGCGAGGACGATGCCGCTGAGCACCGCGACGCTCGCCAGGGCCAGCAGGGCCACCGGCCCGCGGGCGATCGTGACGAGCACGATGACGACGAGCCCGGCGCCGGCCAGGAGCAGCGGGCGGAGACCGGCACGCGAGGAGTCAGCCACGCCCGGCGCCCCGGCGCGCCTCCGGCATCCCGGCCCGCAGGGCGACGTCGAGCGCGCCGTAGGCCGCCGCCGCCCGGCTCCGGTCGTCCTCGGTGAGCGGATGACGCGACCAGCGCGCCTCGCGGTAGAGGCCGGCCAGGGTGCGCAGGGTGCTCTCGTCGACCGAGAACCGGCGCAGCACGTCGACGCTGACCTCGGTCGAGGTGCGCGACGGGGGCAGGGCCAGGCCGGCTTCGTGCAGGGTGGCCTCGAGGTGGGTCCAGGCGGAGATGATGCCCTCGGCGGGGGTGCCGGCCGACAGAGCGTCCAGGCGCTGCGAGGCGTCACCGGACACGGCCAGGGCCAGGGCCTGCAGGTCGAGGTCGGGGGCGTCGTCGGCCTCGGGCGTGCGGTCCTCACGGCCGGCGAGCCACGCCCGGACCATGACGTACAGGCAGAACGCAGCACCGGCGACCAGCACCGCGATCGTCGCCCAGCCGAGCACCAGGGCGACGCCGTCGCTGGTCTGGTTCCACGGGCCGGGGATCCGCTTCAGGGTGAGGTCGGTGTCGAACGACTTGAAGCCGTCGGCCGCGGCCTCCTGCTCCAGGATGGCGTCGTCGTGCAGCCCGGGGATCACGCGGGCCGGCCGCGGCGCCGCGGCCGCCCACACCACGACGAGGAGGGTCACCACACCCAGGGCCGCCACGAACGGTGGCCGGCCCAGCGCAGCGATGACGCTCGGACGGGTGTTCACGCCCCCACCCAACCAGACCAGTGGTGGCGCTGGGAGGCCTGAGGCGGTAACGATTGGGGCGTGATGGCCTACCGACTCCGCGCCGGCGACACCGGCCCGGTGCAGCAGTCCCCGGTGACCTGCGGCTCGGCGTGCCTCACCGTCGCCCGGATGCTCGTGGACCCCCTGTTCGCGTCGTGGGTGCGCACCGGCCGGCCGCACCCGCCGGGGTCGCCGAGCGGGGCCACCGAGGCGGAGCGGTTCGCGGCGTACGAGCGGGTGGTGATGCGCCGCACGAACGGCCTCTTCGCGGGCGGCCACCGCCCCAACGTGCCGTGGCCGCGTCGGCTCGGCACCCCGCCGTGGGGGGCGCTGCTCGAGCTCGAGTACGGCGCATCGCGGATCGGCACGCTCTACACGCTCGACGTGCTGCGCGGCGGTGACGAGGACGACCTGGTCACCGCGTTCGACACCCTGGTCGACGTCGTGGCCGAGGGCGAGCCGGCCCTGCTCTACGTCGGCAACGCGGTCACTCCGCGGCACGTCGTGCTCGTGCTGCCCGGCGACGGCGACCGGATGCTCGACGTCTACGACCCGGCCAGCGGCCGCGTCGACCACCTGCGGCGCGACACCGTGGTGCAGCGCCGACTCCGGCTCAGCGGCTGGGACGTGCCATGGGTGGCGGTGCGCCCCACCGGGCTGCGCACGGTGCGCTCCCGCGGCTATGCCGCCGACCTCGGCGCCGCCCCGGCCTGAGGTCTCCGCAGCTCAGGCCGAGGGCTTGGCGACCGGCACGAGCTCGACGTCGCGGGCGGCGACCTCGTCGCCCGTCACGAGTTCGAGGATGCCGGTGAGCTTGCCCGCCGCTCGCAGGTCGCCCTCCGCGGCCCGCACGTGGGCGAGCGCGGCGTCGGGCCCGACGAGGGTCATCGACGGCACCTCGGCGCGCATGCCGACCTTGGCCTCGGACTTGGCCTTGCGCACGGCGGCCAGGGCTGCGCCGACGTCGGTGAGCAGGGCGGCGTCACCGCCGGCCGGCACCTCGTCGACGGTCGGCCAGGCGGCGCGGTGCACCGAGCCCTCGTGGGTCCAGGACCAGACCTCCTCGGTGACGTAGGGCAGCACCGGCGCGAGCAGCCGTAGCACGACGTCGAGCGAGATCCGCAGCGTCGCACGGGCACTGGCGGCGACGGCATCCCCCTGGGCGCCGTAGGCGCGGTCCTTCACCAGCTCGAGGTAGTCGTCGCAGAACGCCCAGAACCACTGCTCGGTGACCTCGAGCGCCCGGGTGAAGTCCCACGCCTCGAAGCCGGCGGTGGCGCGAGCCACGACGTCACGCAGCCCGGCGAGCAGCGAGAGGTCGACCGGCTCGGTCACCTGGGCGCCCAGGTCGCCGTCGACCTCACCGAAGGACAGCGCGAACTTGCTGGCGTTGAGCACCTTGATGGCGAGGCGCCGGCCGACCTTGATCTGGCCGGTGTCGTAGGCGGCGTCGGTGCCGAGGCGACCGCTGGCGGCCCAGTAGCGCACGGCATCCGCACTGTGCTCGCGCAGCAGGTCTTCCGGGGTGACCACGTTGCCGCGCGACTTGCTCATCTTCTTGCGGTCGGGGTCGAGGATCCAGCCGCTGATCGCGGCGTTGGTCCACGGCACCGTGCCGTGCTCGAAGTGCGAGCGCACCACGGTCGAGAACAGCCAGGTGCGGATGATGTCGTGGCCCTGGGGGCGCACGTCCATCGGGAAGACCTTCTCGAACAGCGGGTCGGTGCCGGTGCCCGCGGCGTCGCGCCAGCCGCCGGCGATCTGCGGGCTCAGCGACGAGGTGGCCCAGGTGTCGAAGATGTCGGGGTCGCCGACGAAGCCGCCGGGCACGCCGCGCTGCGACTCGGTGTAGCCGGCGGGCGGGTTGGCCGCGGGGTCGACCGGGAGGTCGGCCTCGGCCGGGACGATGGGCGCCGAGTAGTCGGGCTCGCCGTCGGCGTCGAGGGGGTACCAGACCGGGATCGGCACGCCGAAGAAGCGCTGCCGGGAGACCAGCCAGTCGCCGTTGAGGCCACTCACCCAGTTGGCGTAGCGGCTGCGCATGAAGGCCGGGTGGAAGTCGACCTCCTCGCCCCGGGCGATGAGCGCGGCGTTGAGGTCGGCGTCGCGGCCGCCGTTGCGGATGTACCACTGCCGCGAGGTGACGATCTCGAGCGGCTTCTCGCCCCGCTCGTAGAAGTTGGCCATCCGCTTGGTCGGGGTCGGCTCGCCCTCGAGGTCACCGCTCTCGCGCAGCGCGGTGACGACCGCCTCCCGCGCGCCGAACGCGGTCTTGCCGGCGATGCCCTCGGTGTAGAGCGCCGCGCCCGGGCCGTCGGCCAGCCAGTCGGGCACCTCGGTCTGCAGCCGGCCGCTGCGGGTGATCACCGAGCGGGTCGGCAGGCGCAGCTCGCGCCACCACAGCACGTCGGTGAGGTCACCGAAGGTGCAGCACATCGCGATGCCGGCGCCCTTGTCGATCTCGGCGGCCGGGTGCGCGAGCACGGGCACCTCGACGCCGAACAGGGGCGTGGTGACGGTGGTGCCGAACAGCGGCTGGTAGCGCTCGTCATCCGGGTGGGCGATCAGGGCCACGCAGCTCGGGATCAGCTCGGGGCGGGTGGTCTCGATGTGCACCGGGCCGGTCGGGCCGTGGAAGGCGACCCGGTGGTAGTGGCCGGGGTAGTCGCGGGCCTCGAGCTCGGCCTGGGCGACCGCGGTCTGGAAGGTGACGTCCCACAGGCCCGGCGCCTCGGCCTGGTAGGCCTCACCGCGGGCGAGGTTGCGCAGGAACGCCTGCTGGGCGGTGGCCCGGGAGTGGTCGTCGATCGTGCGGTAGGAGATCGACCAGTCGTAGCTGTGCCCGATGCGGCGGAAGAGTGACTCGAAGGCCTCCTCGTCGCGCACGGTCAGCTCGTCGCACAGCTCGATGAAGTTCTGCCGGGAGATCGGCACCTCGTCGGCGGCCTTGGTGCTCTTCGCGTCGCCCTTGAACGGGGGCTCGAACGCCGGGTCGTGCTGCAGCGACGCGTCACCGCGCACGCCGTAGTAGTTCTGCACGCGCTTCTCGGTGGGCAGCCCGTTGTCGTCCCAGCCGATCGGGTAGAAGACGTTGAAGCCCGCCATCCGCTTGTAGCGCGCGATGCAGTCGGTGTGCGTGTAGCTGAACACGTGGCCCATGTGCAGCGAGCCGGACGCCGTGGGCGGCGGGGTGTCGATCGAGAAGACCGCCTCACGCGGGCCCGCCAGGGCGGCATCCCGGTCGAACGCGTAGGTGTCCTCGGCCTGCCATACGGCGGCCCACTTGTCCTCGAGGCCGTCGAGGGACGGCCTCTCCGGAACGGAGGCAGCGCGAAGGGAGGTGAGGTGCTCGGTCATGGTGCACATCCTCCCAGACCGGGCGACTGCGCCTCACCGGGGTTCGGCCGCTGGCCCTAGGGTGAGCACTATGAACGACCCCGTGTACCGGCCGGTGATCTACCTCGCCAAGACGCTCTTCTTCGTGCAGGGCTCCCGATTCACGGTCACCGGCTCGGAGCACGTGCCGCGCACCGGCGGGGCGGTCATGGCCATCAACCACACGTCCTACCTCGACTTCACGTACGCCGGGCTGCCGGCCTGGCCGCACCGCCGCTACGTGCGGTTCATGGCGAAGAAGTCGGTCTTCGGCCACCGGGTGGCGGGGCCCCTGATGCGGGGCATGCGGCACATCCCGGTCGACCGGCACAAGGGTGGCGAGGCGTTCTCGGCCGCCATCCGGATGCTGCGTGACGGCGAGATCGTCGGGGTGTTCCCCGAGGCCACCATGTCGCGCTCGTTCGAGCTCAAGGAGTTCAAGCCGGGGGCGGTGAAGATGGCGCAGGTCGCCGGGGTGCCCGTGCTGCCGACGACCATCTGGGGCGCCCAGCGGGTGTGGACCAAGAACCTGCCCAAGCACATGCGACCGGGCGCGCGGATCCCGATCAGCATCACGGTCGGGGAGCCGCTGGAGATCGGCCGCCGCGACGACGTGATGGCTGCGACCGAGCGGCTCAAGGCCGTGATGCAGGCGCAGCTCGACGTGCAACAGGCCGCCTACCCCGTGCTGACCGGCGACGACCTCGTCTACCAGCCGGCCCGGCTCGGCGGCTCCGCCCCGACGCCCGAGGCGGCCCACGCCGCCGACCTGCACGACATGACGCGCACCCGCGACAAGTTCACCGGCTGAGCGTTACCCGGGGTTCAGAGGGTGGGGAAGTCGTCGCCGAGCAGGCGCTGCGCGGTCTCGCGCACCTCATCGTCGGTGAAGTCGCGGCTCCTCAGCTCGTGCAGGGCCGCCGAGTACACCTCGTTCGGAGCGTAGAACTCCAGGGCGATGCCGTCGGGGTCGCGGAAGTTCAGGTGGTGACCGAGCGGCATGTCACGGATCGGGGTGAAGGGCACGCCCAGCAGGCCCAGCCGCTCCTCCCACTGCACCAGCTCGGCCCGGTTGCCCGCCGAGAAGCTGAGATGGTCCAGGCCGGTCGCCAACGGGGTGAACGGGCCGCCCGCAGCCTCGGCGTGCGTGAGCAGGGCGATGGTGAACCCGGAGGCGGCGTCGATGATGATCCGGCCGTACCCGACGTCGAGCGCGCGCCGGAGGCCGAGCACGTCGATGTAGAAGCGTTCGCTGACGTCGAGGTCGGTGACGGTGAGCGCGACGTGGTTGACCCCGGAGAAGTTCGGCATGCCACCCCACTGTCCGCTGCTCGGACGAGCCGGTCAAGGATCGCCGGCCGCGTGAGGTGAGGTCAGACGGGGTGGCCGAGGTGGGCCAGGGCCTGGCGCAGCAGCACCCCGTGGCCCCGCTCCATCTCGGCCTGGATGCCGGGGTCGAGCGCCTGGTCGGGGGTGAGCCAGGTGAGGTCGAGCGCGTCGTTCTGCGGGGCGCAGTCGCCGGCCACCGGCACGACGAACGCCAGGGACACGGCGTGCTGGCGCGGGTCGTGGAACGGGGTGACGCCCGGGGTGGGGAAGTACTCGGCCACGGTGAACGGCTGCGGGCTGGCCGGCACCCGGGGCAGGGCCATCGGGCCGAGGTCCTTCTCGATGTGCCGCAGCAGCGCGTCGCGGACCCGCTCGTGGTGCAGCACCCGCCCGGACACCAGCTCGCGGCAGACGCTGCCGTCCTCGCCGAGCCGCAGGAGCACCCCGACGGCGAGGACCGCGCCGCGGTCGTCGACCCGCACGGGCACGGCGTCGACGTAGAGGATCGGCAGCTTCTCGCGCGCGAAGTCGAGCTCTTCGCGGCTCAGCCAGCCGGTGTTTCGGCCCAGCTCGAGGTTGCTCATGGGCTCGATGGTGCCATGTCGGCCGCGCGCGCCGGCGTCGGGTCTGGGGGCGCCTCGAAGGTCACCGGCTCCTCGAACGCGGCCCGGCGGGCAGCGCGGCGCAGCGCCCCGAGCACCGCCTTGCCGGTGATCAGGACCAGCACCGCGGTGGTGACCGCGCGGCCGATGTCCCAGCCGAGGCTGGTGGCCAGGGTGAAGACGAGGAACCGGTGGAGGTTCTCGAGCACCGGCGCCCCGGCGACGAAGGAGAGCTCGCCGCTCATCCCGGTGGTGAACGGCCAGAACGACAGGTTGAGCAGCAGGCCGTAGAGCAGCCCGGCCGCCGCACCGTAGGCCGCGAGCATGAACACCTCGGCGCGCCCGCGCAGCGGCGGGAGCATCCCCGCGCCGCAGCCGACCCACGCGGCGCCGAGCATCTGGAACGGCAGCCAGGGGCCGACGCCGCCGGTCACCAGGGCGCTGGCGAACAGCGTCGTCGCGCCGAGCACGAACCCGAAGCCGGCGCCGAAGACCCGGCCACCGAGCACGAGCAGGAAGAAGACGGTCTCGAGGCCGGCGGTGCCCGCGCCGAGCGGTCGCAGGGCGGCCCCGATGGCGGCGAGCACGCCGAGCATCGCGACGGCCTTGACGTCCATGCCACCCTCGCTCAGCTCGGCGAGCACCACGGCGAGCAGCAGCGGCAGCACGAGCGCGAAGACCAGCGGGGCGTCGGTGCCGTGCGCCAGGCCGGAGTCGGGGGACACCAGCAGCGGCCAGCAGAACGCCACCAGGCCGGCGACCGAGACGATGGCGACGGCGGCGAACGAGCGCGGCCGCAGCCGCAGGGCCCGGGTGCGCGCCTTCACGACGCCACCACCGCGAGCGCCTCGCGCACGTCGCCGACGGTGAGCCACGGCCCCGGCGCGGTCACCTTCGACACCTGCGGGGCGAACGCGGGGGAGGACACGACGACCTCGGTGGTCGGCCCGTCGGCCACCACCTCGCCCGCGGCCATGACGACGACCCGGTCGGCCACCTCGGCGACGAACTCGACGTCGTGCGTCGACACCACGACCGAGCGCCCGCGCGCGGCGAGGCCGCGGAGCACCTGGCTCAGGGCCGCCTTGGCCGTGGGGTCGAGGCCGCGGGTGGGCTCGTCGAGCAGCAGCAGCGGCGGGTCGGCGGTGAGCTGCACGGCGAGCACCAGGGCCAGCTTCTGGCCCTCGGACAGGTCGCGGGGGTGCTGCTCGGCCGGGATGCCGGGTGCCACGGCCTCGAGCAGGCGTGCGCAGGTGCCGCTCGGCACGCCGCTCTCACGGTCGGCCTGGTCGCACTCGGCGCCGACGGTGTCGAGGTAGAGCAGGTCGGCGGCGGTCTGCGGCACCAGCCCGACGAGCGAACGACGTTCTCCTGCAGCAAGTTTCTGGGGATCGACCGTTGCGGATGCCGTGCCGGCCGTGCCGCTCGCCCGCACCGTCCCGGACGTCAGGATGCCGCTGCCCTGCAGGGCCCACAGCAGCGAGGACTTGCCACAGCCGTTGCGGCCCATGACGGCCGTGACCTCACCGGCGCGCAGGTCGAGGTCGACCCCGGCGACGGCCAGCACGTCCCCGGGATACCGCACGACCACCCCCCGGGCCGACAGCACCACCAGACCGTCCGCCGCGTGCGAACTTCGACCAATAGGTCGATCTTGTCCCAAGGTGGTGTGCGCACTTTGACCTATTGGTCGATCTTGCCCCGGGTCAGTGTGCGGACTTTGACCAATTGGTCGATCTTGTCCCAGGGGCAGGGTGGCTGCGAGGCGGGTGCGGAGATCGCGGGCGGCGCGGCGGGCGTCCCGCACGGACAGCGGCAGCGGTGACCACCCGGCATACCGGCCCAGCTCGACCACCGGGGGTGCGATGTCGCTGTCGACCATGAGGTCGGAGGGCAGCCCCGAGCGCACCTCGCCCGACGGCGAGACGTGCACGACGGTGTCGGCGTAGTGCAGCACCCGCTCGACCCGGTGCTCCGCCACGACGACGGTGACCGCGAGGTCGTGCACCAGCCGGGTGATCGTGGCGAGCACCTCCTCGGCACCGGTGGGGTCCAGCGCCGAGGTCGGCTCGTCCAGCAGGATGACGCGGGGGTGGGCGGTGAGCACCGAGCCGATGGCGACCCGCTGCTGCTGCCCGCCGCTGAGCTCGCGCAACGGCACGTCGCGCAGCTCGGCGATGCCGAGCAGGTCGAGGGTCTCCTCGACGCGCTTGCGCATGGTCGACGTCGACAGCCCGAGCTGTTCCATGCCGTAGGCGAGCTCCTCCTCGACGGTGTCGGTGACGAAGCCCGCGAGCGGGTCCTGGCCCACGACGCCGACCAGGTCGGCCAGGTCGCGCGGCCGGTGGTCGCGGGTGTCGCGGCCGTGCAGCCGCACGTGGCCGGTGAGCGTGCCGCCGGTGAAGTGCGGCACCCGGCCGCACATCGCGCCGAGCAGGGTCGACTTGCCCGAGCCGGTGCGGCCGACCACCAGGGCCAGCTCTCCCTCGTCGATGCTCAGGTCGACGTCGCGCAGCACCGGTCGGGTCGACCCCGGCAGGGTCACCGACACCCGCGACAGGGCAATCGCGTCAGCCATGGGCCAGCACCTCCTCGCGGGCACCGCGCTGCGGCACCCGGGACGCGGGTCGGGGCGGCTCCGGGGTGAGGTAGGCCGGCAGCGCCCCGACCAGCAGGCCCACCACAGCGGCGATCGGCAGCGGCGGGAACGCCAACGGCGACAACGGCATCGCGAGGCTCTGCGGGTCGGTGCGCGAGATGGTGACGAGCGCAGCGGCCGCGACCACACCGCATCCGAGGGTGAGCCACTCGGCCCCCCGCCAGGGGTCGGGCCGATAGCTGCTGCGCTCGACGTGGCGGCCGCCGAGCCACAGGCCCAGCGTCGACAGGGCCAGGCCGAGCAGCAGCGCGGGGGTGCCCATCAGGGCCGGGGTGGTCGTGTCGAGCACGCCGTAGATGCCGAGCGCGGCGGCCAGCAAACCGATGAGCGTGACGCCGCCGGTGAGCAAGCGCTGCGAGCGCGGGGCGGCACCGGCCCGGCCGTAGCCGCGCGAGTCCATCGCGGCGGCGAGCAGGAGCGAGCGCTCGAGGGTGTCCTCGAGCACCGGCAGCGCCACCGAGGGCACCGACCGGATGCCGCGCGTGGTGTCACCGCGCAGCTGGCGGGCGCGGCGCACCCGCTGCACGCTCTCGGCGAGCTGCGGCGCGACCGACACCGAGACCACGACGGCCGAGCCGATCTCCTGCAGCGCCGACGGCAGCGACCGGAGCAGCCGCTTCGGGTTGGCCAGCGCGTTGGCGGCGCCGATGCAGGCGATCATCACCGCGAGCCGCAGGCCGAGCACGGCCGCGCCGAGCAGCCCTTCGAGGTAGACCGTGCCACCGAGCTGGATGCCGGCCGCCCACGACGGCAGGGTCACCTCGGGCAGGGTGACCAGCACGATCTCGCCGAACTTGAGCCCGACGAGCACGTGCAGCACCACGCGCACCACGATGATGAACAGGCCGAGCCACAGGTAGAGCCGGAAGGCCCGCGCCCACGGCGACGACCCGCGGCGGTTCGCCACGACGAGCGCCACGACCGCCAGGGCGAGCAGGAGCAGGAGCGGGTTGTTGGTCGTGCTGACGGCGACGGCCATGCCGACGGCCCACCCCCACCACGCGGCCGGGTGGACCGCGCGGGGGAGGGTGGCGCTCATCGGACGATCACCGGGTCAGGACCGCCTCTTCCAGGCGGCGAAGCCGGCCCCGCCGGCCACCAGGGCCACCAGGGCACCGCCTGCGATCAGGGTGCCCGGGCCGCTGCTGCCGTCGTTGGCGTCGGCGGAGGTCGGAGCGGCGGCGAGGTCGGATGCCGTCTCGCTCGGGCTCGCGGTGGGGGTGCCGGTCGCGCTCGCCGACGGGCTGGTCGAGGCGGATGCCGTGGCGCTCGCCGAGGGGGTGGCGGACCGGGAACGCGTCGGCGACCCCTTCGCGCCCGCCGACGGCGCGGTCTTGCCGGCCGGGGTCGACGAGCTCGAGCCCGAGGTGGCCTTCGGTGCCGTGGTCGCGGGCTTGGGCTTGGTGGTCGGCGGCTTGGGCTTCGGTTTCGGCTTCGGGGTGGTCTTGGTCGGCGCCGGCGCACTGGTCTTGGGGGCGGCCGGGGGAGCGATGCCCGGCTTCTGCCCGGAACCGAACCGGAACCCGACGACCGAGCCGGGCGCCGGGTTGTAGCTGGCGACACCGTTGGAGCTGTAGACCCAGCTGCCGCCACGCTTGGCGTGGAAGAACGCCCAGTAGGCGCTGCTCGGAGGCATCCGGACGCACGGGTCGGAGCCGGGATAGCCGTTGATCCGACAGACGACCGACCCGGGGAACTGCTGCGGGTACTCCACCGAGAACCCCGCGGCCTTCAGGGCGCCCAGGGCGCTGCCGGGGTCACCGGACGCGCACCGGGTGCTGATCGAGCCGCCGGTGTCGACGACCACGGTGACGCCGGAGCTGCCCGAGCAGGCTGCGGCGCTCGCCGGGGCCGCCGCCACCACCAGCCCGGCGAGGGCCAGGCCGGAGGCGGCGGCGGCACCGGCGAGGCGCGCGACGAGACGGGATGCAGAGCGAGCCATCAGGCGTGCGCCCCCCGGCGGCGCGTGCTGAACCAGACCGCGAGGCCGCCGACGAGCACGAGCAGCAGGCCGAGCAGCACCGGCGCGAGGACGTCCGAGCCGGTCTGCGCGAGCGAGCCGGTGGCGGCAGCGTCGACGGTCGTCGAGGGGTCGGAGCCGCCGGAGCCCCCGGCGCCCTGGGTCGAGCCACCGCCCGAGGTGGGGCGGGTTGTCGTCGAGGGGCTGGCGGTGGAGGTGGCCGTCGCGGTCGGCGGCACGACGACCGGCGCGCGGGTCGGGGCGGGCGGGCAGGTGGTGCCGGGAGCGGCATCCTCGACCCCGGGCGCGACCACGGTCACGAGGGAGCCGCCGGCCAGGCCGAGCGCGGCCTGGGGAGTGGCGCGCAGGTCCGAGTCGCTCGGGACCGTCGTGGAGCGGGTGTCGGCGGAGAAGGCGATGCCGCCGAGCAGCGCCGGCGTGGTGGTGTCGACGTACTGGAGCCCCTTGATGAAGGCGACGGCGTCGCCTGCGCGGTCGCCGTCGCGCCCCCGGCGGTCAGGGCCTGCGCCGCGACCCCGGTGGTGTTGGCGTTGACCGCGCCGTCGGCGCTGGTGAACCCGCCCGACGTGCCCTGGATCGCCTCGAGCCGGTCGAGCCCGGCGGCTGCGGCGGAGCCGGCGCGCGTGGCGAGCCCCTCGAGGTCGCCGTTGCAGAAGGTCGAGGCGCCTGCCGTGAGCAGCGCCTGCACCGCGAAGGCGGTGGCGTCGGGGTCGCTCACGCACCTGTCGGCCTTGTCCAGGGAGCCGGAGAAGCCGCCGTCGGTGCACTGCCGGCCCAGGAGCTGCTCGACCGAGCCGACGTTGAGGCCCTGGCCGGCGCGAGCCAGGGCGATGACGGCCAGCGACTGGCCGATGGTGTTGGAGTAGTCGCCGTAGGCGGACTGGTCGCTGAACCGGCCCTGGGTGGTCTCCAGCGCCTGCAGCTCGGCGACGAGGTCGTGGCCGCCGAAGGCGGTGGGGTCGCCACCGGCGACGACCACAGCGAGGAGCGACTTGGCGAGCGGGCCGGCGTACACCTCACCGAAGCGAGCCGATGTAGTCGCCGACGTGGCTCTCGAGGTAGGCGAGCGACGTGTCGGCCTGGGCCTGCTCGGTGCCGACGGCGCTCAGCGCGATGAACGCGTCGATGGTGTTGCCGCCGTCGAAGAACGTGCTGTTCGGGTAGACGTAGTGGTCACCACCCGCGGCGAGGGTGCGCGCGATGAAGGCCGCGGCGGCGGTGTCCTCGGCGCCCGCGACCGGCGCGACGGCCGGGGCGGGAGCGGTGCTGACGGAGGCGGACGGGCTGCCCGACGGGCGCCGGGGAGGTCGGGCTCGTCGTGGCGCTCGGGCTGGTCGTCGCGGGGGACGCGGACGGGGCCGGGTCGCTCGGGCTCGGCGTCGCCGTCGCGGACGGGCCGGCGGTGGCGGTGGCGTCGCCCGACGCCGTGGCGCTGGGGCTGGGTGACGTTGCAGCGGATGCCGTGGCAACGGCATCCGCCGTGGTGGTGGCGGTGCTGGTGGGGTCCGCGAGTGCGGCGGTCGCCGGGGCGCCGACGAGTGCGGCGGCCACGAGCAGGGTCCCGCCCCGGCGCAGCAGCGCGCCTCGGACGGTGGTGGGGGTGGACATCGGTGCCTTCCTGAGCGGTTCAAGACGTGATGCCCGAACCACCGGGAGCCCCGGTCACTCGGGCTCCGTCCCGCATTCCTCGACGGTGTTGTGGAGCCGCTCGCACCTGCCGGGCATTCCGACTTGCCGCGACCTGACGTCGCGACCCACGGCTGCGGGACAGTGCCGGAATTGGACCGGCTTCCCCCGAACAGGTGCGTGTGGGTGCCGCCCGAAGGCGACGGCCAGACTCTACTCCCTGACGGAGGTGTCGAAGCCCGCGCAGGTGGCCCGGGTCACCGTGGCGACTCGGGTTGCCATCGCTTTCCGGCACCGACCCGGCGGCAGCCGAGCGTCGACCAGCCGGAAGCCGGAAGACGGAAGCCGGATGCCGGGCGTCTGGCGCAGGCGCGACCCGGCGGCGATGGTGCGAGGGCAAGGAGTGCGGTGTGGGGGCAGCCCGCTGCCGAACTGGGCAGGACCGGTCAGAACGGCGGGATGTCGTCGCCGTTGGGTCCGAGGCGCCGTCCGGGATGCCGCCTGCGCAGGTTCGTCGGGTGCGGCCACTTGTCGTGGACGAGGACGGTTCCCACTGCCGGCTGCAGCTCGACACCATGCCAACGGCCGCGATCGTCTCGCCAGGTGGTGCTGGCCCGGCAGCGGGACGGGACGGTCGCGACGTGGTGTTCGAGGCGGAACTCGAGGTCGCTGTGGGGTGCGTCGGGCAGGTCGGTGAGGGTGATGCTGGTGCTGACCGGTGCGGGTGGCGGGGTGGCCGCGCCGCCGAGGACGGTGCAGGTGAGGGCGTCGGCGGGTGCGGTGGTGCGGACCCGTCCGGTGGGGTCGGTCCAGGTGACGGTGCCGTCTGGGGCGAGGGCGACGGCCCAGCCGGGTCGTTGTTTGACCCGGTGGTGGCGCCGGCACAGGCAGATCAGGTTGGTGTCGGCGGTGGGGCCGGTGGGCCAGGGCCGCACGTGGTCGAGGTCGCAGAACACCGCGGCGACGGTGCAGCCGGGGAAGCGGCACCTGCGGTCGCGGGCCTTGACCCGTTTGGCCATCGAGGCCGAGGGCCGGTACGCACCTGCTCCGAACCCGACCGCGATCCGGTGCAGGGTCGACGCCCCGTCGACACGGTCGCCGTCGATGTCGGCAGCCACCCGGTGCAGGGTCGACGCCCCATCGACACGGTCGCTGTCGATGTCGGGCTCGGTACCGCGTGGTGCCTGGGGCTTTGGATGGTGCGCTTGAGCGGGCTCAGGAGGGGTGTCCGCGTCGACCGTCGCACGCGAGGTCGGGGGCGGCCGGTGTGACGGTGGCGGCCGCTTGGGCGGGGTCGATCAGCGCGCCGGTGTCGGGATGGCAGGGAGCCACCTGCACCGCCTGTGACCGCGAGCCCGAGGCCTCCTTCGACTCCGGCTCGGGCTGCGGCGCGACGTCGGGGGTGGGCGTGGCCGTTGGGCTCTTGGCCTTGACCCGCGAGCGCGGGCGGGCGCTCGGGGTGGCCATGGCGGTGACCCAGTCGCGGGAGACGAACACCGGCTGGTTCCCGGCCGGGCCGGTGACCTCGACCAGGTCGTCGTGCGCCCGGCGTCCGGTGCGTCCCAGCCTCAGCCGCAGCCGCCGTCGCGGGCTGTGTCGACGGGCCGTCGGTGCGCGGCGGGAGGGCGGTGGCGGGACGGTGATGGTCAGGACGGTGTCGATGGTGGCCTGCCCGGCGACCAGGTCGGTCAGCGCCTTGCCGCGGGCGGCTTCGATGTGGGTGGCTGTGCCGTCCTTGACGTAGCGGTGGGCCAGGGCGTCGATGGCCGCCCACGCGGTCGCGGCGTCCTCGGAGGGGAAGGTGCCCTCCCACCGGTCCACCCCCGGCTCGGCCACCCACCGCCGCAGCCCGCACTGCGCGCGGGCCCGCAGCGCCCGCTGACGCAGCAGGTCCGGGCTGATCCGGGCCAGCGCCCGCCGGCACCGCCGCCGCAGGTGCGCCCCGTCCTCGACCTCGAAGTGCCCCTCGAGCATCGTCACCACCGTCTCGCGCACCTGCGGCGGGGCAGCCTCCAGCTCCTCGGCGACCACCCCCGCCCGGTAGGCATCGAGCCGGCCCTGCACCCATTGCCGCGTGCAGGCCACCCAGACCGCGACTCGGTGCCGATCCCTCGGGGCCGTCCGCGGCCAGCAGCACCGCCGCCTCGCACCCGCCGCTCGGCGTGCACGCGCCGACACCGACAGCACCCCGGACAGGATCGCCGGCGCGTCCAACGCCACATGCCCGGGCGCCCGGTGCGTCTCGACCACCGTGCCGTCCTCGAGCCACTCCGGCTCGATCGCCGCCAAGCGCACGATCGCAGCATCCTGCACAGCCGTCGCCACATCGATCGCCCGCTGCGCCGCACGGGCAGCGGCAGCCCACTCCGCGCGCGAACCAGTCGCACCCGACGGCTCCACCACCGCCCGCAGGGCGGCCGCGGCAGAATCCGCGGCTGCTTCCACGTCGCCCGGACCGATCCCCGAGTCCACCATCGCTGCTCCCCCTGCGTTTCTGGTGCCCCTCCGCCATGCCCATTCTACGGAAGATCCAGCAATCGCACAAGTGTTCGAGACCAATCCAAATTGACTCTGCTGCAGGCGAACAGCGCGGCTCGCAACGGCGCCAACCGACAGATGGCCACCTCCAGCCACCAGCTCCGCGCCATGCCACCCCATCCAGACGACAAACGCGGGCGCACCTCGCCGCGCACCCCCGGTAGACTCCTTTCCACAGGCGTTCGAGCCGTCATCAGCGGCGAGCCTCCGGAAGAACGGGACCCACGGCATCCGCCGTGACGTCCTCACTAGAACCGGACGTACGGGTCACGTCACGACCTGGCACAAGAGCGGTCACCGCCGACGGCGGTGGCAAGCGAGGTGGTACCGCGGGAGGTGCGGGGACCGGCATCCGGATGCCGTTCACCAGCGCCCTTCGTCCTCGTCCCGAGCACGACGAGTCGACGACCGCAGGAGCAGCACCCATGACGTACCCCCAGGTCTCCACGACCGGTGAGCACACCGGCACCGCCTTCGGCGTGCCCGCGAGCCCCCGGTTCCCGCAGATCGAGGATGCCGTGCTCGCCCGCTGGGCGGCCGACGACACCTTCGCCGCGTCGATCGCCAACCGGCCGACGGGGGAGGACGGCGCCAACGAGTTCGTCTTCTACGACGGCCCGCCCTTCGCCAACGGCCTGCCGCACTACGGGCACCTGCTCACCGGCTACGTCAAGGACATCGTCCCCCGCTACGAGACGATGCGCGGCCGGCGCGTCGAGCGCCGCTTCGGCTGGGACACCCACGGCCTGCCCGCCGAGCTCGAGGCGATGAGCCAGCTCGGCATCAAGACCAAGGAGGAGATCCTCGAGCTGGGGATCGAGTCGTTCAACGCCAAGTGCCGTGACTCGGTGATGAAGTACGCGGGGGAGTGGCAGGAGTACGTCACCCGTCAGGCCCGCTGGGTCGACTTCGACAACGACTACAAGACGCTCAACCCGACGTTCATGGAGTCGGTGCTCTGGGCGTTCAAGACGCTCTACGACAAGGGGCTGGTCTACGAGGGCTTCCGCTGCCTGCCCTACTGCTGGAACGACCAGACGCCGCTGTCCAACCACGAGCTGCGGATGGACGAGGAGGTCTACAAGAACCGCCAGGACCCCGCGGTGACGGTCGGCTACCGCCTCGAGACCGGTGAGCTGGCGCTGATCTGGACCACCACCCCGTGGACCCTCCCGAGCAACCTGGCGATGGCGGTGCGCCCCGACATCGACTACGTCGTGGTGGAGTCCGACGTCACCGGCCGCACCGAGCGCTACCTGCTCGCCGAGGCACGGCTGGGCGCGTACGCCCGCGAGCTCGGTGAGGATGCCGGGGAGCGGGTCGTGCAGCGGCTCAAGGGTTCCGACCTGGTCGGGCGCCGC
>CAWDXP010000022.1:0-66623 GCA_963806295.1 uncultured Actinomycetota bacterium | reverse complement strand
CCTAGAGGAACTGGGCCGGGTCGAACTCGTCGATCGGGATGATCCGCACGCGCGGCAGCCGCTCGTTGAAGGCCTGCACGTCGTACTCGAGGTCGAAGGACTCCAGCCCGCGCTCGGCCAGCTGCACGAACGCGCTGTTGCGGAACTCGACGAACCCGATGACGCCGACCCGCCGCCCGTCGAGGAGGTCGCCGACCTGCTCGACGAAGTCGCCGTCGTTGCTGACGAGCAGCACGTCGGCCTCGCGACGACCGCAGCTCGACGAGGGTGCGCTGGATCGCGATGTCGACGACCTTCTCGCCCGGGGCCGCCGGACAGCGGCACCGGCCGGTAGCCGATGGCCAGCAGCGCCTGCACGAACGTCATCGGCAGCTCGCTGTTGGCGGCGAGGAAGAACAGCCCCTGGGCCGGCTGGTCCCACTTCTCGCGGGCGAACTGCAGCAGCCGCTCCCACCGCGGGCGCTCCTCGGGTCGCGGGCGCCGGCCGAGGATCGAGGTGCCGAGGGTCGCGTCGATGTTCTCGCCGTCGACCAGGACGTACGTCGTGCGCGCTGCCTCACCCATGGGCCGCAGACTACGGCGTCGCCCCGACGGCGGGCCCGGCGCAGACCGGGACGGACCCGCGCCGGATACCGTGGCCGCGTGGGCACCGACGACGGGCGAGGCAGGCGCCGCAGCTTGCTGTTGTCGTCCCTGGGCGCCGGCCTGCTCGTCCTGCTCGTCGGCGTCGGTGAGCAGCGAGTCGGCCTCCGCGGCCTCACGGCGAGCTGGCTCACCGTCCTCGACGTCGGCGTCGAGAGCTGCAACGCGCACCCCGGGTCGAGGTCGAGGAGTCGGCGACCAGGTGCGGTCACCGCCTTCGTCGACCGGCCCGGCATCCTCGACGGTCGGACGACTGCCGGGATGCCGTCGTCACGTCGGGCGCCACTCGGCACCCGGGTCGTCGTCGACGGCTCGAACGGCGAGGTCTGGCCGTGTCGCCCCGAGTAGGGCTACTTCTTCCCGAGGTCGATGTGGTTCTTCGCGTCGGCCTTGGCGTGCTTCTCGGCCCGCTTCTCCTTGATCGACTTGCTCGGCTTCTTGCCATGCTCTGTCGGGGTGACTTGTCGGCCATGAGCTGCTCCCAGCGTGAGGGAACCTGGACGGCTCCGTCTGCTGACACTACGCCGCATGGGCCGACGGCTCAGGCGTCGTCGTCGTCGTCGGCGTTGTCGGTGTCGCGCTTGTGGCGCTGACCGGGGCTGAGCAGCGACTCCAGCTCGGCCTCGACGTCGGGCGTCGTGATGAACAGCAGCTCGTCGAGCGGCTCGAGGGCGTCGTCGCGGCTGGGGGCGATCGGGTGCCCCTCGCGGATGATGCCGGTGAGCACCGTGTTGCCCGGGCAGCGGCACGTCGCCGACGCGCGACCCGGCGTACGGGCTGCCGACCGGCAGGGTCATCTCGACCATCATCGCCTTGCCCTGCTGGAACTCGAAGATGCGCACCAGGTCGCCGACGCTCACGGCCTCCTCGACGAGGGCGGTCATCAGGCGCGGTGTCGACACGGCGACGTCGACGCCCCACGCCTCGTCGAACATCCACTCGTTCTTGGGGTTGTTGACCCGGGCGACGGTGCGCGGCACGCCGAACTCGGTCTTGGCCAGCAGCGAGAGCACGAGGTTGACCTTGTCGTCACCGGTGGCGGCGACGACGACGTCGCACTCGGCCAGGCCGGCCTCGCTCAGCGCCTCGATCTCGCAGGCGTCGGCCTGCAGCCAGCTGGCGTCGGGCACCTTCTGCACCCGCTCGCCGTCGGCGTCGCGGTCGACGAGCAGCACGTGGTGGCCGTTGCGCAGCAGCTCGCGGGCGATGGACCGCCCGACGCTGCCGGCTCCGGCGATGACGACGCGCATGGGGGATGGCCTTTCGGGGTCAGTGCACCGGCGGGGCGGCGTCGAGGACGCGCTCCGCGATGGCGAGGTCGTCGCGCTGCAGCGCGATGTGGAGGAGGTCGCCCTCCTGGTACACGGTGTCGGGCCCCGGGATCATCCCGTCGCCCAGCCGGGTGAGGTAGGCGAGCCGCCCACCGGTGGCCGCCTCGATGTCGGTGATCCGCCGGCCGATCCAGCCCGGCGGACACCGGCATCTCGGCGATGACGACCTTCCCGGACGGGTCGGTGAACTCGGGGACGTGGCCCTGGGGGAGCAGGCGGCGCAGCATCTGGTCGCTCGTCCACTTGACCGTGGCGACGGTGGGGATGCCGAGCCGCTGGTAGATCTCGGCGCGGCCCGGGTCGTAGATGCGCGCCACGACGTGCTCGACGCCGTACTTCTCGCGCGCGACGCGAGCGGCGAGGATGTTGGAGTTGTCACCGCTGGAGACGGCGGCGAAGGCGTAGGCGTGGTCGATGCCGGCGGCCCGCAGGGTGTCGCGGTCGAAGCCGACCCCTGTCACGGTGCGGCCCTCGAAGGTGGTTCCGAGACGACGGAACGACGGACTCGTCCTGGTCGATGACGGCGACCTCGTGCCCGGCGCGCTCGATGGCCCGGGCGAGGGACGCGCCGACGCGGCCGCAGCCCATGATGACGAAGTGCACGGTGCCGACGCTACACCGACGTCGAGGGCGTCGGTGAGACTGTCCCGGAACCCGTGCACGGCACCGGAACGTGCGGCATACAGTGTCTGTCGTGTCTTCACCCGGACGTGTCGTCAAGCGTGTGATCCTCGGCCGCGCGATGCGCAGCGACCGCCTCGGCGAGACCCTCCTGCCGAAGACGCCTCGCCCTGCCGGTCTTCGCCAGCGACGCGCTGTCGTCCGTGGCCTACGCCCCCGACGAGATCCTGCTGACCCTCGGCCTCGGCGGTGGGGCCCTGGCGCTGACCAACTCGTGGAAGATCGCGCTCGCGGTCGTCGTCGTGATGGCCGTCGTCATCATGAGCTACCGCCAGAACGTGCACGCCTACCCCTCGGGTGGCGGCGACTACGAGGTGGCCAGCGTCAACCTCGGGCCGAAGGCCGGGCTCACCGTCGCCAGCGCGCTGCTCGTCGACTACGTGCTCACCGTCGCGGTGTCGGTGTCGGCCGGCGTGCAGAACGCCGCCATCGGCGTTCGACTTCCTGCGCGGCAAGGAGGCGGTCGTCGCGGTGGCTCATCGTCGCCGCGCTCACGGCGATGAACCTGCGCGGGGTGCGCGAGTCCGGTGCGGCCTTCGCGGTGCCCGACCTACCTGTTCATGGTGACGCGTCATCGGGATGGCGCTCGTTCGGCTTCTACCGCGAGGTGACGGGCGACCCTGCCGCCGGCCGAGAGCGCGCGCCTGGAGCTGCTGCCGGAGCCCGGCTACGAGGCGCTCGGCGGGCTGGCCCTGGCCTTCCTCATGCTGCGGGCGTTCTCCTCCGGGTGTGCGGCGCTCACCGGCGTCGAGGCGATCAGCAACGGCGTCCCCGCCTTCCAGAAGCCGAAGAGCAAGAACGCCGCGACCACCCTGCTGCTCATGGGCAGCGATCGCCGTCACGATGCTCGCTCTCGATGATGGCCCTCGCCCGCTGGACCGGCGTCAAGTATCGCCGAGGACCCGGCGACCCAGCTCACCCGCGACGGCGTGCCGGTCGGCGACGACCTACGTGCAGGACACCGTGATGGGCCAGGTGGCGAAGGCGGTGTTCTCCGGCTTCCGCCTCGGCGTCGTCCTCGTCTCGATCGTCACCGGGCTGATCCTCATCCTCGCGGCGAACACCGCCTTCAACGGCTTCCCGGTGCTCGGCTCGATCCTCGCCCGCGACGGGTTCCTCCCGCGCCAGCTGCACACCCGCGGCGACCGGCTCGCGTTCTCCAACGGCATCATCATCCTCGCGGCGTCGGCCGCCGGGCTGATCGTCATCTACAAC
The DNA here is from genome assembly GCA_963806295.1 of uncultured Actinomycetota bacterium. Classification (GTDB taxonomy): domain Bacteria; phylum Actinomycetota; class Actinomycetes; order Actinomycetales; family Dermatophilaceae; genus Fodinibacter. The sequence goes on along the minus strand of CAWDXP010000022.1, from coordinate 62,754 downwards.
GCCGAGGTCACCCGCCTCATCCAGCTCTACATCGTCGGCGTCTTCGTGTCGTTCACGCTCTCCCAGATCGGCATGGTGCGGCACTGGACCCGCCACCTGACCCTCGAGCGCAACCCGCAGGTGCGCGCCCGCATGGTGCGCAGCCGGGTCATCAACGGCATCGGCGCGGCGATGTGCGGCACCGTCCTGCTCGTCGTCCTCGCTCACCAAGTTCACCCACGGTGCCGGCTACGCGATCGCCGCGATGGCCGTCCTCTTCGTCGTGATGATGCGCATCCGCCGGCACTACGACCAGGTGCGCGACGAGCTCGCCGTCAGCGAGGGCGACACCAAGCACCAGCTGCTGCCCTCGCGGGTGCACGCGATCGTGCTCGTCGCCAAGATCCACAAGCCGACGCTGCGGGCCCTCGCCTACGCCCGGGCGACCCGCCCCTCGATCCTCGAGGCGCTCACCGTCGACGTCGACCCCGACGAGACCAAGGCGCTGCAGGCCGAGTGGGACCGGCGCGACATCCCGGTGCCGCTCAAGGCCCTCGACAGCCCCTACCGCGAGATCACCCGCCCGGTCGTCGACTACGTCAAGTCGATCCGCTCGGGCAACCCGCGCGACCTCGTCGTCGTCTACATCCCGCAGTACGTCGTCGGCCACTGGTGGGAGCAGATCCTGCACAACCAGAGCGCGCTGCGGCTGCGCACCCGGCTGCTGTTCACCCCCGGCGTCATGGTCTCGTCGGTGCCGTGGCAGCTCGCCTCGTCGCAGGGCATGGAGGAGCGGATGGACGGCCCGGTCGCCGGCGACGTCCGCCGCGGCGAGGGCTGATGCCCGAGCACCCGGGCGCCGGCCTCGCGGTCGGCGACGAGGTCGAGGTCGACGTCACCGCGATCGCCCACGGCGGGCACTGCATCGCCCGGCACGACGGGCAGGTGCTCTTCGTGCGGCACACCCTGCCCGGCGAGCGGGTGCTGGCCCGGGTCACCGAGACCGGCGCCGGCGAGCGCTTCGTGCGCGCGGATGCCGTCGCGGTGCTCACGCCGTCGCCCGACCGGGTGCCGCCGCCGTGCCCGTGCGCCGGGCCCGGGCTGTGCGGCGGCTGCGACCTCCAGCACGTCGCGCTGCCGCGCCAGCGCGCGCTCAAGGCCGACGTCGTGCGCGAGCAGATGGCCCGGCTGGCGCACCTCGAGGTCGACGTCGAGGTCGAGCCGGTCCCCGGTGACGACCGACGGGCTCGACTGGCGCACCCGCGTCGAGTTCGCCGTCGACGCCGAGGGCCGGGCCGGGCTGCGCCGGCACCGCTCGCACGACGTGGTCGCGATCGACCACTGCCGCATCGCGGCGCCCGGCATCGACCGCTCCGGGTCACCGAGGGGCTGTGGCCCGGGGTCGAGGCCGTCGACGCCGTCGCGCCGTCGGTCGGCGAGCCGCTCGCCGTCGTCGTGCCGGTGCCCGGCGCCGGTGCCGAGGTGCCGGTCGTGCACGAGCGGGTCGACGGCGACCTGGTCCGGGCGCCGACGGCGGGTGAGCAGCATGCTCGCAGCGCGAGCTCGACCGTGTCGGCGCGCGGCTTCTGGCAGGTGCACCCGGGCGCGGCCCGCACCTTCGTCGAGGCCGTCATGGATGCCGCCGACGCGCGGCCGGGCGAGCGTGCCCTCGACCTGTATGCCGGGGTGGGGCTGTTCGCGGCGGCCCTCGCCGTCGGCGGTCGGCCCCACCGGCCAGGTCGTCGCCGTCGAGTCCGACCCCGGGGCCACCGAGCACGCCCGGGCCAACCTCGCCGACCGGCCCAACGTGGCCGTGCTCACCGCCCGGGTCGACGACGCCTTCGGGGTGGCGCGGCCGGCCCGGCGGGGCAGCGCGAAGCAGCGGGGGAGCCGCCCGCGCAAGCCGTCGCGCTCCACGCTGATGCCGACGGCGGCCGACGTCGTCGTGCTCGACCCGCCGCGCACCGGCGCCGGCCGCGGGATCTGCGCCGAGGTCGCGGCGCTGCGCCCGCGCGTCGTCGTCTACGTCGCGTGCGACCCGGCGGCGCTGGCGCGCGACACGGCCTACCTCGCCGACCTGGGCTACCGGCTCGACGGCCTGCGGGCCTTCGACGCCTTCCCGATGACCCACCACGTGGAGTGCGTCGCGCGCTTCGTGCGGGCCTGAACCGGCGCCCGGCTGCCGGTCTCGCGGGTCGGTACGCCGCGGCATAGGCTCGACCCGACCGACCCCGTGTGGTTAGATATCTTGACGTCAAGATAAATCACGGGAATCGCGCGACGACGCACGACCTGAAGGGAGCCCCGGTGGCCAGCACGAACAGCTTCGACGCCCACGGCACGCTCGAGGTGGGTGAGCAGTCCTACGAGATCTACCGGCTCGCGGCGGTCGAGGGGAGCGAGTCGCTGCCCTACAGCCTCAAGGTGCTGCTCGAGAACCTGCTGCGCACCGAGGACGGCGCCAACATCACCGCCGACCACATCCGCGCGCTCGGCGGGTGGGACGAGAACGCCGAGCCCGACACCGAGATCCAGTTCACGCCGGCGCGCGTGATCATGCAGGACTTCACCGGCGTGCCCTGCGTCGTCGACCTCGCCACGATGCGCGAGGCCGTCGCCGAGCTCGGTGGCGACGCGACCAAGATCAACCCGCTCGCCCCGGCCGAGCTGGTCATCGACCACTCGGTGATCATCGACGTCTTCGGCCGCGCCGACGCCTTCGAGCGCAACGTGGCGCTCGAGTACGAGCGCAACGAGGAGCGCTACAAGTTCCTGCGCTGGGGCCAGACCGCCTTCGACGACTTCAAGGTCGTCCCGCCGGGCACCGGCATCGTGCACCAGGTCAACATCGAGCACCTCGCCCGCACCGTCATGGTCCGCGACGGCGTGGCCTACCCCGACACCTGCGTCGGCACCGACAGCCACACGACGATGGTCAACGGCCTGGGCGTGCTCGGCTGGGGCGTCGGCGGCATCGAGGCCGAGGCGGCCATGCTCGGCCAGCCCGTGTCGATGCTCATCCCGCGCGTCGTCGGCTTCAAGCTCTCCGGCTCGATCCCGTCCGGGCGCCACCGCCACCGACGTCGTGCTCACGATCACCGAGATGCTGCGCAAGCACGGTGTCGTCGGCAAGTTCGTCGAGTTCTACGGCGAGGGCGTCTCCGCCGTGCCGCTGGCCAACCGCGCCACGATCGGCAACATGAGCCCCGAGTTCGGCTCCACCTGCGCGATCTTCCCGATCGACGAGGTCACGCTCGACTACCTGCGCCTCACCGGCCGCTCGGCCGAGTCGGTCGCGCTCGTCGAGGCGTACGCCAAGGAGCAGGGCATGTGGCTCACGGCCGGCCCCGACCAGCCCGAGTCGCGCTACAGCGAGTACCTCGAGCTCGACCTGTCCACCGTCGTGCCGTCGATCGCCGGCCCGAAGCGCCCGCAGGACCGCATCGTCGTCGCCGACGCGAAGGAGGCGTTCCGCAAGGTCCTGCCCACCTACGTGTCGCACCACGAGGGCGACGCCGGCGTGGCGTCGAGCTTCCCGGCGAGCGACCCCTCGCCGCAGGGCAGCACCGACGGCACCAACGGCGGCAGCAAGCCCGCCGACGAGGGTGACGGCAACGGCCGCCCCTCGCGCAAGGTCTCGGTCACGACCCCCGAGGGCGCGACGCTTCGAGATCGACCACGGCATCGTGTCGATCGCCTCGATCACCTCGTGCACCAACACCTCGAACCCCTCGGTGATGATGGCCGCGGCCATGCTCGCCAAGAACGCCGTCGAGAAGGGCCTGTCCGTCGCGCCCTGGGTCAAGACCTCGATGGCGCCGGGCTCGAAGGTCGTCACCGGCTACTACGAGAAGGCCGGCATGTGGCCCTACCTCGAGAAGCTCGGCTTCCACCTCGTCGGCTACGGCTGCACGACGTGCATCGGCAACTCCGGCCCGCTCAACGACGAGATCTCGCAGGCGATCAACGACAACGACCTCGCCGTCGTGTCGGTGCTCTCGGGCAACCGCAACTTCGAGGGCCGGATCAACCCCGACGTGAAGATGAACTACCTCGCGAGCCCGCCGCTCGTCATCGCCTACGCGCTGGCCGGCACGATGGACTTCGACTTCGACACCGAGCCGCTCGGCACGGGCACCGACGGCGAGCCGGTCTTCCTCGCGACATCTGGCCCGCCCCGGTCGACGTCGAGGCGACCATCCAGCAGGCGATCAGCCAGGAGATGTTCACCACCGACTACGCCGACGTCTTCGCCGGCGACGAGCGCTGGCAGTCGCTGCCCACCCCCGAGGGCAACACCTTCGACTGGGACGCCGACTCCACCTACGTGCGCAAGCCCCCGTACTTCGACGGCATGCAGCTCGAGCCGTCGCCGGTCACCGACATCAGCGGCGCCCGGGTGCTGGCCAAGCTCGGCGACTCGGTCACGACCGACCACATCAGCCCGGCCGGCTCGATCAAGGCCGACAGCCCGGCGGGCAAGTACCTCGCCGAGCACGGCGTCGAGCGCAAGGACTTCAACTCCTACGGCTCGCGCCGCGGCAACCACGAGGTGATGATCCGCGGCACCTTCGCCAACATCCGGCTGAAGAACCTGCTCCTCGACGGCGTCGAGGGCGGCTTCACCCGCAACTTCCTCGCCGGTGGCGAGCAGAGCACGATCTACGACGCGTCGGCCGCCTACCAGGAGGCCGGCATCCCGCTCGTCATCCTGGCCGGCAAGGAGTACGGCTCCGGGTCCTCGCGCGACTGGGCCGCCAAGGGCACCGCGCTGCTCGGCGTGCGCGCCGTCATCGCCGAGTCCTACGAGCGCATCCACCGCTCCAACCTGATCGGGATGGGCGTGCTGCCGCTGCAGTACCCCGCCGGCCAGAACGCCGAGTCGCTCGGGCTCACCGGCACCGAGACCTTCTCGTTCACCGGCGTCGAGGCGCTCAACGAGGGCGGCATCCCCAAGACCGTCACGGTCACCGTCACCGCCGAGGACGGCTCGGAGTCGAGCTTCGAGGCCGTCGTGCGCATCGACACCCCCGGTGAGGCCGACTACTACCGCAACGGCGGCATCCTGCAGTACGTCCTGCGCTCGCTCGTCGGCTGACGACGCCGGTCTGCCGCGAACGTGGGTGAAGATCGTCGCCTGGACGACGATCTTCACCCACGTTTCGTGTGACGGTCAGCCGGGGTGGTCGGGGCTGAGCCGCACCACGTCGCCGACGACGACGACGGCGGGGTTCTCGACCCCGGCCGCGGCGGCACGGGCTGGCGATGTCGCGCCAGGGTGCCGAAGGTGACCCGCTGGTCGGGCGCGAACCCGCGCTCGATGACGGCCACCGGGCACGACGCCGGGCGGCCGGCATCCAGCAGTGAGCGGGTCGAGCGCGCCAGCCGGCCGACGCCCATCAGCAGCACCACCGTGTGGTCGGTGCCGGGCGGCACCGCGGGCAGCTCGTCGTGGCCGGTGACGACGGTGAAGCCGCGCGCGACGCCGCGGTGGGTGACCGGGATGCCGGCCGCGGCCGGCACCGCGACCGCGCTCGTCACGCCGGGCACCACCTCGACCGCGGATGCCGTGCGCCTCGCAGGCCAGCCGCTCCTCGCCACCGCGCCCGAGCACGTAGGGGTCGCCGCCCTTGAGCCGCACGACCGCCCGGCCGGCGAGGGCCTCCTCGACGAGCAGGTCGTTGATGGCGTCCTGGGCCAGGGCGTGCCGGCCGGGGGCCTTGCCGACGTCGACGACGCGCACGGTGGCGGGCAGCCGGTCGACGACCGCGCGCGGGGCGAGCCGGTCGACCACCACGACGTCGGCCGAGGCGATCAGCTCGCGGGCGCGGGTGGTCAGCAGACCGTCGGCGCCGGGCCCGCCGCCGACGAGGGCGACCCAGCCGGTGCCCGGTCGAGCCGTGCGGCGGCGCAGGTCGAGCGCACCCTCCGCGAGCAGGGCGTCGACGGCGCGGGCGGTGGTGGCGGCGAGGGCCGGGTCGCCGGGGGAGTGGGCGGCCAGGGTGACGGTGCCGTCGCGGGTGGTGACCTGCGAGGTGGTCGGCAGGTCGGCGGTGCCGCGGCTGCCACCACGTCGACCGCCGCTGCCCGCTGGTGCCGCGGCGTCGACGCACCAGACCCGCGCGGCGAGGGCGTCGGCGCGCACCGCCTCGTCCACCGCGGAGTCACCCGACCCGACCACCACGAACCAGGCGTCGTCGAGGTCGGTGACGCCGGCGTAGTCGCGTGCGGCCCAGGTCAGCTCGCCCGACAGGGCCAGCTCCTCGAGCTCCTCGCACAGCCACGGCGAGACCACGTCGAGCCGCGCTCCGGCACGGACGAGCGCCCGGGCTGCCCCGACGACGGTCGGGGCGCCACCGACCACGAGCGCGCGGCGCCCGGTGAGGTCGAGCCCGACGGGCAGCGTCACTGCGGGTGCTCTCCGGGCGCCACGGCATCCGCCATGGCGGCGGCGAGGGTGCGCCCGTCGTCGGGGTCGACGAGGAGGAAGGCGCCGCCGCGGCGCGACGTGGAGTACGACTCGACGGGCAGCGGCGACGCGAAGCGCACCGTGACCCGGCCGATGTCGTTGAGCCCGAGCCGGTCGGTGGGCGCCAGGCGCAGGGCGTCGAGGTCGAGCCGGCCGTCGATGGAGCGCACCATGGCCAGCACCGTGCGCGACCCGTGCTTGACGAGCAGGCGGGCGCCCGGCCGCAGGGCGTCGTCGCCGAGCCAGCAGGCGAGTGCGGTGACCTCCTGGCGCAGCGGCACCGGGTCGGCGGCCGCGGCGATGAGGTCGCCCCGGCTGACGTCGACGTCGTCGGTGAGCCGGATCGAGACCGACTGCGGCGCGACCGCGACCTGCAGCGGCTGCTCCCCGAGGTCGATGCCGGCCACGGTGCTGCGCGAGCCGGAGGGCAGCACGACGACCTCGTCACCCACCCGCACCGAACCGGAGGCGAGCTGGCCGGCATACCCGCGGTACTCCACGTGCTCGGGGGAGCGGGCGGCGCCCTGCGGGCGGATGACGACCTGCACCGGCATCCGGAACGACTCGTGCACCGGGTCGGTGTCGGGCGGCAGCGTCTCGAGCAGCTCGAGCAGCGAGGGGCCGTCGTACCAGGGCGTGTTCGGCGAGCGGTCGACGACGTTGTCGCCGACCAGGGCCGACACCGGGATCGCGTGGGCGTGGGGGATGCCGAGCTCGGCCGCGATCGCGCGCACGTCGGCGGCGACCGTGCGGAAGACGTCTTCACTGTGCTCGACGAGGTCGATCTTGTTCACCGCGATGACGACGTGCGGCACCCGCATCAGGGCCGCGACGGCGAGGTGGCGGCGGGTCTGCTCGAGCACCCCCTTGCGGGCGTCGACGAGCAGCACCAGCGCGTCGGCGGTCGACGAGCCGGTGACCGTGTTGCGGGTGTACTGCACGTGACCCGGGCAGTCGGCCAGCACGAACGAGCGCTGGGCCGTGGCGAAGTAGCGGTAGGCGACGTCGATGGTGATGCCCTGCTCGCGCTCGGCGCGCAGGCCGTCGGTGAGCAGCGCGAGGTCGGCCGACGCGAGCCCGCGGTCGCGGCTGACCCGCTCGACGGCGTCGAGCTGGTCGGCGAGCACGGACTTCGAGTCGTGCAGGAGGCGGCCGACGAGGGTGGACTTGCCGTCGTCGACCGAGCCGGCGGTGGCGAGACGCAGGAGGGTGCTCATTGCGGGGTCCCCTTGAAGTATCGGAGCGACGGAGGAGCGCAGAACTTCGTGGGGTGCATCAGAAGTAGCCTTCCTTCTTGCGGTCCTCCATGGCGGCCTCGGAGATCCGGTCGTCGGCGCGGGTGGCTCCGCGCTCGGTCAGCGTGGAGGCTGCGACCTCGGTGACGACGTCGCCCACGGATGCCGCGTCGCTCTCGACCGCGCCGGTGCACGACATGTCGCCGACGGTGCGGTAGCGCACCCGGCGGGTGGCCACCGCCTCGCCGGCGCGCGGCTGCGACACCGGGCCGACGGCCAGGAGCATGCCGTCGCGCTCGAACACCTCGCGCTCGTGCGCGTAGTAGAGGCCGGGCAGCTCGATGCCCTCGCGCTCGATGTAGCGCCACACGTCGAGCTCGGTCCAGTTCGACAGCGGGAAGACCCGCACGTGCTCGCCGATGCGGTGGCGCGGGTTGAAGATGTTCCACAGCTCGGGGCGCTGGTTCTTGGGGTCCCACTGGCCGAAGTCGTCGCGCAGGCTGACCACCCGCTCCTTGGCGCGGGCCTTCTCCTCGTCGCGCCGGCCGCCGCCGAACACCCCGTCGAACCGGTGCGTGGCGATGGCGTCGAGCAGCGGCTGGGTCTGCAGCGGGTTGCGGGTGCCGTCGGCCCGCTCACGCAGCCGGCCGTCGTCGATCCAGTCCTGCACCGAGGCGACCTCGAGGCGCAGCCCGAGCCGCTCGACGGTGGCGTCGCGGTAGGCGAGCACCTCCGGGAAGTTGTGGCCGGTGTCGACGTGCAGCACCGGGAACGGGACCGGGCCGGGCCAGAACGCCTTGGCGGCGACGTGCAGCATCACCACGGAGTCCTTGCCGCCGCTGAACAGCAGCACCGGGCGCTCGAGCTCGGCGGTGATCTCGCGGATGACGAGCATCGCCTCGCTCTCGAGCACGTCGAGCTGGCTCAGCACCGGCAGGTCGGTGGCCGCGGCCGGGGGTAGGTCGGTGGTCACGTGGGTCGTCACGGGCAGCGCCTCGGTCAGGATGTCGGTGGTGGTCGAGGTCATGCGGGGTCCTCGAGAAGTATCTGGGGGAGCGAAGCGCGGGTCCCACGCTCTGCGTGGGCGGAAGAACTTCGTGGGGTGCTGATCATGGGTGGAGCCCGCACTCGGTCTTGGCGAACCCGGCCCAGCGGCCGGCGCGGGGGTCGTCGCCGGGCGCGACCCGCTGCGTGCAGGGCTCGCAGCCGATCGACGGGTAGCCGTCGGAGAGAAGGAGGTTCACGGGCACGCGGTGCTCGGTGGCGTAGTCGACGACCTCGTCGAAGGTCCAGGCGGCGAGCGGGTTGAGCTTGACCAGCCCGAACTGCTCGTCGAAGGTGACCAGCGGGGTGTCGGCGCGGGTGGGCCCCTCATCACGGCGGATGCCGGTGACCCACGCCTCGTAGCCGCCGAGCGCCGCCTTGAGCGGCTCGACCTTGCGCATCCGGCAGCAGGCTGCCGGGTCGCGCTCGTAGAGGCGCGGGCCGTACTCGGCATCCTGCTCGGCGACCGTGAGCTTCGGCAGCACGTCGACGATCGTGACGTCGAGCTCGTGGGCCACCTGCGCCCGGGTGCCGTAGGTCTCGGCGAAGTGGTAGCCGGTGTCGAGGAACAGCACGTCGACACCAGGAGCGTGGTTGGCGACCACCGCCGGAAGCACGGCATCCGCCATGCTGCACGCGACGGCGAGGGTTCCGGGGAAGGTGCGGGCCGCCCAGGCGGCGACCTCGTCGGCCGTGGCGTCGGGGCCGAGCTCGCGGGCGCCGGCCTCGGCGAGCGCGCGCAGCTCGTCGGTGCTGCGTCGCGCGCGCGGGCCGGGCGCAGTGGCGGTCGTGGGTGCAGGGCTGTGGGTGCTGGTCATCGGAGCAGCTCCTCCTCGTCGACGCGGTGGGCCCAGGTGGAGAACGTCTCGCCGGCCCCGCGCTGGTCGAGCCAGCGGCGCACGAGGCGCTCGACGAGGTCGGGCAGCTCGGCGGCGGTGACCTTCAGGCCGCGCACGGTGCGACCGAGGCCGGCCTCGTCGCGGTCGGCGGAGGCGAGGCCGCCCCCGAGGTGCACCTGGAAGCCGGGCCCCTGCTCGCCGTCGGTGGTGACGATCATGCCCTTGAGGCCGATGTCGGCCACCTGGATGCGGGCGCAGGAGTTGGGGCAGCCGTTGACGTTGAGGGTCACCGGGGTGTCGAGCTGGTCGGTGACGTCGGCGAGCCGGCGCTCGAGCTCGGCGATCGCCGTGGCGGCGGTGGCCTTGGTCTCGACGATGGCCAGCTTGCAGAACTCGATGCCGGTGCACGCCATCGTGTGGCGACGGAACGGGCTGGGGGACACCGAGAGACCGATGCGCTCGAGCCCGGCGACGAGGTCGTCGACGGCAGCCGGCGGCACGTCGAGCACGACGAGCTTCTGGTGCGGGGTGAGGCGCACCCGGTCGGTGCCGGCGGCCTGCATCAGGTCGGCCAGCCCGGTGAGCACGTCGCCGCTGATCCGGCCGACGACCGGGGCGGCGCCGACGTAGTGGTTGCCGTCCTTCTGCAGGTGCACGCCGACGTGGTCGCCGGGGCCGTTCGGGGGTGCCGGGGGCGGGCCGTCGGGCAGCGCGTGGCCGAGGTACTCGGTCTCGAGCACCTGGCGGAACTTCTCGGGGCCCCACTCGGCCATCAGGAACTTCAGGCGGGCCTTGGTGCGCAGCCGGCGGTAGCCGTAGTCGCGGAAGATCGAGATGACGCCGAGCCACACGTCCGCGGCCTGCTCGGGCGTGACGAACACGCCGAGCCGCTCGGCCAGCCGGGGTGCGGTGGACAGGCCCCCGCCGACCCACAGGTCGTAGCCGACGCCCAGCTCGGGGTGCACGACCCCGACCAGCGAGATGTCGTTGATCTCGTGCACGACGTCGAGGCTCGGGTGCCCGGTGATCGCCGACTTGAACTTGCGCGGCAGGTTGGCGAGCTCGGGGTCACCGACGAACCGGCGGGTGATCTCGTCGATCGTCGCGGTGGGGTCGAGCAGCTCGTCGGCCGCGATGCCGGCGAGCGGGCTGCCGAGGATGACGCGGGGGGTGTCGCCGCAGGCCTCGGTGGTCTGCAGGCCGACCGCCTCGAGGCGGCGCCACACCTCGGGCACGTCCTCGACGCGGATCCAGTGGTACTGGATGTTCTGCCGGTCGCTGATGTCGGCGGTGCCGCGGGCGAAGTCGTGGCTGAGGTCGGCGAGCACCCGCAGCTGGGCCAGGGTCAGGGCGCCGCCGTCGAGGCGCACCCGCAGCATGAAGTACTCGTCGGACAGCTCGGTGTCGTCGAGGGCCGCGGTGCGGCCGCCGTCGATGCCGGGCTTGCGCTGGGTGTAGAGCCCCCACCACCGGAACCGGCCGCTGAGGTCCTGCGGCGGGATGGAGGCGAAGCCCTCCTTGCTGTAGACCTGCTCGATCCGCTCGCGGACGTTCAGGCCGCCGTCCTCCTGCTTCCACGCCTCGTTGGCGTTCAGCGGCTCGCGGCCGTCGACCGCCCACTGACCGTTGGAGCGGCCGGCCCGCGGCGGGCGCAGCGCCCGTCCGGTGGAGGTCTCGGTCGTCGGTGTGGTCATGGCTCCCCAAGCAAGATCTGGACGGGTCAACTCTTATCAAATGTATAACGCGGGATTATCACTGAATGCCCCGTCCACGATGCGGTACCAACTCCTACCGGCCCGGTGGGAGGTTCGTGGACGGCCTGTCCTGCCCCGGCGGACGCGCGTATGATCGAACATGTGTTCGATGCTGCGGTGCCCGGCGGTCCTCCGCTGCGCACCGGAACCCCCGGCTCGCCGGCCGGTCGCCGGTCGGCGTCGGGGGCGAGCACGGCGGGCGGGCCGCCGGGCTGGCCGCACGGGGTCCCCCCGCCGGGGGAGCGGGGGTGGGACCACCGGGCCAGTGCCTGGCTGCTCGACCACTGCCCGCCCGACTACCGGCTCTACCCGGCCTGGCGACGGCATCCGGTCGCCCTGGCGTGGTTCACGGTGCGCCACCTCGACGCCCAGCTCGACGCGATGCGCTCGGCCTACCGCGAGGTGCGGGTCGACCTCGTCGACGACATCGGGCCCGAGGGGGTGGCCCAGGTGCTCGCCGACCTCGAGTGCGAGGGGGTGCGCCTGCTGTCGGCGCGCCGGGCGGCCGGCCTCCTGCTCGACGCGCTGCGCGGGCTCGACTTCGTGCCGAAGCTCTAGCTGTAGCCGGTCATCATCGTGCCTTCAGTCCTCACAGACCAGCCGAACGCCGTCGGCCACCCGGTAGGGCGCCGTGCCGACGATCGCACCGACGACCCGCCGCAGCCGGCTCACCTCGGCCCGCACCGTCACCACGTGCTCGTCGTCGCCGAACAGGGCCCGGCTGAGCCGGGCCGCCGACAGCCCCTCGGGCCCGGTGTGCGCGAGCAGCCGCAGGATGGCGGCGTGGCGGGGGGTGAGCGAGGCGCGCCAGCCGCCACCGGCATCCGCCGGCCCCGACACCTCGAGCACGCCGTGGCCGTCGACGGTGCGCAGCCGGGCGGTGAGCCGCACCGCGCGCTGGTCGGGGCGGACCAGCCAGCCCTCGCCGAGGCGTTCGGGCACGCACAGGCCGAGGCCTGGCACGGTCACCGGGCGGTCGGCGCGCGGAGCGGCGATCCGGTCGCGCACCAGCACGCCGGCGTGGTGGGCGACCCAGCCGTCGTCGTCGACGAGCAGCAGCGGCCCGCTGGTCGTGGCGAGCACGTGCTCGGCCGAGCGGCGCAGCCGGCGCAGGGCCTGCTCGTGGTGCCGCCAGAGCCGCGCCTCGGCCAGCTTGGTGGCGGTGTCGACCAGCGCCACGAGGGCCGGGTGCAGGGTCAGCGCCGGCCCGCTGACGTCGACGATGCCGAGCAGGGCGCCGGTGCGCGGGTCGTGCACCGGGGATGCCGTGCAGTACCAGGGGTGCTGGCCCTCCTCGAAGTGCTCGGCCGAGAACAGCTGCACCGGCGCCTGCTCGGCGAGCGCCGTGCCGATCGCGTTGGTGCCCACGTGGTCCTCGGTCCAGGTGGCGCCCTCGGTGAACCCCAGGGCGTCGGCGCGGCGCAGCACCCCGGCCGAGCCCTCCCGCCACAGGATCGTGCCGTCGGCGTCGGTGACGACCACGATGAACCGCGAGGCGTCGGCGACCGAGGTGAGCACGGCCCGGATCTCGTCGACGACCAGGGCGAGCGGCGAGGCCCGGCGGCGGCGCTCGACCTCGGCCCACGGCAGCGGGTCGCGGGCGTTGGCGCGGGTGGGGTCCAGGCCGAGCGAGAGCACCCGCGACCACGACCGCGAGACCAGGGCCCGGGGCCGTGCCGGGGGCTCGGCGCCGCCCATCACGGCATCGTGCACCCGCTGCAGGGCCCGGGCGTGCTGGCCCAGGTCGGTGCCCGGGGCCACGGCGTGGCCCGTGTGCGGCGTCATCGTCGACTCCTCCCACCCCGGGTGGTCGGGGTGCGTTCCGGTCAGGGTAGCCCCGGCTCCCCGGGCCCGGCACCTGCACGCCGGGCGGTGCGGCCGGCATCCGCCAGCGGCGTGCAACGTCGTGCAACCCTTCCCTCGCGGCCGCCGCGCGGGGTGTGCTGACCCGAGCGCGGGTCGACGTCGCCCCGCCCGGCCCCAAGGAGCGCGCCATGACCGAGACCCTCGAGCGACCTGCCGCCGACGCCGCATCGGCCCCGGAGCGGGCCGACGCCTGGCTGTCCGCCTTCGAGGAGGCCCTCACCGCCCGGGACGTCGACCGGGCCGCCGCGATGTTCGCCGCGCAGAGCTGGTGGCGCGACCTGGTCTCGTTCTCGTGGAACATCACGACGGTCGAGCACCCCGAGGGCGTGCGCGACCTGCTCACCGCGACCCTCGAGAGCACCGCCCCGTCCGCCTTCGCGACCAGCGAGCCGCCCACCGAGGACGGCGGGGTCGTCACCGCCTGGTTCACCTTCGAGACCGCCGTCGGCCGGGGCACCGGGCTGCTGCGCCTGAAGGAGGAGGACGGGGCGGACCGCGCCTGGACCTTCCTCACCACGCTCGACGAGCTGAAGGGCTACGAGGAGCCAAAGCGCGACCGGCGGCCCCGCGGCGCCGAGCATGGCGCCGACAAGGGCCGCGCGACGTGGAAGGAGCGCCGCCAGGCCGAGGCCGAGAGCCTGGGCTCGACGACGCAGCCCTACGTGCTCGTCATCGGCGGCGGCCAGGGCGGCATCGGCCTCGGTGCCCGGCTGCGCCAGCTGGGGGTGCCGAGCCTGGTCATCGACAAGCACCCCCGGCCCGGCGACCAGTGGCGCAACCGCTACAAGTCGCTCTGCCTGCACGACCCGGTCTGGTACGACCACCTGCCCTACCTGAAGTTTCCCGACAACTGGCCGGTGTTCGCCCCCAAGGACAAGATCGGCGACTGGCTCGAGTCGTACGTCAAGGTCATGGAGGTGCCCTACTGGTCCGACACGGTGGCGTCGTCGGCGACCTGGTCCGACGAGACGGAGGAGTGGACCGTCGAGGTCGAGCGCGAGGGCCAGCCCCTCACCTTGCGCCCCACCCAGATCGTCTTCGCCACCGGCATGAGCGGCAAGCCGCGGATGCCGGACGTCGCCGGCCTCGACGTCTTCCGCGGCGACGTGCACCACTCCTCGCGCCACCCCGGGCCGGACGCCTACCGCGGGAAGCGAGCGGTCGTCATCGGCAGCAACAACAGCGCGTTCGACATCTGTGGAGCCTTGTGGGAGAACGACGTCGACGTGACGATGGTGCAGCGCAGCTCGACCCACATCGTCAAGAGCGACAGCCTGATGGAGTACGGCCTGGGCGACCTCTACTCGGAGCGGGCGCTCGCCGCGGGCGTCACCACCGAGAAGGCCGACCTCATCTTCGCGTCGCTGCCCTACCGGATCCTGCACGAGTTCCAGATCCCGGCCTACGAGAAGATGGCCGAGGTCGACAAGGACTTCTACGACCGCCTCGAGCGGGCCGGGTTCTGGCTCGACTGGGGCGACGACGGCTCCGGGCTGTTCATGAAGTACCTGCGCCGCGGCTCGGGCTACTACATCGACGTGGGTGCGGCCGACCTCGTGGCGAACGGCGACGTGACGCTCGTGCACGGCCAGGTCGACCACCTCACCGAGGATGCCGTGGTGCTCACCGACGGCACCGAGCTGCCGGCCGACGTCGTCGTGTTCGCCACCGGCTACAACTCGATGAACGGCTGGGTCGCCGACCTCATCGACCAGGAGACCGCCGACCGGCTCGGGAAGTGCTGGGGGCTGGGCTCGGACACCACGAAGGACCCCGGGCCGTGGGAGGGCGAGCAGCGCAACATGTGGAAGCCCACCCAGGTGGCCAACCTGTGGATGCACGGCGGCAACCTGCACCAGTCGCGCCACTACTCGCTCTACCTCGCCCTGCAGCTCAAGGCGCGGTACGAGGGGCTCGACACCCCGGTGTACCGGCTGCAGGAGGTGAACCACACCGGCTGACGCGGCGGGGTGTGTGGAGGAACGGTGAGGATCGGGCGTGGTGGCCGCTCACGGGCCGGGTCGACACCGGCCACGACGGGCGAGCGCCTAGACTCGGATGGTTTCGTACGCCACACACGACCAGGGAGGTAGGCACCGGTGAGCCTGCTGGAGCGCATCGACGGCCCCGACGACCTCAGGTCCCTGCGCCCCGACCAGATCCCTGCCCTCGCGGAGGAGATCCGGCGCTTCCTGGTGGAGGAGGTCTCCCGCACCGGCGGCCACCTCGGGCCCAACCTCGGCGTCGTCGAGCTCACCATCGCCATCCACCGGGTCTTCGACTCGCCGCGCGACACCGTGGTCTTCGACACCGGCCACCAGTCCTACGTGCACAAGCTGCTCACCGGCCGGCGCGACTTCACCGGGCTGCGCACCCAGGGCGGGCTGTCCGGCTACCCCAGCCGGGCCGAGTCCGAGCACGACGTCGTCGAGAACTCCCACGCGTCGGGCTCGCTGTCCTGGGCCCACGGCATCGCCGCCGGGCGGGTCGTCACCGGCCAGGCCGACCGCCACACGGTCGCGGTCATCGGCGACGGAGCCCTCACCGGCGGCATGGCCTGGGAGGCCCTGAACAACATCGCCGCCGAGCCCGACCTGCCGCTGGTCATCGTCGTCAACGACAACGAGCGCTCCTACGCGCCGACCCGTGGCGGCCTGGCCGACCACCTCGCGACCCTGCGCACGACCCGCGGCTACGAGCGCTTCCTCGACTGGGGCAAGCACACCCTCGCGCGCACCCCGGTCGTCGGCGGTGCGATGTACGAGACGCTGCACGGGATGAAGAAGGGCATCAAGGACATCGTCGCCCCGCAGGGCCTGTTCGAGGACCTCGGCCTGAAGTACGTCGGCCCGGTCGACGGCCACGACGAGCACGCCATCGAGACGGCGCTGCGCAAGGCGCGAACCTTCGGGGGGCCGGTGCTGGTGCACGTGCTCACCCAGAAGGGCCGGGGCTACGACCCGGCCATCACCGACGAGGCCGACCAGTTCCACGCCGTGGGGGTCATCAACCCCGAGACCGGGCTGCCGCTCGAGGTCGTCGGCCGCGGCTGGACCGACGAGTTCAGCGACGAGATGGTGCGCATCGGCCACGACCGCCCCGACGTCGTCGCGATCACCGCCGCGATGATGATCCCGGTCGGGCTGCAGGACTTCTGCGAGCACTTCCCCGAGCGCACCTTCGACGTCGGCATCGCCGAGCAGCACGCGCTCACCATGGCCGCCGGCCTGGCGTTCACGGGGCTGCACCCGGTCGTCGCCGTCTACGCGACCTTCCTCAACCGCGCCTTCGACCAGCTGCTCATGGACTGCGCGATGCACCGGGCCGGCGTCACCGTCGTGCTCGACCGGGCGGGCATCACCGGCCCCGACGGCGCCTCGCACCACGGCATGTGGGACATGACGATCAGCGGCGTCGTGCCCGGGCTGCACCTGGCCGCCCCGCGCGACGGGCAGCAGGTGGCCCGCGCCGTGCGAGCGTCGGTCGACATCTCCGACGCCCCCTCGGTCGTCCGCTTCCCGAAGGGCCCGGTCGGCGACCCGATCGTCGCGGTGCGCACGTCCGGCACGGTCGACGTGCTCGCCGAGCCCGACGACGGTGAGGTCGACATGCTGCTGGTCGGCATCGGCTCGATGGCGGCCACGGCGCTGACCGCGGCCGACAAGCTCACCGCCGAGGGCGTGCGCGTACGCGTCGTCGACCCGGTCTGGGCGCTGCCGGTCAGCGACGACCTGGTCGCCCTGGCGGGTGCGGCCCAGCGGGTCGCGGTCGTCGAGGACAACGTCGTCGTCGGCGGCATCGGCTCGCAGGTCGAGCTCGCCCTGCGCGGTGCCGGGCTCACGACGCCCGTGCAGCAGCTCGGCATCCCGAAGGAGTTCCTCCAGCACGGCTCCCGTGGCCAGCTGCTCGACCGCATCGGGCTGACGCCGGATGCCGTCGCGAGCCGGCTTCGCGCGCAGCCGGACTGAGCGACCCGGGCCCCGGCAGTCAGACCAGGTCGTCGATCGCGGCGATCGGCACGAGGCGCTTCGCCGCCTGCGCCAGCCGCTCGTCGAGGGTCACCAGGGCGTCGGCCTGCAGCCGGGTCAGCGCGACGTACTCGGCGTCGTACGTGGTGGGCCAGCCCAGCTGGTCGGCCACGTCCCACGCCACGCTCTGCAGCACCCGGTCGCCCAGCAGCCGGATCCGCAGCCGCCGCACGTAGCCGATCGCGTTCTCGGCCTCGGGCGTGGTGAGCTCACCGCGCTGCACCGCCTCGAACAGCTGGGACAGCACCTGCGAGCGCAACAGACTGGGGGCGAGCAGCTCGTGCTCGTCACGGATGACGGCCTCCTCACGGGCGAGCCGGATCGCCACGTCGGGCCGGATGACGTACCTGGTCACGGGTTCCCCTCCCTTGTTCAACGCCGGACAGTGGCCCCCACCGTACGCAGGGACGTGCCTCCCGCGGGCCGCGATCAGGGTCTGCGCCAGACGGAGACGTGGCTGGTGCTGTCGGAGGTGAACGGGCTGCCGTGCCAGTCGGCCACCCGCTGCTCGAGCTCGAGCCCGGCCAGCGCGGCCATCAGGTCGCACTCGGCGGGCCAGACGTAACGGAAGTGGTGCACGCCGTAGCGGATCGAGCCGTCGGGCTCGCGCGAGTAGTGGTGCGACGTCGCCTGCTGGGTGACCAGGTCGTCGTAGGTGTCGAACCCGGTGTGCTGCTCGCTGACGTCGAACGGCACCGCCCGCTGTCCCGGCGGCAGCAGCCGCAGGCCGGGCACGCCCACCTCGACCACGAACCGCCCCCCGGGTGCCAGGTGCCTCGCGGCGTTGCGGAAGCAGGCCACCTGCTCGGCCTGGGTGCGCAGGTTGCCGATGGTGTTGAACACCAGGTAGACCAGCGCGAACTCGCCGGGCGCCCGGGCGGTGGCCATGTCGCCCACGACCACGGGGACGGCATCCTCGTCGACCTTGCGGCGCAGCTGCGCCACCATCGGCTCGGACAGCTCGATGCCGGCGACGGGCACCCCCCGGGCGTGCAGCGGGACCGCCAGCCGGCCGGTGCCGACGGCCAGCTCCAGGGCCCGGCCGTCGCCGGCGAGCCGGGCCAGGAAGTCCACGGCCGGCTCGACCACGTCGGGCGCGAACATCTCCGCCGAGGCCTCGTCGTAGCGCTGGGCCGTCGCCTCGTCCCACAGGTCGCTGCTCGTCATGGGCCGACAGCCTCTCCCGCCGATGCCGCCCCGGTCGACCGGTATTCGCCCGGGGTGCACCGGTTCGGCGTCAGCCCCGCCGTACCAGGGCCTGGAGCACGTCGTTGTCGACGTCGGGAGCGAGCATCTCCGCAGCCGCGGCGTCACCGGCATCCCCGAGCGCGGCGGAGTGCACCAGCGCGCGGACGGTGAGCTCGCGCATCCCGGTGCGGGCGGCCAGCTCGCGCATCGCGGCGACCCAGTGCGCGGTCTGCGGATGGCAGTGCCGCCGGCCCAGCGTGCACAGTGCGTCGAGGATGTGGGCGTCGAGCCACACGTAGGGGTCGGTGACCCGGTTGCTGCGGGTACGGGCGTCGAGGAGGGTGTCGAAGGCCCGATCGGTGCGGCCGGACGACTCCGCCACCAGAGCCAGCCCGCGGGCCGCCATCCCCTCCCAGCACGGGTCGCCGAGCTGGCAGGCCCGGGCGAAGGCGCGCTCGAGCACCTGGGCGGCCGCCTCGGGCTCCTGCCGGGCCAGGTGCAGCTCGCCCTGCAGCGCCTCGGGCCAAGGGAGGAACGACAGCCAGTGGCCGCGCTCGGCCAGGGCGACCGACTCCGCGAGCCGCGCCGCCGCGTCGTCGAGGCGCCCGCAGAGCAGGTCGACCCGACCGCGCATCGACAGGGCGTACGCCTCGCGGCGGGGGTCGTCGATGTCGCGGGCCAGCCGGGCCGCCTCGTCGAGCAGGGCGACCGCCTGCGGGTAGCCACCCCGGTCGCTGTGGACCGACCCGAGGTACGTGGTGGCCTTCGCGAGCACGGCGGGTGAGCCCTGGGCGAGGTCGACCGCGTCGGTGAGCCACCGCTCGGCCCGGTCGTAGCGGGCGCGCAGGAAGTCGACGTACCCGAGCTCGGCGCGCGCCTGCGCCACCGCGGGCCGGTCGTCGTCCTGCAGCGCGAGGCGGTCGACCTCGTGCAGGTGCGCCTGACCCTCCTCGTCCTGGCCCCGCACCGCGTGGATGAGGGCCTCGGCCAGGGCCAGGCGCGAGCGAACCCGCAGCCGGGTCACCCCGGTCGCGTCGGCGAGCGGCACCGCGCTGCGCAACGAGGCGATGCCCGGGTCGGTCGCACCCGCGGCGATGGCGGCGGCGCCCGCCTCGACGACCGCCTCGACCGCGCTGTCAGTGGCGACGCCGACGACAGCGCGCGGACGCTCGTGCCGGGCGGCCTCCACCGCGGTGCCGGGGCGCACGCCGAGCTCGTCGTCGAGCAGCCGAGCGAACGCCAAATACTGACGATCGGCGGCCTGGTCGTCACCGGCGAGCCGGTAGAGCCGGATGACGAGGGCCTGGTGGTTCTCGTCGAGCGGGCTCATCGCGGCCGCGCGCACCGCGAAGCCGCGGGCCCGGTCGAGCTCGCCGCGGGCCAGCAGGCCGAGGGCGGCCTCGTGCAGCACCGACTCGGCCGCGGACGCCAGCCGCCGGCGCTCGGACATCAGCCATGACTCGAAGCCCGGGGCGCCGCGCAGCACCGGGCCGTCGAGCAGCCCGCCACCGCGGCCGGCCACCTCCATCGCGTCGGCCCAGGTGCCGTGGAGGAGCACCAGCACGTCGACCTGCACGTCGTCGCCGACGGTCAGCACCACCGGGTCGCCCTCGATGGAGCCGTGCTCGCCCAGGGCCCGGCGGATCTCCGCCAGGCTCCAGCGCAGCGCCCGCAGCGGGTCGTCCGCCTCGGCGAACAGCAGCTCGGCGAGCCGGCCCCGGCTGGTGGGTCGCTCGCTGAGCAGCAGGTACGCGAGCAGCGCCCAGCTCTTGCGGCTGCGCAGCCGGTAGGGCTCGACGCCACGGTGCTCGACGCCGGGTCGGCCGAGCAGCCGCACGGTCAGGCGGGCGGCGGTGGGCCGCTGCCCGCCGTCGGGGGACCGGAGGGTCATGCGGTCAGGGTGGCACAGCCCGGCCGGGCGGCAGGTGCACCGCCCGGCCGGGGCCCGCACGCGTGGGACGTCGACACCAGGATCAGCAGTGCTCGCTGACGCTGAAGATCTCGTCGGCCACCAGGCCGTGCGCCTCGCGGTGCACGGTGTTGGCGGCCTCGGCGTCCGGTGCCTCGACGAGGCAGAAGATCCTGCCGGCGCCCTCGTCGACCCAGTAGCGCAGGTAGCTGACCCCGTGGGGGCCCTGCGTCGCCAGGTCGGCCTCGTGCGCGGCGGCGACGTCGCTCGCCGCGACGCCGCCCTCGATGGTGTGGGAGTCCATGAACAGTGCCATGAGTGGGTGTCCTCTCGGGTGTGGCACGGCGCTCCTCGCCGGCCGGATGACACCAGTGCACCGAGCAGCCGTGTGACGGGGCGTTTGACGGCTACGCCCGTGGCGAACCGGCTGGACCTGCGCGCGGTCGGGACGGTTGGCTGACCCGATGAGGATGCTCGTGCTCGGGGGTACCGCCTGGTTGGGTCGCACGGTGGCGCTGGAGGCGCTGCGGCGCGGCCACGACGTCACCTGCCTGGCGCGGGGGAGTGCCGACCCGCCGGCCGGCGCCACGTTCGTCACCGCCGACCGCGACCTCGACGACGGCCTGGATGCCGTCGCCGGCGAGGCCTGGGATGCCGTCGTCGACGTCACCCGGCATCCGGGCCACGCGCGCCGCGCGGTGCGCGACCTCACCGCACGGCACCGGGTGCTGGTGTCGACCGGCAACGTCTACGCGCGGTTCGACGCGGTCGAGCAACGTGAGGACTCGCCGTTGCGCGGCCCGCTCGACGGTGACCTGATGACCGACATGGAGGTCTACGGCGAGGCAAAGGTCGCCTGCGAGAACGCAGTTCGCGACGCCGACGGCACCTCCACGATCGTGCGCCCTGGCCTGATCGGTGGACCCGGCGACTGGTCCGGACGCACCGGATACTGGCCGTGGCGGTTCGCCCACCCGGTGGGGGAGCGGGTCGTCGTGCCCGACGAGCTCGACTTCCCGTGCGCGATCATCGACGTGCGCGACCTCGCGGCCTGGCTGGTCACCACCGCGGAGAACCGCCTCGACGGCGCCTTCAACGCCACCGGCCCGACCGCGCCGCTGGGTGAGGTGCTGGCCGTCGCCGCCGACGTGGCGGGGTCGAGCGCGCAACCGCTGCCGGTCGCGCGCGAGGTGCTGTCCGAGCTGGGCATCGCTGCCTGGATGGGGCCGGCATCCCTGCCGCTGTGGATCGACGACGTCGAATGGCGCGGATTCGCCACGCTCGACACCTCCCGTGCCCGCGCGGCGGGGCTGATCACCCGCCCGCTCGCGGAGACCTTGCGCGACACCCTCGCCTTCGAGGAGACGCGCGCCGAGCCGCGCCGCGCGGGGCTGTCCGACGTGGACGAGCGCCGGGTGCAGGAGGCCGTGCTCAGCCGGTGAGGTGGCGCAGGAGGAGCGCGAGCCGGACCTGCCGGGGCCGCGACGGGGTCGGCCTAGGCTGGGCCGCGTGACCGACTCCCGCGCCGACGAGGTGGCCCTTAACCGGGCGCTGTGGACCGTGGTCAACGAGCGCTTCACGGATGCCGCCGCCGACGCGATGTGGGAGCGCCCGGACGCCGTGTGGGGCCTGTTCGCCGTGCCCGAGCGTGAGCTGGGAGTGCTCGGCGAGGTCAGCGGGCTCGACGTGCTCGAGTTGGCGGCGGGCACCGCGTACGTCTCGGCCTGGCTGGCGCGGCTCGGGGCCCGGCCGGTGGCGGTCGACCTGTCGGGCGAGCAGCTCGCCACCGCGCGCCGCTTGCAGCGCAGCACCGGGCCGTCGTTCCCATTGGTGCAGTGCGACATCGAGCGGCTGCCGCTGGCCGACGGCTGCGTCGACCTCGTCGTCAGCGAGCACGGCGCCGCGGCCTGGGGCGACCCCGAGCGCTGGCTGCCCGAGGCCGCGCGGGTGCTCCGCCCGGGCGGCCGCCTGGTATTCCTGACGAACAGCCACCTGTCCGCGCTGTGCGTGCCGCCCGACGAGGGGGTGGCGGAGGAGCGGTTGCTGCGCGGCTACGACGAGGCCTACCGCGTGCAGTGGGCCGGAGGCGGGGTGGAGTTCCATCCGTCGCACGGGGACTGGGTGCGGCTGCTGCGGCGCAGCGGGTTCGCCGTCGAGGCGCTGCACGAGGTCTTCGCCCCCACCGACCGCGCCGACCACCCGTTCTACGAGATCGTCTCGCCGCAGTGGGCGAGCCGCTGGCCGGCCGAGGAGCTCTGGGTGGCGCGGCGCGCCTGACCGTCCCTCGGCGCACCTTCTGCGTGTGGTGGTGGCGGGGCGTGGTCCTCAGGTGACGGCGTTCGGCAGGACCACGTGCCGGGTCGTGCCCGCACTGGCGAGAACCTCTTCGAAGCCCTCCCTCATGCAGTCCATCAGCACGTCCGGGTCCGGGACGGCACCGGTGTCGATGTTGAGGCCGACGAAACAGGTTCCGCAGTAGGACATCAGGGTGACGTTCAACGCTGCCCCGATCGTCGGGCCGAAGGCGTAGAAGCCGTCGACCCGTGCTCCCGCGAGATAGAGCGGGATGGGGATTCCCGGCACGTTGCTGGCGAGGAAGTCGATGTGCTTGAGCATCCCGCTGACGTAGGACCGGGGGAGGAGGTTGAGCGCGCCGGCGAGCACGTCGGTGAAGGGCAGGGACCGATCGGTCTTCATCGGCTCGCAGCGGATGTGGGTCTCCCTCATCCGCTCACCCGGGTCGGTGATGGCCACGGGGACCTTGAAACGCATGAGCGTGATGCGGTTGCCACCGATGGCGTCGCCGTCCTTGCGGATGCTGATCGGCATCGTGACCCGCAGCTCGTCGACCCGTTCGCCGTGGCGTTCGTGGTACATCCGCAACCCCGCCGTGACCCCGGACAGGAACGCGTCGTTGAGCTTGGCCCCCGCACCGTGCGCCGCCTGCAGGATGTCCTCGAGGGGCAGCTGCAGCACGTCGTAGTGCCAGGCCATGTGCCGTTCGGTCATGACCGGCGAAAGGGTGTCTGATGCGGGTTGGAGGAAGCGTGCGACCGACCGCACCGTCGCGACCGTTTCGCTGACAGTCGCGCGCGGGTGCCGCAACGCCTTCGCCGCCTCGCCAGGTGCCGAGGTGAGCACGTCCCTCGAGAAGCCGAGGGCGCGGGACCAGCCGTGGCCGAGGGCATCGCGGACCAGGTCGACGGTGTCGAGGTTCTCGCCGGCGGGCGCGTCGGGCAAGGGCCCGAGGTCGGCGGGGTCGGGCTGGACGTCGAACAGGAGTCGCGCGATGTCCATGCCGCCGACGCCGTCGGTCAAGGAGTGGTGGAGCTTGATGACGACCGCCGTCTGGCCACCCTCGAGCTCGTCGATGAACGTGGCCTCCCACAGGGGTCGATCACGGTCGAGACCGGCCATCCCGGTCTTGCGGGCGAACTCCAGGACCGTCTCCAGCGTCCGAGGCGATGCGGCCTCGAACCGGCGGACGTGCCAGGACAGGTCGAAGTCGGGGTCGACGACCCAGCGGGGCGTGGCCAGCCGCAGCGGTGGCTGCACCACCTTCTGCCGGAAGCCGGGCGAGATGCGGGTGAGCCGCTCGAGCCGCTCCATCAGCCGATCCCAGTCCGGTGCGTGCTCGAGCATCAGGACGACGACCACCGTCGACCGCAGCAGTGGGTCCTGCTCCATGTACCAGGCGAACGCGTTGGTGTCGCGCATGTGGACCTCGAGCGGTTCAGCCAACGCGACCACATCCATCTCGTTCCGGGCGCACGGCTCGAGCGCCGCGCCAGCCGAGTCTAGTTGGCCACCTGTCCGACGAAAACGCTCGACCAGAGCAGTGCCGTCGAAGCGGGCGCGGAGGGTCGCACCGGTCTGGCGCCTGCTCATCGCGAGCCTGCGGCAGCGATCCGCGCCGCCGCGCGAGGTCCGGTCAGTCCCGGTCGATGAACCGGGCGACGACCCACAGCACTCCGAGGGCAAGTAACCCGGCGAGCAGCAGGGTGTAGATCTCGGCGGTGGGCATGCCCATCATGATGACAGGCGCCGTCGAGCGCGCTGACCGTCTAGCGTCGGCTCCTGCGCCCCAGCACCCCGCCCACGACCGCCGGTCCTCGGAAATGGAGGGCCGTGGCCTACTTCCACCGCACCGGCACGACCACCTTTCGTGCGAGCGAGCACGTCGGGGGCGGCTGGATCCCGCACGAGCAGCACATCGCACCCGCGCTCGGGCTGCTGGTGCACGTCATCGAGAGCGACCGCGACGCCAGGCGCGGCGACGACCTGGTGGTGGCCCGGCTGTCCTTCGACATCCGCGCGCGTGGCTCCTGCAGCGCCGCGACACCACGATATTCTCCGGGTCCTCCCTGCCCAGGATCCCGGCCGCGAAGGACATGCCGGCCTGGGACGCGTCGTCCCTGTGGCCCGGCGGCTTCATCGCGACCGCCGACGTCCGACGCGTGGAGCTGGAGCCGGGCAGGGCGGCGTTCTGGGTCCGTACCCCCGTACCCCTGCTCGCGGGGGAGCCGACCAGCGCCCGGCCCGACGAGGTCACCTTCCCCAACGTCGACCTGACCGCTCACCTGTTCGACCACCCCGAGGGAGAGTGGGTCGGCTTCGACACGACGGTCGCCTTCGGCGCCGACGGAGTCGGCCTGACCAGCAGCGTCCTGCACGACCACCGGGGCCCGGTGGGCACCATGGCCCAGGTCCTCACGATCCGCCCCACCTGACACGAGGCTGCAGCCGCGCGCACGCGCAGCTCGCCACTTCCGTCCGGAGCCGAAAACACCGCGGTAGTCACGGGGCTCGGTAGCGAATGGCGAGAGTACGGTGAACAACGCTTGCGAAGTGACAGCTGTATGTAGTCCGGCTTACAGATTGACGTGTCGACTCGACGTCAGAGAACTTCGATCAAGGGGGATTTCCCATGTCTCGCTACGCGCCAGCATGCTGCCCGACCGTTGCCCCCGAGGGGGTGTGAGGTGTCCGGGGCTGGCCCCGAGCTGAAGAAGGCGCTCAACCAGCGGCAGCTGACGATGATCGCCATGGGGGGTGTCATCGGGGCGGGCCTGTTCGTCGGATCGGGCACGGTCATCCACGACACCGGGCCCGCGGCATTCATCACCTATGCCCTGTGCGGCGTCCTCATCATCATGGTGATGCGGATGCTCGCCGAGATGGCCGTGGCCAATCCTTCGACAGGCTCCTTCGCCGACTACTCGCGCAAGGCCCTCGGCGACTGGGCCGGCTTCTCCGTCGGCTGGCTCTACTGGTACTTCTGGGTGATCGTCGTCGGCTTCGAGGCCGTCGCCGGGGCCAAGGTCATCAACTTCTGGCTCCCCGACGTGCCGACCTGGACGCTCAGCCTCGTGCTCATGCTCCTCATGACGGGGACCAACCTCATCTCCGTGTCGTCGTTCGGGGAGTTCGAGTTCTGGTTCGCGGGGATCAAGGTCGCGGCCATCATCGTGTTCCTTGCCGTGGGCTCCCTCTTCGTCCTCGGGATCTGGCCCAATGCCGACCTCGACTTCAGCAACCTCACCGCCTACGGCGGCTTCTTCCCCAACGGCGGTCTCGCGGTCACGGCCGGGGTCGTGACGGTGATCTTCTCGATGGTGGGCGCCGAGATCGCCACCATCGCGGCCGCCGAGTCCGACGACCCCGAGCGGGCCGTGTCCAAGGCGGCGAACTCGGTCATCACGCGCATCGCGATCTTCTTCGTCGGCTCGGTCTTCCTGCTCGCCGTCATCCTGCCGTGGGACTCCTCGACCTTGGAGGCCTCACCCTTCGTCGCGGCGTTCCAGGAGATGGGCATCCCGTATGCCGACGACATCATGAACGCCGTCGTGCTGACCGCCGTGCTGTCCTGCCTCAACTCAGGCCTCTACACCGCGTCCCGGATGCTCTTCGTGCTGGCAGCTCGCCGCGAGGCGCCCGCGTCGATGGTGACGGTGAACTCGCGCGGTGTGCCCATGGTCGCGATCCTGTCGTCGTCCGTCGTCGGCTTCCTCGCCGTCATCATGGCGGCGATCTCTCCCGACACCGTGTTCTCGTTCCTGCTCAACTCCTCCGGCGCCGTCATCCTCTTCGTCTACCTGCTCATCGCCGTCTCGCAGATCATCCTGAGGTACCGGGCCGACGAGTCGACGCTCAAGGTGAAGATGTGGTGGTTCCCGGCGCTGTCCGTCATCACTGCTCTCGGCATCGTCCTGGTGCTGGTCCAGATGGGCCTCACTGCGGACGTGCGGATCCAGCTCGTGCTGAGCCTCGCGTCGTTCGCCGTGGTGCTCGTCCTGTTCTTCATCAACAGGCAGCGGATCGCCCGACTGCCCGCGCGCGCCGTGAACGAGCCGACCGGTGATGCGCGCCGGGTGCTCGTCCTGGCGAACCAGACCCTGGAGGCCGACGAGCTGATGAGCGAGCTCCAACGCATCGACTCGCTGGGCAAGGCGACCTACTACGTCTGCGTCCCGGCCAGCGCCGTCGAGACCGGCACCGCCTCCACGCACGGCGCGGTGTCCGTGCGGGACGCCACGACCCGGGCCGCGCAGGAGCGGTTGGACCGCACGCTCGAGGCCCTGCGGGCACGCCACCTCGACGCCACCGGCGGACTCGGTGACCAGCGACCGCTGCGGGCGCTGCGGGCGGCGGTGACGCAGTTCGATCCCGACCAGATCGTCATCGTGACGCTCCCCGCCAGCGACTCGATCTGGCAGCGGTTCGAGGTGGTCGACCGCGCGAGCGAGCTCGGCCTGCCGGTGACCCACGTGGAGGCCGCCTCGCTCATCGTGCGGGCGTGAACCGTGACGATCGTCGTCGCCTACACGGCGCAAGAGAGCGGCAGGTCGGCGCTCGAGCTGGGCTGCGTGCTCTCACTGTCGACCGGCGAGCCGCTCGTGGTCGGGGTCGTCGTCACGACCCCGCACGCCGCCGGTGCTCCGGAGTTCATCGACGGTGACTACCTCGAGCCGCTCAAGGCCTGGGGGCAGTCGGTCCTCGACCAGGCCCGGGCCGGTCTACCACCCGGGATCTCGGCGACCTTCGAGGTGCGGGTGGCCTCCTCCATCCCCGCCGGGCTGCTCGATGTCGCCGCCGACGTCCACGCGTCCGCCCTGGTGCTCGGCTCGTCGAGCAAGGGCCCGTGGGGACGGATCTCCTTCGGCAGCGTCACTGACCGGCTCGCGCACTCGGCCCCGATGCCGGTGCTGCTGGCCCCCCGCGGCTACCGCCCCGGACCGGGCTCCCACATCCGCCGGGTGAGCATCGGCGTGGGCGGGTCGGCCGGAGTCGCTCACGTGGCCGCCGTCGGGGCCCAGGTCGCCGAGGCAGCAGGGGCGAGCCTGCGGGCCGTGTCGTTCGCCGTCCGGCCCCCCAAGCGCGTCTTCGGAAGCGTGGAGGAGTCGGCCGACGACCTCGTCGTGGAGCAGTGGGTGCTCGGCACGAAGAAGGCCCTCCGCGCCGGGGTCGGGGACGGCGACCCCGCCCTGGCTGAGCGTCTCGCCCGAACCCTCGTCGTCGGAGAGGGCATGTCGTGGGGCAAGGCCATCGAGAACGTCGACTGGCAGGACGGGGACCTGCTGGTCATCGGCCCGAGCTCGTCGGCGCCGGCGGCTCGGCTCTTCCTCGGTTCTCGGGCCTCGAAGATCGTCCGGTCGGCGCCGGTGCCGGTCTTCATGGTGCCGGCTCCCCGCTCCGGCTGAACCCCGAGGCGTCGGGCGCACCCGTGCGGCAGCACGCCGCGGCGACGAGGCGCCGGGGCGGTCAGTCGCCGGCCGGCTCGGCAGACGGCTGGCCCACCAGCCGAGCGCGTCGCGCGGCGGCGGCGGCCGAGCGGGCCGCCTGCTCGGCGCGCTCGCGGGCCCGGGCGCGCACGAGCACCACGACGGCCGCGACGATGACCGCCGTCGAGGTGATCGCCGCGGAGAGCCCCTGCGTCGCTGTGGTGGCGGTGGTGAAGTTGAAGGCGGTGTGCCACAGGGCCACCAGCAGCACGCTGCGCCCCGAGCCGACATAGAGCCGGGTCAGCACCACCGACCCCGCGAGCAGGCCGACCACCCAGCCGATGGTGGCCCACCCCATCGACCGGAAGCCCTCGACCACCCAGAACAACGGCAGGTGCCACATCGCCCACACCACCGTGACCAGCAGCGCGGCCCGCACCTCGCCGACCCGGTCGACCAGTCCGTCGGCCAGCAGCCCCCGCCAGCCGAGCTCCTCGCCGTAGCCGTTGACGAGCAGCACGTAGCCGAACAGGAGCACCACCGAGACGACCGGCGCCCCGCTGTACTCGGCGAGGTCGCCGAGGTCGACCCGGGTGCCGGTGACCGCGGACGCGGCCACCCCGAGCACCCCGAGGGCGAGGATGGCCGGCACCGACCACCACCACCGGCCGACCCCGCGCCAGCGCACCGCGCGCTGGCCGAGCTCGACCAGGCCGGTGGTGCCGTGCCAGCCGAGCACGACCACGACGGCCGCGAAGGCGGGGCCCATCAGCCCGGGCAGGTGGGTCGGCCAGCCCTGGCCGGGGCTGGTGACCTGGCCGCGCACCACCATCGGCACCCACCACAACCACGAGAAGGCGAAGGCGAGCAGCACGTAGGTGACCAGGGCGACGCCGGGCAGCGGCCGGAGCGCGGGAGCCGGCGCCGGAACGGCCTCGCGCGCATGCGCGGGAGTCCGGTGGCGTCCGGATCGGGTCTGGGCCGGGTCGTCACGGGGCGGGGTCACGCGTGTCATCACCTCGCCCCCAGTCCTACCAGCCGAGGGGGTCAGGTGAGGGCAGATCGGGCCCTTGCGCGCCGCTCAGATGTCGCGGAAGGTCTCGATCGTCGCGCCGAGGGCGTTGAGCCGCTCGGCGAGGTCCTCGTAGCCGCGGTTGATGACGTAGACGTTGCGCAGCACCGAGGTGCCGGGGGCGGCGAGCATCGCGAGCAGGATGACCACGCCCGGGCGCAGCGCCGGCGGGCACATCACCTCGGCGGCACGCCACTTCGGCGTCGGGCCGGTGATCATCACCCGGTGCGGGTCGAGCAGCTGCACCTGGCCGCCGACCTTGGTCAGCTCGGTGAGGTAGATGGCGCGGTTCTCGTAGACCCAGTCGTGGATCATCGTCGTGCCGTCGGCGCAGGCCGCGATGAGCGCGAAGAACGGCAGGTTGTCGATGTTCAGGCCCGGGAACGGCATCGGGGCGATCTTGTCGACCGGGGCCTTGAGCGGCCCGGGGTGGATGGTCAGGTCGAGCAGCCGGGTGTGCCCGTTCTTGGCCTTGTACTCCTCGGTGATGTCGAACTTCAGGCCCATCTCCTCCAGGGTCGCCAGCTCGATCTCGAGGAACTCGATCGGCACCCGCTCGATGGTGATCGTCGACTCGGTGACGACGGCCGCGGCGATCAGGCTCATCGCCTCGATCGGGTCCTCGGAGGGGTAGTACTCGATGTCCATGTCGATGTCGCGCACCCCGGTGACGGTGAGCGTGGTCGTGCCGATGCCGTCGATCTGCACGCCGAGCGCCTGCAGGAAGAAGCAGAGGTCCTGGACCATGTAGTTGGGGGAGGCGTTGCGGATGAGGGTCGTGCCCGGGTTCCGGGCGGCGGCGAGCAGGACGTTCTCGGTGACGGTGTCGCCGCGCTCGGTGAGCACGATGGCGCGGGTGGGCTGGCGGCCGGGCTCGACGGTGGCCGCGTAGAACCCGTGCGTCGCCGCCACGTCGAGGCCGAAGGCCTTCAGCGCCGACAGGTGCGGCTCGACCGTGCGGGTGCCGAGGTCGCAGCCGCCCGCGTAGGGCAGCTCGAAGCGCGACTGCTCGTGCAGCAGCGGGCCGAGGAACATGATGACGGTGCGCGTGCGGCGGGCGGCCTCGATGTCGATGCTGTCGAGGTCGAGGCGGGCCGGGGGCGTGATCTCGAGGTCGTTGCTGTCGGGCAGCCAGCGCACCCGCACCCCGATCGAGGTCAGCACCTCGATGATCCGGTTGACCTCCTCGATGCGGGCCAGGCTGCGCAGCGTGGTGCGGCCCTTGTTGAGCAGGCTGGCGCACAGCAGGGCGACCGCGGCGTTCTTGCTGGTCTTGACCGGGATCGAGCCGGAGAGCTTGCGCCCGCCGACGATCCGCAGGTGCTGGGGCCCGCTGTGGCCCAGCGAGACGAACTCGCTGTCGAGCTTCTCGCCGACCCGGGCGAGCATCTCGAGGGAGAGGTTCTGCTTGCCCTGCTCGATGCGGGCGACGGCGCTCTGGCTGGTGCCGAGGAGGTCGGCCAGCTCGCTCTGGGTCAGGCCCTGGTGGCGCCGGGCGTCCCGGATCAGGGTGCCGATCCGGGTCAGGTACGTGTCGGACGTGGTGGTAACAGTCACCGGACCACCGTATATCACCTGTGAGATATACGGGGAGATCGACGCCCGCCCACCGGTGGGCTGTCCGGTGGGCGGGACGTCGGTCACGGTGCCGGTCAGGCCGGGACGCTGGCCACTCCGGCGGGCAGCAGGCGCCGGCCCAGCACCCGCTCGGAGACCCCCTCGCGGTCGAGCAGCGGGCACAGGCCGCCGTTCCAGAACTGGAAGCCGGCCCCGGTGATCATGGCCAGGTCGATGTCCATCGGCGCCGCGACGACGCCCTCGGACAGCATCAGCCCGACCTCCTCGCGCCAGCACGCCGAGGATCCGCTCACGCGCCTGCTCGACGGTCAGCTCCACGGGGTGCTCGGGCTGCTCGGCCATCGCCAGCACCTCCGGGTCGGGCACCGGGCGACCACCCTCCATCGCGTAGTAGCCGCGCTTGCCGGCCTCGACGAGGCGGCGCAGGCTCGGCGAGACGTAGTAGCGGTCGCCGAAGGCGCGGTGCAGCGTCTCGTTGTTGTGCAGCGCGATGGCCGGGCCGACCAGCCCGAGCAGCACGAACGGCGGCATCGGGGCCAGGCCGGCGACGGCCCGGTCGGCGGTGGGCACCGGGGTGCCCTCGTCGACGATCCGCGAGAACTCGCCCATGAAGCGGCCGAGCAGCCGGTTGACGACGAAGGATGCCGAGTCCTTGACCCGGATCGTCGTCTTGCCCAGCGCGCGGCCGGTGGCGAACGCCGTGGCCAGCGCCGCGTCGTCGGTGGCCTCGCCGGGGATGATCTCGAGCAGCGGCATCACGGCGACCGGGTTGAAGAAGTGGAAGCCGACGACCCGCTCGGGGTGCTGCAGCCGGCTGGCCATCTCGGTGATCGACAGCGAGGAGGTGTTGGTCGCGAGCACGCACTCGGGCGAGACCACGGCCTCGACCTCGGCGAACACCTGCTGCTTGACGGCCATCTCCTCGAAGACCGCCTCGATGACGAAGTCGGCGTCGGCGAAGCCGTCCTTGCTCGTCGACCCGGTGACCAGGCCGGTGAGGAAGGACGCCTTGTCGGGGGAGACCCGGCGCTTGTCCAGCAGTCCGGCGATCTCGGCGTGCACCCAGCCCACGCCCTTGGCCACGCGCTCCTCGTCGAGGTCGGTCAGCACGACCGGCACCCCGAGACGGCGGGCGAAGAGCAGCGCGAGCTGGCTCGCCATCAGGCCCGCGCCGACGATGCCGACCTTGGTGACCGGGCGGGCGAGGGACTTGTCGGGCGCACCGGCGGGGCGCTTGGCCCGCTTCTGCACCAGGTCGAACGCGTAGAGCCCGGCCCGCAGCTCGTCGGTCATGATCAGGTCGCCGAGCGCGGCATCCTCGGCGGCGAAGGCGTCGTCGCGGGTCGGCGGTGCGCGCGGCCCGCACCAGCTCGACGGCGCGCAGCGCGCCGGGCGCGCGGCCGCCGGTCTTGGCGAGCACGACCTTGCGGGCGGCGTCGCACGCGGCATCCCAGGCTCGCCTCGTCCGTGTCGACCTCGCGGCGCTGCACGGTGAACGGCGCCGGCGAGCACGGCGGCGGCCCAGCGCAGCGAGTCCTCGAGGAAGTCGGCCGGCTCGAGCAGCACGTCGGCGATGCCGAGCTGCCGCGACCTCCTTGGCCTTGAGCATCCGGTTCTGCGACAACGGGTTCTCGATGATGACCTTGAGGGCGTCGGCGGCGCCGATCGAGGTTCGGCAGCATGAAGCAGCCGCCCCAGCCGGGCACCAGGCCGAGGAAGGTCTCGGGCAGGGCGAAGGCGGGCACGCCGTACGACACGGTGCGGTAGTCGCACGCCAGCGCGATCTCGACCCCGCCGCCCATGGCCGCACCGTTGACGAACGCGAAGGTCGGCACCGGCAGGTCCATGATCGACGCGAAGGCCGCGTGGCCGGCGCGGGCGATGGCCAGGGCCTGCTCGCGCTCGGTGACGTACGGGACGCCGGACAGGTCGGCGCCGACGGCGAAGACGAACGGCTTGCCGGTGATGCCGACCGCCGCGATCTCGCCGGCCTCGGCGCGGGCCCGCAGCCCGTCGACGGTGGCCTGCAGCCCGGCGATGGTCTGCGGGCCGAAGGTGTTGGGGCGGGTGTGGTCGTGCCCGTTGTCGAGCGTGACCAGCGCGAGGATGCCGGCGCCGCCGGGGAGCGCGACGTCCTGCACCGGGGTGCGCGTCACGACCTCCTCGGGCATGCCGGGGGCGGTGACGGGCGTGGTGGTCGTCGTCATGGCTCAGGCCTCCTGGCCGTAGTCGGCGTGGTGGGGGTTCTCCCAGATGACGCAGCCGCCCATGCCGATGCCGATGCACATCGCGGTCAGGCCGTAGCGCACCTCGGGGTGGTCCTCGAAGTGGCGGGCGAGCTGGCTCATCAGGCGCACGCCGGAGGAGGCGAGCGGGTGCCCGGTGGCGATGGCGCCGCCCCAGGGGTTGACCCGCTCGTCGTCGTCGGCGATGCCGAAGTGGTCGAGGAAGGCGATGACCTGCACGGCGAACGCCTCGTTGAGCTCGAACAGGCCGATGTCCTCGATGGTGAGGCCGGCCTTGCGCAGCGCCTTCTCGGCCGCGGGCACCGGCCCGATGCCCATGACCTCGGGCTCGACGCCGACGAACGCGTAGGACACCAGGCGCATCCGCACCGGCAGGCCCAGCTCGTCGGCGGCGGACGCCGAGGCGAGGATGCAGGCGGTCGCGCCGTCGTTGAGCCCGGCGGCGTTGCCGGCGGTCACGTTGCCGTGGGCGCGGAACGGCGTCTTGAGGGCGCCGAGCTCCTCGAGCGTGGTGCCCGGGGCGCGGCGGCTCGTCGGCGGTCGCCAGCCCCCAGCCCTTCTCGACGTGCCGCGTGGCGACGGGCACCAGGTCGCGCTGCACCAGGCCGGCGGCGTAGGCGGCGGCCAGCTTGCTGCTGGCTCGCGACGGCATACGCGTCGCAGCGCGCCTTGGTGAGCTGCGGGAAGCGGTCGTGCAGGTTCTCGGCGGTCTTGCCCATGACCAGGGCCGACTCGTCGACGATGCGCTCGGAGATGATCCGCGGGTTGGGGTCGATGCCCTCACCCATCGGGTGGCGGCCCATGTGCTCGACCCCGCCGGCGACGGCGACGTCGATCGCGCCGACGCCGATGGACGACGCGATGGTCGTGACGGCGGTCATCGCCCCCGCGCACATCCGGTCGATGGAGTAGCCCGGGGTGGTGTTCGGCAGCCCGGACAGCAGGGCCGCGAGCCGGCCGAGGGTCAGGCCCTGGTCGCCGATCTGGGTCGTCGCGGCGATGGCCACCTCCTCGACCCGGTCCTTGGGCAGCTCGGGGTGTCGCCGCAGCAGCTCGCGGATGCACTTGATGACGAGGTCGTCGGCGCGGGTCTGGGCGTACATGCCCTTCTCGCCGGCCTTGCCGAACGGGGTGCGGACGCCGTCGACGAAGACGACGTCCTGGAGCTCGCGTGGCACGAAGGGCCTCCCGGGGAGTGGGGTGGGATGGGCCCGGTGTCCTCCGGGCCTGAGGGTCCACCGTACTAAGCGGACGCTTAGTGCCCTAGGGCGGGGCGGGTGAGAGGCGTCACGCCGGGGTGGGCGAGTGGATCTGCAGCAGGTTGCCGCAGGTGTCGTCGAAGACCGCCGTGGTGACCGGACCCATCGATGCCGGGGGCTGGGTGAACGTGACGCCCAGGCCGCTCAGCCGGGCGTGCTCGGCGTCGACGTCGTCGACCGTCGAACGCGGTGAACGGGATGCCGTCCGCGACCAGCGCGTCCTTGAACGTCCGGGCGGCCGGGTGCTGGTCGGGCTCGAGCACGAGCTCGACGCCGTCGGGCGCATCCGGGCTGACCACCGTGAGCCAGGCGAACTCGCCCAGCGGCACGTCGTGCTTCTTCTCGAAGCCGAGCACGCGGGTGTAGAAGTCCAGCGCCTTGGCCTGGTCGTCGACGAACACGCTCATCAGGGTGATCCGCATGGTCAGGTCCTCTCGTCGGGGCGGCGCCACCGCTCGCGCAGCGGGGCCAGGGGAGTGGTGTCGAGGTGGTGGAAGGTGTAGCGGCCCTCGCGACGCCGGTGCAGCAGGCCGGCGGCCTCGAGCTGGTCGAGGTGCTGCGAGATCGCCTGGCGGCTCGAGGTGAGGCCGTGCGTGCTCGCCATCCGCGCGCACAGCTCGAACAGGGTCTGGCCGTCGCGCTCGACCAGCGCGTCGAGCAGGGCCCGGCGGGTGGGGTCGGCGAGCGCCTTGAACACGGCATCCGCATCGTCCACTCGCCCGACGATAGGCAAGTGAATGCTTGCCTGTCAAGGATGGCGACCAGCCGGCGGCGACGGGGTCAGGGCCACCGGCGCGGCCGCTGGGCCGCGAGGAAGGCGTCCTCGGCCCGCGTCCCTGCGGCCGGTGGGGTCGGCGGGCCGGCCGGTCGGGGCAGTGGCACGAGGGCGACGTTCTCGACCTCGTCCACGGCGCTCAGCGCCGCCACGGCGGCCGGCAGCTGCCCGAGCTGCACGTCGGGGATCTCGGCGTGGAAGGTGAGGACCCGACCGCGGGCCTGGCGGTAGACCACCGGCGCGAAGGCGAAGGCCCCCAGCAGCGCGGCCATGGCGCGGTCGGCGTCGACGTGACGAGGCCCGCTGTCGACGGTGAAGACGAGCAGCTCCGGCACCAGCACCTCCCCGGATCGACGTCCACAGCGCCCGGAGGCCGGACGCCGTCTTCCAGCGTGCCACCTGCACCCGCCCGCTGGGCATCCCAAGTCCTAGGGGTTCGACAACCGCACGAGGCGCTCACCCCCTGCCGCGCGCCGGGGGATCAGCCGGGGAACTGCTCGAACGCGGCCACCAGCATCGGCGCGACGATCTCGGCCTGCCAGGGCCGGCAGCCCTGGTCGAGCAGCGCCCGGGTGAAGGACGCCTCGTCGTGGTCGGTGGGCGGCTGCCACACGACGCGCCGCAGGGGGTCGGGGGAGCAGACGTTCTCGACCGGGATGACGTGCTCCTGCGCGAACGCGGTGAGCGCGGCCCGCGTGGCGCCGAGCCGGTCGGCGGCCAGCGGGTTCTTCTCGGCCCAGACCCGCGGGGGCGGCGGCCCGTCGGAGGGCAGGGTGCGCGGCGGCAGGTCGTCCTCGGGGATCTCGAGCGCCCGGCGCACCGCCTCGACCCACTGGCGCCCGTAGCGGGCGATGGCCCGGTGCCCGCGGGGCAGGTCGGCGGGGGTGCTCGGCACCGCCTTGGCGATCTCGACGAGCGCGGCATCGGGCAGCACCCGGCCGATCGACGTGTCGCGCTCGCGGGCGATGTCGTCGCGGGTGTACCAGAGCTCGCGGACGATGGCGACCGACCGGCGCGAGCGCAGGGTGTTCATGCCCGAGGTGCGCCGCCACGGGTCGACCCGCTCGGTGGGGGCCCAGGTCAGCAGCGAGGTGAACTCCTGGCGCGCCCACTCCGACTTGCCCTGGGCGGCGAGGTCGACGCCCATCAGGTTGCGCAGCTCGCTGAGCACCTCGACGTCGAGCGCGGCGTAGCGCAGCCACGGCTCGGGCAGCGGCCGGGTCGACCAGTCGACCGCGGAGTGCTCCTTGGCCAGGCTGAGCCCGAGGTAGTGCTCGACCACCGCGGCGAGACCGACCCGGGGCAGCCCGAGGATGCGGCCCGCGAGCTCGGTGTCGAACAGCTGGCGCGGCCGCAGGCCGACCTCGGCCAGGCAGGCGAGGTCCTGGGTGGCCGCGTGCAGGATCCACTCGGCCGCACCGATCGCCTCGTCGAGCGGGCTCAGGTCGGGGCAGCCGACCGGGTCGATCAGCCAGGTGCCGGCGCCCTCGCGACGCACCTGCACGAGGTAGGCGCGCTGGCCGTAGCGGTAGCCCGACGCCCGCTCGGCGTCGATCGCCACCGGCCCCTCACCGGCCGCCACCGCCGCGGCGGCGCGGGCCAGCCCACGCTCGGTCTCGACGACGACGGGGACGCCGTCGGCAGGTTCGTTCAGCGGCACCACCGTGGGCGCCGGGGCGCCCTCGGTGGTGGGAACCGGTGTCTCGGAACCCATTCAGCGCCGAGGTCCGGGAAGGGCGACCACGCCCTCGGGCAGCGGGGGGAGCCCGGCGATGGTGCAGAGCAGGTCGGACCAGGCGAGCAGGTGGTCACCGACCTCGGGGCCGAGGGGGGTCCACGAGGCGCGCACCTCCATCTCGACGCTGGCCGGCCGGTCGGCCAGCCCGGCGAAGCTCTGCGAGACCACGCGGGTGACCGTGCCCGCCTCGGCGACGTAGCCGACGCCGCGGTTGGCCAGGGCGTCGACCAGCCAGCTCCAGCCCACCTCGCCGAGCAGCGGGTCGGTGGCCAGCTCGGGCTCGAGCTCGGCGCGGGCGAAGGTGACGGCCCGCCACTCGCCGCCCCACGGCTCGGGGGCGCTGGGGTCGTGCAGGAGGACGAAGCGGCCCGAGGCCAGGTCGTCGTCGGTGTCGCGGGGGTCGACGACGTCGGCGGTGAGCGCGACGGCATACGGCGCGATGCGCTGGGGGGCCGGCACCTCGGTGAGACGGATCTCGGGGCGCAGGCGGGCGCGATGGAGGTCTTCGAGGGCCCGGGTGAACTCGGGTGACTCGCGACCTGTCACGGTGCGGCTGGACACCACGTCAATGTAAGCGGTGGCGGCCCTCACGGCACGGGGCCACGCCGGGGCGCGCGGGCGGCGTCGCTAGGCTGCGGCGGTGCTGAGCGTGCTGGCCCTGGCCTCCTCCCTGGCCTGGGGCACCTCCGACTTCTTCGCCGGGGTGGCCTCGCGACGGCATCCGGCCGTGGCGGTCGTGGCGTGGACGCAGGGGCTGGCGCTGCTCGTCGTCTCGGTGGTCGTGGCGGTGCGCTGGGACACCGTCACCTGGTCGGGCTGGCCGCCGTGGGCGGTCGCCGCCGGGCTCACCGGCATGGCCGGGCTGGTCTGCTTCTACTCGGCCCTGTCCGCCGGCACGATGGGCGTGGTCGCCCCGATCGCCGCGCTCGGGGTCGTCGTGCCGGTCGTGCTCGGGGTCGCCACCGGCGACACCCCCTCACCGTGGGCCTGGGTCGGGATGCTCGTCGCCATCGTCGGGGTCACCCTGGCGTCCGGGCCCGAGCTGAGCGGCGACGTCTCGCCGCGGCCGGTCATCCTGGCCGGCTGTGCCGCGGTCGGCTTCGGGCTGGCCCTGTTCTGCCTCGACCGCGGGGCCCGGGAGTCGACCCTGCTCACCCTGTGGGGCATGCGGCTGACGTCGGTGACCATCCTCGTCGTCGTCGGGCTGGTGCTCCGCACCGCCGGCGGGGTCACCGCCCGCGAGACGCCGGCCCTGCTCGCCATCGGCTGCGGCGACCTCGTCGCCAACGGCCTGTTCGCCTTCGCGTCGTCCCGGGGCCAGGTGAGCATCGCCTCGGTGCTCGGCTCGCTCTACCCGGTCGTCACGATCATCTGGGCCCGCGTGCTGCTCGACGAGCGGCTCAAGCGGGTGCAGCAGGTGGGCGTGGCCCTCGCCGTCGGCGGCGCGGCCCTCACCGCGCTGTAGCCCACGCGCCCGCAACCGTCGACGGCGGGTCGGCCCCGGCCGGGAGTGGGAGGATGTCGCCTCGTGACCACCCCTGACACCACGGACGCCGCCGGCCCCAGCACGCACCCGACCACCCCCGGGGATGCCGCGCGCGCCGCGACCGCCGACTCGCGCCCTCGTGCGCGCCGCCCGCCAGCGAGCCGGTGCCGCACACCCCGGTGTGGTTCATGCGCCAGGCCGGGCGCTCGCTGCCGGAGTACCGCACGGTGCGCGAGGGCGTCGGCATGCTCGAGTCGTGCCGCCGGCCCGACCTCGTCACCGAGATCACCCTGCAGCCGGTGCGTCGCCACGGGGTCGACGCGGCGATCTTCTTCTCCGACATCGTGGTCCCGCTGTCGGCGATCGGCGTCGACCTCGACATCGTGGCCGGGGTCGGGCCGGTCGTCGCCCGCCCGATCCGCACGCCGCGCCGACCTCGCCCAGCTGCGCGACCTGACGCCCGACGACGTCCCCGACATCACCGAGTCGGTGCGCCTGCTCACCGCCGAGCTCGGGTCGACCCCGCTCATCGGCTTCGCCGGTGCCCCCTTCACCCTCGCGTCCTACCTCGTCGAGGGCGGCCCGTCGAAGAACCACGAGCACACCAAGGCGCTGATGCACGGCGACCCGCAGCTGTGGCACGACCTGTGCGCCCAGCTCGCCCAGATCTCCGGCGCGTTCCTGCGCGTGCAGGCCGAGGCCGGGGCCTCCGTCGTGCAGCTGTTCGACTCGTGGGCCGGCGTGCTCAGCCGCGCCGACTACACGGCATCCGTGCAGCCGCACTCGGCCACCGCGCTCGCCGCGGTCGCCGACCTCGACGTGCCCCGCATCCACTTCGGCGTCGGCACCGGCGAGCTGCTCGCGCTGATGGGGGAGGCCGGCGCCGACGTCGTCGGTGTCGACTACCGCGTCTCGCTGACCGACGCGCTGGCCCGGCTCGGCGGCCGCTACGCCGTGCAGGGCAACCTCGACCCGGCGCTGCTCTTCGCGCCGTGGGAGCCGCTCGAGCGGCGGGTGCGCGCCATCGTCGAGGAGGGGCGGGCGGCGCCCGGGCACGTCTTCAACCTCGGCCACGGCGTGCTCCCCGACACCGACCCCGACGTGCTCACCCGCGTCGTCGACCTGGTGCACGAGGCCTCCGCCCGGTGACGACGCCGCCGCTGGGCGACGGCCGGCTCGTGCTCGAGCCGCTGCGCGTCGACCACGCCGGCGAGATGGTCGACGTGCTCTCGGATGCCGGGCTGTTCACCTTCACCGGCGGCTCGCCCCCCAGCCTCGAGGACCTCGAGCGGCGGTACGCGCGCCAGGTGGCCGGCTCGGACCGGCCCGACGAGGTCTGGCACAACTGGGTGGTGCGCCTCGGCGTCGACGGGCCGGCCGTCGGCTACGTGCAGGCCACGGTGGGCCCCGAGGACGGCGTCGCCGAGCTGGCCTGGGTCGTCGGCACCGGCTGGCAGGGCCGGGGCATCGCCCGGGAGGCCGCCGCGGCTCGTGCTCGACCACCTGCTGGCTCGGGGCGTGCACCGCGTCGTGGCCCACGTGCACCCCGGACCACGTCGCCTCGCAGCGGGTGGCGGCCTCGCTCGGCCTCGAGCCCACGCCGCTGCTCGTCGACGGCGAGGTCGAGTGGGTGCGCGAGGTGGCGCGGCCGAGCTCCTGAGGTGATGCAGGGCGCGGGATCGAGCGCGCGCCCTGCATCACCCGATCGCGACCGGCGGCGAGGGGTGATGCACAGGGTGGGCTGGAGCGCGCACCGTGCATCACCGTTGGCGCAGCCGCAATCGAGGCGGTTCGACCGATCATGGGTTTGCCCTTCAGCACGACGGCGCGTTGACTGGCCGAGCCCCCGATCCACCACGTCGCCAGGAGACCAGTGCCTCTCGAACCCCGTCCGGCATCGCCTACGACCGCGCCGGGCCGCCGTCCGGCACCCCGGTCGTGCTGCTCCACGCCGGTGTCGCCGACCGCCGGATGTGGGACCCGCAGTGGGCGGCGCTGACCGCGGTGCGCGATGCCGTGCGCCTCGACCTGCGCGGCTTCGGCGAGTCCGACCGGCCGCCGGCCGGCGCCCTCGACCCGGTCGGCGACGTGCTCGACACCCTCGACCACCTCGGCGTCACGTCGTGCCACCTCGTGGGGTCCTCGTTCGGCGCCGGGGTGGCGGTCGAGGTCGCCCTGACCCGGCCGGATGCCGTGCGCTCGCTGCTGCTGGCCCCTCCCGGTGGCAGCCTGCTCACCGAGCGGACCCCGGCGTTCGCCGCCTTCGCCGCCGCGGAGAACGCGGCGATGGCGCGGGGCGACCTCGACGCCGCCGTCGAGGCCGACATCGCGGCCTGGGTGGTGGGGGAGGGGCGCGCCTGCGCCGACGTCGACCCCGCGGTCGTCGCCGCCGTGCGGGCGATGCAGCGCCGGGCCTTCGACGTCGACGCGGCCTGGGCCGACCCCGACCTCGACGAGGTCGAGCTGGACCCGCCGGCCGTCGAGCGGCTCGGGGAGGTCGCGTCGCCGGTGCTGCTCGTCGTCGGCGGCCACGACCTCGACATCGTGCACCTGGCCGCGGACGCCCTCGAGGTCGGCCTGCCGCAGGTGCGCCGCGTCGACCGCACCGACGCCGCCCACCTGCCGTCGATGGAGGAGCCGGAGGCGTTCCTCCGGCTCCTCCTCGACTGGGTCGCTCGCAGGACTGACGCGACCCGAGTCGGCTCAGGCGGCCGGCGGTGCGGGCACCACGGGCGGGGTCGCCACGGGGGTGCGCGGGTGGCGGCGCCGCAGCCACACCAGCAGCGGCACCAGCACCAGGGCCAGCGACCACGGCGAACGGGAGCACCGCCCCGAGGACGGTGAGCAGCACCGTCACCGAGCCGGTGAACGCGCCCCAGCCGGCCTTGAGCCCGGCGAGGAACCCGGTGCTGTCGTCGGCCTGCTGCAGCACCTGCTCGTCGGTGCTCAGCCGCACCTCCACCGGCGACAGGGCCACCGAGTCCTTGAGCGCGGCGAGCTGGCTCTGGGTGGACTCGAGGTCGGCCTGCCGCCGGGACAGCTCGGCCTCGAGCGCGACGATGTCGCCCAGCTTGGTGGCCTGGCTCATCAGCGCGCGCACCCGGTCGACGCTGGACTGCATCGTCTTGACGCGCGCCTCGGTGTCGACGTACTGCGCAGTGACGTCGTCGGTGCTCGCGTTGCGGGAGTGCACCTTGCCGAGCTTGGCCAGCTGGTCGAGGGTGGCATCGAGCTCGGCGGTGGGCACCGAGATGGTGATGGTGCTGAAGCCGCCGCCCGCGGCCACGTCGGTCTCGCTCGAGATCGCCTCGGCGGTCACCAGCCCCTGCGCGGATGCCGCGATGCCCCGCACCTTGGCGGCAGCGACGTCGACGTCGGTGACAGTGATCGAGATGTCGGCGCGGCGGGCGAGCTTGCGGTCGGCGGTGACGGCCGTGACGGCGACCGCGGCGTCGGCGGGCTGCACGGCCTGGTCGGGAGCGCCACCCGCGATGCCGGCCGCCTCCCGCTTCGCGGGGCTGCCGGCGTCGGCACCTGAGCTGTCGACGCTGCCCGCGCCGGCGACGGCCGAGTCGGCCGATGAGCCCGAGTCGCCGGCGCCGCACCCGGACAGGGCCACCAGCCCCATCCCGATCGCGAGGGCGGCAGCCGCAGAGGTGAGCCGGTGGGCGGGGCGGACCGGGATGCGCATGGTGGACTCCTTCGTCGTGGATGCTGCCGCTGAGGCGCCCAGCGTGGCGGCCCGGTTCCCGGCAACGGGTCTCGTTCCGGTCACAGGTGCGCGGCGATGCGGTCGCGGTCCCACGAGCCGTTGTCGAAGGACGCGTCACCAAACCCCCGCACGGCGGTGCGCGCCGCTATTTTTCGCCCACCGGGACGACCGGCACCCTGACAAAGGAGTCAGCAATGCTACGGAACCATCGACGCGCCATCCGAGCCGTCGCGCTCGTCGCCGGGGCGGGAGTCGCCCTGGCACTCGTGCCCACCGGAGCCGCCGCGGCCCACTCGAACGACTCGTCCAAGCGCGGCTGCGAGAAGCGCACGAACAACACCGTCGCCAAGCTCCTCGAGTGCGTGGACGCCGACGGGGCGCGAGAGCACCTGAAGGCCCTGCAACGCATCGCCGACGCCAACGACGACAACCGCGCCGCGGGCACGTCCGGCTACGAGGCCAGCGTCCGCTACGTCACGAAGGTCCTCAAGGACGCCGGGTGGAAGGTCACCATCGACGAGTTCCCGTTCACCTACGTGGGTCCGTCCACTCTCGAGCAGCTGAGCCCGGTCAACGCCACCTACCCCACGGGTCCGTTCACCGGCAGCGGGCCGGGCAACGTGGCCGCCGCCGTCACCCCGGTCGACCTGCAGCTCGGTCTCGGCAACACCACCACCAGCGGGTGCGAGGCGAGCGACTTCGCCGCCTTCCCCGCCGGAACCATCGCGCTCGTTCAGCGCGGCACCTGCGCGTTCGGCGTCAAGGCCGTGAACGCCGCGGCCGCCGGGGCGGCCGGCGTCGTCATCTTCAACCAGGGCGACGCCGACACCGCGGCCCGCCAGGACCTCATCGTCGGTACGCTCGGCGGACCCGACGTCGTCGGCATCCCCGTCGTCGGCGCGAGCTACGCCCAGGGGGTCGCGCTCGCGCAGACCGGCTCGACCGCGAGGGTCTTCGTGCCCGCCCCCGAGTCGCGCCCGCAGAAGAACGTCATCGCCGAGCTCCCCGGCAAGAACCGTGACAACGTCGTCATGGCCGGGGCGCACCTGGACTCCGTGCAAGCGGGCCCGGGCATCAACGACAACGGATCGGGCTCGGCATCCCTGCTCGAGATCGCGCAGAACATGGCGAAGAACAAGCCGCAGAACACCGTGCGCCTCGCGTGGTGGGGTGCAGAGGAGGCGGGGCTGATCGGGTCGAACGAGTACGTTGCCGGCCTCAGCCAGGCGGAGAAGGACCGCATCGCGCTGTACCTCAACTTCGACATGGTCGCGTCGCCCAACTACATCTTCATGGTCTACGACGGTGACCAGTCCGGCTTCCCGGCACCGGTCCCCGTGCCGGCCGGTTCCGTCGCGATCGAGGACCTCTTCGAGAGCTACTTCACCAAGGTGGGGAAGCCCTACGACGACGCCGAGTTCAGCGGTCGCAGCGACTACCAGGCCTTCATCCTCAACGACATCCCTGCCGGGGGACTGTTCACCGGCGCGGAGGTCGTGAAGTCGGCCGAGCAGCAGGCCATCTGGGGCGGCGTCGCCGGCGAGTCCTTCGACCAGTGCTACCACCAGGCGTGTGACACCCTCGCCAACGTCAACATGAAGGCACTCGACGTCAACATCGACGCCATCGCCCTCTCCGTGCTCGCGTACTCCTACTCGACCGAGAGCGTGAACGGCGTGCGGGGCGCGAGGGTCCCGGGTGGCCTGGGGCTGCCGGCTCCGGCCGGCCCCGAGGGCACGACGGGGAACGGAGGCGGCGGCCTCGCCCCCGATCACGACCACGAGCACACCGAGACGGACTGACCCCCCTCGCGGGTGTCGACGGGGCCCGGCGCGATCCACGCGCCGGGCCCCGCCCGTCCGTCCCGGGCCGGGGTCGGTCGAGGGTTCCGGCCCTGCGTGAGAGGCTGGGCTGCATGTCTGTCCCGGCCCTGCCCACCCGGTCCCGCATCGTCGTCGTGGGCGGCGGCATCGCCGGCCTCTCGGCCGCGCTGGCCGTGCTCGAGGAGCTGCCCTCGGCGCAGGTGACCGTGCTCGAGGGCGGCGACCGCCTCGGCGGCAAGCTGCGCCGCGAGCCGGTCGGCGGGCACCTCGTCGACGTCGGTGCCGAGTCGGTGCTCGCCCTGCGCCCGGAGGCCGTCGAGCTCGTCGCCCGGATCGGGGCGGATGCCGAGCTGGTCACCCCCGCGACCACCGCCGCCTCGGTGTGGAGCCGGGGAGCGCTTCGACCCCTGCCGCGCGCCACCCTGATGGGGGTGCCGAGCGACCCGGAGTCGGCTCGCGGCATCCTCACCGACGACGAGGTGGCGCGGCTGGCCGACGAACAGCCCTGGCCCGGCGGCGCGCTCGGTGAGGACGTCTCGGTCGGTGACTACGTCGCCACCCGGCTCGGGGACGCCGTCGTCGACCGGCTCGTCGAGCCGCTGCTCGGCGGGGTCTACGCCGGCCACGCCCGTCGGCTGTCGCTGCAGGCGACGATGCCGGTGCTGTGGGCCCGCGCGACCCGGGG
This sequence comes from uncultured Actinomycetota bacterium, assembly GCA_963806295.1. Lineage (GTDB taxonomy): Bacteria > Actinomycetota > Actinomycetes > Actinomycetales > Dermatophilaceae > Fodinibacter. Next base: position 18,348 of record CAWDXP010000022.1, on the reverse strand, counting down.
CGAGAGCCTGGTGGCCGCGCCCGCTGCGCCCCCGGCACCCGCGGCCGGCCACGGTGCACCGCAGGCACCCCGGCCGCCCTTCATCGGCGTGGTCGGCGGCGTCGGCCGGCTGCCCGAGCTCGTCGCCGACGAGGTCGCCCGGCGCGGCGCCGACCTGCGCACGGGTGCGGTCGTCCGCGAGCTGCAGCGCACGGCCACCGGGTGGCGGCTGGTGCTCGGCTCGGCCGCCGACCCGGAGGCCATCGAGGCCGACGCCGTCCTGGTCTGCCTCCCCCCGGCGCCGACGGCCCGGCTGCTCGCCCCCCACGCGAGGGTCGCTGCCGAGACGCTGGCCGGCATCGAGACGGCGTCGAGCGCGGTCGTCACCCTCGTCGTGCAGCGCGCCGGCACGCAGGACCTGACCGGGTCCGGCTTCCTCGTGCCGCCGGTCGAGGGCCGCACCATCAAGGCGAGCACCTTCAGCTTCCGCAAGTGGGCCTGGACCGACGCGCTGTCCGACGACGTCGTGCACCTGCGCGCGTCGTTCGGCCGGGCCCGCGAGGAGGCCGACCTGCAGCGCGACGACGCCGACCTGGTCGCCGTGGCCGTCGCCGAGCTCGGCGAGGCGCTCGGCCGCCCGCTGCCCACGGTGCTCGACGCGCACGTGCAGCGCTGGGGCGGTGGCCTGCCGCAGTACGCCGTCGGCCACGTCGACCGCGTCGCCGCGATCCGCGACGACGTCGCACGGCTGCCCGGCGTCGAGGTGGCGGGCGCGGCCTACGACGGCGTCGGCATCCCCGCCGTCATCGCCTCGGCCACCCGGGCCGCCGCCGCCACCGTGCAGCACCTCAACAGCCCTCAGCACGTCAGCACGCCCCAGTCCGTCACAGGAGATTCCCCCGCATGAGCGAGCCCACCCGCACCGCCCCCGCCAAGCCCGGCGCCGCGAAGATCCGCGAGGTCAACGACACCATCCGCTACGCGATGTGGTCGGTGTTCGCCGTCGCCGAGCCGCTCGCCGGTGAGGACCGCGACGCCCTGGCCACCGAGGTCGAGGAGCTGTTCACCGACCTCGCGCAGCGCGACGTCGTGGTGCGCGGCACCTACGACGTCGCCGGCCTGCGGGCCGACGCCGACGTGATGGTGTGGTGGCACGCCGAGACCATCGAGGCGCTGCAGGAGGCCTACCACGCGCTGCTGCGCACCGACTACGGCCAGCACCTCGACCCGGTGTGGTCGGTGGCCGCGCTGCACCGCCCCGCGGAGTTCAACAAGAGCCACATCCCGGCGTTCATGTCCGACGAGGACCCGCGCGCCTACGTGTGCGTCTACCCGTTCGTGCGGTCCTACGACTGGTACCTCATCGACGACCAGGAGCGCCGCGACATGCTCGTCGAGCACGGCAAGATGGCGCGCGACTACCCCGACGTGCGGGCCAACACCATCGCGTCGTTCGCGCTCAACGACTACGAGTGGATCCTGGCGTTCGAGGCCGACGAGCTGCACCGCATCGTCGACCTGATGCGCGAGCTGCGCGCGTCACGGGCGCGGATGCACGTGCGCGAGGAGGTGCCGTTCTACACCGGCCCGCGCGTGCCGGTGCGCACCCTGGTGCACCGCCAGCGCTGACCCCGGATCACTCCGACCTCGTGCGACGTGGGTGCGGTTCTGAGCGCAGATCGGCCGCGAAACCGTGTGCACGTCGCACGAAGTCGGGGTCAGGGGGTCGGTAGGTTCGTCGGGGTGTTCACCAGGCCTCAGGACCTGACGGACGCGCAGGTGCGCGAAGCGCTGGGGTGTGGCTGGGGGCTCGACGTCACCTCGGTCGAGCACGCGCCGGTCGGCTTCGGCAGCCACCACTGGGAGGTCGTCACCGCCGACGGATGCCGGTGGTTCGCGACGGCCGACGACCTGCGCACCCGGCGGGTCGGCACCGACGAGCCGCTGACCGCGCCGCTCGCGCCGGCTGACCGCCGCCCTGGCCACGGCCGCAGCGCTGCACGACAGCGGGCTCGACTGGGTCGTGGCACCCCGCCGAGGTGATGGCGGGCAGGTCGTGATCCGGGTCGGCGGCGCCTACGCACTGTCGGTCTACCCGCACGTGGCGGGGCGCACCTTCGGCTGGGGCCCGTACGAGGACACCGGCCACCGCGACGCCGTGCTCGGCCGGCTGGTCGCACTGCACACCACGACCGGATGCCGTGTGCTCACCGCCCGCGACGACCTCGGCCAGGCGCTCGTCGCCGGTCTGCGGGCGCTGCTCGACGACCCGGGTGCGCCGTGGGATGCCGGCCCGTTCTCCCACGGCGCGTGGCGACTCGTCGTCGACCGCGGTGCCCGGCTGGGCGCCCTGCTCGACCGTTACCAGCGCCTCGTCGCCGGAGCCGACCCCGCCGGGTTCGTGGTCACCCACGGTGAGCCGCACCGCGGCAACACCATCGTCACCGACGCCGGGGTCGTGCTCGTCGACTGGGACACCTGCCTGCTCGCCCCGCCCGAGCGCGACGTCTGGCTGGTCGCGGGCGACGATCCCGGCATCCTCGACGCCTATGGGCAGCGCACCGGCCGTAGGCTCGACGCGGGGCTGGTCGAGGGATACCGGCTGCGCTGGGATCTCGCCGACGTCGCCTCGTTCGCCGCCGAGCTGCGCACCCCGCACGTCGACGACGACGACACCCGTACCGCGTGGGCCGGCCTGCGGGCCGCGCTCGAAGGAGGACCATCGTGACCGGCATCCCCACCGACCCACCCGAGCGGCACCGGGCCATCGCCGGCCGGTTCACCGACCTCGTCACCGGCACCGCCGACTGGGACGCCCCCACCCCGGTGCCCACCTGGGTCGCCCGCGACGTCGTCGGGCACCTCGTCGGGTGGTTCCCCGGCTTCCTCGCCGGGGGCAGCGACATCCGGCTGCCGCAGGGGCCGGCAGTCGACGACGACCCACTGGGGGCCTGGCAGGCGCACGCGGATGCCGTGCAGGCGGTGCTCGACGACCCGGCCACCCCGGGCCGGGTCTTCACCGACCCGCACACCGGCGACCTGCCGCTCGACCAGGCGATCGACCGGTTCTACACGACCGACGTGTTCATGCACACCTGGGACCTCGCCCGGGCGACCGGCCAGGACGACACGCTCGACCCGGAGCTGTGCGCCCAGCTGTTCGAGGGCATGGCCCCGCTCGACGACCTGCTGCGCTCGTCGGGCCAGTACGGGCCGCGGGTGCCGGTGGCCGACGACGCCCCGGCACAGGACCGGATGCTCGGCTTCATCGGCCGCGACCCGGCCTGGCGGCCCTGACCCGGCGCGGTCAGGCGGTCGGGGCGTCGCCGGCCGGGCGCAGCGTCAGGCTGATCGAGTTGATGCAGTAGCGCTGGTCGGTGGGGGTGTCGTAGCCCTCGCCCTCGAAGACGTGACCGAGGTGGCTAGCCGCACGTGGCGCAGCGCACCTCGGTGCGCGGGCGGCCGGGCAGCGAGCGGTCCTCGAGCAGCTCGACCGACTCGCCGGCCAGCGGCGAGAAGAACGACGGCCACCCGCAGTGGCTGTCGAACTTGGTCTCGGAGGTGAACAGCTCGGCGCCGCAGGCGCGGCAGGCGTAGGTGCCGACGGTCTTGGCGTCGGTGTACTCGCCCGTGTAGGGCCGCTCGGTGCCGGCCTGGCGCAGCACCTGGTACTCGGCGGGGGAGAGCGCGGCCTTCCACTCCTCCTCGGAGCGGTCGACGGCGTAGGAACGATCGGTCGGCTTCAGCGTCATGTCCAGCCCAACAGCGGCAGGGGCCGGAGAGTTCCCGGCCTCGACAGCGCGAAAGATCCCCGAAAGAAGACGGTCCACGATTCCGTCGGATGCCGGGCGTCGGCGCACGTCGTTAGGCTCGCCGCATGGCGGACGCGCAGGTGCTGGAGGTCGAGGGGCCCGACGGCCCACGTCAGGTGCGCCTGAGCAGCCCCGACCGGGTGATGTGGCCCGACGCCGGCATCACCAAGGGCGACCTCGCGGCCTACGTCGTCGCGGTCGGCGACCCGCTCGTGCACCACATCGGCGACCGGCCCGTCACGCTGCAGCGGTTCCCCGACGGCATCGAGGGCGAGGAGTTCTACCAGAAGAACCCGCCCAAGGGGCTGCCCGACTGGGTGCGCACGGTGTCGTGCCGCTACCCCAGCGGGCGCCGGCACGCCCAGCTCGTGGTCGACGAGGTGGCGAGCGCGGTCTGGGCGGTGCAGATGAACACCGTCACCTTCCACCCGTGGCCGGTGCGCACCGCCGACAACGACAACCCCGACGAGCTGCGCATCGACCTCGACCCGCAGCCCGGGCGCACCTTCTCCGACGCCGTCGAGGCCGCGCTCACGCTGCGCGAGGTGATGGCCGAGATCGGCCTCACCGCGTTCGCCAAGACCAGTCGGCAACCGGGGCGTGCACGTCTACGCGCGGGTCGCGCCCACGCACGAGTTCCTCGACGTGCGGCACGGCGTCATCGGCATCGCCCGCGAGCTCGAGCGCCGGCTGCCCGACCTGGTGACCACCTCGTGGTGGAAGGAGGAGCGCGGCGAGCGCATCTTCGTCGACTTCAACCAGGCCTGCCGCGACCGCACCATCGCCGTCGGCCTACAGCCCGCGACCGCTGCCCGGTGCGCCGGTCTCGATGCCGGTCACCTGGGCCGAGCTGACCACCGTCGCCCCGGGCGACTTCACCATCCTCACCGTGCCCGACGTGCTCGAGGACCGCGGCGACGCCTGGGCCGACATCGACGACGAGGTCGGCGACGTCGCCGGTGCGCTGGAGCTGTGGCAGCGCGACGTCGACGAGCGCGGGCTCGGTGAGCTCAACTTCCCGCCCGACTACCCGAAGATGCCGGGGGAGCCGCCGCGGGTGCAGCCGAGCAAGCGGCGCACCGACAAGGCCGATGCCGAGTACATGGCGCCCAAGGCCGAGCGCGACGCCGCCGAGCGCGAGCGGTGGGGGATGCCGGTGGTGCCGCCCGTGCCGCCGATGCTCGCCAAGGCGGTCAAGGGCATCGCGGCGCTCGAGGGCCAGGACGTCAGCTTCGAGCCGAAGTGGGACGGCTTCCGCTCGATCATCTTCCGCTCCGGCGACCTCGTCGAGATCGGCAGCCGCAACGAGAAGCCGATGACCCGCTACTTCCCCGAGGTCGTCGAGGCCGCGCTGGCCAACCTGCCCGAGAGGTGCGTCGTCGACGGCGAGATCATCGTCGTGCGCCCGGGGGAGGACCGCCTCGACTTCGAGCTGCTCAGCCAGCGCATCCACCCGGCCGCGAGCCGGGTGAAGAAGCTGTCGGTCGAGACGCCGGCGCAGTTCGTGGCCTTCGACCTGCTCGCCCTGGGCGACGACGACCTCACCGGGCGGCCGTTCCGCGAGCGGCGCGCCCTGCTCGAGCAGGCGCTGGCCGACGCGAAGGCCCCGATCCACCTCACGGCGGCGACGACCGACCGGGACGTGGCCGCGCAGTGGTTCACCGAGTTCGAGGGCGCCGGGCTCGACGGGCTGGTCGCCAAGCAGCTCGACGGCACCTACGAGCCCGACAAGCGCACGATGGCCAAGATCAAGCACGAGCGCACCGCCGACTGCGTCGTCGCCGGCTACCGCACCCACAAGAGCGGTGACGACCTGATCGGCTCGCTGCTGCTCGGCATCCACGACGACGACGGCCAGCTGCTGTCGGTCGGGGTCATCGGCGCCTTCCCGATGGCGCGGCGCAAGGAGCTGTTCGACGAGCTGCAGCCGCTGGTCACCGACCTTCGACGACCACCCGTGGGCCTGGGCGCGCCAGGAGGAGGGCACCCGCACCCCGCAGAACGCCGCCGGCAGCAGGTGGGCGGCCGGCAAGGACCTCTCCTTCACCCCGCTGCGCCCCGAGCGGGTCGTCGAGGTGCGCTACGACCACATGGAGGGCGTCCGCTTCCGGCACACCGCGCAGTTCGCGCGCTGGCGCCCCGACAAGGACCCCGGCGAGTGCACCTTCGACCAGCTCGACGAGCCGGTCTCGTACGACCTGTCCGAGGTGCTCAGCGGCGGCGGCGGGTGACCGAGGTCCCGGCCGGCCGCCGGGTCCGGCGCGCGGCGGTCGCGGGCGCGGCGGTGGGTGCGACCACCGCCGTGGCCTCGGGGGCCGGGCTCGGTCGCCGCTGCCGCCTGGTTCGCCCGGCGGGTGCTCACCCCCGACCGGCACCGCCCCGACGACGTCGTCGTGCACGCCGCGGGCGCCTCGACCGTGCTGCTGGGCATCACCCCCGAGACCGTGGTGCCCGGCCGCTACGGGCTGTGGATCGACGACGGCTTCGGGCACGCGCGGGTGGGTGACATCGTGGCGGTCGACCCGGCATCCGGCACCGTCGAGCGCGAGCTGCTCGGCGTCGACCGTGGCTCCCTCGCTCCCGGCGGCGCGCGGTGGAACCCCTACTTCTACGGCGCGCCGCCCGACGAGAGCCTCGACCTGCCCACCGAGCACGTCACGTATGCCGGGGAGCTGGGCCCGATGCCGGCGTGGGTGGTGCCGCCGCCCGACGGACCGGGGCAGCGCTGGGCGGTGCTGGTGCACGGGCGCGGCGCCCGCCGCGAAGAGACGATCCGCGCGATGCCGGCGCTGCTCGGCCAGGGGTGGACCTGCCTGGTGCCGAGCTACCGCAACGACGAGGGGGTGCCCGCCGGGCCCGACGGGCGCTACGCCCTCGGGCTGTCCGAGTGGCGCGACGTGGAGGCGGCGGTCCGCTACGCCGTCGACCGGGGCGCCGACGAGGTGCTGCTGATGGGCTGGTCGATGGGCGGCGCCATCGTGCTGCAGCTGCTCGACCGCTCGCCCTGGTCGACCCTGGTGTCGCGCGTCGTGCTCGACGCCCCGGTCATCGACTGGGGCGACGTGCTGGCCCACCACGCGCGGGCCCACCGGGTGCCTCCGCACGTCGGCTCGCTGGCCCGGGCGATGATGCGGCGGCGGTGGGGCCACCGGCTCGTCGGGGTGCACGAGAGCGTCGACCTGGCCCTCACCGACTGGGTCCGCCGGGGCGCCGAGCTGCACCACGAGGTGCTGCTCATCCACAGCGCCGACGACGACTTCGTGCCCTGGGGTCCGTCGCGCGAGCTGGCGCGGGCCCGGCCCGACCTGGTGACCTTCGCGGAGTGGCACGTGGCCCGGCACTGCGCGGAGTGGAACACCGAGCCGGAGCGGTGGGCCGAGCTGGTCGGCGGCTTCGCCTCGCCCCGGCCGCGCCCCGGCCGCAGCCTGACCCGTGGCTGAGTGACGCCTGTCCACGGTCTGACCAGCGCATCTGACGACGGCCTGACCGCAGCCTGGGTCCGGCAGCGCTGGGCGTGGCTCTGATACCACGTCGTGGCCGTCGTTTCCATGGCTCAACCGGGCCATATCTCGGGCGCGACGCGCGGGTATAGCGTGCGCGACTGGCGGCTGTTCGTCGCCGCAGGTGTGCCCGGGCAGGGTCCGGGCCGAACCGCCGGAGGCCCCGTGTCGCGTTCCACCGCTCCCGCCCGCTTCGCCGCCATCGCCACGTCGGTGGTCGCCCTGGTGGTGGGGTCCGCCCCACTGGCCTCGGCCGCCACCGGGCCCGATCCATCGGGCCTCACCGTGGCAGCCGCAGCAACCGACCCTGGTCTCGCAGTTCACGGTGGCGAAGTCGGTGACCGGGCGGCTGGCGAAGAGCGACCCGGCGCTGCTCAAGCGCACCGACTCGACGCCGGTCAGCGTGATGGTCAAGCTCGACCTCGACTCGGTCGCCTCGTACGCCGGGGGTGTCGAGGGCCTGGCCCCGACGAGCCCGGTCGCCACCGGAAAGTCGCTGGAGAGCAACGCAACGGCCGTCAAGGCCTACACCAAGCACGCGGACAAGGTGGTCGGGGACGCCGCCGGCGACATCAAGCGCGCCGTGCCCTCGGCGAAGGTGGGGAAGTCGTTCACCTCGGCCTACGGCGGTCTCGCCGTGAAGGTCCCGGCCAACCAGGCCAAGGACCTGCTCGCGGTTCCCGGTGTCGTGGCGGTGCAGACCGACTCCCTCGAGCACACGCTGACCGACGCCAGCCCGCAGTTCGTCGGGGCGACCAAGGTGTGGCCCTCGCTCGGCGGCTCCAGGAAGGCCGGCCAGGGCGTGATCGTCGGCGTGCTCGACAGCGGCGTCTGGCCCGAGCACCCGTCGTTCGCCGACCCCGGCATCCCCGCCCCCGCCGGTGCGCCCTTCGCCTGCGAGTTCGGTGACGGCACCAACCCCGCGCTCGGGCGGCGTTCGCCTGCAACGACAAGCTGGTCGGCGCGCACGTCTTCCTCGACACCTACCTCGCCGTGGTGGGCGCGGCCCCCGGCGAGTACTGCGTGAGCAGCACCGCCTGCTCGGCCCGTGACTCGGAGGGTCACGGCACGCACACCGCCACGACGGCCGCCGGCAGCCCGGTGGCGAGCGCGCCCGTGCTCGGCGTCGACCGTGGCCCGGTCAGCGGCATCGCGCCGGGTGCGTCGGTGATCGCCTACCGCGTCTGCCTCGAGGACGGCTGCTTCTCGTCCGACTCGGTCGCCGCGGTCCAGCAGGCGATCACGGACGGCGTCGACGTCATCAACTTCTCGATCAGCGGCGGCGCGAACGCCTACACCGACCCGGTCGAGCTCGCCTTCCTCGACGCGACGGCGGCCGGCATCAGCGTCAACGCGTCGGCCGGCAACTCGGGCCCGGGTGCGGCACCGCCGACCACGCCGGCCCGTGGATCACGACCGTGGGCGCCTCCACCTCGAACCGCCACTTCCAGTCCACCCTCACCCTGACCGCCGCTGACGGCGCCACCTTCTCGAAGGTGGGCTCCACCATCACCTCCGGCGTCACCGGCGTCGCCGTCGTGCGCGCCGCGGACGTCGCGGGCTACGCCGGCGGCGTGAACTGCCTCGCCCCGTTCGCCGCCGGCTCGCTCACCGGCAAGGTCGTGGTCTGCCAGCGCGGCGTCAACGGTCGCGTCGAGAAGGGCTTCAACGCCTCGCAGGGCGGCGCCAGCGGGATGATCCTCTACAACCCCACCCGCAGCGACACCGAGACCGACAACCACTTCCTGCCCGCCATCCACCTCGAGGGTCCCAACGACGAGCTGCTCGCCTTCCTCGGCGCGCACGCCGACGTCACGGCGACCTGGGCGACCGGTCAGAAGGCCGCCGTGCGCGGTGACGTGATGGCCGGCTTCAGCTCGCGCGGCCCGTCGGGTGACTTCATCAAGCCCGACATCACCGCCCCGGGCGTGCAGATCCTGGCCGGCCACACGCCGACCCCGACCGCGGTGTCGGCCGGCCCGCCCGGACAGCTGTTCCAGGCGATCGCCGGCACGTCGATGTCGAGCCCGCACCTGGCCGGCGCCTCGGCCCTGGTCAAGGCGGCCCACCCGTCGTGGACCCCGGGTCAGATCAAGTCGGCCCTGATGACCTCGTCGAGCCAGGACGTGCTCAAGGAGGACGGGGTCACCAAGGCCGACCCGTTCGACCGTGGCGCGGGCGCCCTGCGGGTCGATGCCGCCGTGGCCGCCGTCGTGACCATCAGCGAGACCCCCGAGGGGTTCCTCGCCTCGGCCGGCTCAGCGAAGGACCGGGTCGACCTCAACCTGCCCAGCATCCAGGCGAGCCCGCTCCCCGGGTCGCTCACGACCTACCGCACCCTGCGCAACGTCACCTCGAAGGCACAGAAGTTCCGGGTCAGCACGACCGGGACGAACGGCCTGAAGGTCACCGTCTCGCCGCGTGAGGTCACGGTCCCGCCGCGCAGCACCCGCCGCATCGCGGTCACCCTCGACGGCACGGCGGCGCCCGACGGCTGGAGCTTCGGCCAGGTCACCCTGACCCCGAACGAGCGGAAGGTGCCGAAGGTCGTGCTGCCCGTCGCAGCCCGGGTCGCCGACGCCGAGGTGCCGATGACGCACACCTGCGCGCCGACCGCCCTCACCCGCAACCAGGACGCGCACTGCGCGGTGACGCTCACCAACAACGGTGCGGTGCCGGCCGACGTGACGCTCAGCCTGGATGCCGGCAAGCGCGTCGACGTCAGCGCGGTCAGCGCCCCGGCGACGGCCCGGCGCAACGGGTTCACCTGGTCGGGCACCCTCAGCCCGGCGCTCCCGCCGACGATCACGTCGATCACGCCCGGCGGCAGCCCGGGTGGCGGATACCTCCCGCTGAGTGCTCTTCGGGATCACGCCGATCGCCGGTGTGGGTGACGAGACGATCACCAACTTCAACGTGCCGGCGTTCAAGTACGGCTCGGAGACCTACACGCGGGTCGGTGTCGTGTCCAACGGCTACGTCGTCATCGGCGGTGGCACCGGCACGGACGTCGACTTCGTGCCCCAGACCGATTCCCGTCGGCGACCCGGCCGAACAACATCGTGGCGCCGAACTGGAGCGACCTCAACCCCGCCGAGGGAGGCTCGATCCGGATCGGCACCCTCACCGACGGCGTCGACACCTGGCTCATCGTCGACTACGAGGACGTCGTCTACTGGGGCACGACCACGCCGAACTCGTTCCAGACCTGGATCCAGCTCGGCGCCACCGAGGACGTGACGATCGCCAACGGCACGGTCAACCCCGCGCCCGACGGCTACGGCCTCAGCCAGGGTGCCGAGAACCGAGACCGGGACCAGCGGTGCGACGTACGTCGGTGGGTCCAACACCGACTGGACCGTCAACACCACCCCGCCGACGCCCGGTGGCACCGTCACGGTGACCTACGACGCGTCGAGCAGCAAGGCCGGCACCTACGTGCTCCTGCCGACGGCGACGACGCCGGTGGTCAAGGGCACGATCAGCAAGGGTCAGACCCTGACCGTGCGGTGACGCGTGGGCGGGCGGGCCACGGGGGGCCCGCCCGCCCGCAGCCGTGCAAAGGCAACGGGTGACGAGCGGCCCGGACCTAGCGTCGGACGCGCCAGAGGCCGAGCAGCGTGCCCGACTCCTCGACGAGCAGCCGGGGGACCAGCGGGATGCCGCCCGCCCCACCCAACGCTGCGCCGCTGGTGATCCGCGTGCCGTCGCCACCCACGAGGGTCGGCACGAGCGACAGCGCCAGCTCGTCGACGACGCCCACCGCCAGGGCTGCCGCAAGGAGGGTCGGGCCGCCCTCGCACAGCACGTGCCGCAGCCCGCGACCGGCCAGCCCGTCGAGCGCCGCCGGGAGGTCGACGGAGTCGTCACCGGCGACGAGCACGGCATCCGCACCCAGCGTCCGGCGGGCAGCATCGAGCGCGCGGGGGCCGGCAGCGGCACAGGTCACCAGCAGCCCCGCCCCGCGCCCCTCGACCGGGCCCGCCAGGCCCGCCGGTACCCGTGCTGACCCGCTGACGACGACGAGCGCCGGTGGAACGGCACGCCGTCGGTTCGGGGTGATGCGCTGGTACCCCTCTGCCGCAGCCGTGCCCGACCCGACGAGCACGGCACCGCACAGGTCGCGCTGCAGGGCGAACACCCGGTTGTCGGCCGGGGTGTTGATGCTCCCGCTACGGCCGTCGGCCCCGACACCCGAGCCGTCCAGCGTGGCAACGAAGTTCGTGCGCAGCCAGCGTCGGCCGCGGGGGAACGCGTAGAGCTCGGCGAGCTCGGATGCCGTGACGCGGGCGCCCGGGTGCGCCGGACGGCGGGGGTCGAGGAGGACGCGCATGCGAGCGAGTCTGTCAGCCCGGCGTCTCGCCGCGGCGAAGGTCGAGGTCGCCCCGTCACGCCCACTGGTCTGCAAGGATGCGGCGATGGGCAAGGGATCGAAGGCCAAGGCCGCGACGAAGAACACCTCCAGCAAGAGCACGAAGAGCAAGGGCACCAAGGGCAAGGGCGCCAAGGGCAAGGCCGGCGCGCCGTCGCGGTCGAAGGTCACCCCCGACCACAAGCTGTCGGGCAAGGCCGCCCAGAAGGCCGAGAAGAAGCGGGCCCAGGCCGCCAAGGCCCGCAAGGACAAGGCCGTCGAGCCGGTCACCTGGACCGACGCGCTGCGGGTCGGGCCGGGCTTCGTGCTCGCCGACCTCGACCCGCACTCCACGCCCGGCTTCACCGGCGACAAGGCCGAGGGCAAGGAGGTCATGGGCGAGCTGCAGTCCCGGCTCGGTGACCTGCAGGAGCGACTCTTCGCCGAGTCCAGGGGCGGGGGGCAGCGCTCGGTGCTGCTCGTCATCCAGGGCATGGACACCTCCGGCAAGGGCGGCATCATGCGCCACGTCGTCGGCGCGGTCGACCCGCAGGGCGTGCACATCACCTCGTTCAAGGCGCCCACCGCCGAGGAGAAGCGCCACCGGTTCCTCTGGCGCATCCGCAACGCGCTGCCCCGGGCCGGCCAGATCGGGGTGTTCGACCGCAGCCACTACGAGGACGTGCTCATCGTGCGGGTGCACAACCTGGTGCCGCGCGCCACGTGGTCGCGCCGCTACGCGTCGATCAACACCTTCGAGCAGGGCGTCGTCGACAGCGGCACGGTCATCGTCAAGGTGATGCTGCACATCTCGGGGGCCGAGCAGAAGGCCCGCCTCACCGAACGCCTCGAGCGCGAGGACAAGCACTGGAAGTTCAACCCCGGCGACATCGACGAGCGCGCGCACTGGGCCGACTACATGCAGGCCTACCAGGCGGCGCTCGAGCAGTGCTCGACGCGAGACCGCGCCCTGGTTCGTCGTGCCCGCCGACCGCAAGTGGTACGCCCGGCTCGCGGTCACCAACCTGCTGCTCGAGGCGCTCGAGGCGATGGACCCCAAGTGGCCCGCGGCCGACTTCGACGTCGAGGCGGAGAAGGAGCGGCTGGCGCTCACCCCCTGAGCGCGCGCTCCAGGAGCAGCGACACGGCATCCGGGCCCACCGAGGCGCCGAGCGTGCCGAAGGTGCGGCCGTGGTCACCGCCGAGCCGGCTCGCGACGAACGCGTCGGCGACCGGGCCGGGGGAGTGGCGCACCAACAGCGCGGCCTGCAGGGTCAGCGCGAGGCGCTCGACCAGCCGGCGGGCGCCCCACGGCGCATCCGGGCCGAGCGCGAGGGCGCCCACTGACTCGCAGTCGTCGATCGCGGCGTCGAGCACCCGGTCGTGGCCGCGGGCGAGGGCCAGCTCCTTGCCCAGCGCCGCCAGGGATGCCGGTTCACGGGTCAGCGCGCGCACGACGTCGAGCGCGTTGACGTTGCCCGAGCCCTCCCAGATCGAGTTGAGCGGGGCCTCGCGGTAGAGGCGGGCCAGCCCGTTCTCCTCGACGTAGCCGTTGCCGCCCAGGCACTCCAGCGCCTCGGCCACCATCGGCGCGGTGCGCTTGCACACCCAGAACTTGCCCAGCGCGACGCCCAGCCGCGACAGGTCGTCCTCGCCCGCGTCGACCGCGTGGGCCAGCCGCATCGCCAGCACGGTGGCGGCCTCGCTCTCCAGGGCCAGGTCGGCGAGCACGTTGCGCATCAGCGGCTGGTCGACGAGCAGCGCTCCGAAGGCGCTGCGGTGGCGGGCGTGGTGCACGGCCCGCACCAGCGCGGCGCGCATCGTCGCGGCCGAGCCCAGCACGCAGTCGAGCCGGGTGGAGGCGACCATGCCGAGGATGGTGCGGATGCCGCGTCCCTCGTCGCCGACCCGGACCGCCCAGGCGCCGTCGAGCTCGATCTCGGACGACGCGTTCGAGCGGTTCCCGAGCTTGTCCTTCAGGCGCTGGATCGCGACGTCGTTGCGGGTGCCGTCGTCGAGCACCCGGGGGAGCAGGAAGCAGCCGACTCCGGCACCGGTCCGGGCCAGGACGAGGAAGGCGTCGCTCATCGGCGCGGAGCAGAACCACTTGTGGCCGGTGAGCCGGTAGGTGTCGCCCTCGAGAGGGCCACCGGGCGAGGCGACGGCCTCAGTGGTGTTGGCCCGCACGTCGGAGCCGCCCTGCTTCTCGGTCATCGCCATGCCGACGGTGAGGCCGGGCTTGTCGGCGTGGGGCGCGAGCACCGGGTCGTAGGCGCGCGAGGCGAGCCCCGGCATCCAGCGTTGCGGCCACGGCGGGCTCGGCCGCGAGGGCGGGCGCTGCGGCATACGTCATCGAGACCGGGCAGAGGTGGCCGGCCTCCACCTGCGACCACACGACGAAACCGGCGGCGCGGCGGGCGTGGGCGCCGCTGCCGGCCGGACGGGTCCAGGGCTCGGCGGTGAGCCCGTTCCCCACCGCCACCTTCATCAACCGGTGGTAGGCCGGGTGGTACTCCACCTCGTCGACCCGCTCGCCGGTGGGGGCGTGGGTGCGCAGCACCGGGGTGACCCGGTCGGCCGCGTCGGCCCAGCGCCGCGCCTCGGGGGTGCCGGCGAGCTCGCCCAGCGCGTCGAGCGAGGCGGCTCCGACGGCATCCACGGGTGCCACCCACCGCTCGACGGCCTCGGTGAGGGCGGTGTCGCAGCGCAGCACGTTGAGCGCACTGGGCGCCGGGACGACATTGGTGACGACGTGGGTCCGCATCCCTGCAGGCTACGGCGGTTACGGTTGGCTCCATGACCGACGCCAGACGGCGCCTGCGCCGGGTGCTCGGACGCGTTCCCGGCCTGCTCGCGCTGGCCCGGCTCGTCGTCTCGACCATCCGCATCTGCATGCGCTACCGCGTCACGGGGCTGGCCTCCGAGGCGGGCTTCTTCGCCCTGCTCTCGCTGCCGCCGCTCATCCTCGGGCTGGTCGGCGGCCTGGCCTACGTCGCGAACGCCATCGGCCCGGTGCGGGTCGACGCCGTGATCGACGCGGTCAACACCTACGCCTCGCAGTTCCTCACCGAGGACGTCATCAAGGACACCCTGCTCCCGACCATCCAGGACGTCGCCGCCGGCCCGCGCTTCGACCTGCTGTCGCTCGGCTTCGTCCTGTCGCTGTGGTCGGGCTCGCGGGCGCTCAACGTCTTCGTCGACACCATCTCGATCATGTACGGCCAGTCCGGCGTGCGAGGCATCGTCCGCACCCGGGCGCTGTCCTTCTCGCTGTACCTGCTGGCGCTGGCCCTGGGCATCGTCACCATCCCGCTGGTCCTCCTCGGGCCCAGCCTGCTCGGCGAGATCCTCCCCGACGGCTGGGACTGGCTCATCGTGCTGTACTGGCCGCTGGTCACCCTGCTGACCGTCGGTGGCCTCACCAGCCTCTACCACGTCTCGACCCCGAGGCGTTCGCCCTGGCTGCGCGACGCCCCCGGTGCCGTGGTGACCATGGTGCTGTGGATCATCGCCTCCTTCGTCGTGCGCGGCACCATCGCGGCGTCGCTCGGCGGCGGCACGTCGATCTACGGCCCGCTGTCGGCGCCGATCGTGCTGCTCATCTGGCTCTACACCCTGGCCATCGCCGTGCTCATCGGCGCGGCCGCCAACGCGTCGATCCGCGAGCTCTACCCCCACGAGGAGCAGCGCTCCCTCCACGACCGGCTCGGCTCCTGGATCGGCGAGCTGAGGCGGCGCCGCACCGCGCACGAGGAGCGGCCGGCGGGATGGGACGACCCGTTCGACGGCTACGGCACGGCCGGCGACGACGACCTGGGCCTGTCGGGCCTGCGCGAGGCGGCTCGTGGGCCGCTGACCCCGATGTCGGGTGCGCGGCGGTCGACGCCGGTGCCGCCGGAGCACCCCGTGGATGCCGGGCGACGGGTCGACGCCGAGCGCTGACCGTCCGGCGTCACTCGGGGGGCCGCGCCGGGGGTCGCCGGTTTGGAGATCGTCGCGGCGATCGGATAATGTCTGCGAGCACGCCAAAGGGGTTTCGAGAGAGCCACGGCGCGCGCGGATGTAGCTCAGTTGGTAGAGCGCAACCTTGCCAAGGTTGAGGTCGCCGGTTCGAACCCGGTCATCCGCTCGGAGGGTGTAGCCGCCCCCACGGTGGAGTGGCCGAGAGGCGAGGCAGCGGCCTGCAAAGCCGCGTACACGGGTTCAAATCCCGTCTCCACCTCGAGTAGTACCCGCACGAGCAGCAGTTCAGCACAGCAGCACCCCACGGACGCGTAGCGCAGCCTGGTTAGCGCACCACCTTGACACGGTGGGGGTCGGAGGTTCGAGTCCTCTCGCGTCCACCACATCCTCGAGAGCCCACCACACCGTGGTGGGCTCTCGTCGTACTCCGGGATGCGGTGACCCCGGCGCGGCGTGCCACGGCGGCCCTTCGCTCCGGTGGCGATAGGTTGTCCTCGCCGTGCCGCCGACGTGGTGGCGCCACGTCGAGGAGCACCGGTGAGCATCGAGCACCCCGAGACGGCGGAACCGGTCGAGCCCCCGCCGGCGTCCGGGCCGCTGCCCCGCCCGTGGGCGGTGTTCCCGTGGCTGAGTCGTGGCTGGCGAGCCTGGCGCACCGACCCGGTCGACAAGTTCGGCGTGGTGCTGTTCTTCGTCATCGCCACGATCGTGGTGTCCTCGCTCGTCAACGTCGGCACGTCCTACGGCGACTCGCTGCTCGCCCACGCGATGAGCGGGGCCGCGCTGGTCGCGGCCGCCCGGGCGACCGGCATGCGCCGGCGGTCGCGCCACGTGGTCAACGTCATCGTGCTGCTCGCCCTCGCCGTCCTGGCCCTGCTGTCGGTGGTCGAGGCCGTGCTCGGTGACGAGTCCGAGGTGCTGGTGTCACCCGAGCAGGCCGACCCCTTGTGGCTCCTGCTCGTCATCGTGGTGCCGATCATCGTCATCCGGCGGATCTCCCAGCACACCATCGTGGGTGGGCGGACCGTGCTGGGCGCGATCACCGCCTACCTGCAGATCGGGGTGGCGTACGCCGCGCTCTACCAGGCGATCTCGGTGTGGAGCACGGTGCCGCCGTTCGGCGAGCCGCAGCCGTCGACCGCGTTCACCTACCTCAGCCTCACGACCATGTCGACGCTCGGCATCGGTGACATCGTGCCCACGACCGAGCTCTCCCGCCTGCTCGTGTCGTCGGAGGCCGTGCTCGGCCAGGTGTTCCTCGTGACCATCGTGGCGATCGTCGTGTCGCAGTTCGCCGGCGGGCGCCAGAAGTGACGGCTGGGATGCCGGGGCCGCCACCGGCGCCGGGGCTCTACGAGCCCCCGATCGAGCGGCTCGTCGAGCGGGTGCGAACCCTGCGGGCGCGGGTCGGCCAGGGCCGACCCGTCCTCGTCGGGGTCGTGGGCGAGCCGGGCGCCGGGAAGTCGACGCTCACGGCATCCCTCGTGGCGACGCTGCGCGGCGAGGGCAGCACGGCGGTGCTCGTGCCGATGGACGGCTTCCACCTCGCCAACGTCGCGCTGGCCGCCCTGGGGCGCGCCGACCGCAAGGGTGCGATCGACACCTTCGACGGTGCGGGCTACGCGGCGCTGCTCACCCGGCTGCGCGCCGGCGGGCCCGACACCGGTGTGGGCGCCGACCTACGACCGGTCGATCGAGGAGTCGGTGGCGGGCGCCATCGAGGTGCCGGCGGGCACCGACGTGGTCGTCACCGAGGGCAACTACCTGCTCGTCGACGACGGCCCGTGGGCGGCGGTGCGCGGGCTGCTCGACGAGGTGTGGGCCGTGCAGGTCGACACCGGGCTGCGCACCGAGCGCCTCGTGGCGCGGCACGTCGAGTTCGGCAAGCCGCCGCACGTCGCCGCCGCCTGGGTCGCCTCGGTCGACGAGCCGAACGCCGCGTTCGTGCGCTCGACCTTCGGCCGCGCCGACCTGGTGGTCACCTGCTCCTGACGCCGACCGTCAGACCACCCGGAAGGGGCGCATCATCTCGTGGTCCTCGTGCTCGATGATGTGGCAGTGCCAGACGTACAGTCCGCGCTTGTCGAAGTGCGCGCGGATGCGGGTGACCTCGCCCGGGTAGGCGATCACGGTGTCCTTCGGGCCGGTCTCGTTGGCCTCCGGCGGCCGGGGTGGCTCGCCCGGGGCCGTGCGGTCGACGACCTCGAACTGCACCAGGTGCACGTGGATCGGGTGGGCGTCCTCGGTCTGGTTGTGCAGCTCCCAGATCTCGGTGTCACCCTTCCTGGGGTTCTCGGTGATGTCGTCGTCCCAGCCGAGCGGCACCGCGACGCCCCCCTCCATGACGCCGAGGAAGGCGGCGCGGGGCCCGACGTCGGGCAGCACGTCGGAGTCGGCCTCGGTGATGGACAGGGCCCGGGTGCGGGTCTCGACACCCGGTGACGGGGGAGTGGGGAGGGTGAGCTGGTCGGGGTGCTCGCTGGTGTCGTGGCCGACCCGGTCGACGACGGTGAAGCGCATGACCTGCCCGGTGGTCGCCGGGTCGGCGAACGGGAAGTCCATCGCCGGGCTCGCCACCGCCGAACGGCTCGTCCGGCCCCTCGTTGACGAGGTACAGCTCGGTGCCCGAGCGGGAAGTGGCTGAAGTCGACCACGACGTCGGCGCGCTCGGCGGGGCCGAGGAGGATGCGCTCCATCGCCACCGGCTCCTTCAGGAAGCCACCGTCGCCACCGACCTGCCACA
>CAWDXP010000021.1:0-171672 GCA_963806295.1 uncultured Actinomycetota bacterium | reverse complement strand
CAGTGCGCGAAGTGCCCGACCAGCCCGCCGGTGTTGTTCGCGACCAGGCCCTTGATCGTGCGGCTGCGGATGAAGCCCGGCAGCGGCAGGTTGTGGCTGATGGTCAGGGTGAAGGTGACCTCGGTGCGGTCGCCGTCGAGCGGGCGCAGCACGTACTCGGCATCCTGGCCGGTCTGCAGCCGACCCTCGATGAGGTGCCACGACATGCCCGTGGCGCTGTGCTCGTAGCCCAGCGTGTAGCGATCGGTGCCCACGGCCGTGGACGCCGCCACGTGTGCGGTCAGCGGGGTGCCGTCGTCGTTGCGGGTCACCACCTCGACCTCCTTGATGTCGGGCACCCACTCGGGGGTGCCCTCCACGGCGCGCAGGTGCTCGAGCACGCTGCGCGAGCGGGGCGTCGACGACGACGGTGGAGCTGGCGGTGTCGGTGGGCATGGCGACCTCCCGGTCAGACGGCGGCGGCGAGCCGGACGAGGGTGTCCATCTCGTCGTCGAAGGCGTGCACGAGCTTGTCGGCGTCGGGAACCGCGCCGGCATCGGCCTTGAACCCGACCCGGACGACGCCGTCGTAGCTGATGATGCACACGCCCAGGGTCTGCGCGCCGGACCCGGGCACCCAGCCGAGGATGCCGGTGAGGCGGGTCCCGGCGAGGTAGCGGCCGGCCATCGGGCCGGCGACGTTGGTGGTGACCCCGATCGCCTTGGCCGCGAAGAAGTCGATGAGCTGCTTGGCCACGGCGGTGTTGGCGCGGCCGATCGCCGTGAGCAGGCCGAAGGTGAGCACGGCCTCGGGGGAGTGCTTGATCGAGTCCATCCGGCGCTTGGTCTCGGCGAGGCGCTGCAGCGGGGCCAACCGCGAGGTCGGCAGGGGCAGCATCACCAGGGCGAACTTGTTGCCGAGCTCGCGGGGGAGCGGCTGGCCCAGGCCCCGCGACGTTGACGGGCACCATCGTCGAGAGGTCAGCCGGGTCGTACCCGCGGTCGGCGAGGTAGTGGCTGATGGCGGCGGAGACCGCTCCCACGAGCACGTCGTTCACCGTGGCGCCGGCGACGCGGCCGACCAGCTTGATCTCGACCAGCGGTCGCGGCTGTGACCAGACCGCGCGTTTGGCCAGGCCGGGCGGTGCGCTGAACGGTGACTCGGGGTTGTGGCCGAGCAGCAGCTTGTCGGCCACCTGGCCCGCCTGCCACGCGGTGGTGAGCGCCTCGACGGCGTAGGACGGGTGCAGCACCGCAGGGATCTCGCCGAACATGTGCAGCGCGCCGCGCAGGCCGGCCGACACCGGTCTCGGTGAGCGGGCGTGCGAACCGGCCGGCGACCTCGAGCAGGCTGGTGGGCGGCACCTCGGGCTCGGCGACGGCGGTGTCGTGGTACCGCTCGGCGGGGAGCAGGTCGTCGTCCGGCGTCGGCGTCCGTGAGCGAGAGCAGCACCTCGGCCAGGGCGATGCCGTCGGCGAGGGCGTGGTGGAAGCGGGAGACGACGACCGAACCGCCGTGGTAGCCGTCGATGACGTAGAAGTGCCACAGCGGACGGCTGCGGTCGATGGGCTCCTGCATCTTGCGCTCGACGAACTCCTGGAGCGCGGCCTCGTCGCCCGGCTCGGGAAGCGTCGCGTGGTGCAGGTGGTGCTCGATCGAGAAGTCCGGGTCGTCCTCCCAGTGCGGCATGCCCATCGGGTTCGAGGCCTCGACGACGACCTGGTGGAACACGGGGTAACGGTCGACGAGCCGGTGCTGCAGCACGTCGGTGAGGCGCTGCCAGTCGACCGGGCCCTCGAGGGTCATGATCCCCTCGATGACCATGAGGTTGTCGGGACTGTCCATCGACAGCCAGACGGCGTCGACGGCGCCCATGGCACGTCGTCCAGTCATCGGATCACCCCTTTCGGTGGTCACCCCCAGCCTTTCACCCGGGTGGCTCGCCGGTGCGCGGCTGTCGGCGGGATCACCCACTGCAGGCGAGGTCGGCGGGCCGCGCGGACGGCGGACGGCATCCACGGCATGACCACCGTCACCTCGGGTGAGGTCACCCGGGCTCGGTGACCCACGGGAGAATGGCCCCGTGACCATCCCGGCGGCACGAGCGCGTGCCCAACCCGTCGACCTGAGCCGGTTCGCGTGGCTGTCCATCGCCGCGGCCCTGGTCACGATCGCGCTGAAGACGGTGGCGTGGCAGATCACCGGGTCGGTGGGGCTGCTGTCCGACGCGGCCGAGTCGGTGGTCAACCTGGTCGCGGCGGTCGTGGCCCTGGTGGCGCTGACGGTGGCGATCCGGCCGGCCGACAAGAACCACCACTTCGGGCACAGCAAGGCGGAGTACTTCTCGGCCGCGACCGAGGGGATGATGATCTTCGTCGCCGCCGCGGTGATCCTGTTCAGCGCGATCCAGCGGTTCCTCGAACCCCCAGCCCCTCGAGAACGTCGGCGTCGGTCTGGCGGTCTCGGTCGTGGCCTCGGTCGTCAACGGGCTGGTGGCCCTGGTCCTCCTGCGGGCCGGTGCGCGGTACCGGTCGATCACGCTCACCGCCGACGGCAAGCACCTGCTGACGGACGTGTGGACCTCGGTGGGCGTCGTCGTCGGGGTGCTGCTGGTGTGCGCTGACCGGCTGGGAGCGTCTCGACCCGGTGGTGGCCTTCGCGGTGGGGGTGAACATCCTGGTCACCGGGTGGCGGCTGATCCGCAGCGCCTCGGCCGGGCTGATGGACGTCAGCCTGCCCAAGGAGGACAACGAGATCATCCGCACGGTGCTGGGCCGGTTCACCTCCGCCGAGGTCACCTGGCACCGCCTGCTCACCCGGGAGGCCGGCAACCGGCGGTTCATGCAGTTCGACCTGCTCGTGCCGGGCGAGCTGGACGGTGCAGCGCGGCCACGACCTGGTCGAGGACATCACCGACGCGCTGATGGCGGAGTTCCCCGACATCGACGTGCTCTGCCACATCGAGCCGGTCGAGGACCCGCGGTCGTACGAGGACGAAGGGCTCTGAACGACGGGTCCGGGTGGGTGGGGCGTGTCGGGCTTGAACCGACGACCGACGGATTATGAGGGCGAACGGGGCCTCTTGACGGGGTCGGTCATCGCCCAGTTCGTGCGTGGTTGCTTGCGATTGGCTTCGCGTCGGCTGGGCCACGTTCTGATCAGGTGTGCCACAAACGCGCCACAACGGAGGTGCGGGCAGGGAGAGCCACCGATCCGTAGCGGAGCATGGGAGCCGGCCGGAGTGGTCGGGTCAAGGGTGGCCGAAGGTCATCGCGGAGCGACGCGCAGCGCCCTTGATGCGGCCCGGAGGCGGGCGGAGAGTGGAGCGCAGGGTCGGCGGCTATTGGTGAGGTCAGTACGGACTCCTGGTCGACCAGGCAACTGCCTGTGAGCCGGGTCAGGATCGGTGGGCGGCGTCGTCGGCCATCGGCCCCGACGGCTCGCCGGCCGCATAGCTGCTGCCCGTGGGTCGTCGGACCGACTCTTGGGGGAGTGGGGTGCGCGGAGGGCGCGAAGCGCCCGCAGCGCGGGGCCCCGCGCCTGCGCGCCGGAGGCGCGCCTTGAACCAGTAAGGAAAGTTCTCACGGCACCCCGCCCGACCAGCTGCATCTTCACTGTCATGCCGATGAGCGCGCACCCGCCACAGGGGGCGATCCTCAACCCAGCGAACGTGGCTACAGAGCGTGAGCCGGTGCCGTCCGTCTAGGCGGACCGGCTCTCGGCCTGACGCAGGGCCTCCGCCCCTTCGCCGGTGAGCTGTTGCAGCGCTGCGGTCCGGCCGGTGATCAGGAGCAGGATGGCGCCGATCTCGCCTATGACGTCGGGACCTTGGCCGCGGCTCCAGTCGGTGTCGGTGGCCGTGAGCTGGTAGCTGTTCAGGGGGAGCTGGCGGTTGACGGTGGCGAGCCAGGTGTTTCGGGTGTCCCACCGTCGGGTCGCGGCGAGGGCGCTGAGTGAGGGCCGCATGGGCAGGTCGACGCCGAGGGGGATGGCGATGTCTTGGCTGTGGACGAGGATGTCGGTCAGTGTCTCCAGCGGGGTGAGCCCTGGGTTGTGTCGACGTGAGCCCATGCCGTTCCTGATCCGCGCGACGATCTGCTCAGTGGACAGCGCCTCCGCCTGCAGGACCCTGGCGTCGTGGATGAAGGTGTTCAGCGGCATGCTGCGCAGGATCCGGGGATGGCGGCTGACGAAGCCCAACGCGTCACGTACCCGTTGTTGCTGCCCGGTGAGGTGCGCGGCGACGTGTCGCACGGTCCAGCCGTCGCACAGCGAGGGATGGTCCCACTGTTCGGGGGTGAGGCCTTCGAGCAGCGTGGCGGTCCTGGCTCGTTGGTCGTCGATACCGGCCCACAGGGCGTCCGTGTCGATGGTCGTCAAATGTCGTCATGTTCCTCCTTCAGGTGAAGACCGGAGGCTGCGTGCGGGTTCGCTTGAGTTCGTAGAACTGTGGGAAGCCGGCGAGCAGTCGTGCACCCTCGAACACCTCGACCGCTTGCTCTCCACGCGGGATCTCGTTCAGGACCGGGCCGAAGAAGGCCACCCCGTCGATGGAGGTGATCGGCGTCCCGACCTCCCCACCGACCAGGGCCACCCCGGCGTCGTGGCTCAGGCGCATGGGTGCGTCGTAGTCGTCCGACTCCATGGCGTCCTCCAGACCAGCTGGCAGCCTCAGCTGGGCGAGCACCGCGCGGATCACGTCGTGGTACTCCGCGGCGGTGGGTCGACGCCAGACGTCGAACACCCGCTCCCCGAAAGCGGTGTAGAAGTCCGCGAGCATCTCCTGTCCGAACCTGACCGCCACGCCCGTTGCCACCTTTGCCGGCCCGCGGCTGCCCTCGACGGTGCGGCGATAGTCCGCCGCGACGTCCGTGCGGTCCTGGTTGAGCAGGTACAGGCTCATGACGTGGTGGCGCACCCTCAGATGGCGTCGCTGCACCCACCTCGTGCAGCCAGCGCGAGGCGGTCCACGAGTAGGGGCACACCGGGTCGAACCAGAAGTCGACCACCCGTCCTGATGTGTCGCGTCCACCGTCCGCCTCCCACGCTAGAATGGTCCCACTGACGGACTACTGTAGTTCGATCGTAGGACTTTGTGAAGGGATCGGATGGAGCGCGAACTGCCGGCCAGCCTGCTCATGTTCATCGCCTCGCGATCGGCCGCCAACCGCATCTTCGAGGCGCTCCAGCAACGTGGTTTCGACGACGTGACCATCGCGCAGGCCCGGCTCATGATGGGCGTCGACCCCGAAGGCACCCGACTCAGTGTGCTGGCCGCGCGGGCCCAGATCGCCAAGCAGACGGCGACAGCTCTGGTCGACAAGCTCGAGCGCGCCGGCTACGTCGAACGCGTCCCCGACCCCACCGACGGCCGCGCGCGCCTGGTGCGGATGACCTCCCGCGCGAAGGAGGCGATCCCGCACGCCCGCGCAGAGGAGGACCGCATCGAACAGGAGTGGCGCGCACACCTCGGCCCAAAGCGCATGCAGCAGCTCCGCGAAGCCCTCACCGACCTACGAACGATCACCGACCCCTACCAGTAATCATCCGGTCGAGCAGGTCCAGCAGGTCCAGAACGTGCAGGCGGCGCCTCCAGCCGAGCGCGTGCAACAGAGCATCGGCTGAGACGCTGTGACGCGCAGCTCTCGCCCACGGCGGGCACCGCACGAGGGGTTCTCTACTGAGGCAAGGGCGTGACACTGATCCGGTGAGCGCCACTGGCGATGCGACCTGAACCCTGATGGGTCTGGTGTGCGCCCTCGAGGCTGGACGTGGTGGCTTGGCCTCCTCCTCGGCATCTTGCTCAGCTGCGGGTATCGCCGAGACATTCCGCGTGGTGGTGATGGTGGCCACGTCTTCTGGTTTGGAACGCTGGTCGGTGGAGGTGCCCTAATCCTGGTTGGCACGTATCTGCTGCCACAAAGGCCGATCGCCGGAGGCGTCTTAACCGGCTTGGGGTGTCTCGCAGGCCTCCCGCCGACTATGTGGACGGTTGTTGTGCCCCTCCTGCTCATCACTCTGGCGGTCGCAGCCGCCAGCCGGACCGCCCGCGCCGCAAAGGCCCCTCCTAATAGGTCCGGAGCCACATCGCTTGGTCGGCACGCGTTGCAAGGCAGCCTCAAAGTCAACGCGTGACCATGACTTCATCCGCCAGACGCCGGTGATGGGAAGCACGGTGCCGCCGGGCAGCACCTCGTACCCGTCCCACGCTTCACCTCGGTAGTACTTAGCCAATCTCGATGGTGAGCACACGATGAGGTCGAACGGGTCGGCCGGGTCCGCACCGACGACGCCGATGAGCAGTTGCACGGTTGCAGCGAAGTCGGTTTCGCTCGGTGCTGGCTCTGCCGCTCCGTTCCACCAGCGGTAGAAGATTTCCTGGATGTCTGCAGTTACGCCGTTGGACACTCGACGATTGTGCCTTCGATCCCCACTGTCTGGCCGGGCTTACCGTGCAAACGTGTGGCCGCGAGCAATACGTACGAACATGCCGCGGATAGGGCGAATCGCTCTCGTGGTGGGCCGGCGTGTACCGCGGCGTCGAAGATGATCCAAGGGTCTTCTTTTCCACAAGCACTCGGACGCATTCGGGCTTCTGGTGGAACGAACGGATGCCGCGCTGTCACCTTGGTGGGAGCGGACACAGCGCACCACGCGCGACACGATCAAGGCACCTGGGAGTCGGCTCCCCACCCCGGCCAGCAGCCGGACCACGTTTTAGACGCCGGACGTCGAACTTCACCCCCGCGTTGAGCCCGCTTCCGTCTCCTGAGCGACCCCAGGGGCTCGAGACGCATCGGTGATTGGCCGCCCAGGACCGGGTGTGCCGGGTGACGGGTCGCACTAGTCATTCGGCACACCCTTCCGGGAAGGGGGTGGCCGAGATGACGCGCGCGAAGGGCAGCGAGGTCTGGGACGCCGTCGTCGACGCTGGTGCCCTGAGTCCTGACTGGGCCGGCCTGCCGGGCACCGACGCCGGCACCCACGCCCAGGTGTTGGAACGGCTGCGGTCCGCCGGCCTGGGCGACTGGGCGTCGACCGCGGCCCGGGTCGGGTTCTGCAGCAGCCCGGTCCGGCTGGTAGGGAGCTCGCTCACCGTCGATCGCACCAGCGGTGAGGTGATCCATGCCTACGCCTCGGCCGGCGAGCCCAGCGGCGTCACGTTCGTGCGGTGCGGCAACCGTCGAGCCGACCGGTGCCCGTCGTGCTCTCGGCTGTACGCCGCTGACACCTTCCACCTGATCCGGGCCGGGGTGGCCGGGGGGAAGGGCGTGCCGGAGGCGGTCGTCGACAACCCCTTGGTGTTCGCGACGTTGACCGCGCCCTCCTTCGGTGCGGTCCACGGCCGCCGTGCTCACCGCCGCTGCCGGCCTCGCGGAGGTTCAGCCGCACGGTGCCGGCACGGGCGTCCCAGAGCCTGCCTCAAGGTGCACGATCCCGACGACCCGGAGCTCGGTCAGCCGCTGTGTCCGGACTGCTACGACTACGAGTCGCACGTGCTCTGGCAGTGGTGGGCGCCCGAGCTGTGGCGCCGCTTCACCATCGCCCTCAGACGCCGGCTGGCGCAGCTGCTCGGGGCCGACCTGGACCGCCTGGGCGATGTCGCCAGCTTGCAGTACGCCAAGGTCGCCGAATACCAGGTGCGTGGTGCGGTGCACTTCCACGCCCTGATCCGCCTCGACGGCCCACCGGACGCCGATAGGTTCGCCCCAGCACCGAGCGAGGTCACCGCCAGTGTGCTCGCCCTGCTCGTCGAGCAGGTCGCCGCCGAGGTCACCCTTATCGCCGAGCCGGTCGCCCCGGATGGCCCGACCCGGGTGCTGGCGTTCGGCGCGCAGGTCGACACCCGCGTCGTGCGAGCCAATCGGCGCACCGACGACCCCGATGCCCCGCTCAGCGCCGAGCAGGTCGCCGGCTACCTGGCCAAGTACGCGACGAAGTCGGCGACCGACACCGAGGCCCGGGACAACCCACACCTGCGGCGGCTGCACGCCACCGCTCGGCGCCTCGCCGCCCAGGCCCACGCCGCACAGGACCCGGCGAGCCCGTACCGGCTGCTTGGCCGGTGGGCGCACACCTTGGGCTTCCGGGGTCACTTCTCGACGAAGTCCCGCCGCTACTCCGTCACCCTCGGGCGACTGCGGCGGGCCAGGCAACGAGCCCAGATCCGGATCGCCGCGGCCGCCCGCGCCGGTACCACAGTCGACCTGCGCGAGCTCGAGGCCGAGCTGCTCGCCGACGACACCGACGAGGCGACCCTGGTCATCGGGTCCTGGGCCTACGCCGGCAGCGGCTGGGCCAACGCCGGCGAGACCGCTTTGGCCACCGCAGCGGCCGCCCGGGCCCGCGAGTACGCCCGCCGCCGAGCCTGTGCACGACGCACAACCCACAACACCGAATCGTCCGACACTGGCAAGGGGTGAGAGCCATGACGACGACCGAAATGGACCAGTCGGGCTGACGGGAGCTGGAGCGATGAGAGCAGTAGGACGGGTGGTGCGCGATGACGTGGCACCACCGACATGTGATCGGTTGTGGACCGTCGACGACCTGTCGGCGTTCCTCGGGGTGCCGGTAGCGACGCTGTACCAGTGGCGGCACAAGGGCGAGGGCCCGCCTGGCATGAGGCTCGGGAAGCACCTGCGGTTCGACCCTGACCGGGTGCGGGCCTGGGTGGCGGCGCAGGACGGCTGACGTGGCGAGCGTTGGGCGTGACCCGCGGGACGGCAAGTGGTTGGCTCGGTGGCGCGATCCGGCGGGGCGGCAGCACAAGAAGTCCTTCCGCCGCAAGATCGACGCCCAGCGCTGGCTGGACCAGATGCAGGCCGAGATGCACCGCGGCCAGTACATCGACCCGGCGGGGGCGAAGCTCCGCGTGGGGACGTTCGCCGAGAGCTGGGCTGCCGGCTTGGGCCACCTCAAGCCGTCGACGCGGGAGCGCTATCGCGGGATCGTGAGGAAGCACATCGTGCCGACGTGGGGAACCTGGCCGTTGGGGTCGGTGGCTCATTCGGACGTTGCGACGTGGCTGGCCGAGCTGTCGGACTCTGGTCTGCGTCCCGGCACGGTGCGGCAGGTCCACCGGGTGCTGTCGCTCATTCTCGACGCGGCGGTGCAGGACGGGCGGATCGGTCGCAATCCGGCCGCAGGGGTGCGGCTGCCGCGTCAGGTGCGCAGCGAGCCGAGGTTCCTCACCGCCGACGAGGTGGCGAAGCTGGCGGCAGCGGCCGGTCCCTCGGGCTTGACGGTGCTCGTGCTGTCGTTCACGGGTCTGCGGTTCGGCGAGCTGGCGGCGCTCAAGGTCAAGCGGGTGGACTTCGAGCGGCGGCGGCTCTCGGTGGTTGAGAGCGTGACGGAGGTCGGCGGCCGGTCGGAGTGGTCGACGCCGAAGACGCACGAGACCCGGTCGGTCCCGGTGCCCAGGTCGCTGGTCGAGCTGCTCCGGGTGGCCTGCGAGGGCAAGACCGGTGACGACGTCGTGTTCTCGGCTCCCGGTGGGGGACCGTTGCGCCTGGGCAACTGGCGTCACCGCGTCTTCGATCCTGCCTGCGCGGCGGTCGGCCTCGTGGGGGTGACGCCGCACGACCTGCGGCACACGGCGGCGTCCTTGGCCATCGCCGCGGGGCGAACGTCAAGGCCGTCCAGCGGATGCTGGGTCACGCCTCCGCCGCGATGACGCTGGACATCTACGCCGGGCTGTTCGGCGACGACCTCGACGGCGTGGCGGACGCGTTGGACGATCTTGTGCCACAAACGCGCCACATCGGCTGGGGAGGTCGCATCATGATGCTGGCAGCGGCCGTCGTGGCGCGCTGACCTGCGGAAACATCTGGTGGGGCGTGTCGGGCTTGAACCGACGACCGACGGATTATGAGTCCGCTGCTCTGACCGACTGAGCTAACGCCCCGCGCCCACGGCCGACCTGCCGCGGGCGCCGCGAGCCTACCGGGGTGCCGGACGGCGACCGGCCCGGTGGGCCGGGCCACGCTGTGGCTGCTCCCAGAGCATCCGGGGCCCCACGACCGGTCGGAGCCCACGGGGCGGACGGGATTCCTGGGTTTGCTGGTGCCGCTGGGGCGCTTGGGGCATGATGTGACCCACAACGGCACTCGCACGTGCCCACAGAGCACCGCTGCACGGCATCCGGACCGGGGTTGAACCCGGCCACCGGCAGACCGCAGGCCAGACATCGCGCGCACCGGCGTTGGGGAAGACGTCCCTCGCACGCGAAGGAGGCCAGGATGTCTGTCGCGATGCCGCGTACCAACACGCGGGGAGTGGTCTACGTCCACTCGACCCCGAAAGCGCTGTGCCCGCACATCGTCTGGGCCATCGAAGGGGTGCTCGGCACCCGGGTGGCCGTCGACTGGACCGACCAGCCCGCCGGCCCCGGGCCTGGTGCGCACCGAGCTGAGCTGGGCCGGCGAGGCCGGCACCGGCGCCCGGATCGCCTCGGCCCTGCGCGGCTGGGACCACCTGCGCTACGAGGTGACCGAGGAGCCCAGCCCCGGCTGCGACGGCTCGCGCTGGTCGCACACCCCGCGCCTGGGCATCCACCACACCTGGACCTCCGCGAGCGGCGACGCCGTCATCAACGAGGACCGCCTGCGCGAGGTCGTCATGCTCGCCCAGGGCAGCCCCGAGGCGATGCACGAGATGATCGAGGAGCTGCTCGGCACCGACTGGGACGACGAGCTCGAGCCGTTCCGGTACGCCGGTGACGGTGCGCCGGTGCGCTGGCTGCACAAGGTCGGCTGACCGCGCCGCCACGCACCCCGCACACCCACGACGGCGCCCCCGGGAGGAAGCGGGGGCGTCGTCGTGTCGCGCGGGTCGCGCGCAGCGTGCGGGGGCCGAGCCGGCGTCAGACGCTCTTCACGACGAGCGCGACGTTGTGGCCGCCGAACCCGAAGGAGTTGTTGAGCGCGGCGATGTCGCCGTCGGGCAGCGTGCGGTGCTCGCCGCGCACGACGTCGAGGTCGATCTTCGGGTCGAAGTCGTCGATGTTGATGGCCGCCGGGGCGACCCGGTGGTGCACCGACAGCACGGTCAGCAGGCCCTCGAGCGCGCCGGCCGCACCGAGCAGGTGACCGGTCATCGACTTCGTGGCGCTGACGCACATGTCGTCGGCGGCGGCACCGAAGGCGCGGCGGACGGCGTTGGCCTCGGCGACGTCGCCGACCGGGGTCGAGGTGGCGTGCGCGTTGATGTGGACGATGTCCTTGACGCTGAGGCCGGCCCGCTCGACCGCCTCCTGCATCGCCCGCGACGCGCCGGCGCCCTCGGGCTCGGGGGCGGTGATGTGGTGGGCGTCGGCCGACATCCCGATCGAGGCGAACTCGGCGTAGATGCGGGCGCCGCGGGCCACCGCGTGCTCGTACTCCTCGAGCACCATCACGGCGGCACCCTCGCCCATGACGAAGCCGTCACGGCCGGTGTCGTAGGGGCGCGACGCCGCGGCGATGTCGTCGTTGCGGGTCGACAGGGCCTGCATCTGGGCGAACCCGGCGAACGGCAGCGGGTGGATGGCCGCCTCGGTGCCGCCAGCGACCACCATGTCGGCGCGGCCGGTGCGGATCATGTCGTAGCCGGTGCCCATCGACTCGGCGCCGGACGCGCAGGCCGACACCGTGGTGTGTGCGCCGGCCCGGGCGCCGAGCTGCAGCGAGACGTTGCCGGCCGAGGTGTTCGGCATCAGCATCGGCACGGCGAGCGGGAAGACGCGCCGCACGCCCTTCTCCTTGAGGATGTCCCACTGGTCGAGCAGGGTCCAGACGCCGCCGATGCCGGTGCCGATCGCGACGCCGAGGCGCAGCGGGTCGATCTCGGGCGAGCCGGCATCCTCCATCGCCGCACGCGCCGCGATGACGGCGTACTGGGCGCTGGGGTCCATCCGGCGGACCTCGACCTTGGTGAGCACCTCCTCGGGCTTCTGCGCGATCGTGCACGCGAAGTGCACGGGCAGCTCGTACCGCTCGAGCCACTCCTCCGGGAGGGGCTTGGCCCCTGACCGTCCCGCCAGGATGCCGTCCCAGGTCTCGGCGATGGTGCCGCCGAGGGGGGTGGTCGCTCCGAGTCCGGTCACGACGACGCGTCGCTCGCTCATGGGTCCTGCAGCTCCTTGTGGGAAGGGACGTGGGATGACGTGGGGTCCAGTGTCCGCCCCCTCCGCCCTCGTGGCGAGGGGGAGGGGCGGACGACCTGGGGTCAGGCCTGGTTCTTGGCGATGAAGCCGACGGCGTCGCCGACGGTGGTGAGGTTCTTGACCTCGTCGTCGGGGATGCGCACGCCGAACTTCTCCTCGGCGTTGACGACGATCGTCATCATCGACAGCGAGTCGATGTCGAGGTCGTCGGTGAACGACTTGTCCGACTGGACCTCGGCCGGGTCGAGCCCGGTCTCCTCGTTCACGATCTCGGCCAGTCCGGCGAGGATCTCCTGCTCACTCTGTGCCATTGCGATGCTCCTTCGATCTCTTCTCGGGGGGTGCTCTTGCGGGTGGCCCGGGTGACCCGTGGGCCCACGGGAGCTGTGCGTCAGGGGATGACGACGACCTGCGCGGCGTAGGTGAGCCCGGCGCCGAAGCCGATCTGCAGGGCCAGGCCGCCGCGGGGCACCTGGCCCTTGCGCACCATGCGCTCCATCGCCAGCGGCACGGAGGCCGCGGACGTGTTGCCCGTGTAGGCGATGTCGCGGGCGACTGCGACGTCCGGGGGCAGCTTCAGCTGCTTGGCCATGGCGTCGACGATGCGCACGTTGGCCTGGTGCGGGATGAACGCGTCGAGCTGGTCGACCGTGATGCCGGCGGCGTCGAGTGCCTGCTGCGCGACCGGAGCCATGCCCCACACGGCCCAGCGGAAGACGGTCTGGCCCTGCATGCCGATGTGCGGCCAGCCGAGGTTCTGCTGGTGGACGTCGATCCAGCTCTCGGTCTGCGAGATGGCGTCCCACTTGTCGCCGTCGGAGCCCCAGATGGTGGGGCCGATGCCGGGCGTCTCGGACCGGGTGACCACGGCCGCCCCGGCGCCGTCGCCGAAGATGAACGCGGTGCCTCGGTCGTCGCGGCTGGTGAAGTCGGACAGCCGCTCGACGCCGATGACGAGGACGTTCTTCGCGGTGCCGCCGCGCACCAGGTCGTTGGCCAGCGCGATGCCGTGGCAGTAGCCGGAGCAGGCGGAGGAGATGTCCAGGGCCATGGCGGTGGTGCCGAGCTCCTTCGCGACCAGCGGTGCTGCCGCGGGGGTCTGGTAGGGCCAGCTGACCGTGGCGAGCAGGATGGCGTCGAGGTCGGTGCCCTCGATGCCGGCCATCTCCAGGGCGGGTCGTGCGGCGAACAGCGACATGTCGATGACCGACTCGCCGTCGCCGGCCCAGCGCCGCTCGATGATGCCGGAGCGCTCACGGATCCACTCGTCGGAGGAGTCGATGCGGTCAACGATCTCGTTGTTGTGCACGATCCGGCGTGGGCGGTAGCCGCCGATGCCGCTGATCCGGGCGTGCAGGGTCGGGGCGGTCACCTGCAGCGCCGAGGCGAAGCCCTTGGGGGTCACGGTCATGCCGAGTGCTCCTTGATGAGGGTGCGGGCGGCCTCGAGGTCGTCGGGGGTCTTCAGGGCGAGCAGCTCGACGCCCTTGAGCGCCCGCTTGGCGAGCCCGACGAGGGTGCCGGCCGGCGGCAGCTCGATGATGGCGGTGACGCCGAGCTCGGTGAACCGCTCCATGCACAGGTCCCAGCGCACCGGGTTGGACACCTGGGCCACGAGGCGGTCGAGCACCTCGCGGCCGTCGGTGACCACCGCGCCGTCGCGGTTGGAGACCAGGGTGACACCGGGGTCGGAGACGTCGTGGTCGGCCCAGTCGGCCTGCAGCTCGCCGACGGCTGGCTGCATGAAGTGGGTGTGGAACGCTCCGGCCACCTTGAGGGGGATGACGCGCGCCCGCGCCGGCGGGTCGGCGGCGAAGGCCGCGAGGGCCTCGAGGGAGCCGGCGGCGACGACCTGCCCGGCGCCGTTGACGTTGGCGGGGGTGAGGTCGTGCCGCTCGATGGTGGCCAGCACCTCGTCGGGGTCACCGCCGAGCACGGCGCTCATGCCCGTGGGGGTGGCCGCACTGGCCTTCGCCATCGCCCGGCCGCGCTGGGCGACGAAGCGCATGGCGTCGGTCTCGGTGAGCACCCCGGCCGCGGCGGCGGCCGTGATCTCGCCGACCGAGTGCCCGGCGAGCGCGCCGGTGCCGGCCGGCGACCCGGCATACCCGTCCTCGCCGGTGCCGCCGAGGGCGCGCAGGGCGAGCAACCCGGCGCCGACGAGCAGCGGCTGGGCGACCGCGGTGTCCTTGATGGTGTCCTCGTCGGACGTCGTGCCGTGGGTGACGAGGTCGACCTCGGCGGCGTCGGAGAGTGCGGTCAGCTGGTCACGCAGGCCGGGCAGCTCGAGCCACGGGGCGAGGAAGCCCGGGGTCTGGGAGCCCTGGCCGGGGCAGACGATGACGATCACGTGTTCCACCCTGTCGTGCCGGGCGAGACCTTCTCGTGACGAAGGGAGACGAACCTTTCCGGCCCGATCTGTAGGTTTCCTCCAAACCGAGCACGAGACGGGGATGCCGGTCAGGGCCGCGTCGTCGACCGCGAGACGGGTCCCAGTCGGTGGAACGCCAGAGCGATGCGCACGGTCTGCGCGTCGTGGGCCTCGGTGAGGTCGTAGCCGATGGTCTTGGTGATGCCGGCCAGCCGGTAGCGCACGGTGTTGGGGTGCACGATGAGCGCCCGCGCGGTGCCCTCGACCCCGTGGGCGCCGTCGAGGAAGGCCGCCGCGGTCTCGAGCAGGGTGCCGCCGGGGCTCTCGGCCAGGGGCCGGACGATGCGTGCGGCCAGGGCCCCGCGGGCGGGCAGGTCGCCGAGCAGGGCCCGCTCGGCCAGCAGGTCCTCGGCGTGCACCGGCCGGGGTGCCGCCGGCCACGCCGGTGCCGCGCCGTGACCGGAGATGGCCGCGCGGGCACTGCGGCCGGCGGCGAACAGGTGCGGGACGACCGGCCCCACCACGAGCGGCCCCTCGCCCAGGTGCGGGTCGAGCGCCGTCGCAAGGGCCATCGGGTCGGTGACGCTGCCGCCGATGCAGATGATCCGCGGGCCGTGGATGGCGACCAGCAACTCGACGCCACTGCGCCGCGCCGCGCGGTGCAGGTCGGTGAGCACCGGTGCCGTGGCGCCCGGCGGGGTCGAGCCGACCACCACCACGACCTGGGTGACCGCCCCCAGCCGAGCGCCGCCGCCCGCGACTGCATCGACTCGTCGGCCTCGCCGCGCAGCACGGCGTCGACCACGAGCGACTCCAGCCGCGCGTCCCACGCACCCCGGGCCTCGGCGGCCTGGGCGTAGACCTCGGCGGCCGAGAAGGCCACCTCGCGGCTGTAGCGCAGCACCGCCTCGCGGGCGAGGTCGCCCTCACCGGGGGCCGCGAGGTCGGCGATCTCACGCTCGACGACGTTGATGACCGTGCGGATCAGGCCCAGGGTCTGCGCCAGCGAGATCGAGCGGGTGAGCTCGCGGGGGGCGGTGCCGAAGACGTCGGCGGTGACGGCGGGCTGGGCCTGGTCGCCGCCGAACCAGTCGAGGAACGAGGTGATGCCCGCCTGCGCGACCAGCCCCACCCACGAGCGGTCCTCGGCCGACAGCGACCGGTACCACTCGTGGTCGGTCTCCATCTGCTGCACCGCGGCAGCGCCGAGGTCACCGGCCGCGCGGGCGACCCGGGCGCGAGTGGCTGCCGACGGCGTCGGGCGGGAGTGCGGCATACGGCGAGTCTATTTGTATGCCGTGCACAACCCGCCGCACCCCACCTGCGGTCAGTCGGTGCCGGACTCCATGGCGGCGCGGTCGAGGGCGTCGTCGTCGGCCGCCTGGGCGAGCGGGTTGTCGGTGATCTGGTCGTAGCCGCCGGCGGGCAGCTCGCCGAACAGGGTGCCGTTCTCGACGAGGAGCTGGCCCTGCTCGACCGGCTGCCCGGCGTAGACCTCCAGCTTGGCGCGGCTGTCGGCGATGTCGAGGTTGCGCATGGTCAGCTGGCCGATCCGGTCGAGCGGGCCGAAGGCGGCGTTCTCGACCCGCTCCATCGACAGCTTGTCGGGGTGGTAGCTGAAGTTCTCGCCCCGGGTGTCGATGATCGAGTAGTCCTCGCCGCGGCGCAGCCGCAGGGTGACCTCGCCGGTGACCAGCGAGGCGATCCAGCGCTGGATGGCCTCGCGCATCATCAGGCTCTGCGGGTCGAGCCACCGACCCTCGTAGAGCAGCCGGCCGAGCTGGCGGCCCTGGGCGTAGTAGTTGGCCAGGGTGTCCTCGTTGTGCACGGCGTTGAGCAGGCGCTCGTAGGCGATGTGCAGCAGGGCCATGCCGGGCGCCTCGTAGATGCCGCGCGACTTGGCCTCGATGATGCGGTTCTCGATCTGGTCGGACATGCCGATGCCGTGCCGGCCACCGATCGTGTTCACCTCGTCGACGAGCGCGAGCGGGTCGAGGGATCGCCCGTTGACGGCCACCGGCCGGCCCTGCACGAACGTGATCGTGACGTCCTCGGTCTCGATCGCGACCGACGGGTCCCAGAACTTCACCCCCATGATCGGCTCGACGACCTCCATCGACTCGTTCAGGTGCTCGAGCGTCTTGGCCTCGTGGGTCGCGCCCCAGATGTTGGCGTCGGTGGAGTAGGCCTTCTCCTGGCTGGCGCGGTAGGGCAGGTCGCGCTCGGTGAGCCAGGCGCTCATCTCGTGGCGGCCGCCGAGCTCGGCGACGAAGTCGGCATCCAGCCACGGCTTGTAGATGCGCAGGTTGGGGTTGGCGAGCAGGCCGTAGCGGTAGAACCGCTCGATGTCGTTGCCCTTGAAGGTGGAGCCGTCACCCCAGATCTCGACGGAGTCGGCGTGCATGGCGCGCACCAGCAGGGTCCCGGTGACCGCGCGGCCCAGGGGAGTGGTGTTGAAGTAGGTCTTGCCACCGGTGCGGATGTGGAACGCCCCGCAGGCGATGGCCGACAGGCCCTCCTCGACGAGCGCGTGGCGGCAGTCGACGAGCCGGGCCAGCTCGGCGCCGTACTGGCCGGCGCGCTCGGGCACCGTGTCGATCTCCGGCTCGTCGTACTGGCCGAGGTCTGCCGTGTACGTGCAGGGGATCGCCCCCTTCTCGCGCATCCACGCGACGGCCACGGAGGTGTCGAGACCCCCGGAGAAGGCGATGCCGACGCGCTCGCCGACGGGCAGGGAGGTGAGGACCTTGGACACGATGCAAGACTATACAGAACCCTGCATATACACAATCGGGGTATCACCGGTGCCGCCCCGTCGCTCCTGCGGGTGTGACCACAGGTACGCAGTCCCACCTCGTGCACGTCAACGGTGTCGCCGTCGTCGTCCGCGAGGGTGAGGCACGGCTCGGCGGCGGACCCCGCGTGGTCGCCCGGTTCACGGGTGCGATCCTGCCGTCCTGGCACGCAGCGCTGGCCGGCATCGGGGTGCGGACCGAGTTCTGGTGCCCGCCCGCCGGGGCCTGCCTCACGGTCGGGCGGCGCACGGTGGCCGAGGCGCTCGCCGCCCTCCCGTTCGTCGCGGGCTTCGTGCCCTACGGCGAGGCACTGTGCGATCGCAACCTCGGGACCCCGGACGTGGGGCCGGGACGGTCCTGGCTCGACGTCGTGTGCTTCGCGCGCGGCGAGCGGCCGCTGGTCGTCGCCCGCCTCGGCGTGCTCGGGGCGAAGGTGCTCGAGCAGGGCAGCACCAAGGTGCGCATCGACTGGCCGGGGGACCCCGCCGCCGTGCGCGACGTCATCGGGGTCAAGCTCGTCGAGCGACCGCGACTGCCCACCCCGAGTGCCGTAGGCCTCGCACCGGACCTCGGCTGGTCGCTCGCGGATGGCACCTGGCGCGGCGAGCTCGACGGGCGGGGCGAGGTCGTCGCGCTCGCCGACACCGGCCTGGACACCGGCAACCCGGTCACCGTGGTCGAGGACCTCCGGGGGCGGGTGCGGGCCCTGCTGTCCTGGCCGCTCGGGCCCTCGTGGACGCCCTACGTCACCAACCCAGGCGCCGATGACGGGCCGGCCGACGTCGCGAGCGGGCACGGCACCTTCGTGGCCGGAGTCCTCGCCGGGGACGGATCGGGCAGCGGTGGCCGCAACCGTGGGGTCGCGCCCGGCGCCGAGCTCGTCGTCCAGGCCATCGAGCAGTGGGTCGCTGTGGCACCGGGCCACCCAGAGCTCGGCGCGTCGCGGCACGCCCTCGCCGGGCGGCCGACGGACCTGCGTGAGCTCTTCCTCCAGGGCCACCAGCGGGGGGCCCGCGTGCACGTGGCGGCGTGGGGGACGCCCGCCCACGGGGCCTACGACAACGACGCCTACGAGGCCGACCTGTTCCTGCGCGAGCACCCGGACTCGGTGCTGCTGGTCGCGGCCGGGAACGGCGGGAGCGATCGCACGGGAGACCGTCGTGCCGACGCCGGCTCGGTCGAGTCGCCGGCCACCGCGAAGAACGTCCTGGCCGTCGGGGCCACGGAGGGCTCGGCCCCGAACGGGTTCCCCGCGACGTGGGCCCGGCTGCAGTCCGAGGGCCGCCGGTTCGCCGACCCTCGCGACCTCGCTGACCCGGTCGCCGGGCAGCCCGACCGGATGGCCCCGCTCTCCGCCGCTGGCCCCACCACCGACGGCCGGCGCAAGCCCGACCTGTGCGCTCCCGGCACCAACCTCGTTGCCCCGCGCTCTACCGTCGGAACCGGCCGAGGATGGGGGCTTGCCTCTCCCGCACCGCACTACGTCGTGGACGGTGGCACCTCTGCCGCGGTAGCCGCTGCCGCGGGCGCGATGACCCTGGTCCGCCAGGGCTGGCGGCGGCACCGGGGCGGTCACGCACCGGCCGGGACGACGCTCAAGGCACTCCTCCTCGTCGGGGCCGCGCCCGTGCGCACCCGCGACGGCAGCGGCCCGGAGGACCCGCGGGTCTGCGGCTTCGGACGGGTCGACGTCGACGGCTCGCTCCCCCGCCCCGGCGACGGCAGCGAGGTGCGCATCCTGGAGAACGCGACGCGGTCGCGCGCCGTGCGCACCGGCGCGGCCCGAACCTTCCGCCTCGCGGTCCCGGACGGGGGCCGGCTGCGCGCCGCCCTCTGCTGGTACGACGAGCCGGGGGAGCGCCTCGTCAACGACCTCGACCTCACCCTCACAGGGCCCGCCCCGCCGCCGCCGGTCCACGGCAACCACGACCCCGGCCATCCCGAGCGCCCCGGCGTCCCCGACCGTGTCAACACGGTGGAGGTCGTCGACGTCGACGGGCTGGCCGGCGGCACCTGGGTCCTCACCGTCCGCGGCGAGAACGTCCCCCAGGCGCCCCAGCCCTTCGCCCTCGTCGTCAGGACGTGGCCTGCGGGCTGACCCACCACCCACCGAAGGAGACCGACCATGGCAGAGACCAGGCGCCGTCCCGCGAAGGCGGCCGCGCGCACGAGGAAGCCCGAGCGCGAACCCACCACCACCATCCCCGTGACCCCGGCGCCGCGCACCGCCGCGCCCGTCGTCCCGGCACCCGCCGCGGCCCTCGCCGGCCTCGGCTCACCGGCCGGTTTCGGCGCCGCCGTCGCGGCCGCCGACGTCAGCGGCCAGCTCAAGGCGGTCGCGCCGACCTTCGGTGACGTCCTCAAGTCGATCGGCATCGGCGTCGCCGACTCGCAGGCCGCCCTCGACCAGGGCGTCATCAGCACCGTCAACGAGCTCGCCGACACGAACATCACCGTCGTCACCGACGTCATCCAGCACCTCGACGACGACGGCCTGCCGGTCGCGGCGGACACCGAGCTCGTGAGCACCGACCTGTCGGTCCTCAACTTCTTCATGCCGACCGTCCACGAGTGGAAGCGGGTCGCCCTGTCGATGGACCTCTCGTGCGGGGCGTTCAACGAGAGCGACGGCCTGTCCTTCAACGCCAAGCAGTCAGGCGGCGGGATCGGCGGCGCGGGTCTCTTCTGGGGGTTCCTCGGCGTCAACTACGAGTACGGGTACGACAACGAGCAGAACGGGACGCGCTCGCACGAGCAGGAGGCCAGCTGGTCCTCCGGCGAGGTGCGCATCGACGCGATCCTCGGCCCACGGCAGACCGGGAAGCTCCCCGTGCCGAGCCAGGTGGCCATCGGCCCGCAGATCGTGTTCTCGCAGGGCCCGGTCAAGGAGACCGCCGTGGCCGGGGCGGGCATCAACCGCTCGGTCGACATCGTCGTCACGGTCCGCAAGGCCGGTGGCGACGTCAACCCCGGCGTGCCGCTGCGAGTCGAGGCCGGGGGGCTGCGCACCAGCTTCTCCACCACGGCCCCGTTCACCGGCAACCAGACGAACCCGAGCGGGCAGGTGCTCGTCACCGTCACCCGCAACGTCCCCAACGCGGGGGCCGCCGGCGCCCGCGTCACCCTCGTCGCCCGCCTCGGCGCGATGAGCCAGACCTACGCCCTCACCATCTGAAGGAGATGAGTCATCCATGGCGAACACCGACGTGAGCGGCCAGCTCAACACCGCAGGCATGGCCTTCGGCGACCTCGTCCGTCTCACCGGGCAGGCCGTCGCCAGCACCCAGCAGGAGCTCAACAGGACCGCGGCCGACACCACCTCCGCTCTGGCGACGACCCTCGTCGACGTCATCGCGGTGCAGGAGGTCGAGTACGACGACAACGGCACCGTCACAGGTGCGCAGACCTTCACCCAGAAGCTGCCGCTCATCGACGTCGTCGACCCGGTGCTCTACCAGTGGTCGCAGGTGCGGCTCCAGGGCCGCTTCACGGCATCGCAGTTCGCGACGACCCAGTCGTCGGACTCCTACGTCCATCACAGCACTGACTCGCACGGTCAGGCCGGCATCGGGCTGATCTTCGGAGGCGGCTACAACAACTTCCAGTACGACGCGTCGCAGGCGCACGTGGACACGAACTTCCGCACCGAGAGCTCGGTCGGGCTGATCCGGATGAACGCCATCCTCGAGCCCCGCCACGACATCGGGGTGCCGAAGCCGCGCCAGGCGATCGTCGGGCCGTCGATCAGCGTCGACGCCGGTCCGATCACCGACGTCGGTGGCCCCCCGGCGACGTCGCGGACGATGGAGGTGGTCATCACCTACGAGAACGCCGACGGCGACCCCATCGCAGCGAAGACGCTCGCGGTCGACACGGCCGGCGTCGCCTGGGAGTACGTGGGCGGCGTGGACCAGACCGATGCGAGCGGGCAGCTGACGGTGCTGCTCACGCGGACCTTCGTCGACGAGGCCGCTGACCGGACCCCGGTCGACGTCGTCGTCTCGGTCCGCAAGGGCATCGTCTCCGAGTCCACGACCGTCACCTTCTGACCGTGGCCACCGCGACCCCTCGCCGACCGCGGGGAGCGGCACCCGGCAGACCGAGCTGGGTGCCCTCCTCGCGGGCACGGTCACCGCCGTCGTCGAGGCCCAGGACCTCCTCGACGAGCACGCCCGCCAGCGGGCGGCCGAGTACGCCGCGGCCGAGCCGGGCAGCCTCGCGCTGCCGCCGCTCTGGTACGCCTTCGACGAGGCCTCGATCGACCTCGAGCTGTCCACCGAGGTCGTGCGGGTTACGCCCGCCGAGGGGGGCCCGGCCCGCACGCACCTGCTCTGCCGCACCGTCAACCCAGTCACCGTCGGCGTCTACGGCTACCGCTCCGCCGCCGGAACCCGCGTGCGGCTGACCCTGGCCCCCCAGCGGGTCGTCCCGGCCCCCCTGCAGACGTCCGAGGAAGGACCTCCGTCACCATGAGCCCACCCCGGGTGCGCGCCACCTTCGACCTCGGCCGGCTGCCGGCACTCTCCCGCGTCGGCCCCGACCAGATCCTCACCGTCGACGGCGTCACCGGCGTCTTCACCCCCCTCACCGGGGGCCGACGCCGGCGCCTCGACGGACAACCTCGAGAAGATCGTCGACGCCCTGCGCGGCGAGCTCGCCTCTGCCAGGGCCGAGTCTGCCGCGCTCACCGCGAAGCTGGAGGCGCTGCAGGACCCGCCGCGCTCCTCCGACGACCTCGCCGACGGGCTGCAGCACGCTCTCGACGGCATCTCCGAGCGGCTCGGGTCGATGGACAACACGACGTCGAACTTCGCCGTCCGCGAGTTCGTCCTGGAGACCAAGGTCCACGTCGACGTCACGTCGGTCGGCACGATCGGCTTCCAGTTCGTCCGACCGGGGGAGGAGGTCAACGCCGCCGCGCTCTCGACCGTGACGCATGACCGTCGTCCCAGTACCGAAGCCGCCCCCCGAGGAGGTCGTGGCGTCACCGGTCGTCGACCGTCCGGTCGAGGAGATCGACGGCCTGGACGAGGCGCAGCTGGCGGCCCTGCGCGCGGCGCACGTCACGACGACGAGCGGCTTCGCCCGCCTCGCGACCCGGGCGACGGCCCGCGCCACGCTCGTCAGCCTGCTCGGGGTCGACCGGGACGCCCTCGGCCGATTCACGCTGCTCGCCGGGCTGCTCGGGGTGCCGGGCATCGACGGGACGAACGCCGCGGTGCTGCACGACGCCGGCGTCCGCGACGTCGCCTCACTCGCCGCGGTCGACCCGGCCGACCTCGTCGAGCGCTACCGGGTGGCTGCGAAGCCTCGGCGGGCCCTCGGCACGACACCGAGCCTCGCCGAGGCGACCCGGTGGGTCGAGGCGGCCGCGGCCCAGGTGTCGCCGCGCGCCTGACCCGTCGGGCCCGACCCATCGGGTCAGGCCTCGCCGAGGAGCTCCTCGATGCGGGCCACCTTGGCGGCCAGCTGGCCCGGTGTGGCCCGGGCCGGATGTCGGCCTTGACCACGAGCGAGACCCGGGGGTGCGACGCGGTCATGGCGTCGACGCACTGCTTGAGCACGGCCATCACCTCGTCCCACTCGCCCTCGATGTTGGTGAACATCGCGTTGGTCTCGTGCGGCAGGCCGCTGGCGCGCACGATGCGCACCGCCTCGGCGACGGCGGCGGCGTACGACCCGGTGTCGTCGGGGCCGGACGGGGCGATGCTGAACGCGACGATCATGGGGTCGAGCGTAGAGAACACGCCGCCCGGCACGGAGGCCGGGCGGCGTGTTCTCTACTGTCGACGGGGCGAGGTCAGCTGTCGCCGCCCTCGTTGCCCGAGGCGCCGGCGGTGACGTCGGAGAGCCGGTAGCGGCGCGCGGCCTCCAGCGGCACCGAGCGGTCGACCTCGCCGCCCTCGGCGAGCGACTGCAGCGCCCGCACCGCCATCGACGGGCCGTCGATGTGGAAGAAGCGCCGCGCCGCGGGACGGGTGTCGGAGAAGCCGAAGCCGTCGGCGCCCAGGGAGGAGAACCGCCCCGGCACCCACTGGCGGATCTGGTCCTGGACGGCCCGCATGTAGTCGGACACGGCCACGACCGGGCCCGGGCGGCCGGACAGCTGCCGGGTCACCCACGGCACCGGCGCCTCGTTCTCGGGGTGGAGGAACGCGGCCTCGTCGCACCGCAGCCCGTCACGGCGCAGCTCGTTCCACGAGGTCACCGACCACACGTCGGCGACGACGTTCCAGTCGTTGCGCAGCAGCTCCTGGGCCTCGAGGGCCCAGGCCATGCCGACGCCGGACGCGAGCAGCTGCACCCGCGGTGCGTCGTCGGGCAGGCCCTGCGTGGAGCCCTCGGCGTAGAGGTAGAGCCCACGAAGGATGCCCTCGCGGTCGACGTTCTCGGGCTCGGCCGGCTGCACCATCGGCTCGTTGTAGACGGTGAGGTAGTAGATGACGTTGCGCTCGGTGTCGGTGAGCGAGTCGTCGGTGCCGTACATCCGGTGCAGGCCGTCCTGCATGATGTGCGCGATCTCGTAGGAGAACGCCGGGTCGTAGTGCACGACAGCAGGGTTCGACGACGCGAGCAGCGGCGAGTGGCCGTCGGCGTGCTGCAGGCCCTCGCCGGTGAGGGTGGTGCGGCCCGCGGTGGCACCGATGAGGAAGCCACGCGTCATCTGGTCGGCGGCGGCCCAGATCGAGTCACCGGTGCGCTGGAACCCGAACATCGAGTAGAAGACGTAGATCGGGATCATCGGCTGGCCGTGGGTGGCGTAGCTGGACCCGACCGCCGTGAAGGCGGCCATCGACCCGGCCTCGTTGATGCCGAGGTGCAGGATCTGGCCGTCCTTGGCCTCGCGGTAGGCGAGCATCAGGTCGGCGTCGACCGGCGTGTAGTTCTGGCCGTGCGGGTTGTAGATCTTGATCGTCGAGAAGAAGCTGTCCATCCCGAAGGTGCGTGCCTCGTCGGGGATGATCGGCACGATCCGCTGGCCGAACTCCTTGTCGCGCATCAGGTCCTTGAGCAGCCGCACGAACGCCATGGTCGTGGCGACCTGCTGCTTGCCCGACCCCTTCTTGACCTGCGAGTACGACGAGTCGTCGGGCAGGTGCACCGTGGCGTGCTTCGTGCGCCGTTGCGGCACACCGCCGCCCAGCTTCTGCCGGCGCTCGAGGGCGTAGGCGATGGCCTCGTCGTCGGGGCCCGGGTTGTAGTAGGGCGCGTTGTAGGGGTCCTTCTCGAGCACCGCGTCGCTGATCGGCAGCTGGAGGCTGTCGCGGA
This sequence comes from uncultured Actinomycetota bacterium, assembly GCA_963806295.1. Taxonomy (GTDB): domain Bacteria; phylum Actinomycetota; class Actinomycetes; order Actinomycetales; family Dermatophilaceae; genus Fodinibacter. The sequence goes on along the minus strand of CAWDXP010000021.1, from coordinate 147,113 downwards.
AGGTCTTGAGGTCCTCGAGCGTGAACTTCTTCATCTGGTGCGTCGCGTTGCGCGCGGCGAACGTGGTGCCCAGGCCGTAGCCCTTGATCGTCTTCGCGAGGATGACGGTCGGCTGGCCGGTGTGCTCGGTGGCGGCCTTGTAGGCGGCATACACCTTGCGGTAGTCGTGACCGCCGCGCTTGAGCTTCCACCAGATGTCCTCGTCGGTCCAGTCGGCCACCATCTTGCGGGTGCGCGGGTCGCGGTCGAAGAACTTCTCGCGCACGTGCTTGCCGTCGTTGGCCCGGAAGGTCTGGTAGTCGCCGTCGGAGGTGGAGTTCATCAGGTGGGTCAGCGCGCCGTCGCCGTCGGCGGCGAGCAGCGGGTCCCAGCCCCGGCCCCAGACGACCTTGATGACGTTCCAGCCGGCACCGCGGAAGAACGCCTCGAGCTCCTGGATGATCTTGCCGTTGCCGCGCACCGGGCCGTCGAGGCGCTGCAGGTTGCAGTTGACGACGAAGGTGAGGTTGTCGAGCTCCTCACCGGCCGCCAGCTGCAGCAGGCCGCGCGACTCGGGCTCGTCCATCTCGCCGTCGCCGAGGAACGCCCACACGTGCTGGTCGCTGGTGTCCTTGATGCCGCGGTTGTGCAGGTACTTGTTGAACTGCGCCTGGTAGATCGCGTTCATCGGGCCGATGCCCATCGACACCGTGGGGAACTCCCAGAAGTCGGGCATCAGGCGCGGGTGCGGGTAGGACGGCAGGGCCAGCGGGGCGCCGTCGACGATGTGCGACTTCTCCTGGCGGAAGCCGTCGAGGCGGTCCTCGGAGAGCCGGCCCTCGAGGAAGGCGCGGGCGTACATGCCGGGGGAGGCGTGGCCCTGGAAGAAGACCTGGTCGCCGCCGCCGGGGTGGTCCTTGCCGCGGAAGAAGTGGTTGAAGCCCACCTCGTAGAGCGTGGCCGCCGAGGCGTAGGTGGAGATGTGGCCGCCGACGCCGATGCCGGGGCGCTGGGCGCGGTGCACGATCATCGCGGCGTTCCAGCGCAGGTAGGCCCGGAAGCGGCGCTCGGCCTCCTCGTCGCCGGGGAACCACGGCTCCTGCTCGGGGCTGATCGTGTTGACGTAGTCGGTGGTCGTCAGGGACGGCACGCCCACCTGCTCGGCGCGGGCCCGCTCGAGCATGCGCAGCATCAGGTAGCGCGCCCGCATCCGGCCGGGGCCGTCGATGACCGCGTCGAGGCTGTCGAGCCACTCCTGGGTCTCGGCGGGGTCGATGTCGGGCAGGTGGGTGGGGATGCCGTTGAGGATGGGGCCGACGTCTTCGCGGGAGGCCACGCGCTCGTCCTTTCACCGGTGACGGGTCGCGCACGGAACAGAGCGCGTTTCGACCCATCTTTCACCCCATCGGCGCCGCTCGCGCAATTGCGTCGAACGCTACTGACGGGTATGTCCGCTACGTGGGCCCGAGCAGGCGGTCGGGGCGGCTGTAGACCGACAGGTGCGGAGGTCGCGCGAACGCGACGAGGGTGATGCCGGCCTGCGTCGCCAGCTCGACCGCCAGCGAGCTCGCGGCGCCCACCGCGACGACCACGGGGATGCCGACGACGCTCGCCTTCTGCACGATCTCGAAGCTCGCCCGGGCACTGACCACGAGCACCGTTGCGGCGAACGGCAGCTCGCGGTCGCGGGCCGCAGCCCCCACGACCTTGTCGACGGCGTTGTGCCGCCCGACGTCCTCGCGGACCACGAGGAGCTCGCCGTCGGGGGTCGCCAGGCCGGCCGCGTGCACCCCGCCGGTGCGGTCGAAGACCGCCTGCCGGGCGCGCAGCGCCTCGGGCAGCCCGGCGAGCACCCGGGGTGCGACGGCCACGGTGTCGTCGGCGACGGCATACCGGCTGTTGGTGCGCACGGCGTCGATGGTCGCCGACCCGCAGACGCCGCACGCGCTGGAGATCGTCTCGGTGCGGGCCCGCGCCGGGCGGTGCAGCACGGCGCCGGGGGCCAGGGTCACGTCGACGACGTTGAAGGTGGGGGAGCCGTCCTCGTCGAGGTCGGTGCAGTGCATCAGCGTGCCGACCTCGGCGGCCGAGTGCAGCATCGCCTCGGTGAGCAGGTGCCCGATGGCCAGGTCGAAGTCGTCACCGGGCGTGCGCATGGTGGTGGTCACCGGCTCGTCGCCGACCCGGATCTCGAGCGGCTCCTCGACCGCCACCGTGTCGGTGCGGTCGACCCGGTCGCCGGTGTCGACGTCGAGCCGCGTGCGGCGCACCCGCGTCGTGACCCGGCCCATGCCGTCATCCAAACACACGCCCCGCGCGAGGCCGAGCGTTGCGGGGAGCGGAACGCGGGGGGCGCCGGGCCCGCCCCCGGCATACGGTCCGGACATGAGCGACAACCCCGAGATCGGCCTGTCCGTCGACGTCGACGGCATCACGACCAACTACCACCGGTCCGGCTCCGGCCCGGTCGTCCTGCTCGTGCACGGCTCGGGCCCCGGTGTCTCGGCCTTCGCCAACTGGCGGCTCACGATGCCGACCCTGGCCCAGCACTTCGACGTCATCGCCCCGGACATCGTCGGGTTCGGGTTCACCGACCGGCCCGAGGGCTTCGACTACTCGCTGGAGTCCTGGCGGGCCCACCTGCTCGGCTTCGCCGACGCCCTGGGGCTGGACACCTTCTCGATCGTCGGCAACAGCTTCGGCGGCGGCCTGGCGATCTCGATGGCCGCGCACGCCCCCGAACGGGTCGAGCGCCTGGTGCTCATGGGGGCGTGCGGCGTGTCGTTCCCCATCACCGACGGGCTCGACCGGGTGTGGGGCTACGAGCCCTCGCTCGCGACCATGCGCTCGCTGCTCGACATCTTCGCCTTCGACCCGGCCTACGCCACCGACGAGCTCGCCGAGCTGCGCTACGCGGCCTCGGTGCGACCGGGGTTCCAGGAGTCGTTCTCGGCGATGTTCCCCGCCCCCCGGCAGCGCTGGGTCGACGCGCTCGCCACCCCGGAGAACATCATCGCCGACCTGCCGCACCGCACGCTGGTGGTGCACGGCCGCGACGACAAGATCATCCCGCTCGCCAACGCCTTCCGGCTGCTCGAGCTCATCGACGACTCTCAGCTGCACGTCTTCGGGCGCTGCGGGCACTGGACCCAGATCGAACACGCTGCCGAGTTCAACGCGCTGGTCGCCGACTTCCTGGGCTGAGGCACACTGGGGGCATGGCCGACCCCACCTCCGTGACGCCGGCACGCCCGGACGCGGTCACCCTGCGCGGGGGACACCTGCCGTGGCGACCGGTCTCGCCCGATGCTCACCCGGGTGCGCCTCATCACCCTGGGCATCGTGCTGGTGCCGCTGGTCATCGCCTCGGTCGTCGTCGGGCTGCTCGTCACCCGCTGGGTGCTGCTCGGCACGCTCGCCCTGGTGCTCCTCGGTGCGTGGATCGCCTGGCTGATCGGCCGCCAGGTCAGCGCGATCTCGTGGGTCGAGCTCGACGAGGAGATCGTCATCCGCAAGGGCCGGATGTTCCGCAGCCTGGTCAGCGTGCCCTACGGGCGGCTCCAGTACGTCGACATCCAGTCCGGGCCGCTGGCGCGCGCCTACGGCATCGCCTCCTGCGAGATCCACACCGCCTCACCCGAGAGCGGCGGCTCCCTGCCCGGGCTGCCCGTCGCCGAGGCCGAGGCGTTGCGCAGCCGTCTCGCGGCCCGTGGCGAGGCGCAGCGAGCCGGCCTGTGACGGAGCCGGTTCCGGAGCCCTCGGGGGAGTGGCAGCGGCTCCACCCGCTCTCACCGCTGCTCCGGGGCGGCGTCGTGCTCCTGGCAGTCCTGGGCTACGCGGCGTCCCAGCTGTTCGACAACTTCCTGTCGTCCTTCGGGTTCGGCGAGGTCGTCGTCGGCCCGCCGGAGGCCCCGGGCGGGAGCGAGGCCCTCGAGCAGGCGGTCGCGCACCCGCTGCTGGCCCTGGTCGGGCTGGTCCTCTTCCTCGGGCTGATCGCCCTGGTCAACTGGGTCAGCTGGCGCTTCTCGCGGTTCCGGGTCGAGGCCGCCCAGGTCGAGCTGCGGCAGGGCGTGCTGTTCCGCCAGCAACGCCAGGTGCGGCTCGAGCGGGTGCAGGCCGTCGAGCTGTCGCGGCCGCTGCTGGCCCGGGCGCTCGGGCTCGCCCGGGTCGTCGTCCAGTCCGCCGGCGGGTCCGACTCCACGCTCACCCTGTCCTTCCTCGACCTCGGCCGCGCCGAGGCGCTGCGCGAGCACCTGCTCGACCTCGCCGGGCGCACCGACGAGGTCACCACCGCCGGCCCGGATGCCGAGGGCGCCCCCGCGTCGCACGCCTCGCCCACGCTGCACGCCGCCCCCCGCCCGGTGCTCGAGGTGCCCAACGGGCGGCTGTTCGTCGCGACGATCCTGCACGGGTCGACCATCGCGCTGGGCGTGCTCGTCGCTCTTCGGGCTGCTCGGCGCGGGCGTGCGCAGCGTCGGGCCGCTGGCCCTGGCCGGCATCCCCGCCCTGCTGCCCGTCGCGATCGGCATCGCGTGGGGTCGGGTCAAGGAGCTGCTGACCCACGGCAACTTCCACCTCGCCGACGCCGGCACCGGGGTGCGCGTGCAGGAGGGGCTGACCGACCTGCGGACGACCACGATCCCGTTCCACCGCATCCAGGCCCTCGAGCTGGTGCAGCCGCTGTGGTGGCGGCCGGTGGGCTGGTGGCGCATCCGGGTCAACGTGGCCGGCTCCGGCGGCCAGGGCGAGGGCGAGGGCCACCGCGAGACCACCCTGCTGCCCGTCGGCACCCTCGCCGACGCGCTGCAGGTGCTCGCCCTGCTGGCCCCCGGGGTGCCCGCGCAGGTGTGGGAGAGCGCCGTGCTCGGCGAGGGCGGCGACCCCGGCTGGCGCGGCCAGACCGCCGCGGCCCGCTGGCTCGACCCCCTGTCGTGGCGGCGCAAGGGCTGGTCCGACGTCTCCACCGCGGTCCTGCTGCGCAGCGGCCGGCTCACCCGCCGCGCGATCGCGGTGCCGCACGCGCGAATCCAGTCGCTCACCCTGAGCCAGGGCTGGCTCGAGGGGCGCCTCGGGCTGGCGACGGCGCACGTCGTGCCGGCACCCGGACCGGTGTCGCCGGTGGTGGCGCACCTCGACCTGGCGGAGGCCGAGGCTGTTCCTGGCCGAGGTGTCCGAACGGGCCCGCTGGGCCCGCCGCAGGTCGGAACCATCGACAGTTCCTCTTGCACGCGACCCTTCGGGGTTGGTGGACTGGACCCGGCACCCGCCGGGCTCCTCCGAACCAGAAAGGCCGTGAGACCGTGAACACCCCCGCCCCACCGCCGACCGACCCGGGCACCAGTGGCTCCGGCGTCGTCGAGCGCCTCGGGTTCAACCGCGACCAGGTGGTCCAGGAGTTCGGCTACGACACCGACACCGACGACGAGTTCCGCTTCGCCGTCGAGGACCACTGCGGGGCCGAGATCGAGGACGAGGACTACACCGGGGGCGCCGACGCGGTGCTGCTCTGGTGGCGAGAAGGCGACGGCGACCTCGGCGACGCGCTCGTCGACATGGTGGGGGTGCTCGACGAGGGGGGCTTCGTGGTGCTGCTGACCCCCAAGGTCGCCGGTGACGAGGTCGACCCCAGCGACATCGACGAGGCGGCGGTCACCGCCGGCATGCACTCCGCCGGCACCTTCAACGCCGCCCCGCAGTGGCGCGCGCACAAGCTGGTCGCACCCAAGACCCGCGTCCGCCGGTGACCCCCGACGGCTGGCAGGATGGCGCCATGATGACGTCCACCCTGGCACCGCTCGCCGTCGGCCAGGTCGCGCCCGACTTCACCCTGCGCGACCAGAACGGCGTCGAGGTCTCGCTGTCCGAGCTGACCGCCACCAAGAACGTCGTCGTCGTGTTCTACCCCTTCGCCTTCTCGGGCATCTGCACGGGCGAGCTCGACGAGATCCGCGACCACCTCGAGCGCTTCGTCTCCGACGACCTGCAGGTCGTGTGCATCTCGTGCGACCCGATGTTCTCGCTGCGGGCCTGGGCCGACGCGCAGGGCTACTTCTTCCCGCTGCTGTCCGACTACTGGCCGCACGGCGAGGTCACCCGGGCCTTCGGGGTGCTCAACGAGGCGAGCGGCGCCCCCATCCGCGGCACGTTCCTCATCGGCCGCGACGGCATCGTGCACTGGACGCTCGTCAACGGGCCGGGGGAGCGCCGCGACTTCGGCGGGCTGCCGGCCGAGGTCGACGCCCTGCGTTGATGGCAGCGTGTTGATGTACCGCGTGTCGAGTGCTGTCATGATGTGCGCGGTCGGCCGACCTCGACGAGGGTCGCCGGCTGTTCGGGGCCTGTAGCTCAGCTGGTAGAGCGCCGCGTTTACACCGCGAAGGTCGTCGGTTCGATCCCGGCCGGGCCCACATGAGCGACGTCGACGACCTGACCCTGCGGTGAGGTGCTCGAGGTCGTCGAGCGCCTCTACCCGCCCGGCACCGCCCAGTCGTGGGACCGGGTCGGCCTGGTCACCGGCGACCCGCGGCAGCCGGTGCGGCGCGTGCACCTCGCCGTCGACCCCACCCTCGCCGTCATCGAGGAGGCCCGGGCGCTCGGCGCCGACCTGCTGCTCACCCACCACCCGCTGCTGCTGCGCGGGGTGCACAGCGTGGCGACGACCAGCGCCAAGGGCGCCAGCGTCACCCACCTCGTGGTCGGTGACGTCGCCCTCTACGTGGCGCACACCAACGCCGACGTCGCGGCCGACGGGGTGTGCGAGGCACTGGCCGAGGCCTGCGGGCTCGCGGCGACGCAGGCCCTGACCGAGTCCGAGGGACAGCCGATGGGCCGGGTCGGCGACCTCGACGAGCCGCTGGCGCTGCGCGCCTTCGTCGAGCGGCTGGCGACCCGGCTGCCGAGGGCCGCGGGCGGCATCCGCGTCGCCGGCCCAGCGGATGCCGTGGTGCGCCGCGTCGCCGTGCTCGGCGGCGCCGGTGACGACCTCTTCGACGCCGTGCGGGCCAGCGGCGCCGACGTCTACGTCACCGCCGACCTGCGCCACCACCCGGCCCTCGAGGCGCGCGAGGAGGCCCGCGGCGGCACCCCCTACCTGGTCGACGCCGGGCACTGGGCCAGCGAGCAGGTCTGGCTCGCCCGGGCCGAGCGGGCGCTGCGCGCAGCGCTCGCGCGAGCGCGCGACTAGGGTGGAGACCCACATCAGCACAGTGCGCACCGACCCGTGGACCTTCGTGGTCGGTGCCGACCCCGGAGGTAGCCCGTGAACGCCGAGTCCGCCCGCCAGCTGCGGCTGCTCGACCTCCAGGCCATCGACACCCGGCTCGACCAGATCGCCCACGCGCGCGCCCACCTGCCCCAGCTCGCCGAGCTCGCCGACCTGCTCGGCAAGGCCCGGCTGATCGACGACCAGCTGGTGCGCTCGCGCACCGAGCTCGGCGACGTGCAGCGCGAGGTGGCCAAGGCCGAGTCCGACGTGCAGCTGGTCCGCGACCGCGCGGCCCGCGACCAGGCCCGCCTCGACGCCGGCACCGGCTCGGCCAAGGACCTGCAGGCCATCTCGCACGAGCTCACCTCGCTCGCCCGCCGGCAGAGCGAGCTCGAGGACATCGAGCTCGAGGTGATGGAGCGCGCCGAGGCCGCCGAGAGCGACGTCGCCGAGCTCGAGCGGGGCCGCGGCGAGCTGACCACCCGCATCGAGGCGCTCGAGGCGGCCCGCGACGAGGCGTTCGCCCGCCTCGACGGCGAGGCCGCCGACATCGGCGCCCCCCGCCCGACCGTCGTCGACGAGGTCGGTGCCGACCTGGTCGCCCTCTACGAGAAGATCCGCACTCGCCAACGGTGGCACCGGTGCCGCGGCGCTGCGCCAGCGCCGGTGCGGTGGGTGCCAGCTCGAGCTCAACCCGGTCGAGATCCAGCGCATCCGCTCGGCCCCCGAGGACGAGGTGCTGCGCTGCGAGGAGTGCCGCCGCATCCTGGTGCGCACCGCCGAGTCCGGCCTGTGAGCCGCCGGCTCACCGTCGAGGCCGACGGCGGGTCGCGCGGCAACCCGGGGGTCGCCGGCTACGGCGCCCTGGTGCGCGACACCGACACCGGCGGCGCTGCTCGCCGAGCGCGCCGAGCCGCTGGGCAAGGCAGTCGAACAACGTCGCCGAGTACCGCGGGCTGATCGCCGGGCTGGAGGCCGCGTTCGCCATCGACCCGGCCGCCGAGGTGCACGTGCGGATGGACTCCAAGCTCGTCGTCGAGCAGATGTCCGGCCGCTGGAAGATCAAGCACGAGGACATGCGCCGGCTGGCCCTGCAGGCCCGCGACCTGGTGTCGGGCTTCACCGCGGCCGGGGGCTCGGTGCGGTTCAGCTGGATCCCGCGGGCCGAGAACAAGGACGCCGACGCGCTGTCGAACGTCGCGATGGACGGCGACACGGTCGACCGCACCTTCGGCGGCCCGTCGGAGGTCGACGAGGTGCCCGGTGAGCCCGCGGCCGACGACCAGCCGCGCCGCACCGGCTTCGACCGCCGCGGCACCCCCACCCGCGTGGTGCTCGTGCGGCACGGCGTCACCGACTTCACCGCGCAGGGCCGGCTCGACGGCCGCGGCGGCCCCGACCCCCGGCTGAACTCCACCGGCCGGGCCCAGGCGGTGGCCGCCGGCCGGGCCGTCGCGAGCCTCGTGCAGGGGCACCCGACCCGGGTCGTCACGTCGTCGCTCTCGCGGGCGATGGAGACGGGCGCGGCCGTCGCGGCCGCCGTCGGCGTCGACCCGGTGGTCGACCCCGAGTGGGACGAGCAGTCCTTCGGCGACTGGGACGGCCGGTCGATCCAGGAGCTCATCGAGGGCGAGCGCGACGCGATGCGGGCGCTGCGCGACGACGCCACCTACCGCCCGCCGGGCGGCGAGTCGCACGAGGACCTGGTCGCCCGGGTCGTGCCCGCGTGGGAGCGGGTCGTCGGCGCAGGGTGGCACCAGCGTGGTCGTCTGCCACCGCAAGCCGATCCTCGTCGTGCTCGCGCACCTGCTCGGCCTGCCGCACGACCGGGCCTGGCGGCTGGCCGCGGCCCCGGGCTCGCTGACCGCCGTCGAGGTCTGGGACGACGGCGAGGTCTCGGTCGCCTTCACCAACCGCACCTGAGACGCCCCGCCGCACCTGAGACGCACCGGCGACGCGCTCCGGTCCCGTCCTACCCTCGTCGCATGACCTACGCAGGTGACGTGACCCCCACCGAGGCGTATGCCGCCGCGACCGGACCCGACGACGCGCTCCTCGTCGACGTGCGCACCCGGGCCGAGTGGACCTACGTCGGCGTGCCCGTGCTCGAGGGCGCCCACCACGACGTGGCCTTCGTGGAGTGGTCGACCTTCCCCGACGGCCGGGTGAACGAGCGGTTCGTCGACGAGGTGCGCGCCGCCGGGCTCGAGCCCGGGCGACCCGTCTACCTCCTGTGCCGGTCGGGCGTGCGCTCGAAGGCCGCCGCCGACGCGCTGACCGCCGCCGGGCTCGGGCCGGCCTTCAACGTGCTCGAGGGCTTCGAGGGCCCGCACGACGACCACGGCCACCGCACCGTCGCGGGGTGGAAGGCCGCCGGCCTGCCCTGGCGACAGGGCTGAGCATGGACCCGCAGCACTGGCACGCGCAGACCCGGGCGGTTCGGGGAGGGCTGTCGCGCAGCGGTTTCGACGAGACGGCCGAGGCGCTCTACCTGACCTCCGGCTTCGTCTACGAGTCGGCCGAGCAGGCGGAGGCGGCCTTCAAGGACGAGGTCGAGCACTACATCTACAGCCGCTACGGCAACCCCACGGTGACCACCTTCGAGGAGCGGATGCGCCTGCTCGAGGGCGCGGAGGCGTGCTTCGCCACGGCATCCGGCATGGCGGCCGTCTTCACCGCGATGGCCGCGCTGTGCGGCGCCGGCGACCGGGTCGTGTCGTCGCGGGCGCTGTTCGGGTCGTGCTTCGTGATCCTCGACGAGATCCTGCCGCGCTGGGGCGTCGAGACGGTCTTCGTCGACGGCACCGACCTCGACCAGTGGCGCGACGCCCTGTCGGTCCCCACGACCGCGGTCTTCTTCGAGACGCCGAGCAACCCGATGCAGGAGCTCGTCGACATCGCGGCGGTCTCCGAGCTCGCCCACGCGGCCGGCGCGACCGTGGTCGTCGACAACGTGTTCGGCACGCCGGTGTTCTCGCACCCGCTCGACTTCGGCGCCGACGTCGTCGTCTACTCGGCCACCAAGCACATCGACGGCCAGGGCCGGGCGCTCGGTGGTGCGGTGCTCGGCACGGCGGAGTTCATCGGGGGGCCGGTGAAGAACCTGATGCGCCACACCGGGCCGTCGCTGTCGCCGTTCAACGCCTGGGTGATGACCAAGGGCCTGGAGACGCTCGACCTGCGGGTGCGCCGGATGGCCGACTCGTGCCTCACCGTCGCCCGCACGCTCGAGGAGTGGCAGCACACCGGGCGGGGCATCCGGCGGGTGGTGCACCCGTTCCTCGAGAGCCACCCCCAGCACGACCTCGCCCTGCGCCAGATGGACGGCGGTGGCGGCACGGTGGTCACCTTCGAGGTGGACGGCGGCAAGCCGGCGGCGTTCGCCCTGATGAACGCCCTGACGCTGGTCGACATCTCCAACAACCTCGGCGACGCCAAGTCGCTGACCACCCACCCCGCGACGACCACGCACCGCCGGCTGGACCCCGAGGCGCGGGCCGCGGTCGGCATCACCGACGGCACCATCCGGGTGTCGGTCGGGCTCGAGGACGTGCGCGACCTGGTGGCCGACCTCGACGCCGCGGTGGCGCGGGCCGCCGCCGTCGGGGGCTGACCCGGCTGTTAGCGTCGCCGCCATGAGCGACGTCCTCTCCGTGCAGCGACTGGTCCCGGCACCGCCCGAGCCGATCTTCGACCTCCTCGTCGACCCCGCGGGGCACGCCGAGATCGACGGCGGTGGCACGGTCAAGGGCGCCCGCAGCGGCGGCCGGCGCCTCGCCCTCGGCGACCGCTTCGGCATGGACATGCACCTCGGGGTGGCCTACTCCACCCGCAACACGGTCATCGAGCTCGACGAGAACCGCCGCATCGCCTGGCAGACCACCGCCAGCGGCCCGCTCGGCTCGGTGCTCGGCGGCCGGATCTGGCGCTACGAGCTCGAGCCGGTCGAGGGCGGCACGCTCGTGACCGAGAGCTGGGACCTCAGCCAGGAGAAGTGGACGAGCAAGCCGGTCGTCAAGCTGACGATGACGAGCTCGACCCGGCACAACATGGAGCGCACCCTGGCCCGCATCGAGGAGCTCGTGACCGGGGCTCAGGACCCCGCGGCCAGCTGACGCTCCTGGGCGACGCCCGCCATCGCCCACCGCACCGCGAGCGTGCCGACCTTCCCGGCGCCGCCGGCCAGCGCTGCCGTCGGCCCGCCCACTGGGATGCGCAGCGCCCGGCGCGCCCAGTGGGGGAGCAGCGCCACCCCACCCGACGCGATCAGCCCGTAGCCGGGGCGGGCCGCCCACGGCAGCGGCGGGTCGAGCAGGAGGAAGCGGGCGGCGGCCCGGGCCTCCGCGGTGGGCTCGAGCTCGGGCCGGTAGGCCGCGAGGGCGGCGGCCAGCTCGGCCACCGTCAGCGGCAGGTCGGTGGCCCCGAGCCGCCCGGCCACCAGCGCGGACTGCTCGACGTAGCGGTCGGCCTCGTCGGCCGTCAGGGGCTCGACGGCGTACCGCTGGTAGGCCGTGAGGAAGCTGTGCGCCTCGGCCACGTGCACCCAGCGCAGCAGCCGCGGGTCGCTGGCCCGGTATGGGCGCCCCTTCGGGTCGCGGCCGCGGACCCGCTCGTGGATGCCGCGCACGCGCGCGATCGCCGCCTCGGCGTCGTCGACCGTGCCGAACGTCGTCGTCGCCAGGAAGTGCGAGGTGCGCTGGAGCCGGCCCCAGGGGTCGCCCTGGTAGCCGCTGTGGCCGGCGACACCGGCCATGGCGAGCGGGTGCAGCGACTGCAGCAGCAGCGCGGCCACCCCGCCGGGGAACATCGCGGCGTCGGCGTGCACCCGCCACACCGGGTCGTCCGGGGTGAACCAGCGCTCGCCCTCGCGGCCCCAGATGACCCGGGCCCGCTCGGCGGCGTCGTCACCGGCGACCTTGGCGCGCAGCGCGGCGCCCAGCCGCTGCTGTGACTGGCGGGCGAGGTCGGTGAGGAGGGGCACGGCGAAGGGCTCCTTGTCAGTGGGGGTGTCAGGAGTCCAACGTCGAGGGCCGCTGTCGCTGAAGGTTTGTCGAAGGTTGCGGCGGGTGACCTGCGTCACAGGGCCGGCTGGAGGAGGCCTGCCCGAGACCCACACGCAGCAGTTCGGTCGGCACGCAGCAATTACCGGACGGCATCCGAACTCCTGCGTGCTGCGCTCAGGTGGTCAGGGCCAGGGCGCCCGCCCCGGCGGCCACGGCGAGCACCGCGCAGGCCGTGCCGGCGGGCACCAGCCACCGCCACGGCACGACGATGCCGGCCGTGCGGCAGCGCTGCAGCCACAGCAGCGTCGCCAGCGAGGCCCACGGGGTGACCAGGGGCCCGGCGTTGACGCCGACGAGCAGCGCCATCAGCCGCGGCGCCGCGTCGGCCGCGACCGGCTCGAGCACCAGGTAGGCCGGCAGGTTGTTGGCGACGTTGGCGACGACCGCCCCGGTGCCCGCGAGCGTCATCAGGGCGGTGCTGCCCGTGCCGCCCGGCACGACCGAGGCGATGAGGTCACCCAGCCCGCGCTGGTGCAGCACCTCGACGACGACCGACACCGCCACGAACCCCGCGGCCATCAGCCACGGCACCGGCAGGCCGGCCAGCAGCTGCGGGGCGCGCCACCGACCCACCACGAGCAGCACCGCCGCGGCCACCAGCGACACGGCCCACGGTGGTGCCCCGAGGGCGAAGAGCGGCCCGAGGGCGATGCACACGGCGGCCGCCCAGCGCAGCAGCACCACGTCGTGGGGGTCGGCCGGCGGGTCGACGGCATACGACTGCCGCAGGGTGCGCCGGTGCAGCAGGGCGAGCAGCGCCAGCGTCACCACGACGCACGCCAGGGCGGGAGCCCAGGCGAGCCGCACGTAGTCGGCGTGCCCGAGCCCCTGCCGCTCGAAGGTGTTCAGCGCCAACAGGTTGGTCAGGTTCGACACCGGCAGCAGCAGCGACCCGGTGTTGGCGATCCACAGCGTGGTCACCGCGAAGACCCGGGCGTCGAGCCCCACCTGCCGGGCGACGGCGAGCCCGACCGGGGTGAGCAGCACCGCGGTGGTGTCGAGCGACAGCACGACCGTGCAGCCGACGGCGAGCAGGGCGAAGAGCAGCCACAGCGCCCACGCCCGGTGCCGCCCGGCGTGCGCCACCCAGTGGCCGGCGACGTCGAACACCCCCGCCCGCTCGGCGACCTCGGCGACCACGGTGATCGCGAGGAGGAACACGACGACCGGCAGCAGCCGCTCGAGCAGTGCGACGGCATCCGCCGTCGTCACGCCGGCATCACGTCCAGCACCCACGGTGCCTTGGCGTTCACGGGCTCGTGCAGCCGCACGTCGAAGGCACCGGCGACCACGTCGCGCAGCGCCGGCACCGAGCGCGGCGTCACCCCGGCGACGCACAGGTGCCGTGCCACGAGGCCGCGGGTGTGCTTGGCCATGTGGCTGGCGCCGGGCACGCGCACCTGCACCCAGCGGTGGGCGAGGTCGGCGCCCGGCCGCCACGCGGCGGCATACGACGCCGACCGGCAGTCGACGACGACCCCGCGGGCGGCGACGGCCGGCAGCACCCGGTCGAGCTCGGGTCGCCACAGCGACGCCAGCGGGCCGAGCCCGGGCAGGGTCGAGCCCATCGACAGGCGGTAGGCGGTGATCCGGTCGCCGGGCCGCACCGCGCCGTGCAGGGCCGAGATGACGACGAGCCAGCGGTTGGCGCGGCGCCGGGCGGCGGTGTCGAGGGTTGCCAGGCCCAGCGCGTCGTAGAGGACCCCGGTGTAGACCTCGGCGGCGGGGGTCGCGGGGGCGGTGTCGAGCACCAGGTTGCGGGCGACCTCGTCGAGCAGGCCCGCGGAGACTCCGAGCAGGTCAGGGGCGTCGGGGGAGCGGCTGACCTCGGCGAGCGCCGCGGCGACCCGGGCGCGGGTGGGGCCGAGCTCGGGGAACGACCAGGTCGACGGGTCGGCCGGCCTGCCCCGGCGCCGGTTCGCCTTGGACTCCGACGGGGGGAGCAGGATCAGCACCGGGGCAGCCTACGGCGGTTAGGTTGGACGGCATGCCTCACCCCCGAGTGCGACTGGCCCCGACCGACGCCGACATCCCGGGCGAGGTGCTGCACGACCTCGAGGAGAGGTTCGCGGCGGTGCGCGACGAGCTCGGGCTCTCGCTCGACTACCCGCCCGACGCCCTGGCCGAGGCCGAGCAGGTGGCGGCTGCGCCGGCCGGGCTGCCCGAGCGTGACGAGACCGCACTGCCCTTCTTCACCGTCGACCCGCCCGGGCTCGATGGACCTCGACCAGGCGATGCACCTCGAGCGCGACGGCGACGGGCACCGCATCCGCTATGCCATCGCCGACGTGCCGACCTTCGTGCGGCTCGGTGGCGCCGCTCGACCGGGTCACCCGCGAGCGCGGCCAGACCGTCTACTGCCCCGACGTGCGGGTGCCGCTGCACCCCGAGGTGCTCTCCGAGGCCGCCGCGAGCCTGCTTCCGGATGCCGTGCGCCCCGCCTTCGTCTGGGACCTGCGCCTCGACGGCGCCGGGCTGCTCACGTCCGCGCAGGTCGTCCGGGCGATGGTGCGCAGCGTCGAGCGGCTCGACTACGTGCTCGGTGCAGGCGGCGGTCGACGCCGGCACCGACGACGAGCGCTTCCTGATGCTGCGCGAGATCGGCGAGCGCCGGATCGCGCAGGAGCGGGCGCGCGGCGGTGCGAGCCTGCCGATGCCGGAGCAGCAGGTGACCGCCCGTGACGGCGGCGGCTTCACCCTGGAGTTCCGGCCGCCGGTCGCCGCCGAGGAGTGGAACGCGCAGGTGTCGCTGCTCACCGGCATGGCCGCTGCCACGATGATGCTCGACGCCGGTGTGGGCGTGCTGCGCACCATGCCGGCGCCCACGCCCGAGGCCGTGAAGTGGTTCCGGCGGGTGGTGCGCGGCCTGGGCGCCGAGTGGCCGCCGGACCAGGCCTACGGCGACTTCATCCGCGGCCTCGACCGCAGCAACCCGCGGCACCTGGCCCTGATCCACGAGGCGACCGCCCTCTTCCGCGGCGCCGGCTACACGGCATTCGACGGCGAGCCCCCGGCCCAGCCGGAGCACGCCGCGGTCGCCGCCCCCTACGCCCACGTCACCGCGCCGCTGCGCCGGCTCGTCGACCGCTTCGGCCTGGTCGTGTGCGAGGCCGCCTCGCGCGGCGCCGAGGTGCCGGATGCCGTGCGCGCCGCCCTGCCCGACCTCGCCGGCCTGATGCGCGACTCCGACCGCCGGGCCCGCACGGCCGAGCGCGCGTGCGCGGACGCCACCGAGGCTGCGGTGCTGCGCGGTCGCGAGGGCGAGTCGTTCGGCGCCGTGGTGATCGACCACACCGACAAGGGCATGGAGGTGCAGCTGGTCGGCCTGCCCGTCATCGCCCGGGTCACCGGCCGCCGCGCGGCGCTGGGCGCCCACCTGTCGGTGCGGCTCGACCTCGCCGACGTGCGCTCCGGCGAGGTCGCCTTCAGCTACGAGTGAGCGCGCCCCCTACACTGGCGGCGGACGAGTCGGGCGGACGGTCGCGTCGGTGGGCAACCACCGCCGAGGAAGGTCCGGGCTCCGAAGGGCAGGATGGTGGCCAACAGCCACCCGGGGCGACCCGCGGGACAGTGCCACAGAGAACAGACCGCCCCTGCCGCGCAAGCGGCAGGAGCAAGGGTGAAACGGTGGTGTAAGAGACCACCAGCGACCTGGGCGACCAGGTCGGCTCGGTAAACCCCATCCGGAGCAAGCCCAGACAGCGTGCGATCGAGGGCGGCCCGCCCGAGCACGCGGGTAGGGCGCTGGAGGTGGTCGGCAACGGCCACCCGAGATGGATGACCGTCACCGCGTCGCCGGCAACGGCGGCACGGGACAGAACCCGGCCTACAGCCCGACTCGTCCACTTTAGGCCTCTGACCTGCGGGTTTGTGTTCTGTCGCTGGCGACTGTCCTCACATTGTCCTCAACTTGTCGAGGTATCCCCCTGAGCTGCGAGTCGACCGCCTCTCTAGTGCGGTCGTCGGAGTCCGGCCACAGGTGGCTGTACGTGTCCAAGGTCTCTGCGGCAGTGGCGTGACCCAACCGCGCCTGCACGGTCTTGACGCTCTCTCCGTACCGGATCAGGAGCGACGCGTAGTAGTGCCGCAACAAATGCAGGCCGGTGCCGTGCGGCAGGTTGGCCGCTCTGGCGGCCGTCGCGACACGGGCTGACCACGTCGGCGCGGGCACCGCGGACTCGGCTTGGAGTGCGCGCGCGGGGTACTCACGGGCAGGCGGTCAATGTCACCACACGGCCGATCGAGGTGACGGTCTCGGTGGACATGGGTGCGACACCCGCACGGTTCACCCTGGCGCCGTTCGCCGGGGACGGCATCTCCTCGATGCCGACCAACGTCGACCTCGGTCCGATACCCGTGATTCCCGGTGTCACCGTCACGCTGGTTGGCAGAACTCCTGAGGCCGGCGCGAACGAGGTGTCCGTTCCAGTGCTGCCTCCCGGCACCGACCTGGACTACTACGACGGCATCCGCCCCTGACGTGAACCCCGCCGCCGCCCGTCGACGTCGCAACAGAACCTCCACTGGATCTACCGGACGCCTCAACGAGGATGTCTTCACCGACGTCGCGGTCGGGGCTGTTGGGCCCGATGAATGTCACCCGGGCTGTTCTGCCGGTGATGCGCCGCCAGCCTCGCCCGGTGGGGCGGTGGTCGGTGTCGGAGACGTTGTTGGCGCTGCGCCACCGCCGGCCCAGTAGCCATCCCCAGCCGTGAAGGTACCCCTCTTCGCCCGTGGCCCGGCACGACCTTCGCTCGGTCCCAAGCCGACTTCGCCGGCCGACAGCGCGATACTCTCCGAGACCACCCAACAGCCGGAGGTAGTCAGGTGTTCTTCGACGACTGGGCCGGTGTGGTGCGTGTCCTGGTCGTGGGAACGTGTGCCTACTTCTCGCTCCGCGCAGCGCTTCGGGTGTCCGGCAAGCGAACCTTGGCGAAGCTCAACGCGTTCGACTTCCTCGTCACCGTGGCGCTCGGGTTGACGCTTGCAACGGTGCTGCTGTCCGCCGATGTCGCTCTCGTCGAGGGTGTGGTGGCCATGGTGTTGCTGGTCGCCCTGCAGTTCCTCGTCGCATGGCTGTCGGTACGCAGCAGCGCCGTGGAAGGGCACGTGAAGTCTGAACCGACATTGGTGTACCACCACGGCTTCCTCGTCGGACGGATGCGGCGGATGCGAATCACCGAGGACGAGATCCGGCAGGCCGTGCGGACGGCGGGTCACGCGCGGCTGGGCGCCGGGGCGGCCGTCGTGCTCGAGACGGACGGTTCACTGAGCATCCTCACGGAGGTGCCTGCGGTACTCGACCATGCCGATACGAGGGACCTCGGGGGCCCGGGCGCGTGAAGACGGCACTGATGGCCCTGACGCACCGCTTCTGGGCGATACCGTTGCTCTTCGCCTTTGGCGCAGGCTTTCTCGCGCTCGCTGTGACCGCGGTCGACGACTCGTTCGACACCTCGCTGCGCCTGCCGTTCCTTTTCGCCGGCGGTCCCGAAGGGGCGCGGGCGCTGCTGGCAGCGATCATCACTTCGATGATCTCGTTCACCGGTCTGGTCTTCTCGATCACCATCGTGGTCCTGCAGCTCACCAGCAGCCAGTTCTCACCCAGGGTGCTGCGCTCGTTCCTCGAGGACAGGTTCAACCAGGTCGCGCTCGGCGTCTTCGTCGCAACCTTCGTCTACGGGCTGGTGGTCCTGCGTGGCGTGCGGGGCACCGCCCAGGTCGAGCCATTCGTCCCCCAGATTGGTGTCACCTTCGCCTTCGCGTTCGTCTTGGCCTCGGTGCTGGTGTTCCTGGCCTTCATCCACCACATCGCACAGTCCATCCGCGCCGCGACCATCCTGGCCTCCATCGCGGACGACACCCGGGCCCTGCTGGACGACCGTTTCCCCGCCGACGCGCAGCCAGAGCCGGCACTGTCCCCGCCGGGCCGACCCACCCGAACCATCGCGGCCGAGCGCCCCGGTGTGGTGCAGTCGGTCGATGACGCCGCGCTGGCTGATGCCGCCGAGAGCCAGGGCGTCTGCATCGAGCTGATCCGTGCGGTGGGAGAGTTCGTCGCGACCGGCGCCCCCCTGGCGCTCGTGCACGGTGAGGCACCGTTCGACGACGACCTGGTGCACACCGCTGTGCATGTGGGTCGTGAGCGCAGCATGGACCAGGACGTGGGCTTCGGCCTGCGTCAGCTGGTCGACATCGCCGAGCGCGCTCTCTCGCCGGGCATCAACGACCCCACGACCGCGGTGCAGGCGCTCGACCATCTCCACGACGTCGTGCGCCGAATGGCCACCCGAGCGGTGCCACCACGGCAACGCACCTCCGGCGATGGACGTCTGGTCCTGTGCGTGCCACAGCCCCAGTTCGCCGACTACCTCGGTCTCGCCTTCGACGAGATAGCCCACTGGGGCAAGGACAGCCCCCGAGTCCGACGCCGCCTCCAGATCGCACTGCGAGACCTGCAGTCCGCTGCCCGGCCAGAGCACAGGCCCGCGGTGATCGAGGCCATAGCCCGCCATCACGGGCTGTCGGTGTCGCCGGCGGTGGACGCGCTCTCACCCACCGACATCGGGCTCCGCTGACGTCAGGGAAGGTCTCGCTGCGGTCACTGGGTGATTGCCGTCTGCTGGTAGAGGACGAGCCGAGGCTGGTCCTCGACCATCCGGTAGAAGCTCGACATCAATGCCACGAACGACTCGCTCTGCCCATCGCGTGACGCATGCGCCAGGTAGCCCAGGGCTGCAGCGTGTCCGCCGACCTCCACCAGTCGCTCCTCGCGCAGCTCGTACGAGGCCCACGGCGGGGCGTCGTTGAGCGAGCTCGCGATGGTGTCACGATCAAGGACCATGCCGTTGACGAGGACCATGACCGCGTCGGGAGTCATCAGCCGCCCGTAGAAGCCACCGCCCGCGGACCGGGTGAGTGAGTCCCAGCCGCGGCGCTCGAGGTCCATGAGCTGTTTGAGGCCAAGTGCATCCCTGGCTCGGCACGTTACGGCTTCAGGTCCGCGGGGAGGGTCAGGCGGGAGCATGACCGCCGTCGCGGACTTGGACGCCGTCCAGGGCCCGCCGGGCGAGCTCGTCGAGGTCGGCGAGGCGTCCCAGCGCGTCGAACCGGTCGCTCTCGGTGCTCGCCACACGTAGCTTCATGCGTGCGGTGAAGCGTTCCGCCTCGAGGGCGGAGACGAACTCGGGGGACGCGTTCATGACGTGGCTCCTTGCGGCATCGGGAGGGAAAGTCGGTCGATCACTGCTCCGGCGCCGCGCCCGAGCTCGTGGAAGATCTCCAGCAGCAGGTCATCGGGGTCCTGGGTGGTGAAGTGGGCCGGGACGTTGGCGATGCCGTTGGCCAGCACCTCGGGCATGCCCTCGAAGGCCGCACAGGACAGCAGCAGGAGCCGCTCGCCGGGAGCCAGCCGTACGCACTCGCGATCCGCGCCTCCTGCCGGCACGGTCCGGCACCCAGTCGACCCGATGACCAGCGCCGGTGGGGAGTGGTGCACGACGAGCGCCAGATCGCCATCGCGCGTACACGCGGCCGCGGAGTAGGCGTCCGGGTCAGTCGGGCCCGGCGAAGGTGTTCGTGCTGTCGGCGACGATGACTCGCGTCATGGTCGGACGAGGCTCCAGCAGGGCGAGACCCCTGGGGTACTCGATGCAGGTCACGGACCAGCGTTCGTCGGCCTTCCGGTTGAGCAGCGCCGACCCGACGACCCGGCTCACGAGCCGCCCCCGGCGGTGTCGACCAGCCCGCATGAGCGCAGGAGGCGGTGGTTGCACGCCCGGTGCCCCGTCACGGTGAACGGCAGGTTGCGGGCGGCGCAGCTACGACGAGCCCAGAGAATCGCGGCCACGGTGGGGGAGGAGATCTGCTCCACCGCCGAGACGTCCAGCACGACGCCCCGGCCCTGGACGACCCCTGCGGCGACCTGGCTCCTGAGCAGGGCCAGGTCCGCCGCCACGGATTCGTTCGGTAGCCGTACGGTCACGGGGCACTGGCCCCCGGGAGCCCGGAGGCCGGTCGTGGTGGTCGTGGTGGTCATGGTGTGCCTCTGGACATGTGCAGGAGCATGCCCACCACGGATGACGAACGCCGGGACGGGTCCTTTGCAGTTGTGTGACAACTTCGGCCCCCCGGGCTCGGCTAGCCCTTTCGGGCGTGCTGCGCTGAGAGACTGCGGTGGTGTCTGTAAGCCTGCTGGTAGTCGAGGACGACGACGGAATTCGGGAGTCGCTCTCGATGGCGCTGGAGGACGAGGGGTACGTGACCACGTGTCACGAGTCGGCTGAGGCCGCGATACAGGATCGCGGTGCGCTCGGCGTGGACCTGATGCTGGTCGACCTGATGCTCGGAGGCATGGACGGCTTCGCCTTCATCCGCGAGGTCCGCCGGCTGACCGACGTGCCGATCATCGTGCTGAGCGCGAAGGCCGACACTCACGACATCGTGGCCGCCTTGGAGGCCGGAGCGGACGACTACGTCACCAAGCCGTTCGAGATCAAGGAGGTGAGTGCCCGGCTCCGTGCGTTGCGGCGTCGACCGCCGGTGCGGCCACCCGTGCAGGTCGACAGTGCCCCCGTGGTCGGTCAGCTGCAGGTTCTCGACAGCGCTCATGGCCCGCTGGTGCTTGACGGCGCAGCGGGTGTCCTTCGTCGCGGGGACGAACCGGTGCACCTGACGGTGACCGAGTTCCGCCTGCTGTGCGAGATGGCAGAGGCCCGAGGCCATGTGCTGAGCCGCCGGTCGCTGCTGGAACGCGTCTGGGACCACGGGTACTTCGGGGACGAGCGCATCGTGGACGTCCATGTGCGCCGACTCCGGACCAAGATCGAGGTCGACCCCTCCCAGCCGACCCTGCTGGTGACCGTCCGCGGGCTCGGGTACCGACTGGACCCGGTGTGAGGCTGGCGCGCTCACCCCTGGGGGTCCGCGCCACCGCGACGATCTCGTTCGCGGCCTTGGCCTTTGCGATCTCTGCGGTGCTCGCCGTCGGCACGTACCTGACGGCCAGGCACTTCCTGGTCGAGCAGCGTCAGGCCACGGCAGCTCGGCAGGCATTCGTGGATGCCGCGTTCGTCCGGGACGGACTGCTGACCTCGGGCTCGCAGGTCAGCGACGTCCTCGACAGCACCTCGCCCCCGCCCGGGGCCGTGATCATCGTCAACCAGGGCGACCGCTGGTACTCGTCGTCCCTCAACGAGGGGGCGGATGCCGTGCCCACCGGGGTCCGTGAGCTCGTGGAGGCGGGGAGCGCGGCACGCGCGTGGGGGCTGCTCGGCGAGCAGCCGGTGCTTGCGGTGGGAGTCCCGATCCCCTCGGTTGACGCCAGGTTCTACGAGCTGTCTCCCACGAGGAGCTCGACTCGACCCTGAAGACACTTGCCCTCGTGCTCGGCTCGTTCGCCCTGGTCGACGACCATCGGCGGAGCCGCCATCGGGCGCATGGCCTCGGCACGGGTGGTCGCACCCCTGGACGAGGTGGCGACGGCCGCAGCGAGCATCGCCGCCGGTGAGATGAGCACTCGCCTCGAGCCCACGTCCGATCCGGATCTCGCCGTGATCGTGGGCTCTTTCAACACGATGGTGCAGGCCCTTGACGAACGCATCCAGCGCGACGCGCGCTTCGCTGCGGACGTGGCGCATGAGCTGCGCTCCCCGGTGACCACCTTGATGACCAGCATCTCTCTGCTGCGGTCGGCGGAGGGCCCGACGGCCGCGCGACGCCAGGCGGCCCTGGACCTGGTCGACCGCGAGGTGAGGCGGCTGCACCGCGCGCTCGAGCACCTGCTGGAGCTGGGGCGGCTCGACGCCACGGTGGCGGCATCCGGCGAGGAGTGCGTCGATGTGGCCGACTTGGTCACCCACGCTCTGGAGGAGAGCCACCGCTCACCTCAGGTCGTGACCGCCGACCCCGGGTCGATGGTGGTCCACGGTGACAAGCAGGTTCTGCACCGCGCCTTGGTCAACCTGTTCGACAATGCCGACCTTCATGGCGGGGGCCTGCAGCACGTGGTCATCCGCCGGGTCGGCACGGCGGTGCAGGTGTGCGTCGTCGACACGGGACCGGGTGTCGAGGACTCGGAGCGTGAGCGGATCTTCGAGCGGTTCGTCCGCGTGGGCTCGAGGGGGTCCCGCCCGGGCACCGGCCTCGGGCTGAGCCTGGTGGCAGAGACGGTGCGGGCCCGTGGCGGGAGCGTGTGGTGCGAGGAGACCCCGGGCGGTGGCGTGACCTTCGTGATCAGCCTGCCCGCGGCGACGGCCGGAGAGGTGGTCGAGCCATGACCAGACGGTCCGGAGTGTGGCCGCTCCTGGTCGGGGCGCTCATCACGGGCACTCTGGTGTCGGGGTGCGGGGTGCCCACCGACTCCAGCGCGCAGTCGGTCCCGGTGGTGCCCTACGACCTGCTGAGCCCGTCCGGTTCCGAGCCCTCCGCGAGCCCTTCCGTTCCCGCCAAGGGGCCTACGGTGTGGCTCGTGCGTGACGACGCGCTCGTTCCCGGCGCGGCCAACACGCCCTCAGCGTGACCTCCGGTCGACGGCGAGCGCCGTGCTCCTGCGCTTGGCCGAGGGGCCGACCGAACAGCAGCGTACCGACGGCCTCTCGACGGCGTTCGGGCCGGACGTGCGGCTGACCCTGACCGACGTGACGCGAGGGCGCGCCACGGTGGACATCCGGGCCGGGGACCAGGCGCCCAGCCCGGGTCGACTTCCGCTGGCGGTGGGCCAGCTCGTCCTGACCCTGGCGTCGATCGAGGGTGTCGACGAGGTCGTCCTCACGGCGGGAGGCGCCCCCATCGAGGCGCCGC
The DNA here is from genome assembly GCA_963806295.1 of uncultured Actinomycetota bacterium. GTDB lineage: Bacteria > Actinomycetota > Actinomycetes > Actinomycetales > Dermatophilaceae > Fodinibacter. The sequence continues at coordinate 124,067 of CAWDXP010000021.1, read as the reverse complement.
TCCCGGGCGGGGCGCTCACCGACCGCCCGCTGCGTGCCGCCGACTACGCCGCACTGCGGTCACCACGCAGCCAGCCACCCGCGGCGACGCCGTCCTCGCCGACGGCTACGGGGCCGGCAGCGCCGACCCCGTAGCGGTCCCGGGCACGCCGTCGTGCCCGGGTCGTCGTGGATCGCCTAGCCCGCCTCGCGCTCGCGCATCCACGACGGGATCTTGGTCTCACCGGCGTTGTACCGCCGGGCCAGCTCGCGGACGTCGGGCTCGAGACCCAGGTCGGCGATCTCTCCGGCGATGGTCCTGACGACCATGTGTGTGCTCAGTCCCTCTGCCTTGGCCTCACCCCGGAGCTGGGCGGCGACGATGGCGTGCGATGTCCGGTCGTCGATCCGCTCGCCGTTCTTGACCACGGAACCAGTGCTCATGACAACCTCGCTGTCTCTCGTATCCCGCGTGGAGGTCACGTCGGGTGCTGCGTACGACAACCGTGGCAAGGGAAGATGACGAACCGTCGTGCGACCGTATGTCGCTTGCGTGACGCTCGGCGCGAGGGTGGTCAGACGGGGAGGCGGACCATGAACCGGCAGCCCGGGCCGTGGTTGCTGACCATGACGGTGCCGCTGTGAGCCTCCACCAGTCCCCGCACGATGGCCAACCCGAGGCCGGCGCCGGCATCCGGGTCGGGGGTGCGCGCCCCTGACCCACGCCACCCGACCTCGAAGACGGATTCGAGGTCGCCAGGGTCGATGCCGCCGCACGCGTCGGTCACCGACAGCTCTACCATCTCGCCCGCGAGGCGCCCCTCGACGAGCACCACCCCGTCGGCCGGGGTGTGTCGGATGGCGTTCATCACCAGGTTGCCGACGACGCGCGAGAGGGCAGCGGGGTCGGCGCGCACCTCGACGTCCGGTCCGATCTCGCCGCTGACCTCGACCCGTCGGGAACGGGCGACCGGCAGCGCGCCCGCAACCGAGTCACTGACCACGTCGCGCAGGACTGTGGGCTGCAGCGTGAGGTTGAGTGACCCGGCGTGGATCCTGGACAGCTCGAACAGGTCGTCGACCATCACGGCCATCCGGTCGACCTCCCTGAGCATCTGCCGGTGGTATCGGGCGGGGTCGTCCGCCAGCCCGTCGTCGAGGCTCTCGGCCATCGCCCGCAGCCCGGCCAGGGGCGTGCGGAGGTCGTGCGACACCCATGCGACCAGCTCCCGGCGGGACTGCTCGAGGCGGCGCTCGCGTTCGCGCGAGGAGCGCAACCGCTCGCTGCTGCGGGCCAGCTCCCGGGCCACCTCGCGCAGCTCGCGCGGGTCGTTCCCAGTGGGGTCGACCACCTCGCCGGCGCCAACGGCGGCTGCCATCGATCGCAGGCGTCGGGCGGACACAGCGAGCGTTCGCGCCAACAGAAGTGCGAACGCACCGGACACCAGGCCCGACACGACACAGACCCAGACCACGACGCCGAGGTCGTGGGTCGAGAGGAACATCGCCCGTGCCGTGCCGACCACGCCGGCAACGACCCCGCCGATGGCGACGAGGGCGATGAGCCCGGCCGGCCAGCGGATCGGGGCGCGGCGCACGAAGAACCCGGCCAGGATCCCCAGCACCCCGACGCCGAGCGACCACCCAGCGGCGATGAGCACGACGTGCACGTCGTCACTGGTCACGACGGCTCCCAGCGGTAGCCGACGCCCCAGACCGTGACGAGCCGCTGGGGACGGGTGGGATCGGCCTCGACCTTCTCGCGCAGCCTGCGCACGTGCACGGTCACGGTCGACTGGTCGCCGAAGGACCATCCCCACACGTCGCGCAGCAGCTCCTCCCTCGACCAGACCGTCCTCGGGTTGGCCACGAGGAAGTGGAGCAGGTCGAACTCGCGGACGGTGAGGGTCAGCGGTTCGCCGGCCAGCGTGGCCGTGTGCTCGCGCGGCTCGATCACCAGGTCACCGTCGACCACGCGGACCCCACGCGCGGACCGCTGCCCGGCGCGGCGTAGCACGGAGTCGACGCGCAGCACGAGCTCTCGCGGGCTGAAGGGCTTGGTGACGTAGTCGTCGGCACCCACCCGCAGCCCCGTGAGCCGGTCGTTCTCCGCACCGAGCGCCGTCAGCATGATGATCGGCACCTCGGTGAGGTCCCGCAGTCGTCGGCACACCTCGATGCCGCCGATACCGGGCAGCATCAGGTCGAGCACGACGATGTCGGCGCGCTGTCGGCGCATGGCGGTCAGAGCGGCTTCCCCGTCGCTGGCCTCGGTCACGTCGTGGCCCCCCGCCCGCAGGTACGACACCACCACCTCGCGGACCGTCGCGTCATCATCCACGACGAGCACGTCAGCCACGGACTGCTCCCTCACGTCGCGGGGGTCGGGACCTGGCGCCCGACCAACGCAAGGTTAGTCGGGTCCTGACGAGGACCAGAGAGGTCACGGCGCGACCTGCTCGGGGACGAGGACGGCCACCCACCGGATGCCGCGCTGGGCCACCTTGGCCAAGGCGAGGCCGGCGTTCGCGCCGACGTGCTCGACCGCCTCCGGGCCCAGTTCGGCCCACGCGAACGCCATGGACCGGAGCCCGCCGGCGCGCAGGTGCAGCTGCTGGACCCGCAGGCCCGTGCCGGGTGCGGCGAGGTCGATCACGACTCGTCCGTCGCTGCGCACCAGGCGGCGGACGCGACGCAGGAGTGCCACTGGGTCGCCCCCGATCCCGATGTTGCCGTCCGCGAGGAGAGCCGTGTCCCAGAGCCCCTCCCGCGGCAGGGGCTGGAAGACGTCACGCTGGATGGCCGGGGCGCCGCGCCTCTGCGTGCGGGTCACCGCCTCGTCCGAGACGTCCACGCCCAGCACCTCTTGGCCACGAGCGGCGAGCTCGGCGGCCAGCCGCCCGGGGCCGCAGCCCAGGTCGATCGTCCCGCCCCGGCACCATGCAAGCAGGAACCGGTCATCCTTGGACGCCGGCCCCGTCCAGCGGGATACCGGCAGCTCGTGCGAGCGCCTGGACCCCTCGACGACCGCGGTCAGGGCGGCGCCGCAGAGGCCAGCGGCGAAGACCTCGGTGGGGGAAACCCGTTGCTCGGTGTGCATGGCGCCGACGCTACGAGCACACGCGAACCGGCAACGGTCCCAACCCTTACGAGAGTCTGAAGTCTGGCTCCGCACCGGGCCGGGTCCAGGCGCCGGCCACCACACTGGCCGCATGCGAGTCCTTCTCACCGGCGCGGCCGGGTTCATCGGTACTGCGACAGCGAGCGAGCTGCGCCGCCGCGACGTCGAGCTCGTCGCCGTCGACCTCTTGCTCCCCGAGGCCCATGGGGAAGCCACCCGGGCGATGCCGCCCCCGGACGTGCACGTGCTCGACACCCGTCGCGCGGGGGAGTGGAACCACCTGTTCGACGGGGTCGACGTGGTCGTGCACCTGGCGGCGATGGTGGGCGCCGGCGCCACGGCCTCCGACCTGCCGCTGTACGCGGGGCACAACGACCTCGGCACGGCATCCGTGCTCGCAGCGATGCACGAGCGCGGGGTGCAGCGTTTCGTCCAGGCGTCGTCGATGGTCGTCTACGGCGAGGGCCGCTACCGCTGCCCCGAGCACGGGGACCAGGCTCCTGGCCCCCGCAGCCTCGAGGCCCTGGAGTCGGGTCGTTTCGACAACGCCTGTCCGGTCTGCCGCGCGCCCCTCAGGTGGGCGCTCGTGGAGGAGGCGACCCCGTTCGACCCGCGCAGCTCCTACGCCGCGAGCAAGGTGGCCCAGGAGAACTACGCCGCGGCATGGGCACGCCAGTCGCCGGGCGCGGCCATCTCGTTGCGCTACCACAACGTCTACGGAGCTGGAATGCCACGCGACACCCCCTACTCCGGCGTAGCCGCGATGTTCCGCTCTTCCCTGGAACGGGGGGAGCCTCCGGTCGTCTTCGAGGACGGTGGGCAGATGCGCGACTTCGTCCACGTCGAGGACGTCGCCCGGGCCAACGTGGCAGCGGCCCTCGCCGTCGGGGACCGGACGCTCGGGTCGCACACCGCCTACAACGTCTGCTCCGGGCACCCGATCGGCATCGCTGACGTGGCCCGCGCCGTGGCGGCCGGCCTCGAGCCGCGGGTGACCGGGCAGTTCCGCGTGGGCGACGTCCGACATGTCGTGGCGTCGCCGCGACGAGCACGTGAGGAGCTGGGGTTCACGGCCCGCGTACGGCCCGAGGCAGGGCTGGCGCGCTTCGCCACGGAGCCGCTGCGGGCCTGAGCCCTGCGCCCGGACGTCACCAGACGGTGCGGATGACGTGCTGCAGCACGATCGCGGCGACCCCCTGGGCCAGCAGGCCCCAGCGACGCCAGCGCTCCGGCAGCCAGACGACACTGAGCATCAACCAGGGCAGGAACGGCAGCCAGATCCGCTCGACCTCGGCCTTGCTCATCAACGACAGGTCGGCGACGGCGACCATGACCACGCCCGCCGCCACCAGGGCGGCGACGGGCTCCGGGCGCTGCCAGCGCGCCACGGTTCGCAGCTGGGGCCACCCGGCAGCCAGCGCCGCGGGCACCATCGGCCCGGCGACGAGGATGAGGGCCGCAATGTTCCCGCCCACCCAGTACCAGCTCGGCCGCTGCCCGGAAATGCCATCCCAGTAGCGTTCGCGCAGAACGGGATAAGCCTCCCACCAGGCGAAACCGAGGGTTGCGAAGGCAGCCACCACGACCAAGGTCCCGGCCGCTGAGATGAGGGCCACCGATCCGCGCTCGCGGCTCGAACCGGTCGCGGCCAGGAGCACGGCCAGCGCGACGGCAGCGAGCAGCACCAGTCCGTACGACTCCATGACGCACCAGCCGAACAGCAGCCCCGCTACGAAGGCCCACGCGGCCCGGGTTGTGCTCCGTCGGGCCGCAGTGGCTGCCGCGAGGGCCGCAGCGGCCCAAACGCCCGTCGTGGCGAAGACGGCATCCGCCGACACTGCCATCAGGACGGCTGCCGGGCCGACGACGAGAAACGGCAGCACCCGTCGTGCGGCCCTGTGCTCACCGAGCCGGTCGAGCGTCGTCGCCACCCCCGCAGGGAGCGTCGCCGCCACGAGCACGACGACCAGGCCCGCTGCCTGCCAGGATCCGAGACCCACCCGGTCGAGGCCGACGAACATCAGGACCGCTCCCGGCGGGTGCCCGGCGAGGTGCACCGGCCAGTTCCCCGCGGAGTCGAGGGGGATGCGGGCGACGTACTCGCGCAGCATGGCCCCGACGTCGTCGACCTGCCGTGCGCTCTCGAGGTACTCCGTACCGTGGTCGAGGACCCGGCCGAGCCCCTGTGGCCCGTCGACGAGGGCTAGCGCGATCATCCAGAGCACTGACCCGGCCCACGACAGCGCCAGCAACCTTCGCCAGGAGAGGCGGTCCACAAGAGCGGGCAGGCCGGCCCAGGCCGTGACGGCGACGATGGCTACCACGACCAGGCTGCTCCACCCCGCGCGCCACGCCCAGTCCCCGAGCAGTGGCGGCGCCGTCCCAGCCCGGACGTCGACACCGGTGACGGCAGGGACGGCCATCGCGAGCGCGACCAGGACAACGGCCAGGACGAGCCCCCACCTCGCGCGCGCTGCAGCACCGGTTGACGCAACGCGTGAAAGCGTCCGCCGTCTCGTCGCAGATCCGACCATGCGGCTAAGGATGCCCTGTGCCGCAACGGTGTCGAGGCGGACTCGGCCGGTCGGGCCCATCCGTCACACCTCCGTAAGGAAGCGGCCGGTCAGGGGCCACCCAGCGCGGTTAGCGTCGCCACATGGACCTCGACTGCGACCTCGTGATCCCCTGCCGCGACGAGGCAGCAGCCCTTCCCGGGGTGCTGGCTCGGGTCCCCGAGGGCATGCGGGTCATCGTCGTTGACAACGGCTCCAGCGACGGCACGGCGGCCGTGGCTCGCGCGCTCGGCGCCACGGTCGTGCACGAACCTCGACCGGGCTACGGGGCCGCGGTGCAGGCGGGAGTGGAGGCCGCCAGCGCGCGTTTCGTCGCCGTGCTCGACGGCGACGGGTCCATGGACCCCGGCGAGCTGCTGCCGCTGCTGGACGAGGTGCGGTCGGGGACGGCCACAATGGCCTGTGGGCGGCGACGCCCCGCCGCGCAAGGGGTCTGGCCGTGGCACGCCCGTGCCGGCAACCTGCTCGTCCTGGCGTGGCTGCGCCACCGCACGGGCCTTCCCGTCCACGACATCGCCCCGGTTCGCGTGTGCGGTCGGGAGGACCTGCTCGCCCTGAACGTGCGCGACCGCCGCTTCGGCTACCCGGTCGAGCTGCTCGTGCGCGCCCAGGCTGCCGGCTGGCGGCTCACCGAGCACGACGTCGCCTACCACCCCCGCACGGCCGGGACCCGCTCCAAGGTGTCGGGCTCGGTGCGCGGGTCCCTGCGAGCGGCGCAGGACTTCGCGAAGGTGCTGCCATGAAGGGCAGCGTGCTCGTCACGGCCAAAGCGCCCGTCGCGGGGCAGGCCAAGACCCGCCTGGCTGCGGTCGCCGGCGACCACGGCGCCGCCCAGCTCGCAGCGGCGGCCCTGCTCGACACCCTCGAAGCCGGCGCCGCTGCCTTCCCGCCCGGCCGCCGGGTCCTGGCGCTCGCCGGCGACCTGCGCGACGCCTGCCGGGCCGGCGAGATCCGCGACGCCGCACGGGGCTGGCTCGTGGTGCCCCAGGCTGGGCAGACGTTCGCAGACCGTCTGGTGGACGGGCATGCTCAGGCACACCGCCTCGCGGGCGGCCCCGTGGTCCAGATCGGCATGGACACACCCCAGGTCAGCGCGGCACTGCTGCGCGAGCTCGCCCACGAGGCACACCGCCGCAGTGGACCGGTGTTGGGGCAGGCCCTCGACGGCGGCTGGTGGGTGCTGGTCACGACCCACGCCGGCCAGGCCGCAGTGCTGGCCGGCGTCCCGATGAGCCGTCCCGACACCGGCCGGCTCACCGCCGCCGCGCTCGCTGCCGAGGGCCACCCAGCCGTCGAGGCCGTGGTCCTGCGTGACGTCGACCTACCCCCGGATGCCGAAGCCGTCGCACTGGAGGCACCCCGGACGCGGTTCGCCGCCACCTGGCGCCAGCTCACCGAGCCGGGTCACGACCGAAGCAGGAGCGACGCCGAGGGCGAGCGCGCGCGATGAGCGAGCGCGCCCTGACCGGTGTCGCGGGTCGCATCGAGGCCCGGATCCCGCACACCGAGTCGTTCACCAGCGAACTGCGCGGACCGCGCACGGCCGCCCGCATCGGCGTTTGGCTAGGGGTGGCGCTCTCGGTCGCCTTCGTCACCGGCCTCTACAGCCACGCGTCCCAGCTCGCCACCCCACCCGTGGCCCTGCCGACCGCCCCGGCCCGCCTCTACCAGGTGACCCAAGGTCTGCACGTCGCCGCCGGAACGGCAGCCGTCCCCCTTCTGCTCGTCAAGCTCTGGTCGGTCTTCCCGCGCCTGTTCATCCGGCCACCACGCCCGGCCCGAGAGCTCGCGCTGCACCTCCTCGAGCGCATCTCCATCGCCCTGCTCGTCGGCGCGGCCATCTTCCAGCTCGTCACCGGCCTGGCCAACTCAGCCCAGTGGTACCCGTGGTCGTTCGGGTTCGTCGGGGCGCACTACGCGCTCGCCTGGGTGGCCGCCGGGTCGCTCGTGGTTCACATCGCGGTCAAGCTCCCCATCATCCGCCGGGTCCTGTCCGAGCCCGTCGATGACGTCGCCGCAGCTTCGCCGGGCAGCACCGGCCCCGCGGCCCCCACCCGCCGCACACTCCTTCGAGCCACCTGGCTGTCGGCCGCCGTCGCGGTCGTCGCGACGACGGCAGCGGAGCTGCCGGGGCTACGACGGGTGGCCGTCCTCGCAGTCCGCTCCGGGGAGGGTCCGCAGGGAATCCCGGTCAACCGCAGCGCAGTCGGCGCTGGCGTCGCTGACCAGCTCGACGACCCGGCCTGGCGCCTGCGTGTCATCGGACCGGCCCGAACCCTCGAGCTGTCCCTCGACGACCTGCGTGCGATGGACCAGAGGGCCGCAGTGCTCCCGATCGCCTGCGTCGAGGGGTGGAGCGCCAGCGGGGAGTGGTCGGGCGTACCGGTGCGCGACCTCGCCGCCCTGGTCGGTGCCGGCGCCGGCGAGGCCGTGGTCGTGCGGTCCATGCAGTCGCGTGGCGCGTGGCGGGAGAGCCGGCTACCGGCGAACTTCGTTGAGCACCCCGACAGCCTGCTTGCTCTCACCCTCGCCGGGCAGCCGCTCGACCCGGACCACGGCTACCCGTGTCGCCTCATCGCCCCCGCACGACCCGGGGTGCTGCAGACGAAGTGGGTTCACGAGCTGGAGGTGGTTCCGGCATGAGAGCCGCGCGACTCGGGCTCGGGCTGCTCGGACTGGCGGCCACGGCATACGGCCTCCTGCTCGTCGTCGGCCTGGGAGCGGACCAGCTCGGGTCCGTGCTCGTCTGGGTGGTCGGCGGGATCGTGGTGCACGACGCGGTGCTGGCTCCGCTGGTCGTGGTTCTCGGGGTGCTGGCCGTCCTGAGCACCTCGCCCTCGTGGCGCACTCCGCTGGTGTGGGCTCTGGTGGTCCTTGGCCCCCTGACCCTCGTAGCGGTCCCGGTTCTCGGGCGGTTCGGGGCGCGGGCCGACAACCCCACCCTGCTCGACCGGCCGTACTGGGCCGGGTACGTCGTCGTGGCAACCGTGGTCCTGGTCCTGACCGTCGCCGCAGCGCTCCAACGCCGGCGTACCGCCGTTGGCTAGACTCGCGGCGGTCCCGAGGCCCGAGGTGGTGTTTGCTCGATGTTGGCTGCTCAGCTGGCTCGGCACTACCCAACGGTCACGATGGACACCGACGCCCTCGAGGCGGCCCGCATCCTGGCCGACGCCAGGCTCCCCGGGCTGATCGTCCTCGACGACGCCGGGCAGCCGTACACGGTGCTGCCGGGTTCACAGGTGCTGCGGTTCATCGTGCCGAGCTATGTGCAGGACGACCCCACGCTGGCCCGGGCGTACGACGAGGCCTCGGCCGACTCGATGTGTGACGAGCTGGCCGCGCGCACGGTGCGGGACGTGCTCCCCAAGCGCGTCGACCTGTTGGACCTGCCGGTGGTCGCCGCCGATGCCACGTCCATCGAGATCGCCGCGGTGATGGCGGGCCAGCGCAGCCCGATCGTGGCGGTCATGGACGGTTCCAGGTTCGTGGGCGCGGTGGTGGTCTCGGTGCTGCTCGAGCACCTGCTCGGAGCCGGGTCCGAACGGTGACCACCTGGTTGGTGCTCACCGCGTTCGTCGCGGCCTACGTGCTGATCGCCACCGAGCGGATCCACCGCGTGGCGGCCGCCCTCGGCGGTGCGGCGGCGATGGTGCTGCTCGGCGTGGTCGACGCGAACACGGCCTTCTTCAGCGAGGACACCGGGATCGACTGGAACGTCATCTTCCTGCTGCTCGGGATGATGATCATCGTCAGCATCGTCAAGCAGACCGGGGTGTTCGAGTACCTGGCGATCTGGTCGGCGAAGCGGGCGAGGGGGCGGCCCTTCGCGGTGATGGTGATGCTGATCGTGATCACCGCCGTGGCCTCGGCGCTGCTGGACAACGTGACGACGGTACTGCTGGTGGCGCCGGTGACCTTGCTGGTCTGCGACCGGCTGGGGGTCGCACCGGTCCCGTTCCTGATCGCCGAGGCGATGGCCTCCAACATCGGTGGCACGGCGACCTTGATCGGGGACCCTCCCAACATCATCATCGCGAGCCGTTCCGGTCTCGGGTTCAACGACTTCCTGGTCAACCTCGCGCCGCTGATCGTCGTGCTGGTGGGGGTGCTGGTGCTGCTGTGCCGGTGGATGTTCCGCGCAGCCTTCGTGTACGACGAGAAGCGCGCCGCGAGGGTCATGAGGCTCGACGAGCGTGAGGTCATCAAGGACAAGCGGCTGCTCATCCAGTGCGGCATCGTGCTGTCCCTGGTGATGGTCGGCTTCATCGCCCACAGGGCCCTCGACATCGACCCCTCCCTGGTCGCGCTGCTGGGCGCCGGCGCGCTGGTCGCCGTCTCCCGCACCCAGCCGCGCGAGTACCTCGACGAGGTCGAGTGGCTCACGCTGGTGTTCTTCATGGGGCTGTTCGTGATGGTCGGGGCCCTCGTCGAGGTCGGAGTGATCAGCAGCCTGGGCACGCGGCTGGCGGCGGCCGTCGGCGACAACTACCTGCTGGCCGGTACCGCCCTGATCTTCGGCTCGGCAGCTTTGTCGGGGATCATCGACAACATCCCCTACGTCGCGACGCTGGCCCCCATAGTCAAGGACCTGGTCGACGCCGGAGGCGGTTCCGACCAGGCGACCTCGCTCTGGTGGGCGCTGGCTCTCGGGTCGGACCTCGGCGGCAACGCCACCGCCGTCGGGGCCAGCGCGAACGTGGTGATCATCGGCATCGCCGCCCGAAACGGCCGCCCCATCTCCTTCTGGCAGTTCACCAAGTACGGGCTGGTGGTCACTGCCGTCACGGTCACCATCGCCTGGGGCTACTTCGCCCTGCGGTACTTCGCGTTTGCTTAGCGGTCGTGGTCGGCGCGCTGCCACCACAACACTGTGGCGGTGCTGGCTGCCACACCGACGAGGACCACGCTGGCGATGCCGACGGGCCCGGGGGTGGCCTGGTCTGGGCCGGCGACACCAGACATCAGTGAGGGGACAGCCCACGGGAACCATGCTCCGTAACCGACGGCCGAGACGATCTGGGCGGTGATGGCCGTGACGAACAGCGTTGCCACGGCGGCCAGGTAGCCACGGCCCCAGCTCGCCGCCAGTGCGTACGTGGTGGCCAGGATGACGGTCAGGCACGCGGTGGCGGCTATGACGCCGACTCCGTTCAGCAGCACCTGGGTCGACCAGCCGCCCAGCCCCAGCACGGCGCCGAGGGGAAGGCTGACCGCGACCAGCTCAAGGGTCAGGAGCAGGCTCCACCCCAGGGCCACCACCAGTTTCGCGATGACGACCGCCGCCCGTGATGTCGGCAGCGCGAGGAGGTCCTTGGCCGTGCCGTCGGCGAACTCCCGACCGAACAGCCAGATCAGGATCATCCCGAACAGCAGCATCCCGCCCACCGCGACGATCTGCGCGACCAGTGCGAAGTAGCCCGGCCAGTCGGCGGTGCCGCCGCTGAGCTGCGCCTTGGCACCCAACAGGCCCAGCGACCGCGCCCGGGCCGGGTCCTGCAGCACGAACATGAAGAACGCCCCGACCATGGCGGCCACGAGGAACGCGACGCCAGTGGCCCACAGCATCACGGCCCGACGGAGCTTGATCAGCTCCGCCCCGACGGCAGCTCTCAGCTCGGCGCTCATGGGGTGGCGCCCGCGGGGCCGACGTGGTGACCGACCAGCCGCATGAAATGGCCTTCGAGGTCCTCCTCGACCACGACGAGCCGGCTGGGTGGCTGACCGCCGCTGACCAGCGCGGTGGCGACCTCATCAGGGTGCAACACCGCCCGCCCTTCCAGCAGGAGCGTGTCGGCACCCTGCTGCACCTCGTATCCGGCGCCGCGCAGGATCTCGGCCGCCCGAGCCGCGTCTCGGCTCGCCACCTCCAAACGGGTGCGCGTGCTTGCCTCCAGGGTCGCGATGTCCAGCTCCTCGATGAGCCTTCCGTTGTGCAGGATGCCGATCCGTGTTGCGACCCGAGCCACCTCGGACAACAGGTGGCTGGACAGCAGAACGGTCACCCCGTTGTCGCGGGCGAGACCGATGAGCAGCTCGCGGATCTCGACCACCCCCGCCGGGTCCAGCCCGTTGACGGGCTCGTCGAGTACGAGAATCCGAGGTCGGTGGAGCATCGCCTTGGCCAACCCCAGCCGTTGCGCATTGCCTAGCGACAAGGTGCGCGCCTTCGAACCCTCGTATTGGCGCAGGCCGAACCGGTCCACCGCCTCGTCGACCACGCCGGCGTCCGGAAGCCGGCGAAGTCGTCGGGCTACCTCGAGGTTGTCGCGAACCGTCAGGTCCGGGTACGCAGACGGGGTCTCCACCAGGTAGCCGACCTGCGCCCACACCAAGCGGTCCGGAACCGGACGGCCCGCCACCTCGAGGGTGCCGGTGGTCGGCCGGATCATGCCCAGCAGCATCCGGATCAGTGTGGTCTTGCCGGCCCCGTTGAGGCCGAGCAGCGCGTAGACCTCGCCGGCGACCACGTCGAGGCTGACGTCGTCGACGGCGTCCAGGTCGCCGTACCGCTTGCCCAGCCCGTGCAGGCTGATCACCGCCGAGGTCATCCCATCGACCCCGCGGCCAGGTCACCCAGCTCTGCGAACGCCTGGTCGACGAGAGCCGCCAGGTCGCCCCCCTGCGTCGCCCACCGCTCCACGGCGACCGTGACGGCGGCCGCGCAGCACGAAGCGGCGACCTCGAAGTCAGCCTCCGCTGCCCCACCACGGGCCTGGAGCGCGACCCGCAGGTGGTTGACCAGGCTGGCGTTCTGCTCCCTGGCGCGCCCGCGCAGCGCGGGGACCGAGAGGATCAGCGCCGTCCGCTGGCGGACGGGTTCCAGGTCGCCGCGCAGCACGTCCGCGAGGGCATCGGCAAAACCGCGACTCACCGCCACCAGGGGCGCCTCGTTCGCGGGACGGGCCACGACGGCGGCGGCGATGACGGGGTCGTACCCGTCCTGCAGGACGATGTCCTCCTTGGTGGGGAAGTAGCGGAACAGGGTCGCCGTCGACACCTCTGCCGCCGCCGCGATCTGCTCGCAGGTCGTCGCGTCGTAGCCCCGCTCGGCGATCAGCCGGAGCGCCTCGCGCTGAATGGCCGCTCGCGTCTGCTGCTTCTTGCGCTCCCGTAGACCGGACATGACTCTCCTCGTGAGTTGCTCTCATATAAGAGTTACTCTCACAAGCGGAGATGTCAAGGCGCAGCCCACCGGTTCGGTACGTCGTGGAGCCGTGCCCGTGGGTCTTCCCAGGCCCAGTGTCCGTCAGGGCAACACACCGCGGAATGCCTCGAGTAGCTCGTCGAGGGCGTCGTCCGGGAGCGTCTCGATGGTGACGGAGCCGAGGGCGTCGATCGTGACCCTCAGTTGGTCGAGGTAGGCGGCGCAGCCGTCGCAGAGCGCGAGGTGACGCTCGACGGCCGCGACCTCGTCGGGGGTCAGCACGCCCTCGAGGTAGTCGGTGAGCAGCTCGACGAGCTGCTGACACGACACGTCGCGTGGCGTCGGGGTGGTCATGGCGCCGCGACCTCCAGGATGCTGCGCAGCCGTGCCCGGCCGCGGTGGAGGAGCACTCGCTGGTTCTCGGGGGTCAGGTCGAGCAGCTCGCACACCTCCGGTCGCCGGGAACCCGTGCACGTCACGCAGCTCGACGACGGCACGCTGCCGCTCGGGCAGCTCGGTGAGCGCTTGGGTCAGCAGCGCCCTCAGCTCGGCGCTCAGCACGCGAGCCTCCGGCCCCCACCACGCGGGGGCGGCCGTCTCCCGCCAGCCGCCGGGGTACGTGTCATCGGCGCCGCGGAAACGGTCGGGGTCGACGGTGGGCCCGGCCAGCTCAGCCATCACGACTGCGTCACCCCGCCCCCGGCGCCTCGCCGTGTTGACCAGGATGCGGAAGACCCAGGTGCGCAGACTGGCCCGGCCCTCGAACAACCGCAGGCCGCGGAGCACCCCGATCCAGGCCTCCTGGACGACCTCCTCGGCGGTCGCGTCGGTGCGGACGTGTGACCGGGCGACCCGCAGCATGGCGGGCGACCAGGCACGGACGACGGCCGCGAAGGCCGCTTCGTCGCCTGCGCGGAGCCGCTCGACGAGGCCCTCGTCCGTCGATCGTCACTGCCGCAACATAGCTCCGGGCCACATCCCACGGGAAGCGCTCGCGGGCACACGTACCCACCCGAAAGGAAGGGCTGTTCGGCAGGGCCGTCGTCATACGAGCTCCGCGTCGGCGTGCACGTGCAGCAGGGCCGGCCCGTCGACGGCGAACAGCTCGGCCATCGCGTCGTCGAGCTCGGTCGCGCGCGATGCACCGGGATGCCGACGGCGCCGCACAGCTCGGCGTACGCCGCGAAGTCCGGGTTGACCAGCGAGGTCTGCCAGACCGGTAGTCGGCCGGCGAGCTGCTCCTTGCTGATCTTGCCCAGGGCGCCGTTGTCCAGCAGCACGTGCTTGACCGGGATGCCGTACTTGACGGCGGTGGTGAGCTCGGCCAGGTACTGGCCGAACCCGCCGTCGCCGGTCACCGCGACGACCGGTCGGCGCGGGTCGGCCGCCCAGGCGCCCATGGCGGCCGGGTACCCGAAGCCGATGGAGCCGAGGTAGCCCGACATCAGCACCGGCTGGCCGGCGCTCTCGAAGTAGCGGCCGAAGGAGTAGGCGTGGTTGCCGACGTCGACGGCGATCGACGGCGTCGGCCGGGCAGTGCGCGGACGAGGGCCGCGAAGACGGCCGCGCTCGCCACCCCGTGCCCTCGGTCGTCCGCGGCGCGGCGGGCCTTCTCGGCGCGCCAGATGCGCCCAGCGCGCGGCGACGTCGGGGCGCTGGTCGACGGCAGCGGCGTGCGGACCGGCATCCGACCCGGCGGCAGGGCCCGGAGCGTCGACCGCGGCATCGCCGAGCACGCCGACGGTCACCGGGTCGAACCGGCCGATCGCGCTGGGCGCGTCGTCGACCTGCACGATCGGCTTGTACGGGGCGATGCCGGTGTGGTTGGCGAACGAGGCACCGACGACCAGGAGCAGGTCGGACTCGTTCATCAGCCACGAGGCGACCGGCGTGCCGGAGCGGCCGAGCACGCCTGCCGCCGAGCGGGTGGGTGTCCGGCAGCAGGCCCTTGGCCCGGAACGTGGTGAGCACCGGCGCGCCGAGCCGCTCGGCCAGGGCGCGCACCTCCTCGGCCGCACCTCGCGGCGCCGTGCCCGACGACGAGCACCGGCGCCGGGTCGCGCCACGCAGCAGGTCGAGCGGCCGCGTCGAGCGTCGCGGGCGACGGGGCGACGGCCGAGGTCGGCACGTCGACCGGTCGGGGCCGCCGGCCGGGGCGTCGGACGGCCGCGTCCTGCACCTCGTCGGGCAGCACGAGGTGCGCGACACCCCGTCCGTCGGTCGCGTGCTTGACGGCGAGCGCCGGCCAGCTCGGCGTGGTCGGACTGCCGGCGTGCACGGTGACCGTCGACAGGGCGACGTCGCGGAACACCGCCGACAGGTCGACGTCCTGGAAGGCCCCGCGGCCGAGCACCTTCGACGGCACCTGACCGGAGATCGCGACGACGGGGGCGCCGTCGAGCCGCGCGTCGTACAGGCCGGTCAGCAGGTTGGTCGAGCCGGGTCCGGCGATCGCGAAGCAGGCGGCCGGCCGGCCGGTGAGCTTGCCGTAGGCGCGAGGCGGCGAACGCCGCCGCACCTTCGTGTCGGATGCCGATGTAGCGCAGCTCGCCGCGTTCCTCGGCCCGGCGCAGGGCCTCGGCGAACCCGAGGTTGGAGTGGCCGACCATGCCGAAGACGGTGTCGACGCCCCACGCGACGAGGGTCTCGACCAGGACGTCGGAGACGCTGCGTGGCCGCTCGGTGACGTCGGGAAGGTCGACCCAGACGCCGTCCGGTCGCTGCTCGACGTCGATAGGCCGGTCGGCGGCGTCGGAGAAGCCCTCCGGGGGGCGCGCCGGTCGCCGGGTCGTAGTCGTAGCCGTGCCACGGGCAGCGCAGCAGCCCGCCCTCGATCGACCCCTCGCCCAGCGGCCCGCCCTGGTGGGGACAGTGGTTCTCCAGCGCGCCGACCCGGCCGCCGCAGGTGCTCACCGCCACCGTGCGCCCGTCGACCACCGCGGTGCGTACGCGGCCCTCGTCGGGCACCTCCGTCGATCCGGTGCCAGGTCATCGGGACACCCCGGCGTAGGACGACACCGACGAGGTCGGCGACCTCGCGTTTCCAGCTGGTCAGGTCGCGTGGGGTGAAGTGCGACAGGGAGTCGTGGCCGCAGGCGCGCGCGAGCACGACCATGAGCTCGGTGAGCGAGGTCAGGTAGCGGGTCAGCTGCTCGGCCGCGCGGGGCAGCGGGAACCGGGCCCGCAGGTGTGGCTTCTGGGTTGCGATGCCGACGGGCAGTTGTCGGTGTGGCAGGCTCGCATCCCGACGCAGCCGATGGCCTGGAGGGCGACGTTCGAGACCGCGATCGCGTCGGCGCCCAGGGCGAGCGCCTTGACCATGTCGTGCGGTCGACGCAGACCACCGGTCGCGACGAGGGTCACGTCGCGGGCTCCGGCGAGGTCGAGGTGTCGGCGGGCCCGGGCCAGCGCTGCCATGGTCGGCACGCTGATCGTGTCGCGGAAGATGGTCGGCGCCGCTCCTGTCCCGCCGCCGCGGCCGTCGAGGATGACGTAGTCGATGCCGAGGTCGAGGGCTGCGTCGAGGTCCTCCTCGACGTGCTGGGCCGACATCTTCACCCCGACCGGGATGCCGCCTGAGCGCGCCCTGACGTGGTCGACGAGGTCCTTGGCGTCGAGCAGGGTCTTCCAGTCGGTGAACCTGGCGGGGGACACCGCCGGGGTCCCCTCGGGCAGTCCGCGTACCTGGGCGATCCGGCCGACGACCTTGCTGCCGGGGAGGTGGCCGCCGGTGCCGGTCTTGGCGCCCTGGCCGAGCTTGAGGTGAAGGGCCTGGACCTGGTCGAGGATGCCCTCGTCCCAGCCGAACCGGCCTGAGGCCAGCTCGTAGAGGTAGCGGGTGTTCTCGGCCTGCTCCTCGGGGAGCATCCCGCCCTCACCCGAGCAGATGGCTGTTCCGGCGGCCTCGGCGCCGCGGCCGAGAGCTGTCTTGGCCTCCTGGGAGATGGCGCCGAAGCTCATGTCCGACACGAACACCGGGATGTCCAGGTGCAGGGGCTTGGCGGCCGCCGGGCCGATGACGACGGAGGTGTCGACCGGCTCGTCGTCGAGGAGGGGGAACCGGTGCAGTTGCGCGGTGAGCACCTGGAGGTCGTCCCAGGTCGGCAGCTCGGTGCGAGGGACGCCCATGGCGGCAACGTCGCCGTGCGGGCCGGCGAGTCCGTGCTTGGCCAGGGCGTGGATCTCGCTGACGAAGGGCTCCTCGGGGGTGTCCTGGTGTGGGTCGTCGTAGAACCGGTCGTAGGTCGAGACCACGGCCCGCGCCGGGCGCATGCGACTGGAAGTCGGCCAGCTCGCGGCGGTCGAGGCGCACCTGCCCGTCGTCCACGTGAGCGGTGAACTTGTGGATCCGCTCACTCGGGTTGTACGCCGAGATCCCGGTGTCCAGCCGGTAGTCCCACCCGTGCAGCCCGCACACGAGGTTGGCGCCCTCCACCCGTCCGTCGGAGAGCAGCGCGCCGCGGTGCGGGCAGCGGCCCTCGAAGACGTGCACGTCCTCTCCACGACGGACGATGACCAGGTCGAGCCCGTCGGCCTCGGCGTGCGCCGGTGTCTCCAGGGCCAGCTCGTCGAGTCGGGCGACGGTCAGGTAGGTGGTGTCCATGTAACGCTCCAGCTCGTAGTGACACGACAGGTGACATCACGGTGCCGCGAACAGGTCGCGGCGTTACACGGGAGGACAAGATGGACCCCAACTCACTTGCCACGACACGGCGCGCCCTGCACGGGGTCGCCGAGCTGGTCATCGCCGGCCCGCAGTACACCGCCGCTGGAGACATCCGGCTCCGGGTCGTTCCCGGCGGCTTCGGCGGGATGGCGTCCTCGGTCCGCGTGGACGGTGGCAACCTCGTCTGGGACGGCGGCAGGGTCCGGCTCGGCGGCACGTGCCGCGAACTGGCGTATGCCGTCGGCCTCATCGCTGGAGCACCGGACGCCTACCGGGAGGGATCCGGGGTCGATCCTGACGAGCAGCTGTCGTTCGACCCCGACGCGTTGGCGCTGCTGCTCGGGTGGTTCGCACAGGGCGACGAGGCGCTGCGGACCTTCGCTCCCGACGAGGAGCGCGTGCTCTGGCCCGAGCACTTCGACGTCGGATACGCAGTCGACGAGGTGAACTACGGGGTCTCACCCGGGGACGCCGAGCACCCCGGCCCCTACGCGTACGCCGGCCCGTGGACGCGGCGCGAGGGCGCCTTCTGGAACACCTCCTTCGGCGCGGCCCGGGCCGCAGCCGACCTGCCGGACAGCGACGCGGTCGTAAGGTTCTTCACTGAGGCCAGGTCTGCCGCGGCCGCAGGCGCGTGATGCCTGCGAGACCTCTGGGCGGAGGGGCGAGCCTGGCGCTGATGCCTGATCCGGGGGCTACCCCGACGGGTCGCACCGAGATGTCCTTCGAGGTCTCAGACATCGCTGTGGAGATCCGAGACCTGGGGCAGCGCGGCGTCACCTTCGCCGACTACGACCTGCCCGGCCTGAAGACGGTGGAGCACGTCTGCGTCCTCGGTTCGGAAAAGGCGGCGTGGTTCGAGGATCCGGACGGCAACGTCCTCTGTCTGCACGAGCTGCTGCCTGTGGCTTCGGCCAACCACTAAGCCTTTAATTACTCACAACCAATCTCAATCTCTCTCTTATCCTCTCTACACATCACTACATTTTCCACTCCATATTTCATTCTACCTTCACTTCTTCTCCCTTATTCTACTTCTATCTACCTCCTATTTTTTTCAACATACACACCTCTTTCATTCACACAATATCATTACTACCAATACTTTTCTATCAATTCCCTAACCTTACTACATATCTTCTCCAACTGCCAAATCTCATACTTCCAAATTTCACCTAAATAATACACACCATAATTTCCCATCTTTACCATTATCATTTTATTCATAAATCAACATAATAACACACCTAATATAAAATTTACATCAATACTTTAATATTTACTTATCAAAAAACATTTTTATATAAAAAAAAAAATTTTTTTTTTTAATTATCACTAATTTTTTTTTATATATAAAAATTAAATATAATAATAATATATTAAAAATATAATTAATAATAATAATTTATTTTTTTTTTTTTATTTTTTTTTTTTTGGGCGTGTCGGGGGATCACATAAGAAGGTCTTAGGGCCGCGGAATCTCCGGTCGAGCTCGCGTAGGGCGTTCGGTCGCTCGGATCCCACAGGCATGACCAGTGCGACGGTGCCGGCCGTTTCTGTCTGCGCTCGTCGGCTCTCGGATCTTGGCCCCTCGTGCCGGTAGAGACGGGCTCGAGGGCACTGCTTTCCCACTCGCTGTCGACTTCAACAGGCCAGCGGCCTGCCGCATTGGGCCGCGACCTCACTGACCTCCTCCGCTGAGCATGGGACCGCGACCGCGAGTGTCGACGTCGCAAAACAAGGGCATACCGACGCTCGAAACGCGAGTTCGTGGTGAACCTCCCAAGCACGACGCATCGCATGAAGGTTTCCATGGCCACGGACATCCGGCCGGGGGACGTCTGAGGGGCACGCCGGTCCCGCGGTGACCGGTCCTTCTGCCCTCCTCGTTGTCCTCAGATTGTCCTCACAACGTCCGCAAGTAGTCACCGCCCATCAACGGTCGATTCAGCAGATGTGCAGGTCAGGGGGTTATAGCCACCACCAGTCAACGACGATCAGTTGTGCTGGACGAATCCCGCCTACAGCCCGACTCGTCCACATTTAGCGGCCGAGGTAAGCGGCGAGCTGCTCGTGAGGTGCTGCGCTCGCTGCTGGGGGGGGCGGCGGGACCGAAGTCGCCCGGCATACGGTAGTCGTCGACTCCGCCCAGCGCGTGCATTGCCTCGACGAGGCCAGCGCAGAGGTCCGGGTCGAGGTGCTGCTGCTGCCCGTGGTGCACGCGAGGTCGACGCCGTGCGCGACGAGCTCGGTCAGGGGGATCATCGCGGCCAGGCCGATGGGGAGCGGCCCGAGCGAGATGGTGGCTATCTGCTCGGGTGAGAGGGGCCCGTGCCAAGCAGCAACGAGGCGGCGACCGCACCTCTGAAGGGGTCGATCGGGTGGTTGCCCCGCCAGTCCGAGTCGTGGTTTGCGGTCGGCTGCTGTCCGGTCAGCTCAGCCGCGAAGATCCCGAAAGTCGCCTCGCTGGGTCGATGACGACAGGTCGCGCTAGTCCATGAGGTTTGCGCGGCGAGCAGCTGGGGATCTTTCGCGCCCACGCAGGGTCCACAAGGAAATCCCAAGGCGGGTGGTTGACCTTGGGGGGCCGAGAGCCAACGGGCATGGTTGCCCGTTCCCCGGTTCCTCTCAGGAGGGTGAGCATGAATGCATCACCATCGCCATCACTGGCTCCCATGGCGCCACGGCGCGGAATCCGGGCAAGCGTCGGCGCGACCGCTGCCCTCGGTTTGGCCCGGACCCCCTTGTTGCTGCTTGCGGGGCCGGCATCCGCGGCAGTACCCGTGTTCCCGAACAACGTCGTGGTGTTTCCCAACCGTGACTTCGTGTCCCTCGAGGGCTACTCCGAGCACGCGGGAGAGACCGCCGTGGTGGAGGTCACCCGCCGTGGTGTCGGCGTTGTCGGTTCCGCCAAGGGGGTGGTCTTTGGAAGAGGTCGGTCAAACACCGGCCGGTCAGGTTGTCAATCGGCCACGTCAAAGACAGCCAGTTGAGCTGTCATCCGAGGGCACTCGAGATCAGCACGTCCCGGTGTCACACATTCACCGTTCAGACAGGGGCTTCAATCATGGGTACAACGGTCATTGACCACGGGTACGACAGCGCTGCGGGGCGCAGCAGGTCGAATAGGGTCAGGGCGGTCGCAGCAGCGACGGTCCTGGCCATGGTCGCGATGGTGCTCCCGATGGCCATGAGCGCGTCGAGGGCCGCCAACATCGTGGGTCAGGGTTTCACCGTGACCCCGGCCGACCTGGCGTTCATCCTCAAGCAGATCAAGATCGCCGAGGCGCACTCGGCGGTCCTCGCCGCTCAGGGGCCGGGTGACTCGACAGACCCGATGCGTTGCCAGGCGATGATCGGCACCGGCCCGAACCAGATCGAGAGCCCGCTGGTCTCCTTCGGCCTGCGCACCGTCGACGGGAGCTGCAACAACCTGCAGCCAGGCCAGGCGACGTACGGCGCGGCCGACCAGACCTTCCCGCGGCTCACCAGCCCGGTCTTCAAGACTGCCGAGGACGCCGGCCCGTTCGCCGCGCCCGGCACCGGCGTCACCTCCTACGCGCAGACTTCCGGGTCGGTCGTCGACTCCGAGCCGCGCATGATCAGCAACCTGATCGTCGACCAGACCTCCACGAACCCGGCGGCGGTTGCCGCGGCAGGGTTCCCGGTGCGGTCCCAGGGCAACGAGGGCGTCGTCGTCTGCACGACCCCGCCGACCACCCCCGGTGGCACCAACGGCCTGCCGGCCGGCTGCGTGCCGGAGCGCCAGACGCTCGACATTCCCAACGTCACCACCGACGTCGGGCTCTCCCCGCCGTTCAACTCGCTGTTCACGATCTTCGGCCAGTTCTTCGACCACGGCCTGGACAAGATCACCAACGGCGGCAACGGCACCGTCTTCGTGCCGGTCAAGGCCGACGACCCGCTGGTGACTCACGGACCTGACGGCATCGCCGGCAACGGCGACGAGGTCGCAGCCGGAACGCCCATGGTCCTCACCCGCGGCACCATCACTCCCGGCGCCGGACGGCGTGCGCAACGCGCCGAACACCGACACGCCCGTTCGTCGACCAGAGCCAGACCTACACCTCGCACTCCTCGCACCAGGTGTTCCTGCGCCAGTACGTCAACAACGACGTCAACCGGCCCGTGACCACCGGCAAGTTCCTCAGCACCCCCGACGGTGAGGGCCTGGCCACCTGGGCGATGATCAAGGCCCAGGCGGCGACGATGCTCGGCCTGCAGCTCGTCGACACCGACGTCGCCAACATCCCGATGATCGAGTCCGACCCCTACGGCAACTTCATCCCCGGACCGAACGGGCTGCCCCAGTACCGGCTCACCACCGGCGCGCTCGTCGAGGGCAACCGGACCACCCCCGTCCCGCGCCCCCGCGAACGTGGTGCGCATCGGCACGGCGTTCCTCAACGACATCGCGCACAGCGCCGACCCCGGGTCGGCCGCGACGCCCAAGAGCCCGGACGCCAACACCACGGCCGGTAACAGCCTCGACCCCGTGGCCGCCGGTCAGTACGACGACGAGCTGCTCGACCTGCACGCCATCTGCGGTGACGGTCGCTGCAACGAGAACATCGCGCTGCAGGCGGTCCACCAGGTCTTCCACGACGAGCACGACCGGCTCATCGGCGACATCGAGAACACCCTCGAGCGGCGACACCACGACCGGGGCCGCAGGGCGCCTGGCCGAGTGGAAGCTGGCGGCGGGAGCCGACGGGTGGAACGGTGAGCGGCTGTTCCAGGCGGCCCGCTTCGTGACCGAGATGCAGTACCAGCACCTCGTGTTCGAGGAGTTCGCCCGCAAGGTGCAGCCCGCGATCAACCCGTTCGAGCCGTTCGCCTTCACCCAGACCGACGTCGACCCGGCCATCACCGCCGAGTTCGCCCACGCGGTCTACCGGTTCGGCCACTCGATGCTGACCGACACGATCCCGCGGATCAACGCCGACGGGTCGCGCAACGACATCAAGCTGCTCGACGGGTTCCTCAACCCGGCGGCCTACTACAAGAACGGCGACCGCCACGCTCAGCTCGGCCGACGCGGCCGGCTCGATCATCATGGGCCTGTCCGACCAGACCGGCCAGGAGATCGACGAGTTCGTCGTCGACACGCTGCGCAACAACCTGCTCGGCCTGCCGCTCGACCTCCCGGCGATCAACATGGCCCGGGCCCGCAGCGAGGGCATCCCGCCGCTGAACGACGTCCGCCGGCAGATCTTCGCCGCGACCAACGACGGGCAGCTCAAGCCCTACACCGACTGGATCGACTTCGGGCAGCAGCTCAAGCACCCCGAGTCGCTGGTGAACTTCGTCGCCGCCTACGGCACCCACGACGCCATCACCAGCGCAGACCACCACCGCCGGGCGGCGCACCGCGGCCGACCGGATCGTCAACGGCACGATCCTGCCCGGCCCGGACGGCATCCTCAGCGACGACCCCCTCACCGTCTGCACGGACACCAACGTCCCGGCCGGCTGTGACGAGTCCGCCGACAACGTGCTCCCGCCGGCCGACTGCCGCCGACTTCATGTTCGGCACCGGCGCCTGGGTGAACTCCGGCGGCAAGACCGTCACCGGCGTCGACGACATCGACCTGTGGGTCGGTGGCCTCGCCGAGCGCACCAACCTGTTCGGCGGCCTGCTGGGCAGCACCTTCAACTACGTGTTCGAGAACCAGCTCACCAACCTGCAGAACGGCGACCGGTTCTACTACCTGGCCCGCACCCCGGGCATGAACCTGCGCGCCCAGCTCGAGGGCAACTCGTTCGCCGAGCTGGTCATGCGCAACACCCCGTCGCACACCCTCAAGGCCGACCCGTTCGCCACCGCCGACTGCAAGTTCGAGCTCGACGACATCACCTGGCCGGCCGTGGCCGGTGAGCTCAACCAGCGGTCCCGGCTCCGTCCAGGACGACCCGGCCTCGGAGTGCAACGAGAACGTGCAGCTCCTGCGGATGCCGGACGGCACCATCAGGTACCGCACGACCAACCCCGACATGCCCTCCGGGCATCAACGGCCAGGCCGTCTACAACGGCAAGACCGGCGACGTGGTCGACCGGATCGTGGGGCGGCGTCGACAACGACACCTTCTGGGGTGGTCGCGGGCAACGACATCATCGAGGGCGACGACGGCGCCGACATCGCCCTCGGCGGTGAGGGCAACGACATCATCACCGACCTCGCCGGCGACGACGTGCCCAAGGGCGGTCCCGGCAACGACGCCATCGACGCCGGACCCGGCCTGGACATCATCATGGGCGGCGACGGTCACGACTTCACCAACGGTGGCGCCAACACCAACGAGCACTTCGCTGGGCGCCGGCGACGACTTCGCCATCGGCGGCCAGGGCATCGACGCCATCTTCGGCGACAGCGGCGACGACTGGGAAGAGGGCGGCGACCAGCCCGACCTCCTCATCGGTGACAGCTCGTCGTTCTTCTTCGACGACCACAACGTGCCCGGCCACGACATCCTGATCGGTCAGGGCGGCGACGACGACTACGACCTCGAGGGTGGCGACGACATCGGTGTCGCCGGCCCGGGCGTCGAGAAGGTGGCCGGCGCGGCCGGCTACGACTGGGAGATCGGCCTGAACGACCCCCAGCCCCAGGACACGGACCTCGCCCAGGTGTTCGTCGCCGGTGGCGTGATCCTGCCCGGGGTCAGGGACAAGTTCAACGAGGTCGAGGCCCTGTCCGGTGGCGCCCTCAACGACACCCTGCGTGGTGACGACATCGTGCCGACGGACGTCGGCGGCGGCGGCTTCGTCGGGTGCGACGCACTCGACGCGGCGGGCGTCGCCCGGATCACCGGGCTGAACCAGCTCGTCACTGCCGGCGATGCTCACCGTCCCGGCGGCACCGCTCATCGCCAACACCTCGACCCACCAGTGCCTGCTCGAGGGCAACGTCTGGGGCGCGGGCAACATCCTGCTCGGCGGCGCCGGCAGCGACCTCATCGAGGGCCGCGGCGCCGACGACATCATCGACGGCGACCGGTACGTCAACGTGCGGCTCAGCGTGCGCACCAACCCGGCCGACCCGGCCACCGAGATCGGCACCACCGACCTCATGACCGGTCTCCCGAAGCGACGGGCTCGCCCTGACCGCAGGCAACTTCGGCACCGGCACAGCCGGGATGACCCTGCAGCAGGCGGTCTTCGCCGGCCTGGTCGACCCGGGCAACATCGTGGCCGTTCGGGAGCTCGACAAGTCCGCCACGGCAGGCGCCGACGTGGCGCTGTTCAGCGGGCCTGTCGCGAACTACACCAGGACGGTCGCAACTATCGGTGGCGAGCAGGTGTTCACGGTCACCGACAACGTCGGCACCGACGGCATCGACACCGTCCGGAACGTGGAGACACTGCGGTTCACCGACGCAGATGTCTCGACCGCTCCGACGCAAGCGGCCGCTCCCACGGCGGTCACCGCGACGGCGGGCAACGCCCAGGCCACCGTGGCCTGGACCGCACCCACGAACACCGGTGGCGCTCCGATCACCCAGTACCGGATCCAGGTCCGGACCGGGACGACCGTCGTCACGACGGTCGACGTGCCAGCCACACCCACCACAGCGGTCGTCACCGGCCTCACGAACGGGACTGCGTACAACTTCCGCGTCCGGGCCATCACGTCCTTCGGTCTCGGCGTCCTGTCCGCTCCGTCGAACACGGTCATCCCGGTGACCGTCGCCGCCGCGCCCGGGACCCCGGTCGCCACCGCTGGGAACGCCTCGGCGAACCTGACGTGGACGGCCCCCACGGACACCGGCGGTTCGCCCATCACCGGCTACCGCATCCAGGTCCGCACCGGCACCGTCGTGGTCCGGACCGACATCCTCACCGGCACCGCGACCAGCGCAACGGTCGCCGGGCTGACCAACGGCACGGCGTACAACTTCCGGGTCCGCGCCGTCACCGCGGTCGGTCTCGGGGCGCTGTCCGCACCATCCAACACGGTCACTCCGGCCACCGTCCCAGGCGCCCCCGTCATCGGGACCGCCGTTACAGGGGCCGCGGGTGGTGCGCTCACCGCGACTGCCAACTGGGCAGCGCCTGCCACCAACGGCGGGTCGGCCATCACCGGCTACCGGGTGTTCGCGCTGCGGCTCGACGCCGCTGGGAACGTGCTGGCGACAACCCAGTCGCCCGTCCAGCCACCTGCCGCACGCACGCTGTCGATGACCTTGGCGGCAGGCAACTACCGCTTCCAGGTGACGGCGATCAACGCCCAGGGCCAGAGCCCGCGGTCGGCACGCTCCAACCAGGTGGCGGCCCGCTGACGGTCGCTGCACGCGGTCGACGACGGCCGTGACTCCTACCGGGCCACGGCCGTCGTCGACTGCTCCGTACTCCGCCACCAGGGGAGCTGCACGGTGATACTGGCGGATGGCAGGGCCTGCACCCTGTCCCGTGACGTTCAGCGCCCTTGGTGGTGGGCTCGGTGACCACAAGTCTGACGGTCACCAGCGGTGCGGTCAGGAGGCCGACGGCGGCCCCCCGGACCAGCACCGGACCCTGACCACCAGATCGGAGGCGGTCGTGGATCTTCACCCCAACCGCGACCGCCCCCGACTACCCGTTCACAGTGATGGCCTTGGCCTCGCCGAGATCCCTCGTGCAACCGACAAAGGCGGGTGGCTGATCGGCCGGCCGCGCAACCGGCCGGCCGATCGGAGAGACGACCGTCAAGACACACGTCTGGCGCCTGTTCAAGCTGGGACACACCTGCTGTCCCGAGCGCAGAGCCGACACGATCTCAGCGCCGCTCGTGATCGGACGCAAGGCTGTTGCTGGGTGCCGGTGCGACGATGGTCGTCCCGGCGTCCCGGCGAGGCTCATCCGGGTGACCGGCTTCGGCGCCTCGCCTGACGGAGCCCACCGAATGCGACTCCATCCGGCCACAGGCCATGCGCGCGGCGTCAAACACCCGCTCAGCCCGAAGCAATCACCGAACCCGCTCCCCACACAGCGAGTACAGGCGTAGGTCCACCCGCGTCTCTGCGCCGCCAGCCTCATCGTTGTGCGCGTGGCTAGCCACGCGCACCTGCGCATGGAGCGTACGCAACCTTGAAGGAGATCGGGCGCTGTGGCGACAG
This sequence comes from uncultured Actinomycetota bacterium, assembly GCA_963806295.1. GTDB lineage: Bacteria > Actinomycetota > Actinomycetes > Actinomycetales > Dermatophilaceae > Fodinibacter. The sequence continues at coordinate 97,468 of CAWDXP010000021.1, read as the reverse complement.
TTCCACGACGCCGAGGCAGGTCTCGCGGGGCCCTCTCGCGCACGTCGGTAGGACGGGCTGACCACGGAGAGCCGCCGGCGAGGTCTGACGGATCTGGGAAGTCCGGAATGCGCAGGGACCGGTTCATGGTCCGCGGTCTCGTGGCGCGCGAGTACGCTCGGCGTTGTGATTGCTCGATCGTGCCCACCCCGCCCTCCGTGGCGGGTGTTGGTCGCGGATCGGAGCCACGATGGCTCACTCACCTCACCGTCAGCACAAGGGCTGCCAGCTCTGTAAGCCTCACAAGAACCGTCGCCATGGTCGCGCTGTGCGTGAACCGTGGGCAGTGTTGCGGCAGATCGGCAAGAAGCGGCGAGTCAGCCGCGGGGACCTCGGTGATGCCTGACGTCGTCAACTGGCCGCCGTCACCGCGGTCATGGGTGATGAGCGGAGCCACGGCCGACAGCCGGGCGGCCGTGGGCGACAGTCGCAAGTCGGGCCCTTCCTTGTCCTCAGATTGTCCTCACAACGTCGACAAGTCGTCATCGCCCATCAACAGTTGATCTGGCGAATGTGCAGGTCATGCGACTACAGCCAACAACAGTCAACGGGCGTCAGCTGTGCTGGACGAATCCCGGCCTACAGCCCGACCCGTCCCCCCGGTTCCTCCCCGGCCGCCGGAGCGTCTTCCGGCGTACAGTCGAAGAACAGGGCCCGTCTCGCGCGAACCCGGCTGGGGATCGCCTGTCCTGCGCACGTCAACTCGGGCGCCCCGCGTCCGGGATGGGGATTGGCGCACATGAGCCACGTCGAACCGAGCACCCACGTCACCCTCGAGCCCGCCGCCGACCTGCAGCCCGCCCGCCTCGTGCTGACCAGCACGCCTGGCAGCACCGTGCTCGACGGTGTGTGGTGGCCGCACAGCTGGAGCCTGCACCGTGAGGTGCCCTTCCTCGACGTCGCGATCCACGACGCCACCCGGGCCCGCATCGCCCGCCTGTCGTACACCGTGGGCAGCTGGGACGAGGACGCCACGAAGATCTGGACCCCGCTCGGCATGGTGAAGGTGGGCTGGTTCATCACGAGCATGCACCCGAGCGACGTCGACCTCAGCCTCACCGACAACCGGCGGGTCGTGCTGCGCGTCATCGCGCCGAGCACGTCGGTGCGCGAGGCCAACGCTCGTCTGCAGCGGGCGGAGGCGTCGCGGCCGCACAGCGAGCCCTCCGTCGTGCACGCCGACGGCGCCCCCGACCTGGCGGACGGCTCGGCGTCGATCCACCGCGTTCGGATGATCGCCGACCCGGCGGCGCGCGCCGAGGCCGCCGGACGCCTGGAGGCGAGCTTCGCGCGCGGAGCCTCCGAGGCCGCCCGGGTGCGTCGCGAGGCCGAGGCCGCCATCCACTGAGGGCCGGACGCTGTGACGCGCGGCACCCGCAGACGGGCGCCCGCGGTGTCGTGGGTCTGTCGTAGCGTTTCCCCGTGGCCTCGCCTGGCCTCGAGAGGATCGCATGCCCGAGAACCCCGGCGCCGACAGCGGCGCTACCCGCCGCACCGTGATGGCGGCCGTCCGCCAGCTCGACGGCCCGACGGTGCGTGACGCGCTGCTGCAGTCGCTGCTCACGGCCGGGGTCGACGTCACCGTTACCCAGGTGGCCCTGCCGGTGCTGCGCGAGGTGGGTGACGGGTGGCAGAGCGGTGAGCTGGGGGTGCTGCACGAGCACTTCGTGTCGACCGCCTTCCGCGGCGTGCTCGGCGAGTTCCGGATGCCGGTGCAGGGCGAGCGGGTGCGCACCGCCGTGCTGGCCTGCCCTCCGCACGAGCTGCACGACCTGCCGCTGGAGCTCTTCGGCGCGATGCTGCACCGCCGCTCGTGGCGCGTGGTCAGCCTGGGGGCCAACACCCCGATGGGTGCGGTCGGCGATGCCGTGCGCTACCTGAACGCCGACGCCTGCGTGCTCGCCGGGGTGCGCCGCTCGGCCTTCGAGTCGCGGATGCCGTCGCTGACGCGGCTGGGCGAGCGGGTGCCGCTCTTCCTCGCCGGGGAGGGGGCGCTCGGCCTGCCGACCCCACCGCGGGGAGTCACCGTGCTGCCGCGCGACCTGACGGTGGCGGCCGAGCAGGTCGACGCCGTCGCACGCACCGGCTCCCGGCACGCCGACGACCGGAACGAGCCCGCGGTCGGGTGACCCGGCATACGGTGGGTCGATGCTGATCACCCACCTCGGACACGCCTGCCTCCTCCTCGAGATGGCCGACACCCGGGTGCTCGTCGACCCGGGCACCTTCGCCGACGACCTGGGCGACGTGCGCGACCTCGCGGCCGTGCTCGTGACGCACCAGCACCCCGACCACCTCGACCCCGAGCGGCTGCCGGCGCTGGTGGCCGCGAACCCCGATGCCGTCGTGCTCTGCGACCCCGGCAGCGTCGAGGTGCTCGCCGGCCTCGGCGTCGACGCGCGCGCCCACGACGGCGCGACCACGGTCGGCGCCGTGACCGTGACGCCGTTCGGCGAGCAGCACGCGCTCATCCACGACGACATCCCGCGCATCACCAACGTCGGGGTGCGCCTCGACGCCGAGGGTGAGCCGTCGTTCTTCCATCCCGGCGACGCCCTCGACGCCGAGCCCGGTGAGGTCGACGTGCTCGCCTTCCCGCTCCAGGCGCCCTGGCAGCGCAGCCGCGACATGACGGCGTTCCTGCGCCGCCTCGCCGCGCCGCACGCCGTGCCGGTGCACGACGGGCTGCTCCAGGCGCGCGGGCGCGGCCTCTACCTCAACCAGGCCGGCCAGCTCGGGTCGCCGACCACCCGCATCCACGACCTCGCCGGCGCCGGCCCGACGGAGTTCCGCGCGGGGGAGTGACCCGGGCCTGTGGTCAGGCCTTGTGCCGGCCGCGCGACTCCTGGGTCTGGGAGGCGAGCAGGGCCGCACCGATGATGCCGGCGGCGTTCTCGAGCGTGGCGGGCACGATCGGCGTGCGGATGTCGAGCAGCGGCAGGAACTTGTGCGCCTTGCGGGAGATGCCTCCGCCGACCACGAACAGGTCGGGCCAGATGAGGTCCTCGAGGTGGCGGTAGTAGCGCTGCAGCCGCTCGGCCCACTCCTCGTAGCTGAGCCCCTCCTTGGTCTTCACCGAGCTCGCGGTGACCGTCTCGGCGTCGATACCGCCGATCTCGAGGTGCCCGAACTCCGAGTTCGGCACCAGCACACCGCGATACAACACCGCCGTGCCGATGCCGGTGCCGAGCGTGGTCAGGACGACGAGGCCGTCCTGACCCTTGGCCGCGCCGAAGTAGAGCTCGGCGACCCCCGCCGCGTCGCCGTCGTTCACCACGACGACGTCGTGCTGGAGGCGGTCCTCGAGCAGCTTCTCGATCTCGCAGCCGATCCACGACTTGTCGATGTTGGCAGCGGTCTTGACCACGCCGTGCTGCACCACCCCGGGCACGGTCACCCCGATCGGTGAGCCGTCGTGCACCTCGTCGAAGCGGTCGACGATCTCGGCGATGACGTCGCACACCGCCTCGGGTGTCGACTTCTCGGGCGTCTCGATCTTGAACCGCTCCTGGGCGAACTCGCCCTTCTCGAGGTCGACCGGCGCCCCCTTGATCCCGCTGCCGCCGACGTCGATGCCGAGGGGCCTGGCTGTGCTCATGCTGCATCTCCCTGGGTGAGGATCTCGGGACCGGAGTCCGTGACGAGGATGGTGTGCTCGAACTGTGCCGACCGCCGGCGGTCCTTGGTGACGACGGTCCACCCGTCGTCCCACATCTCCCACTCGTGGGTGCCGAGGTTGAGCATCGGCTCGACGGTGAACGTCATGCCGGCCTCGATGACGGTGCTGTAGGACGGGCGCGGCGTCGTAGTGGGGGATGACCAGCCCGCTGTGGAACGCCGACCCGATGCCGTGGCCGGTGAAGTCGCGCACCACGCCGTAGCCGAACCGGCGTGCGTAGGACTGGATCACCCGGCCGATGACGTTGACCTCGCGCCCCGGCACGGCCGCGCGGATGCCGCGCATCATGGCCTCGTGGGTGCGCTCGACGAGCAGCCGCGACTCCTCGTCGACGTCGCCGACGAGGTAGGTGGCGTCGGTGTCGCCGTGCACGCCGTCGAGGAAGGCGGTGATGTCGATGTTGACGATGTCGCCGTCCTCGAGGGGCCGGCTGTCGGGGATGCCGTGGCAGACCACCTCGTTGACCGACGTGCACAGCGACTTCGGGAAGCCCTTGTAGCCCAGCGTGGAGGGGTAGGCGCCGTGGTCGAGGAGGTACTCGTGGCCGACCCGGTCGATCTCGTCGGTCGTGACCCCCGGGGCGATCGCCGCTGCGGCGGCGGCCATCGCGTTGGCCGCGAGCCGGCCCGCGACCCGCATCTTCTCGATGGTCTCGGCGTCCTTCACCTCGGGCCCGGTGAACGGCGCCGGCGAGGGCCGGTCGACGTACTCGGGCCGCGGGATGCTCGCCGGGACGGGGCGGCGCGGCGAGAGCGCACCAGGGGCGACGGTTGCGTACGTCAACGGCATACGGTGGAGTCTAGGCAGATCGCCGCCGACCGAGGAGGACACCGATGCCCTACTGGTTCAACGTCGACACCGGACAGGTCGAGACCGACGACAACCGCAGCCAGGACGCCAACGTCATGGGTCCCTACGACTCGCACGACGCCGCGGCGAACGCCCTGCAGACGGCGAAGGCCAACACCGAGCGCTGGGACCGCGAGGACAAGGAGTGGGGCAGCGGGTCTGCCTGGGACGAGGAGTCGCAAGAAGACTGACTAGCCGCCGAGGTTGCGGTGCACCGACACCGCGTAGTCGCCGCCGGGCACGAACCGCTGCTCGTCCCAGGTGGCGTACCGGGCGATGAACGACAGCCCGGCCGCCTCGGCGAGCCGGTCGTAGACCCGCAGGTCCACGGGCGCCGCCTGGGCGGGCACGGCATCCCCCAGCGCGAACCCCGAGACGAGGTAGCCGCCCGGGGCCAGGTGTGCGGAGAGCCGGTCGAGCACTCGGGGGAGGGTGCCGTCGGCGAGGTAGGGCACCACGTTGCCCGCCATCACGATGCAGGCGAACTCCTGCTCGGTGCGCAGGTCGAGGGTGGAGAGGTCGGCGACGAAGAAGCGCGTCTGGTTGTCCTCACGGGCCAGGGCGATGAGGTGCTCGTCGGCGTCGACGCCGATCGCGGTGTGCCCCAACCGGGTCAGCTTGCTCGCGACGCGGCCGAAGCCACAGCCCGCATCGAGCACCCGCGACGGCGGCGGCACCAGCCGGGTGATGAATCGAGCCTCACCGTGCACGTCCTCGCCCGAGGCCTCGAGGTCGAGGAAGCGTCGGCGGTAGGTGTGCGCCGCCTCGGGTCCGCTCTGCAGGGCCGACCAGCGGGTCGGTGACGGTGCGTTCGGGGTGTCCATGGGCCACATGGTGGTTCGACGTCTCCTGACGGTCGGGCGGTTCAGGCCTCGAAGGAGTGCTCGGCGGCCGGGAAGGCACCCGAGGCGACCTCGGCGGCGTACGCGCTCGCGGCATCCTTGAGGTCGGTGCGCAGGTCGGCGTACTTCTTGACGAACCGCGGGGCGCGCCCGCCGCGCAGCCCGGCCATGTCCTGCCAGACGAGCACCTGCGCGTCGCAGTGCGGGCCGGCGCCGATGCCGATCGTCGGGATGCGCAGCGCCTGGGTGACCTGGGCCGCCACGGGGGCGGGCACCATCTCCATGACGATGCCGAAGCACCCGGCGCTCTCGAGGGCCAGGGCGTCGGCCATCAGCTTGTCGGCGCCGGCGCCGCGGCCCTGCACCTTGTAGCCACCGAGCACGTGCTCGCTCTGGGGGGTGAAGCCGATGTGGCCCATGACCGGGATGCCGGCGCGCACGAGCAGCTCGACCTCGGGCACCATCGGCGCCCCGCCCTCGAGCTTGACGGCGTGCGCCAGGCCCTCCTTCATGAACCTGGTCGCCGTGGCGAGGGCCTGCTGCGGGCTGGCCTGGTAGGAGCCGAACGGCAGGTCGGCCACGACCATGGCCCGCTTGGCCGCGCTCGTCACGGCTCGGCACAGCGGCACCAGGTGGTCGACCGTGACCGGCACCGTGGTCTCGAACCCGTAGACGTTGTTGCCGGCGCTGTCGCCGACGAGGAGCACGGGGATGCCGGCCTCGTCGAAGATCTCGGCGGTGTACATGTCGTAGGCGGTCAGCATCGCCCACCGCTCGCCGCGCTCCTTCATCGCCATCAGGTGCGGCACCCGCACCCGCCGCTGCGGGGCCACCTGGGCGCCGGTGCCGTAGGGGGGCGTGCTCTCGGACGCGGGGGGCTGGGAGCTCATGACCGGATCGTAGTCGTGCCGCCCGAGGGCCGCCGGATGTGCTGGATCGATGCCATTTCTTGACAATTCCTTTGCCCCAACCCCCTTCTGGGGCGCAGGTTCGACTGGTTTGCTGTCCCGCGGCCATCGCAGACCGGTGGCCGCCACACATCATCTGGAGGATCAGTGAACTCACGTCACGCGCGCGCCCTCGTGGGCCTCGCGGCCGCGTCGCTCGCGGTGGGCATGGCTTCCTCCCCGGCGCAGGCCATTCCTGCGCAGGGGGAGAAGGAGCCGTCCTACGCCAACCGGGCGCACGACCTGCCCAACCCGCTCGGGGATGCCCTGCGGGAGAAGCAGCGACAGGCGATCGACGCCGTCATCACCGGTGACGCGACCGTCGAGAAGAACAGCAAGGGCGAGCGGGTCATCAAGCTCAAGGGCAGCAAGAGCTCGGCCAAGGGCAAGCACAGCACCAAGGACAAGTACGTCGCGTGGCCGGTCACCCGCAAGGAGTCGATCCTCACCGTCCTCACCGACTTCGGTGACAAGACCGACCCGCGCACCGGTGGTGACGCCGGCCCGGCGCACAACCAGATCGCCCAGCCCGACCGCATCTGGGACGGCAGCGCCACCGACGACAACTCGACCTACTGGCTCCCGGACTTCAACCGGGCGCACTACCAGCAGATGATGTTCGGCACGGGCGAGTCCTTCAAGGACTTCTACCTCAAGCAGTCCAACGGCCGCTTCGAGGCCACCGGAGACGTGTCCGACTGGGTGACGGTGCCGTTCAACGAGGCCCGCTACGGCCACAACCCGGTCGACGGCGACGGCACCTCCGAGTCGGAGGGCTACTGGAACTACGTCAAGGACACCGCCACCGCGTGGTTCGACGCCCAGAAGGCCGCCGGCCAGACCGACGCGCAGATCGCCGACTACCTCAAGCAGTTCGACCAGGTCGACCGCTACGACTTCGACGGCGACGGCGTCTACAACGAGCCTGACGGCTACATCGACCACTTCCAGGCGATCCACGCCGGCGAGGGCGAGGAGGCCGGTGGCGGCGCGCAGGGCGAGGACGCCATCTGGTCGCACCGCTGGTACGCCTTCTCCAACAACGCCGGCCGCACGGGCCCGGAGCAGAACAAGCTCGGCGGCGTGCCGCTCGGCAACTCCGGCATCTGGATCGGTGACTACACCACCGAGCCGGAGAACGGCGGCCTGGGCGTGTTCACGCACGAGTTCGGCCACGACCTCGGCCTTCCCGACCTGTACGACACCGCGGGCGGCGACAACTCCACCGGCTTCTGGACCCTGATGTCCGGTGGCTCGTGGATGAACCGCGGCACCGACTCGATCGGCACCACCCCCGGCTACATGGGTGCCTGGGAGAAGCTGCAGCTCGGCTGGCTGGACTTCCAGCAGGTCGAGTACGGCGTCAACCGCAACGTGAAGATCGGCCCGGCCGACCGCGACAGCGCGACGCTCCCGCAGGCGCTGCTGGTCAACCTGCCCGACAAGACGGTCACGACCGACTACAACACCCCGCGCTCGGGCTCCTTCGAGTGGTGGGGCGGCTCGGCCGACGGCCTGAACAGCACCCTGGCCCGACCCGTCGACCTCACCGCGGCCACCACCTCCGCGAGCGTCTCCTCGTGGCTCTGGTACAACATCGAGGAGGGCTACGACTTCCTCTACGGCGAGGTCTCGACCGACGGCGGCAGCACCTGGGCCGAGGTCGGCGCGCCGGTCGACGGCACCAGCAACGGCCAGTGGGTCCAGAAGTCGTGGGACCTGTCGGCCTACACGGGCCAGAAGGTCGACTTCCGGTTCCGCTACGCCACTGACGGTGGTGTCCACTTCGAGGGGCCGTTCCTCGACGACCTGAGCATCACCGTCGACGGCACCACGGTGCTCACCGACGACGTCGAGGCCGGCACCAACGGCTGGACCGCGGCGGGCTTCACCCGTTTCGGTGGCTCGACGACCCGCACGGTGACGCACTACTACCTCGCCGAGAACCGGGTCTACAGCGGCTACGACGAGACGCTGCGCACCGGGCCGTACAACTTCGGCTTCGCCAACACCCGGCCGAACTGGGTCGAGCGCTTCCCGTACCAGAACGGCCTGCTGGTCTGGTACATCGACAACCAGTACGACGACAACAACACCATCGACCACCCCGGCCACGGCCAGGTGCTCCCGGTCGACGCGCGGCCGGCGCCGGTCAAGTTCCCCAGCGGGGCGCTGCTCGGCAACCGCCGCCAGCCCTTCGACGCCACCTTCGGCCAGGAGAAGACCGACAAGGTCACCTTCCACCGCAACGGCGTCGCGGTGACCGTCCCGTCGCAGAAGGCGATCCCCACCTTCACCGACCTCGACACCAAGAAGTACTGGACCGCTGACAACCCCGGGGCCTCGGTCCAGGTCGCCGGCACCGGTACCTCGATCACGGTCGACGAGACCAGCAACAAGGCTCAGAACATGCTCCTCAAGGTCCGCTTCAGGAAGTGACCTGACCGAGCTGGATCGGCGGCGGGCCCGGGAGCGATCCCGGGCCCGCCGTCGCGTGCCGGGCCGGGGCGGGGTGCGCGACACCCCGTGCCGGACGGGGTAACCCGCGGGAAACACGGGTGCGGCAGGATCGTCACATGGACCGTCAACAGGAGTTCGTCCTCCGCACCATCGAAGAGCGCGACATCCGTTTCGTGCGGCTCTGGTTCACCGACGTGCTCGGCACCCTGAAGTCGGTCGCCATCGCACCGGCCGAGCTGGAGGGGGCCTTCGCCGAGGGCATCGGGTTCGACGGCTCGGTGATCGAGGGGTTCGCCCGGGTCTACGAGGCGGACATGCTCGCCCAGCCCGACCCCGGCACCTTCCAGGTGCTGCCGTGGCGCGGCGAGTCCCCCGGCACGGCGCGGATGTTCTGCGACCTCACCCTGCCCGACGGAACCCCGAGCGTCGCCGACCCCCGACACGTGCTGCAGCGCGCACTGACGAAGGCCTCCGACCAGGGGTTCACCTTCTACACCCACCCCGAGATCGAGTTCTTCCTGCTCAAGCAGGGCTGGGCCCCCGGGCAGCGGCCCGAGCCGATCGACCAGTCCGGCTACTTCGACCACGTGCCGCACGGCAACAGCCACGACTTCCGGCGGGCCGCCATCTCCATGCTCGAGACGATGGGCATCTCGGTGGAGTTCAGCCACCACGAGGGTGCCCCCGGCCAGAACGAGATCGACCTGCGCTACGCCGACGCCCTCTCGACCGCCGACAACATCATGACCTTCCGGGCCGTCATCAAGGAGGTCGCCCTCGAGCAGGGCATCTTCGCCTCGTTCATGCCCAAGCCCTTCGCCGAGCACCCCGGCTCGGGCATGCACACCCACCTCTCGCTCTTCGAGGGTGACACCAACGCCTTCCACGAGCCGGGCGCGCCCTACCAGCTGTCGCGGACCGCCCGCCGGTTCATCGCCGGGCTGCTGCACCACGGCGCCGAGATCACCGCCGTCACCAACCAGTGGGTCAACTCCTACAAGCGGCTCTGGGGCGGGGGAGAGGCCCCGGCGCACCTCACCTGGGGGCACAACAACCGCTCGGCGATGGTGCGGGTGCCGATGTACAAGCCGACCAAGGGCAACAGCAGCCGGGTCGAGGTGCGCAGCCTGGACAGCGCCTGCAACCCCTACCTCGCCTTCGCCGTGCTCCTGGCGGCGGGGCTCAAGGGCATCGAGGAGGGCTACGACCTGCCGCCGGAGACCGAGGACGACGTCTGGAGCCTCACCGACGCCGAGCGCAAGGCGATGGGCATCAAGCCGCTGCCGTCGAGCCTCAGCGAGGCGATCGCCATCATGGAGGGCAGCGAGCTCGTCGCCGAGACCCTGGGCGAGCACACCTTCGAGTTCTTCCTGCGCAACAAGCGCACCGAGTGGGACGACTACCGCAACCAGGTGACCCCCTTCGAGCTCGAGCGCTACCTGCCCCGACTGTGACCGGAGGTCACTGGTGAGCTCGCGCGGGCCGGGGTCGATCCCGGTCGCCATCGCCCGGCTCGGGTTCGCGGACCCGGCCCGGGCCCAGAGCCTGCTCGACGACCCGGCGCTCGCCGCGTTCATCCACAGCCGCGAGCACATCGAGGCGCACGGGCTGGCCGCGGCGCTGGCCGAGGTCAGCGACCCGGACGGTGCCCTGCTGGGGCTGGTGCGGTTCATGGAGTCCGTCGCCCGCGAGCCCGGGCTGCGTGGCCCGGTCACCACGGCGCTGGCCTCCCCGGGGCCCGCGCGCCAGCGCCTGCTCGCGGTGCTCGGCAGCTCGGCGGCGCTGGGCGACCACCTGTGCGCGCACCCCGAGCAGTGGGCCGCGGTCACCGAGGCGACCGTGCTCGACGTGGAGGAGCGGGTGCGCCGGCTGGTGACGGCCGTGACCACGCCGGGACCGGTGCCGCCCGTCGACGTGCTGCGCACGGCATACCGGGAACAGCTGCTGGGCATCGCGGCCCTCGACGTCACCGCACCCGACCCCACGGCGCTGCTCCCCGAGACGGCGGCCGCGCTGGCCGACCTCGCCCAGGCGGCGCTCGAGGCGGCGCTGGCCATCGCCAGGGCGGAGGTGGGGCCGGATGCCGGCCGCACCCGCCTCGCGGTGATCGCGATGGGCAAGACCGGCGGGTGCGAGCTGAACTACATCTCCGACGTCGACGTCATCTTCGTCGCGGAACCGGCCGAGGGGGTGCCCGAGGAGGAGTCGACGGCCGTCGCCACCGACCTCGCGACCCGGCTGATGCGGATCTGCTCGGCGTCGACCCCCGCCGGCTCGCTCTGGCAGGTCGACCCGGCGCTGCGCCCCGAGGGCAAGAACGGGCCGCTGGTGCGCACCGTGGCCAGCCACCGCGCCTACTACGAGCGCTGGGCCAAGACGTGGGAGTTCCAGGCGCTGCTCAAGGCCCGCCCGATCGCCGGCGACACCGAGGTGGGCCGGATGTACTGCGACGCCGTGCAGCCGATGGTGTGGCAGGCCTCGGGCCGCGAGAACTTCGTCGACGACGTTCAGGCGATGCGCCGCCGGGTCGAGCAGCACATCCCCCCGGCCGAGGCCGACCGCCAGCTCAAGCTCGGCCCCGGTGGGCTGCGCGACGTGGAGTTCTCGGTGCAGCTGCTCCAGCTGGTGCACGGCCGGGCCGACGAGTCGCTGCGCACCGGGACCACCCTCGACGGGCTCGCCGCCCTGTCCGCGGGGGGCTACGTGGGGCGCGACGACGCCGCGACGCTCGCCACGGCATACCGGCTGCTGCGCACCCTCGAGCACCGCATCCAGCTGTTCCGCCTGCGGCGCACCCACCTCATGCCCACCGCCGAGAGCGACCTGCGCCGGCTGGGTCGGGCTCTGGGACACCGCTCCTCGCCCGCCGAGGCGGTCGTCGCCCAGTGGCGGGCGCAGCAGCGCGAGGTGCGCCGCCTGCACGAGCGCATCTTCTACCGACCGCTGCTCTCGGCCGTCGCCCGGCTCTCCGACTCCGACGTGCGCCTCACCCCCGAGGCCGCCCGTGAGCGGCTCTCGGCCCTGGGTTTCCGCGACCCGCGCGGCGCGCTGCGCCACCTCGAGGCGCTCACCGGCGGCATCAGCCGGCGGGCCGCCATCCAGCGCCACCTGCTGCCGGTGATGCTCGGGTGGTTCGCCGACGAGGCCGACCCGGATGCCGGCCTGCTCGCCTTCCGCAAGATCAGCGACGAGCTCGGCTCGACGCACTGGTACCTGCGCCTGCTGCGCGACGAGGGGTCGGCGGCCGAGCGGCTGGCGCACACCCTGGCCCGCAGCCGGTTCGCCGCCGACCTGCTCGAGCAGGCCCCGGAGTGCGTGCAGTTCCTCGGCGACTCCTCCGGCCTGATGCCGCGCTCGCGCGAGGACGTACTGCGCCGGATGCGGTCGGCGGCCGGCCGCAAGGACGACCCGGCCTCGGCGGTGCTGGCCGCGCGCACCATCCGGCGCTCGGAGCTGTTCCGGGTGGCCGTGGCCGACCTCACCGGCGCGCTGACCCTCGAGGCGCTGGGCGCGGCGATGACCGACCTCACGGCTGCCCTGCTCGAGGTCACCCTCGAGGTGTGCCTCAGCGACCTCGAGGAGCGCACGGGCGCCCCGGCGCTCACCCGGCTGCTGGTGGTGGGGATGGGCCGGCTCGGGGGCGGCGAGCAGGGCTACGGGTCCGACGCCGACGTCGTGTTCGTGCACGAGCCGGTCGAGGGGGCCGACGAGGCGGCGGCCCAGACCCAGGCGCTCGAGGTGGTCAAGGAGCTGATCCGGCTGCTCGGGCTGCGTGGGCCCGACCCGAACCTCGACGTCGACGCCTCGCTGCGACCGGAGGGCAAGGGCGGCCCGCTGGTGCGCTCGCTGGAGTCGTTCCGCCAGTACTACAGCCGCTGGTCGCTGGTCTGGGAGGCCCAGGCCCTGCTGCGCGCCGCGCCGGTCGCCGGTGACCGCGGGCTCGCCGAGCGCTACCTCGCGCTCATCGCCCCCATCCGCTGGCCGTCGGCCGGCCTCGACGCGGGTCAGGTGCGCGAGATCCGCACCCTCAAGGCCCGGATGGAGGCCGAGCGGCTGCCGCGTGGTGGCGACCGCAAGACGCACTTCAAGCTCGGCCACGGCGGCCTGTCGGACGTCGAGTGGGTGGTGCAGCTCGTGCAGCTGAAGCACGCCCACCAGCACCCCGAGCTGCGCACCACCTCCACCCTCGGGGCGCTGGCGGCTGCGGAGCGGCTCGGGCTGGTGCGTTCCGAGCACGCCTGCCGACCTGGCCGCGGCCTGGCGGCTGGCCTCGTCGATGCGCAACGCCGGCGTGCTGTTCCGCAACAAGGCGCTCGACGCCCTGCCCAGCGACCCGCGCGACGCCGACGGCATCGGCCGCATCCTCGGGCTGCCGGGCGGGTCGGGGCAGGAGCTCGCCGAGCGCTACCGGCGGGTCGCCCGGCGGGCCCGTGCCGCCCACGAGGCCGAGCTCTACGACGCCTGACAGTGGACGGTGTCCGGGGCGCCCGGCGGCGAAACCTAGACTTGGGCGCATGGTTCCCGGCACCCCCAGCAGTGTCCCCAGCGGCGTCATCCCACGGGTCGACCTGCGCGGGCGGCACCTGACCCTGCGCGAGCTGCGCGCCGCGCTGCCCCGGGCCGAGTTCGACGTCGAGGCCGCGCTGGATGCCGTGCGGCCCATCGTCGCCGCCGTGCGCGAGGAGGGTGCCCCCGCCCTCTACGCCGCCGCCGAGCGGTTCGACGGGGTGGCGCCGCCCCGCCTCAAGGTGCCCGCCGACGTCATCACCGGCGCGCTCGAGACCCTCGACCCGGCCGTGCGCGCCGCGCTGGAGGAGTCGATCCGCCGGGCCCGCCTGGTGCACGCCGACCAGCGCCGCACCGACACCACCACGGTCGTCACCGACGGCGGCACCGTCACCGAGCGCTGGGTGCCGGTCGACCGGGTGGGCCTCTACGTGCCGGGCGGCCTCGCGGTCTACCCGAGCAGCGTCGTGATGAACGTCGTGCCCGCCCAGCTCGCCGGGGTGCCCAGCCTGGCCGTCGCGAGCCCGCCGCAGGCCGACTTCGGCGGCTGGCCGCACCCGACCATCCTCGCCGCCTGCGCCCTGCTCGGGGTCGACGAGGTGTGGGCGATGGGCGGTGCCCAGGCGGTGGCCGCCTTCGCCTACGGCGTCGAGGACGGCGCCGACGTGTGCGAGCCGGTCAGCCTCGTCACCGGCCCGGGCAACATCTACGTCGCCGCGGCCAAGCGGCTGCTCAAGGGGGTCATCGGCATCGACGCCGAGGCCGGGCCCACCGAGATCGCCGTGCTCGCCGACGACAGCGCGGATGCCGAGCACGTCGCCTCCGACCTGGTGTCCCAGGCCGAGCACGACCCCCTCGCCGCCGCGGTGCTGGTCACCGACTCGGCCGACCTCGCGGATGCCGTGGAGGCCGCGCTCGTGCGCCGGGTCGCCGCCACCAAGCACACCGAGCGGGTGGGGCAGGCCCTGGCAGGCACCCAGTCGGCCATCGTGCTCGTCGACGACGTCGATGCCGGGCTCGACCTGGTCAACGCCTACGCGGCCGAGCACCTCGAGATCCAGACCCGCGACGCCGAGGCGGTCGCTGCCCGGGTGCGCAACGCCGGCGCGGTCTTCGTCGGCGCCTGGTCGCCGGTGAGCCTGGGCGACTACGCGGCCGGCTCCAACCACGTGCTGCCCACCGGCGGCTGCGCCTGCCACAGCAGCGGGCTGTCCGTGCAGTCGTTCCTGCGCGGCATCCACGTCGTCACCTACTCGGCCGACGCGCTGCGCGAGGTGGGGGCCCACGTGGTCACCCTGGCCCGGGCCGAGGACCTCCCGGCCCACGGTGAGGCCGTGCTCGCCCGCCACCCCGAGATCGACCCGGCCTCCTGACGCCGCGCCCCTAGACTCCCCGTCCATGGACTCCCGCACGGCGATCGAGGCGATGCTGCGCCCCGACCTGCGGGGCCGCACCGCCTACGGCGCACCGCAGCTCGACGTGCCGGTGGCGCTCAACACCAACGAGAACTCGTATGCCGTGCCGCCGGTCGTGGTGGCCGCCATCACCGAGGCGGTGGCCGCCGTGGCCGCGGGCCTCAACCGCTACCCCGACCGTGAGTTCACCGCGCTGCGCGAGGGGCTCGCGGCCTACCTGTCGCGCAGCGGCACCCCGGTGGCGGCCGAGCAGGTCTGGGCCGGCAACGGCTCGAACGAGGTGCTGCTGCACCTGCTCCAGGCGTTCGGTGGCCCGGGCCGCACCGCGCTCGGCTTCACCCCGGCCTACTCGATGCACCCGATCATCACCACGACCACCGGCACCACGTGGGTCGACGGGATGCGGGGCGTGGCCGGCGGGGGAGCGTTCGACCTCGACCCGGCATCCGCCGTCGAGCAGGTGCGGCGACACCGGCCCGACGTCGTCTTCCTCTGCTCGCCGAACAACCCGACCGGCACCGCGCTCGACCTCGACGTCGTCGAGGCGGTCCACGACGCGGCATCCGGGGCCCTGGTGGTCGTCGACGAGGCGTACGCCGAGTTCGCCCGGCCGGGCACCCCGAGCGCGCTCACCCTGCTCGCGGGGCGGCCGCGGCTGGTCGTGACGCGCACGATGAGCAAGGCGTTCGCGCTGGCCGGGGGCCGGCTGGGCTACCTCGCCGCCGACCCGGTGCTCGTCGACGCGCTGCGCCTGGTGCGGATGCCGTACCACCTCTCGACCCAGACCCAGGCGGTCGCGCTGGCCGCGCTGGCGCACGCCGACCTGATGCTCGAGACGGTCGACGTGATCAAGGCGCAGCGCGACCGGATCGTCGACGGGCTGACCGGGCTGGGCCTGGACCCGGTGCCCAGCGACGCCAACTTCGTGCTCTTCGGGGGCCTCGCCGACGCCCACGTGACCTGGTCGGCGCTGCTCGACCGGGGCGTCCTCATCCGGGACGTGGGCATCGCCCACTATCTTCGTGTCACGGCCGGGACTCCCGAGGAGACCAGCCGCTTCCTCGAGGCCGTGACGGACCTCGCCCTGACCCACCGCACAGGAGCCCTCCCGTGAGCAGCGCCGCAGCCCCCCGCACGGCCACCGTGCGCCGCGCGACGTCCGAGAGCACCGTCGAGGTGACCGTCGACCTCGACGGCACCGGCCGCGGCGAGGTCAGCACCGGCGTGCCGTTCTACGACCACATGCTCCTGTCGCTCGCGAAGCACTCGCTCATCGACCTCACCGTGCGGGCCGACGGCGACATCCACGTCGACGCCCACCACACCGTCGAGGACGTCGCGATCGTGCTCGGGCAGGCGGTGCGCGAGGCGCTGGGCGACAAGAGCGGCATCGCCCGCTTCGGTGACGCCACCGTGCCGCTCGACGAGGCGCTCGTGCTGGCGGTCGTCGACGTCGCCGGGCGCCCCTACTGCGTGCACGAGGGCGAGCCGCCCGGCCAGGAGTACGTCGTCATCGGCGGCAACTACGTCGGCTCGCTGACCCGGCACGTGCTCGAGTCGTTCGCCTTCCACGCCCAGATCGCCCTGCACGTGCGCGTGCTGGCCGGCCGCGACCCGCACCACGTGGTCGAGGCCCAGTTCAAGGCGCTCGCCCGCGCGCTGCGGGCGGCCGTGGCCCGCGACCCGCGCGTCGAGGGGATCCCGAGCGCGAAGGGTGCGCTCTAGCCCGTGGCTGCCCAGGTGCGGTCCGACGATGCCGGGCACGGGCTCGTGCTCGTGCGGCGCTCACCCGGTGCGGTCACCCGGTGGCTGCGCCGCGGGCTGGTGTCGGTCACCGTCGCCCCGCTCGGCACGTGGACCGGCGTCACCCTGGCCGACGACCGGGCCCGCAGCGCCGCCCCCTACGACATCGGCCTCGAGGTGCTGGCCGCCCGCCCGGCGCCGTGGCGGGCCCGACCGGCGATCGGCCTGTTCGACGTGCACGGCCGGGCCGCCCTCACCGTGCAGCCCACCGGCCCGCGCGCGCCCATCCACTGGCTGGTGTGGGAGCCGCGACGCGGTGTCGTCGCCACCCCGCAGCTGCCACGGCTGCACCTGCCGATGCTGCTCGCCGCCGCCGGCGCGCAGGGTCGGGTGCGCGAGGAGGCGCTCGCCGACGTGCTGCGCTCGGGCCAGGGGGCCCCGCTCGACCTGCTGGTCACCGTGCTCGGGCTGCTCGGCCTGCCCGGCCGCGACCTCCTCGTGCGCGGCGACGCCCCCGGGGCGAGCGACGTCGAGCCGTCGGTGCGCGGCATCCTCGCCTTCGACCGGCTGATGGCGGAGGAGGCCACCCACCGGTCCGAGACCGCCGACGAGAGCGGGGGCCGCCGGTGAGCGCCTCCGTCGTCGTCCTCGACTACGGCAGCGGCAACATCCGCAGTGCCGTGCGCGCGCTCGAGCACGTGGGCGCCGACGTCACCCTCACCGCCGACCCGGATGCCGCGCTGGGCGCCGACGGCCTCTTCGTGCCCGGCGTCGGCAACTTCCACGCGTGCATGGCGGGGCTGGCCGCCGCCGACGGGCCGAAGATCATCGACCTGCGGCTGGCGGGCGGGCGGCCGGTGCTGGGCGTCTGCGTCGGCATGCAGGTGATGTTCGAGGGGTCGACCGAGCCCAGCGAGTCACCGGTCGACGGGGTCGGCGAGTGGCCGGGCACCGTCTCGCGGCTGCTGGCCCCGATCGTGCCGCACATGGGCTGGTCGACGGTCGAGGTGCCGCAGCGGTCGGTGCTGTTCGACGGCATCGCGGGCGAGCGTTTCTACTTCGTGCACTCGTACGCGGCGCACGACTGGCGGCTGGGGACGTCCGAGGGGCCGTTCGCCGCCGTCGAGCCCCTGGTCACCTGGGCCACCCACGGCGAGCGGTTCGTGGCGGCGGTCGAGAACGGCCCGCTGTCGGCGACCCAGTTCCACCCCGAGAAGTCCGGCGAGGCGGGGCTGGCCCTGCTGCGCAACTGGGTCCGCTCGCTCTGATCCTCCGGTCGTCCTCGTTGCCTTCGCTGCGCAGTGGGATGCCGTGGGCGGCCGTTGACCATCCGCACCCACTCGCTGGCGCTCGCGGCGCGCTCCCGCCAGACCCGTCCATCGGCTCGCCCACGGCATCCGCTGCTCCGCTCCCTGCCGCTGTGGTCGCCTCTCTGGTTCCGCTCTCGCTCGGTGTTCACGTCGGCTTGCCTTTACGCGTGCACACCACCGTGGCACGCGTGGACCGGGTGACCTCGTCGCCCTCGCGCCCGGCAGACTGGGCCCCGAACCCGAGTTGGGTGCTGAGGTGGCTGCTGTGGCGACCACTTGAGCACCCGACGCCGACAGAACCGCCGACCCGAAGGACCTCCCGTGGACGACACCGCGTCAGGCACGCCCACCGACCAGCCGCGACTGGAGCTCCTGCCTGCGGTCGACGTCGTCGAGGGCCGGGCCGTGCAGCTGGTGCAGGGTGTGGCGGGCACGGGCGGGGAGTTCGGCGACCCGGTCGAGGCGGCGCTCGCCTGGCAGGAGCAGGGCGCCGAGTGGCTGCACCTCGTCGACCTCGACGCGGCCTTCGGGCGCGGCTCCAACGCCGAGCTGCTGGCCCGCATCGTCGGCACCCTCGACATCCAGGTGGAGATGAGCGGCGGCATCCGCGACGCCGAGACGCTCGAGCGGGCGCTGGCCACCGGCTGCCGGCGGGTCAACCTCGGCACCGCGGCGCTCGAGGACCCGCAGTGGACCGCCCGCGCCATCGCCGAGCACGGTGACCGGGTGGCGGTCGGTCTCGACGTGCGCGGCACGACGCTGGCCGCGCGCGGCTGGACCCGCGAGGGCGGCGACCTGTGGGAGACCCTGGCCCGGCTCGACGCCGAGGGGTGCGCCCGGTACGTCGTGACCGACGTGGCCAAGGACGGGATGCTGCAGGGCCCCAACCTCGCGCTGCTGCGCGACGTCTGCGCCCGCACCGACCGCCCGGTCGTGGCGTCGGGCGGGGTGTCGACGCTCGACGACGTCGTCGCCATCCGCGGCCTGGTCGGTGACGGCGTAGAGGGCGCGATCATCGGCTCGGCGCTCTACCGCGGCGCCTTCACGCTGCCCGAGGCGCTCGACGCGGCGGGCCGCCCGTGAGCGGCCACGACCACGGCCATCCCCACGACCACACCCACCGCACCGGCCCGACCGACTCAGCGCAGGTGCCCTGGGCGGGTCGCGACCTCTCGCCGAGCGGCTTCGAGACCGACACCGGCGCGGCCGACCCGGCCCTCCTGGCAGCCGTGGCCACCCCCGGCGACGACCTCGCCCTGATGCAGGCCGTCCAGGCCGGCCGCTTCATCGTGCCGATCGTCGCCGACCTCACCGAGACCGACACCACCGGCGAGCACGCCGTCGACACAGCGGTCGACATGGCCGCGGTCACCCTGGTCTCGCCCGACGGCCAGCGCGCGCTGCCGGTGTTCTCGGGCACCGACGCCCTCGCCGCCTGGGACGCCACCGCCCGGCCGGTGCCGGTCAGCGCGGCCCGGGCCGGACAGGCCGCCGTGGCCGAGGGCTGCGACGTCATCGTCATCGACGTGGCGGGCCCGGCGACCCGCGTGCTGCGGCCCTCGATGGTCTGGGCGCTGGCCCAGCAGCGCCCCTGGGAGCCGCCGCACACCGACCCGTTCGTCGCCCGCAGCGTGGCCGCCGCGGTGCGCGACGAGGACGACGTCACCGCCCACGAGCTCGAGGAGGGCAACCCGGTGGGTGAGGGCGTGCTCGGCGTCGTGCTCGACCTTCGCCCGGGGCTGTCACCCGAGCAGGTGCGCGGCGTCGCCACCCGGGTGGGGGAGCGGCTCGCCACCGACGGCGAGCTGCGGGCCCGGATCGACGGCCTGGCCTTCCGCCTGCGCTGACCGCAGCCACCGCCGATTTCGGCGGATGCCGCCGCGCTGGTAACCTTGCGGATTGACCGACCGCCCTCACGGGCGGTGTGCAAGAGAAGCCCAGCTTCCACCCGCGTCGACCACCAGGTCGCCGGGTCCGAACAGGTCCGCGACGCGATGTCGTGCTGACGCCCGAGAGGGCGTGGCGACGGCATCCGGCAGCGGGTCGGACGGAACGGAAGACTCCAGGCTCCTCGCGCACGTGGCACGAGGAGCCTTTCTCGTGCTCGCGGGTCACGACATTGACGTGATGAACGGAGAAGCACATCAGCGAGCCACGCATCAACGACCGCATCCGGGTTCCCGAGGTGCGGTTGGTCGGCCCGAACGGCGAGCAGGTCGGCATCGTCCGCGTCGAGGACGCACTGCGCCTCGCCGCCGAGGCGGATCTCGACCTCGTCGAGGTGGCACCGATGGCGAAGCCGCCGGTCGCCAAGCTCATGGACTTCGGCAAGTACAAGTACGAAGCCGCCATGAAGGCACGCGAAGCACGCAAGAACCAGGTCAACACGGTCATCAAGGAGATCAAGCTCCGCCCGAAGATCGACCCGCACGACTACGGCACCAAGAAGGGCCACGTCGAGCGCTTCCTCAAGGGTGGCGACAAGGTCAAGGTGACGATCATGTTCCGCGGTCGGGAGCAGTCCCGCCCCGAGCTCGGGTTCCGCCTGCTCCAGCGCCTGGCCGAGGACGTCCTCGAGCTCGGCACCGTGGAGTCGGCCCCCAAGCAGGACGGCCGCAACATGGTCATGGTGATCGCGCCGACCAAGAAGAAGGCGCAGGCCATGGCCGAGCAGCGCCGCAAGCGTGACGAGTCCGGCCACGGCGCGAGCCACGAGGCCGAGCTGCACGAGAGCGCGCAGCTGCGCGAGGCGGCCGAGGCCGAGGAGCTGCACGACCTGATCGACGCCGACGGCATCCAGGTCGAGAACGGCCCCCAGGCTCCGGCCTGACCAGACCCCCCGAACGCCAGCACCACCGAACCACACACAAGGAGATCGGCACCATGCCGAAGAACAAGACGCACAGCGGCGCCAAGAAGCGCTTCCGGGTGACCGGGAGCGGCAAGGTCATGCGCGAGCAGGCCGGGCACGTCCACAAGTTCCACGAGAAGACCCCGCAGAAGGCCCGCGCCCTCAGCATGGACATCCCGGTCGCGAAGAACGACCTCAAGAAGATCAAGAAGCTTCTCGGCCGCTGACGCCGATCCACCCCCAGATTTCGCTACACAGCAAGGAGTACTCACGTGGCACGCGTGAAGCGGGCAGTCAACGCCCACAAGAAGCGCCGGGTCGTCCTCGAGCGGGCCAGCGGTTACCGCGGGCAGCGTTCGCGGCTCTACCGCAAGGCCAAGGAGCAGGTCCAGCACAGCCTGGGCTACTCCTACCGCGACCGCCGGGCTCGCAAGGGTGACTTCCGTCGCCTCTGGATCCAGCGGATCAACGCCGCGGCCCGCGCGAACGGCATGACCTACAACCGGTTCATCCAGGGCCTGAAGGCCGCCGAGATCGAGGTCGACCGTCGCATGCTCGCCGAGCTCGCCGTCAACGACGAGGCCGCGTTCACCGCGCTCGTCGAGATCTCGAGGGCGAACCAGCCGGCCCGCGAGCCGGCCAAGGCCTCCGCCTGAACCAGCTGCCGATGCTGACCAACGTCCGGGCCGACCGGGTGCGGTCGGTGCGGGCGCTGTCGAAGCGGCCGGTGCGTGAGCGCACCGGCCGCTTCGCCGTCGAAGGACCCCAGGGCGTGCGCGAGGCGGTGCGGTATGCCGCGCCGCACGTCCGCGACGTCTACGTCACCACCGAGGCCCTCAGCCGCTACGCCGCCGACATCGTCGACCCCGCCCGCGCGGCCGGGCTGCACGTGCACGAGGTGACGCCCGAGGTGCTCGCCGCGATGGCCGAGACCGACGCACCCCAGGGGGTGCTCGCCGTGGTCGACACCGCCACCGCCGACCTCGCCACGGTGCTGGATGCCGCGCCACGCCTCCTCGTGCTGCTCACCCACGTGCGCGACCCCGGCAACGCGGGCACCGTCATCCGCGGTGCCGACGCAGCGGGAGCGGATGCCGTGCTGGTCAGCGCGGCGTCGGTGGACGTCCACTCACCCAAGGTGGTGCGCTCGACCGCCGGGTCGCTGTTCCACCTGCCCGTGGTGACGGGCCTCGACGTGGCGGCGACGCTGGAGCGGCTGCGGGGCAACGGCATCCGCACGTATGCCGCCGACGGTGCCGGCACCACTGTGCTGCCCGACGCCGACCTCACCGGGCCGCACTGCTGGGTGATGGGCAACGAGGCGTGGGGGCTGGACCAGGAGGTGCGCGACGCGTGTGACGACGTGGTGCGCGTGCCGATCCACGGCCGGGCCGAGTCGCTCAACCTGGCCATGGCCGCCACCGTCTGCCTCTACGCCTCGGCGGGCCAGCAGGCCACCCCGCGGCCAGCCCGGTAGCGTGCGCGACATGCCGCAGTCGTTCCTGGTGCCCGACGAGCTGGCCGTCAACGGGCTGGAGTTCATCCCGGACGGCCTGATGGCCGCCGTGGGCCCCGACGCGACCGTGCGTTTCATGAACACCCGGGCCGAGCAGATCACCGGCATCGTGGCGGCCGACGTGCTGGGCCGCGACATCCGCGAGGCGCTCCCGCTGCAGGACCTCGAGGGCCAGTCGTGGTGGGAGGTCACCGACCCCTGGCACGGCCTGCTCACCCGCACCGGACACCGGGAGCGGCTGCTCGTGCTGCCCTCCGGTCGCGAGCTGCTGGTCACCGCGAAGTACGTGCGCGGCGGGGCGGGCGGCGAGGTGCGCGCCGTGGTCGTGGGGCTGCGCGACGCCGAGGGGCGCCGGCGGGCCGAGGCCGAGAGCGCCGCGCTGCTCACGACGGTGGCGCACGAGCTGCGCTCCCCGCTGACCGGCGTGAAGGGGTTCTCCTCGACCCTGCTGCGCAACTGGGACCGGTTCACCGACGACCAGAAGCGCCTCATGCTCGAGACGATCGAGGCCGATGCCGACCGGGTCACCCGGCTGATCACCGAGCTGCTCGACGCCTCGCGGATCAACGCCGGCCGGCTCACCGTGCACGCCCAGCCCCTCGAGCTGCGCCCGCGGCTCGAGGCCCAGGTCGAGCGCCGGGTGGCCGCCGGTGCCGAGCGCGACGGGTTCGTCGTCGACGTGCCCGACGACCTCGGCCCGCTGTGGGCCGACCCCGACCGGCTCGAGCAGGTGGTCGCCAACCTCGTCGAGAACGCCGTGCGGCACGGCCGCGGCACCGTGCGCCTGGAGGGACGGCGGTCGGTGCTCGGCGACGCGCCCGCGGTCGACCTCATCGTGTCCGACGACGGTGACGGCATCGCCCCCCAGCACCGCGAGCTGGTGTTCTCGCGATTCTGGCAGGGCGGGGCCAAGAGCGGCACGGGCCTGGGCCTGTACCTCGTGCGCGGTCTGGTCGAGGCGCACGGGGGCACCGTGACGGCCGAGGAGGCACCCGGCGGAGGCGCCCTGATGCGGGCGACCTTCCCCGACGGGGACTGAGCCCCGGCCGCACGCTGCCGCGTGCGAGAGTGTCGCGGTGTCCGCCGTCTCGCTCGCGCCCTACCGGCGCGCCCTCGCCAGCCGCCGGCTGCGGACCATCCTGGTCCTCGGCACGCTCGTGCGCGGACCGGTGTTCGCCAGCATGGTGCTGCTCACCGTGCACGTCGTCACGACGCTGGGTGAGTCGTACGCCGCGGCGGGCGCCCTGTCCGCCGCCGCCACCGTGGCCATCGCGGTGAGCGGCCCGTGGCGCGGCCGGCTGCTCGACCGGCTCGGGCTGCGGCGCGTCGTGCTGCCCTCGCTGTGCGTGGCGCTGGTCTGCTGGAGCATCGCCCCGTTCGTGGGGTACTGGCCGCTGCTGGTGCTGGCCGTGGTGGCCGGCCTGTTCGTCATCCCGACCTTCTCGATCACCCGTCAGGCGGTCATCGCGTCGGTGGGGGAGGCCGACCGCCGCACCGCCATCGCGCTGGACTCCGCGGCCGTGGAGCTGTCGTTCATGATCGCCCCGGCCCTCGCCGTGTGGGCGACGGCGCAGTGGTCGACGTCCTGGGTGCTCTTCGCCACCCAGATGCTGGGCGTGCTCGGTGGGGTGGCGCTCTGGGTCGTCGACCCACCGCTGCGCGGCGAGGGGGAGACCAGGTCGGCGCCGTCCGGGTGCCGATCCGCACCTGGTTCGGTCTGCCGTTCCTCGCCGTCTGCCTCGCCGCCCTCGCGTCGACGCTCGGTGCTCTCCGGCTCCGACATCGGCTTCGTCGCGACCATGCGCGAGTTCGACGCGGTGGCGCAGATCGGCCTGGTGCTGGCGCTGTGGGGCCTGGGCTCGCTCGTCGGTGGCCTGCTCTACGGCGCGATGGCCCGGCCGATCTCGGCGTTCTGGCTGCTCGGTGGGCTTGCGGTCGTCACCTTCCCGATGGCGCTGGCGACCTCACCGTGGGGCCTGGCGCTGCTCGGGTTCGTGGCCGGGCTGCTCTGTGCGCCGACCATCACCGCGACCATCGACCAGGCCAGCCGCATCGTCCCGGCCGCCGTGCGCGGTGAGGCGATGGGCTGGCACGGGTCGTTCCTCACGACGGGCGGGGCGCTCGGGGCGCCGATCGCCGGCGTCGCGATCGACGGCTGGCGGCCCGCCGGCCGGGTTCGTGACCGTGGCGGCCGTGGGGCTCGTCGTGGCCGTGGCCGGCGTCGTCACGACGCGGGTGCGCCGCGACGCCAGGGAGCGCGCGTCAGCTGTCGCCGCGGTGACAGACCGCCTCGACGTTGTTGCCGTCGGGGTCGCGCACGAACGCCCCGAAGTAGCCCGCGTGGTACTCCGGCCAGAGCCGCGGCTCGTGCAGCGACTCGGCCCCCAGCTCGAGCGCCGTGGCGTACCACCGGCGCACGGTGTCGGCGCTGTCGGCGGTGAAGCCCACGTGGACCTCACGGTTGGGCCCGGATGCCGCGTCGCCCCCGGCGATCCAGAAGTCGGGTTTGTCGGTGCCGTAGCCGATGGCCACGCCGACGTCCATCAGCCGCCGGTGGCCCAGCACCCCCAGCACGGCGTCGTAGAAGCGGGCGCTCGCCTCGAGGTCGGCGCAGTTGATACCGAAGTGATCGATCATGCGCGCGACGCTACGCTGGACGGGTGACACTGGCAGCGCGCCGATTTACCGGGCCCTCGGGCCCGGTTCGCCGCGCGCGCTGAGCGCCGGCCGCGGCACGGCATCCACGTCGTAGGAGCCGTCTCCACCGCCGCCCGGGGGCCAGACCACCGCCGTCCCCCGCGCGCCCCGCACCTAGACTCGGGCGCGCCCCACCCCCGCCCGAAGTGGACACCATGTCTGGACCCAACACCAGCTACGACCCCGTCGAGGTCGCAGCACTCGACCCGAAGGCCGTCGACGCCGCCGTCGAGGCAGCGGTCGCCGCGGCCGCCGCGGCGACCGACCTCGACGAGCTGAAGACCGCCCGCAGCGCCCACCAGGGCGACAAGAGCCCGCTGGCCCTGGCCAACCGCGAGATCGGCGCGCTGCCGCCGACCGCCAAGGCCGAGGCCGGCAAGCGGGTCGGCCAGGCCAAGGGACGCGTCGCCCAGGCCTTCACCGCCCGCCAGGGCGAGCTCGAGGCCGAGCGCGACGAGCGCATCCTCACCGAGGAGGCCGTCGACGTCACGCTGCCGACCGGCCGCCGCCCGCTGGGCCGCCGCCACCCGATCGAGCTGATGAGCCAGCGCATCGCCGACCTGTTCGTCGGCATGGGCTGGGAGATCGCCGAGGGGCCCGAGATCGAGGCCGAGTGGTTCAACTTCGACGCCCTCAACTTCGACGCCGACCACCCGGCGCGCCAGATGCAGGACACCTTCTACGTCGACCCGCCCGAGGGCGGCCTCGTGCTGCGCACCCACACCTCGCCGGTGCAGGCGCGCACCCTGCTCGAGCGCGGCGTGCCGGTCTACGTCGCCGCGATCGGCCGGGTGTTCCGCACCGACGAGCTCGACGCCACGCACATGCCCGCCTTCCACCAGGTCGAGGGCCTGGCCGTCGACGAGGGCATCACCATGGCCCACCTCAAGGGCACCCTCGACCGGCTCGCGGCCGAGCTGTTCGGCGACGGCATCACGACCCGCCTGCGCCCGTCGTTCTTCCCGTTCACCGAGCCGAGCGCCGAGATGGACCTGCGCTGCTTCGTCTGCCGGGGCGCCGACCCCGACTGCCGCACCTGCAAGGGCACCGGCTGGATCGAGTGGGGTGGCTGCGGCATGGTCAACCGCAACGTGCTGACCGCCTGCGGCGTCGACCCCGACCGCTACACCGGGTTCGCGTTCGGCATGGGCATCGACCGGGCGCTGATGTTCCGCACCGGGGTCAGCGACATGCGCGACATGATCGAGGGTGACGTGCGCTTCGACGCACAGTTCGGGATGGAGATCTGATGCGGGTTCCCGTCGACTGGCTGCGCGAGTACGTCGCGGTCCCGCCGGATGCCGACGGCGAGGCCATCGCGGCCTCGCTCGTCGCCGTCGGGCTCGAGGAGGAGGGCCTGCACACCGGCGGTGTCACCGGCCCGCTCGTCGTGGGCCGGGTGCTCTCCAAGGACCCCGAGCCGCAGAAGAACGGCAAGACGATCAACTGGTGCACCGTCGACGTCGGCGACGCCAACGGCACCGGCGAGCCCCAGGGCGTCGTCTGCGGTGCCCACAACTTCGACGCCGGCGACCTCGTCGTCGTCATCCTCCCCGGCGGCGTGCTCACCACGCCCCAGGGCCCGCTCACGGTCAGCGCCCGCAAGACCTACGGCCACGTCTCGGCCGGCATGATCTGCTCCGAGCGCGAGCTCGGCATCGGCGACGACCACGACGGCATCCTCGTGCTCACGCGGAAGTTCGGCGACGACGCCGAGACCCTCGCGCGCCTCGTGCCCGGCACCGACGCCATCCCGCTCCTCGGGCTCGACCGCGAGACCGTCGAGGTCAACGTCACCCCCGACCGCGGCTACTGCTTCTCGGTGCGCGGCATCGCCCGCGAGTACGGTCACGCGACGGGCGCCGAGTTCACCGACCCGGCACTCGCGCTGACCGATGCCGCGCCGCCGGCCACCGAGGGCGGCTTCCCCGTCGAGCTGCGCGACGAGGCGCCGGTCCGCGGCCGGGACGGCTGCGACCGCTACGTCGCCCGCATCGTGCGAGGCATCGACGTCAGCGCCCCCACACCGAGATGGATGGCGACCCGGCTCACCGAGGCGGGGATGCGCCCGATCTCGCTACCGGTCGACGTCACCAACTACGTCATGCTCGGCCTCGGCCAGCCGCTGCACGCCTTCGACCTCGACTCCCTCCAGGCGCCGATCGTGGTGCGCCGGGCGCGCGAGGGCGAGCGGCTCAAGACCCTCGACGACGTCGAGCGTGCCCTCGACCCCGCGGACCTGCTCATCACCGACTCCGGCGGTGAGCGCGCGGTCGCCATCGCCGGGGTCATGGGCGGCGCCGAGACCGAGGTCGGCGGCTCGACCCGCGACGTGCTCATCGAGGCGGCCCACTTCGAGCCGGTCACCATCGCCCGGTCGGCCCGGCGGCACAAGCTGCCGAGCGAGGCCTCCCGGCGTTTCGAGCGTGGCGTCGACCCGGCGCTCGCGCCGGCGGCCGCCCAGCTGGCCGTCGACCTGCTCGTCGAGCACGGCGGCGGCGTGGCCGACCCCGACGTCACCGACGTCGGCACCCCGGCCGACCCCGCCCCGGTCACCATGCACGTCGACCTGCCGTCGCGGCTCGTCGGCATCGTCTACCTCGACAGCGAGGTCACCTCGGTGCTCGAGGCGATCGGCTGCGCGGTCACCCGCAACGGCGACCTGCTCACGGTCACCCCGCCCACCTGGCGACCCGACCTGCGCACCGGTGAGGACCTCGTCGAGGAGGTCGCCCGCATCCACGGCTACGACCGCATCCCGTCGGTGGTGCCCACCCCGCCCGGCGGCGCCGGGCTCACCCACGCCCAGCGGGTGCGGCGCCTGGTCGCCGACGTGCTCGCCGGCCAGGGCCTGTCCGAGGTCTGGAGCGCCCCGTTCGTCGGCGCCGACCGCTACGCCGCACTCGGGCTCGACGTCGACGCCGAGGTCTCGCGCACCGTGCGGCTGGCCAACCCGCTGTCGGACGAGCAGCCGCTGATGCGCACCCGGCTGCTCGCGACGATGGTCGACGCGTTGCGCCGCAACGTCGCTCGCGGCAGTCGCGACGTCGGGCTCTTCGAGCTCGGCCTCGTGGTCGCGCTCGACGGACCGCAGCGTGCGGCACCCACGGAGGACGTCGGCATCCACCCGTCGCCCGAGGTGCTCGCCGCCATCCGCGACGCCGTGCCGCCCCAGCCGCGCCACGTCGGGCTGCTGCTCGCCGGCGACCGGTTCCGCGGCGGCTGGTGGGGCGACGGCCGCCCGGCCGACGTGGCCGACGTCGTCGAGCTCGCGCGCACCGTCGGCGAGGCCCTCGGCCTGGCGCTCGAGGTGTCCGCGGATGCCGTGCCCCCCTTCCACCCCGGCCGCTGCGCCCGCGTGGCGCTGGCCGACGGCACCGTCGTCGGCCACGTCGGCGAGCTGCACCCCAAGGTCGTCGCGGCGCTCGGGCTCCCGGCCCGCACGGTCGCCGGCGAGCTCGACCTCGACGTGCTGACCGTGGCGTCCGAGGCGACCGTGCAGGCCCGCACGCTCACCACCTTCCCGATGGCCCAGAGCGACGTCGCCGTCGTCGTCGACGAGTCGGTGCCCGCGGATGCCGTGCAGCGCTCGCTGCGCGACGGCGCCGGGCCCGACCTCGAGGCGCTCACGCTCTTCGACGTCTACCGCGGCGACCAGGTGGGGGAGGGGCGCAAGTCCCTGGCCTACCGGCTCACCTTCCGGGCGCCCGACCGCACGCTGACCACCGACGAGGTCAGTGCCCTGCGCGACACCGCGCTGCGGGCGGCGGCCGAGGCCGTGGGGGCGGTGCAGCGGGCGTGAGCACCCCCGCCGAGGTGCCCGTCGACGACGAGGGCGAGGTGGCGCCCGAGCCGGCCTCCGAGGACGGCCGCGGCGGCCACCTCGTCGCCATCGTGACCGGCGCGTCGCGCGGCATCGGCCGGGTTGTTGCCGACGCCCTCGAGGATGCCGGGTACGCCGTCGAGCGCGGCTCGAGCGCCGTCGCGCCGGTGACCGACCGGGCGGCGCTGACCGCCTGGGTGGACGAGGTCGTCGAGCGGCACGGCCGCATCGACGTGCTCGTCAACAACGCCGGCGTCATCGACACCGAGGTCGACCTGTTCGCGTCCGACCCCGAGCAGTGGTGGCACACCCAGGAGGTCAACGTCCTCGGTGCCTACCTGATGACCTGGCTGGTGGCGCCGCACATGCTGGCCGCCGGTGGTGGGCGCGTCGTCAACGTCAACAGCGGGGCGGCTCGCCGGCCGGGAGCCGACGCGAGCGCCTACAACGTCAGCAAGACCGCCCTGGCGCGGGTCACCGGCTCGACGCACCTCGCCGGGTGGGCGCGCGGCATCCGGGCGTTCGACCTGATGCCGGGCATCGTGCGCACCGACATGACCCGCGGGATGGACGCCCACGCCGGCCGCACGGAGTGGACCGACCCGGCCGAGGTCACCGACCTCGTGCTGGCCCTGGTGTCGGGCGAGCTCGACGCGTGGTCGGGGCGGTTCGTGCGCGCCGGCGTCGACACCGTCGCCTCACTGAAGGCCCGGGCGGATGCCGGCCTGGCACCCGACGAGCGCACCCTCGCCCTCGTCCTGGGCGACCCCGACCCCCTCACCTAGACCGACTTCGTGCGACTTGGGCACGGTTTTCGCTCTCCACGGCGCCGAGAACCGAGCCCAAGTCGCACGAAGTCGGGTGTGGCAACGGGCCTGGGTGCATAGAGTCAAGTGACTCTGTATAGTCATGCATATGACACGTGTGGCAGTCGCCGGGGCGAGCGGGTATGCCGGCGGTGAGGTCGTGCGCCTGCTGCTGCAGCATCCCGAGCTCGAGGTCGGTGCCCTCACCGCCTCGTCGAACGCCGGGCAGGCGCTGGGCGGCATCCACCCGCACCTGACCCCGCTCGCCGACCGGCTGCTCGAGGACACCACGCCCGAGGTGCTCGCCGGCCATGACGCGGTGGTGCTCGCCCTGCCGCACGGCCACTCGGCGGCGCTCGCGGCGCAGCTGGGGGACGACGTGGTCGTCATCGACTGCGGCGCCGACTTCCGCCTGGCCGACGAGGGCGCGTGGACCGCCTTCTACGACACCCCGTACGCCGGCGCGTGGCCCTACGGCATGCCCGAGCTGCCCACCGCGAGCGGACCGCAGCGCGCGGCCCTGGCCGGTGCCACCCGCATCGCCGTGCCGGGCTGCTACCCGACCGCCGTGTCGCTGGCGCTGGCACCCGGACTGGTCGCCGGGGTGCTCGAGCCCGACGACATCACGATCGTCGCGGCATCCGGCACCTCGGGCGCCGGCAAGTCGCTCAAGCCGCACCTGCTCGGCGCCGAGGTGATGGGCGCGATGTCGCCCTACGGCGTCGGCGGCGTGCACCGGCACACGCCGGAGATCGAGCAGAACCTCACCGCGGCCGGGGCCGGCGCGGTCACCGTCTCGTTCACCCCCACGCTCGCCCCGATGCCGCGCGGCATCCTCGCCACCTGCACCGCCCGGGTGCGCCCCGGCACGACCCCGGATGCCGTGCGCGCGGCCTGGGAGCGCGCCTACGCCGACGAGCCGTTCGTCCACCTCCTGCCCGAGGGACGCTGGCCCAGCACCGGGAGCGTGCTCGGCAGCAACGCCGTGCACCTGCAGGTCGTGCTCGACCAGCGGGTCGGCCGGGTCGTCGTGGTCGCTGCCGTCGACAACCTCACCAAGGGCACCGCCGGCGCGGCCGTGCAGTGCCTCAACCTCGCCCTCGGGCTGCCGGAGACCACCGGCCTGCCGATCGCCGGAGTCGCCCCGTGAGCACGATGCCGCTGCACCTCATGGAGCACCCCGAGCGGGTCTCGATCGTCCGGCTGCCCGGCGGTGAGCTGCCCGAGTTCGACTGGATGCCGGGCCCGTTCGCCTCGCTGACCCGCACGCCCGACGAGACCTCGGTGGTCTGCCTGACGGCCAACGTGCCCGCGGGCGCCCGGTCGGAGGGGCCCTTCGCGCTGGTCGAGGTGGCCGGGCCGCTGTCGTTCGCGGCCGTGGGCGTCTTCGCCGAGGTGCTCGAGCCGCTCTCGGCCGCCGACATCTCGGTGCTCGGCTTCTCCACCTTCGACACCGACTGGGTGCTCGTGCCGGTCGATGCCGCCCGCGACGCCGCCGACGCCTGGCGCAAGGCCGGCCTCGTCATCACCCCCACCTCGCTGACCGGAGGCACCTCCTGATGTCCGTCACCACCCCGCGCGGCTTCCGGGCCGCGGGTGTCACCGCCGGCCTGAAGGCCTCCGGCCGCCCCGACGTCGCCCTGGTCGTCAACGACGGGCCCGACCACCACGCGGCCGCCGTCTTCACCGGCAACCGGGTCGAGGCGGCCCCCGTCACCTGGTCGCGCACGGTCGTCGCCGACGGGCGCGCGGATGCCGTGGTGCTCAACAGCGGCGGGGCCA
This sequence comes from uncultured Actinomycetota bacterium, assembly GCA_963806295.1. Classification (GTDB taxonomy): domain Bacteria; phylum Actinomycetota; class Actinomycetes; order Actinomycetales; family Dermatophilaceae; genus Fodinibacter. The sequence continues at coordinate 66,203 of CAWDXP010000021.1, read as the reverse complement.
ACGCCTGCACCGGCGCCCCCGGCTTCCAGGACACCCACCGCACCGCCGAGCACGTCGGCGCGGCCCTGGGCGTGGCCCCCGGTGACGTGGTCGTCTGCTCGACGGGCCTGATCGGCGAGCGGCTGCCGATGGACCTCCTGCTGCCCGGCATCGACTCCGCCGCCGCCGGGCTCGCGGCCGACGGCGGCCCGGCCGCGGCCGACGCGATCCTGACCACCGACACCGTCGCCAAGACCGCGGTCGCGCAGCGGGACGGCTGGTCGGTGGGCGGCATGGCCAAGGGCGCGGGCATGCTGGCCCCCGCCCTGGCCACGATGCTCGTCGTCATCACCACCGACGCGGTCGTCGACGGCCCCGACCTCGACGACGTGCTCCGCGCGGCCACCGCGACCACCTTCGACCGGATCGACTCCGACGGGTGCATGTCGACCAACGACACCGTGGTCCTGCTGGCCTCCGGAGCCTCGGGCGTGGCGGCCGGCCGCGACCACCTCACGGATGCCGTCACCGAGGTCTGCGCCTCGCTCGCCCGCCAGCTCATCGCCGACGCCGAGGGCGCGCACCACGACATCGCCGTGGAGGTGCGCAGCGCGGCATCCGTCGACGACGCGCTGGAGGTGGCCCGCGCGGTCGCCCGCAACAACCTGTTCAAGTGCGCGGTCTTCGGCAACGACCCGAACTGGGGCCGCGTGCTGGCGGCGGTCGGCACCACCGCGGCCGCCTTCGACCCGGCATCCCTCGACGTGTCGATGAACGGGGTGCTGGTCTGCCGGGCCGGCGGGGTGGGGGAGGACCGCGCGCTGGTCGACCTGTCCGGCCGCGAGGTGCGGGTCGTCGTCGACCTCCACGCCGGCGACGACACCGCCACGATCTGGACCAACGACCTCACCCACGACTACGTGCACGAGAACTCCGCCTACTCCACCTGAGACCCGACGAGACCGAGCAAGGACGTCACCGATGACACCCCCCGAGCAGGCCCTGCGCGGCGCGATCGACGCCGCCGCGCTGCGCGTGGCCCAGTCCAAGGCGCTCACGCTCGTCGAGGCGCTGCCCTGGCTCGAGCGCTTCCGCGGGGCGCTGGTGGTCGTGAAGTACGGCGGCAACGCGATGGTCGACGACTCGCTCAAGGCCGCCTTCGCGCAGGACATCGTCTTCCTGCGGCTGCGCCGGGCCTGCGACCGGTCGTCGTGCACGGCGGCGGCCCGCAGATCAAGGGCATGCTCGACCGGCTCGGCATGACCAGCGAGTTCAAGGGCGGCCTGCGGGTCACCACCCCCGAGGTCATGGACGTCGTGCGGATGGTGCTCACCGGCTCGGTCGGTCGCGAGCTCGTCGGCCTGCTCAACCAGCACGGGCCGATGGCGGTCGGCCTCTCCGGCGAGGATGCCGGGCTGTTCGGCGCGCGCCGCCGCGGCGTCGTCGTCGACGGCGAGGAGCACGACATCGGCCTGGTCGGCGACGTCGTGCAGGTCGACCCCACCGCCGTGCTCGACCTGCTCGAGGCCGGCCGCATCCCGGTGGTCTCGACGATCGCCCCCGACCTCGACGTCGAGGGCCAGGTGCTCAACGTCAACGCCGACACCGCTGCCGCCGCCCTGGCCGCCGCGCTCGGCGCCCGCAAGCTCGTCGTGCTCACCGACGTGGAGGGGGTCTACGCGAGCTGGCCCGACCGCGACTCGCTGCTCTCCGAGCTGACCGTGTCGGCCGCGCGCGAGCTGCTGCACCACGTGGATGCCGGGATGATCCCCAAGCTGGAGGCGTGCGTGCGCGCCGTGGAGGGCGGGGTGCCGCAGGCACACGTCGTCGACGGCCGCCAGCCGCACAGCCTGCTGCTCGAGGTCTTCACCTCCGAGGGCATCGGCACCATGGTGCTGCCCGACGACCCGCACGAGGAGGCCGGCGATGAGTGACGCCGAGACGACTGACCCAGCGACGACTGACCCACGACCGACGACGACCAGCGCCGCGTGGCTCGACCGCTACGAGGGCGCCCTGCTCAACCTCTTCGGCCGCCCGCAGCTCGTGCTCGAGCACGGCGACGGCGCCTGGGTCTGGGACGTCGAGGGCCGTCGCTACCTCGACCTCGTCGGCGGCATCGCCGTCAACGCCCTGGGCCACAACCACCCGGCCCTGGTCGCCGCCGTGTCGAAGCAGGCCGGCCAGCTGGTGCACGTGTCCAACTTCTTCACCTCGGTGCCGCAGGTCGAGCTCGCCGAGCGGCTGCTGTCGCTCGCCGGTGCCCCTGCCGGGCTCGAAGGTCTTCTTCTGCAACTCCGGCGCCGAGGCGCTCGAGGCGGCCGTCAAGCTGGCCCGCCGCACCGGGCGCACCGGCATCGTGGCCGCCGAGGGGGCCTTCCACGGCCGCACGACCGGAGCCCTGGCACTCACCCACAAGCCGGCCTACCGCGAGCCGTTCGAGCCGCTCATCCCGGGCGTCACGCACGTGCCGTGGGGTGACGTCGACGCACTACGGGCCGCCGTCACCGAGGAGACCGTCGGCGGTGGTGCTCGAGCCGATCCAGGGCGAGGCCGGGGTGCGCGCCGGGCGGCTCCGACTACCTGCGCGCCGCCCGCGAGATCACCCGCGAGGCCGGGGCGCTCCTCGTGCTCGACGAGGTGCAGACCGGCATCGGCCGCACCGGCACCTGGTTCGCCTTCCACCAGGCCGGCGTCGTCCCCGACGCGATGACCCTCGCCAAGGGGCTCGGTGGCGGCGTGCCGATCGGCGCGCTGATGACCTTCGGCCCGCAGGTCAGCACCCTGCTCACCCCCGGCCTGCACGGTTCGACCTTCGGCGGCAACCCGCTCGCCTGCGCCGCCGGGCTCGCCGTGCTCGACACCATCGCCGCCGAGGGCCTGCTCGACCACGCCCGCGAGGCCGGTGAGCACCTCCACGAGCGCATCGGTGCCCTCGACCACCCGCAGGTCACCGGCATCCGCGGCGTCGGCCTGCTGCAGGCGATCACGCTGGCCGGTGACCACTCCGCCGCCGTCGCCGCGCTGGCCCGCGACGCCGGGTTCATCGTCAACCCGGTCGCCCCCGACGCCATCCGGCTCGCCCCGCCGCTCGTGGTCACCACCGACGAGCTCGACCTGTTCGTCGACGCCCTGCCCGGGCTGCTCGACGCCGCCACGACCCCCGCCACGACTCCACCGAGGACGACCGATGACGCTGCGCCACTTCCTCGCCGACGACGACCTCACCGCGGCCGAGCAGCGCACCGTGCTCGACCGGGCGCTGGCGCTCAAGGCCGACGCCCTTCTCCGACCGCTGCCTCGAGGGCCCGCGCACCGTGTCGATCCTGTTCGACAAGCCGACCCTGCGCACCCAGGTGTCGTTCGTCGGGGCGGTCGCCGGGCTGGGCGGCTTCCCGATGGTCGTCGACGGCCGCCTCGCGGGCGTGGGGGTGCGCGAGTCGGTGGCCGACGTCGCCCGCATCCTGGGCCCGCAGTCGGCCGCGGTGGTCTGGCGCACCTTCGAGCAGAGCGCGCTGGAGGAGATGGCGGCCAACGCCGGGGTGCCGGTGGTCAACGCCCTCACCGACGACTACCACCCCTGCCAGATCCTGGCCGACCTGCTCACCGTGCTCGAGGCCAAGGGCGCGACCGCCGGGCTCACCTTCGCCTACGTCGGTGACGGCGCGAACAACATGGCGCACTCCTACCTGCTGGGCTGCGCGCTCGCCGGGATGCACGTGCGCGTCGGCACCCCGGCATCCCACCCGCCCCGGGCCGACGTCGTCGCCCGCGCGCAGGCGATCGCCGCCGCGCAGGGTGGGTCGGTGCTGGTCACCGACGACCCGGTCGCCGCGGTCGCCGGCGCCGACGTCGTCACCACCGACACCTGGGTCTCGATGGGGCTCGAGGCCGAGGCCGAGGCACGCAAGGGCGCCGCCAGCCCGTTCGCACCCTTCCGGGTCACCCAGGCGCTGATGGCGCAGGCGGCCCCGGATGCCGTGTTCCTCCACTGCCTGCCGGCCTACCGCGGCTACGAGGTCGACGCCGAGGTGATCGACGGCCCGGCATCGCTGGTCTGGCAGGAGGCCGAGAACCGGCTGCACGCGCAGAAGGCGCTGCTGTCGTGGCTCGTCGAGCAGCACGAGAGCGAGCCGGCCCGATGACCGGTCTCCACCTCGCGGGCCGCGCGCCAGCAGCGGATCGTCGAGATCCTCGCCTCCACCCCGGTGCGCTCGCAGACCGAGCTGCTCGACCACCTCGCGGGCGACGGCATCGAGGTCACCCAGGCGACCCTGTCACGCGACCTCGTCGACGTCGGCGCCGAGCGGGTGCGCGTCGGCAAGAACCTCGTGTATGCCGTGCCGGGCGAGGGCGGCGACCGCACCGTGCGCGCGGCGCCCGCCGGCGAGGAGCGCGGCACCCGGCTCCAGGCGCGCTGCCACGAGCTGCTGGTGTCGGCCGAGCACTCGGCCAACCTGATCATCCTGCGCACGCCCCCTGGCGCCGCCAACTTCCTCGCCTCGGCCGTCGACCACGCCGGGCTCGAGGGGGTGCTCGGCACCATCGCGGGTGACGACACCATCATGGTCGTGACCGCCGGCGCCGAGCGCAGCGCCCAGGTCGTCGACCGCCTCATGTCCTACACCCGGAGGGACCTCCCGTGACCACCGACCGCCCGACCGACCCGACCGACGGCCCACCCGCTGGGACAACATCGACCAATAGGTCAAAGTTGTCCCAGCACCGGGGAGCGGATCGGCCTTGTGGGGTGGGCGGTTCGCCGGGGGCCCGGCCGACGCGCTGGCCGCGCTGAGCAAGTCGACCCACTTCGACTGGCGGCTGGCCCTGCACGACCTGGCCGGCTCACGGGCGCACGCCCGGGTGCTGCACTCCGCCGGCCTGCTCGACGACGCGACGCTGGCGGCGATGCTCGACGCCCTGGAGCGGCTGCGCGCCGACGTCGAGTCCGGAGCGTTCACCCCCGACGACGGCGACGAGGACGTGCACTCCGCCCTCGAGCGCGGGCTCATCGACCGGGCCGGCGCCGACGTGGGGGGCCGGCTGCGCGCCGGGCGCTCCCGCAACGACCAGGTGGCCACCTTGTTCCGGATGTACCTGCGCGAGCACGCGCGGGTCGTCGCCGGCCTCGTGCTCGACGTCGTCGACGCCCTGGTCGACCAGGCGACCCGGCACCTCGGGGTCGCGATGCCGGGCCGCACGCACCTCCAGCACGCCCAGCCGGTGCTGCTCTCGCACCACCTGCTGGCCCACGCCTGGGCGCTGCTGCGCGACGTCGACCGGCTGCGCGACTGGGACGTGCGGGCGGCGGTGTCGCCCTACGGCTCGGGCGCGCTGGCCGGGTCCTCGCTCGGGCTCGACCCGGAGGCCGTCGCCGCCGACCTCGGCTTCGACGGCTCGGTCGAGAACTCGATCGACGGCACCGCGAGCCGCGACTTCGTGGCCGAGTTCTCCTTCGTCGCGGCGATGACGGCGGTCGACGTCTCCCGGCTCGCCGAGGAGGTGGTGCTCTGGGCGACCAAGGAGTTCTCCTTCGTCACGCTCGACGACGCCTACTCCACCGGGTCGAGCATCATGCCGCAGAAGAAGAACCCCGACGTCGCCGAGCTCGCCCGGGGCAAGGCCGGCCGGCTGGTCGGCGACCTCGCGGGCCTGCTCACCACCCTCAAGGGGCTCCCGCTCGCCTACAACCGCGACCTGCAGGAGGACAAGGAGCCGGTCTTCGACGCCGTCGACACCCTCGAGGTGCTCCTGCCCGCCTTCAGCGGCATGGTGGCCACCATGGTGTTCGACACCGAGCGCCTGGAGTCCCTTGCCCCGCAGGGCTTCTCGTTGGCCACCGACGTCGCCGAGTGGCTGGTCCGCCAGGGCGTGCCGTTCCGGGTGGCGCACGAGGTGGCCGGCGCGTGCGTGCGCGAGTGCGAGGGCCGCGGCATCGAGCTGTGGGACCTCTCGGATGCCGACCTGGCGGCGGTCAGCCCGCACCTCACCCCGGCGGTGCGCGAGGTGCTGTCGGTCGAGGGATCCCTCGCGTCCCGCTCGGCCCGGGGCGGCACCGCGCCGGCCCGGGTGGGGGAGCAGCTCGCCCGCGCGGTGGCGGCGGCATCCGAGCGCCGGGAATGGTCCGGGGTGCTGCCGACCGTTCGGTGAGCGGGGGCGAGCACACTGGTGCACGTGCCTCACGCCAAACCGCTCCCTCAGGAGTTCTTCGCCCGTGACCCGCTGCGCGTTGCTCGCGACCTGCTGGGGTGCCGGTTCAGCCACGGTGGGGTGACCGTGCGGCTCACCGAGGTCGAGGCGTATGCCGGTGCCGCGGACCCCGGTTCGCACGCCTTCCTGGGTCGTTCGCCTCGCAACGACGTCATGTTCGGCCCGGCCGGGGCGGCTCTACGTCTACTTCACCTACGGCATGCACTTCTGCGCCAACGTGGTCACCGGCGTCGACGGAGAGGCGTCGGCGGTGCTGCTGCGGGCCGGTGAGGTGGTCGACGGCCACGAGGTCGCCGCCGAGCGCCGCCCCGGGTTCCGCCCCCGCGACCTCGCACGCGGCCCGGCCCGCCTCGCCACCACGCTGGCCCTCGGGCGCGAGCACAACGGCATGCCCCTCACCGGCCCGCGCGCCGGCGGCCGGGTGACGGCCCCCGAGGTGCTCGTCGAGCCCGCGCAGGTGCGCACCGGCCCCCGCGTCGGCGTGAGCGGCCCGGGCGGCGACGGGGTGACCTACCCCTGGCGGTTCTGGGTCGACGGCGACCCGACCGTGAGCGCCTACCGGCCCGGCCGTCCCGGGAACGCCGCCCGCGCCTGAGCCGTCCGAGCGGCATGACGCCGCATGCCCGGGTCCTGGCCGCCCCGCTCCTGACCGCCGCACTGCTCCTCGGAGCCTGCGGCTCGCCACCCCGACGCCCGGCCCGGCCCGGCTCCGTCACCCCCACCGCGACGACCACCTCGCCGGTGATCAGGATGCTGCCCCAGCTGGACACCGTCCCGCTGCCGCGCGAGCCCGGTCACCGGCCAGGGCACCGTGCTGCAGACCCCGGGCGGCACCCCGCAGCTGTGCCTCGGCGCGGTCGCCGAGTCGTGGCCGCCGCAGTGCACCGGCATCCCGCTCGAGGGCTGGGACTGGGCCGACGTGGGTCCGCTACGAGCAGAGCGACCTCGGCGGCGAGGTCACCCGCTGGAGCACCTTCGCGGTGACCGGCCGCCTGCGAGCGGGGGAGATGACCGTCACCGAGGTCGTCCCGCTGCCCCTCTACGACCCGCCGGCCGAGCCCTCACCGCGGCCCTCCGCGCCGCCACCGCTGCGCCCGGAGCAGTGGGAGGCCGTGCGGGAGCGACTGATGGGTGTGCCGGGCCTGCTCACCGTCGACCGCCCGGACGACGCGGGTCCGATGCAGCTGCTCGTCGTGCACGACGACGGCTCGATCCAGGGCTGGGTCGACGCGTCGTTCGGTGCGGGCGCGGTCGTGGTGACCTCGGCGCTGCGCTGACGGCGGTCAGCGGGAGGCGTCGGCGAGGTAGGTGCCGATCTCGGCCCGCAGCCGCGCCTTCACGTCATCGGGAGCGAACGAGGCGTCGACCGCGGCGACGGCGAGATCGGCCACGCCGGCCGCGTCGAGGTCGAGCAGGCCGGCCGCGATCTCGTACTCGCGATTCAGTGTGGTGCCGAACATCGGCGGGTCGTCGCTGTTGACCGTGACCACGACACCGGCATCGCGCATGGCCCGGATCGGGTGCTCCTCGATGCGCTCGACGACGCGCGTCGCCACGTTGGAGGTGGGGCACACCTCGAGGGGGATGCCGTGCTCGGCCAGGTGCTCCAGCAGCCGAGGGTCCTGCACCGACGAGGTGCCGTGGCCGATCCGCTCCGCGCCCAGCAGGGTGAGGGCGTCCCAGACCGACTGCGGGCCGGTCGACTCGCCCGAGTGCGGCACCGAGTGCAGCCCGGCCGCGCGCGCCGCGGCGAAGTGCGGCGCGAACTGGGCGCGCGGCACCCCGATCTCGGGCCCGCCGAGGCCGAACCCGACCAGCGCCTCGGGCCGGTGGCGCAGGGCGTACGAGAGGGTCTCGTCCGCGGACCGCAGCCCGGACTCACCGGGGATGTCGTAGATCCAGCGCAGCACCACGCCGTGGTCGCGCTCGGCGGCGACCCGCGCGTCCTCGATCGCCTCGGTGTACGCCTCGATCGGGATGCCGCGCACGACCGACGTGTACGGCGTCATGGTGAGCTCGGCGTAGCGCACCTGCTGGGCGGCGAGGTCGCGGGCCACCTCGTAGGTCAGCATCCGCACGTCCTGCGCGGTGCGCAGCAACCCGACGGTCGCGAGGTAGACGTCGATGAAGTGGGCGAAGTCGGTGAACGTGAAGAAGCGCGCCAGGGCCTGCGGGTCCTGGGGCACCGGGCTGTCGGGGTGCCGGGCCGCGAGCTCGGCGACGATCCGCGGCGAGGCCGACCCCACGTGGTGCACGTGCAGCTCGGCCTTGGGCAGGCCGGCGATGAACGTCGTGAGGTCAGGTCGCGCGGCGGCGTCGGTGCTCATGGCGGGCCAGTGTGCCGGATGCCGGCCACGTCGCGTCAGCGCGGGCCGGATGCCGCGTCGTCCAGCACGTGGCGCAGGGTCCGGGCCATGACGTCGGCCAGCGCGTGGCGCCTCGGCGTGTAGTACGCGATGGCGCCCAGTGCCTGCTCGAGGGCGTTCGCCCGGGCCCGCAGCCAGGTGGCGTCGTCGGCCTCGACGCGCTCCCGGAAGACGGCGCGCGCCCGCGGCCCGAACAGCGCCCAGGCGGGCACCAGGTCGAGGGCCGGATCGGCCCACGAGACGTAGCCCCAGTCGAGCACCGCCGCGAGGCGGGTGCCGCGCGAGCAGCACGTTCCCCGGGATCAGGTCGCCGTGGGTCAGCACGTACGCGACGTCGTCGTCGACCCCCTCGCGGGAGGCGTGCGAGGCGCGGCGCCCGGCATCCGGGTCGACCCACGCGGGCAGCGGGTGGTCGGCGCCGGCGAGCCAGCGCTCGATCCGCTCCAGCACCCCGCCGAGCGGCCCGCCACGCTGGCCGGCTCCCCGGCGAGGAAGGCCGGGGGCGGACGCGGCACGCAGGGCCGTGACGACGCCGGCCACGTCGGCGGCGAGGTCGTCGCCGTGCGGGTCGTCGACCGCGTGGCGGCCGACCAGCCGTCGGTGCCCGCGAGCCAGCCCAGCACGGCCCAGGGGTGCGGGTAGCCCGCCCCGGCGCGGCGCGTCCATCGGACAACCCGGTGGCGGCCGGGCCGCACCCACCGGTAGGCAGGACCCCATGACCCGTCCCGAGCTCTGGCCGCGCCGCACCGAGCGGCTCGAGCTGCGCCCGCCCACGGAGGCCGAGGTGGATGCCGTGCTCGCCTGGCGCACCCACCCCGACGTCAACCGGTGGCTGCTCAACACCGAGGTCGACCTCGAGGCGTACCGGCAGCTGTGGCGCACCGGGGTGGACGACCCGTTCGACCACCACGTCGTCGGGGTGACGGACGACGGTGTCGTCGTCGGCACCGTCTCGATCATGGTCGTCGACGGCATGGGGCAGGGTTCGCACTCCCCGGCGGTCCGCAGCGAGGGTTCCCTCGGCTACCTCCTCGACCCGGCCCAGCACGGCCGCGGCTACGCGACCGAGATGGTGCGGGCCGCCCTCGACCTGGCGTTCGGCGAACTCGGCCTGCGCCGGGTCACCGCCGGCTGCTTCGCCGGCAACGTCGCCTCCTGGCGGGTCATGGAGAAGGCGGGGATGCGGCGCGAGCAGCACGGCATCCGCGACTCGTGGCACGCCGAGCTCGGGTGGGTCGACGGCTTCACCTACGCCGTGCTGGCGGACGAGCGGCGCTGACCGCGCGGGTGCGTGGCAGGCTGTGGCGGGCACACGGCATCCGGCGCCGTGGCGCACGACACGGCGAAGGGACGACCAGTGGGCGACATCCTCGACGAGCTGCAGTGGCGAGGGCTGGTGGCACAGACCACCGACGAGTCCGCGCTGCGCACGGCACTCGCCGACGGGCCGATCACGGCGTACTGCGGGTTCGACCCGACGGCGCCCTCGCTGCACTTCGGCAACCTCGTGCAGCTCATCGTGCTGCGCCACCTCCAGCGGGCGGGGCACCGCGTCATCTGCCTCGTGGGTGGGTCGACCGGGCTGATCGGCGACCCGAGGCCGACCGCCGAGCGGGTGCTGAAGACCAAGGAGCAGACCGCGCAGTGGGTGGCCAACATCCGCCAGCAGGTCGAGCCGTTCCTGGCCTCCGACGGTGACAACCCGGCGGTCTTCGTCAACAACCTGGACTGGACGGCGCCGATGTCGGCGCTCGACTTCCTGCGCGACGTCGGCAAGCACTTCCGGGTCAACCAGATGGTGAAGAAGGAGGCCATCGCGGCGCGGCTGAACAGCGACGAGGGCATCTCCTACACCGAGTTCAGCTACCAGCTGCTGCAGGGGCTCGACTACCTGCAGCTCTACCGCGACTTCGGCTGCACGCTGCAGACCGGCGGCAACGACCAGTGGGGCAACCTCACCGCCGGCTCCGACCTCATCCACCGGGTCGAGGGCGCGTCGGTGCACCTGCTCACCACGCCGCTGCTCACCGACTCCTCGGGCGAGAAGTTCGGCAAGAGCGCCGGCAACGCCATCTGGCTGTCGCCGGAGATGACCAGCCCCTACGCCTTCTACCAGTACTGGCTCAACGTCGAGGACGCCTCGGTGGTCACCCTGCTGCGGGTCTTCACCGACCGCACCCGTGACGAGCTCGCCGAGCTCGAGCGGCAGGTGGCGGAGGAGCCGTTCCGGCGGGCGGCGCAGAAGACGCTCGCCGCCGACGTCACGACCCTGGTGCACGGTGCTGCGGCCACGGCAGCGGTGCAGGCGGCCAGCGAGGCGCTGTTCGGCAAGGGCGACCTGCGCGGCCTCGACGCGCGGACCCTGGCCGACGCCACGGCCGAGCTGCCCGGGGGAGCGGTGCAGGTGGGGATGAGCGTGGTCGACGCGCTCGTGGCGGTGGGCCTGGTCGACTCCCGCAACGCCGCCCGGCGGGCCATCGGCGACGGCGGCGCCTCGGTCAACGGCGTCAAGGTGACCGACCCGGATCGGGTGATCGGGGCCGACGACGTGCTGCACGAGCGGGTGGTCGTGCTCCGCCGCGGTCGCAAGGCACTGGCCGCCGGGCGCCTCGTGGATGCCGGCTGAACCGCTCGGCCGTGCGCCAGCGGCGCGCTGTTGAACCCAAACCCGCTGTGCGACAGCGGGTTTGGTCGTTCCACGGCCTGCACGACCCGCCGATGGGGGAGCCGATTTGTGTTCTGCGCCGAACGTCATCTAATGTTCTCGACGTCAGCCCGAGAGGGAGGAACGGACGCCAAGCGGATGGGTCACCACCCAGCCCCAAGCAGGCCGGTCCCGCGAGCTGATCCCACTCCCAGACAGGGACCCACGAGCCGCTTCGGTGGCCACGGAGACCGAGTTGGAGCCGGCGCCACAGGGTGCTAGAGTGGGCGCCCCGCAGAGATCCAAGCGCGATCACTGTCCGGCCGCTCTTCCGAGCGGATCACGGATTTGACGCCCAAGCAAGGACGCGGGTAAGTTAGAACAGTTGCCCCGCCGCAAGGCGGGCAGCACGGATACCAGCCCCGACGACGAGCTCACTGAGCGAATCGCTGGTGCGCGTCCGAACCTTGAGAACTCAACAGCGTGTCAAAAATCGATGCCAAGTAATACCTCGTCGCGTCGAGACGTAACCGGCCATCAGGCCGGGGAGTTTCAGGCGCACGAAAATCCTTTGGTTGACAACGAACAACAGCGAGAGCTAGTTGTTCGTGCTCAGCCAGTGAAACAACCCTCCAAGGGTTATAGATTTATCGGTTCGCCGGTAATCAAAACATCAACGGAGAGTTTGATCCTGGCTCAGGACGAACGCTGGCGGCGTGCTTAACACATGCAAGTCGAACGGTGACCTCGGAGCTTGCTCCGGGTGATCAGTGGCGAACGGGTGAGTAACACGTGAGTAACCTGCCCCAGACTCTGGAATAACCCCGGGAAACCGGAGCTAATACCGGATACGAGACGGAGCCGCATGGCTACCGTTTGGAAAGTTTTTCGGTCTGGGATGGACTCGCGGCCTATCAGCTAGTTGGTGAGGTAACGGCTCACCAAGGCGACGACGGGTAGCCGGCCTGAGAGGGCGACCGGCCACACTGGGACTGAGACACGGCCCAGACTCCTACGGGAGGCAGCAGTGGGGAATATTGCACAATGGGCGAAAGCCTGATGCAGCGACGCCGCGTGAGGGATGAAGGCCTTCGGGTTGTAAACCTCTTTCAGCAGGGAAGAAGCGAAAGTGACGGTACCTGCAGAAGAAGCACCGGCTAACTACGTGCCAGCAGCCGCGGTAATACGTAGGGTGCGAGCGTTGTCCGGAATTATTGGGCGTAAAGAGCTTGTAGGCGGTTTGTCGCGTCTGCCGTGAAAATCCGAGGCTCAACCTCGGACTTGCGGTGGGTACGGGCAGACTAGAGTGTGGTAGGGGAGACTGGAATTCCTGGTGTAGCGGTGAAATGCGCAGATATCAGGAGGAACACCGATGGCGAAGGCAGGTCTCTGGGCCACTACTGACGCTGAGAAGCGAAAGCGTGGGGAGCGAACAGGATTAGATACCCTGGTAGTCCACGCCGTAAACGTTGGGAACTAGGTGTGGGCCTCATTCCACGAGGTCTGTGCCGCAGCTAACGCATTAAGTTCCCCGCCTGGGGAGTACGGCCGCAAGGCTAAAACTCAAAGGAATTGACGGGGGCCCGCACAAGCGGCGGAGCATGTGGATTAATTCGATGCAACGCGAAGAACCTTACCAAGGCTTGACATACACCGGAAACACCCAGAGATGGGTGCCCCGCAAGGTCGGTGTACAGGTGGTGCATGGTTGTCGTCAGCTCGTGTCGTGAGATGTTGGGTTAAGTCCCGCAACGAGCGCAACCCTCGTTCTATGTTGCCAGCGCGTAAAGGCGGGGACTCATAGGAGACTGCCGGGGTCAACTCGGAGGAAGGTGGGGATGACGTCAAATCATCATGCCCCTTATGTCTTGGGCTTCACACATGCTACAATGGCCGGTACAAAGGGCTGCGAAATCGCAAGATGGAGCGAATCCCAAAAAACCGGTCTCAGTTCGGATTGGGGTCTGCAACTCGACCCCATGAAGTCGGAGTCGCTAGTAATCGCAGATCAGCAACGCTGCGGTGAATACGTTCCCGGGCCTTGTACACACCGCCCGTCAAGTCACGAAAGTCGGTAACACCCGAAGCCGGTGGCCCAACCCTTGTGGAGGGAGCCGTCGAAGGTGGGACTGGCGATTGGGACTAAGTCGTAACAAGGTAGCCGTACCGGAAGGTGCGGCTGGATCACCTCCTTTCTAAGGAGCACTGGTCGCGACAGCGATCCAGAGCCTGGTCTGACTGCGAATGTCGGTCAGCAGGTGCTCAAGGGTGGAACATCGATTATTTGGCACCGGACCTGGTCCGGCTCGCAAGTACAGCTCCCGCTAGGGAGTGTGGAAAGCGGCCGGGGACGGAACGGTGCCTGACACGTTGTTGGGTCCTGAGGGCTCGGACGAAAGTCCCACCTCAGGCCGTTTACGGCCCTGGACCCCTACCGCGGACGAACCGCCGAGCTTGCTCGGTAGGCGCCGGCACCGGTGGGGGCCCGCCCGTATGTTGAGAACTACACAGTGGACGCGAGCATCTTAAAATCTTTGTGCATCAAGTTTTTAAGGGCAAACGGTGGATGCCTTGGCACCAGGAACCGAAGAAGGACGTAGGAATCTGCGATAAGCCTCGGGGAGTCGATAACCAGACTGTGATCCGAGGATTTCCGAATGGGGAAACCCGGCTGGAGGCAAGTCCAGTCACTCCCGCCTGAACACATAGGGCGGGTAGAGGGAACGTGGGGAAGTGAAACATCTCAGTACCCACAGGAAGAGAAAGCAACCGCGATTCCGTGAGTAGTGGCGAGCGAAAGCGGAACAGGCTAAACCGATCATGTGTGATAGCTGTCAGGCGTTGCATGGTCGGGGTCGTGGGACTTCTCGGTCGGATCTGACAATCCGGCATGGAGTCAGAAATGCGCGTCATAGTCGAAGGGCATTGAAAGGCCCGGCACAGAGGGTGCGACCCCCGTAGACGAAATGGCGAGCACTCCAGAGAATCATCCCAAGTAGCACGGGGCCCGAGAAATCCCGTGTGAATCTGGCGGGACCACCCGCTAAGCCTAAATATTCCCTGGTGACCGATAGCGGACAAGTACCGTGAGGGAAAGGTGAAAAGTACCCCGGGAGGGGAGTGAAATAGATCCTGAAACCGTTTGCCTACAATCCGTTGGAGCCTCCTTGTGGGGTGACAGCGTGCCTTTTGAAGAATGAGCCTGCGAGTTAGTGCTCAGTGGCGAGGTTAACCCGTGTGGGGAAGCCGTAGCGAAAGCGAGTCCGAATAGGGCGAATTAGTCGCTGGGTCTAGACCCGAAGCGGAGTGATCTACCCATGGCCAGGTTGAAGCGACGGTAAGACGTCGTGGAGGACCGAACCCACTTAGGTTGAAAACTGAGGGGATGAGCTGTGGGTAGGGGTGAAAGGCCAATCAAACTCCGTGATAGCTGGTTCTCCCCGAAATGCATTTAGGTGCAGCGTCACGTGTTTCTTACCGGAGGTAGAGCTACTGGATAGCTAATGGGCCTCACCAGGTTACTGACGTTAGCCAAACTCCGAATGCCGGTAAGTGAGAGCGTGGCAGTGAGACTGCGGGGGATAAGCTCCGTAGTCGAGAGGGAAACAGCCCAGACCACCATCTAAGGTCCCTAAGCGTGTGCTAAGTGGGAAAGGATGTGGAGTTGCATTGACAACCAGGAGGTTGGCTTAGAAGCAGCCACCCTTTAAAGAGTGCGTAATAGCTCACTGGTCAAGTGATTCCGCGCCGACAATGTAGCGGGGCTCAAGCACACCACCGAAGCTGTGGCATTGACACATTGCCCGGTCGTGACACCTGAGGGTTCACGATCCAAGCGTGTTGATGGGTAGGGGAGCGTCGTGTGGCCAGGGAAGCGGCGGAGTGATCCAGCCGTGGAGGCCACACGAGTGAGAATGCAGGCATGAGTAGCGAATGACGGGTGAGAAACCCGTCCGCCGAATAACCAAGGGTTCCAGGGTCAAGCTAATCTGCCCTGGGTAAGTCGGGACCTAAGGCGAGGCCGACAGGCGTAGTCGATGGACATCCGGTTGATATTCCGGAACCGGCGAAGAACCGCCCATGACGAACTTACCGATGCTAAGCGCCTGAAACTGGTTGATCCGATCCTTCGGGAAAGGACTTCCAGCGGAGCGCGCGACCCTAAGTAATAGTAGTCAAGCGATGGAGAGACGCAGGAAGGTAGCCTCCGCGTGGCGATGGTAGTCCACGTCCAAGGGTGTAGGGAGTGAGATAGGCAAATCCGTCTCACACATATCCTGAGACCTGATAGTGACCGCGAATGCGGGAAGCAGGGTGATCCTATGCTGCCAAGAAAATCTTCTAGCGAGGTTCGAGCCGCCCGTACCCCAAACCGACTCAGGTGGTTAGGTAGAGAATACCAAGGCGATCGAGTGAATCGTGGTTAAGGAATTCGGCAAAATGCCCCCGTAACTTCGGGAGAAGGGGGGCCCAGACCTTGAAGGACTTCACGTCCTAGGGGAAAGGGCCGCAGAGACCAGGGAGAAGCGACTGTTTACTAAAAACACAGGTCCGTGCGAAGTCGCAAGACGATGTATACGGACTGACGCCTGCCCGGTGCTGGAAGGTTAAGAGGACCGGTTAGACCTTCGGGTCGAAGCTGAGAATTTAAGCCCCAGTAAACGGCGGTGGTAACTATAACCATCCTAAGGTAGCGAAATTCCTTGTCGGGTAAGTTCCGACCTGCACGAATGGCGTAACGACTTCTCCACTGTCTCAACCGCGAACTCGGCGAAATTGCACTACGAGTAAAGATGCTCGTTACGCGCAGCAGGACGGAAAGACCCCGGGACCTTTACTATAGCTTGGTATTGGTGTTCGGTACGGCTTGTGTAGGATAGGTGGGAGACTGTGAAGCATGCACGCCAGTGTGTGTGGAGTCAACGTTGAAATACCACTCTGGTCGTTCTGGATATCTAACCTCGGTCCGTGATCCGGATCAGGGACAGTGCCTGGTGGGTAGTTTAACTGGGGCGGTTGCCTCCTAAAAGGTAACGGAGGCGCTCAAAGGTTCCCTCAGCCTGGTTGGCAATCAGGTTTCGAGTGTAAGTGCACAAGGGAGCTTGACTGCGAGAGAGACATCTCGAGCAGGGACGAAAGTCGGAACTAGTGACCCGGCGGTGGCTTGTGGAAGCGCCGTCGCTCAACGGATAAAAGGTACCCCGGGGATAACAGGCTGATCTTGCCCAAGAGTCCATATCGACGGCATGGTTTGGCACCTCGATGTCGGCTCGTCGCATCCTGGGGGTGGAGTTGCTCCCAAGGGTTGGGCTGTTCGCCCATTAAAGCGGTACGCGAGCTGGGTTTAGAACGTCGTGAGACAGTTCGGTCCCTATCCGCTGTGCGCGTAGGAAACTTGAGAAGGGCTGACCCTAGTACGAGAGGACCGGGTTGGACGAACCTCTGGTGTGTCAGTTGTCCTGCCAAGGGCACGGCTGATTAGCTACGTTCGGAAGTGATAACCGCTGAAAGCATCTAAGCGGGAAGCACGCTTCAAGATGAGGTTTCCATGGGGTTTACCCCGAGAGGCTCCCGGCTAGACTACCGGGTTGATAGGCCAGACGTGGAAGTGCAGCAATGCATGTAGCTGACTGGTACTAATAAGCCGATAACTTGATACACACCCAAAGATTTATATGCGTGTTCGCGTCCACTGTGCAGTTCCCGAGATACGGTCGGGAAGACTGACATCTCCATAGAGTTTCGGCTGTCATAGCGAAGGGGAAACGCCCGGCTCCATTCCGAACCCGGAAGCTAAGCCCTTCAGCGCCGATGGTACTGCACTGGTGACGGTGTGGGAGAGTAGGACGCAGCCGGACATACTTTCCAGAAATGGCCCGCCTCTCGAGGCGGGCCATTTCTCATTTCCGGTCCTTTTCATGCTGTTTCCGTGTCATTCAGGTCAGACCCGCGACCTAGGACCTCGTTGAACACCACCGCCGGCCCGAGAGCACGGGTCCATCCGTACACTGATCGACGGCGTCCCGCCCAGTGGGGCCAGCCGCGAAGCACCGAACCCAGGAGTTGATGGCGTGGCCGAGGAGAACAGCGATCGTCGCGCAGGCGAGGACCGTTCGACCGGCCGATCCGGCGGCGGCGGTGGAGCCCCGCGTCGGGATGACCGTGGGCGCAGCGCCGGCGCGGGCGGCGCGGGCGGCGCCGGCGGCCAGGGTCGACCTGGCGGCAAGGGCGGGGCCGGCGGAAAGGGTGGCCCTGGCGGTAAAGGCGGGGCCGGCGGCAAGGGCCGCCCTGGTGGCTCCGGCCGTCCCGGCACTTCGGGGCGCGCGGGTGCGCCATCCGATCGCGACGACCGGGAGAGCCGCGGTGGGTCGCGGCTGGCACCGAAGGGTCCGCGCCTGCCCGAGCCCCGCATCCCGGAGGGGGTGACCGGCAAGGAGCTCGACCGGGCCATCCACTCCCAGCTGCGCACGCTGTCGAAGGAGAACGCCGAAGGCGTCGCCCAGCACCTGGTGATGGTCGCGGCCTTCCTCGAGGCCGACGACATCGACGCCGCGCTGGCCCACGCCGAGACCGCGGTGCGTCGCGCCGGCCGCGTGCCCGCGGCCCGCGAGGCCCTGGGCATGGTGGCCTACCGGCAGGGCGACTTCGCCCGGGCGCTCACCGAGTTCCGCACCGTGCGCCGCCTCAGCGGGTCCTCGCACCTGCTCCCGCTCATGGTCGACTGCGAGCGGGGCCTGGGCCGCCACGGCCGGGCGCTCGACCTCGCCGCGACCCCTGAGGCGGCCGGGCTCGAGGAGTCCGAGCGCATCGAGCTCGCGATCGTCGTGTCGGGCATCCGCCGTGACCTGGGCCAGGAGGATGCCGCGCTGCTCGCGCTGCAGATCCCGGCGCTGAAGCGCAGCCCCACGGCCGGCGTCTTCCGCCTGCACTACGCCTACGCCGACGTGCTGCTCGGCCTGGGGCGCGAGGAGGAGGCGCGGGAGTGGTTCGTCAAGGCCATGAAGGGCGACACCGAGGGCGAGACCGACGCGGTCGAGCGCGTCGAGGAGCTCGACGGCGTCGAGCTCGACCTGGGCGACGACGAGGTCGAGCAGCTCGACGTGGTCGTGGCCCGCGCGCAGGCGCCCGACACGGAGACGCCGGCCGACCGGCCCGCCGGGGAGCCGGGGGAGTGACCTCGGCCGGCTCGCTCGTCGCCCGCTACGCGGCGGTGGTCTGCGACCTCGACGGTGTCGTCTACCGGGGGCCGACCGCTGTGCCGCACGCGGTGGAGGTGCTCGGCACCCTGAGCGTGCCGGTGCTCTACGCCACCAACAACGCCTCGCGCTCTCCGGATGACGTCGCCGCCCACCTGCGCGACCTCGGGCTGCCGTGCACGCCCGATGCCGTGGCCACCAGCTCGCAGGCCGGGCGCCTGGCTGCTCGCGGACCGGTTGCCTGCCGGGAGCCCCGTGCTGGCGGTCGGGGGTGCGGGTGTCGCGACCGCCCTGGCGGAGGCCGGTCTGACGCCGGTGCTTCCCGCCGACGCCGCGGGACGTCGCCGTCGCCGCGGTGCTGCAGGGCTACGGCCCCGCCGTGACGGCGAGTGACCTCGCCGAGGCCGCGTACGCCGTGCAGGCCGGCGCCACCTGGGTGGCGACCAACACCGACGGCACGCTGCCGACCGACCGGGGGGTGGCGCCCGGCAACGGCTCGCTCGTCGCAGCCGTCGAGCGAGCCGTCGGCACGCCGCCGCACCTCGTGGCCGGCAAGCCCGCGCCACCGCTGTACCTGCTGTGCGCGCAGCGGCTCGACCTGCCCGCGGGCCGGCTGCTGGCGGTGGGTGACCGCCTCGACACCGACATCGAGGGGGCCGTGGCCGCGGGGATGGACTCGCTGCTCGTGCTGACCGGGGTCGACGACCTGCGGGCCTGCCTCGAGGCGCCCGCGCACCGGCGCCCCACCTGGGTGGCGCCCGACCTGCGAGCCCTGCTGGCCGACCCCGACGAGGCCGGCGGGCTGTCGCGGCGCTGGCCGATGCCGTGCGCGCGGTGCACGCCGCGCGCGACGCCGGAGCCACGAACGCCGAGGTCGACGCGCTGGTCGCCCGGGCCGAGTCCGTGGTCGAGACCGCCGCGCACCGGTAACGTGGCCCCGGAGGGCGGCTGACCGGGCTGCCACGTGTCAGGAGGACCCATGGCCAAGCGCTCCATCCAGGGCTACGTCGAGCTCGCGTCCGGGCTCGGTGAGCTCACCCGCAGCGCCGCCAAGGAGGCGGCCGCGGAGATCCTCGCCCTCGCCGGGCTCGGACGCCTCGCGCAAGAAGGCCGCCAAGCAGGTCAGCGGTCTGGCCGACGAGCTGCTGCAGGCCGCGCAGGCCAACCGCAAGGCGCTGGTACGCCTGGTCCGTCGCGAGGTGGACTCCGCCGTGGCCAAGCTCGACGTCAACCGGATCTCCACCGACGTGCAGTCGCTCGCCGCGACGGTCGCCGGGCTGGCCGCGCAGGTCGACGACCTCGCCCGCTCGGCGACCGGGATGAACACCCGCACGCCGGGCCCGGTGGCCGACGCCCTGGCCGACCTCGGGCCCGAGCCGGCCCGGGTCGCCCCGGCGAAGAAGGCGCCGGCCAAGAAGGCCCCCGCGAAGAAGGCGCCGGCGAAGAAGGCGTCGACGGCGACGAAGAGCGCGCCGGCGAAGAAGGCCCCCGCGAAGAAGGCACCGGCCAAGAAGGCGTCGACGGCGACGAAGAGGCGCCGGCGAAGAAGGCGCCCGCGAAGAAGGCACCGGCCAAGAAGGCACCGGCCACGAAGGCACCGGCCAAGAAGGCGCCCGCGAAGAAGACGTCGACGGCGAGCGCCGCGAAGACCACCACCGCGGCAAGGCTCCGGCCAAGAGGGCCTCGACGGCGACGCGGTCCACCGCGACGAAGGCCACGACCACAAGGACCACCACGGCCCGCAAGGCCCCGGCGACCAAGGCCGCCACGGCATCCCCCGCGGCGTCATCGGCCCCGGCCGCCTCGTCCCCGGCCGCACCCGCCGCCAGCAGCCCCGCGGCCGGCGCGTGACCGAGCAGCACCTCGACAGCACTCCCGGCGACAGCCCGGTGCCGTCCCCGCCGGCCGGCGCCCCCAGCGACGGGGGCGCCGCCGGAGACGGGCGACCTCGTCATCGACGCCGCCCTGGGCGACCTCGCCGCCGCACCCGGCGACGACCTCGACGCCCAGCTCGAGGCCGGCGAGGCGGTGCACCGCACGCTGCAGTCGCGCCTCACCGACCTCGGCGGCTGAGATCGGCCGCCTCGACGCCGAGCTGGTGCGGCGCGGCCTGGCCCGCTCGCGCGGTGAGGCCCGCGACCTGGTGACCGACGGGCTGGTCACCGTCGGCGGTGCGCCGGTCACCAAGCCGGCGCACCCGGTCGACGCCGCCGACGAGGTGGCCGTGACCTCCGACGGCCCGCGCTGGGTCGGCCGGGCCGCCCACAAGCTCGTCGCCGCCCTCGACGAGTGGGGCCCCCAGGGCCTGGCCGTCACGGGCCGGCGCTGCGTCGACGTCGGCGCGTCGACCGGCGGCTTCAGCCAGGTGCTGCTCGCGCGCGGCGCCGCCCGCGTGGTGGCCGTCGACGTCGGCCACGGCCAGCTCGTGCCCGAGGTGGCCGACGACCCACGGGTCGACGAGCGCAGCGGCACCACGGTGCGCGGCCTGACGGCGGACGACCTCGGCGGCCCGGCCGACCTCGTCGTGGCCGACCTGTCGTTCATCTCGCTCACCCTCGTGATGGGCGACCTCGCCGGCCTCCTGCGCCCCGACGGCGACCTCGTCGTGCTCGTCAAGCCCCAGTTCGAGGTGGGCCGCGGCCGGCTCAACCGGCAGGGGGTGGTCACCGACCCCGAGGACCGCACCCGCGCCCTCGAGCAGGTGGTCGCGGCGGTGGGGGAGCACGGCCTGCACGTGCACGGCATCCGGCCCAGCCCGATCAGCGGCACGAGCGGGAACACCGAGTACCTCCTGTGGGCGCGGTCGGTGCCGTCGGACACAATGAACCCGGACCGGGTCGCCGACGCCGTGCGCGCGACCACCACGCACCCACCGAGCGGAGGACGACGATGACGACCGCGCCGTCGCGCCGCATCCTGCTCGTCACCAACGTCGCACCGCCCCGAGGCCCAGCAGCTGGCCGCCGACGTCGCCACCCGCCTCATCGCCTCGGGCGTGGGCGTCTGCGCGCCGCCCGACGAGCTGGTCGACACCCCGCTGGCCGCGGTCGCCGGGGTCGAGGCCTCCGCCGCCGGTGACGCCTCCGACGGCCCCGACTCCGCGGCCGCCGGGTGCGAGCTGGTCTGCGTGCTCGGTGGCGACGGCACCATCCTGCGCGGCGCCGAGCTCTCCCGCGGGTCGGGCGTGCCGCTGCTCGGGGTCAACCTCGGCCACGTCGGCTTCCTCGCCGAGGCCGAGCGCGAAGACCTCGACGCCACCGTCGAGCGCATCGTCTCGCGCGACTACACCGTCGAGGAGCGGATGACCCTCGAGGTGCACGCCTTCGAGGACGGCCAGACGGTGTTCTCCTCCTGGGCGCTGAACGAGGTGACCGTCGAGAAGGCCTCCCGCGAGCGGATGCTCGAGCTCACCGTGGCCATCGACGGTCGCCCGCTGTCCACCTGGGGCTGCGACGGCATCGTCATGGCCACGCCCACCGGGTCCACCGCCTACGCGTTCTCGGCCGGCGGCCCGGTCGTGTGGCCCGACGTCGAGGCCCTGCTCCTGGTGCCGATCAGCGCGCACGCCCTCTTCGCCCGGCCCGTGGTGGTCGGCCCGCAGTCCCGCCTCGTCGTCGAGGTGCTGGCGCGCACCCAGGGCACCGGCGTCGTGTGGTGCGACGGCCGCCGCGCCGTCGACCTGCCCCCGGGCGCGCGCATCGAGGTGCACCGCTCCGACCAGCCCGTGCGGCTGGCCCGCCTGTCGCACGGCGGCGTTCACCGACCGGCTGGTCGAGAAGTTCCGTCTCCCGGTGCAGGGCTGGCGCGGAGCCGCCGGCGCGATGATGTCCGACGCCGACCAGGACCGACCGCGCGTGATCGAGGAGATCCGCATCCGTGACCTCGGGGTCATCGACGAGGCGGTGCTGTCGCTCCACCCCGGGCTCACCGTGCTCACCGGCGAGACCGGCGCGGGCAAGACCATGGTCGTCACCGGGCTGGGGCTGCTGCTCGGCGGCCGCGGTGACTCCGGCCTCGTGCGGGCCGGCGCCGACCGCGTCGTCGTCGAGGGGGTGGTCGACCTGCCGGCCGGCCACCCGGCGCTCGCAGCGCGCCGCCGAGGCCGGTGCCGACGTCGCCGACGGCCTGGTGCTGGTGCGCTCGGTCTCGGCCGACGGTCGCTCACGGGCGCACGTCGGTGGCCGGGCCGCCCCGGTGGGCGTGCTCGCCGACCTCGCCGAGCACCTCGTCGCCGTGCACGGCCAGGCCGACCAGTGGCGGCTGCGGCGCGCCGACCAGCACCGCGAGGTGCTCGACGGGTTCGGCGGCCGCGACGTCGCCGACGCGCTCGCGGCCTACCGTGCGGTGCACGGCGAGCTCACCGCGGCGGAGGCCGAGCTGGCCCACCTGCGCACGGCGGCCGCCGAGCGGGCGCGCGAGGCCGACACGCTGCGCGTGGGCCTGGAACGCATCGAGGCGGTCGACCCGCAGCCGGGCGAGGACGCCGCCCTGGCCGTCGAGAGCGAGCGGCTCGGCCACCTCGAGGAGCTGCGGGCCGGGGCCGGCGCCGCGCACACCGCGCTCGCCGGCGACGACGACGCCGGGATGCCGTCGCCGGGCGTCCTCGAGGCGCTCGCCACGGCGTCGTCCCGCCTCGCGTCGGTGAGCGGCAGCGACCCGGCCCTCGCCGAGATCGGCACCCGGGTCGACGAGCTGCGCTACCTCGCCGCCGACGTCGCCGCCGACCTGGGCTCCTACCTCGCCGACGCCGACGTCGACCCCGCCCGCCTCGAGCAGGTCGAGCAGCGCCGGGCCGCGCTCGGTGACCTGACCCGGCTCTACGGCCCCACCGTCGACGACGTGCTGGCTGGGGCGCCGAGGCCGCCCGGCGCGTGGGCGAGCTCGACGGCACCGGCGACCGCATCGGCGAGCTCGAGGAACGTGTCGTGGCCCTGGGCGCCACCCGCGAGGAGGCCGCCGCCCGGCTCACCGCGGTGCGCAGCGCCGCCGCGGCCGCCCTCGGCAGCCGCATCACCGACGAGCTGAGCCACCTGGCCATGGGGTCGGCCACCGTCTCGGTCGCGGTCGAGGATGCCGGCCGGTTCACGCACCGACGGCCGCGACGACATCGAGATCCGGCTCGCCAGCGGGTCGGGCACCGCCCCGCGGGCGGTGACCAAGGCGGCATCCGGTGGCGAGCTGTCGCGCGTGATGCTGGCGATCGAGGTGGCCACGGCCACCGAGGTGACCTCGGTGCCGACCTTCGTGTTCGACGAGGTCGATGCCGGGGTCGGTGGCCGGGCGGCCCTCGACGTCGGCGCCCGCCTGGCGGCGCTCGCCCGGCACGCCCAGGTGGTCGTCGTCACCCACCTCGCGCAGGTCGCCGCCCACGCCGACCGGCACCTGGTGGTCGAGCGGTCCGACGACGGGCACGTCACCCGCAGCGGGGTCCACGAGGTCGAGGGGGAGCAGCGGGTCGCCGAGCTCGCCCGGATGCTCGGCGGGAGCGGCACCGATGCCGCACTGGAGCACGCTCGTGACCTGATGGCGCGCGCCCGGGCCTAGCCCGACGTGGCACGATGGTGCAGATGTCCATCCGCCTTCCTGCCCGCCACCACCGCAGCCCGCGCCCCGGGCTGGGCGGTCCTGCGCGCGTCGACCGGCGCACCAAGGACCTCACCAAGCGGCTGCGCCCGGGCGACGTCGCGGTGATCGACCACGAGGACCTCGACCGGGTCAGCGCCGAGGCGCTGGTCGCCTGCAAGCCCGCTGCGGTCGTCAACGCGTCGTCGTCGATCTCGGGGCGCTACCCGAACCTGGGGCCCGAGATCCTCGTGGCGGCCGGCATCCCGCTGCTCGACCTGGCCGGTCCCGACGTGATGGCCATCAAGGACGGCACCGAGCTGAGCCTCGAGGGGGGCGCCGTCCGCATCGCCGACAGCACGGTCGCCACGGCCACGGTGCTCGACAACGACGCCGTGCAGGAGGCGATGACCCTCGCCCGGGCCGGCCTGTCCGACCAGCTCGAGGCGTTCGCGCAGAACACGATGGACTACCTGCGCAAGGAGCGCGAGCTGCTCTTCGACGGCGTCGGCGTGCCCGACATCCGCACCGACCTCGACGGCCGGCACGCGCTGATCGTCGTGCGCGGCTACCACTACAAGGACGACCTCGAGACCCTGCGCCACTACATCCGCGAGTACAAGCCGATCCTGATCGGGGTCGACGGCGGAGCCGACGCGCTCATCGAGGCCCGCCACCAGCCCGACCTCATCGTCGGCGACATGGACTCGGTGTCCGACGACGCGCTGCGCTGCGGCGCCGAGATCGTGGTGCACGCCTACCGCGACGGCCGGGCCCCCGGGCTCGAGCGGGTGCGGACGCTCGGGGTCGAGCCCGTGGTCTTCCCCGCCACCGGCACCAGCGAGGACGTCGCGATGCTGCTCGCCGACGACAAGGGCGCTTCCCTGATCGTGGCCGTCGGCACGCACGTGACGCTGGTCGAGTTCCTCGACAAGGGCCGCTCGGGCATGGCGAGCACCTTCCTCACCCGGCTGCGGGTCGGCGGCAAGCTCGTCGACGCCAAGGGGGTCAGCCGGCTCTACCGGGCCCGCATCTCCGGCCTCAGCCTGGTCCTCATGCTCACCGTGGGGCTGCTCGCCCTCGGCGCCGCGCTGTGGTCGACGACGGGCGGTCGCGCCCTGCTGCAGGTGCTCGGCGCCCGCATCGACGACCTGTGGTCGTCCATCCAAGGAGTGTTCGGTTGATCGACTTCCGCTACCACCTGGTCTCCATCGTCTCGATCTTCCTGGCCCTGGCCGTGGGCATCGTGCTGGGTGCCGGACCCCTGAAGGGCGAGCTCGGCGACACCCTCAACAAGGAGGTCGCGGGGCTGCGCCAGGACAAGGCCGACCTCAACACGCAGCTCGGCGAGGTGCGGGCCGGCGCCGAGGCCCGCGACGCCTACATCGCCGAGACCAACCCGATCATGCTCGCCGGGGTGCTCCAGGACCGCCGCGTCGCCCTCGTCGTGCTCCCCGGGTCGGATGCCGCGGTGTCCGAGGCGACCGCCGCCACCCTGCGCTCGTCCGGGGCGGCCGTCGTGTCGACCACCTCGGTCTCCGAGGACTGGGTCACCTCCGACGACGCCAGCGCCGCCAAACGCGACGCGGCGGTGAGCGCCGCGGCGGCCCAGGCGGGGGTCGACCTCTCCGACAGCGGGTCGCTGGCGCCGCGCGACGTGCTGCTGGCCAGCCTGCTCACGGTGCCGGCCGACGCCCCCGCGCAGGCGCTGGCCCCCGCCACCGCCCAGAAGGCCCTGGACGCCCTGGCCACCGCCGACCTGATCACCATCGACACCGAGGGCTTCGAGCTCGCCGACCTGGTCGTCGTGGTGAGCGGGGTGGCCACCCAGGGCGATGCCGACGCCCGCCAGCAGGCGGCCGAGCGGTGGGTCGGGCTCGTCATCGCGCTCGACACCCGGTCGTCCGGCACGCTGGTGGCGGCGGAGGTGACGACGTCCGGCAGACGGGGTGTCGGTCATCGAGACCGTGCGCAACGACGCGACGGCCACCAAGGGTGTCTCGACGGTCGACAACGCCGGCGGGGCGATGGGCCAGGCGAGCGTCGTGCACGCCCTGCGGGAGCAGGCGGCCGGCGACGTCGGGCAGTACGGCCTGGCCCCCGGAGCCGACGCTCCCTACGCACCCATCCCGGCGTCGTGAGCCGGGTCGCGACCCTCGCGGCCGGAGTGCTCGCCGCGGCCGGCTCCGCGCTGGCGCACCGGGTGCTCACCGAGCAGGTGCGCGCGCCGCGCTGGCAGCGCACCAACCACGCGGGGAACCCGGTCACGCTCCTCGAGGGGCCGGCCTACGTGGCCGGTGCCGCCCTCGGGGCGGCGACGAGCGGCCCGGCCGGGGTCGTGGCCGTGCTCGGCTCGGGAGCCTTCGGCGCCCTCGACGACCTCGCCGGCGACGGCGCGAGCAAGGGGCTCAAGGGCCACCTCGGGGCCGCCGCACGAGGCCGGGTGACGACCGGGCTGGTGAAGGTGGTCGGCATCGGGGCCACCGGGCTGGTCGCCGCAGCCCTCGCCGACCGGGGGCGCGACGACGTGGCGGCCCTCGACACCGTGGTCGGTGGCGCCGTGGTCGCCGGCGCCGCGAACCTCGCCAACCTGCTCGACCTGCGCCCCGGGCGCGCCCTCAAGGCCACGATGCTCGCCGCGCTCCCGCTGCTGCTGGGCGATGACGGTTCTGCGGCGCCGCGGGCGGCCGCGGCCGCCGGAGCGGCGCTCGGGGTGCTGCACCCCGACCTCGCCGGCACCGCGATGCTCGGCGACACCGGTGCCAACGCCGCGGGTGCGCTGGTCGGCACCGCCCTGCTCGGGGCCACCGGCCGCCGCGGCCGCGTCGTGGCGCTCGTCGTGCTCACCGGGCTGACCCTCGCCTCGGAGCGGGTCTCCTTCACGCGGGTCATCGAGTCGACCCCGGTGCTGCGCGAGCTCGACGCCTGGGGCCGGCCCGCACGATGACGGGTCGACGCTTCGCCTCCACGATCGCGGGGGCCGCCGGGCTGATCGCGGTCACCACGCTGCTCGCCCGCGTCGCCGGGTTCGCCCGGATCCTGGTGTTCACCGACTCGGTGCGCACCGGCGGAGTGGCCGGCATCTACCAGAGCGTCAACGCGATCCCCAACGTGATGTTCGAGATCGCGGCGGGCGGCATCCTCGCCGCGGTCGCCGTCCCGCTCATCGCCCAGCGGCTGGGAGCCGGGGAGCGGCTGCGGGCCGACCAGACGGCATCCGTGCTGCTGTCGTGGACCCTGCTGGTGCTGGTGCCGCTGTCGGTCCTGCTGTGGCTGCTGGCCGGGCCGATCTCGTCGTTCTTCGTCGTGCAGAGCGACCCGCGCGCCGCCGAGGTGGCGGCCACGCTGCTGCGGATCTTCTCGGTGCAGGTGCCGCTCTACGGCCTGGGCATCATCCTCACCGGCATGCTGCAGGCCCACCGGCGCTTCCTCGCGGCCGCGCTGGCCCCGCTGGCCTCCTCGATCGTCGTGCTCGTGTCCTACCTCTGGTACGGCTCGATCGTCGACGGCGAGGTCGCGCCGTCGCTGGTCAGCGACGAGGCGATCCGGGTGCTCGGCTGGGGCACCACGCTCGGCGTCGTCGTGCTGTCGGTGCCGCTCATCGTCCCGGCGATGCGCACGGGCTGGCGCTGGCGCCCGGCCCTGCGGATGCCGGCCGAGGACGCCCGCCGGATCGGCGCCCTCGGCGGCGCGGGGATCATCGCCCTGCTCGCCCAGCAGGCGGCCGTGCTGGTCACCCTGTGGCTGTCCAAGCAGTCCGGTGACCTCGGCACGATCACCGTCTACGCCTATGCGCAGGCCGTCTACCTGCTGCCGTATGCCGTGCTCGCCGTGCCCGTCGCCACCAGCGCCTTCCCCGCGCTCGCCGCGCGCACCGGCGCCGGCGAGGACGTCACCGGCACGCTGCAGCGCACGATGCGAGCGGTGCTCGTGCTCACCGGGCTCTCGGTCGGTGTGCTCATCGCGGCGGCCCCCGCCATCGGTGCCTTCTTCTCCCTGCTCGACGCCCGCCGGGGCGACGGCGCCACGAGCAGCGCCGCCCTGGCCGCGCTGCCCGCCACCCTCACCGCCTACGCGCCCGGGCTGGTCGGGTTCGGCCTCACCGCCCTGCTGACCCGCGCGCTCTACGTGCGGGGTCGACCGACGGATGCCGGGCTGGCCGCCGGGCTCGGCTGGGCCCTCGCCGCGCTCCTGCCCCTCGCCGTGCTGGCGGGCGGCGCGAGCCCCGCGACGACGCTGCGCTGGCTGGGGATCGGGTCGACGGTGGGCATGACGGTCTCGGGGGTCGCGCTGGTGCTGCTCGTGCGGCGCACCTGGGGGCCGGGGGTCACGCAGGGCGTCGGGCGCACCACCGGCGCGCTCGTCGTGGCGGTGGCCCTGGCCGTCGCCGTGGGCGACCTGGTCACCCACGGCCGGCAGCTCGACACCCTGCCCGAGGCCGTGCTCGTCGGGGCGGCCGCGGGCGCGGTCGCCCTCGTCGTGGGGGTGGTCGCCCTGTCGATCGGCGACCGCGAGATGATGTCGCAGGTCCTCCAGCGCGGGAGGTCCCGTCGCCGCGGAGGGAGCTCGGGATGAGGGTGCTCGTCGTGCTCGGTACGAGCGCGGGCGGGGTGGGGCGCCACGTGCACGGCCTGGTCGGGTCACTGACCGGTCGCGGGTCACCAGGTGGTCGTGGCCTGCCCCCCCGAGGTCGACGAGCACTTCGCCCTGCACGACGTCGCCACCACCGTGGTGCCCCTCGAGCTCGCCGACCGCCCGCACCCCGCGCGCGACGCCCGGGCGGTGCGCGAGCTCGGCCGGCTGGTCGGCGGGGCCGACGTCGTGCACGCCCACGGCCTGCGGGCCGCCGCCGTGGCCGTGCTCGCCGCCGGCCGCGGCCCGGTGCCCGTCGTCGCGACGCTGCACAACGCCGCGCCGTCCGGCGCGCTGACCGGTGCGGTCTACGCGGCGCTGGAGCGGGTCGTCGCGCTGCGCAGCGCCCTCGTGCTCGGGGTCTCGGCCGACCTCGTCGAGCGGATGCGGCGGCTCGGGGCGCGGCGCACCGGGCTCGCCGTGGTGGCCGCACCCCCGGCGCGAGCCGCGGCCCGCGACCGGCACACCGTGCGGTCGGAGCTGGGGATCGGTGGCCGCACGGCGCTGGCCGTCGTGGTCGCCCGGCTCGCCCCGCAGAAGGGGCTCGACCTGCTGCTCGACGCGCACCGCGAGCTGGCCAGCGGCGAGCCCCTCGACCTGGTCACCGTGGTGGCGGGCGACGGCCCGCTGCGGGCGCCCCTGCAGGCCCGGATCGACGCCGAGCGCCTGCCGGTGCGGCTGCTCGGGCACCGCGCCGACGTGCCCGACCTGATCGCCGCCGCCGACGTCGTGGTGTCGAGCGCCGTCTGGGAGGGGCAGCCGGTCGGCATCCAGGAGGCCCTGCACGCCGGTGCGGCGGTCGTCGCCACCGACGTCGGCGGCACGGCTGCCGTCGTCGGCGACGCCGCGCTGCTCGTGCCCCCCGCCGACCCGGTCTCGCTGTCGCGGGCCATCCGCGACGTCGTGGTGCACGGGGCGGTGCGCGACAACCTCAGGTCGCGAGCGGTCGAGCGCGCCGGCGAGCTGCCCACCGAGGACGACGCGCTGGAGGCGGCGCTGGCCGCCTACCGCTCGGTGCTCCCGGCGGGTTCCGGGGCCTGAACAACGCGGTCCGAGGCCTGAACACCGGTCCGAGGGATGGGAACCGGCGAGTCCCCTGCCGTGTCGGGTCGGGGCGACCCCCCTCATGACGTATCGTTGAAGCCCGTGGTGCTTCAGACGACGAAACAGATCTTCGTGACCGGAGGCGTGGCCTCCTCACTCGGCAAGGGGCTCACGGCCTCCTCCCTCGGGCACCTGCTCCGAGCGCGCGGGTTGCGGGTGACGATGCAGAAGCTCGACCCCTACCTCAACGTCGACCCCGGCACCATGAACCCCTTCCAGCACGGCGAGGTCTTCGTGACCGACGACGGCGCCGAGACCGACCTCGACATCGGTCACTACGAGCGCTTCCTCGACGTCAACCTCAAGGGCAGTGCCAACGTCACGACCGGGCAGGTCTACAACCGGGTCATCACGCGGGAGCGGCGCGGCGAGTACCTCGGCGACACCGTGCAGGTCATCCCGCACATCACCAACGAGCTCAAGGAGCGGATGCGCGCGCAGGCCGCCGGGTCCTCGGGGGTCAGCGACGCCGACGCGCCCGACATCATCATCACCGAGATCGGCGGCACCGTCGGCGACATCGAGTCGCTGCCGTTCCTCGAGGCCGCGCGCCAGGTGCGCCACGACCTCGGCCGCGACGCCGTCTTCTTCCTGCACGTCTCGCTGGTGCCCTACCTCGCCCCGAGCGGTGAGCTGAAGACCAAGCCGACCCAGCACTCGGTCGCGGCGCTGCGCCAGGTCGGCATCCAGCCCGACGCGCTGGTGCTGCGCGCCGACCGCGAGATCCCCGACTCGATCAAGCGCAAGATCTCGCTGATGTGCGACGTCGACACCGAGGCCGTGGCGGCCGCCGTCGACGCGCCGAGCATCTACGACATCCCCAAGGTGCTGCACCGCGAGGGCCTCGACGCCTACGTCATCCGCCGGCTGGGGCTCACCTTCCGCGACGTCGACTGGACCGACTGGGACCTCCTGCTCGAGCGGGTGCACGAGCCCGAGCACCAGGTCGAGGTCGCGCTGGTCGGCAAGTACATCGACCTGCCCGACGCCTACCTGTCGGTCACCGAGGCGCTGCGCGCCGGTGGCTTCCACCACGACGCGAAGGTGCACATCCGCTGGGTGCCGTCGGACTCCTGCGAGACCGAGGCCGGCGCCCAGAAGGCGCTCGGCGGGGTGGATGCCGTGCTCGTGCCCGGTGGCTTCGGCGTGCGCGGCATCGAGGGCAAGGTCGGCGCGCTGCACTGGGCCCGCACCCACCTGGTGCCCACCCTGGGCATCTGCCTGGGCCTGCAGTGCATGGTCATCGAGTACGCCCGCACCGTCGCCGGCATCGAGGGCGCGAGCTCGACCGAGTTCGACCCCGAGACCACCGCCCCGGTGATCGCGACGATGGAGGAGCAGAAGGCGTACGTCGAGGGCGCCGGTGACCTCGGCGGCACGATGCGCCTGGGCAGCCAGACGGCCAAGCTCGTCGAGGGCTCGCTGGTGGCCACCGCCTACGGCGCCACCACGGCCGACGAGCGGCACCGCCACCGCTACGAGGTCAACGAGTCCTACCGCGAGGCGCTCGAGGAGGCCGGCCTGGTCATCAGCGGCACCCACCCCGACCTCGGCCTCGTGGAGTTCGTCGAGCTGCCGACCGAGGTGCACCCCTACTACGTCGCGACCCAGGCGCACCCCGAGTTCAAGTCGCGCCCCACCCGCGCGCACCCGTTGTTCGCCGGCCTGATCGGCGCCGCCATCGAGGCCCAGCGGGCCTCCCGGCTGGTCGAGGTGGAGCGGCCCCGGCACCACGAGACCGCCGAGGCGCATGCCTGAGCCGCTGCGCGACCGGCTCGACCCGCGGCCGGTGCTGTCGTCCGTGCGGTCCTTCGAGGGCCGGGTCTGGGACGTCGTCACCGAGGAGGTCGACCTCGGTGACGGTGGCGTCGTCACGCGCGACTTCGTCGAGCACACCGGCGCGGTGGCCGTGCTCGCCCTCGACGACGAGGAGCGGGTGGTGCTCGTGCAGCAGTACCGGCACCCGGTCGGCGCCTTCGAGTGGGAGCTGCCGGCCGGGCTGCTCGACGTCGACGGCGAGCCGGCCCACCTCACCGCCGCCCGCGAGCTGCACGAGGAGGCCGACCTGGTGGCGGGGGAGTGGCACCTGCTGCTCGACCACTACGCCAGCCCGGGCGGGTCGAGCGAGTCGCTGCGCGTCTTCCTCGCCCGCGACCTGCACGACGTGCCGCACGCCGAGCGCTACGAGCGCGACGGCGAGGAGCTCGGGATGCCGGTGCGTCGCGTTCCGCTCGACGAGGTCGCCGATGCCGTGCTCGCCGGTGACGTGCACAACGGAACGCTCATCATCGCGGTGCTGGCGGCGGTGCGGCTGCGCGAAGGTGGTTGGGCGGCACTGCGATCCGTCGACGAGCCATGGTTGACGCGGTCGCCGGGTCGTCGCACCTCCGAGTCCGACGGTGGCGCTGGGTGAGCGGGTTCGGTTCGGGGGCAACGGCATCCGGCTCGTCTGTCGTGGCTTGTCCGTGTGGTGGGGTGCCGACCGGCGCCCTGCTCGCCGAGTGCTGCGGCCCGGTCGTGTCGGGTGAGCGACTCGCCGAGACGGCCGAGGCCCTGATGCGGTCGCGCTACACGGCCTACGCGATCGGTGACGGCGACCACCTGTTCCGCACCTGGCACCCGCGCACCCGCACCGACGACGCGTCACCCGACCCGCGGGTGCGCTGGACCGGCCTCGACGTGCTCGACGTCGTGGACGGCGGCCCGGACGACACCGAGGGAGTCGTCGAGTTCCGCGCCACCTGGGTCAGCGACGACGACGGGCCGGTGCGGCGGGGGGAGCTGCACGAGCGCAGTCGGTTCGCGCGGCGTGCCGGTCGCTGGGTCTACGTCGAGGCCGAGCCGGGCTGACGTCCCGACCTGCCCGCCGCTCGCCGCGCTCGACGCGGCGACCTCGAACGGTGACACTGGGGAGCACCGACTCGAGAGGGACCGCCATGGCCACCAGCAGGATTCCCGCCACCGACGTCCCCTCCGGGACGGTGACCGGCGTCGAGGGCTACGCCGTCGGCGACAACGGCGAGTACTTCGCCGTCGGGCGCAAGTGCCGTCACCTGCGCGCTGACCTCGCCGAGGGCAGCATCGACGCCGAGGGGTGCCTCGTGTGCCCGTGGCACCAGGCGGCGTACGACGTGACGACCGGCTCGATGGTGCGCGGCCCGCAGGGCTCGTTCGCCAAGGTGCCCGGGCTCGACGCCTTCTTCCGCGCGCTGACCAAGGCCTGGCCGCTGAAGCGGGGCACCGTGCGGGTCGACGGGGACGACCTCGTCGTCGAGTGACCTGCCGCTGGCTATCGTGGCTGCCATGATCCAGGCCCGCAGGAAGAGCGCCTGGTCCGGCGGCTACGAGCTCGAGGTCGACGGTGAGCCGCTGGCGACCCTGGAGCGAGTCGGCCTGGCGCAACGGGGGACGGTTCGTCCTCGGGGGGCGGCCCTACGAGGTGAAGTCCAACCTGTGGGCGAGCCGCTACACGCTCCTCGCTGACGACGGCACCACCGTCGCGTCGGCCGAGCGGGTCGGTCGCAAGGACTGGACCATCGAGGCGGACCGGGTCACCTACCAGTTCCGCCGGGTGTCCGCGTGGCGCCAGGAGGAGGAGCTGACCATCGGCGGCCAGCCGGTCGGCTCGGTCAGGCGCACCAGCATGTGGGGCGGCGGAGCCGTGGCCGACCTGCCCGGGCTGCCCGCGGTCGTGGCGGTCTTCGCCGTGGCCGTGGTGCTCACCACCTGGGACCTCGCCGCGTCGACGGGCTGACCGCGCTCACCACACGCCTCAGGGCATCCTGCTCCTCAAGGCGTCGGCCGACGACCTCGTCAGCGAAGCGTCATGTCGTCGAGACCCCCGCGAGGGTGGACCCGGTACCGGGTGCGCACGGCGTCGCCCTCGACCAGGACCTCGATGAGGTGCAGCCGGATCGGAAGGTCGTCGGGGAGGAGCGGAGCGCCGTCCATCATCGTCGGGGTGCCGGAGCCGCCGACCAGGCCGGGCAGCGTGACGACGTCGACGATGTCGACGAGCCCTTCCCTCAGCAGGGACGCGTTCACCGTGCCACCCGAGTCGGCGATGACCCGCGTGGCCCCCAGCCTGGACCGGATCCGGGCCAGCGCGGACCTCAGGTCGACGCGGTCGCGGCCGACGACGAAGTAGCCGACGCCGATATCGCGCAACCGCTGCAGGTAGCCGGCCGGCGTGCTGCGACACACGAGCACGTGCAAGGCCGTGATGCCGTCGCCCGTGAACGACCAGTCGACCCGACCGCGCCCGTCGGCCACGATGAACCACCTCTGGGCCCGAGCCGGGAGATGGTCCTGCCAGAGGATGTCGTCGCTCACGGTCGGCCGCGGCCACCGGGGCGCGACGGCGTGCGGGCCGACGAACGACCCGCTGCCCTCCAGGGTCGCCGTCGCGTCGATCTGCGCGTGGCGCCCCTCGAACGCCCCGTGGTCCGCCATCGTCGACCATCGACCCCCGACCGTCGGGTCGAGCAGCAGCTGATCGCGGCCCAGCGTGATGCGGCCGTCGACGCTGACTGTCGTGGTGAGCACGACCTCGGGGAGCTCCTCGCGCATCCGGCGAACCTAGCTCCGAGCACCCACACCGCGTGAGGTCCGATCGGTGTCACGCTCGCCCACCGCATGTCGGTGGCCGTGGCTACCGTCGTGTGGACCCGGTCCGAGGGGGCCGCCCATCAAGGAGGACCGCCATGACATCGCTCAACCCACCGTCCGTGCCCCGATCTCCCTTCTACTCCCAGGGGGTCGAGGTCGCCCCCGGCGGGCGCACCGTCTACGTCTCCGGGCAGGTCGGTGTCGGGCTCGACGGCGTACCCGAGGAGGGCATCGGCGCGCAGACCCGTCTGGCGATCGCGCACGTGCACGCGGTGCTCGAACTGGCCGGCCTGGGGCCGGAGTCGGTCGTGTCGCAGCGGGTCTACCTGACCAGCGGCGAGTCGGTGCCCGGGTTCGTCGAGGCGGCCGCGCCGTTCCTCGGCGCCGATCCACCGGCGACCACGCTGCTCGTGGTCGCCGGGCTGGCCGACCCGGCACTGCTCGTCGAGATCGAGGCCGTGGCCGTCGCACCCGCCTGAGAAGGGCTCAGCCCCATCCCGCGCTCGACCGACCTCGGCGATCACCTGACGCCGGACCTCGTCGTGGCGTCGGCTACTGGTAGGACACGAAGTGCGGGGTCGGCTTCACCTGCGCCATGGTCTGCTCGGGGGTGAGCATCGGGGTGTCCTCGTCCTCGAAGTTCTTCCAGCCGAGCCACACCCCGTCGGGCAGGTCACGCTTCAGCACGGACCAGGTGCCCTGCTTGGCGCCCTGGCCGCCCTGGCCGTCGGCGTGCACCAGCCACTGCACCTCGTCGAGCGAGGTGTCGAGCTGGTCGCGGTCACGCACCATCGAGGGCCGGAACTGGTGCAGGGTCAGCACCTTGGGCGGCAGGTCGTGCTCGCGCGCCAGGGCCGCGAGCCAGGCGCCGACCGCGTTGACCTCGTCGATGTCGACGTGCCCGATCTGTTGCAGCGGCTTCTCGCCGGGCTGGAGCCGCCACTCCGGGTCGAGCGCCAGCCCCACCCACGGGCGCCGGAGCAGCTCCTCGTAGTGCTTGGCCTGGGTGAGGAAGTCGTCGCGCCCGGGCTGCAGGTCGAGCACGACGTAGGTGTCGTTCTGCTCGGCAGCCTCAACCCAGGGGAGCAGCACGTCCACCGGGGTGCGCCGCGAGTAGGACCCGTCCTTCTGGGCCGAGCCGGTCGCCACCGACGCGATGATCTCGAAGGCCGGCACCACGGTCTCGTCGGTGAGCTGCTGGTACTCGTCGGCCAGCTCCCGCACCCGGCGCACCGCGTCCTCGGCCGGCTGCTCGCCGAGCATCCCGAGCGCCGCCGTCTGCGGGTGCCCGTAGAGCGCGACCATCCGCCGGTCGGGGAACGGCAGCAGTCCGCCACCGGGCAGCTCGGGTGCGTGTCGGGCGGTCCGCACCCGGGGGGTGA
The DNA here is from genome assembly GCA_963806295.1 of uncultured Actinomycetota bacterium. GTDB lineage: Bacteria > Actinomycetota > Actinomycetes > Actinomycetales > Dermatophilaceae > Fodinibacter. The sequence continues at coordinate 30,520 of CAWDXP010000021.1, read as the reverse complement.
AGCGCTCGGCCGGGCCGAACCCGGCGCCGACGGCCAGCACCGCGGTGCCGGGTGCCGCGAGCAGGGCGGTGCGAGCGTCCTCCGACGCGCGCGGGTCGGTGCCGGTCACCGTCACCCGGGTTGCGCCCACGGCGGCCAGGGTCGCCTCGATGCTGGCGGGCACCGACGCTCCCTTGCGCACGAGCACGGTGCCCTTGTTGCTCGGAGGAGTCAGCGGCAGCCCGGGCAGGTCGGTGAGGTCGCCGACGTCGGTGGTGTCCACCACCTCGCGGTCGCCGAAGGTCGTCGGCACCGGTGACGGGGTCGCACCCGCTGACGCTGTCGCGGCGCCGGCATCCCCCGACCAGCGCACGACGGTCCGGGTGCCGAGCCGGTCGAGCTCGGCCGCGACATCCGGCCCCATCACGAGCAGGGGGATGCCGAGCCGGCGCGCCGCCGCCGTGGCCGCGGTCAGGTCGCCCTCGCCACCGGAGCTGACGACGACGATGCTCGCGGCCCCGAGCAGGGCCCGGGATGCCGCGAGGGTCGCGGCGGCGTCGCCCCCGTCGCCGCGCGGGTCGACGGCAGCCGCCGCGGTGTCAGGTCCCGGGGTCACCTGGTGGCGTCGGGGCCGGTCCTCGTCCGCACCGCCGGAGCTGCCGCTGTCGGGAGCTCCCTCGCGCTCGGGCCCGCTGCACGACGCCACGGCGCCGGCGGCCGCGACCGTCACGACGGCCGCGGCGGCGGAACGCAGCGCCGTGCGCCGGGGGAGAGGAGTAGCCATGGTGGATACCAGCCTGACACGACCGCGCGTGCACCAGCGAGTCGGTGGGGCGTCCAGCGCGTGGTACGAACAGGCCATGTACCTCGAGAACCTCTGCATCGACGCCCAGGACCCCGACGGCGCTGGGTCGCTTCTGGGAGGCCCTGCTCGGGGGCACCACGCTCACCGACGAGCCCGACCTGTTCGAGACCCGGCTCGTCGTGCCCGACGGGCTCGTGCTCGACCTGTGCTTCTCAGCGCGTGCCCGAGCCGCGCCGGCCCGACCCCCGGCTGCACCTCGACGTCGCGGGCGGCGCCCGATCAGGCGGAGGTGGTGCAGCGGGCCCTCGACCTCGGGGCCGCGCACCTCGACATCGGCCAGCACGACGTGCCCTGGGTGGTGCTCGCCGACCCGGAGGGGAACCCGTTCTGCGTCATGGAGGACCGCCCCGAGTACGCGACCTCGGGGCCGATCGCCGCGCTGCCGCTCGACAGCGCCGACCCGGCGCGCGACGCCGCGTTCTGGGCCGAGCTGTCCGGCTGGGAGCCGGTGTCGTCGACGATGCCGGCGGCCCTGCGGCACCCGTCCGGGCCGCGGCGTGCTCCTCGAGCTGTGCCCCGAGCCGAGCCCCGCGCCGGCCGGCTCCAAGAACCGGCTGCACCTCGACATCCGGCTCGAGGCGGGCGACGACCCGGATGCCGTGGTGGCGCGCGTGCTCGAGCTCGGGGGCGCGAGTTCGACCCCGACTGGGGCGAGCTGCCGTGGCGGGTCGTCACCGACCCGTCCGGCAACGTGCTCTGCCTCCTGCCCGCCCGCGACGCCTGACCTCGCGAGCCGCAGGGCTGGGGTAACCCGTTCGGAGCAGCGGCCCCGACCTCCGTAGACTGGGCCGGTCCGGGGACCGGCGGCCGACAGCGGGCGGCGCGCACCCGGCATCCGAACGCCGTTTTCCCCCGACCCGAAGGACCCCCCGTGCTCCGCACCCACGAGGCCGGCACCCTGCGTGCCGCCCACACCGGCCAGACCGTCACCCTCACCGGGTGGGTGGCGAAGCGGCGTGATCACGGGGGCGTGGCCTTCATCGACCTGCGCGACGCCAGCGGCATCGTGCAGGTCGTGGCGCGCGACGAGGTGCTCACCGGCGCCGCGCACGACCTGCGCAGCGAGTACGTCGTCAAGGTCGTCGGCGAGGTCACCGCTCGCGACGAGCGCAACGTCAACCCCGACCTGCCCACCGGCGAGGTCGAGGTCGTCGCCAGCCTGCATCGAGGTGCTCAACGCCTCCGCGCCGCTGCCGTTCCAGGTCGACGAGCGGGTCACCGTCGGCGAGGAGGCCCGCCTCAAGCACCGCTACCTCGACCTGCGCCGCCCGGGCGCCCACTCGGCCGGGCACGCCATCCGGCTGCGCTCCAAGGTGTCCGCCGCCGCCCGGCGGGTGCTCGAGCGAGCGCGACTTCGTCGAGATCGAGACCCCCACGCTGACCCGGTCGACCCCCGAGGGCGCCCGCGACTTCCTCGTGCCCGCGCGCCTGGCGCCCGGCTCCTGGTACGCCCTGCCGCAGAGCCCGCAGCTGTTCAAGCAGCTGCTCATGGTGGCCGGCATGGAGCGCTACTACCAGATCGCCCGCTGCTACCGCGACGAGGACTTCCGCGCCGACCGGCAGCCCGAGTTCACCCAGCTCGACATCGAGATGAGCTTCGTCGAGCAGGCCGACGTGCTCGAGCTCGGCGAGGCCGTGGTCCGCGAGATCTGGCAGCTGATCGGCGTCGACCTGCACACGCCGTTCCCGCAGATGACCTACGCCGAGGCGATGAAGCGCTACGGCACCGACAAGCCCGACCTGCGCTTCGGCGTCGAGCTCGTCGAGTGCACCGACTACTTCGCCGACACCCCGTTCCGGGTGTTCCAGAGCGAGTACGTCGGTGCGGTCGTCATGCCCGGCGGCGCCGAGCCAGCCGCGCAAGCAGCTCGACGCCTGGCAGGAGTGGGCCAAGCAGCGCGGCGCCCGGGGCCTGGCCTACGTGCTGGTGCAGGACGACGGCACCCTCACCGGGCCGGTCGCCAAGAACCTGTCCGAGACCGAGCTCGCCGGCCTGGCCGAGCACGTCGGTGCGCAGCCCGGCGACTGCGTCTTCTTCGCCGCCGGCGCCCCCAAGGCCTCGCGCGCCCTGCTCGGCGCCGCCCGGCTCGAGATCGGCCGGCGCTGCGAGCTCATCGACGAGTCGGCGTGGAGCTTCCTCTGGGTGGTCGACGCACCGCTGTTCGAGCCCGCTGCGGATGCCGTCGCGGCCGGTGACGTCGCGGTCGGCGCCGGTGCGTGGACCGCCGTGCACCACGCCTTCACCTCGCCCAAGGCCGAGTTCCTCGACACCTTCGACACCGACCCGGGCCCGGCGCTCGCCTACGCCTACGACATGGTCTGCAACGGCAACGAGATCGGCGGCGGGTCGATCCGTATCCACCGCCGCGACGTGCAGGAGCGCGTCTTCAAGGTGATGGGCCTGTCGGCGGAGGACGCCCAGGAGAAGTTCGGCTTCCTCCTCGACGCGTTCCAGTTCGGCGCGCCGCCGCACGGCGGCATCGCCTTCGGCTGGGACCGCATCGTCATGCTGCTCGGCGGGTTCGACTCGATCCGCGACGTCATCGCCTTCCCGAAGTCCGGTGGCGGCTACGACCCGCTGACCGACGCCCCGGCGCCGATCACGCCGCAGCAGCGCAAGGAGGCCGGCATCGACAGCCGGCCCCCGGCATCCGAGCCGGAGGCCTGACCGCCGGCCGTTTCAGCGCTGCGAGGAAGGCCAGCAGCTCGCGGTTGAACTCCTCGGCGTGCGAGGTGTTGATGCCGTGCGGGCCGCCCTCGACGACGTAGAGCTCGCTGCCGGCCACCTGCGCCGCGGTGCGCTCACCGGACTTCTCGATCGGCACGATGGCGTCGGAGTCGCCGTGGATGACGAGCGTCGGCACGGTGATCGTCGCCAGGTCGGCGGTGAAGTCGGTGGTCCACGAGCGGATGCACTCGCGGGCGGCGTGCACGTCGGCCTGCAGGCGAGGCCGAGCGCCTCCTGCTGCTGGGCCTCGCTGACCTTCATCTCGCCGTCGGCGCTGAAGAAGTTGCGGGTGAACCCGTCGAGGAAGCCGCGGCGGGTCGGCCTCGAGCCCGGCCTGCAGCCGGCGACCGTGTCGTCGTCGAGGGCGCCGTCGGGGTGCTCGGCGTCGAGCGCCAGGCAGGGCGGGATGGCGGCCGCGAAGACCGCGCTGTGCACCCGGTCGGAGCCGTGGGTGCCGAGGTAGCGGGCCACCTCGCCGCCGCCCATCGAGAAGCCGACGAGCGTGACGTCGCTCAGGTCGAGGCCGGTGAGCACGGCGTCGAGGTCGCTGGTGAGGGTGTCGTAGTCGTAGGTCGAGGCGTCGCCGGGCTTGTCGCTCCGGCCGAAGCCGCGGCGGTCGTAGGTGACGACGCGGTAGCCGGCGCCGGTGAGGGCGGGCACCTGGCCCGACCACGACGCGCCGCTGAGCGGCCAGCCGTGGACGAGGACGACGGGGCGGCCGTCGCCGCCGCTGTCCTCGACGTGGAGGTTCACCGGACCGTTGCTGATCGTGGACATCGTCGGCCTTTCTCGTCGGGTGCAGTTCCCTCACCCTAGGCACTGGTCAGGCGTCGAACCAGCGTGAGGTCCACTCCATCCCGGTCGTGAAGCCGAGCCGGTGGTAGAGCCGCCGGGCGACGTCGTTGTCGGCGAACATCCCGAGCGCGCAGGCACCCACCTCGGCCACGGCCAGCCGGGTGAGGTGCGCGGTGACGGCCGCCCCCCAGCCGGCGCCACGCCGGTCGGCCGCGGTCGCGATGCCGGCCAGCGTGGGGGTTCCCGCTGCGCTCGGCTCGCTGCTGCCGACGGCGACGAGCTCCCGGGTCTCCCTGTCGCGCACCGCGACCCAGCGCTGACCCGGCCGGGCGAAGGGCTGGCCGTGAGTGCGCGGGCTGTGCTCGGCGAGGAACGCCTCGGCCTCGTCGCGGCTGGACGGGTCGAGCACCTCGACGCGCTCCTCGCCGGGCAGCACCGGGGGAGCGGTGCGGGTCCACATCCAGTCCCACTCGCCCCCGCGGCTGCCGAGGTCGAGCCGCTGCGCGACCACCGGCATCAGGCCGCGCGGCACGCTGAGGTGGCGGTTGCCGCCACCGGTGACCCAGGCGCGCACGGCCGGGTCGTCGAGCAGGGTCGCCAGGCCGGATGCCGTGCCGAGCGCCGCCGACCCCGGCACCCCGTGGTCGGAGCGACGGTGGAAGGCGACCGCGCCGGCTCCCGGTGAGCCCACGGCATACGCGGGGCCGCTGAAGCCGGCCCCCACGTCGAGGACCGCGACGGGGTGGCCGCCGGTCGCCTCGGCGAGCTCGGCAGCGCTGCCGAGCACCCGCACCTCGCTCACTCGGTGATGCCCCAGCGCTCGTGCAGCCGGCGCAGCGGGGCCGGCGCCCACCAGTTCACCGAGCCGAGCACCGACATCGTGGCGGGCACGAGCAGCATCCGCACCAGGGTCGCGTCGATGATGATCGCGAGCACCAGCGCCGTGCCCATCTGCTTCATGACGAGCAGGTCACCCGCGGCGAAGCCGGCGAAGACGATGACCATGAGCAGGGCGGCCGAGGTGATGATCCGGCCCGAGCGCTGCAGCCCCAGGGTCACGGCCTCGCGGGTGTCGTAGCCCTGCTCGTGCAGCTCGACGATGCGCGAGAGGAGGAAGACCTCGTAGTCCATCGACAGGCCGAACCCGAACGCGAGCACGAGCAGCGGGATGGTGTTCTCGACGGCGCCGGCCGAGGTGAAGCGCAGCAGGTTCTCGAGGTGGCCGTCCTCGAAGATCCACACCGTCACGCCCAGGGCCGCGCCCAGCGAGAGCACGTTCATCACCAGGGCCTTGACCGGGATGACGACCGAGCCGGTCATCAGGAACAGCAGCACCAGGGTGGCCAGCACGACCAGGCCGATCGCCCAGAGCGCCCGCTCGGCCACGGTCGCGCGGAAGTCGACGATGCCGGACGCCTGCCCCACGACCTTGGCGTCGAAGGGCGCGCGGTCGGTGCGCAGCGAGTCGACCAGGGCGCGCGAGGCCTCGCCCGTGCCGTTGTCGCCGGTCTGGAAGCCGACCGTGCGTCACGCCGTTGTCGAGGTGGTTGACCGGGTCGACCGACTCCACCCCGGGGCGGTCGGCGGCCGTTGCGGCCCACGCCTCGACCTCGGCGGCCGGCGCGGTGGTGACCAGCAGCACCTCGGCCCCGGCGAGCAGGGGGTAGCCCTCGCGGAAGTCCTCGTAGAAGGTGCGTTCGGGCGTTCCCTTGGGCAGCAGCTCGGGGCCCGAGGAGGTCAGCTCCATCCGCAGGGCCGGCGCGGCGAGCACGAGGAGCAGCCCGGCGACAACGGTGATGACGACCCACGGCATCCGGTGGACCCACTCGGCGAGTCGGGAGAAGACGCCGGTGTCGCCGGCGCTCTCGGTGCCGCGGCGCAGCAGCCGGCGGGCCCCGAGGGCGCACAGCGCGGGGATGAGGGTGAGCGCGACGGCGAGCGCGACGAGCACCACCGAGACGCCGGCCGCGCTGACCGCCCGGATGAACGGGATCTCGAGCACCATCAGGCCGGCCAGCGAGATGGCCACGGTGAGCGCCGAGAACACGACGGTGCGACCGGCCCGGTGCATCGTGGTGGCGGTGGCCTCGACCACCTGCTCGTGGGTGAGCTCGCTGACCGGGGCGCCCTGCAGCATGGCGCGCAGCTCCTCGCGGAAGCGCGAGACGACGAGCAGGCCGTAGTCGATGCACAGGCCGAGGCGCCAGCACGGTGACGACGTTGACCACGGTGGCGTCGAGGTCGAGCAGGTAGGAGAAGCCGAGCAGCGAGACGAGCGCGCCGGCGATCGACGCGACCGCGCCGAGCACCGGGAAGCCCGCGGCGAGGAAGCCGCCGAACACCACGACCATCACGGCGAAGCTCACCGGCAGGGCGATGCCCTCGCCGCGCTGGCCGTCGGTCTTGACCTGCGCGATGATCCGGTCGACCAGGCTGCGCAGGCCGCCGCGCTGGTCGCCGGTGGCGCCGGTCTGCTCGGCCAGCCGGTCGAAGACCACGTCGACCTGCTCGGTCGCGGTGGCCTCCTGCTCGGCGGTGTTGTCGGCGTCGAAGGTGACCACGGTGGCGAAACCGCCGGATGCCGGGTCGCCGTCGAGCGTGAAGCGCAGGGCCGCGGGCTGGTCGGGCCCTCGGGCACGACGAAGGGGTTCACGGCCGACTCGACGTGCTCGATCGCGGTGAGGTCCTTGACCGCGGTGGCCGCGGCCGTGGCGACCGCGGGGTCGGCGAGGTCGACCCCGGTGAGGGTCTGGGTGTAGGTGCTGAAGCCGCTGCCGCCGCCCGTCGCGAGCAGGTCGCGGCCGGCCTGGTTCTCGCCGTCGACGACGATCTCGCCGCTGTCGAGCCGGTCGAACAGGCTCGGCGTGCCGAACGCCCCCAGCGCGATGCCGAACCCGGCGATCACGAGCACCGCCCACACGACGACGACGGCCTTGGCGCGGCGGGCGACCACCGCTCCCCAGCGGCGCAGGAGCGCGCCGTGCTGGGGGTCGTGCTCGGCTCATGGGGCCAGCGTGCCAGAGGGCCCGCGATGCCGTTGCCGACGACCCCTCGGGGTGGAACGGTGGGGTGATGAGCGCCACGAGAGTCCGCCCCGACCGCACCGCCGACGAGCGCACCCAGCTGCTCGGGTGGTTCGACCTGCAGCGCGGCATCGTGCGGCTGAAGTGCGAGGGGCTGTCCGACGAGGACGCCCACCGCGTGATGGTGCCGACGCTCGCCGCTGATGACCGTGGCCGGCATCGTGTCGCACCTGCGCTGGTGCGAGGAGCTGTGGTTCCGCGAGGTGCTGCTCGGCCAGCCCGGGGTGGGCCGCGGCTACGGCCCGCTGGCCGACGACGTCGAGGACTCCGAGTTCCTCGTCGAGGGCATCTCGCTGGCGACGCTGCTGCAGGAGTACGACGACGAGTGCGCCCGCTCCGACGCCGCGATCGCCGCGCGGTCCCTCGACGCGGCCGGCAGCACCGTCCTGCACGCCGTCGGCACGGCCTCGCTGCGCTGGATCCTGCTGCACATGCTCGAGGAGACCGCCCGGCACGCCGGCCACCTCGACCTGATCCGCGAGCTGATCGACGGCGAGACCGGCTACTTCTGAGCGTCCGCCGGACGTGGGTGAAAACCGGTGCCCGGACGGCGATCTTCACCCACGTTCGGGGTCGGGGCGGGAGACGCGGCATCCCGGGGCGTCGTTCTCGCGGGATAGCCTCGCCAGCGTGAGCCTCGACGACACCGACCTGTTCGGCGCGGCCGCCTCGGCGGGTGACGGTGTGGGCGGCGGCGCGTCGCTGCCCCCGCTCGCGGTGCGGATGCGGCCGCGCGGCATCGACGAGGTGCGCGGCCAGGGCGACGTGCTGCGCCCCGGCAGCCCGCTGCGCCGGCTCATCGAGGGCAGCGGGGGAGCGGCCGGCCCGATCTCCGCCATCCTCTGGGGGCCGCCCGGCACCGGCAAGACCACCCTGGCCCACCTCGTCGCCACCGCCGCCGACCGCGAGTTCGTCGAGCTGTCGGCGGTGACCGCCGGCGTCAAGGACGTCCGCGCCGTGATGGAGCACGCCAACCGGGCCCGCGACATGTACGGCCGCCAGACCGTGCTCTTCCTCGACGAGATCCACCGGTTCACCAAGGCCCAGCAGGACGCCCTGCTGCCCGGGGTCGAGAACCGCCAGGTCGTGCTCGTCGCGGCCACCACCGAGAACCCGTCGTTCTCGGTCATCGCGCCCGCTGCTCAGCCGCTCGATGCTCATCACCCTCCAGCCGCTCACCGACGACGACGTCGCCGACGTCATCACCGCGGCCATCACCGACCCGCGCGGGCTCGACGGCGCCTACGCGCTCGACGACGACGCCCGCGACCACCTCGTGCGGCTCGCCGGTGGCGACGCCCGCCGGGCGCTCACCTTCCTCGAGGCCGCGGCCGGGGTGGCCGACGACGCCGTCGCCCCCGGCGCCGACCGGCCGGATGCCGTGCCGATCACCCTCGCGCAGAGCGAGCAGGCGGTCGCCCACGCCGCCGTGCGCTACGACCGCACCGGCGACCAGCACTACGACGTCGCCTCCGCGCTGATCAAGTCGATGCGCGGCTCCGACGTCGACGCCGCCCTGCACTACCTCGCCCGGATGCTCGAGGCGGGGGAGGACCCGCGCTTCATCGCCCGGCGGGTCGTCATCTCGGCCTCCGAGGACGTCGGCCTCGCCGACCCGACCGCGCTGCAGACCGCCGTCGCCGCGATGCACGCCGTCGCCCAGATCGGGATGCCGGAGGCGCGGATCATCCTGGCCCAGGCCGTCGTGCACAACGCGCTGGCGCCGAAGTCGAACGCCGCCTACACCGGCATCAACGAGGCGATCGCCGACGTGCGCGCCGGCAAGGGCGGCCCGGTGCCGGCCCACCTGCGCGGCAGCGGCTACGCCGGCGCCGCCCGGCTCGGGCACGGCAAGGGCTACGTCTACGCCCACGACGAGCCGGATGCCGTGGCCGCCCAGCAGTACCTGCCCGACGACCTCGCCGGCAGCACCGACTACTACCGCCCCACCGACCGCGGCTTCGAGGCCCGCCTGCAGGAGCGGTGGACCTGGCTCAAGGGCCGGCTGGGCCGGGGCTGAGCCGACCAGGCGGGGCCGAGGCGGTAACCGGCGCGATCGACGCGGCGCCCGGACGCTAGGCTCGCCCGCATGACGGTGACGCTCGGAGGGATCGCGGGACTCATCGCCGCGCTCGCGTTCGCGTACCTCGTGGTGCGGCTCGGCGGGCTGCTCGGCAAGGCCGGCCAGATCCTCGACGAGACCACCGTGAGCCTGCGCACGACGAGCGACAACGTGCAGCCGACCCTCAAGGGCCTCACCGACACCGTCAGCCTCACCAACGACCAGCTGACCCGGGTCGACTCGATCACCAGCTCGGTGACCACGATGACGACCAACGCGTCGGCGCTGACCTCGCTCACCGCGGCGACGATCGGCACCCCGCTCATCAAGGTGGCGGCGTTCAGCTACGGCGTGCGCACCGCGGTGCGCGGGCTCAGCAAGAAGGACGAGTCGTGAGGGGCCGCACCGTGCTGCTGGCCGCCGTCGCGGTCGGGGTGGGCTACGGCCTGTGGAAGCTGCCGGTCACCCAGCGCTTCGTCACGCACGTTCAAGGACGCCTCGGCCCGCCGCGAGGCCGAGCTGCGCGAGGCCGTCGAGGTGGCCGTCGAGACCGACGCCACGAGCCGCGCCCCGCGGCACGCCGCGTGGGCGCAGACCCCCGACCTCGAGGTCGACGCCGGCTGGGACCGCAGCCCGCGAGCGCGCCGCCGCGAGCCCGGCATCCGCGCTGGGCGCCGACGACCCCGGTCGCTCCCTGACGCCCGAGGAGGCGCGGGCGCTGCTGCTCGACCCCACCGGCGAGCGAGCTCCGTAGGGGCCGGCGCGCCCCCACCGACCTGCCCCACCACGCCTGACCCCGCCCGACCCCCGGCACGGACCGGCATACGATGTCGCGTGCCCGTGCCCGGTGGCAGACCGAAACACCCGAGGACTGATTCCCCATGGAAACCGCTGAGATCCGGCGTCGCTGGCTGGCGTTCTTCGAGAAGAACGGCCACACCGTCGTGCCCTCCGCGCCGCTGATCCACGACGACCCGAACCTGCTGTTCGTCAACGCCGGCATGGTGCCGTTCAAGCCCTACTTCCTGGGCCAGGAGACCCCGCAGTGGATCCGGGCCACCAGCGTGCAGAAGTGCGTGCGCACCGGTGACATCGAGGAGGTCGGCAAGACCTCCCGGCACGGCACGTTCTTCCAGATGAACGGCAACTTCGCGTTCGGCGACTACTTCAAGGAGGGGGCCATCACCCTCGCCTGGGAGCTGATCACCACGTCGCAGGCCGACGGGCGGCTACGGCCTCGACGCCGACCTGATCTGGCCCACCGTCTACGACGACGACGACGAGGCGTTCGCGATCTGGCGCGACGGCATCGGCGTGCCCGAGGCGCGGATCACCCGCCGCGGCAAGCTCGACAACTACTGGCACATGGGCGTGCCCGGCCCCGGCGGCCCGTGCAGCGAGATCTACCTCGACCGCGGCCCCGAGTACGGCCGCGAGGGCGGCCCGGCCGTCGACGAGGACCGCTACCTGGAGTTCTGGAACCTGGTGTTCATGCAGGAGGAGCTCTCGGCGGTGCGCGCCAAGGACGACTTCGACATCTCCGGCCCGCTGCCCAAGCGCAACATCGACACCGGCATGGGCCTGGAGCGGATGGCGACCCTGCTGCAGGGCGTCGACAACCTCTACGAGATCGACGAGGTCTACCCCGTGCTCGAGCGGGCGGCCGAGCTCACCGGCAAGCGCTACGGGGTCAACTCCGGCCACATGGTCAGCGAGTCGCACCCCGACGACGTGCGGCTGCGGGTCGTCGCCGACCACGTGCGCTCCTCGCTGATGCTCATCGGCGACGGCGTCACCCCCGGCAACGAGGGCCGCGGCTACGTGCTGCGCCGGATGCTGCGCCGCGCGGTGCGCTCGATGCGCCTGCTCGGCTACGAGGACCCGTGCCTGCCCGAGCTGCTGCCGGTCTCGCTGGAGCGGATGAAGCAGTCCTACCCCGAGCTGGAGAGCGGCTTCGGCCGGATCAGCCAGATCGCCTACGCGGAGGAGGAGGCGTTCCGGCGCACCCTCGCCGCGGGCACGACCATCCTCGACACCGCGGTGGCGCGCGACCAAGGAGTCCGGCGGCGGCACGCTCCCGGGCGACCAGGCGTTCCAGCTGCACGACACCTACGGCTTCCCGATCGACCTCACCCTGGAGATGGCGCAGGAGCAGGGGCTGCAGGTCGACCGCGAGGGCTTCACCCGGCTGATGACCGAGCAGCGCCAGCGGGCCAAGGCCGACGCGAAGTCGAAGAAGAGCGGCCACGCGCACACCGAGGTGTGGCGCGACCTGCGGGCGCTCGGCGAGACCGACTTCCGGGCCTACTCCGAGCTCACCAGCGAGGCGACGGTCGTCGGGCCTGGTCGTCGACGGCGCGACCGTCACCGAGATCGAGCCGGGCCAGCGCGGCCAGGTGGTGCTCGACCGCACGCCGTTCTACGCCGAGTCCGGTGGCCAGATCGCCGACGAGGGCGTCATCACCGCCGACGGCGTGCACCTGCAAGGTCGTCGACGTGCAGCGCCCGGTCAAGGGGCTGATCGTGCACACCGTCGAGGTGCTCACCGGGCCGCTGCGCACCGGGCGCGCCGGTGCTCGCCGAGGTCGACCCCGAGTGGCGCTCTCGGCCTGCCAGGCGCACTCCGGCACCCACGTCGTGCACGCGGCGCTGCGCCAGGTGCTCGGCCCCTCGGCCCTGCAGTCCGGGTCGTACAACAAGCCCGGCTACCTGCGGCTCGACTTCGCGTGGGGCTCGGCGCTGTCGCCGGCCACCCGCAGCGAGATCGAGGAGGTCGCCAACCTCGCGGTGCGCAAGGACCTGCCGGTGTCGGCCACCTACATGCCGCTGCCGCAGGCCCGCGAGATCGGCGCGCTCGCGCTGTTCGGCGAGACCTACGACGAGGACGTGCGCGTCGTCGAGATCGGCGGCCCGTGGAGCCGCGAGCTGTGCGGTGGCACCCACGTGCAGCACTCCAGCCAGATCGGCGCCCTCACCGTCACCGGCGAGTCGTCGGTCGGCTCGGGCGTGCGCCGCGTCGAGGCCTTCGTCGGCATGGAGGCGCTGCGCTACCTCGCCAAGGAGCGCGCGATCGTGGCCGAGCTGACCGGCCTGGTCGGTGCCCGCCCCGACGAGCTCGCCGAGCGGGTCGGCGCGATGGTCACCCGGCTCAAGGATGCCGAGCGCGAGCTCGAGCGCGCCCGCCGCGAGCAGGTGCAGGCGGCGGCCGGCAACCTCACCGAGCAGGCCCGCGACGTCAACGGCGTGACCTACCTCGGGCACGACGCCGGCGAGGCCGGGGCCGACGACGTGCGCACCATGGTGCTCGACCTGCGCGGCCGGCTCGGCGCCGAGCGGCCCAGCGTCGTCGCGATCACCGGTGCGGCCAAGGGCCGCCCGGTCGTCGTGGTGGCGACCAACGAGCCGGCGCGGGCGCGCGGCATCCAGGCCGGCGAGCTGGTGCGGGTGGCGGCCACGGCCCTCGGCGGCGGCGGCGGCGGCAAGGACGACATCGCCCAGGGCGGCGGCCAGGACGCGTCGAAGGTCGGCGAGGCCCTGGCGGCCGTCGAGTGGCGCGTCGGGGAGCTCGCCGGCTGATGCCGGACCCCCGCGAACGCGGTGCCCGCCTCGGTGTCGACGTGGGCTCGGTGCGCGTCGGGGTCGCCGTGAGCGACCCCGACGGCATCCTCGCGACGCCGGTGGCGACCGTGCCCCGCACCGCCGAGGGCGACCCGGCCGCCGGGCGACTCCGACGTCGAGGCGATCGCCGCGCTGGTCGTCGAGCACGCGTGCGGTGGGCGTCGTGGTCGGGACTGCCCCGTTCGCTCTCTGGGGACGAAGGCCCCGCTGCGGCCCGGGCCCGCCAGTATGCTGCCGTGGTGGCGGCGCGCATCGCGCCGGTCTGGGTCCGTCTCGTCGACGAGCGACTCACCAGTGTCGATGCGCACCGCACGCTCCGTGAGAGCGGGGTCGCCGGCAGGCGGCAGCGCGCCGTGGTCGACCAGGCTGCCGCCGTGCTCATCCTGCAGACAGCCCTCGACACGGAGCGCAGCACCGGCTCCCCTCCCGGGGAGCAGGTCGGGCGAGGACGGCGCAAGCCGCGGACGAAGGACACGAGGCCGTGACGCCAGCAGCACGACGTCACCGAGACGATCTTCGGGGAACCGCCGCCGCTCGCACCGCCGCCGCCGCGACCTCCACCGGCAGCCGCTCGCCGCGCAAGAGCAACCGCCGCTGGTTCATCCTCGCTGCTCGCGGTCGTGCTGGTCGGGGGCGCCTGCCTACGCCGCCTACAGCGTGCTCTCGCCGATGGTCACCGGCCTGTTCACCAAGGCCGAGGTCGTCGACTTCGCGGGCCCGGGCGAGGGCGAGGTCGACATCGTCGTCGAGCCGGGCCAGACCGGTCGAGGACATCGCCACCACCCTGCGCGACGCGGGCGTGGTCAAGTCGCGCAGCGCCTACCTCGAGGTGGCGACGAGCGACCCGAAGCGGGCCGCCGCCATCCAGCCCGGCACCTACGTGCTGCTCAAGGGGATGCCGGCCCAGGCGGCGTTCGACCTGCTGGCCGACCCCGCCAACCGCGACGTCAACCGCACCACCGTGCGCGAGGGCCTGTGGGCGAGCGAGACCTTCGCGCTGCTGTCGAAGCAGACCGGCATCCCGGTCAAGGAGTACGTCAAGGCGGCCAAGGACGCCGAGGCGATCGGCCTGCCCGAGGAGGCCAAGGGCAAGATCGAGGGCTGGCTGTTCCCGTCGAGCTACGAGTTCGCGCGAGAAGTCCACCGCCACCGAGCAGCTCAAGGCGATGGTGGCCCAGACCGTCAAGGTGCTCGACGACGCCGGGGTCGCGCCCGAGGACCGCCAGAAGGTGCTCACCCTCGCCTCGCTCGTCGAGGCCGAGGCCAAGCTCGACGTCGACCGGCCCAAGATCGCCCGGGTCTTCCTCAACCGCATCGAGACCGACGGGCCCCCGGCCTACGGGCTGATCCAGTCCGACGCCGCCGTGTCGTACGGCGCGCAGCGCCGGTCGCTGTTCCCGACCAAGGCCGAGCTCAACGACGCGAGCAACCCCTACAACACCCGCATCCGCCCCGGCCTGCCGCCCGGCCCGATCAGCAACCCGGGTGCGGCGTCGATCGACGGCGGCGGCCAACCCGGCCGACGGCCCGTGGTTCTTCTTCGTGGCGGTCAACCCGATCACCGGTGAGACCAAGTACGGCACGACGCTGGCCGAGCACAACGCCAACGTCGCCGAGCTCAACGCCTACTGCAAGGCCAAGCCGAAGGACTGTGGTCAGTGAGGGCGGCTGTCCTCGGCTCGCCCATCACCCACTCCCTCTCACCGGCGCTGCACCGCGCCGGCTACCTCGCGGCCGGGCTGTCGGGCTGGGAGTACGACGCCCACGAGGTCGACGCCGACGGGCTGGCGGGGTTCGTCGGCGGCGCTCGGGCCCGGACTGGCGCGGGCTGTCGCTGACCATGCCGCTGAAGGAGGTCGCCGCCGACGTCGCCACCACGGTGGATGCCGTCGCCGCGCCGGGCGGGTGCCGCCAACACCCTGGTGCGCCGCGACGACGGCGGCTGGGACGCCACCAACACCGACGTCGTCGGGGTCGTCCGGGCGCTCGCCCCGCACCTGCCGGGCACGCCGTCCCGGGCGCTGGTGCTCGGTGCCGGGGCCACGGCTCGCTCGGCGGTGCTGGCCCTGGCCGAGCTCGGGGTCACCACCCTCACCGTGCGGGCGCGCGACACCAGCCGGGCCGCCGACCTGCTGGCCTGGGCGCTCGACCTGGGCGCCGGCATCCGCAACGGGTCCGTGGCGGCGCTGGGGCCGTGGGTGACGACCCGCGACGACGTGGTCGTGTCGACCCTGCCGGGGTCGGCGGGGGAGGTGGCCGCGGCCACCGTGCCGCCGGCGCACCCCGGCATCCTGCTCGACGTCGTCTACGCCGGCTGGCCCACCCCGCTGGCGCGCGCCGCGGCCGGGGCCGGCATGACCGTGGTCAGCGGCCTCGACATGCTCGTGCACCAGGCCGGCGGAGCAGTTCCGGCTGTTCACCGGCCACGACGCCCCGATCGAGGCGATGGCCGCCGCGGGGCGGGCGGCGCTGGGGCAGGAGTGACACCCCTCTGGGTCGTCGTCGCCGCGGCAGCGGTCATGGGGGTGGTGGGCCACCTCACCGGGCGGCAGCTCGCGACCGGTGGCTACCGCATCGAGGAGGACGACGCCGACCACGCGCCCGGTCGCAACTGGTGGCCCGGGCTCGCCACGGCGGCCCTGGCCGGGCTCGCGGCCTGGTCGGTCGGCGACCTGGGGGGCTGGGCCGCGCTGCCGGCCTACCTGCTCTTCGCCTGGCTGACCGTGGGCCTGACCTGGATCGACCTCGACGTGCACCGGCTGCCGGTCGGCCTGGTCGTGCCGACGGCTGCGTGGCTGGTGGCGCTGCTCGCGGTGGCCTCGGTCGCGACCCTCGACCGGCGCTGGCTGGGGGCGGTCGTCGGGGCCCTGGCGATGGGGGCGGTGTACCTGCTGCTCGCGGTGCTGCCCGGCGGGGGCGTCGGCGGGGGTGACGTGCGGCTCGCGCCGGTCATCGGCGGGCTGCTCGGCTGGCTCGGTGCGGGGTCGGTCGTGGTGGGGCTGCTGGCCGGCATCCTCGTCGGTGGGCTGGCCGCCGTGGCGCTGCTCGTGCTGCGGCGGGTGGGCCTGCGCAGCTCGATCGCCTACGGTCCGGCGATGTGCCTGGGGGCGTGGGTCGTCGATCGGCTGGGCTGACCAGATCCTGACCTGGCTGCTGGGCGGCTGAGGGCCGCGTGGAAGGATTCGCCCCATGCTGCGCTGGCTGACCGCCGGGGAGTCGCACGGGCCCGCGCTCGTCGCGACCATCGACGGGCTGCCCGCGGGCGTCGAGGTCACCACGGCCGACGTCGCCCGGGCCCTCGCCCGCCGGCGGCTGGGCTACGGCCGCGGCGCCCGGATGAAGTTCGAGCAGGACGCGGTGGAGTTCCTCGGCGGGGTGCGCCACGGCCGTCACCCTGGGCTCGCCGATCGCGATCCGGGTGGGCAACTCCGAGTGGCCCAAGTGGCAGACGGTGATGAGCCCCGACCCGGTCGACGCCGACGCGCTCGCCGCCGCCGACGACGTCAACGCCGAGAAGGAGATCGCCCGCAACCGGCCGCTCACCCGGCCGCGCCCGGGCCACGCCGACCTCGTCGGCATGCAGAAGTACGCCTTCGACGACGCCCGGCCGGTGCTCGAGCGGGCCTCGGCCCGCGAGACCGCGGCCCGGGTGGCGCTGGGCGAGGTGGCGGCGCGCTTCCTGGAGCAGGCCTACGGCATCCGGCTGGTGTCGCACACCGTGGCGATCGGCTGGGCCTCGGTGTCCGACGACGCCCCGCTGCCGACCGCCGACGACGTCGACGCGCTCGACGCCGACCCGGTGCGCGCCTTCGACGCCGAGGGGTCGGCGGCGATGGTCGCCGAGATCGAGGCCGCGCACAAGGACGGCGACACCCTCGGCGGGGTGGTCGAGGTGGTCGTCACCGGGCTGCCGCCGGGGCTGGGCTCGCACGTGCACTGGGACCGCCGGCTCGACGCGAAGCTGGCGGGGGCGCTGATGGGCATCCAGGCGATCAAGGGCGTCGAGGTCGGCGACGGCTTCCGCACGGCGGCCCGTCGCGGCTCGGTCGCCCACGACGAGATGGAGCGGGGCGCCGACGGCGTCATCCGTCGCCGCACCGGCCGGGCCGGGGGCACCGAGGGCGGGATGTCGGTCGGCGGGCTGCTGCGCGTGCGCGCGGCGATGAAGCCGATCTCCACCGTTCCCCGCGCGCTCGAGACGGTCGACGTGGCCTCCGACGAGCCGGCCCGCGCCATCCACCAGCGGTCCGACGTGTGCGCCGTGCCTGCCGCGGGGGTCGTGGCCGAGGCGATGGTCGCGCTCGTGCTCGCCGAGGCGTGCCTGGAGAAGTTCGGCGGCGACTCGGTGAGCGAGACCGCCCGCAACCACGCGTCCTACCTCGCGGCCATCCCGGCCTCCATGCGCACCTGGGAGGACTGATGCCGCGCGTCGTGCTGGTCGGCCCGCCGGGGTCCGGCAAGAGCACCGTGGGTGCGGCGCTGGCCGAGCTGCTCGGGCTGCCGCTGCACGACACGGATGCCGCGATCGAGGCCGCCGCCGGGCGCACCATCTCCGACATCTTCGTCGAGGACGGCGAGCCGGCCTTCCGCACGCTCGAGCGGGCCGAGGTGGCTCGCGCACTGGCCGAGGATGCCGGCGTGCTCGCCCTCGGCGGCGGGGCGCCCGTCGACCCGCTGACCGAGCAGCTGCTCGTGGGGCAGACGGTGGTCTTCCTCGACGTCGGCATCGCCGACGCCTCGAAGCGGGTGGGGTTCGACCAGAGCCGGCCGCTGCTCGCGGTCAACCCGCGAGCCTCGTGGGTGCGGCTGATGAACGAGCGTCGCCCGGTGTACGAGCGGGTCGCGACCTTCCGGGTCGACACCGCCGGGCGCACCCCGGGCGAGGTCGCGGCCGAGGTCGCGGGCCTGCTGGGGGAGTCGTGAGCGACGGCGACGCCGGTCGCGCCGGCGAGGTCACCGTCATCCGGGTCGGCGACGGCTACGACGTCGTCGTCGGGCACGGGGTGTCCGACCGGGTCGTGGGGCTGCTCGCGCCGGGGGTGCGGCAGGTGCTCGTGGTGCGGCCCGAGGCGCTGGCGCGGCTGGCCGCCCCGGTGGTGTCGCAGCTGCGCAGGGCGGGGCTCGAGGTGCACGAGGCCGTGGTGCCCGACGCCGAGACCGCCAAGACCGCCGACGTCGTGTCGGGCCTGTGGGCGCGGCTGGGCAAGCACGCGTTCACCCGCTCGGATGCCGTCGTGGCCGTCGGCGGCGGCACCGTCACCGACCTCGCCGGGTTCGTCGCCGCGACCTGGCTGCGCGGGGTGGCCGTGGTGCACGTGCCGACGACCCTGCTCGCCATGGTCGACGCCGCGGTCGGTGGCAAGACCGGCATCAACACCGCCCAGGGCAAGAACCTCGTCGGCGCGTTCCACGAGCCGGCCGGGGTGCTGTGCGACCTCGACGCGCTCGCCTCCCTGCCGCAGGTCGACCTCGTGGCGGGGCTGGCCGAGGTGGTCAAGGCCGGGTTCATCGTCGACCCGGTGATCCTCGACCTGGTGGAGGCCGACCCGGCCGGCGCCGTGCGGTTCGACGGCCCGCACACCCGCGAGCTGATCGAGCGGGCGATCACGGTCAAGGCCGACGTCGTGGCCCAGGACCTCACCGAGTCGTGGCTGCGCGAGATCCTCAACTACGGGCACACCCTCGGGCACGCCATCGAGCAGGCCGAGGGATACCGGCGGCGGCACGGCGAGGCGGTGGCGATCGGGATGGTCTTCGCTGCCGAGCTCGGGCTGCGCTCGGGGCACCTGTCGGCGGCGGACGTCGCGCGGCACCGGTCGGTGCTGTCGTCGGTGGGGCTGCCCACGTCGTACCCCGAGGGCTCGTTCGACTCCTTGCTGGCGGTGATGCGGCGCGACAAGAAGTCACGCGGTGCCGTGCTGCGGTTCATCGTGCTCGAGGGGATCGGGCGGCCGGTGCGGCTCGAGGGCCCGGACGAGTCGCTGCTGCGCGACGCCTTCACCGCCATCGCCTCCTGACGCATGCTTGACCGATGACGTCCGCGCCTCCGCCGACTCCGACTCCGACTCCGCCTCCGTCGACCCCGCCCCCCGACCACGACCGTGGCCTCGAGTTCGACGTGCGCACCCTCGTGGCGCGCCGGTCGGCGCTGGGGCTGCTCGGAGGGGCCGGCCTGGCCGCCCTGGTCGGGTGCACCGAGGGCTCGTCGACCGGCGGGCCGCTGTCCGCGACGGGCAGCTTCACGGTGGTGCCGGCCCGAGCGGGACCGCGGCGGGCACGGCATCCGGTGCGGCGACCGTCGACAGCCTGGTCCCGGCAGAGACCGGGGGTCCGTTCCCGGGCAACGGCAGCAACGGCCCGGACGTGCTCGACGACACCGGGATCGTGCGCCGCGACCTGCGCTCGTCGATCGGCACCTCGACGACGACGGCAGCGGGGGTGACGCTCACCGTCAACCTCACCGTGCTCGACTCGGCGGCCGGCTACCAGGCGATGCCGGGGGTGGCCGTCTACGCCTGGCACTGCGACGCGCAGGGCCGCTACTCGATGTACTCGCCCGGCGTCGAGGACGAGAACTACCTGCGGGGCGTGCAGCCCACCGACGGCAGTGGGACGGCGACCTTCACGACGGTCTTCCCCGGCTGCTATCCCGGGCGGTGGCCGCACATCCACTTCGAGGTCTACCGCAGCACCGCGGAGGCGACCAGCGCGGGGCAGATCGTGCGGACCAGCCAGATCGCGCTGCCCGAGGCGGCGTCCGCCGCGGTCTACGCGTGACGCGGCCACCTACCCGGGCAGCGCGGACCACCTGTCGGGCACGTCGCTGCGGCGGGACCTGGTGTTCGGCGACGACGGCGGCATCCACCAGCTCGCGACGGTGACGGGCGACCCCGCAGCCGGCTACGTCGCGAACCTCACCGTCGGCGTCTGAGCCGGGTCCTGTCGCCGGGTCCTGTCGCCGCGCCCGCCCGGCCCCGCTCGGCGGCCGCACCGGGGGAGTGCGCGAGCGCGATAGGATCGTCCGGATCCCCATCCCCTCGCGGGGGTGACGCGCGCCCGCATCCGGTCGCCGCGTCGCACCGTCGTGACGAAAGCGAAGAACCACCCGTGGCATCGACCAACGACCTCAAGAACGGCCTCGTCCTCAACATCGAGGGCCAGCTGTGGACCGTCGTGGAGTTCCAGCACGTCAAGCCCGGCAAGGGCCCGGCGTTCGTGCGCACCAAGCTGAAGAACGTCATGAGCGGCAAGGTCGTCGACAAGACCTTCAACGCCGGCGTCAAGGTGGAGACCGCGAACGTCGACAAGCGCAACATGCAGTACCTCTACAACGACGGCACCGACTTCATCTTCATGGACGGCGACACCTACGACCAGATCCCGGTGAGCCCGGAGACCGTGGGCGACGCCTCGAAGTTCCTCCTCGAGAACCAGGACGTCGTCGTCGCGCGCCACGAGGGCAACGTGCTGTTCATCGAGCTGCCCGCGTCGGTCGTCCTCGAGATCACCTACACCGAGCCGGGCCTGCAGGGCGACCGCTCCACCGGTGGCACCAAGCCCGCGACGGTCGAGACCGGCGCCGAGGTGGCCGTGCCGCTGTTCCTCGAGACCGGCACCAAGATCAAGGTCGACACCCGCGACGGTTCCTACCTCGGCCGGGTCAGCTGACCCGTGGCCGCCCGCACCAAGGCCCGCAAGCGCGCGCTCGACCTCCTCTTCGAGGCCGAGCAGCGCGGGGTCAACGCCGCCGACCTGCTCCGTGAGCGGCTGGCGGCGCCGGTGACCGAGGCGCCGCTGTCGGAGTTCACCGCCGACCTGGTGATGGGGGTCGTCGAGCACTGGGGACAGGTCGACGAGCTGATCTCGACCTACTCGCAGGGCTGGACCCTGCAGCGGATGCCGGCGGTCGACCGGGCGATCCTGCGCCTGGGCGCCTACGAGGTGCTCTGGTCGAGCGACGTGCCCGAGCCGGTCGCGATCAGCGAGTGGGTGGGCCTGGCGACCGAGCTGTCCACCGACGACAGCCCGCGCTTCGTCAACGGGCTGCTCGCCCGCCTCGCCGAGGTCAAGCCGACCCTGGCCTGAGTGGACCGGCGACTCGGCGCCCGCTGTCGGGCGAACGTGAGCCCGCCCGGCAGGGTCTCTGCCCCGGACGTCCGGATGCTTCACCTGGTGAGCCAGCCCGGCACCACATAGGGGGTTGCTTCACTGGGTGAGCCGGCCTGGCACCACGTAGGGGGTTGCTTCACGGGGTGAGCCGGGGCGGCGCCATATAGGGGGTTGCTTCACTGGGTGAGCCGCTGGCGGCGGCTCGGGTGATGGCTCGCGGCGGGCCGTCCTGGACCCACCGGTCGGCAGCGATCCTGGCTCATGACGTGAAGCATCCGGACGTCCCCGGACGGACCTCTTGCCGGCGGCGCTGAGCGGCCGGCGGTGGGGCAGGGGGCGGTCCCGTCGGCCACGACCGGCCGCGTCACTCCTCCAGGCGGAAGCCGAGCTTGAGGCCCACCTGGTAGTGGGCGACCGCGCCGTCCTGGAGGTGGCCGCGGATCTCGGTCACCTCGAACCAGTCCAGCCCGCGCACCGTGGTCGACGCCCGCGCGACCGCCGAGGTGATGGCCTCGTCGATCGAGGTGGTCGACGTGCCGACGACCTCGCTGATGCCGTACGTGTGTGCCATGGCGCTCACCCTTCGTCCGCGGACGCCCCGCTGGCGCCCTCGCCAGCGATGATCCTCGAACCGGCGCCGCTCGGCCACCCCCGCGAGCCGCGGCCGCGCGGCATACTGCGCCGGATGACGACCATCCGCCTCGCCCGGGACGCCGACCTGCCCTTCCTGGCCGCCATCGAGGATGCCGGCGACGCCCTCTTCGCGCAGCGGTTCGGCGAGCTGGACTGGCCCGCCTCGGCGTCGGGGGAGGAGCGCGCGGGAGAGCCCGGCATCCTGCTCGTGGCGGCCGACGACGAGGGGACCGTCATCGGCTTCAGCCACGTGCTCGACCTCGACGGACACTGGCACCTCGAGCAGATCGCCGTCGACCCGGCGCACGGCCGGCGCGGCATCGGGTCGGCGTTGCTCGAGGCCACCCACGCCGAGCTGGTCAGGCGCGGCGCCAGCGAGGTCACCCTCCGCACCTACGCCGACGTGCCCTGGAACGGTCCGTTCTACGCGCAGCACGGCTACGTCGAGCTCGACCCGGTGCCGGCGTGGATGGAGCCGTTGCGCGAGACCGAGCAGCGGATGGACCTGGCGCGGCACGGCCGCCGGGTCGCGATGGTCCGCGACCTCACCGGCGGTTGACGCCGCCGCCCCGTCAGAGCGCAGCGGCGAAGACGACCTCGGGCCACGGCGAGCTGGCCAGCCAGCGACGCCGGGCCTCGGCGTCGGCGTCCTTGGGCGGGAAGAGCGGCTGCACGCTGGGCGCGGGGGAGGCGGCGACCGGCCGCACGGCGACGTCGGCACACAGGGCGCCACGGGAGTCGGTCGTGGTGGGAGTCTGCACGGGAGGCCTCCTTCGCGGCGCGGTGCGGTGCGATCCGATCAACACCCCTATTCCATCACGTCGTGTTTGGTCAGGCATAGACCAGCGTTATGTGATTCTCGCGATCCGGACACCATCCGGCCCACGGCCGGTCCGCCGCGCACGACAGCGCGAGCCGCCGCCGGCGCGCGTGCACCCACCCCGTAGAGTGGGCGCCGCAGCACCCCGACATCCTTTAACGACCTGTCCCGTGAGGCAGGGAAGGAGGTCCGCGTCTTGACGCGCGCCGACATGACCGTGCCCCCAGGGCACCCGCTCGACCCCACCGGTCGCACCGTCCTCACCGCGAGCGACGTGTCCCGGGCCCTGCGCCGCATCGCGCACGAGATCCTCGAGCACAACAAGGGTGCCGACGACCTCGTCCTGCTCGGCATCCCCAGCCGCGGCGTCGAGCTGGCCCACCGCCTCGCCGGCCTGGTCCGCGAGGTCGAGGGCACCGAGGTGCCGGTGGGCAGCCTCGACATCACGATGCACCGCGACGACCTGCGCTCCCAGCCCACCCGCGCCCCGATGCACACCGCGATCCCGGTGGGCGGCATCGACGACAAGGTGGTGGTGCTCGTCGACGACGTGCTCTACTCCGGGCGCACCATCCGCGCCGCCCTCGACGCACTGTCCGACCTCGGCCGCCCCCGCGCCGTGCGCCTCGCGGTGCTCGTCGACCGCGGCCACCGCGAGCTGCCGATCCGCGCCGACCACGTCGGCAAGAACCTCCCGACCAGCCACAGCGAGAAGGTGCAGGTGCGCCTGGCCGGCTTCGACGGCGGCGACGACGTCGTGCGCATCGCCGGAGGGGAGGCCCGATGAACCGCCACCTCCTCTCCAGCGCCGACCTCACCCGCGACGACGTGCGGATGCTGCTCGCCACGGCCACCGAGATGCACGAGGTGCAGCACCGCGACGTCAAGAAGCTGCCCACCCTGCGCGGCCGCACCATCATCAACCTCTTCTTCGAGGACTCCACCCGCACCCGCTCGAGCTTCGAGATCGCCGGCAAGTGGATGAGCGCCGACACGATCAACATCACCGGCAAGGGCAGCAGCGCCAGCAAGGGCGAGAGCCTGCGCGACACGGTGCGCACCATCGACGCGATGTCGGTCGACGGCATCGTCATCCGGCACATGGCCAGCGGCGCCGCGCACCAGGTCAGCCAGTGGGTCGACGCGAGCGTCATCAACGCCGGTGACGGCACCCACGAGCACCCCACCCAGGCCCTGCTCGACGCCTACACGATGGAGCAGCGGATCGGCGACCTCGACGGCGCCCGGGTCGCCATCGTCGGCGACCTCACCCACAGCCGGGTCTTCCGCTCCAACGCGATCACCCTGCGCACCCTCGGCGCGCACGTCACCCTGGTCGCCCCGCCCACCCTGATGCCGAGCGGCATCGGCCCGTGGGCCACCGCCGACGGCCTGACGCTCACCGACGACCTCGACGCCGTGCTCGCCAGCGGCCCGGATGCCGTGATGATGCTGCGCGTGCAGCGCGAGCGGATGAGCGGCGGCTTCTTCCCGACCGCCCGTGAGTACACGGTGGGCTTCGGCCTGACCCGCGAGCGCCTGCGGGCGCTCACCGACGCCAACCCGGAGGCCGTCATCTGCCACCCCGGCCCGATGAACCGCGGCCTCGAGATCAGCGCGGATGCCGCCGACGCCGCCCAGAGCCTGGTGCTCGACCAGGTCTCGGCGGGGGTGGCGGTGCGGATGTCCGTCCTCTACCACCTCCTCGCCGGAGAGGGGGCGGCCGCGTGAGCACCCTCATCCTCACCGGGCCCACCTGGTACGACGCCGACGGCACCGCCTCCACCGGCGACGTCCTCGTCCGCGACGGCGTCGTCGCCGAGGTCGGCACCGTTGACCCCCCAAAGAACGCCGAGCGCATCGACGCCGACGGCCTCACCCTGCTGCCCGGGTTCGTCGACCTGCACACCCACCTGCGCGAGCCGGGCCGCGAGGACGCCGAGACGATCGCCTCCGGCTCCCGGGCCGCCGCGGTCGGCGGCTTCACCGCCGTGCTCGCGATGGCCAACACCAACCCGGTCACCGACACCGCCGAGGCGGCCGAGCGCATCCTCGACCTCGGCCGCGCGGCTGGCCTGGTCGACGTCGTGCCGGTCGGCGCGGTCACCAAGGGCCTCGAGGGCGCCGAGCTCGCCGAGCTCGGCCTGATGCACCGCTCGCGGGCGGCGACCAGGGTCTTCTCCGACGACGGCCACTGCGTCGCCGACGGCAGGGTGATGCGCCGGGCGCTGGAGTACGTGCGCGCCTTCGACGGCGTGGTCAGCCAGCACAGCCAGGACCCCAACCTGGCCGGCCCGCAGGCCTGCTGCCACGAGGGCGAGGTCTCCGGCCGGCTGGGCCTGCCCGGCTGGCCACCCGTGGCCGAGGCCAGCATCATCGCCCGCGACGCCCTGCTCGCGCAGCACACCGGCAGCCGGGTGCACGTCGCGCACGTCAGCACCGCCGAGGGGCTCGACGTCGTGCGCTGGGCGAAGGCGCGCGGCATCCGGATGACGGCGGAGGTGACCCCGCACCACCTGGCGCTGGGCACCGACCTGCTCACGAGCTACGACCCGGTCTACAAGGTCAACCCGCCGCTGCGCCCCGCGGAGGACCGCGAGGCGCTGGTCGAGGGCCTGCTCGACGGCACCATCGACGCCATCGCCACCGACCACGCCCCGCACGCCCGGCACGACAAGGAGCACGCCTTCGTCGACGCGGCGTTCGGCATGCTCGGGCTCGAGACCGCCTTCGCCGTGGTGCACGACCTGCTCGTGGCCGACGGCCGGCTCTGCTGGGCCGACCTCTCCCGGCTGATGTCGACCGGCCCGGCCCGCATCGCCGGCCTGGCCGACCACGGCCACCCGGTCGCCGCCGGCAGCCCCGCCAACCTGGTGCTCGTCGACCCCACCGCCTCGGTCAGCGTCGACCGCGACGCCTCGCAGTCCCTGTCCCGCAACACCCCGTGGCACGGCGTGAGCCTCACCGGCGCCGTCCACACCACGATCCTGCGCGGCGCCGTGACCGCGCGCGGAGGGGAGCCCACCGCATGCTGACCACCCGCGAGCCAGCCGTCCTGATCCTCGAGGACGGCCGCACCTTCCCCGGTCGCGCCTACGGCCACCGGGGCTCCACCGTCGGCGAGGCCGTCTTCTCGACCGGGATGACCGGCTACCAGGAGACCCTCACCGACCCGAGCTACCACCGCCAGGTCGTCGTGATGACCGCCCCGCACGTCGGCAACACCGGCTGGAACGACGAGGACGACGAGTCGGCCCGCATCTGGGTCGCCGGCTACGTCGTGCGCGACCCCGCGCTGCGGCCCTCCAACTGGCGGTCCAACCGGTCGCTCGAGGACGAGCTCGACGCCCAGGGCGTCGTCGGCATCTGCGACCTCGACACCCGCGCGCTCACCCGCCACCTGCGCGAGCGCGGCGCGATGCGGGTCGGCATCTTCAGCGGGGATGCCGCGAGCGCACCCCGCGAGCGGCTGCTCACCCAGGTCATCGACTCGCCCCCGATGGCGGGGGCCTCGCTGGCCGAGCAGGTGGCCACCGACACGGCCTACGTCGTGCCGCCGGTGGGGGACAAGCGCTTCACGGTCGCGGTGGTCGACCTCGGCATCAAGGCGATGACGCCGCAGATGATGGCGGAGCGCGGCATCGAGGTGCACGTGCTGCCGGCCACCGCCACCATCGCCGACGTGCGCGTCCTCGCGCCCGACGGGGTCTTCTTCTCCAACGGCCCCGGCGACCCCGCGACCGCCCAGGTGCAGGCCGAGCTGCTGCGCGAGGTGCTCGGCGACGGCACCCCCTACTTCGGCATCTGCTTCGGCAACCAGATCCTCGGCAAGGCGCTCGGCTTCGGCACCTACAAGCTGAAGTACGGCCACCGCGGCATCAACCAGCCGGTCATGGACCGCACCACCGGCAAGGTCGAGGTCACCGCGCACAACCACGGCTTCGCGGTCGACGCCCCGCTCGACGCCGACACGCAGACGCCGTTCGGCACCGCCACGGTGAGCCACGTCTGCCTCAACGACGACGTCGTCGAGGGCCTCGAGGTGCGCCGCGACGGGCGGCTGGTGGCCTTCTCGGTGCAGTACCACCCGGAGGCCGCGGCCGGCCCGCACGACGCCGCCTACCTCTTCGACCGCTTCGTCGATCTGATGACCAGCGCGAAGGAGGTGACGGTCTGATGCCCAAGCGAGACGACATCACGTCCGTCCTGGTCATCGGCTCCGGCCCGATCGTCATCGGCCAGGCCTGCGAGTTCGACTACTCCGGCACCCAGGCCTGCCGGGTGCTGCGCGAGGAGGGCATCCGCGTCATCCTCGTGAACTCCAACCCGGCCACGATCATGACCGACCCCGAGTTCGCCGACGCCACCTACGTCGAGCCGATCACCCCCGAGATCGTCGAGAAGATCATCGCCAAGGAGCGCCCGGATGCCGTGCTCGCCACCCTGGGCGGCCAGACGGCGCTCAACTGCGCGATGGAGCTGCACGAGCGCGGCATCCTCGAGAAGTACGACTGCCCCCTGATCGGCGCCAACGTCGAGGCGATCATGCTCGGCGAGGACCGCGAGAAGTTCAAGGGCGTCGTGCAGCGCTGCGGCGCCGAGTCGGCCCGCTCGTTCATCTGCCACTCGATGGACGAGGTGCTCGTCGCGGCCGACGACCTCGGCTACCCCGTCGTCGTTCGGCCGTCCTTCACGATGGGCGGCCTGGGCTCGGGCTTCGCCCACGACGAGGACGAGCTGCGCCGCATCGCCGGCGCCGGTCTGCAGTACTCGCCGGTCACCGAGGTGCTCCTCGAGGAGTCGATCCTGGGCTGGAAGGAGTACGAGCTCGAGGTGATGCGCGACCACGCCGACAACGTCGTGGTGGTCTGCTCGATCGAGAACCTCGACCCGATGGGCGTGCACACCGGCGACTCCATCACCGTCGCCCCGGCGCTCACCCTCACCGACCGCGAGTACCAGCGGCTGCGCGACATCGGCATCGCCGTCATCCGCGAGGTCGGCGTCGACACCGGCGGCTGCAACATCCAGTTCGCGGTCAACCCCGCCGACGGCCGGATCATCGTCATCGAGATGAACCCGCGCGTCTCGCGCTCGTCGGCGCTGGCGTCCAAGGCCACCGGGTTCCCCATCGCCAAGATCGCCGCGAAGATGGCGATCGGCTACACGCTCGACGAGGTGCCCAACGACATCACCCGCGAGACCCCGGCCTCCTTCGAGCCGACGCTCGACTACGTCGTCGTCAAGGTGCCGCGGTTCGCGTTCGAGAAGTTCCCGGCCGCCGACGACACCCTCACCACCACGATGAAGTCGGTCGGCGAGGCGATGTCGATCGGGCGCAACTTCACCGAGGCCCTGCAGAAGGCGCTGCGCTCGCTGGAGAAGAAGGGCAGCAGCTTCCACTGGGAGGGCGAGCGGCCCACCACCGAGGAGGCGCGCGCCATCCTCGACGATCGCCCGGCGCCCCACCGACGGGCGCATCGTGCTCGTGCAGCAGGCGCTGCGCGGCGGGCTCTCGGTCGAGGAGGTGCACGAGGCCACCGGCATCGACCCGTGGTTCCTCGACCAGATGGCCCTCATCGAGGACGTCGCGGATGCCGTGGTCGCGGCTCCCGCGCTCACCCCCGAGCTGCTGCGGCTGGCCAAGCGGCACGGCTTCAGCGACGCCCAGCTCGCGTCACTGCGCGCGATGCCGGAAGCGGTCGTGCGCGGCGTGCGCCACGCCCTCGGCGTGCGGCCGGTCTACAAGACGGTCGACACCTGTGCGGCCGAGTTCGCCGCGCTCACGCCGTACCACTACAGCACCTACGACGAGGAGACCGAGGTCGCCCCGCGCGAGCGCCCGGCCGTGATCATCCTCGGCTCCGGCCCCAACCGCATCGGTCAGGGCGTCGAGTTCGACTACTCGTGCGTGCACGCCAGCTTCGCGCTGCGCGACGCCGGCTACGACACGGTGATGGTCAACTGCAACCCCGAGACGGTCTCGACCGACTACGACACCAGCAGCCGGCTCTACTTCGAGCCGCTGACCCTCGAGGACGTGCTCGAGGTGGTGCACGCCGAGAGCCAGGCCGGGCCGATCGCCGGCGTCATCGTGCAGCTCGGCGGGCAGACCCCGCTCGGCCTGGCCAAGGCGCTCAAGGCCGAGGGCGTGCCGATCGTCGGCACCTCGCCCGAGGCCATCGACCTCGCCGAGGACCGCGGCGCGTTCGGCCGGGTGCTGCACGACGCGAAGCTTCCGGCGCCCAAGCACGGCACGGCCTACAGCGCTGAAGAGGCGGTCGAGATCGCCAAGGAGATCGGCTACCCGGTGCTGGTACGGCCCTCCTACGTGCTCGGCGGGCGCGGCATGGAGATCGTCTACGACGACGCGACCCTGAGCGGCTACGTCGAGCGCGCGACCATCGCCAACGCCGACCACCCGGTGCTCGTCGACCGCTTCCTCGACGACGCCATCGAGATCGACGTCGACGTGCTCTACGACGGCACCGAGATGTACCTCGGCGGGATCATGGAGCACATCGAGGAGGCCGGCATCCACTCCGGTGACTCCTCGTGCACCCTGCCGCCGGTCACCCTCGGCGCCGGCGAGCTCGAGCGGGTGCGCGAGTCCACCCTCAAGCTGGCCCAGGGCATCGGGGTGCGCGGCCTGATGAACGTGCAGTTCGCCCTGGCCCAGGACATCCTCTACGTGCTCGAGGCCAACCCCCGCGCCTCGCGCACCGTGCCCTTCGTCGCCAAGGCGACCGGCGTGCCGCTGGCCAACGCGGCCGCCCGGATCATGCTGGGCGCCACCATCGCCGAGCTGCGCGCCGAGGGCGTGCTGCCCGCGCACACCGACGGCGGCCGGATGCCGGTGCACGCACCGATGTCGGTCAAGGAGGCGGTCCTGCCGTTCAAGCGGTTCCGCACCGCCGAGGGGCTCGTCGTCGACAGCCTGCTCGGGCCCGAGATGCGCTCCACCGGCGAGGTCATGGGCATCGACACCGACTTCGGCCGCGCGTTCGCCAAGGCCCAGCTCGGCGCGATCAGCGGGCTCCCCACCCAGGGAACGGTGTTCGTGTCGGTCGCCAACCGAGACAAGCGGGCCATCATCTTCCCGGTCAAGCGGCTGGTCGACCTCGGCTTCCGCATCGTCGTCGACGTCGGGCACGGCCGACGTGCTGCGGCGCAACTCGATCGAGGCCGAGGTGGTGCTCAAGCACGCCGAGCGCGGCGCCGAGGGCCGCTCGATCGTCGACTGGATCAACGCCGGCGAGATCGACATGGTCGTCAACAGCCCGAGCGGGCCGAGCGCCTCGGCGCGCGCCGACGGCTACGCCATCCGGGCGGCGACCACGGCGATGGACAAGCCGATCATCACCACGGTGCAGCAGCTCGCGGCGGCGGTGCAGGCCATCGAGGCGGTGATCCTCGGCGACCTCGACGTCACCTCGCTGCAGGACCACGCCGCCGCCCTCGACCTCTACGGCGTGAAGGCTCCGGCGTGAGCGGGGTGGTGCAGGTCAGCGGCGAGCTGATCGCCACCCGCCGGGTCGGTGCCTACCACCACCTCACCCTGGTGGCCCCGGGCGTCGCCGAGCTGGCCCGCCCCGGCCAGTTCGTGGCCCTCGCCGTCGGTGGGCCCACCTCGGCCAACCTGCTGCGCCGGTGCTTCTCGATCCACAAGGTCAAGCCGTCGGGCACCTACGGCGGCACCGTCGACGTCGTGGTCGCCGCGCACGGCCCCGGCACGGTCTGGCTCACCGGCCTGCGCGCCCACGACCCGGTCGACGTCGTCGGCCCGCTCGGCCGGCCGTTCCCGCTGCCCGCCGAGCCGGTGCCCTGC
>CAWDXP010000020.1:0-200039 GCA_963806295.1 uncultured Actinomycetota bacterium | reverse complement strand
AGCGAGATATCTGGAGAATTCCGTTTCGTACTCCTTCAGGATATCATCCACGAAAGTCGTACTGAATGTATCGACGCCTTCTGTCTGATCTCCCTCTATGGAATGAACGGTTGTAAAGCCCGCAGATTACTTCTACCGCTATGGAATTCAATTCAACAGGGAACTCTGTCAGTCCCAAGCGTAACTTGATTCTGTCTAGCGCAGTTGTCTCCAGTTCATAGATCAGGTCCGATCCGATTTCAGGAATCCTGATTCTGACTCGATCAATAATGCTGATTTCAAAAGTCATGGTTATTCACCACTTTTCTTTGGTTCCGCCTTTTTCTTCGGCGGTTCTTTTGTTCGCGGCCTTTTCTTCTGCGCCGCTTCTTTCTCAGCAAGCTCCCGGCGCATGCGCGGTTAAACGACGCTAATCCCAAGTGAATCCCTCCTCACCAATAAAATAAAGAGAGGCGGAAGCCCCTCTTAAGACAACAAGTGTTTGAACTCCACAATGCGGATATTTTTGTTCTCGAAGCACGAACCCAGTTAGCTGCAGTAGCCAATTCCGCATTCGTTGCAGAGGAGCCGGCAACAGATGCCGCTTGGAAAGCAACTCCGCGTGGGTGCAAGATGAAGTGTTGACGGTTGATCAGAATGTCATCGCCTTGCGAGAATCGCGATCCGTTTCAGTAGGAACAGGAGCAGCGCCATTTCCTTTTGCAATAGCACCAGCACCAAACAAGTATGTGCTGTACACGCCGCCGGATACAGGCATGCCATCATCAACAATGACGCGTTTTTCCATGTAAATCGCAATTGGTTTGTTGTCAGAATCAAAAACATAATCGATTAAGTTCTGTTTGCGCAAAGAAGCAAATGTTGCAGAGTGCATTGCAATAGCAGTCAATTTGCTTCTCCGCATCCCCAAGCTTATACGCTGCATCAATAAACGTAGAAGCGGTGAACTCTGCTACTGCAGGATCCACAGCACCAGAGATATCGGATCTATTCCCGGCCATCGAAGCGGCAAGGAAGACACCTTTCAACGTGTTGATCAGTGTTTTCTGTTCTTGGCGGGCCCAATAAGCCGCAACCAAGTCTCCGATAGAGCCATAGGATCGGATCCGGATAAGAGCTGTTGCCAAGTCGTTAGCTTTCCAAGCACGCCCGCGCATCAATAGCGTCGCAACGTCTTGGCCGGCTGTAATTTTACCAGGTGTCAACGGTGTAGAATCAGAAAGGACTTCATCATCACCCGTCAGATCAGACCAGAAAGGCATGTTGATTAGTTTCCCTCCGGCAGTGGCCAGGGCATCGAATGCAGGATCATTTGCAATTACGCCCGCTTGTGCGAATGCAGATAGTTCTGCGGTTTTTTGTACCACATAAGGGTTAAATACCTCTGGTACGATAACATCAGCAATTTTTGTCATTATTTAATCACTCCTATTTAGCTTGCGCCTTTAATTGTTTGTATAATTCAGGGTTTTCTTTTAATAGTTTGGCCTGTTCTGTCAGGTTGAACGTATCTTTACTGAATGGGTTCTTTGCTCCGCCGGCAGTAGTTGCGCTTGCCTTCGGTGGTGTTCCGGAAGAGCTTGCTTCACGCCATCAGTTACTTTCGAATTGACTAGAGCCACAAATGAATCAACAGCTAACTTCGTTGCCTCAGCATCGTCTTTCACAACGAACGCGAGCAATTCATCATCAGCATGAATATTATGCTCAGAAAGCATTTTTGATGCCTCTTTGGATAAAGCATAGAAAGCATCTTTCTTCTTGTATTCAGCCAGTTCGCTTTGTAGTTTTTCCAGCTCATACTTGGCCTTTTCATCTTCATTCATTTTTGCTAATTTCTTAGCTTCTTCCACTGCTTCCTCAGTCGCTTTTTTCTCGCGAGCGACCCGATCTTTGACAATTTTTTCCAGCTCTTCTTGTGTATATGTTTTGACAGGCGGCTTTGGATCAGTTGGCGGTGCGGAATCTGCGGGCGGATCTACTGGATCAGTTGGTGGCGTAGGATCTGCAGGAGGCTCAGCGAACAGTTGTAATTTCAAAGGTAAATAGGGCCTATGATTGTTTGAATCTATCGGTTTTCATAGGAATTCTCCTCACGTTTAGAGTCTCGGTTCGACTGTTTCTACGACGCTTTATTTATGGCGTCCACAGCGAGGCAACGGACAAAATAAAAAGGCCGAGAATAAGCACGGCCATAAGTCAGTTATTTAATTGATATCGTATTTGACGTTTTCCCACTTCTTGTACGCATCGAAGTAGAGTTCTTTTTTGTCGCCATTATACGTGCATTCGTAGTACATGCCATCGAATAAAGTAGTGCTTAACAACGCTTTATTATTCTGCAGCGTTTTGCAGCTCCAGACCACAAAAACCACATTTTCATTGATTTCCTTTGCATCGGTTTTATCAAGATGTGAGTTAGCATAATCAGTCACAATCGCTTTACACTTATCAATAAATTCTTGGTTATCCATATTGCACCCCTATTTAAATTTCAATTTTTTTCTTGTAAAAGCAGAACGACCTGCCAAACGCATTAACCTGAAGCCACGACTCAGCGTACCGCTTACCGCACTCCTCGTATTTCGTGATGTAACTATGCATGTTCTCACCTCTTTCAAGTTTACGGACGCCGCCCGCGCCTGGGCGGTAGG
This sequence comes from uncultured Actinomycetota bacterium, assembly GCA_963806295.1. Taxonomy (GTDB): domain Bacteria; phylum Actinomycetota; class Actinomycetes; order Actinomycetales; family Dermatophilaceae; genus Fodinibacter. The sequence goes on along the minus strand of CAWDXP010000020.1, from coordinate 197,385 downwards.
AGATGTTGGATCACTACCCCTTTCTTTTCTTGACCTCGTTGACACTGATACCCACGATCAGAATGCTTAAAGCTAAAAAAATAGAGAATACAACTAAGTAAAGTCCATATAACAGAACGGTTAACATTGTCATTAATCCAACTCCTTTCTCAATCGTTCTCTATGCCGAAAATTGTTGTCCTGCACCACGGGTGAAACGGCGGGAAATTTGATCCGACTTTCGCATTTTCAAATTTAAATTGCTGCCCGTCCAGATGCTCACATGTTTGGCTTGTCCGCTTATCCAGAACGGCGGATATCTCATAACGCTCTATCCCCGCGTCCATAACTGCCTGCTTGTTGGCTTGATTGGTAACGAATGAACTCTCTGTTACTGTCAGCCGCAAAGACTCGTATGCGCCAACCTCGGTCCTTTTCCGTAAGGTCATATTCATCTTGTGGTAGCTGTCCCCGCGAATAATGCCGTCGCGAATCTCATTGTTTAGCGTATTAATCAGCTTTTCCTTATTTTCCCAAATGCGATCAGAGAAGTTCGCGCCGTTGGTCCACTTCGTCGTTTATCGTCTGGGCCATCGCGTCTATCCGCTTCACGCTAAAAAATGAAGAAGCACTATCTAGCCCCTTCATTGTCGATAAGTATCCATTTTCATAAGCTTCTTGGAGCAGTTTTTCTAATCCTTCTTGCTCAAATGCCCCTAATTCCACCATCTGCATCCGCGTGGATAGCTGCAGCCCTTCTAATCGGTTCAACTTGTATATGCTTTCCCTGACCGGCATTAAGTGAGCATACTTGGGATTTCGTCTCATGAACTCATCGTAATCCTTATACAGGAGATTCCTCTCAGAATCAGTCAAAGAAATGACTAGTTTCCGATACTCGATTACATCGTCTTTGCCGTACTTCTGGTAATAGCTGGCAATATCTTTGCTGATACTTTCTTCCAATGCGTGTATACTGCTTCCGCATTACCTTATCAAAGGTGTTATTTCGTTTGTCCTGGGCGGCATCTCAGCTGTGTCATCCGGTCAAGCCAATAAGTTTTATTATCTTTGGATTTAACTTTCTCTTCCGTAGCCATTTAATCGCCTAACTTCCTTCAGTCGCTGCAAAAACGCCGTTTGCACCCACAGAATATCCGCTATTGCCGGCATTGTTTTCCTCTGCCATTTTCTCGATCTCGTCATCGACATTATCAACGATGGACAACACGCTTAATTGTGTCTTTTTCGATACGACACCTTGCAATGAGGAGGCAGTGTCCGCTTCATCCGCTATATTCCGCGGAATGTTCCGGGTAAATCGATAGTTCAGATTGCGCCATTCATCTTTCTTACTGGCCTCGACGTTAGTTGGCAAATTGAACACCATTTTGAAGCGGCGGTTCATGCCTGACGTGAATTTTCGCTCCTTCATCGCTGCCAAGTTCTTCATCGGCTGCAATTAAACTCGAGCGCAACCCCTGAAGCATTGCCAAAGCTCTCGTCATTTATGTTCGACACCATAGCAATCTGATAGATCAATCGTTCCAAGCGATCCAACAAATGCTCCTGAGTCGTATCGCCATCCGGCTTTTGCAGGAATTCAACGACAATCTTACTCGCGTCATCGGTACCGAATATATTAATAATCCGGTTGTCTCTGATTCTCATGACGCCCTCTTCGTCCAGTTCTGCACCCAGGATGGAGAGATACGCATCGGCGAGTAATCCACGTCATTGGCTTTCTCGGACAGCGCCTTATCATACGCATTGATCAGCGATTCTATCGGCTCAAACAGCGCCTGCCGCTCTTCATTCTCAATATACTCGATCACGGGGACATCACCGTAATAGTGCGGCTTCGTTTCTGTGAACGTTAAATCTTCTTCGCCCTGGATTATGGCTATCTCCTCATTCTTAGTGAACACCTGTCCATTAATTTTGCCTTCCGAATCGTACTGGTAACGGACCGCAAATAAAGGCTTCTGTGGATCGTATCATCGTAAACGATAAACATATCGAGCGGATTATTGTACGTGCAGCAAGTCTCGGAAAGCTCATTCGAGAATCAAATTCAAACCCATGACCATAGATCGAGGTGATTTTACTCAACTCCGCGAAATTATCGTCCATGTCATTCAACTTCAGGAACTGCTCAACATTTTCGCCGACCTTTTTATCTTCATGGCTGACCTTGACAGGAATTCCCGCAAAGTAACCATTGAATGTTTCTACCGTATACTTTGCATGATTCACTACCAACCTATTGTCAGGTTTGTAGGGCTCTTTCTTATCCAAGCTGAGTATTGGAGCCTGGCTTTCAAATAGGTTCTTCAGCCGCATATTGGCGCGATTTCAGCCTGGTGAATTTCTATGAAGTTATTCACTACTTCTGCGGTTATTTCTTCCTCTGCCGGATGAGTCAGTATCACTTATAGTCCTCCTTTTATAGTTTTTAGTTTGACCTTGCTCCGAATGCCTTCAACCGCATAGCGGCAAGCATCGATGACGTGGTTATAGCTGTCTACTGGTCTGTTGATGTACTCGTTTGTGCCCTTGTCCTTCACCCAGGTGTAGTTTTCCAACTCCATCAATTTCACGCAGCGTTCATCAACGATAAATTCATACTGCGAAAGAAATTGAATGCCTTGAATGACCGAATCAGGACCTTTTTTGCCTCTCTTATTGTGCATTTTCTTTTGCCTTATTTCAGCAATAGATTTCTTCTCAGCTGAATCAGCCGTAATGACTTCTTTCGAGTAGCCCAGGTCTTTTATGGCCTCGGCAATCTTGTCGTTGAGCAATCCTTTTCGCACATACTCTTCAAGAAAATAGATCCGTTTGTTCTGTTCGTCTATCTTCAGGTGAATAAACGCAGATGGATCATTGATATAACCAAAGTCGAGACCAAAGTAGGACGTCAGTTGAGCCACTTCGTCACGGTTTATCAGCCGTTTTTGATAGGCTGGAACAACTTAGCTTGTCGAGAGTAGCAAAACTCACCAAGCGCATATATTTTGTAGTACGCTGGGTTCCTATTGGCTAACTCTTCGATATTTTGCTTCGTGAGTTCGTCCAAGAAACGGTTGCTCTTGTAAGTCGTCTGATAGATAACCGTGTTTGCTGGTTTCTTTTCGAAGAAATACTTAAAAACCGAGTTAGTTTTGCTAACCGGGTTGAACATGAGATATATTTGTTTTTGCTTGTGGCCCTTATCTCGTAGCCGCAGTGTAAGTTGGGGTAAAATCATCAACCGTGAATTCTGAAGCCTCTTCCATGACCACATCAGAAGCTTCATGGATTTGATTTTCTCGGGATTATCCATCCCCTTAAAAATCAGCTCTGCATCATTCGGCAGCTTGATACGATAATCCGTCATGTTCACTTTGCAGTAATCGAACACGCCGTAAGTAATCAGGCATTGCTTCACATCTTCAAAAATGGAATCCTTGAGAGTTGCGCCCACCTTACCGCAAGAATAACACCTTACGAGGCTTTTTCCATTCGCCTAAAGCTTTCAGCACCACTTTTTGAACCACACCTGGATTTCCCGATGACGCGCCGCCATAGTGGGCCTCAGTGAAGGTATCGTAATCGTATAGCTTCTCGTATATATGCTTATTAAAAACTCTGTGACGGGTACTTAAATTCAATCTTAATCGATGATTTCTTTTCAGTCTTCATCGTCAGCATCCCAATCGCCGACAACAATTTCGATGTTGCGGTTGGTCTGTTCTATTTTCTCCGTCCACATGCCGTAACGTTTACCGAGATCAACTGCAGCTGCACGCCTTGCCTGGACGTTCGGTTTCAAGTCCTTCACCTCCTGGAAGCCATCTCCTACGAAAATAGGCACCGGCTCAGTTACCTCTCCGCGCATGATAGATGTCAGAAACTGCATAACTTCTTGCTGATCAGCTACCTTTTCAGAATTCAATACTTCGAGCCGCTGCATCTATGTATGCTTTTATGCTCACATTTGCCATTAGCTTATGAGCATTGCCTCTTGCATAGGACTTGCTGTATCCAGCTTTTACTGCAGATTGTTCGATGTTCCCGCTGATGATGTACTCATCCGCGAACCGCTGTTGTTTCAACGTCAATCCTGCCATTTTCCATCACCACCTTAATTAATTGCGTAAAAAAAGACCGTTTTATGGTCTCAGTTGATTGGTTCTATTTATTGAAAATCATTTTCTATTCGTATTGCTTCGTTTTTTATACTATTTATGAATTCTTTTCGTTCATCAAATATATAATAACTCCGATTCATCCCTTCCATGGAAGCTCCTGGCATCGATATAGGTAGTTACCTCATCTTCGTTCATTAGATGAGCTTGTTCATATATTTTACTATATCATCTAATTTCATCAACGGAAGATTCGATTCAACAATTTTTTCTATCGCTTTTCTAGAATCGTCATCAATGCCATTTCCAATAACGTTACTCCACATCATAAAATGTATCAATCATATATTTTTCAGACTGTGCACGTTCGTATATTCTAATTATCGGTTTATAAACATTATTCAATCTTTTTTGTTCAATATCTCTTTTTAGCTCATGATCGTGCTTTTTAATATCATTATCCATTTGGATTTTTACATTTTTTAAATTTGATAATTATTATTAAATATAATTGTTAATAAGGAAAAAATTGGAATTACAAGAGTTTTGAATATATCTGAAGTTAAAATTGTTAACAAAAAATCGAGCATCGCATTGGTCCCCCTTTTTCATTATTCTAGTATATCAAAAACCCCACACAAATGTGCGGGGCAAATAAATAAAAAGGAGATTTTGGAGCCTGTTTTTTCGCAGACCCCTTCAAAGACAGTATATACCTTTTTAGTTCACCTTTCGTCCACTCTTTTTCCGCTTGTCTGCAATACATAAGCATCAATCCCGAAGAGCATGACGGAAAACTCTTCGATAGCCTTTTTCAAATCTTTATATAAAGTCGTCTTTTCGACGCCGTAGCGTTCCATCAACGCAGTTGGATTTTCGTAATCAGGTTTTAGGTACATATCACGGAGAATCTTATGCCTGCGATTTGCGACTTCTCCGCCTCGTTCAGCCAATGATTTTATAGCGCCCAACATAGCATCAATATAATCCATGATCATTTTTGTTTCTGCTTGGACTTCATGACCTCTTTCAGATTCAGGTCGATGTGTTCCAGCAATCCCATATCAATCTCTTGATGTATGATTCCAATTTGCTTCCGGCAAGTTCTCGCAATGTGCGCTTAGCTTGCGGTACTTTTTCACGAGGAGTTCGGTATTTCGAAACCGTCGATCATGTTGTTCCTTGGAAGCGATACTCTCTTGTTTCTTCTGCTCTCTCAGCACCGTTGTTGTAATCACTTCAATCCATTTTTCTGGTATTTGTTCCGTCAATTACATCCACCTCTTTCTGCATATTCGAACGTGTACCCCTTCACGCTCCTGCGCTCCCCACGCAGACATTTGTATATCGAATCCCGCTTGCTGTTGACGCATTCCTCTGCTTCCCTTATGCGCTGCGCCGTCATCACAAGCACGCCATCTTTAAATATGTGAATGGGCTTAATTTTGTCGCTCTAGCCCGCTAATCTTTTTGCCTACTTCTACCCCAGCCAGTGCGTGCAACTTTATCATGCGGATATCGTCATTTGGCAGCAGTTCCCATTTTTCGGGCAGCTCTTCCAGTAATCATAAAATTCATTCGAGAATGCCACATCAATCACCTGCCTTCTTCGGATTGATCATCAACTTCCCTTTCCACCAGGACCAAAGTAGTTGTACAGGACAATTTCCAGAATCTCATGCGATCGTCGGTTGTTTGTTTGGATACAAGTGTCCGTCGTATTGTATCTGGATTGACGGAGCCATATATGCATGCCATCCATGTAAATCCCATATACACCGTTGTTGCATTTCATCGTCAATCCAAGCTCAAACACTTTATTCTGAAACTGGTCCATCATTTTGTTATGTTCTTCTTCCGGCAACGTGAGCGCCCTCCTTTTTGGGTATCCAAGGTAATTTCATCCGACCACCTCAGCATCCTTCATGTCCCTGACCATCGCTTCAATATCCTTGAGGGCCCTGCAGTACCCTCTCGGCTCCCCTTTGCCGCTTCTGGACTTTGCCAAGCTGAAGTACGTCTGATGCATCAAACCTATTTCGAGCAGCAGCCTATCCGCATCGATCAGGTTAGTATTCTTTGGCGGTTCCACAACTTCCGGAATATCTTTTTTGCGAATAAAGAAATTAAATGCCATCCAATCTCCTCCTAGACTTCTACAAATTTTTTACTTGCTGAACTCCATTTCAGCAGCACCAACGGAACCCATCACCCGTTGCAGCGACCCCAGCACCCCCGCCCACTGCGCCAGCGACCCGCCCACCTCCGTGGTCGGGAAGGCACCGGCCAGTTCGACCAGCACCGCCTCACACACCGCCTGCACCTGCACCGGACCCGTGCCCATCCCCGTCACCCCCCTGCGCCCTTCGGTACCCCAAACCCTACAAGCGACCACCGACAGAGCTCTGCGTGAACGACGGCGCTGGGAGCCGCATCCGGCTGCACCGCAATCGAACTCGGACGCACCCGGGTCGAGACCGCCGCAGTCAAGAGAATCTCCATCGCCCTCACCCCTGCGTGTTCTGGTGTGCTACCAGCCTACCGAGAGACACTGACAGCCCAGCGCTCTGGTCATCGGGTCAGCACCGTGTCGGACTGCGCCGCAGCGAGATTCAGGCAAGTCGGACCTGCGAACGGTCGCACGCCGAGCCGGTTGGTGCACGGTCCCTGGCAAGGCATCAGGTCCCCAGGATCCACGGGGAGACTCACGCGCCCGCGCACCAAGGGAAGTATGCGGCTGTGTTGCAACGGAACCCAGTGGAACCTCTCACCAACCAACCAGGGCACAACGAATCCGTCCTGCTCTCGCCGGCGCTGCCGCACCCAAGAGCGACGAGCTCACCGAGGCGACGTCAGGATCTCCGCACCGTCGTCGGTGATGGCGATGGTGTGCTCGCTGTGCGCGGTCCGACACCCCGTGGCACTGCGCAACGTCCACCCGTCGTCGTCGAGAGCGAGCTCCACGGTGTCGGCCATGACCCACGGCTCCAGCGCCAGCAACAGCCCGGGGCGCAGCGTGTACCCACGACCGGGGCGCCCCGTGTTCGCGACGTGCGGGTCCTGGTGCATCGTCGACCCCACCCCGTGACCGCCGAACTGGGTGTTCACCCGGTACCCCGCCTCACCCAGAGCAGATCCGATGGCGTGCGAGATGTCGCCGATGCGAGCCCCGGGCCCGGCGACCGCGATCCCCGCAGCCAGCGCGCGTTCGGTGGCGGCGATCATGGCCAGGCTCTCGGGCGGCTGCGCGTCGCCCACGACGAAGCTGATGGCGGAGTCCGCGACGACCCCGTTCAGCGACACCGCGAGGTCGAGCGACAGCAGGTCGCCGTCGGCGAGGGTGCGGTCGTGCGGCAGCCCGTGGAGCACCGCGTCGTTGACCGACGTGCAGATGTGGTGCCCGAACGGCCCGCGACCGAACGACGGCTCGTAGTCGACGTAGCACGACACCGCCCCCGCCTCGACGATCAGCGCCCTCGTCCACTCGTCGATGTCCAGCAGGTTGGTCCCCACCGTGGCGCGGCGCTTCAGCGTCTGCAGCATGTCCGCCACGAGGGCGCCGGTCTCCCTGGCTCGAGCCACCTCGGGCGGGGTCAGGATCTCGATCACGCGCTGCCTTCCTCGCAGTCCGACGGCTTCCTCGGCCATGCCACCACGAAACGCCCCCTCCGCGCGAACCCGCCGACCGCGGGACGGCGCGGACCCGACGACGCCGCTAGACTCACCTCCACCAGCGTTCGAGCCGTCATCAGCGGCGAGCTTCCGGAAGAACGGGACCCCACGGCATCCGCCACAGGACCTCACTAGAACCGGACGTACGGGTCACGTCACGACCTGGCACAAGAGCGGTCGTCGCCCCCGGGCGGCGGCAAGCGAGGTGGTACCGCGGAGGTACGGCCCGGCATCGGATGCCGTGTCGTCACCCTTCGTCCTCGTCCCGGCAACACGACGAGTCGACGATCCGCAGGAGCAGCACCCATGACGTACCCCAAGGTCTCCACGACCGGTGAGCACACCGGCGCCGCGTTCGGCGTCCCCGCGAGCCCCCGGTTCCCGCAGATCGAGGATGCCGTGCTCGCCCGCTGGGCGGCCGACGACACCTTCGCGGCCTCGGTCGCCAACCGGGCCACCGGGGAGGACGGCGCCAACGAGTTCGTCTTCTACGACGGCCCGCCCTTCGCGAACGGGCTGCCGCACTACGGCCACCTGCTCACCGGCTACGTCAAGGACATCGTCCCCCGCTACGAGACGATGCGCGGCCGCCGCGTCGAGCGCCGGTTCGGCTGGGACACGCACGGGCTGCCGGCCGAGCTCGAGGCGATGAGCCAGCTCGGCATCAAGACCAAGGAGGAGATCCTCGAGCTGGGGATCGAGTCCTTCAACGCCAAGTGCCGTGCCTCGGTGATGAAGTACGCCGGCGAGTGGCGCGAGTACGTCACCCGCCAGGCGCGCTGGGTCGACTTCGACAACGACTACAAGACCCTGAACCCGACGTTCATGGAGTCGGTGCTGTGGGCGTTCAAGACGCTCTACGACAAGGGTCTGGTCTACGAGGGCTTCCGCTGCCTGCCCTACTGCTGGAACGACCAGACGCCGCTCTCCAACCACGAGCTGCGGATGGACGAGGAGGTCTACAAGAACCGCCAGGACCCCGCCGTCACCGTCGGCTACCGCCTCGAGACCGGCGAGCTCGCCCTGATCTGGACCACGACCCCGTGGACCCTGCCGAGCAACCTCGCGATGGCCGTGCGCCCCGACATCGACTACGTCGTCGTGGAGTCCGACGTCACCGGCCGCACCGAGCGCTACCTCCTCGCCGAGGCGCGGCTCCCCGCCTACGCCCGCGAGCTCGGTGACGACGCCGCCGACCGGGTCGTCGAGCGGCTCAAGGGCAGCGACCTCATCGGGCGCTCCTACACCCCGCCGTTCTCCTACTACGAGGGCCACGCGAAGTCGCACGTCGTGCTCGCCGCCGACTACGTCACCACCGACGACGGCACCGGCATCGTGCACATCGCCCCCGCCTTCGGTGAGGAGGACAAGCAGCTCACCGACCAGTACGGCATCACACCGGTCGTGCCGGTCGGCCCCGACGGCCGGTTCACCTTCCCCGTCGCCGACTACGAGGGCCTGCACGTCTTCGACGCCAACGCCGTCATCATCGAGCACCTCAAGGCGGCGACCGCCGGCCACGGCGACCACGGCTCGGTCACCGCGGGCACCGTGCTGCTGCGCCGCGAGACCTACGACCACAGCTACCCGCACTGCTGGCGCTGCCGCGAGCCGCTCATCTACATGGCCGTGTCGTCGTGGTTCGTCGAGGTGACCAGGTTCAAGGACCGCATGGTCGAGCTCAACCAGGAGATCACCTGGGCGCCCGAGCACGTCAAGGACGGCCAGTTCGGCAAGTGGCTCGAGAACGCCCGCGACTGGTCGATCTCCCGGAACCGCTTCTGGGGCAGCCCGATCCCGGTTTGGCGCTCCGACAACCCCGAGTACCCGAGAATCGACGTCTACGGCTCGTTCGCCGAGCTCGAGCGCGACTTCGGCCGGATGCCGTTGAACGAGAACGGTGAGCCCGACCTGCACCGGCCGTTCATCGACCACCTGACCCGGCCCAACCCCGACGACCCCACCGGCAACTCCACGATGCGCCGGGTCGAGGACGTCCTCGACGTGTGGTTCGACTCGGGCTCGATGTCGTTCGCCCAGGTGCACTACCCGTTCGAGAACGCCGAGTGGTTCGAGCACCACTTCCCGGGCGACTTCATCGTCGAGTACATCGGGCAGACCCGTGGCTGGTTCTACACGCTGCACGTGCTCGCGACCGCGCTGTTCGACCGTCACCGGCCGCACCGAGCGCTACCTGCTCGCCGAGGCGCGGCTGGGCGCGTACGCCCGCGAGCTCGGTGAGGATGCCGGGGAGCGGGTCGTGCAGCGGCTCAAGGGTTCCGACCTGGTCGGGCGCCGCTACACCCCGCCGTTCTCCTACTACGAGGGCCACGCCAAGTCACACGTCGTGCTCGCCGCCGACTACGTCACCACCGACGACGGCACCGGCATCGTGCACATCGCCCCCGCCTTCGGTGAGGAGGACAAGCAGCTCACCGACCAGTACGGCATCGCGCCGGTCGTGCCCGTCGGCCCAGACGGGAAGTTCACCTTCCCGGTCGCCGACTACGAGGGCCTGCACGTCTTCGACGCCAACGCGCTGATCATCGAGCACCTGAAGGCCGCGACCGCCGGGCACGGGGACTACGGCTCGGTCACCGGGGGCACCGTGCTGCTCCGCCGCGAGACCTACGACCACAGCTACCCGCACTGCTGGCGCTGCCGTGAGCCCCTCATCTACATGGCCGTGTCGTCGTGGTTCGTCGAGGTGACCAAGTTCAAGGACCGCATGGTCGAGCTCAACCAGGAGATCACCTGGGTGCCGGAGCACGTCAAGGACGGCCAGTTCGGCAAGTGGCTCGAGAACGCCCGTGACTGGTCGATCTCACGAAACCGGTTCTGGGGCAGCCCGATCCCGGTGTGGCGCTCCGACAACCCCGCCTACCCGCGGATTGACGTCTACGGCTCCTTCGAGGAGCTCGAACGCGACTTCGGCCGGCTCCCGCTGAACGAGCACGGCGAGCCCGACCTGCACCGCCCGTTCGTCGACCACCTCACCCGGCCCAACCCCGACGACCCGACCGGCAACTCCACGATGCGCCGCGTCGAGGACGTGCTCGACGTGTGGTTCGACTCGGGCTCGATGTCGTTCGCCCAGGTGCACTACCCGTTCGAGAACGCCGAGTGGTTCGAGCACCACTTCCCGGGCGACTTCATCGTCGAGTACATCGGGCAGACCCGCGGCTGGTTCTACACGCTGCACGTGCTGGCCACCGCCCTGTTCGACCGCCCGGCGTTCTCGTCGTGCGTCAGCCACGGCATCGTGCTCGGCAGCGACGGCCAGAAGATGAGCAAGTCGCTCAAGAACTACCCCGACGTCACCGAGGTGTTCAACCGTGACGGCGCCGACGCCATGCGGTGGTTCCTCATGTCGAGCGGCATCCTGCGCGGCAGCAACCTGGTGGTCACCGAGGAGGGCATCCGCGAGGGCGTGCGGCAGGTGCTCATCCCGCTGTGGAACAGCTGGTCGTTCTTCAGCCTCTACGCCAACGCCTTCGACGGCGGCAAGGGCTACACCGCCCAGTGGTCCACGGCATCCACCGACCCGCTCGACCGCTACCTGCTGGCCAAGCTGCGCGGCATGGTCGAGACCGTGCAGGGCCAGATGGACGCCTACGACATCCCCGGCGCCTGCGAGTCGGTGCGCCAGTTCGTCGACGCCATGACGAACTGGTACATCCGTAGGTCACGGGAACGGTTCTGGGACACCGGCGCCGGTGATGGCGCGGTGGCACGCGCCGCCTTCGACACCCTCTACACCACCCTCGAGGTGCTCACCCGGGTGGTGGCCCCCCTGCTGCCCCTGGTCACCGAGGAGATCTGGCGTGGCCTGACCGGCGGCCGCTCGGTGCACCTCGAGGACTGGCCGGATGCCGGCACGCTGCCCGCCGACGACGCGCTCGTCGCCGCGATGGACCAGGTGCGAGCCGTGTGCTCCACCGGCTCGAGCCTGCGCAAGGCCGAGAAGCTGCGGGTGCGCCTGCCGCTGCCGCAGCTCACGGTGGTCACCGGCGACCCCGACGGGCTGCGCCCGTTCGCCGGCATCGTGGCCGACGAGCTCAACGTCAAGGCGGTCACCGTGCTCGACGTGGCCGAGGCGCACGAGTCCGACTTCGGCATCAGCCAGCGCCTCGTGGTCAACGCGCGCGCCGCCGGCCCGCGCCTGGGCCGCGACGTGCAGACCGCGATCAAGGGCAGCAAGACCGGCGACTGGTCCGTGGCCGACGACGGCACCGTCACCTCGGGCGGGCTCGAGCTCGTCGCAGGCGAGTACGTCGTCGAGACGGTCGTCGACGCCGAGCAGGCCGGGTCGCACACCACCGGGATGCTGCCCGGCGGCGGCTTCGTCGTGCTCGACACCGACGTGAGCCCCGAGCTCGAGGTCGAGGGTGCCGCCCGCGACCTGGTGCGCGCGGTGCAGCAGGCGCGGCGGGACGCCGGGTTCGACGTCTCCGACCGGATCACCCTCGAGGTGACCGGATCCGAGTTCGTCTACCGCGCCGCGATCGGGCACCGAGAGCTGGTGGCCGGGGAGACCCTCGCCGCCGAGCTGAAGGTCACCCTCGACCTCGATGCCCTCGACCGGGACGCCGACGACGTCACCGAGGTCGTCGTCGGCGAGCGCTACCCGGCCCGCATCCGGGTCACGAGGCGCTGACCCGGGTTGCCGACGGGGGAGCCACCCCGTCGGCCACCCAGCGGCGACCCGTCATGATGTCGGTTTCGGGATGCCGGCCGCACGCCGGGCCGGAGGGCCCTCGGCCAGCGTGGACAATGGGCGGGTGAGCCCCGCCCCCGATGCCGCCCAGCGCGATGCCGCGCACCAGCTCCAGGTCAGCCGTCGGATGCGGGAGGTCGAGGCGTCCATCCTCTCCCGGGCGCCCGAGCACGACCTCGAGCCCTCGCTCGACCGCATCCGCGCCGTCATGGAGCTGCTCGGCGACCCGCAGCGCACGTTCCCGGTCATCCACGTCACCGGCACCAACGGCAAGACGAGCACGGCGCGGATCATCGAGGCGCTGCTGCGCGAGCTGGGCCTGAGCACCGGCCGGTTCACCTCGCCGCACCTGCACTCGATGCTCGAGCGGATCGCCGTCGGGGGCCGCTCGATCGACGCCGAGCGGTTCCTCAGTGCCTACGACGAGGTGATCCCGTTCGTCGAGATGGTCGACGCCCGATCGATCATCGACGGCGGACCTCCGATGACCTACTTCGAGGTGCTCGTGGCCGTGGCGTACGCCGCGTTCGCAGACCTGCCGGTCGACGTCGCAGTCGTCGAGGTGGGGATGGGCGGCTCGTGGGACGCGACCAACGTCGTCGACGCCCCGGTCTCGGTGGTCACCCCCATCGACCTCGACCACCGCCACTTCCTGGGCGACACGGTGGAGGAGATCGCGGGGGAGAAGGCCGGCATCATCAAGACCGACGCCATCACCGTGGTCGGGCTGCAGCCCGCCGCGGAGGCAGTGGAGGTGCTCGTGGAGCGAGCCACTGAGGTGGGCGCTCGAATCGTGTTCGAGGGCAACGACTTCGGCGTCACGGCGCGCGATGTGGCGGTGGGTGGTCAGCAGGTCTCGCTGCGCGGCCTGGCCGCGGAGTACACCGACCTGTTCCTCCCGCTGCACGGCTCGCACCAGGCTCAGAACGCGGCCGTGGCGGTGGCGGCGGTCGAGGCCTTCCTGGGCGGCGGCGAGCAGGCGCTCGACATCGAGGTGGTCCGCGTCGGCCTCGCCAGCGTCGACTCCCCGGGGCGGCTCGAGATCGTGCGGCGCAGCCCCACGGTGCTGGTGGATGCCGCCCACAACCCGGCGGGGGCGCGCGCGCTGCGCGACGCCATCGCGGACTCGTTCACGTTCGCCCGGCTGGTCGGCGTCGTGGCCGTGATGAAGGACAAGGATGCCGCCGAGCTGCTCGAGGCGCTCGAGCCGGTGCTGGACGAGGTGGTCGTCACCCGCACGTCGTCGCCCCGCGCGATGTCGCCGCGTCAGCTCGGCGAGATCGCCACCGACATCTTCGGCGAGCACCGGGTCGTCATCGTCGACGAGCTGCCCGACGCCCTCGACCGCGCGGCGGGCATGGCCGACGAGGGCGGCGGCGTCACCGGAGGAGTTCTGGCGACCGGCTCGGTGGTCACTGCCGCAGAGGTGCGGATGCTGCTCGGCACCACCGGGGTCTGAGCCCTGACCGCGCCCCGGTCAGGGCAGGGTCACCGTGCTGGTGACGGTGGCTCCGGACTCGACGGCGACCGGCGTGGCGTCCGCGAAGGACGATGCCCCGCCGCTGCAGCGGGTGACCGCACCCTCGGTGGCGCACAGGACCCAGCCACCCGGGCGCAGCGTGTGGGTCATCGGCGTGCTGCCGGCCGGGCCGGAGGCCAGCAGGTAGCCGGAGCTGTGCCACCACTCGACGGTGACGTCGGCCAGCGAGCCGTCGGGGTCGACCACCGCCCCCGTGAGCGTGCCGGGAGCGAGCAGCTGGGCGTCGCCGACTGCCGTCGCGCTGCCGGCGTTCACGACGTAGCGCGTGGCGGTGGACCCGAGCAGCAGGGTGAGCCGTTGCTGGTGGGAGGTGATCCCCGTGGTGATGAGCGGCACCTCGTCGAGGGCCTCGCCCAGCAGCGCGGCGCTCGGTCCACGCACCATCGCAACGTAGGTGCCGGCAGGTACCGCCGGCATCCGCCAGGTGCCGTTCGGGGCGACGTCGGCGGTGACGAGGTAGGCGTTGTCGGTGCGTTGCAGCAGGGCCAGGCTGCCGGTCGGACTGGTGCCGGCCGGGCTGCTCACTCGCCCGCTGGCGGTTCCCACGCGGGCGAGCCGGAGGTCGCCGACGATGACCTTCGAGCCGGTCTCGGCCGGGAGCAGGGTCCTGACGACCGACCCGCCGAGGCACCCGCGTGCCCAGGCTGGGTCGGGCGTACCGGTGTCGGACGTGACGCTGGCGCACAAGGGCCTGGGGATGCCGGCGAAGGGCACCGTGTGGGAGAAGATGCCGTCGCCACGGGTGGGCGTCGAGCCGACGGTGCCGGGTTCGTTGTCGACCCTCCCCGGGTTGACCGGCTGGCCGTCGGCCTCGGTGACCACCCTGCCGTCGAACTGGACCTGCGGCCGGATGATCCCCACAACGTCGATGACGACCCGCACGGTGCCCGTTGTAGCACTGACCACCAGAGGCCCGCGCGAGGGAACCGGCAGGTAGGCCGTGTTGGTCACGGTCTCGCCCGGCCGGAAGTTCAGCAGGCTCGGGCTCAGGGCGAGACGGGCGTTGAGGTCCCAGGCGTTCAGCCCGACCTGCAGGTGCGAGCTCGTGGTGGAACCCGTCGCGGTGATGGCCAGGACGACACCCGAGGCGGTGCCCTGCACACCGTCGGGCAGCGGGATCGCCCTCCGGCTGCCGACGCCGACCCGCTCGTCGAGGACACGCTGGGGCGTGATCGCCGTGGTGCCGGCCGGGGTGGCCGACGAGTCGCCTCCTGCGACCCAGCCGAAGGAGTCGACGACCAGGTGCACCGGCGCGCTCGACATGTTCCAGACCCGCACCTTGCCGGTCGCGGACAGCTTCGTCAGGCTGAGGGCGGCCCGGTCAACGCCGACCCGGAAGCTCAACGTGGTGCTCGTCGGCCGTGCGGTGCCGGCAGGGTGGGCGATCAGGTAGCCGGCGCGGGTCGGCTTGACCGCGATGACGTCGAGCAGGGCGGCGGACGCTCCCACGGGTACGCCGTGACCGCCCACGACCACGTCGCGGAACCCCTTGGCCGGCACGGCGGGACCTGCCGTGCGGGTGTCGATGACCCGGGTGCCCGTGGTCGGCGTGACGGACCCGGGCCGCTGGCCGGCGCCGTTGGACCGGATCCACCCTTCGAACGCGACCAGCACCTGGGTCGAGCCGGACGAGCCGTTCATGACCTTGAGCTTGCGTGAGGCGGTGATCGGTACGACCGCCAGGTTGGGGGTGGGCGTACCCGGGGCGAAGTTCAGGGTGGATGCCGTGGGTCGGCTGCGGTCCGACGGCCAGACGGTGAGCCAGCCGGCGCGCGTGGGCGCGATCGCGGTGACGTTGAGGATGACCGCGGTCGCGTCAGCCGGAACCGACACCCCACCGACCTCGAGCGGGAAGGTGAGCACACGCTGCGGCGTGAGCAGGTTTCCGGCACCGGTTCCCACCGGATCGCGGGAGTCGAAGATCGTGCCGCCGTAGGGGTTCTGCTCACCGAGCTCGGTCAAGCCGCCGGTCTTCTCGACGGTGTAGTCAGCGGCGGCTGCGGTCACCATCGCCGGGGTGGCCGCCTTCGTCGCGGGTACCCCCGCCGTGGCCGCCGTGGCCGGGAGGCCGCCCAGCACCATGGCGAAGGCCGCCAGACCTGCCGCGATCGAGGTGCGGCGGAATGGGATCGACATCGTGGAACTCCCTCGGTGGCGCTGACGACGTGCGAACTCTAGGGGTCGGGTGCGACAACCGGTACAGGGCAACGAGAACTTGCGAGAACTCGCAACCGGTGGCCAACCGGACCGCCGCTGAGGGGGGTGAAAGCGATCGCGATGATGACCAGGTTCACGCCCCCCGTCGTTGTGGGCCGAGGGGCCGCGGCCACTGTCGCCCTTGTCACAGCCGGGCAGGGCCCGGGGGGAATCGATCTCGCCTCGCGGGCGGTCGTGGAGGAAGACACTGGTCGCATGAGGTGGTCCGACCCGAGACCGTCAGCCGTCCTGATGTACTCGACCTATGTCCTTGCCGGAGTGGGCTTCTTCCTCGCCGGCCTCGACGGCACGGCCACCGGCGCCCTGCACGTGGTGACGCTGGTGAACGTCGGGCTGATCGGTGTGGTCAGCTTCCTGCGCCACGTCGTCTTCGCCCGCAGCGATGCCGCGCGGATGGGTTGGGGCGACGAGGCTGCGTCGAACTTCCAGCTCGAGGTCGGCTTCGCGAACCTCGCCGTCGGCCTGACCGCACTGCTGGCCTGGGCCGGTGGCTGGGGCGCTGCCGCCGAGGCGGCCGTCACGCTCGTCTTCGGGCTCTACCTCCTCCAGGCCGCCCTGCTGCACGTGCGCAACCGGGTGCGCGACCACGCCCTCGGCGCGGGCGGGGTGGCAAAGCTGCTCGGCATCGCGTCGATGGCCGTCGGCCTGCTCGTCGTCGCGGTCATCGGGGCCGTCTCCGCCTCACTGGCGCCGTTCTGAGACAGCCCGTCCCGCACGATCAGGGCAGGGTGAGCGTGACCTGCTCGGTCTGGCCGGACACGACCTGGACCGGCGTGGCCGCGGCCGCGGACGACGACCCGTCGTTGCACACCGTGGTCGCACCCTCGGTGACGCACACGGCATACCCGCCCGGGCGCAGCGGGATGGAGGAGCCGACGTACGACGCTGGGCTCCCCACCGGGTAGCCCCACACCCGGTAGCCCGAGTCGGCGTGCACGTAGTCGATGCTCACGTCGGACAGGTCACCGTCGGGGTCGACGATCGTCGGGTCGATGTTTCCGGGGTCCTTGAGGGTCAGCGTGGGAACGGTGGCGATGCCCACCGGCGGCACCGTGATCGTGGTTGCACCCGCAGCCACGAGGGCGCTGACGTTGATCGGGTTCTTGACGTGGGGGATGTACGGCAGGCCGACAGCGACCTCGTTCGCGAGCCAGGGCCCGCCCTGGCGTGACCCCAGGCGGGTGCCCACCACGTAGGTGCCGGGAGGCACGATGGCGCGCCACGTGCCGTCGGCGCTCACCTGACTCCCGAACTCGACGTTCAGGAGGGAGGTGGAACCATCGAGCGAGGTGATGGTGAGGAGGCCGCTCACGTCCGCCGCACCGCTGGGGCCGACGACCTTTCCGGTCAGGACGCCGCTCGGGGTGAGCGCGACGTCTTCGCCGACGAGCCGCCCGCCCAGCGGCAGGGCCACGGTCTTCAGCGGGGCGCCCTCCACGCTGCGGGCGCACCCGGGCCGATAGCGCCCGTCCGGCTGGAAGACCACGCCCTGCTCGGTGCCGGTGCGGGCGCAGACGGCCACGGACCGAAGGTCAGCGGGGACCGCCCGGTAGGTGCCGTCGGCGCGTGAGACGGCCTCGGTTCGGTTGGCGGCGCCGGTGCTCACCAGGGCACGGTCGACGACGGTGCCTGAGCCCTCGGACCTGACCGTGCCGGTCACCTCGGCCCGTGGACCCACCGCGGCGATGCGGTCGACGACGACGTGGGCGCTGCCCGAGGTGACGGCCTCGAGCACGACGGCCAGCGTGTCCCGATAGGGAACCGGCACCAGGACCGACGTGGTGACGGTTCGGCCCGCGGCGAAGTTCAGGAAGCTCGGGCTGGCCTGCCAACCTCTGTCGGCCTGGGCATGGAAGCGCAGGTGGCCGCCCCGGGTGGCACCGGTCACCGTGACGCTGAGCAGGGCGCCGGACCCCTGGCTGGTGGCGAGCGGTACCTGTCGCGTGGCCCCGGTGGTCAGGGCACCCCCGCCGCTGGCCGACCGGGTGTCGAGGATGCGGGCCGGCGTGCCGACGGCGAGGCCGGCCGGGGTCGCGCTCGCGTCACCCGCGGTGACCCAGCCGAAGGAGTCGACGACGACGTGCACCGGGGCCGACGACATGTTCCACAGCCGCACCGAGCCGGTGCTCGACAGAGGCACCACGGACAGGCCGGCGCGGTCGACACCGACGCTGTAGGTCAGGGTGGTGGTGCCGGGGCGTGCGGTGCCCGGGGAGTGGGCGACGAGGTAGCCCGCCGCGCTCGGCTTGACGGCGACGATGTTGAGCGCAGCGGCGGAGGCGCCGGCCGGCACTCCGTGACCAGCGACCACGACGTCGCGGTAGCCCTTGGCCGGGATGGGAGTTGCGGCGGTCCGAGTGTCGGCCACCCGGGCCCCCGGCGTCGGCCGGAAGGAGCCCGGCCGCACCGCGGTGCCGTCGTCGAGCACGTAGCCCTGGATCGAGAGCAGCACGTGGGTCGCCCCGGCGGAGCCGTTGAGCACCCGCAGCGAGCGGGCGGTCCCGAGCGTGACGACCGCCGTGTTCGGCACCGGGGTGCCCGGGGTGAAGTTGAGGGTGGAGGCCGCGGGGCGCGCGGCACTGCCACCCCAGACCATCAGCCAGCCGCTCTTCTCCATGCCGACGGCGGTCACGGTGAGGATGACGCCGGTCGCGGTCGGGGGCACCCAGCCGGGGAGCACGTCGACCACTCGGGTCTCCTGGGGCCGCAGGGCCATGGAGTGGCGCGAGTCGTAGAGGAGGCCACCCACGTGCGGCCCGGGGCTCAGGTCGCCCAGGCCGATGACGCCTTTGGCGCCGGGCTCGATGGTGCCCGCGCCGGCGGCGGTGGCCACCGCCGCCCCGGCGGGTGCCGTGACGGACGCCTGCGCCGCACCGTCCGCGGCGACCGCCGGAAGCCCGGGCAGGGCCAGGGCGATCGCGCCCAGGCCGGCCGTCACGGCACGGCGGATGGACGGTGTCGAGCTGCGCAAAGGGACCCCTCGGTCTGTGCTGATGTCGGGGGGATCGTAGGCGGTGGCCCTGACACCGGCTGACGAACGGCCTGAGGTTGCGAGAACTCGCAGCCGCCCCGGCGGCGCGGCCCGCTCCAGATCGCGGCATACCCTTGCCTGCATGAGCCCGCTGTTCAAGCTGATCCTCCTGGTGGCCGCCATCGCGGCGATCTGGTGGGTCGTCACGTCGGTGCGCGCCAGCCGCGGCGCCTCGACCACCGCCTTCACCCCCGTCGAGCAGCTCAGCCCCGAGGTGCAGCAGACCATCGACGCCGCCCTCGACCGCGGCGAGCTGATCGGGGCCATCAAGCACTACCGGGCCGCCACGGGCGCCGGGCTCGCGCAGTCCAAGGCCGCCGTCGAGACCCGACGCTGGAAGCGCGACGGATGAGCCGGCTCCCCCTGTACGGCAGGCAGGGCAAGTTCACCTACCGGCTGCTGGCCATGGCGCTGTTCGGTCAGGCGATCATCCTGTCGTTCTTCGCGCTCGTCGCCCGGGGCATCGCCATCGCCGACGACCGGCCCGCCGACGGGCAGCAGCTGCTCTGGGTCGGCCTCGGCCTGGCGGGCCTGGCGCTGGTGGCCTCGGGCCTGATGCGGCGCCCGTTCGGCATCACCCTGGGCTGGGTCGTGCAGGCCCTGACCTGGGCGAGCGCCCTGCTCGTGCCGGCGATGGTCGGGGTCGCACTGGTCTTCACCGCGCTGTGGGTGCTGCTGCTGTTGCAGGGCGGCTCGCTCGACCGGCTCGTCGCCCAGCGGGAGGCCGATGCGCAGGCCGAGGCCGCGGCGGGAGCCACCCCGGCCGGTGACTAGGCTGGCCCCGTGACCACCGAACGCTCACTCGTCCTCGTCAAGCCCGACGGCTTCGCCCGCGGCCTCACCGGGGAGGTGCTGCGTCGCATCGAGGCGAAGGGCTACCGCCTGGTGGCCCTGCAGGTGCTCACGCCCGACCTCGACCGGCTCCACGTCCACTACGAGGAGCACGTCGGCAAGCCGTTCTTCGACCCGCTGTGCGAGTTCATGTCGTCGGGCCCGGTCGCCGCCGTCGTCATCGAGGGCGAGCGCTGCGTCGAGGGCTTCCGGGCGCTGGCCGGCGCCACCGACCCCACCAAGGCGCTGCCCGGCACCATCCGGGGCGACCTCGGCCGCGACTGGGGTGCCGCGGTGCAGCAGAACGTCGTGCACGGGTCGGACTCCCCGGAGTCCGGCGCCCGCGAGATCGGCATCTGGTTCCCCGAGCTCTAGACCGCTCGGCGCGGCACCCGGGCCCCGGCGCCGCGCCGACCTAGCCTGCTGACCATGAGCGGCTGGGCGTCGGGATGGGTGCGCGGGAGGGACCTCGCCATCGACCTCGGCACCGCCAACACCGTCATCTACGAGCGCGGCCGCGGGGTGGTGCTCGACGAGCCCTCGGTCGTCGCCGTGCGCACCGGCTCCAGCCAGCTCGTGGCCGCCGGGCACCGCGCCAAGGAGATGCTCGGCCGCACCCCCGAGTCGGTCACGGCGGTGCGTCCGCTGCGCGACGGGGTCATCTCCGACGCCGACGTCACCGAGCGGATGATCCGCTGGTTCGTGGAGCAGGTCTCGCCCTCGCGGCTGGTCCGCCCGCGGGTGGTGGTCTGTGTGCCGAGCGACATCACCAGCGTGGAGCGCCGGGCCCTCGAGGACGCCACGCTGCGCTCCGGGGCGCGGCGGGTCTACGTCATCGAGGAGACGATGGCGGCCGCGATCGGCGCGGGGCTGCCGGTCGAGGAGACGCGGGCGTCGATGGTCGTCGACATCGGCGGCGGCACGACCGACGTCGCCATCCTCAGCCTCGGCGGCGTCGTCACCTCCCGCACCGTGCGGATCGGCGGGGACGAGATCGACGACGCGCTCGTCGCGCACGTCAAGAGCGAGTACTCGCTGCTCCTGGGGGAGCGCAGCGCCGAGGACCTCAAGATCGGCGCCGGCTCGGCCTTCCCCCTGCGCGAGGAGCTCACCGAGCGGGTCCGGGGTCGCGACCTGGTCACCGGGCTGCCCAAGACCGTGTCGATCGGCTCGGCCGAGGTGCGCCGAGCCATCGAGACGCCGATCGTGCAGATCGTCGAGCTGGTGCGCACCGTGCTCGACGTGTGCCCGCCCGAGCTGGCCGGCGACGTCGTCGACCGGGGCATCGCGCTCACCGGTGGCGGGGCCCTCATCCGCGGCCTCGACGAGCGCCTCAGCCACGAGCTGGGCGTGCCGGTGCGGGCCGCCGACGACCCCCTGCACGCGGTGGCCCGCGGCGCCGGGCGGTGCGTCGAGGAGTTCAGCACGCTCGAGCGCGTGCTCGTCGACAACCGGCGACCCTGACCATGCACGTCCGACGCACCCCCACCGGCCGCGGTACGACCGGCCGGCCCGCGTCCGGCCGCAGCACGACCGCGAGGGGCGCGTCCTCCCGCTCGCGCCGCCTCCTCACCGGGGCCCTGGTCGTCACCGGGCTCGTGGCGGCACTCGGGGTGTCCGGTGCCGCCGGGCTCGAGCCGGTGCGGGGGGCGGCGGCCACCGTGCTCGGCCCGCTCGAGCGGCTCCTCGGCCCGGGTGACGACGAGGCGTCGGCCGCGCGCGCCGAGGCCGCCGCGCTCTCCACCCGGCTGGCCGCCGCGCAGCGCGAGGTCGCGGCCCTGCACGGCAGCGCCGGCATCCTCGAGACCCCGGCGCTGGCCGGCGCACGCCTCGTGCCCGCCCGCGTCGTCGCGGTCGGCGCCCCCGGCCCGGCCGGCCCCGAGCGGGTCACCATCGACGCCGGCTCGCGCGACGGCGTCGAGGTCGACCGCACCGTCGTCGCGGCCCGGGGGCTGGTCGGCCGGGTCGTCTCCGTGGCCCCGTGGACCTCCGACGTCCTGCTCCTCGGCAGCCCTGACCTCACCGTGGGCGTGCGGGTCGGGCCACGAGGGGTGCTCGGCGAGGCCTCCGGAGCCGCGCTGGCCGGCGGCGCCCGCCCCGGCCCCGGCCTGCTGTCCTTCGCCCTGGTCGACCGCGGTGCCGCGACTGCCGGCGACGTCGTCACGACCCTCGGCAGCGTCGGCGACCGCCCGTTCGTGCCCGGCATCGCGGTCGGGCACGGTGAGCACCGTGCACACCGGCGTCGGCCGGCTGGCCCCCACCGGCACCGTCACCCCGGCGGTCGACACCACCTCGCTCGACGTCGTCGCGGTGGTGCTCACGCCGGGGCGCACCGCACCCCGCCCGGTCGCGACGGGCACCGGATGACGGCCCGGGTCGCGTCGCTGCTGCGAGGCCTCGCGGTGCTCGGGGCGGTGCTGCTGGTGGTCACGCTCGGCGTGCGCCACGTGCCCGTGGTTCCCGACCTCGTGCTGGTGCTGGTCGTCGCCTGGGCCCTGCTGCGTGGGCCGGTGGTCGGCGCGGGGGTCGGCCTGGCCGCGGGCTGGCTGCTCGACCTGGTGCCCCCCGGATCGGCCCACCTCGGGGTGCAGGCCCTCACGTATGCCGTCGCCGGCGCCTTCGCGGGTCGGCTGCGCGTCGAGGGGCCGGTCGCCGCACCCCGGGTGGCCCTGGTGGCGCTGGGTGCGTCGGCCGTCGTCGAGGGGGTCGGGGTGCTGAGCGCGCTCGCGGTGGGTGCCCCGGTCGACCTCGGCGGCGTCGCGGTGCAGTGCGTGCTCACCGCCACCGTGGCCGCGCTCGTGGTGCCGCTGGTCGTGGCGGCCGAGCGCGGCCTGGCGCGCCGGAGGTTCGGGTGAGGCGCCTGGGCACCACAGCGCGCGACCGCCGGGCCGGCACGCACCAGGGGCGCTTCCTCGCGGTCGTGCTGCTGGTCGGGCTGGGGTTCGCGGCACTGGTCGGCCGGCTGGGGCAGGTGCAGCTCGTCGGGCACGACGACTTCCGGTCCGCGGCCTCCGCCCTCGACACCCGCACCCTGGTCGTCCCGGCTCTGCGTGGCCGCATCCTCGACGCGCACGGGCAGGTGCTCGCCGACAACCGGGCGAGCACGGTGGTCACCATCGAGCGCCGGGTGCTCGCCGACAGCGGCGACCGGGGCGCCGCCGTGGTGCGCGACATCGCCTCGGTGCTCGGCGTGCCGGCCGACCCGCTGCTCGGCCGCACCTGGCTGTGCGGCGAAGCGGGCGCCCCGGCGGCCCCGGCCTGCTGGGCCGGCTCGCCGCAGGTGCCGGTGCCGCTCGCCGAGGGCGTCGACCCGACGCGGGCGCTCTCGCTCGTCGAGCAGCCCGACCGCTTCCCCGGCGTGGCCGTGGAGTCGCGGCCGGTGCGCTCCTACCCCCGGCCGCTGGGCATCTCGGCCGCCCAGGTGCTGGGCTACCTCGGCCAGGTGCGCTCCGACGAGGTCGGCGACGCGCGGGGCCTCGTGGCCGACGACCTCGTGGGCCGCTCGGGGCTCGAGCAGCAGTACGACGCGGTGCTGCGGGGCGTGCCCGGCCGCACCGTGGTCTCGGTCGACGCGCGCGGGCTGGTCACCGGGGTGGTCTCGCGCACCGAGCCGGTCCCCGGCCGCGACCTGGTCACCTCGCTCGACGTGCGGGTCCAGGCGGCCGCCGAGAAGGCCCTCGCGACCCAGATGGCCGCCGCCCGCCACCGCGGCTGGGCGGCCGACTCGGGTGCCGTCGTCGTGCTCGACCCGCGCTCGGGCGCGGTGGCGGCGCTGGCGAGCGCCCCGGCATACGACCCGAACATCTGGACCGGGGGCATCTCGCAGGCCGACTACGCGGGGCTCACCGCGGCATCCGCGAACACGCCGTTGCTGTCCCGCGCGATCGGCGTCGAGCTGGCGCCGGCGAGCACGATGAAGCCGGCGTCGGTGATCGCCGCGGTGCGGGCCGGCAACTCGCTGAACGGCACCTACGACTGCCCGGCGAAGTACCGCATCGGCAACCGGGTCTTCAACAACCACGAGACCTCCGGGCGCGGGCTGATCAGCTTCCGCAAGGCCATCGAGATCTCGTGCGACACCGTGTTCTACAAGGTCGCCTACGACTCGTGGCGTGCCCAGGGCGGCTTCGCCGCGAAGGACGACGCTCGCGACCCCTTCGTCGCCACCGCCACGGGGCTGGGCCTCGGGGCCCGCACGGGCATCGACCTGCCCGGGGAGGCGAGCGGGCGCATCCCCGACCGGGCGTGGAAGAAGGCCGCCTGGGAGGCGACGCAAGGGTGAGTCGTGCCGGCGGGCCCGCACCGGCTACCCCGACGTCGCCGACCGGAAGCAGGCCGCCTACTACCAGCAGGTCGCCGTCGAGAACTGCCGCAGCGGCTACCTGTTGCGCCCCGGTGACGCCGCCAACTTCTCGATCGGGCAGGGCGACGTCGCGGCCACGCCCCTGCAGGCCGCCGTGATGTACGCCGCGATCGCCAACGGCGGCACCGTGCTCACCCCGCGCGTGGGGTCCTCCCTCGTCGACCCGGCGACCGGCCGGGACGAGCCGGTGGCTGCCGGGCCGACCCGCCGGGCACCGCTCTCGCCCCGGGTCGACGCCTACCTGAAGGACGCACTGCGCAATGCCGTGGCCGCCGGCAGCGTGCGCGACCTGTTCCGCACGATGCCGGGCTGGCCGGTCGCGGGCAAGACCGGCACCGCCGAGGTGGTGGGGAAGCGCGACACCTCGTGGTTCGTGTCGTACGCCCCGGCCAACGCGCCGAAGTGGGTCGTCTCGGTCGTGGTGGCACAGGGTGGTCCCGGCGCGCGAACGGCCGCGCCGGTGGCCCGCGCCGTGCACGAGACCCTGCGCACCCTGCGCTGACGCGCCCACCAACATCAGGTGCGTGCGCCCGAGGTCCATGGCTGTCAGACTCGGCGTGGGAGTGAGTTCACGGGGAGGTCGCATGTCGCCGATGGCAGCACTGTGGCGCTGGCCGCTGCGGGTGATGGTGGCGCACGTGCTGCTCTTCGTGACGCTCGCGACGGCGGCCTCGGCCGCGGCCCGACTCGGTGGCCTGTCGGTCGTCGGGGGTGTCGACCCCTACCTCGGTGGGTCGGTGCTGTACTTCGTGCTGCTGCTGCCCCTGGTGCTGGTGCTCGGCATGGCGCTCGGGGTCGTGGCCGGGGGAGCGCTGCAGCTGTGGGGTGCTCGACCGCTGCTCGCCGCCACGGTGGTCGGGCTGACCGCCGCCGCCCTGGCGCTCGCCGCGCTGTCCTGGTTCGACGGCTGGGAGCGCATCCCGGCCGCTCACCGTCATCGCCTACGGCGGGCCGGTCGCACTGCTCGCCGGTCTGCTGACCGTGCGCGACGCCCGACGGCTGGGCGGCAGCCGGGCGGCGGCACGCACCCGGCACGGCCTCGGACTGGCGCGCGAGAGGACCCCCGCCGCCGGATAGGCTGACGGCATGGCTGACTTCGACGTCGTGGTGCTCGGTGCTGGTCCCGGTGGTTACGTCGCGGCGATCCGCGCGTCACAGCTGGGCAAGAAGGTCGCGGTCGTCGAGAAGAAGTACTGGGGCGGGGTCTGCCTCAACGTCGGCTGCATCCCGAGCAAGGCCCTGATCAAGAGCGCCGAGATCTCGCACCTGCTCACCCACGACAAGGCGAAGTACGGCATCGAGGGCGACGCCACGATGGGCTACGGGCCCACCTTCAAGCGCTCCCGCCAGGTGTCCGACGGCATCGTGCGCGGCGTGCACTTCCTGATGAAGAAGAACAAGATCGAGGAGGTCGACGGCTGGGGCACCCTCACCGGCGCCACCTCGATGGACGTCGCGCTCAACGACGGCTCGACCCGCCAGCTCACCTTCGACCACCTGATCATCGCCGCCGGTGCCGTCACCCGGATGCTGCCCGGCGTCACCGTCTCGCAGAACGTCGTCACCTACGAGGAGCAGATCCTCGACGAGAACCTGCCGGGCTCGATCATCATCGCCGGCTCGGGCGCCATCGGCGTCGAGTTCGCCTACGTCATGAAGAACTTCGGCGTCGACGTCACGATCGTCGAGTTCCTCGACCGGATGGTGCCCACCGAGGACGCCGACATCTCCAAGGAGCTCGCCAAGCACTACAAGAAGCTCGGCGTGAAGGTGCTGCTGAGCACCAAGGTCGAGGGCGTCGAGGACACCGGCTCGGGCGTGCGGGTCACGGTCTCGCCCGGCCGCCGGTGGCGACCAGCAGGTGCTCGAGGCCGACAAGTTCATGTCGGCCATCGGCTTCGCGCCGCGCACCGAGGGCTACGGGCTCGACGCCGCGGGCGTCGCGCTCACCGACCGCGGCGCCGTCGCGATCGACGAGTACTGCCGCACCAACGTCCCCAACGTCTACGCGATCGGCGACTGCACCGCCAAGCTGATGCTCGCCCACGTCGCCGAGGCCCAGGGCATCGTCGCGGCCGAGACCCTCGCCGGCGCCGACACGATGCCGGTCGACTACGACTTCGTGCCGCGCGCCACCTACTGCCACCCGCAGATCGGCTCGTTCGGCTACTCCGAGGCACAGGCCAAGGAGAAGGGCTACGACGTCAAGACCGCGACGTTCCCGTTCACCGCCAACGGCAAGGCGATGGGCCTCGGCGATGCCGTGGGCTTCGTCAAGGTCGTCGCCGACGCGACGCACAACGAGATCCTCGGTGCGCACATGATCGGCCCCGACGTCACCGAGCTGCTGCCGGTGCTCACCCTGGCGCAGAAGTGGGACCTCACCGCCGACGAGGTCGCCCGCAACGTCTTCGCCCACCCGACGCTGTCCGAGGCGGTCAAGGAGGCCGTCGAGGGCATCGTCGGCCACATGATCAACTTCTGACCGGCCGCCCTCCGGAGCCACCGCACCCCGGCGTAGCGTCGGTGGGGTGACCGAGCAGCAGCCGTACGACGTCCTCGAGCAGCACGACGGCTTCGAGCTGCGCCGCTACCCGGCACACGTCGTGGCGGAGGTCGAGGTCGAGGGCTCGTTCGAGGATGCCGGCAACCGCGCCTTCCGCGCGCTGTTCCGCTACATCACCGGCCACAACACCTCGCAGCAGTCGGTGGCGATGACGTCGCCGGTGCTGCAGGAGGCGGCATCGGAGAAGGTCGCGATGACCGCGCCGGTGATCCAGGCGGAGACCGCCGGAGGTGGCTACGTCGTCGCCTTCGTGCTGCCCGCCTCGATGACGCTCGAGACCGCGCCGGTGCCCGCCGACCCGCTGGTCCGGGTGCGCGAGGTGCCCGAGCGGCTGGCCGCCGCCGTGCGCTACTCCGGCCGCTGGACGCAGTCCTCCTACGAGCGCCACCTCACCGAGCTGCTGGATGCCGTGGCCGCCGCCGGGTTGGTGGCCATCGGGGCGCCTCGGCTGGCCCGGTTCGACCCGCCCTTCAAACCCTGGTTCCTCCGGCGCAACGAGGTCGTGCAGGACGTCGTGCAGACCTGAGGTCTGGCGCGTCACCGAGAGCTCGGGCCATGATGAGGGATGCCTGAGGTGTCCCCGATCCCGCTGCGTGGCGAGGTCGTGCTCGATGCCCGCGGGGGAGCGAGAGCCATGCGGGTCTCGTGGCATCCGGAGCGCGGCGTGGTCGTGATGTCGATCTGGCGGGGCGGCACGTGCGTCGGCACCATGCAGGTCGACTCCGCTGAGGTGCCGCACCTGGTCGACGTCCTCGTGCGCGGCCTCGCCGCCTCGGCCGCCCCCACCGAGCCCCTCGAGGATGCCGGCTGAGCTCGAGGCGCACCGGGCCACTGCCGGCGTCCGGCCTCAGTCGCGCAGGGGTTCCGGCAGCGGCTCGGCGTGCACCACGGTCAGCTCGCTGACCGCACGGGTGAGCACGACGTAGAGCCGCCTCAGCCCGGTGCGCTCGTCGGGCTCGGCGGCGGCGATGGCCGCCGGCTCGACGACCACCACCCGGTCGAACTCCAGGCCCTTGGCGATGCTCGCCGGCACCAGCTCGACCTGCCGGTCCTCGTCGTCGCCGTGCTCCGCGTCGAGCCGGCCGTGGGGCACCCCCGCGGTGGTGAGGTCGGCGCTCAACCCGGCGATCCCGGCATCCGCGGCGATGACGCCGACCGACCCGGGGCGGCCGAGCGCGTCACGCACCGCATCGGTCACCGCGGCGGCCCGCCCATCCATCGCGGTGGGCACCACGGTGAGCCGGCCGGGGTTGTCGCGCACCGAGTGCGGCGCCCCCAGGCCGGGGGCCATGTGCGGCAGCAGCCGGGCGGCGAAGTCGATGACCAGCCCCGGCACCCGGAAGCCGCGGTCGAGCACGACCAGCTCGTGGTCCGGCCGCGCGAGGTGGCCCATGGCGTCGTGCCACGACTCGGTGGCCCACGGGGTGGTGCCCTGGGCGATGTCGCCGAGCACGGTGAGCGATCCGGTCGACGCCCGTCGGCCCACGGCCCGCAGCTGCATGGGGGAGAGGTCCTGCGCCTCGTCGAGCACCACGTGCCCCAGGCTGGGGGTGCGGTCGAGCAGGTCGGCCACCTCGTCGAGCAGCGCCATGTCGGCCCGTGACCAGCGGGCCGCACCCTTGGTGCGAGGAGGCCTCTCCCACAGCAGCATTCGCTGCTCGTCGGCGGTGAGGATGCCGTCCGCCGCGGCGGTGAGCGTCACGGCATCCGAGAAGAGCCGGAAGAGCACGGCGGCCGGGTCGAGCGCCGGCCAGAGGCGGCGCACGTAGGCCGACACCGGTGCCGACCGGGCCACGGAGTCCTGCACCCGGTCGTCGGGGGCGTCGCCGGAGCGCTCGAGCTGGAGCAGCACGTGGTGCGCCAGGCGCTGCGGGAGCAGGTCACGCGCGGCCGAGTAGCGCACGCCCCGGGCGACCAGTGCGTCGAGCTCGTCCTGGATCTCGTAGGCCGGCACCCGCCAGCGGCGTGAGCCGCGGGGGACCACCAGGGCCTCGTCGGCGCGGCCGACGTGCGCCCAGACGGCGCGGTGCAGCACCTCGGCCAGTCGCGCGTCGCCCTTGAGCATCGCCACCTCGGTGGGGTCCTGGGCCCGCACCCGGCCGTGCTCGAGCAGGGTGTCGATCGTGGCGTGGCCGACCCGGGCCTCACCCAGGGAGGGGAGCACGGCGCCGATGTGGTCGAGGAAGGCGCGGTTCGGGCCGACGACCAGCACGCCCGAGCGGTCGAGCTGGGCGCGGAAGGAGTAGAGCAGCCACGCGGCGCGGTGCAGGCCGACGGCGGTCTTGCCGGTGCCGGGGGCGCCCTGCACGCAGATGCTGGTGCCGATGTCGCTGCGGACGATCTCGTCCTGCTCGGGCTGGATGGTCGACACGATGTCGCGCATCGGGCCGCTGCGCGGGCGCTCGATCTCGGCGGCGAGGATGCCGCTGGGTGCGGTCGCGTCGCCGGCGGTGAGCCGCTCGTCCTCGTACGCCGTGAGGCGGCCCCGGTCGACGCCGAAGCGGCGGCGCAGCTGCACGCCCATCGGGTCGGTGGGGGAGGCGCGGTAGAACGCGGTGGAGATGGGCGCGCGCCAGTCGACGACGACCGGGTCGCCGCGGTCGTCCGACACGTGCCGGCGCCCGATGTGGAAGGTCTCGGCACCGTGGTCGGTGCGGGTGTCGATCCGGCCGAAGAACAAGGTGGTGCGCGGGTCGTCCTGCAGCGCGGCGACCCGGCGCGCCAGCACGCGACCGAGCAGCTCGCTGGTCCACGCGTCGGTGGCCCTGGCGGCGTCGAGCCGGTCGGTGCTCTCGCGCATCCGGCGCAGCTCGGCGCGGGCGTGCTCGAGGTGGGCCTGCTCGCGGGCGAGCACTTCGTCAGGAGACGTGGGGTTGGTGGTCGATGCGGGGTCGGCGGTCGGCGCGGGCACGGCGGATCCGCCTCTCGGGTGCTGGGGAGTGTCCATACTGGCGAACCGACGATGGTAGCGCGGGGTGGGCGGGAACGAGTAGCGAGATCGGCTGGTGCACGGCCCCCGGGGGGAGTGGGTCGGCCCCACCCATGCCCCCACGGCCACGCGCGTCGCGGCACTGCGGCAGCCCGTGGTGCTGACCCGTGGGTGGGCCCGGGCCGCGTCCGCGCCGCCGAGGGCGACCTCGACGTGCAGCGCCGACAGCTCGCCCCACGCTTCGCGGAGGAGCTGGTCCACGGGCGGTCGTGAGGTTTGTCGCACGGGCGGTGGGGAATGTGGCCCGGGTGACCGCACGGCATCCACCCCCTGACCTGCGACGACGTGGCCCGGTGCCGCGCCCGGGCGACGGCGACGATCGCGGCGGCGTGATTTGGCCACCTCGAGGCGCTTTGGCAGCGTGGAACGGATGACGTCAACCACCCGGCGGCCCTCGCTGCCCGCGCTCACCGGCCTGCGCGCCGTGGCGGCCGTGTGGGTCGTGCTCTTCCACTACCGCGACGACCTGCTCGCCCTGGTGCCGAGCCTGTCGCCGCTCGACACGTTCATGCGCGCCGGCTACCTCGGGGTCGACCTGTTCTTCCCGCTGAGCGGGTTCGTGCTGGCCTACACCTACGCCGACAAGCTCGGCTCGTTCTCGTGGCGGGGGAGCCGCGACTTCGTGCGCAACCGGTTCGCGCGGGTCTGGCCGGTGCACGCGCTGACCCTGAACCTCGATCTCGCCATCGCGGCCCTGGTGGGCACCCTCGGCGTCGGAGCCGACGGCCACCGGCGCACGGTGCAGGCGTACGTCGAGAACCTCGCGATGGTGCACACGTGGTTCAACGACCGGCCCAGCTTCAACGCCCCGGCCTGGTCGATCAGCTCGGAGTGGTTCGCCTACCTGCTCGCGCCGCTGCTCTTCGTGGCGGCCGTGCGGGTGCGCCGCGCCGGCCCGGCCCTGCTCCTGGCGGGGGCGTCGTACGCCGCGATGCTGGCGGTGTTCGCCACGATGGCCCTGCCCAACGGCAACCTCGAGCACATGTTCTACGTGCGGATCCTCGGCGAGTTCGTCGGCGGGATGCTGCTCTGCCTGGCCTGGGTGCGCGGCGGCGCCAGGCTGGGCCGGCTCGTGCTGGTGCTGCCGGCGACCCTCGTCGGTGCTCGCGCTGGTGCCGGCCGCCTCGGCCGGCCACTACTGGGCGGCCCCCGCGCTCGGCCTCGGGGTCGCCGCGCTCGCCGCGTCGAGCGGCTGGCTCACCACCGCCCTGTCCCAGCCCCTCGTCGTCGTCGCGGGCGAGGCGTCGTACGCGCTGTACATGACCCACCTGCTGGTGCAGCCGTTCGTGCACTCGCTGAGGGTGTGGGCGCAGGGGTCGTGGTGGGCCGGCGCCCTGGTCGTCGCCGGGCTCGTGGTCACCCTGGCCGGCATCGCGTGGGCCGTGCACACCCTGGTCGAGCGCCCCGCGCGCCGCCTGTTGCAGGCCCGGCGCCCCGACCCGGCACCGGCGATGCCGGTGCCGGACTCGAGGCAACCCGTCAGGGCCTGACGGAGTACACCGTCAGGCGGGCACGCGGTGTGCGCAGGGGTGTGGCGAGGGAGCGGAGCCGGGTGGCCGGCGGCTCAGGGGTCAGAGGTGAGAGCGACGGCGGTCCACGACGCCGGGCTCAGCCGCAGCGCGACGCACCCGCCGTCGGCGCGGACGCCGAGGTCGGGCCGGGGCTGCACGGCTGTGGGGTCTGCTGCGGTGTTGGTGCGGCGGGGGTCGTCGTCCTCGAGGCGGAGGCACTCGGTGACCTGCAGGCCCGGGAAGCCCCGCGCGTCGATGCTGACCGCCACCGGCTCGCTCGGGTGCCGGTTGACGAGGAAGACCGCGATGTCGCCGGTCTCCTGGTCCCACGTGGCGCCGGCGTCGACGGTGTCGACCAGCCCGTGCAGGGCGGTCTCGTGCGAGGCGCCCGAGGGCTCCACGCGCAACGAGGTGCCCCGAGCGAGCCGGGCGGTCTGCGCGAACGGGTGGAAGATCGTCTGCCGCCAGGCGGGGCCCCCCTCCTGGGTCTGCACGAGGCCGATGACGTTGACGAGCTGGGCCTGGCAGGCGATCTTGACGCGGTCGGCGTGGCGCAGGAAGGCGTTGAGGAAGCCGCCGACCGCCACGGCATCCGCGACGGAGAAGGTGTCCTCGATGAGGTGCGGCGTCTGCTGGAGCTCGAGGTTGGTGTGCCCGGCGAACTCGTGCTGGTACCAGACGTTCCACTCGTCGAACGACAGGGTGATCTGCTTGCGGCTGCGGCGCTTGGCGCCCACGTGGTCGGCGGTCGCGATGACCGACCGGATGAAGTGGTCCATGTCGACCGACGAGGCCAGGAAGCTCGCGAGGTCGCCGTCGCGCTCCTCGTAGTAGGCGTGCAGGCTGAGGTGGTCGACGGCGTCGTAGGTGTGGTCGAGCACGGTCTCCTCCCACGCGCCGAACGTGGGCATCGAGCTGTTGGAGCTGCCGCAGGCCACGAGCTCGATGCCGGGGTCGACCTGACGCATCGCCTTGGCCGTCTCGACCGCGAGGCGGCCGTACTCGTGCGCCGTCTTGTGCCCGATCTGCCAGGGGCCGTCGAGCTCGTTGCCCAGGCACCACAACCGGATGCCGTGCGGGTCGCGGTGACCGTGCTGCGCGCGCAGGTCGCTCAAGGCCGTCCCCCCGGCCTGGTTCGCGTACTCCAGCAGGTCACACGCCTCACGTACCCCCCGCGTCCCCAGATTCACCACCATCATCGGCTCCACACCGGTGCGGTGGGCCCAGCCCATGAACTCGTTGAGGCCGACGGCGTTGCTCTCGATGCTGCGCCAGGCCAGGTCGATGCGGGCGGGTCGGTCCTCGACCGGCCCGACGCCGTCCTCCCAGCGATAGCCGGAGACGAAGTTGCCCCCGGGGTAGCGCACCAGGGTGACGCCGGCCTCGCGGGTCAGCGCGGCGACGTCGCCACGGAACCCGTGCTCGTCGGCGGTGGGGTGGCCGGGCTCGTGGATGCCGGTGTAGACGCACCGACCCATGTGCTCGACGAACGACCCGAAGAGGCGTCGGTCGACCTCCCCGACGCGGAAGGCGGGGTCGAGCACGATGCGGGACTGCAGCACGGCGGTCCTTTCCACGGCGGTGTGAGGTTCCCCAACCCTGTTCTACAACGTCGTAACAGTGGGCGCCAAGCGCGGGTCCACGGCTGCCACCGCCGAGCTGCGGCTGGCCGGCTACGAGAGAAGGCACTGACCGAGGCCGGGGCTCGGCCTCGGTCAGCGCTCGAGGGGTGCCATCGAGGACTTCACCCGGGCGGCCGGCATCCGGGGGGTCGCCGAACTCATCGCCGCCGGCCGGCGACCCGGCCTAGGGGGTCGCCGGAAGCGGTTGTCGCTCAGGCGTCCTGGGTGGAGTTGGCGAGGAAGCCGTCGATCTGGTTGATCGCCGACCGGGCGCCCTCCTCCATCCCCATGTCGAGCACCGTCTGGAGGTCCTCGGCCGACTCGTAGATGCTCGTGAAGACCGCCCGGGTGCCTGCCGTCGATCGCCTCGAACGTGTAGACGTTCTGCGACGACCGGCAGGTCGGGGTTGGGGGTGAGGTCCTCGTCGGCGAAGCCGTCGCGGAAGGTGAACCGGTCGCGGCTCCTCGACCTCGGTGATGTCCCAGTAGCCCGCGAACTTCTCGCCCTCGGGCGAGGTCATGTAGTAGGTCGACGCGGGCGCCGGGGCGCAGCTCGTGGTCGACGAAGGTCGCCGGGTACTCGGGCGGGCCCCAGACCTGCTCGAGCTGGCGGGCGTCCTCGTAGAGCGCCCAGACGCGCTCGACCGGCGCGGCGAACTCGGCGGTGATGGTGAGGGTGCGGTTCTCGACGTCCTTGGTGATGTCGGTGACGGGCATGTCAGCTCTCCTTGGGAAGTAGTAGTGCGTCGATTCGGGCGACCCGCCCCCGCCACACGCTCTCGAGCTCGTCGAGCATCGAGGCGACGGACCGGACCGCCTCCACGTCGCCGCTGGCCAGCTGCTCGCGGCCGGACCGCCGCTTGCTCAGCAGGCCGGCCCTCTCGAGCACGGCGACGTGTTTCTGGACGGCGGCGAAGCTCATGTCGTAGCTCGCCGCCAGGGCGGTGACCGAGTGCTCACCGGCCAGCACGCGACGCAGGATGTCGCGCCGGGTGCGGTCGGAGAGCGCGTGGAACAGGGCGTCCGCCCGGTCCTCGCTGCTCTCGATCACGGGTCAAACATACAACCAGATGGTTGTAGGTTGTCAAGCGCAGGCGCTCACGTTCGTCTGGCGGCCGGCCCGGCCGGCTCCCACCGGAAGCGCCACCGCAGCACGACGGCACCGGCCAGGGTCCAGGCCAGCAGCACGGCCAGGTGCGCGACGGGCAGGCCGGCTGCCGCCCCGGGGGCGAGGGCCTCGTTCATCGCCGCGGAGGCGTGGCGCAGCGGGAAGAACCACGACACCGCGTCCAGCACCGGCGGGAAGCTCGCGCCGACGATGAAGATGTCGGAGATGAAGGCCAGCGGCAGCAGCGTGCCGAGCGTGACGCCGGTGAGCGCCTGCGCCGAGTGCACGAACGTCATCACGGCCAGGCCCACGACGGCGAAG
Organism: uncultured Actinomycetota bacterium; assembly: GCA_963806295.1. GTDB lineage: Bacteria > Actinomycetota > Actinomycetes > Actinomycetales > Dermatophilaceae > Fodinibacter. The sequence goes on along the minus strand of CAWDXP010000020.1, from coordinate 162,788 downwards.
CAGACCGCGGCGACCGTGAGCACCAGTGCGGCAGCGGGCAACCCGGGCGGCCACGCCGGGCGGAACGCCAACGCGGCGAGCACGACGATCACCACCCCGGTGAGCAGGGCGACGGCCAGCGCCCCGACGACCCGGCCCACCACCAGCGTGCCGGCGGGCAGCGGTGTGCCCCCGGTGCGCTTGAGCACCCCGCGGTCGCGCGCCTCGGCGACGCCCTGCGGCATGTTGACGTAGGCCGTCACGGCGGCCCCGTAGATCGCCATGGCCCCCGCGTAGAAGACGCCCAGCGACTGGCCGTCCTCCATGAGCAGGTCGCCGCCACCGTTGACGGCCGGGATGATCGCGACGAGCAGCACCGGGAAGGCGACGGCGAAGAACACCGCCGAGGCGTTGCGCCACAGCACCGACTGCGCGTGGCGCACCTGGTCGATGACGAGCGCGACCGGTCGACGGGGTGCTGGTCCGGCGGGTCGCGGAGTCGGCCAGCCGCCGGCGGGCCCGCGCCCGGGTCGCCCGCTGGTCGCTCGTGCGGGAGGCGTCCCGGTCGCGGTCCCGGCCCAGCTGCACGGTCGCCACCACGGCCCCGGCCAGCCCCCAGAGGGCGAGGACCGCGAGGTGGTCGAGCTCGAAGCCGGACCCGCTCAGGTAGGGGTTGAGGGCGTCACCGAAGATGGCCGTCAGGTGCTTGAGCGGGAACAGCCAGCCGATCGTGGCGAGCCAGTCCGGCATCTGCCCGCTCATCATGAACATGTCGGAGATGAACGCGAGCGGGATGACGATGCCGTTGCTCACCGCGACGGTCAGCTGCATCGACGGCAGGGCCATCGCCAGCGCGAGCCCCAGCGCGCTGAAGCAGGCCGAGGCGATCAGGAGGGTGACGACGATCGCGAGGATCGACCGGCTGGGCACCTGCAGGTCGTAGAACGCGACCCCGGCGCCGAGCACGAGGCCCGTCGAGACCAGCCCGAGCAGGAGGGCGGCGCCCACCCGCCCCGCGATGAGCAGCCAGCGCGGCGCCGGGGTGCCCGACTGGCGCTTGACCACCTCGGTCGCGCGCGCCTCCGCCAGGCCCACGGCGAGGAACGTGAAGGTCGCCATGACGACCCCGAACGAGGCCATGCCCGGCGCCAGGAACTGCACCATCCGCACGCCGCCCTCGGCGACGAGCTCGTTGCCGAAGAGGGCGGACAGGAGCACGAAGAACAGCAGGGGCAGGCCGATGCTGAGGATGAGCGTGATGGGGGTGCGGCGCAGGGCGACGAGCTCGTGGCGGGTCTGGCGCCACAGCCGGAGCGGGTCCGAGCCCCGGGCCGACGGCCGGATGCCGGGTGCTCGCCACCGCGGTCATCACAGGTCCGCCTCGGCCCCGGTGTCGAGCGCCTGCTCGCCGACGAGGTCGAGGTAGACGTCCTCGAGGCTGGGGCGCGCCAGGGTGAGGGCGTCGAGCTCCACGCCGCGCTCCATCGCCCAGGTCGCGATCGTGGCGACGTCCGCCGTCGGTGTCTCGGTGCGCACCTCGACGACGCTGCCGGCGATCCGCCGGTCGCTGCCCAGGGTGGGCAGGTCGGTGCCGTCCAGGCCGGCCGGCATCCGGAACGAGATGACGGTGGCCGCCCCGGCGGTCGCGGCGAGCTCCTCGGGCGTGCCGTGCGGCGACGACCCGGCCGTGGTCGATGACGACGACCCGGTCGGCGAGGTGCTCGGCCTCGTCGAGGTAGTGGGTCGTGAGCAGGATCGTGGCCCCGAGCGCGCGCAGGCTCTCGACGAGGTCCCAGGCGCGGCGGCGCGCCGAGGGGTCGAAGCCGGTCGTGGGCTCGTCGAGGAAGAGCAGGTCGGGGTCCCCGACGATGCCGAGCGCGAGGTCGAGGCGGCGCCGCTGGCCGCCGGACAGCGTGCTCACCCGGGCGTCGGCCTTCTCGTCGAGGCCGGTGAGGGTGATGACCTCGGCCACCGGGCGGGGGTGCGAGTAGTAGCCGGCGTGCAGCCGGATCAGCTCGCGCGGGGTGAAGTTGTCCTCGAAACCGGCCTCCTGCAGCACGATCCCGATGCGGTCGCGGAAGGCCCGGCCGCCGGACTGCGGGTCGTGCCCCAGCACCGACACCGTCCCGGCGTCGCGGGAGCGGTAGCCCTCGAGGATCTCCACGGTCGTGGTCTTGCCCGCCCCGTTGGGCCCGAGCAGCGCGACGACCTCGCCCTCGCCGACGGTCAGGTCGAGCCCGTCGACCGCTGCGACGCCCCCGTAGACCTTGCGCAGACCGGTGACCTCGATGGCCGCCATGGTGGTACCTCCGGTGCCCGGCCTGCCGCCCGGCGCGACAGCGCCCGGCACCAGTCAAGCGTGGCGTCGGGAGGCCGGCGCGATCCTGTGAGGGATGCCTCGCCTGCGACGGTCAGCCGCCCGAGGGCTCCTTGACCTCCGCCCGGTCGACGTCGCCGTCGAGGAGGTCGCCGGCGGCGCGCCACCAGCAGCGGGTGCAGGGTGGTGTCGCCCCAGCGGATGCGGGCGAGCAGCTCCTGGCGCATCCGCGGCTCCCAGAACTTGCGGATGTGCGTGGCGATCTCGACCGCGGCCTGGTCGGGCGGCAGCGCCTCGAAGTTGCGCACCAGGTCGTGGCCGAGCCGCACGACCGGCGGCTCCCCGTGGCCGGTCGAGCCGCTCATCGGGGCAGCGCCGCCGCGGCCCTGGCGTCGGCCCGCGCCGCCTCGGTGACCACCTCGACCTGCACGGCGGTCACCTTGTACTCGGGGCAGTTCGTGGCCCAGTCGGAGTTCTCGGTCGTCACGACGTTGGCGCCGGTCACCGGGTGGTGGAACGTCGTGTAGACGACGCCGGCCGGCATCCGCTCGGACACCACCGCGGTGAGCCGCGTCGTGCCCACCCGCGACGACAGCTCGACGACGTCGCCCGACGTGATGCCGCGCAGCTCGGCATCGGCGGGGTGGATCTCGAGGACGTCCTCGGGGTGCCACGTCGAGTTGGGGGTGCGCCGGGTCTGCGCGCCGACGTTGTACTGCGACAGGATGCGCCCGGTGGTGAGCACCAGCGGGTAGCGCCGGTTGGCCCGCTCGGTGGTCGGCACGTAGACCGTCGTGGTGAGCTGGCCGAGGCCGCGCACGAACGACCCGACGTGCATCGTCGGCGTGCCGTGCGGGGCGGCCTCGGTGACCGGCCACTGCATCGAGCCCTCGGCGTCGAGCCTCGCGAACGAGACCCCGGCGAATGTCGGTGTGGTGGCGGCGATCTCGTCCATGATCTGGCTCGGCGCGGCATACGACATCGGGTAGCCCATCGCGGTGGCGATGTCGCAGACCACCTGCCACTCGTCCTTGCCCACCCGCGACGGCATCACGGGCCGCACCCGGTTGATGCGGCGCTCGGCGTTGGTGAAGGTGCCGTCCTTCTCGAGGAACGAGGCGCCCGGCAGGAAGACGTGCGCGAACCGCGCGGTCTCGTTGAGGAACAGGTCGTGCACCACGACGAGCTCCATCGAGCGCAGCGCCGCCTCGACGTGCTGCGGTGTTGGGGTCGCTCTGCGCGATGTCCTCGCCCTGCACGTAGAGGCCCTTGAACGACCCGCCGATGGCGGCGTCGAACATGTTGGGGATGCGCAGCCCCGGCTCGGCCTGGATCGTCACGCCCCACAGCGACTCGTAGATGTCGCGCACCTCGGGCCGCGACACGTGCCGGTAGCCGGGCAGCTCGTGCGGGAACGACCCCATGTCGCACGACCCCTGCACGTTGTTCTGCCCGCGCAGCGGGTTCACCCCCACGCCCTCGCGGCCGAGGTTGCCGGTGAGCATCGCGAGGTTGGCCATGCCCATGACCATCGTCGAGCCCTGGCTGTGCTCGGTGACCCCGAGGCCGTAGTAGATCGCCGAGTTGGGGCCTGCCGCGTACAGCCGTGCGGCAGAACGCAGTTCGGATGCCGGGATGCCGGTCTCGCGCTCCGTCGCCTCGGGCGAGTGCTCGGGACGGGCGATGAACTCGAGGTAGGTGTCGGCGTCCTCGCAGCGCGAGCGCACGAACTCCTCGTCCCACAGCCCCTCGGTGACGATGACGTGGCACATCGCGTTGACGAAGGCGACGTTGGTGCCGGGCCGCACCGGCAGGTGGAAGGCCGCCTCGACGTGCGGCGAGCGCACCAGGTCGATGCGCCGCGGGTCGGCCACGATCACCTTCGCGCCCGCCCGCATCCGGCGCTTCATCCGCGACGCGAACACCGGGTGGGCGTCGGTGGGGTTGGCGCCGATGACGAGCATGACGTCGGCCTGCTCGACCGACGCGAAGTCCTGGGTGCCGGCCGACGTGCCGAACGCGTGGTTCAGGCCGTAGCCGGTGGGGGAGTGGCAGACCCGCGCACAGGTGTCGATGTTGTTGTTGCCGAACGCCGCCCGCACCATCTTCTGGACGACGTAGACCTCCTCGTTGGTGCACCGCGACGACGAGATGCCGCCGATCGCCCCGACGCCGTACTTCTCGCGCAGGCCGAGGAAGCCGGTGGCGACCCGCTCGATGGCCTCGCTCCCACGAGACCTCGCGCCACTCGTCGTCGATCGAGTCGCGCACCATCGGCGACATCTGCCGGTCGCGGTGCGAGGCGTAGCCGTAGGCGAAGCGGCCCTTGACGCACGAGTGGCCCTCGTTGGCGCCGCCGTCCTTCCACGGCACCATCCGCACCACCCGGGTGGCGTCGCCCGAGCCCTGCACCTCGGCCTTGAACGAGCAGCCGACGCCGCAGTAGGCGCACGTCGTGACCACCGAGCGGGTCGGCATCCCGAGCTCGACGACCGACTTCTCGGTGAGGGCGTCGGTGGGGCAGGCCTGCACGCAGGCGCCGCACGAGACGCACTCCGAGCTGAGGAAGTCGGTGCCGCCGGGGGTGATCCGCGAGTCGAAGCCGCGCCCGGACACGGTGAGCGCGAAGGTGCCCTGGGTCTCGGAGCAGGCCCGCACGCAGCGCGAGCAGACGATGCAGGCGGCCGGGTCGTAGGCGAAGTAGGGGTTCGACTCGTCGGGCGTCTCGGCCAGGTGCGACGCGCCGCCCAGCCCGTAGCGCACCTCGGCCAGCCCCGACGTCGTGGGCCAGGCGCTGCATCTCGCAGTTGCCGCGCGCGCACCCGGCGCAGTCGCTGGGGTGGTCGGAGAGGTAGAGCTCCATGACGCCGCGGCGCAGCTGCTGCACCTGCTCGGTGCGGGTCGACACGACCATGCCGTCGGTGCACGGGGTGGTGCACGACGCCGGCGTGCCCTTCATCCCCTCGACCTCGACGAGGCAGAGCCGGCACGACCCGAACGCCTTGAGCGAGTCGGTGGCGCACAGCTTCGGCACCGACACCCCCGCCAGGGATGCCGCCCGCATCACCGAGGTGCCGACCGGCACCATCACGGCGATGCCGTCGACCGTCACGTGCGCCGTGGCCTCGCCGAGGACCGGCGGCGTGCCGCGGTCGGGTGTCTCGAGGGCGGGTTCGTCGATGATCGTCATGGTCGGGCCCCTTCCGTCGTCACGGTCGCCGACTCCGGGATGCCGTGCGCGGCCTCGCGGCCGTCGCCGCGCGCCACGCCGAAGTCCTCCGGGAAGTGCTCGAGCGCGCTGCGCACCGGCATCGGCGTGAGCCCGCCCATCGCGCACAGCGAGCCCTTGGTCATCGTCGTGCAGAGGTCCTCGAGCAGCACGAGCTGGGTGCGCCGCACGCCGTCGTCGGAGGCCGCGCGGATCCGGTCGATGACCTCGACCCCCCGCGTCGACCCGATGCGGCACGGGGTGCACTTGCCGCACGACTCCTTGGCGCAGAACTCCATCGCGAAGCGCGCCATCACCGCGGCGTCCATCGTGTCGTCCCACACGACCACGCCGCCGTGGCCGACCATCGCCCCGGCATCCGCGAACGCCTCGTAGTCCATCGGCAGGTCGAACCGCGACGCCGGCAGGTAGGCACCGAGCGGCCCACCCACCTGCACCGCCTTCACCGGCCGCCCGGATGCCGTGCCACCGCCGAAGCCCTCGACGAGCTCACCGAGCGAGACGCCGAAGTCGGCCTCGACGATGCCGCCGCGGGCGACGTTGCCGGCGAGCTGGAACACCTGGGTGCCGCGCGAGCGCCCGGTGCCCAGCGCGGCATACGCCTCGCCGCCGTCGGCGAGCACCATCGGCACCGCGCCCAGGGTGAGCACGTTGTTGACGACGGTCGGGCGGCCGAACAGCCCCTCGAGCGCCGGGATCGGCGGCTTGGCGCGCACCTCGCCCCGCTTGCCCTCGAGCGACTCGAGCATCGAGGTCTCCTCGCCGCAGATGTAGGCGCCGGCGCCCACCCGCACGTCGAGGTCGAACCGCCGGCCGCTGCCGAGCACCGACTCGCCGAGCACCCCGTGGGCGTAGGCGATGTCGATGGCCCGGCGCAGCGTGCGCACGGCGTGGGGGTACTCGCTGCGCAGGTAGACGTAGCCCTCGGTGGCGCCGACCGCGAGGGCCGCGATCGTCATCCCCTCGATGAGGGTGAAGGGGTCGCCCTCGATGAGCATCCGGTCGGCGAAGGTGCCGCTGTCGCCCTCGTCGGCGTTGCAGCAGACGAACTTCACGTCGGCGGTGGCCGTGCGCACCGTCTCCCACTTGATGCCGGCGGGGAAGCCTGCGCCGCCGCGGCCGCGCAGTCCGGAGGCCGTCACCTCGGCGACGACGTCCTCCGGCGGGAGCGACAGCGCGCGCTGCAGCCCGGCCAGCCCGCCGTGCTCGCGGTAGGCGGCGAGGTCGGTGGGCTCGATGACCCCGACCCGGGCGAACGACACGCGGTGCTGCCGGGCGAGCCACTCGTGCTCGTCGACGACGCCGATGCAGCGATCGGTGTCGTCGAGGGCACCGTCGAGCAGCGGCCCCACCTCGGCCTCGGTGAGGTTGGCGTAGCCCACCCGGCCGCGCTCGGTCTCGACCTCGACGAGCGGCTCGAGCCACAGCATCCCGCGGGAGCCGTTGCGGCGCACCGTGATGCCGGCGGCAGCGATGGCGTCGGCGACGGCATCCGCACCGAGCGCCACGGCGGCGGCGTCACAGGGCACCCAGACGGTCGTCATCGGCCCCACCTGTCGGTGAGCGCGTCGAGCCGTTCGGGCGAGAGCGCGGCGTGCAGCGTGCCGTCGACGGTGCCCGACGGGCCGACCGCGCACAGGCCCAGGCAGAAGACCTCGGCCACCTCGACCCCGGGCGAGGCCGCCCCACCGGTCGGCGGCCGCGGCGAACAGACCCTCGGCTCCGCGCGACTGGCAGGCCTCGCCACGGCACAGGGCCACCCGGTGCGCGGCCGGGGGAGTGCGGCGCAGGTCGTGGTAGAAGGTCACGACGCCGTGCACGTCGGCGCGCGAGAGGTTGAGCACCTCGGCGACGACCATGACGTCGTCGTCGGTGACGTAGCCGTGCGTGGCCACGACCTCGTGCAGGATCGGCAGCAGCGGCCCGCGCAGGGTGCTCAGCTGCTCGGCGATGCCCCGCACGGATGCCGCCCGCACGGGGTCGGCCGGGGCGGGTGCCGGTGCCGGGCCGGGGCCTCGCTGACGCACGTTCGTTTCACTCCTCTGCGCTGAGTGTGACCTGCGTCGCAACTCTACGCGCCGCTCCTGAGGGGATCCGGGTGCCGCACCCGATAGGGCGGGGTGCGGCACCCGAGCCGCGCGGTCAGAAGGACGACCGGGGCACCCCCATGCCGGGGTCGACCTGGTGCGGGCCGGCGGCCGACGGCCGCACGTCGAAGTCGAAGATCGCCGTGGGGATGTAGACCGTCGAGCAGGAGTTCGGGATGTCGACGACGCCGGACAGCCGACCCTCGATCGGCGCGGCGCCCGAGGATCATGTAGGCCTGCTCGGGGGAGTAGCCGAACTTCGTGAGGTAGTCGATCGCGTGCAGGCAGGCCCGCTGGTAGGACAGGTGCGAGTCGAGGTAGCGCTGCTCGCCGTCGAGGGTGACCGACGTGCCGGAGAAGGCCAGCCACTCGCTGAACTGGGGGTCGGTCGTGCCCGGCATGAAGATGGCGTTCTCGGAGACCCCGTAGGTGTCCATGCCGCCCTTGATCAGGTCGACGCGCAGGTCGATGAACCCGCCCATCTCGATGGCGCCGCAGAAGGTGATCTCGCCGTCGCCCTGGGAGAAGTGCAGGTCGCCCATCGAGAGGTTCGCGCCGTCGACGAACACCGGGTAGAAGACCCGCGTGCCCTTGGTGAAGTTCTTGATGTCCTGGTTGCCGCCGTTCTCGCGCGGTGGCGCGGTGCGGGCGGCCTCGCCGGCGACGCGGGCGTACTCCGACTCCGGGAGGGCGCCGAGGAGGGCGTGCTCGGGCTCGGGCGGCAGCGCCAGCGGCGGCACCCGGTCGGGGTCGGTCGCGATGAGCGCGGCCTCGCGGGCGTTCCAGCGGGCCAGCAGCTCGGCCGACGGGGCGGTGCCCATCAGGCCGGGGTGGACGATGCCGACGAACGAGACGCCCGGTACGTGCCGGGAGGTGGCGACGCCGCCGGTGAAGTCCCAGATGACCTTGTAGGCATCGGGGAACTGCTCGGTGAGGAAGCCGCCACCGTTCTGCGTGGCGAAGATGCCGGTGTAGCCCCAGCCCTGGCCGGCGAGCGGGCCCGCTGTCCTCCTGGGGGATCGGGCCCACGTCGAGGATGTCGACGACCAGCAGGTCGCCCGGCTGGGCGCCCTCGACGGCCACCGGGCCGGAGAGCACGTGGACGGTCTTCAGCGGTGCGTTGAGGATGTCGTCGGCGGAGTCGTCGTTGACGATCGCGCCGTCGAACCACTCCCGGCAGTGCACCCGGAACGAGTCGCCCGGCTTGACGTGGACGTTGGCCGGCACCTCGGGGTGCCAACGGTTGTGACCGACGTACTTCTGCTCGGTGAACTTCTTGGTCGAGTCGAGGGGAAAGATCAGCTCTGGCATCGAGGTGCTCCTCTGCGGTGGAGACGGCGACTGACGCCGCGGTGGTGGACGTGTGATGAAGGGGTCAGACCATGGCCGGGACCCGGGAGCCGAGGCGGGCCCGGGCGAGGATGAGGCCGCCGATGTTCAGGACGGCGACGATGGCCGCCCAGGCGGCATTCGGTAGTGCGTCCCACCACCCGGTGAGAAGCAGGAAGGCGGGGATGGCCGCGGTGAACCAGCCCTCGATGGCGGCGACGGCGCCGGTCCAGGCCGTCAGGCCCTCGCGGTCCCGACCGAGCAGCTGGAAGAACAGCCACCACAGGTACGCCCACAGCAGCCAGATGACGGCGAAGGCGTAGTCCTGGTACTCCACGACGTTGACCACGGCATACCCGACCGCCGCGATCGCGACGAAGAGGGAGAAGAAGCCCAGGCCGGTCCCGTCGAAGCCCCAGATCGTGTTCATCGCGACGTACAGGTAGGTGAAGCCGAACAGGTACAGGCCGGAGGCGCCGAAGATGACGTCCGTGTCGCCGTTCGCCGTGAAGATGAGATAGGTGGGAGTGATGACCTGGAGCAGCCCGACGAAGATGTTCAGGGGGACAGCGCCGTTGCCCCGCACCCAGCCGAGGAGGGCGCAGCCGTTGATGAACAGGATCGCGCCGACGTACAGGAGCCCGACGTTTCCCATGGTTCTCCTTTGCAGAGATCGAGGCTGAGCCGGCCGGCACAGTCAGGGCGACGGCAACATCGCCGTCCGGGGGTCGGCCGATGGCCTCCTGGTGGGGGAGAGGCGCCGACCGTGCGGCGCTGTGACCACTGCCGGCTCGCTGGCGGTGGCCTCGGTGGCGGCGATGACTCGGCGGGCGCGGGAGTCGCCGATCCGCACCTGCGGAATGCTGAACAGCCGTCTCGCGGGCTCGTCGCACCCGGGACAGGTGAGCGACGCAGGAGCCTGCCCGAGGGGCAGGCGCACCGTGATCACGCCGTCGCGCCGACAGAGGAACTCGTACGTCGCCATCGGCCACCTCCGGCACACGATCCCACATGGGATATTCCCAAATGGGAATATTGGGATAGTAGGGGCCCTTGGCTCGATCTGTCCAGAGCCCGTCGGGTGGGTCCGTCGGGTGCGTCAGTCGGGCAGTGGTGACCCGACGTCCGACGGCTCGATCGCGCGGATCGCGTCCTGCGCCCGTCGGAGCCGGCGCAGTCCCTCGGCCGAGAGCCTCAGGGTGACGCGTCGACGATCCTCGGGTGCAGGCATCCGGAACACGGCGCCCCGTTCCACCAGTGCATCCACGACGCGGGTGGCCGACGTCGCCGGGATGACCAGCGCCTCGATGACCTCAGCCATCGAGGCACCGGGCGTCGCCCGAATCGTCATGAGCGCACGCCAGCCGTCTACCGTAAGATCGAGGGGTCTCAAGGCACGCTCGAGCCGCGACTGCGCCTCGGCCGCCACGCGCAGAACCGCGAGCAGGTGCTCTTCGCGGTTCGACACGGTGTGGGAAGGAGGCAGAGTCACATTCCCAGTATGGCAATGCCTGCTTCTGGACGGGGCCGACCTCGCCCGATTGCCTCGGACTACCGCGTCGCCCTCGTCCTGCCGCGCCAGGGCCCAGCCGGCATCTTCGGGCTCGAGTGCCTCGCCGCGGCGGAGCTGGCCGCTGCCGAGATCGATGCCGCCGGAGGTGTGGCCGGCCGCTCCGTCCGGTACGTCCACGTCGATGCGGGCGGCGACCCCGATGTCGTCGCCGGCCACATCGGCGCCCTCCTGGCCGCCGGCGAGATCGACGCGATCACCGGCTGGCACCTGTCGAACCTGCGGCAGTCCATCGCCCGGGTCGTGCAGGGTCGTGCGCCGTACGTCTATGCGGCGGCCTACGAAGGCGGTGAGAGCGGTGACGGCGTCCTGTGCAGCGGTGAGGTTCCGGGGGACCAGATCCTGGCCTCGTTGGGCTGGCTGCGTACCGAGCTCCGGTTGCGTCGGTGGTACCTGGTCGGCAACGACTACGTCTGGCCGCGCGAGACGGCGGCGCGCACCATCGAGGGGCTGACGGCCCTCGACATCGAGGTGCTCAGGTGCCGTTTCGTGCCGCTGGGCACCGAGAGCCCCACCGTGTGGGCCTCCGTCCTCGAGGAGATCGTCCACACCGGCGCCGAAGGCGTCATCACCCTCCTCGTCGGCTCCGACGCCGTGCGGTTCAACCGGGCCTTCGCCGAGGCCGGCATGGACGACACGCTCGTCCGGTTCAGCCCCTTCATCGACGAGACCGTCGTCCTCGCCACCGGGGCACAGGCCACCAGGAACCTCTTCGTGTCGGCCGGCTGGTTCTCGTCGCTGCGTACGGCGTCGGCGGTGGACTTCGCTCGAAGGTTCAGTGGCGCGTGGGACCTCGTCTGCGGAGCCGAGCCCTTGGGTACCTCCGTGGCTCCGTCTCCGGGCACGATGGCCGAGACGACCTACTCCGGGGTGCACCTGCTGGCCGGCATCGCGGGGCGGGGCATCCCCACGGTCGATGACGCTCGGCGGGCGTTCTCCTCGTGGGCCTGGGACTCCCCCCACGGAACGGTCGAACTCCGGGCGGGAGAGGCTCGGCATCCGGTGCACCTCGCCGTCGCTGACGGCGTCGATCTCGATGTCGTCGCCCAGGTGAGCACCGGCAGCCGATAGGGCAGCCCGATTAGGGGGTGCCTCCGCCCGCTGGTAGCCTTGAGCACTGCCGTGAGAATCGGCCGCGGATCCAGAGAGCCCCGGTGAACCAGCCCGGGAGCGCCGCGCAGCGAAACCACAGGAAGAGAGTCGTCGCCCCATGCCTCTGAGCACTGACGTCAAGAAGCAGATCATGACCGAGTACGCCACCACCGAGGGCGACACCGGCTCCCCCGAGGTGCAGATCGCGCTGCTCACCCAGCGGATCAAGGACCTCACCGAGCACTCGCGCCAGCACAAGCACGACCACCACAGCCGGCGCGGCCTGCTGCTGCTGGTCGGCCAGCGCCGCCGCCTCCTGCGCTACCTGGAGAGCGTCGACGTCGAGCGCTACCGCTCGCTGATCAAGCGCCTCGGCCTGCGCCGATAAGGACTTCCGCGAGGGGCGGTCCTCACGTCCACCGTGAGGGCCGCCCTTTTCGCGTGAGAGGCGGATGCCGTTCGCGGCACCCCCGCCTGTTGGACAAGCCCGTGCACAACGACGATGCACGAGAGCTTCAGTAACAAGAGAAAAGGAGGACCCATGGAGGGTCCTGAGATCACTGTCGCCGAAGCCGTCATCGACAACGGCACGTTCGGCACCCGCACCGTCCGGTTCGAGACCGGCCGGCTCGCGAAGCAGGCCGGCGGCTCCGTCGCGGCCTACCTGGACGAGGACACCATGCTCCTGTCCACCACCACCGCCGGGAAGCACCCGCGCGAGGGTTTCGACTTCTTCCCCCTGACCGTCGACGTCGAGGAGCGGATGTACGCCGCGGGCAAGATCCCCGGCTCGTTCTTCCGTCGTGAGGGCCGCCCCTCCACCGACGCGATCCTCACCTGCCGCCTCATCGACCGCCCGCTGCGCCCGACCTTCACCAAGGGCCTGCGCAACGAGGTCCAGGTCGTCATCACGGTGCTCGCGCTCAACCCCGACCACCAGTACGACGTGCTCGCCATCAACGCGGCCAGCGCCTCCACCCAGATCTCCGGCCTGCCGTTCTCCGGCCCGATCGGTGGCGTCCGGGTCAGCCTGATCGACGACCAGTGGGTCGCGTTCCCCAACTTCAGCGACATCGAGCGCTCGACGTTCGACATGGTCGTCGCGGGCCGCATCGCCGGCGACGACGTCGCGATCATGATGGTCGAGGCCGAGTCCACCGAGCAGACCTGGGACCTCGTCAAGACCCAGGGCAAGACGGCTCCCACCGAGGAGATCGTCGCCCAGGGCCTCGAGGCCGCCAAGAAGTTCATCAAGGTGCTCTGCGAGGCCCAGTCCGAGCTCGCCGCCACGGCCGCGAAGCCGGTGCAGGAGTTCCCGATCTTCCTCGACTACGAGGACGACGTCTACGCCGCGGTCGAGGCCGCGACGGCATCCGACCTGGCCGCTGCCCTGCAGATCGCGGGCAAGACCGAGCGCGAGGACCGGCTCGACGAGATCAAGGCCTCGATGAAGGACTCGCTCGCCGAGCAGTTCGAGGGTCGCGACAAGGAGCTGTCGGCCGCCTACCGCGCGGTGCAGAAGAAGCTCATCCGCCAGCGCATCCTCAAGGACAAGGTGCGCATCGACGGCCGTGGCCTCGCCGACATCCGCGCCCTGAGCGCCGAGGTCGAGGTGCTCCCGCGCGTGCACGGCTCGGCGATCTTCGAGCGTGGCGAGACCCAGATCATGGGCGTGACGACGCTGAACATGCTCCGCATGGAGCAGCAGCTCGACACCCTCTCGCCCGTCACCCGCAAGCGCTACATGCACAACTACAACTTCCCGCCCTACTCGACCGGTGAGACCGGCCGCGTGGGTTCGCCGAAGCGTCGCGAGATCGGCCACGGTGCGCTCGCCGAGCGTGCCCTGATGCCGGTGCTCCCGACCCGCGAGGAGTTCCCCTACGCGATCCGCCAGGTGTCCGAGGCGCTCGGCTCCAACGGCTCGACGTCGATGGGCTCGGTCTGCGCCTCCACCCTGTCGATGCTGAACGCCGGTGTGCCGCTGCGCGCCCCGGTCGCCGGCATCGCGATGGGCCTGATCTCGGCCGAGGTCGACGGCACCACCGAGTACGCGGCGCTGACCGACATCCTCGGCGCCGAGGACGCGTTCGGCGACATGGACTTCAAGGTCGCCGGTACCCGTGAGTTCGTCACGGCCATCCAGCTCGACACCAAGCTCGACGGCATCCCCGCCGACGTGCTGGCCGGCGCGCTGACCCAGGCCCGCGACGCGCGCCTGCACATCCTCGACGTCATGAACGAGGCCATCGACGCGCCCGACGAGATGAGCCCCTACGCTCCTCGCGTCATCTCGGTGCAGGTCCCGGTCGACAAGATCGGCGAGGTCATCGGCCCGAAGGGCAAGATGATCAACCAGATCCAGGACGAGACCGGCGCCCAGATCTCGATCGAGGACGACGGCACCGTCTACATCGGTGCGACCGACGGCCCGTCGGCCGAGGCGGCCCGCGCGATGGTCAACGCCATCGCCAACCCGCAGATGCCGGAGATCGGCGAGCGCTTCCTGGGGACCGTCGTCAAGACGACCACCTTCGGTGCGTTCATCTCGCTCCTGCCGGGCAAGGACGGCCTGCTGCACATCTCCGAGGTGCGCAAGCTCGTCGGTGGCAAGCGGATCGACAACGTCGACGACGTGCTCGCCGTGGGCCAGAAGGTGCAGGTCGAGCTCAAGGAGATCGACCCGCGCGGCAAGCTGAGCCTCGCCGCGGTGCTGGCCGAGGGCGAGACCGGTGACGAGCAGGCCCCCGTGGCCGACTCGGCCCCGGCCGCCGCCCCCGCCGCTGCTCCGGCAGCGGACGCCGACACCGACACCGCCGAGGGCGACGCCCCCGCCGGTGACGGTGAGCGCGAGGAGCGTGGCGAGCGTCGCCCGCGCAACCGCCGTCGTGGCGGCAACCGCGGTCGCGGCGACCGTTCGGAGTCCGAGGGCGCGTCCACCGACGCCTGAGTGACCCCAGCCTGACCGACGACGGCCCGCACCCCACCGGGTGCGGGCCGTCGCGTACCCACCGTCGTGGCGCCCAGGGAGGCCACCAGGTCGACGTTGCGGGTGCTGCAGACCCCGGTCACCTCGGCGCCGAGCGCGACCGCGAGCTGTACGGCGAAGGTGCCCACCCCGCCCGACGCCCCGATGACGAGCACGCGCTGCCCGGCGGCCACGCCGCCGCGGGTCAGGCAGAGGTCGGCCGTGGTCGCCGCCAGCGGCAGCGCGGCAGCCTGCTCGACGGGCAGCGACGGCGGCCGGCGGGCCAGGCAGCCCTGGGGCACCGCCGTGTACTCGGCGAAGGTCGCGTCGTCCGCACCCAGCACCGGCGGGGGCACGGCACACGGCGAGGCCCCCGTACCCGTGGGGGTACAGGGGCCTACGCGACTCCCGCGCTCAGGCGGCGGTGCGCTTGCGCACCGTGGGCGGGGCGGTCCAGCGCATCTCCATGCGCACGTGCCCGTCGTCGGTGGTGACGGGGACCCAGCGCATGGCCAGGCCGTTGGCGTTCGTGGTCGTGGTGACCTTCTTCATGGCCCCTCCTCTCGGGTTGTTCACCTGTTGTTCACCTAAGGGTACCCGAACTTGCGCGCAAGGTGAACGGAAGGTGAACAACCCGGCGGGTCGCGCCGCTTGACTACAGTTCAGGCCATGAGTGCGACGACTGTGGCCGTCATCGGGGCGGGTGGCCGGATGGGCGCGACCGTGTGTCGCGCGGTCGAGGAGGCCGACGACCTCGAGCTGGTCGGGCGCTTCGACGTCGGGGACGAGCTCGGCGACCTCGGTGGTGCCGACGTCGTCGTCGAGTTCTCGGTGCCCGACGCCTCGCCCGCCAACGTCGCCCACTGCGTCGAGCGGGGCGTGCACGTCGTGGTCGGCACCACCGGCTGGTCCGAGGAACGGCTCGCGACGCCTGCGCGACCAGGCCGCCGCCCACCCCGAGGTCGGCGTGCTGATCGCCCCGAACTTCGCGCTCGGTGCGGTGCTGATGATGGCCTTCGCCGCCAAGGCCGCCCGGTTCTACGAGTCGGTCGAGGTCGTCGAGCTGCACCACCCCGACAAGGTCGACGCCCCCTCGGGCACCGCCGCCCGCACCGCCGACCTGATCGGCGCCGCCCGCGAGGATGCCGGCCTCGCCCCGGTGCCCGACGCGACCACCTCCGACCCCGACGGCGCCCGCGGGGCGCGCGTGCACGGCATCCCGGTGCACTCGGTGCGGCTGCGCGGGCTCGTGGCGCACCAGGAGGTGCTGCTCGGCAACGCCGGCGAGATGCTCACCATCCGGCACGACTCGTTCGACCGGGTCTCGTTCATGCCCGGCGTGCTCGCCGGCGGTGCGCGCGGTGGCCGACCACCCCGGCGTCACGGTGGGGCTCGAGCACTACCTCGGCCTGGGCGACTGACCGCGCCGTGACCACCCTGGTCGGGCTCGACCTCGTGGGCCGGCGGGTCGTCGTCGCGGGGGCCGGTGCCGTCGGCACCAGGCGGGCGCGCGGGTTCGCGGCCGAGGGCGCCCACGTCGTGCTCGTCGACCCGTCTCCCTCGGATGCCGCGCGCACGCTCGCGCAGGCGCCCCCCGCCGGGCGGGTCGAGCTGGTCGAGCGCGCCGGTGACCGAGGCCGACGTCGACGCCGCGTGGTTGGTCGTCGCAGCGACCGCCAACCCCGACGTGGATGACGCGGTGGCCCGCTGGTGCGAGGAGCGCCGCACCTGGTGCATCCGCGGGGCAGCGGGGAGCGCGCGCAGCGTGGCCGCGACACGGCACGCCGACCTCGTCGTCGGAGTGGTGTCGGATGCCGAGCCCGACCCCCGACGGGTGCGAACCGTGCGTGACGACCTGGCCCGGCACCTGTCGACGGGACAGGTCGACCTGCGCCGGCGTCGCGAGCACCCCGGCCGGGTGGTGCTCGTCGGCGGGGGGCCGGGGGACCCGGGGCTGGTCAGCGCGGCCGGGCTGGTGGCGCTGGCTGCCGCCGACGTCGTCGTGGCCGACCGGCTCGGCACGACCGGGCTGCTCGAGCGCCTGCCCGCGGACGTCGAGGTCGTGCACGTCGGCAAGACCGCCGCGCGGCACCCGGTGCCGCAGGCCGAGATCAACGACCTGCTGGTCGAGCGGGCCCGACGTGGCCAGGTGGTCGTGCGGCTCAAGGGTGGTGACCCGTTCGTCTACGGCCGCGGGGGCGAGGAGGTGCACGCCTGCCGCGCGGCGGGCGTCGACGTCGAGGTGGTGCCCGGCATCAGCTCGGCGCTCGCCGTGCCGGTGCTGGCCGGCATCCCGCTGACCCAGCGCGGGGTCGCCACCTCGGTGCACGTCTCGTCGGGCCATGCGGGCCCCGACCCCGCAGCGCTCGCTGCCCTGGCCGAGGGCGCGACGCTGGTGCTGCTGATGGCCGTGGCGACGCTCGGCGAGATCTGCGCGGCGGCCGTCGCGGCCGGTGTCGACCCCGACCTCCCGGTCGCCGTCATCGAGCAGGGCTCCACGCCGGGCGAGCGGGTCACCCACGCGACCCTGTCGAGTGCCGCCGAGGTGGCGGTCGCCGTGGGAGTGCGGTCGCCGGCCGTCGTGGTGGTCGGCGTCGTGGCCGCGCCGGGCTTCATCGACGACCCGGCCTGCGCGACGGGGGCCGGCGATGCCTGAGCCGCGCCCGCCGGCGCTGGTGCTGTGTGCGCACGGCACCCGCGACCCGCTGGGGCGCGAGACCGTGCGAGCGGTGCTGGCGGCCGTGGCGCAGCGGCTGCCGGGGGTCGAGGTGCTCGAGGCGTATGTCGACGTGCACGGGCCGGAGGTCGCGGAGGTCGTCGCCGCCCTGCCGCGTGCCGAGGGGGATGCCGTGGCCGGTGTGGTGGTGCCGCTGCTGCTGGCGGCCGGCTACCACGTGCACGTCGACATCGCGCAGGCCGTGGCGGGCCGACCGGACGTGCGCGTCACCGGCGCCCTGGGCCCGGACGACCTGCTCGTCGACGTGCTCGTCGAGCGGCTGGTGGCCGCCGGGGCGCCGCACGGGGGAGTGGTCGTGCTGGCGCCGGCCGGGTCGAGCGACGCCCGGGCCCAGGAAGCCAGTGCCGAGATGGCGCGGCGGCTCGAACAGCGCTGGGGCGCAACGGTTCAGCTCGGCTTCGCTGCCGGACCGGTGCCGACGGTGGCCGACGCGGTGGCAGCGGCCAGGGCGACGGCGCCGGGGGAGCCGGTCACGGTGGCGTCGTACCTGCTGGCGCCCGGGTTCTTCCAGCGCAGGCTCGAGGAGTCGGGGGCGGACGTGGTCACCGGGCCGGTCGCGCCGCACCCGCTGGTCGTCGACCTCGTGCTGGCCCGCTACCGCGCCTCGCTCGAGACGTAGGGCGCCCGGGGATCAGCCCCAGCCGATCGCGCGCAGCAGGGCCGCCGTGGCCCCGGCCGCCAGCACGATGACCAGGAAGTTGGCCCGGAGCATCAGCAGCACCACGGCCACGCCGACGGCGACGATGCGCGCGTCGAGCACGAGCGACCCGCCCGGCCCCACGACCGTCTGCACGACGACGAGCGCCGCCAGGAGCGCGACCGGCAACAGCGTGGTGACCCGCGAGGTGCGCTCGCCCTCGAGCAGGGTCTCGGGCACGAGGTAACCCGCGAGCTTGATGAGCAGCGAGGCCACGGAGGCGACGACGACGGCGACCCACAGCGTCATGGCGTCGGGTCCGATCCGGGCAGGGTGCCGTCGGCGCCCTCGAGCGGGCCCTCGTGACGCCCGGGGCGGCGCAGCCCGACCACGAGCGCCGCGGCGGCGGCCAGGATGACGGGCACCCCGGCAGGCAGGATCGGCGAGGTGACCAGGGCGATGAACATCGCGAGCACGGCGGTGGCGGTGGCGTCGCGGCTGTGCAGGCGCGGCCACAGCAGGGCCACGAAGGCGGCGGCAGCGGCGGCATCCAGACCGAGCGTGCGCGGGTCGCCGAAGGCGTTGCCCAGCAGCGCACCGGCGAGGGTGGACAGGTTCCAGAGCACGAAGACCGCAAGGCCGGTCTGCCAGAACCCGAGACGCTGGGCGCGGAGCTCGGGCTGGGCGATGCCGACCGCCGTGGACTCGTCGATGGTCAGCTGGGCGGCCAGGATCCGGCGCACCCCGCTCACCCCGAGGAACCGCGACGTCTGCAGCCCGTAGAGCCCGTTGCGGATGCCGAGCATCGACGCCGTCGCGATCGCGGCGGGGGCCGCCGACAGGCCACCGGTGCCGATGATGCTCACGAACGCGAACTGCGAGCCCCCGGTGAACATCACCACCGAGAGCAGCTGCGCCTGCCACAGGCTCAGCCCGGCGGCCACGGCGAGCGCGCCGAAGCTGATGCCGTAGGTGCCGCTGGCGATGCCGACGCTCCACGCCTGGCGGATGACCTCGCGGCGCCGGTCGGCAGGCAGCGCGGCGGTGCTCGCTGCGTTGCTCACTGCGTCGCTCACCCCGCCGGGTCCTCCCCGATGTCGGCGGTGAGGCGCACCTCGCGCAGGGTGTCGCCGTCGGGGGAGACCACCCGGTCGCGGTAGGCGCCGTCGGGGGCGAAGCCCGACGCCGTGAGGAAGGCGCGGGTGCTCTCGTCGTCGGTGAGCAGCCACAGGGTGACCGACTCGGCACCGGCCTCGGCCAGCAGGTCGACGCTGGCGTTGAGCAGGCGCGACCCGTGGCCCTGGCGTCGGGCGTCGGGGTGCACGGCGAGCACGGTCACCTCACCGGCGGCGGGTCCGGCATCCGGGTCCTGGGCGGGGCCGATCGCCGCGAGGCCGACCACCTGCTCGCCCGCGCAGGCGACGAGCAGCCGGTGCACGCCCTCGGGCGGGGCCGCCAGGCTCTCGCGCCAGCTCCGGGCGAAGGCGTCGGGCTCGAAGAGCGCGCGGACCTCGTCGGGCACACGGCCGGCATACGCCTCACGGAACACGGTGGCCTGCACCATCCCCACCGCGGGGGCGTCGTTGGGGCGGGCCCGGCGCACGCTGGCGTCGGCGAGCGGGCCGGCCCCGGTCGCCGGGACGTGCTCGTGCGGGTGGTCGTGGGCGCCGGCCACGTCAGTGTCCCCGGAAGGCCGGCGTGCGGCGCTCGGCGAAGGCGCGGCGGCCCTCGGCGAGGTCGTCGCTGGCCCAGGCCCGCGCGAACGCCGCCTCGTAGCGGGCGACCTCGGCGGAGTTGTCGTGGTGGGCGTCGAAGCCGATCTTCGAGCCGAGCTGGCTGAGCGGGGCGAGCGCTGCGGCCCGGCCGGCGAGGGCCTGGGCGTCGGCGAGGTCGCCGCGCTGCTGGGCGAAGCCGAGGCGCCAGGCGTCGTCGGCGTCGAGCACGGTGGCGGTCAGCACCATCAGGCGGGCGGCTCCCTCACCCCAGGTGCGGGCCACCCGGTCGAGGGTCCAGTGGTCGACCATCAGGCCGAGCTTGGCGACCGGCACGGCGAACGTCGCCGCGGGGGCGACGACGCGCACGTCGCAGGCGATGGCGAGCTGCATGCCCAGGCCCATGCAGGAGCCGTCGATCGCGGCGACGGTGGTCACCGGGGCTGCCGCCAGGTGCTCGAGGATCTCCGCCAGGCGGGACGTGAACGACACGTCCTCGAGCTCGGTGAGGTCGGCGCCGGCGCAGAAGTGGCCCTCTGCCCCGGTGAGCACCAGGGCGCGGGCGCCGTCGGCCAGGGCGGACACCACGGCGCGGTGGAGGTCCTCGAGCGCCTCGAGGTTCAGGGCGTTGCGGCGGTGGGTGCGGTCGATGGTGACGGTGGCGACCTGGTCGGTCAGCTCGAGGTGGATGGGCACCCCACGACAGTACCGAGCAGGTGCCCGGATGCCGGGCCGGGTCCGCGGCGTCGGATCCGACCTTCGGGCATCGGGTTGTCATCAACGCCCGAGACGACAAGGCTGGGCGGCACACTCGGCACCACCCCAGCACGACCCCTGACACGAGGAGAACAACTGATGGCGACCACTCGCACCGCTTCCGCCCACTGGGAGGGCTCCCTCATGGAGGGTGCCGGCCAGGTGTCGCTCGAGTCGAGCGGCATCGGCACGTACGACGTGTCCTGGCCCTCGCGCGCCGAGGCGGCCAACGGCAAGACCAGCCCCGAGGAGCTCATCGCGGCCGCCCACTCCACCTGCTACTCGATGGCCCTCTCGCACGGGCTCGCCCAGGCCGGCACGCCGCCGACCACGGTCGACACCACCGCCGAGGTCACCTTCCAGCCCGGCACCGGCATCACCGGCATCGTGCTCAAGGTCGTCGGTGCGGTGCCCGGCATCAGCGCCGAGCAGTTCGAGGAGGCCGCACAGGCCGCGAAGGTCGGCTGCCCGGTGAGCCAGGCCCTGTCTGCCGTGCCGATCACCCTCGAGGTGCAGTTCCAGGACGCACCGTGACGGCGAAGACCGACTTCACCGAGGAGGAGTGGGCGCGCGTCCGGCGCGCCCCGCTGGTGGCCGGGCTGGCGATCTCGCTGGCCGACCCGGGTGGTCCGATCGAGGCCGCCAAGGAGTCGATGGCGTCGCTGAAGAACGCGACCAACCCGCCGTCGCGCGAGCAGCTGCTCGCCGAGGTGGCCCTCGACATCCAGCAGATGGCGCAGCAGCGCGAGAACCCGATCAAGGGCTTCACACCGGCCGGGCCGAACCCCGGGGAGGGCGTGCTCGAGGAGCTGCGTGGCGTCGTGGCGATCGTGGCCGCCAAGGCCTCGCCCGAGGAGGCCGCTGCGTTCGGCGCGTGGCTCGTGGCCGCCGCCCAGGCGTCCGCCGATGCCGCCAAGGAAGGCGGGTTCATGGGCTTCCACGCCGTACGGGTCAGCGAGCGCGAACAGGCCATGATCGACCAGGTCACGGCCTGCGTCGCCACCTGATCCATCGACTCGGCGGTCCCGAGCACCGGAACCCTGCCGAGGCACGATGCCCGTGAGGCGGTGGTGCTAGTTTCGCTGTCGTGAGGCCGCCGCGTGCACAGGGGATCTCGTGAGCCGGCCGCTGGACGGCTTTGTCGGGATGAGTGTGCTGCTGGTCGATGACAACCCGGCAAACATCGCCTACCTGACGCAGCTGCTGACCCGACAGGGGCTGAACCGGGTCTACGGCGAGACCGACTCGCGCGAGGTGCCGCGGCGGCTCGCCGAGCACCAGCCCGACCTCGTGCTGCTCGACCTGCGGATGCCCCATGTCGACGGTTTCGAGGTGCTGGGCCAGATCCAGGAGTTCGCCGCCGGGAGCTACCTGCCGGTGATGGTCTTCACCGCGGACACCACCACGGCCTCCCGGGACCGCGCCCTCGCCCAGGGCGCGCAGGACTTCCTGACCAAGCCGATCGACGCGACCGAGGCGACCCTTCGGATCGCGAACCTGCTGCAGACCCGCCAGCTCTACGCCACCCTCCGCCACGTGACCGGCGGCCCCGCCCCCACCGAGACCGAGCCGGACGAGACCGACGGCGAGGTACTGGCTCGCATCCGGGCGGTCCGTCGGGACGAGTCGATCGGCCAGGTCTTCCAACCGATCCTGGACCTGGCCACCGGCGCCACCGTCGGGCACGAGGCCTTGTCCCGGTTCCCGAACCCCACCCTGGGCGGTCCGGAGCGATGGTTCGCTGACGCCTTCACGGTCGGGTTCGGTGTCGACCTCGAGTGGCTGGCGGCCACCTCTGCGCTGACCTACCTGCAGTCCGCGCCACCGCCGCTGTTCCTGGCGGTGAACATGTCCCCCGCCACGGTGCTGCGCATCGCCGAGGACCAGCTGTGTCAACCACAGCTGTGGCCCCGGATCGTGGTCGAGCTCACCGAGCACGTCCCCGTCGAGGACTACCCCGCCATCCACCGGGCGATGGCCGTGGCCCGCTCGCACGGGGCCCGGCTGGCCGTCGACGACCTGGGCTCCGGCTACGCGGGCTTCCGGCACCTGCTCCGGCTGGAGCCCGACATCATCAAGCTCGACATCTCGCTGGTCGCCGGGATCGACCGCAGCACCGGGCAGAAGGCGCTGACTCGTGCCCTGCTCGGCTTCGCCAACGAGGTGGGTGCGCACGTCATCGCCGAAGGCATCGAGCGGCCCGAGGAGCTCAGCGTGCTACAGGACCTCGGGGTTCCCTGGGGACAGGGCTACCTGCTCGGCCGGCCACGCGCCCCTCGCGCCGTCCCGGGGCCCTGACGGATCGGTCGATGGCGCCGTCACCGGCTCTCTCGACGTCCCCAGCCGTCGTTCGACCTGCAGCCGGCCCTCGGGGTCGTGGGCTCGCACCGTGTTCCTGCCGCTGTCCTTCGCCTCGTAGAGCGAGAGGTCCACGGCGCGGAAGAGCTCGTCCATCGACGTGCCCGATGCCGGGTACGTCGCGACGCCCGCACTGAGCGTGCCGGCGATCGTGCGGCCCTTGACGACGATCGTGGTGAGCTCGTACCGGCGGCGCAGGTCGTCCGCGAAGGCGATCCCCGTTGTGACGTCAGCCCCAGGGAGGGCCAGGAAGAACTCCTCCCCGCCCCAGCGGGCGACCAGCGTTCCGATCGGGGCGCGCTCCTGCATCAGCTGGGCGAGCCCGACCAGCACCGCGTCGCCGGCCTGGTGCCCGTGCTCGTCGTTGACGGCCTTGAACCTGTCGATGTCGAGGAGGATGACGGCGAAGGTCTCGCCGGTCCGCTCGGCGGCGGTGATCATCGAGGCGACCTCCTCGACCAGGTAGCGGCGGTTGTGCAGCCCGGTCAGGTCATCGCGACTGGCCAGCTCGGCCAGGTCCGCCCGGAGCAGGTCGATGGTCTCGACCTGCCGGACCAGTTGCGCGTGTGCGGCGGCGAGGCGCCGGACCTGGTTGTTGGCCTCGGTCACGTCATGCGCCACGAGCACCGTCCCCAGGCGACGCTGGTAGCGGTCGATCAGCAGTGACTCTCGCACCTGGAACTCGAGTCGCTCGCCAGGGAGATCGACCACGAGCTCCGTCTCGCCACTGCTGGAGATGTCCAGGCTCTCCCCGAGCAGGGGCTGGGCTGCTTCCCCGACCAAGGTCGGCGGCGCGTCAGGGTTCATGCTCCGGAGCAGCTCGACAGCGGCCGGGTTGAGATCCAGCACCTTGCCGGCAGGGCTGATGACCACGACCGCCTCACCCAGCTGGTCGAAGACCAGGGTCCGAGCCACCGGGCTGACGGTGATCAGGTCCTGCCGGAAGATCGCGTAGAAGATCACCAGACCCGTCACCGCGAAGCCGAACGGCGTCGCGTCGACGGGCTCGCCGAACCCCCCGCTGAGGTAGACCACGTTCGCGACGCAGGCGATGAGCGTGGCGAACAGGATGGTGAGTCGCTGTTTCCGGAACGGCGTCCCGGGCCGCCACGAGCCCCAGGCGAGGAACCCGATCCCCAGGGCGAGCACGATGTAGCAGTACGCGGTGTGCCACCAGAACGCCGGCCCGTACCCCCACTCCGCCGACCCGGTCAGGTCCTCGGCCCCCGCCCCCGTGTAGACCCACAGGTGCAGGGGGTTGGTCAGGGCGGCCACCGTGACCAGCACCGGCTCGATGACCAGCAGGAGCACGAGCCACCGCGGAGGCGCCCAGTGCGGCCGTCCGACGCCGAACGCCAGGCACGCGAAGGCGCCGCAGGCGACGCCCGCTCCGGGCAGGATCGCCAACGAGGCGATCGCCGCCGCCCGCTCCGAGGTGGACGCCACCGCCACGGCGTCGGCGACAGATGACACGCCGAGACCCAGCGCCACCACGACCAGGGACAGCGCGACCGTCGGGTTGTGGGCTCGACGCTGCCAGGTCACGACGGCAACCCAGAAGAAGACCGTCGCGGCGGCGACGTACGCGACGCCGGTGGTGGAAACCTGCAACACCGTGGACCACCTCACCAGGGGCGGCGAGAACGCCCCCCACCTCGCCTCGCAGGATACCGGCAGGCCCCGAACGCCATGGGTCCTTTCAGTCCTTGCGGGACATCGCACACCCCCCGTCCTCCGTCCGAAGAGCGCGTCCACCTACCCCCGGACGCACGCCACCCCTACGGTGAGCGCATGCCCCTGCCGCTGACCGTCATCCCGATCCCCGGCCCCGGAGCCGAGGACGTGCTCGTCGCCCCCGACGGACGGGTGTGGACGGGCACCGCCGACGGCGCGATCCACGTGCACGACCCCGCGACGGGCGAGACCAGGACGGTCACCGCCACCGGCGGCCGGCCCCTCGGCCTCGAGAACCTGCCCGACGGCCGCATCCTGGTCTGCGACGCCCACCGCGGCCTGCTCGCGCTCGACCCCGCCACCGCGACCCTCGAGACGCTGCTCACCGAGGTCGACGGCGAGCGACTCCTGTTCTGCAACAACGCCGCCGTCACCGCCGACGGCACGATCTGGTTCTCCGACTCCAGCCGGGTCTGGCGGGTCGAGGAGTGGAAGAGCGACCTCATCGAGCACACCTGCACCGGCCGGCTGTTCCGCCGCACCCCCGACGGTCACGTCACCACCGTGCTCGACCAGCTGTGCTTCGCCAACGGCGTCGCCCTCACCAGTGGGGCGGATGCCGTGCTGGTCGCCGAGACCGGCACCCGCACCATCCGCCGGGTGCACCTGAACGCCGACGGCACCGCCGGCGCGAGCACCGTGTGGGTCGACGACCTGCCCGGCCACCCCGACAACATCGCCCTCGGCAGCGACGGACTGGTCTGGGTGACGGTGGCCTCGCCGACCGACCCGGCCCTGACCCTGCTGCAGAAGAGCCCGCGGGCGGTGCGCGGCCTGGTGCGCCGGCTGCCCGAGCGGCTGAAGCCCAGGCCCAAGCAGACCGCCCGGGTGATGGCCTTCGACTCGGTCGGCCGCGTGGTGCACGACCTCGACTTCGACGCCACCCACTGGCACCTGGCGACCGGGGTGCGCGAGCACGACGGCAGGGTCTGGCTCGGCAGCCTGATGCAGCCGGCGATCGCCCACGGCGACGTTCCCGCGCGCTAGCGCACCCGCTCGTAGACGACCCTCGACCAGCCCTCGTGCGGCTCGCGCAGCTCCTCGCGCCACTCGTCACGCGGCCACTCGGGAAACCACGTGTCGCCCTCGGGCTCGGCGTCGACCTCGGTGATGAGCAGCCGGTGGGCGTAGGGCATGGCCTCCGCGTAGACCTGCGCGCCGCCCGCCACGAACACCTCGTCGGCCGGGCCGGCCAGCGACACGGCATCCGGGAACGAGTGCGCCGTCTCGACGTCGGGGTGGTGCCACTGCGGGTTGCGGGTGACGACGATGGTGCGCCGGCCCGGCAGCGCCCGCCCGATCGACTCGAACGTCGTGCGCCCCATGACGAGCGCGTGCCCCATGGTCGTGGCCTTGAAGTGGGCGAGCTCGTCGGGCAGGTGCCACGGCATCCCGCCGCCGGCGCCGATGACCCCGTTGCGGGCGACGGCGGCGATGAGGGTGATGCGGGTCATCGACAGCTCCTCAGACCGCGATCGGCGCCTTGATGGAGGGGTGCGACTGGTAGCCGACCAGCTCGAAGTCCTCGAGGTCGTAGTCGTCGATGCCGGGGCGCGGGGTGATCAGCATCGTCGGCAGCGGGTAGGGCGCACGGGTCAGCTGGAGGGTCGCCTGCTCGACGTGGTTGGAGTAGAGGTGGGCGTCGCCGAGGGTGTGCACGAAGTGCCCAGGGCGCAGGTCGGTGAGCTGCGCGACCATCATCGTGAGCAGGGCGTAGGAGGCGATGTTGAACGGCACGCCCAGGAAGATGTCGGCCGAGCGCTGGTAGAGCTGGCAGTCGAGGTATGCCGGCCCGTCGTCGGCCGCGGGCCGCACGTAGAACTGGAACATCGTGTGGCAGGGCGGCAGCGCCATGTCGTCGACGTCGGCGACGTTCCAGGCCGAGACGATGTGCCGGCGCGAGTCGGGGTTGGTGCGGATCGCCTCGATGACCTTGGCGACCTGGTCGACCTCGCGGCCGTCGGGTGTGGGCCACGACCGCCACTGGTGGCCGTAGACCGGCCCGAGGTCGCCGAGCTCGTCGGCCCACTCGTCCCAGATGGAGATGCCGCGCTCCTGCAGCCAGCGCACGTTGGTGTCGCCGCGCAGGAACCACAGCAGCTCGCCGATGATCGAGCGCAGGTGCAGCTTCTTGGTGGTGACCACCGGGAAGCCCTCGGTGAGGTCGAAGCGCATCTGGTAGCCGAACACGCTGCGGGTGCCCGTGCCGGTGCGGTCGGACTTGTCGACCCCGGAGGTCATGACGTGGTCGAGCAGGTCGAGGTACTGGCGCACGCCCGGAGCCTACCCGCGCCCGACGCGGCCGGTCGGTCGCGACGGGGCGCGCCGCGACGGCACTACCCTTGCCGCATGACGAGCTCCCCCTTCGGCCGTGTCCTGACCGCGATGGTGACCCCGATGTCCCGCGGTGGCGAGATCGACGACAAGGGCACCGACTCGCTGGTCGACCACCTGCTGGCCACCGGCCACGACGGCATCGTCGTCAACGGCACCACCGGCGAGTCCAGCACCCTGAGCGTCGACGAGAGCATCGAGATGGTGCGCCGCGTCAAGCAGCGTGCCGGCGACCGGGCCAAGGTCGTCGCCGGGGTCGGGTCGAACGACACCCGCCACGCCGTGCAGATGGCAGGCCTGGCGGCGGATGCCGGTGCCGACGCGCTCCTGCTCGTGTCGCCCTACTACAACAAGCCCACCCAGGCCGGGCTCGTCGCGCACTGCCGCGCCGTCGCCGACACCACCGACCTCCCGGTGATGCTCTACGACATCCCCGCGCGCACCGGCATCCCGTTCAGCACCGACACGCTGGTCACCCTCGCCGAGCACCCGAACATCGTCGCCGTCAAGGACGCCAAGGGTGACCTGTGGGCGTCCACGCACGTCATGGCCGCCACCGACCTGCTCTGGTTCAGCGGCGAGGACGCCCTCAACCTGCCGCTGCTCGCCCTGGGCGCCACCGGCGTGGTCTCGGTCGTCGGGCACGTCGCCGGTGAGCAGTACGCCGCGATGGTCGCCGCCGTCGACCGCGGCGACCTCGCCGCGGCGCAGGCGCCTGCACACCTCGCTCATCCCGGTCGTCGACGCGATCATGACGACCTCGCAGGGGGCGATCATGGCCAAGGCCGCCCTGGTCGAGCTCGGCGTCATCGAGTCGGCCGCCGTGCGGCTGCCCCTCGTGGAGTCGCCGCCGGAGCACCTCGAGCTGCTGCGGGCCGCCCTCGCGACGCTCCCCACCCGATGAGCCACCCGCACCCCGAGCTCGAGCCACCCGGCCCCCTCGCCGACGGCGGGGTGCGCGTCGTCGCGCTCGGCGGCCTCGGCGAGATCGGCCGCAACATGACCGTCGTCGAGCACCGCGGCCAGCTGCTCGTCATCGACTGCGGCGTGCTCTTCCCCGACGACCACCACCCCGGCATCGACCTGATCCTCCCGGACTTCGACTACCTCGACGGACCGGCTCGACGACGTGCAGGCGGTGATCCTCACCCACGGGCACGAGGACCACATCGGCGCCGTGCCCTACCTGCTGCGCCTGCAAGCCCGACCTCCCGCTCGTCGGCTCGACGCTCACCCTCGCGCTGGTCGAGGCCAAGCTCAAGGAGCACCGCATCAAGCCCTACACGCTCGGGGTGCGCGAGGGCGACCGCGAGCGGCTGGGCGTCTTCGACTGCGAGTTCGTGGCGGTCAACCACTCGATCCCCGACGCGCTGGCCGTCGCCGTGCGCACCTCCGGCGGCACCCTGCTGCACACCGGCGACTTCAAGATGGACCAGCTGCCGCTCGACGGCCGGCTCACCGACCTGCGGGCGTTCGCGCGGCTGGGGGAGGAGGGCGTCGACCTGTTCCTCACCGACTCCACCAACGCCGAGGTGCCCGGCTTCACCACGCCCGAGCGCGACATCTCCTCGGCCATCGACAAGGTGTTCCGGCACGCGGAGCGCCGGATCATCGTCGCCTGCTTCTCCTCGCACGTGCACCGCGTGCAGCAGGTGCTCGATGCCGCCGAGAAGGCCGGCCGCAAGGTCGCCATGGTGGGGCGCTCGATGGTGCGCAACATGGGCATCGCCGCCGACCTGGGCTACCTGCACGTGCCCGACGGCGTGCTCGTCGACGTCAAGAAGCTCGACGACCTGCCCGACGACAAGATCGTGCTCGTCTGCACCGGCAGCCAGGGCGAGCCGATGGCCGCGCTGTCGCGGATGGCCAACCGCGACCACCGCATCGACGTCGGCCCCGGCGACACCGTGCTGCTCGCGAGCTCGCTCATCCCCGGCAACGAGAACGCCGTCTACCGCGTCATCAACGGCCTGATGCGCCTGGGCGCCAACGTCGTGCACAAGGGCAACGCCAAGGTGCACGTCTCCGGGCACGCCAGCGCCGGCGAGCTCCTCTACTGCTACAACATCGTCCAGCCCGCGGAACGTCATGCCGGTGCACGGCGAGTGGCGCCACCTCGTCGCCAACGCCGAGCTCGCCGTCGCTCACCGGCGTCCCGCGCGACCGCGTGGTCGTCGTCGAGGACGGCGTGGTCGTCGACCTGGTCGACGGCAGGGCGTCGGTCGCCGGCGCGGTGCCGTGCGGCTACGTCTACGTCGACGGCGCGTCGGTGGGCGAGGCCGACGAGACGCTGCTCAAGGACCGCCGGATCCTGCGCGACGAGGGCTTCATCTCGGTGATCGTCGTCGTCGACTCGATGACCGGCAAGGTCATCGCCGGCCCGGAGATCACCGCGCGCGGCTTCGTCGAGGACGACGTCGTGTTCGACGACGTGATGCCGCAGCTCGTCACGGCGCTCGACGAGGCCACCGCCGGGGGAGTCACCGACGCCTACCAGCTGCAGCAGGTGATCCGCCGCTCGGTCGGCGGGTGGGTCGGCCGCAAGATCCGCCGCCGCCCGATGATCATCCCGATGGTCATCGAGGCCTGACCGCCGGCCTTCGGATTCCGTAGGCACGGCGCTCACCGGCGCGCGGCGGGACGGCAGCGAAGTCGTCCCACGGGCCCCCTCCCGTCACACCCGGCCACCTCCGCCACGGCCGTTGACCTGCGGGTTCCGCGAGAAATGCGCAGCAGAATTCACGAATTCCGAGCGCGACACGCCGTGCACAAGAGGCAGAAAATCCGTGCGCTGAAGGTAAAGGCAAGGTAAAGTCGCCGTCAGGGAACAGTTAAGACAGTTCCTCAGCGGAGTTGCAGGACTTCGACGTCCGGACAGCACCATCGTCAGGCGTCGTCGGTCATATCCGCCTTGCAGGGGGGCGGGTACGACCGGATCCGCGCCCGGGTGAATGCCAGCAGGCACTCGTCCGGGCGCGGACCTCGTTCCGGCCCCAGGCGGCCGGCGCCACGCCGCGACCGATGATTGTCACCACCGTGCCGCGTGTGACACGTGAGTCCTGTGGGATCGTCGACTAGCCTGCGACCATGGCGACTCGCACGTCCTCCTCGGCGCGCGGCCGGAGCTCCACGCACCCGGCCGGCGAACCGGCGACCTGCGGCGCGGCCCCGCAAGGGGTCGGCCCGCACCCGCTCCGGTGCGCTGCCGCTGCCGCTGCGGGCCGTCCAGCGCACCTGGATGGGTCTGGCCCACGCCACCGGTGCCGTCGCGCGCAAGGTCGGCGACACCGGCCGCGACCTCGAGCCCGAGCACCGCCGCGACGGGCGTCGGGCTGCTGCTCATCGCCCTCGCCGTCGTCGTCGCCGCCCGCGAGTGGTGGGGGATGCCGGGCGCCGTCGGGACCGTCGTGCACGCCGTCGTCGCCGGCACCTTCGGCAGGATCGGCTACGCCGTGCCGCTCGTGCTGCTCGCCTTCGGCATCCGGATGCTGCGCGCCCCGAAGGAGGACGCCGCCACCTCGCGCGCGGCCGTCGGCACCACCGCGCTGGCCTTCGCCGCCTGCGGCCTCGCCCACGTCTCCGCCGGCATCCCGACCCCGCCCGAGGGCGCCGACGGCATGCGCGCCGCCGGCGGCATCATCGGCTTCCTCGCCTCGAGCCCGCTCGAGGCCGCCGTCTCGGTCTACGGCACCGTGCCGCTGCTGCTCCTGCTCGGCCTGTTCGGGCTGCTCGTCATCACCGCGACGCCCGCTGCACCAGGTGCCCGAGCGGCTGCGCGCCACGGTCAACCGGCTCACCGGCCACGCCCCCGAGCAGCCGGCCGAGGCCGACCACCGAGCCCACCGCGCGCCGCCGCGGCCGCCGTGGCGCGGCATCCGACGTCGACGGCCCCCGGGTCGGCGACGAGGCGTTCGAGCAGGCCGCCCTGGTCGACCCGGTCACCGGCAAGCGGCTGCGCCCGGGCCAGAAGCGGCCGAACCCGCCGGCCCCGGGCGCCGACCCGGCGGCGGCCCACGCCGCCCGCGGCCCGGTCGCCGACAAGGCGCCGCTCGAGGCGCCGCCGCACGGCCGCGATCCCGCAGCGCGTCGAGCAGCTCTCGCTCGCCGGCGACGTCACCTACACCCTGCCCGGATGCCGCGATCCTCGAGCCGGGCAGCCCGCACCACGCGCGCAGCGCCGCCAACGACCGGGTCGTCGAGTCGCTGACCACGGTGCTCGACCAGTTCGAGATCGACGCGCAGGTCACCGGCTTCAGCCGCGGCCCCACCGTCACCCGCTACGAGGTCGAGCTCGGCCCCGGCATCAAGGTCGAGCGGGTCACCGCGCTGTCGCAAGAACATCGCGTACGCCGTCGCGTCGGCCGACGTGCGCATCCTCTCCCCGATCCCGGGCAAGTCCGCGATCGGCATCGAGATCCCCAACACCGACCGCGAGAAGGTCTGCCTCGGCGACGTGCTGCGCAGCCAGGTGGCCCGGCGGCAACGACCACCCGATGGTCATGGGCGTCGGCAAGGACGTCGAGGGCGGCTACGTCATCGCCAACCTGGCCAAGATGCCGCACCTGCTCGTGGCCGGCGCCACCGGCGCCGGCAAGTCGAGCTTCGTCAACTCGATGATCACCTCGATCCTGATGCGCTCCACGCCCGACGAGGTGCGGCTGGTGCTCGTCGACCCCAAGCGGGTCGAGCTCACCGCCTACGAGGGCATCCCGCACCTGATCACCCCGATCATCACCAACCCGAAGAAGGCCGCCGAGGCGCTGCAGTGGGTCGTGCGCGAGATGGACACCCGCTACGACGACCTGGCGGCCTTCGGGTTCAAGCACGTCGACGACTTCAACAAGGCGGTGCGGGCCGGCAAGGTCAAGCCGCTGCCGGGCTCGCGAGCGGGTCATCACGCCCTACCCCTACCTGCTCATCGTCGTCGACGAGCTCGCCGACCTGATGATGGTCGCCCCGCGCGACGTCGAGGAGTCGATCGTCCGGATCACCCAGCTGGCCCGCGCGGCCGGCATCCACCTCGTGCTCGCGACCCAGCGGCCGAGCGTCGACGTCGTCACCGGCCTGATCAAGGCCAACGTGCCCAGCCGGATGGCGTTCGCGACCTCCTGCGTCACCGACTCGCGCGTCGTGCTCGACCAGCCCGGCGCCGAGAAGCTGATCGGGCAGGGCGACGCGCTCTTCCTGCCGATGGGCGCGAGCAAGCCGATGCGCGTGCAGGGCGCCTGGGTCACCGAGTCCGAGATCCACGCCGTCGTCAAGCACGTCACCGAGCAGCTCAAGCCGCGCTACCGCGACGACGTCACCGTGGTCGCGCGCCAAGAAGGTCGTCGAGGACGACATCGGCGACGACCTCGACCTGCTGCTGCAGGCCACCGAGCTCGTCGTCACGACCCAGTTCGGCTCGACCTCGATGCTGCAGCGCAAGCTGCGGGTCGGCTTCGCCAAGGCCGGCCGGCTGATGGACCTGCTCGAGTCACGCGGCGTGGTCGGCCCGTCCGAGGGCTCCAAGGCCCGCGACGTGCTCGTCAAGCCCGACGACCTGCCCACCACGCTGGCGCTGCTGCGCGGCGAGGACGTGCCCGAGCCGTTCGTCGCGCCGGCCCCGGACGCCGTCACCGACGACTCCACCGACGACACCTCCGAGGTGCCGGTGCTCGGCTACGGCGGGGATGCCGTCGCGGACGACCTCGCGTCGCGCCCCCAGGCGCTCGACTACGGCGACGAGGAGCCCGACGAGGACGCCTGGGAGCTCACCGGGCGTCGCTGAGCCCGCCGGCCTCCAGGGCCTCGCGCAGGTGCTCGCGCACCTCGGCCACGAACGAGCGGACGTCGTCCTCGCCCTGCACGGGGCCGCCGGCGAGCAGGCCGTCGGTGCCGAGCAGCACCGCGGCCGGCGTGCCCAGCCCGAAGGCCGCCCGGGCGATGCCGTACGGGTCGTAGTAGGCGAGCCCGTCGAGGTAGGGGTGCGACTCGACGACCGCCGGCACCGCGGTGACCACGGCGCGCAGGGTCACCGGGCGCAGCTGCTCGGCCCACTGCGCGAGGTCCGGGCCGATCCGCTCGCAGGGCCCGCAGCCCGGGCTGAGGAACACCAGCAGGTGGGCGGACGTCATCGTCTCGTGCTCCAGCAGCACCAGCTCGCCGCGCTGGTTCAGCACCTGGGCCCGGGGCGTCTCCTCACGCTCGTCGGTGCCGTCGGCGTCGACGGGCGGCCCTGCCGCTGCGGGCGCGGGCACCGGGGCGGGGTGGACGACCAGCACGGCGATGGCGGCCGTCAGGGCAGCGGAGGCGACCCAGGCCAGCACGTCGGCGTCGAGGGAGCCGACCAGGCCCGCTCCTTGCAGCCCGGCCATGACGGCGAGGAGGGCGGCGACCAGCAGGGCCACGTTGCGCCACACCGTCATCGTGGTCACCCGGGCGTCGCCGAGGGCGCCGAAACAGCCGCAGTCGACCGGCTCGGGGCGGCGCACCGCCCGCACGACGAGCAGCAGGTAGGCGACGAAGAGCACGAGGGTGAGCACCGCCACGACGACGAGCACCGCGCCGGTGGTGAGCAACAGGCCGACGCCCAGCGCCACCTCGGCCCACGGCGAAAGCCGTCGCACGAGGGCCGTGTCGAGCACCGCCGGCACCTCGAGCGCGGTGAACGCCGAGTCGACCGTCCGGGGAGCGCGCAGCTTCGCCACGCCGCTGACGATCAGCACGACGGCGCAGGTGAGGAGGGGCAGCAGCAACGCGCCCGGCATGTCGGCATTGTCACGCACCCGCCTCTACAGTGTGCGCATGCCGTTGATGTGGGAGGAGCTGCGCGAGCCCCCGTCGCGCTCCGCGCGGTGGAAGGCCACCCTGCGCAAGCAGCCGTCGGCCTTCCTGCTCGCCGTGCAGATCCTCGTCATCCTGCTGCTGCCGGTACTCGAGGAGTCCGACTGGGGCCGTGCGGTCATCTCGCTGCTCAGCCTGTCAGCGGTCATCACCGCGGTGTTCACGGTGCGCAGCACGCCGGCCCTGACCTGGCTCTCGATGACGCTGGCGCTGCCGGCCGCGGTCTTCGAGATGTGGAGCCTGTTCGACGACAGCTCGACCATCGTCGCTCTCGCCCACTCGGCGCTGGCGGTCTTCTACTTCTACACGGCGTACGCGCTCATCTCGTACATGTTCGAGGACTCCTGGGTGACCAAGGACGAGCTGTTCGCCGTCGGCGCCTGCTTCACGGTGCTGGTCTTCGCGTTCGCGTACGTCTTCCTCGCGATCCAGGAGATCTGGCCCGGCTCGTTCACGTCGTTCGACGGCCCCGGCCAGCGCACCTTCCTCGAGCTGCTCTACTACTCGGGCGCGAACCTCACCAGCGTGGGCCTGTCCGACGTCGGGCCGATCCTGCCCGAGGCCCGGGCCGTCGGCACCATCGAGCAGCTCGGCGGCGTCATGTACGTCGCGATGGTGATCTCGCGCCTCGTCGCGCTCACGGTCATCCGTGCCCGTCAGTCGTGACCTCCTAGGGCGCCAGCACCCCGTCGAGGTCCTCGATCCGGGCCAGGCTCGGGCCGCGGGTCAGCGCGATCTCGCGGGAGCGGCGCTCGGCCTCGCCGAGCACTCGCAGGGCGTTCCCGCCGGTCAGCGCGGCGAGGTCGGCGTCGCTCCAGCCGCGGTCGGCCAGGGCCGCCAGCAGGCGCGGGTAGCCGCTGACGTCCTCGAGGCCGAGCGGCTGCACGTCGACGCCGTCGTAGTCACCGCCGAGCCCGATGTGCTCGCGCCCGGCCACCTCACGCACGTGCTCGCAGTGCGCCACCACGTCGTCGATCGTGGCCCGCGGAGCCGGGTGGTCGGTCGCCCACTCGTCGACGAACGCCTCGTAGGCGTCGTCATCGTGCACGTCGACCCCGGCCAGCTCGGCGGCATCCCGGGTCTCGAGGTCCCACTCCCGCACCGCGGGCGAGACGAACTTCGGGCACGAAGGTGACCAGGCAGGCCCCGCCGTTGTCGGCGAGCCGGGCGAGCACGTCGTCGGGCACGTTGCGGGGGTGGTCGCACACCGCGCGGGCCGAGGAGTGCGAGAACAGCACCGGTGCCTGCGCCACGTCGAGCGCGTCGTGCATGGTGCCGGCCGAGACGTGCGAGAGGTCGACCAGCATCCCCAGCCGGTTCATCTCGCGCACCACCTCGCGGCCGAACGGCGAGAGCCCGCCGAGCACCGGCTCGTCGGTGGCCGAGTCGGCCCACGGCACGTTGTCGTTGTGCGTGAGGGTGAGGTAGCGCACCCCCAGGGCGTGCAGCATCCGCAGCGCCCCCAGTGAGGAGTCGATGCTGTGGCCACCCTCGGCCCCGATCAGGCAGGCGATCTGGCCGTGCGACCACGCGCGCCGCACGTCGCCGACGGTGGTCGCCAGGGCGAGCTCACCGGCATACCGGGCGGCCATGGCGTGCACGGCGTCGACCTGCTCGAGGGTGGCGGTCACCGCGGCGTCTCCCTGCAGGGTCGCGGGCACGAAGACCGACCAGAACTGGGCCCCCACGCCACCGGCCCGCAGCCGGGGCAGGTCGGTGTGGGTCGGGCACCCCGCGCGGGAGATGTCGAGCCGGCTCCAGTCGTAGCCGACCCGCTCGCGAGCCTCCCAGGGGAGGTCGTTGTGCCCGTCGACCACCGGGTGCTCGGCGAGGAGGTCGCGGATCCGGGCCGAGGTGTCCGACAGCATGCGCGTGACCCTACTCGGAGTGCGCGAGGGCGAGCCGCGACCGAACTAGAGTGGCAGCATGGCGTCCTCCTCGAGCCGCGGCAGCGTCGCGCTGGTCACCCTCGGGTGCACCCGCAACGAGGTCGACTCCGAGGAGCTCGCCGGCCGCCTCGCCGCCGAGGGCTGGACCCTCGTCGACGACGCCGCCGACGCCGACGTCGCCGTGGTCAACACGTGCGGGTTCGTCGAGCAGGCCAAGAAGGACTCCATCGACACCCTCCTCGAGGCCGCCGACCTGAAGCAGACCGGCCGCACCCGCGCGGTCGTGGCCGTCGGCTGCCTCGCCGAGCGCTACGGCGCAGACCCTCGCCGACGAGCTGCCCGATGCCGACGCGGTGCTCGGTTTCGACTCCTACCGCGACATGTCCAGCCACCTCACCGCCATCCTCGGTGGCGCGCGCCCGGCATCCCACGTGCCGTCCGACCGGCGCATGCTGCTGCCGCTGTCACCGGTCGACCGCTCGGATGCCGCGGGCGGCGTGGCGCTGCCCGGGCACGGCGACGGCGGCGAGCAGTTCGTGCGCTCGCGGCTCGACGCACGGCCGTGGGCGCCGCTGAAGATCGCCAGTGGCTGCGACCGGCGGTGCTCGTTCTGCGCGATCCCGATGTTCCGCGGGTCGTTCGTGTCGCGGCGGCCCACCGACGTCGTCGCCGAGGCGCGCTGGCTGGGGCAGCAGGGCGTGCGCGAGCTGTTCCTGGTCTCCGAGAACTCCACGTCCTACGGCAAGGACCTCGGCGACCTCGCGCTGCTCGAGAAGCTGCTGCCCGAGCTGACCGCCGTCGAGGGCGTCGACCGGGTGCGGGTGTCCTACCTGCAGCCGGCCGAGGTGCGGCCGGGCCTGCTCGAGGCGATGGCCGACCTCCCCGGGGTCATGCCCTGGTACGACCTGTCCTTCCAGCACGCCTCGCCCACCGTGCTGCGCCGGATGCGCCGCTTCGGTGGCACCGAGCCGTTCCTCGAGCTCATCGAGCGGGTGCGGGCCCGGGTGCCGCTGGCCGGGGTGCGCAGCAACGTCATCGTCGGGTTCCCCGGCGAGACCGAGGCCGACGTCGACGAGCTCGAGCGCTTCCTCGTGGGCGCCCGGCTCGACGTGGTCGGCGTGTTCGGCTACTCCGACGAGGACGGCACCGAGGCCGAGGACCTCGACGGCAAGCTGCCCGACGACGTCATCGCCGAGCGGGTCGAGCGGCTGACCGCGCTGGTCGAGGAGCTCACCACCCAGCGCGCGCTCGAGCGGGTGGGGGAGCGGGTCGTGGTGCTCGTCGAGGAGCACGACGACGAGGACCCGGGCGTGGCCGTGGGCCGGGCCGAGCACCAGGGCCCCGACGTCGACGGCGTGTGCCTGCTGCGCTCGGCGGCCGGGGGCGCCCTGCCGGTGGTGGGCTCGTTCGTCGAGGGCGTCGTCGTCGACTCGGTGGGGGTCGACCTGGTCGTGGAGACCCGATGAGCGACAAGCCCCTGCGCCCGGTGCGCCCCGGCCCGCTCGCCGAGGGGCGCGCCACCGACCCCTACCGCGTCGGCGTCGACCCGGCCAGCCCGGCCGTGCCCACCACCGGGCCGAGCGTGTGGAACATCGCCAACTACCTCACGATGCTGCGGCTGTTCCTCGTGCCGGTCTTCGGCTGGCTGCTGCTCGTCGACGACGGGCTCAGCGCCACCTACCGCTGGCTCGCCTTCGGGGTCTTCACCGTGGCGATGATCACCGACCGGATCGACGGCGACCTCGCCCGCAGCCGCGGCCTGGTGACCAACTTCGGCAAGGTCGTCGACCCGATCGCCGACAAGGCGCTGGTGACGATGGCCCTGGTCGGGCTGTCGATGATCGGCGAGGTCTGGTGGTGGGTCACCATCGTGGTGCTGGTGCGCGAGTGGGGCATCACCGCCGTGCGCTTCTGGGTGATCCGGCACGGGGTGATGGCCGCCGGTCGCGGTGGCAAGGTCAAGACCCTGCTGCAGACCTTCGGCATCGGCCTGTTCGTCATCCCGCGCTGGACCCTGCCGTTCCCCGACGTGTGGGAGTGGCTCGCCTCGATCGTTCTCGGTGCGGCGGTCGTCGTCACGGTGGTGACCGGCATCGACTACCTGCACCAGGCGATCCGGCTGCGGCGCACCAGCGAACGGGCGATGCGCAAGCGGGCCGAGCGCGCGGAGCGGGCCGAGCGGTCCGCGGCCGCCAGGTCGCAGCCCCCCACGCAGTGAGCCCCGCACCGGTGCCGCCGGATGCCGGGCGGCTCGCCGCGCGCCTGGTGCCGGTGCTCGTCGAGCGCGGCCTGACCATCGGCACCGCCGAGTCGCTGACCGGCGGCCTGGTCTGCGCGGCGCTGACCAGCGTGCCCGGGGCGTCGGCCGTCGTGCGGGGCGGGGTGGTGGCCTACGCGAGCGAGGTCAAGGCCGACGTGCTCGGCGTCGACCGCGACCTGCTGGCCCGCGAGGGCGCGGTGTGCGAGCCCGTGGCGGCCCAGCTGGCCGACGGCATCCGCGCCGTCCTGGGCTGCGTCGTGGGGCTGTCGACGACCGGGGTGGCCGGCCCCGACCCCGCCGACGGCCAGCCTGTGGGCACCGTGTTCGTGGGCGTCAGCGGGCCCTGGGGAATCCTCGTCGAGCGCCTGGCGTTGACCGGCGACCGGGAGGAGATCCGGGCGGCCAGCGTGCTGGCCGTGCTGACCCTCCTGGAACAGGCTCTGGAGAACCTCCGCGACGGCGTGGGAACCTCGGGGTACCGTTGACGTGACGGATCGACCGATGATCCGCCCCACGAAGGAGAGGAGGCACCGTGATCCTGCTTCGGCACGAGCTCGGCGAGGTCCTGCGCGAGATCCGCCAGGACCAGGGCCGCACGCTGCGCGACGTCGCGTCGTCCTCCGCTGTCTCCCTCGGTTACCTCAGCGAGCTCGAGCGCGGCACGAAGGAGGCCTCCTCCGAGCTGCTCGCCTCCGTGTGCACCGGCCTGGGGCTGAGCCTGTCCGAGGTGCTCGAGCTGGTGCGCGAGCGCGTCGAGCGGATCGAGACCCTCTCCGCGCCGGTCTCGCTGCCCGTCGGGCACGCGATGTCCGACACCGTCTCGGCATCGGCCGCGTAGCCCGCTACGCCTGGTACCGCCGACGGCCGCTGCCCAGCGGGCGCTGCGGCCTGCCGTCGTCGGTGGGGGCCAGCCCGCCCTGGCAGGTGGGGCAGTAGAACATCGTGCGCTGGCGCGGCGCGGCCCCGGTGGTCGCCACGCGCACCGTGCCGCCACAGCGCCGGCAGGGCCGGCCCGACCGCGCGTGCACGTAGGCCTCCTCGCCCGAGCGCTGGAGGCCGGTGCTCGCCTGCCAGCCGGTGCTGCGTGCGGTGTCCATCAGCCGGTGCAGCCGGGTCAGCATCGCCACCACCTGTGCGGGGTCGAGGTCGCGGGCGGCGGTCCAGGGCAGCACGCGCTCGAGGAACAGGATCTCGCTGGCCCAGAAGGTGCCCACACCGGCCAGCACCCGCTGGTCGAGCAGGGTGTCGCCGACGAACCGCTCGGATGCCGTGACCCGCGCCGCCGCGACCGCGGCGTCCCAGTCGGGGCCGAGCACGTCGGGGCCGAGGTGGCCGACCAGGTCTGACTCGCGGGCGGTCGGCACCAGGTCGAGCATGCCCAGGCGAAGACCGAACGCCGACCAGGTGTCGGTGAGCACCGCCGCCCGCAGGTCCTGGCGGCGCAGCACCCGCTCGGTGCGCTCACCCGGGTGCTCGACCCGCCACTGGCCCTCCATCCGCAGGTGGGTGTGCAGGGTGGCGCCGGTGTCGAACCGGTGCAGGAGGTGCTTGCCGCGGGCGACGACCTCGAGGGTGCGCGACCCGGACAGGTCGACGTCGGGGACCGACGGCCAGCGCAGCTCGGCCCGCTCGACCACGGCGTCGCGCAGGGCGGCGTCGAGCCGGTCGGCGGTGCGGTGCACGGTGTCACCCTCGGGCACGGGGTGCGCCCTCCGGCTCGTCGTCGGTGCCGAGCGCGTCCGGGTCGGCGAGCGACCCGAGCGACTCGAGCGACTCCTGTGCCCACGCGAGCTGGGCGCGGGCCATGTGCTCGCCGAACGACAGGGTGATGGTGCGCAGCGCCTGCTCGCGGCTCGGGTCGTCGTCGAGCGTGTCGCGGACGGCGGTGTAGTCGCGCAGGGCCCGCTGGGCGCCGTCGCGGGCCTGCTCGAGCAGCGACTCCGGCACGCCGGCGGGCAGGTGGCTGCCGAAGAACAGCCGCAGCAGCAGCCCGTTGCGTGCCGGCGTGGTGACGTGCGGCTCCGCGAGCAAGGTGCGCAGGCGGGCCTTGCCCACGTCGGTGATCTCGAAGACCGTTCCCGAGGTGCGCCCCGGGCCGGTGCGGCGGACGGCGCCGGTCGCCTCGAGCGCGGTGAGGCAGGGATAGATCTGCCCGAAGCTCTCGTGCCAGAAGTGCCCGAGCACCTCGCTGATCGCCCGGCGTAGCTCGTAACCGGTCATCGGCCCGGTGGACAGGGCGCCGAGCACGGCAAGCTCGGTCTGCGAAGGTCTGGCCATCACCCCATGCTATCTGCTAGAAACATATCTGTGAGATATGAAGCAGGCGGATACCGCAGGACCGGATCAGCGGACCGCATCGCGGCGGGCGTGCTGCTCGGGGGAGTGACCGGTTTCCAGGTCGCACTCGCCGCCGGTGCGCCCTGGGGCCGAGGTGGCCTGGGGCGGCAGCCACGAGGGGACCCTTCCGGCGAACCTGCGCCTGGCGTCGGCTGCTGCAGCCGTGCTGTGGGGCACCGTGGCGGTCGCCGTCGCCGCCGAGCTGCCGCGCTCGGTGAGGGCACAGCGAGTCCTCCTGCGGACTGTCGCCGGAGGCAGCGTGGTGGGCGCCGCGCTCAACCTGGCGTCGCCCAGCGTCGCCGAGCGTGCCATCTGGGTGCCGGTGAGCGTGGCCGTGGCCGTACTCACCTGGCGCGCGGCACGAGCCCTGCCGGTCACCGACGCATCCGCAGTCCGCGTGGCGTGAGGTGGAAGCCGGCGGCCTCGAGGGCCGCCACCACCGGGTGACCCGAGCCGAGCAGCTGCCCGCCGTCGGCCTTCTCGACGGTGATGCGCCCCAGGCTGCCGCGGCGCACGGCATCGGCGAGGGCGGTGGCCGCGGCCCGGAGCAGGTCGGGGTGGTCGGAGTAGGTGAGCAGCGTCTTGCCGCCGCGCTCGACGTAGAGCACGAGGTCGCCGTCGACGAGCACCACCACGGCCCCCGCCTTGCGGCCGGGCTGGTGGCGGCGGCGCTTGTCGGCGGGGGCGGCGTCATCGGGTGCTGCCGGGTCGACAGCGCGGTCGGGCCAGGGCAGGGCGGCGCCGAAGGGGTTGGCGGGGTCGCTGGTGGCGAGCACGACGGCCGCGAGGGGCTCACGACCGCGGTCACCGGTGCTGCTCGCGACGCTCGCGACGCTGCCGACACCGCCGGTGCCGCTGCGCAGCCGGTCGACGG
Source organism: uncultured Actinomycetota bacterium (assembly GCA_963806295.1). Lineage (GTDB taxonomy): Bacteria > Actinomycetota > Actinomycetes > Actinomycetales > Dermatophilaceae > Fodinibacter. The sequence continues at coordinate 121,764 of CAWDXP010000020.1, read as the reverse complement.
CCCCGGTGGTGCCGAACTGCGAGGCGCCCAGCCCCTCGACGAAGTAGCCGCGGCGCACCCGGCCGGCCTCCTCGGCCCGGCCCAGCACCCGGTAGATCGCGGCGAACCCGCCCGGCACGTCCTCGGCCGCCGTGGCCCCGCGGGTGAGGATGCCGTGCCGGTCGAGCAGCAGCTCGGCGGTGGCGTAGGCGCGCAGGGTGGGGTCGAGGTCGACCGGCGGTAGCAGCGACCAGCGGCCGATGACCTGCGGCGGGCCGGTGCGCGACGGCAGCGTGGGCCGTGACGGGGCCGCCCCGAGGCCGCCCAGCGGGCCGCGCCGACCGGCATACCGGGTGCGGCGGGGGCCGGACGGCGTGCGCCGGTGCGCCGTGCGCCCACCGGACAGCAGGGCCCGCACGGGCGCGAAGGTGTCGCCGGTGACCCGGCCGGACCAGGCGAGGTCCCACAGCGTGGTGGCCAGGGCCGTGTCGTCGGTGGAGCCGACCTGGTCGGACAGCGTGCGGAAGAAGTGGGCCCCGCCACCGGCCAGCGCGTCGAGCACCGCCAGCCCCTCGGCGGAGGGCACCCGGTCGGGGTCGGGGCCGGGCAGCGTGACGTGCGCGGAGTCGGCCAGGTGCAGCGACAGCCAGCCGTCGTCGCCGGGCAGCGAGCCGTGCCCGCACCACAGCACCTCGCCGGTGGCCATCAGCTCGTCGAGCAGGGCGGGGGAGTAGTCGGCGACCCGGGTGGGCAGCACGAGCGACTCGATGGCGCTGGCCGGCAGCACGGCACCGCTGAGCTGCTCGACGACGCGCACCAGGCCGTCACGCCCGCGCAGCCGGCCCCCGACGCCCTGCCACCCCTGCAGGAAGCGGGACAGCTCGACCGGGGTGACCGGCTCGACCTCGGCGCGCAGGGCCGCGAGCGAGCGGCGGCGCAGCATGCGCAGCACCTCGGCGTCGCAGAACTCGGTGCCACCGCCGCCGGTGCGGCAGCAGCTCGCCCTCGACGACCCGGCCCGACGACACCAGGCGGGCCAGGGCGGTGGTGGCCACCGCCGGGCCGAGCCCGTAGGCCCGGGCCACCTCGGCCGCGTGGAACGGGACGTGCGTGCGGGCGTAGCGGGCCACGAGGTCGCCGAGCGGGTCGGCGACCGGCTCGAGGAAGGCCTGCGGCACCCCCGGCGGGCAGGGACGACCCCGAGCGCGTCGCGCAGCCGGGAGGCGTCGTCGATGGCCGACCAGCGGTCCTCGCCGGCCACCCGCACCGGGATGACCTGACGCACGTCGTGCAGCCCCGCCAGCCACCCCTCGACGTCGTCGCCGGTGGTGCCCTCGCGGCACCGGGCCAGGATGCCGTCGACGGGCAGCGGCCCGAGCGAGCGGAGCAGGTCGAGCACGTCGTCGGCGTCGCGGGCGGCCCGCTCGGGGGTGAGCCGCTGCAGCTCGGCCTCGGTGCGGGCGATCTGCTCGGCGTCGAGCAGGTCGCGCAGCGCCAGCCCCTCGCTGGTGCCGAGCAGCTCGGCCAGCAGGCTGGGGTCGAGGGCCAGCGCCGCGGCCCGGCGCTCGGCCAGCGGTGAGTCGCCCTCGTAGAGGAACTGCGCGACGTAGCCGAACAGCAGCGACTTGCGCGAACGGCGACGGGGTGCTGCTCTCGACGTCGACGACGGTGACCCTGCGCGAGCCGATGTCGCGCATCAGGTCGACCAGGCCCGGCACGTCGAAGACGTCCTGCACGCACTCGCGCACCGCCTCGAGCACGATCGGGAAGGTCGGGTACTGGCTGGCGACCTCGAGCAGCTGCGAGGCGCGCTGGCGCTGCTGCCACAGCGGCTGGCGCCGGTCGGGCCGGCGACGGGGGAGCAGCAGCGCCCGGGCCGCGCACTCGCGGAACCGGGCGGCGAACAGCGCCGACCCGCCGATCTCGTCGGTGACCAGGGCGCGCACGTCGTCGGGGTCGAGGGTGACCAGGTCGAGCAGCTCGCGCCCCACGCCGCGCTCGCGCACGCCGTCGAGGTCGTCGAGCTCGATGTCGGGCAGTCGCAGCACGATGCCGTCGTCGCCGTGCATCGCCTGCACGTCGACCCCGAACCGGTCGCGCATCCGGGCGCTGACGGCCAGCGCCCACGGGGCGTGCACCTGCGCGCCGAACGGCGACAGGATGGCGACCCGCCAGTCGCCGAGCTCGTCGCGGAACCGCTCGACGACGATGGCGCGGTCGTCGGGCACGTGGCCGGTGGCCTCGCGCTGCTCGCGCAGGTAGCCCAGCAGGTTGTCGGCGGCCCAGTCGTCGAGCCCGGCGGCCATCACCCGCTCGCGCGCGGCATCCGGCGTGAGTGCCTCGACCTCACGCACGAAGGCGCCCACGGCACGGCCCAGCTCGGCCGGGCGGCCCAGCGAGTCGCCCTTCCAGAACGGCAGCCGGCCGGGCAGCCCGGGGGCCGGTGTGACGAGCACCCGGTCGTGGGTGATGTCCTCGATGCGCCAGGTGCTCGTGCCCAGGGTGAACAGGTCGCCGACCCGTGACTCGTAGACCATCTCCTCGTCGAGCTCGCCGACCCGCCGGCCGGGCCCCTCGCCGGTGGCGAGGAACACGGCATACAGGCCGCGGTCGGGGATCGTGCCGCCGGAGGTGACGGCCAGCCGCTGGGCACCCCGGCGCCCGGTGAGGGTGTCGGACAACCGGTCCCAGGTGATGCGGGCGCGCAGCTCGGCGAACTCGTCGCTGGGGTAGCGCCCGGCCAGCATGTCGAGCACCGACTCGAGCACCGGCCGGGTGAGCGTGGAGTAGGAGGCCGAGCGGCGGGCCAGCGCGAGCACGTCGTCGACGGTCCACTCGTCGAGCGCGCACATCGCCACCACCTGCTGGGCGAGCACGTCGAGCGGGGTGTTGGGCAGGTGCAGCGCCTCGATCTGTCCGGCCAGCATCCGCTCGACGACCACGGCGGTCTGCACGAGGTCGCCGCGGAACTTCGGGAACAGCACCCCGCGGCTGACGGCACCGACCTGGTGGCCGGCCCGGCCGACGCGCTGCAGGCCCGACGCCACCGACGGCGGCGACTCGACCTGCACCACGAGGTCGACCGCGCCCATGTCGATGCCGAGCTCGAGGCTGCTCGTGGCGACCACCGCCGGCAGGCGCCCCGACTTCAGGTCCTCCTCGATGGTGGCCCGCTGCTCCTTGCTCACCGAGCCGTGGTGGGCGCGGGCGAGCACGGCCGGCGCACCGCGCGAGGCCCCCGACTGGGCCATCACCTGCGCGGGGCTGCGGGTGAGCACCGCGGCGCGCGGCACGGCATCCGGCGCAGCGACGGTGTCGGCACCGTCGGCCGCCTCGACGCGCTCCTCCCAGATCTCGTTGAGCCGGGTGGTGAGGCGCTCGGCGAGCCGGCGGCTGTTGGAGAACACCAGGGTCGAGGTGTGCTCGGCCACGAGGTCGACGATGCGCTCCTCGACGTGCGGCCAGATCGAGGCGCGCTGCTCCTGGCCCGCGGCCGCGCCGCTGAGGTCGCCGGTCGGCTGGCCGAGCTCGGCCATGTCGGGCACCGGCACGACGACCTTGAGGTCCCACTGCTTGGTCGAGGGCGGCTGCACGACGTCGACGGGGCGGCCGCCGGCGAGGTAGCGGGCGACCTCTTCGACGGGTCGGACGGTGGCGGACAAGCCGATCCGCTGCGCCGGGCGCTCGAGGTGGGCGTCGAGTCGCTCGAGCGAGAGCGCCAGGTGGGCGCCGCGCTTGGTGCCGGCGAGGGCGTGCACCTCGTCGATGATCACCGTCTCGACGCCGGCGAGGGCCTCGCGGGCGGCCGAGGTCAGGATGAGGAAGAGCGACTCGGGCGTGGTGATCAGCACGTCGGTGGGCGTGCGGGCGAAGGCGCGGCGCTCGTCGGCCGGGGTGTCGCCCGAGCGCACCGCCACGGTGATGTCGGGCTCGGGCACCCCGAGGCGTGCGGCCGCGTGCCGGATGCCGACGAGCGGGCTGCGCAGGTTGCGCTCGACGTCGACGGCGAGCGCCTTCATCGGCGAGACGTAGAGGACCCGGCAGCGGGCCAACTTGTCGTCGGGCAGCGGCTGCGAGGCGAGCCGGTCGAGGGCCCACAGGAACGCCGAGAGCGTCTTGCCCGAGCCGGTGGGCGCGACGACCAGGGCGTGGTGGCCGCTGCTGATCGCCTCCCAGGCGCCCTCCTGCGCGGTGGTGGGCGCGCTGAAGCTGCCCCGGAACCACGCGGCGGTGGCGGGGGAGAAGCGGTCGAGGACGTCGCCGGACATGTGGGTGCCAGCCTCTCACCCACCACCGACACCCGGGTCAGTTGTCGGGGCTCGTCAAGGGTTGGGTCGGCGGGCGCCAGGTGAAGGGGACCAGCACGGCGAGCACGAGAGCCGCCGCCGTGGTGCGCAGGGCGAAGTCGGTGAGAGCCAGCGACGCAACGGCCACGCAGGCCAGCGCGAGGAGGGGATCGACGAGCCGGCGCGCCCGCAGCGCGGCCACGACCAGGACCAGCACGAGCAGGGCGAGCCCGAGGCCCACGACGCCGTACTCGACGCCCACCTGGAGCACCTCGTCGTGGGCGTGCGTGGTCGGCTTCCCGCCCAGGCTGGAGTCGAGCACTACTGGCGTGGGCCCGCGGCCGGTCACGGGGTGAACAGCGATCTGCGACACCGCGTCCGCCCACAGGCGCAACCGCTCGGTGGAACTGGTGGCGAACCGCTGCACGAGCAGGGCCACCACCGGCAGTGCTACGGCCGATGCCGTCACTACGCTTGTCCTGGTGCGCCGCCGCCCAGCGACGAGCACGATCGCCGCCAGGGTCAGCAGCAGGGCCAGGCGACTTCCCGTGGCGAGCACGCCCACGACCATGAGGGTGACGAGTCCGATCGCCGGCCCCCCGCTCAGCCGTCCCACGCGGTGCAGGTACAGGGTCACCGAAGCCGCCGCCACGAGCAGGACGCCGGCGACGTTGGGGTAACCCATCAGCGTCGCTGCGCGCACGGGCAGGTGCTCTCCCTCGCCCACGCCCATCGCCCAGTCGAGCACCGCCGAGACTCCCAGTGCGGCACCGACCACCACGAGCCCGTCGAGCGCGACCGCGCGCCCCTCGGCGTGGAGCCGGTCGGCCGCCACGGTCGCGAGCGCACCCATGGCGAGGAGCCACGGCATCCACAGGGCAACTGCCAGGTCGCCTGTGGACGCGAGACCGACACCCACCGTCCATGCGACCAGTGCCACGAGCGCGAGCACCAGCCGGCTGCCCGCGGCGAGGCGCAGGTCGGCCGCACGGATTCCGTTGAGGGACAGGGCCGCCACGGCAAGGGTCGTGGCCAGCGCGAGGTCGAGCGGGCGGGTGCCACCACTGGCGGCGACCGCCCAGGCCACGGCGGCGGCCAGGCAGGCACCCGGCATCCCGGCCGGATGCCGGGTGGCCCGCCAGTGCCACACCTGCGGCTGGGTGGGCTGCGTGACGACGCGGGGCGGGTGCGGGGTCACGGCGCCTCGCCCTCCCCGCGGCGGTCGCGCCAGTACCGGGCCAGGGCGATGAGGCCCAGGGCCAAGGTGACGAGGCCGCCGAGCCACACGGCGAAGCCACCGATCCGGTCCCAGACGGTGCCGTCCACCGTGATGTCGGCACTGCGCGGCACCTGCAGGACCAGCGCCTCGTCGCCGGCCTGTCCGGAGACGCCCGCCGTGAACACGAGGGTGAGGACACCGGTCTCGGCGGGCTCGACCGTCCACGTCCGGGTCAGGGTCGCCGGTGGGGAAGGGCCGGTGTCGACGGGCCGGATCGTGGCGGGCACCGAGCCCGGGCCCGTCGCCAGCTGGATATCGGCCCTGAGGTCGCTGTCCGAACCCCACGACCCGGGAAGGGTGGCAGTGACCGTGGTGGCCGCCCCGGCCGTCACGTTGTCTGGGACGTCGAGCCGCAGCTTGGTCAGGTCAGCCGTAGCCGCCTGGAACTTCTGCTCCACCGGGTGGACGACGACGTCGATCGCGATCGGCTCGTTGCGCTCCTTGAACCCCTGGGACTCCTGGCCGTTGACGTAGACGATGGGTTGGATCGTCAACAGCAGCGACTGCTTGCCCGTCTCGCGCGCCACGATGGTCCAGTTCCAGACCACCTCGCAGCCGCCATCAGCGCGTGGTGAGCAGTCGTCGAGGCTCTTGCGCAGCGGCACGGCAGGCGACACCTCCACGGTGTCCTTCTCCACCGGCGTCAGCTGGGCACGGTTCTCCCACGCGACGTCGACCTCGGGCGCGCCCGGCGGGCCATCGGACCGGCCGAGCACGATCCGGGCGGTGAGCTGCGTGCGGACGTTCTCGACGACCTGGGCCGGTGTGGTGTCGACCAGGACCTTCGCTCTCGCGAAGGCACGGTCGGCGTCCCGGACGAACTGCTCGTCGGTGAGGTTGTTGCCCAGCTCAGGCAGCCCGGGGCCCCCGATCGTGGGTGGTGGTAGAACCGGGTAGACCTCCGCGTAGAGCGGCCCCGAGGTCGTCGTCAGCAGGGCCACCGCCATGACGGTGGCCACCAGTGCCGGCACCAAGAGCCGGCCGACCGGGGCTACCCGCCCCAGCCCGCGCTGCCGCCCGGCCATTCCCGGCGGTGTCCCCTCGACCCACCCCACGTATCGAGCGTGCGCGCCACGGGGGTGGGGCGTCAAGCGAATTGCGTCGGGGCCTGTCAGGGCGCCGGAGCGACGGGCACAGGGTCCAGGTGCTCCATGACGGCATCCGATTGCGAGTTCTCGCAACGGCGGCGGCAATGCTGGGAAGCCGCGGTTACGCTCCCCCTCGACACATCCGCTCCACCTTGGGGGATCTCATGCGACGCACCGCCGTCATCCTGACCGCTGCCGCCACCGTTGCGGCCGGTCTGCTCGCCGTACCGGCCCAGGCGGCGACGCTGCCCAGCCCCCCGACGACCGGGTACGCGTACTTCACCGGCCCGCAGCCGGGTGTCGACTGGGGCACCCGCTTCCAGGCCACCACGCGCCTCAGCGGCGCGGCCGCTGACCGGCGGCGGGGCTGACGGTGCAGGGCCTCGACGCCGCGTCGAGCGTTCGTCAGCACCGTCCTGACGCCCCCCACGGGGCAGGCCTTCGCGGTCGGCACCTACGACGATCAACGAGGCCGCCACCGCCACCGAGGTCGGCGTCTCGCTCGGCGGGCCGACGGTGCCGGCCGAGTGCACCGACGCCGTCACCGGCACCCTCACCGTGCACGAGGTCACCCTGGTGGCCGGCGAGGTCACGGCGTTCGCCGGCTCGGTGCGCGGCACCTGCGGCAGCGGCGCAGCCGGGCATCGGCTTCGCGCAGGAGATCCGGTGGAACTCCACCGTGCCGATGATCGTGCTCAGCGCCCCGGTCAGCACCTCGAAGAGCCGAGGTCGTCACGGTGCAGGCCGGCGCGTCCGACGTCACCTTCGGCACCGCGATCGGCACCGGCGTCGACGCCAAGATCGCCATCAGCGCCGACACCTGCAGCGGCAAGACCGTCCCGGCCAACCAGACCTGCTCCCTGACCCTCACGGCCACCCCCGACTTCTTCGGCCCGGCCCAGGACGTCATCACCCTTCCCGACGGCGGCGAGGGGCGGAAGATCCCCGTCACCGTCAACGGCTACGACACCGCCAACGGCGCCTACACCCCGCTCACGCCCGGCCCGGCTGCTCGACACCCGGAAGGCCATCGGTGTCACGACGCGCACGCCGATCGGCCCCGGCAGGACCATCGACCTGCAGGTGACCGGGAACGGTGGCGTCTCCGGCCGCGCGGCGCCACCGCGGTCGTGCTCAACGTCACCGTGGTGTCGCCGACCAGCCGAGGGCTACGTCACCCTCTACCCGACCGGTGCCACCCGCCCGGTCGCCTCGTCGGTGAACTTCAACAAGGGCTTCACCGGCGCCAACCTGGTCACCGTCAAGCTCGGCACCGGCGGCAAGGTCCGCTTCTTCAACGCCTCGGGCAGCACCCACGTCGTCGCGGACGTCATGGGCTACTACCACGGCACCACGAGCACCGCGGCTGCCGGCTACGGCGGCTACTCCGGCATCGACGCCGACCCGCATCCTCGACACCCGCGACCCCGCGGGCCCCGGCGCGCTCTCCCCGACGACTTCTACGCCGACGCGGCCTCGACTTCGGCCCCGACGTCAACCCGCACATCAAGGCGTTCGCGGTCAACATCACCGTCGACCAAGCCGACCGGGACCGGCTACCTCACGGCGTGGAACGGCGACGACCTCGCCATCCCCAACACCTCGACGCTGAACTTCACCGCGGGCAAGACCGTGCCCAACATGGCGATCGTCCCGGTCGCGCGCCTGCGGCGTCGACTGCCTGCCCCGGCTTCGAGACCGCCCGGTCATCGGCGTGCTGCAACACCTCCAACGGCAACGCGCACGTCATCGTCGACCTCGTCGGGGTCTACGACGACAACACCCTCGACGGCATGTGGCGCTTCCGCCCGCTCGCGAGCCCGACCCGCATCGTCAACACCAAGGCGGCCCAGGGCATCCCCGCCGCCCTCGCGCCGGGGCAGACCGCGCACCGTCACGCAACACCGCCGCGGTGACGACCTTCAACTCGATGGCGCTGGTCACCAACACCACGGCCAACAAGCCCACGAGCAACACGGTGCTCACGCTGTGGAACGCCGACCTCCGCCCAGCCCGCGGTCAGCAACCTCAACCCGGCCGCCGGGCAGCTGGTGTCGAACATGACGATCACCGACCTCGGCGCCAACTACGACTTCAACGTGCGCAACGCGTCCGGCACGACCAACCTCGTGCTCGACGTCGCCGGCACCATGGAGGCGTACCCGGCCGTGGCCGACCCGGCAGCCGGCGCGGCCCTGCGGGCCACAGGGGCTCTCGGCCCTGCGCAAGGACTCCGCGCGTGCGGGCGACCGGCGACCCGAGGGCGAAGGCCCCCACCCTGCGCGGCACGCCGGTCAGCGGCACGGTGCAGCACCGCTGAGCGACGACGGGCGCCGGGGCAGCCCGGCCTGGTCGTCGGAGGGTGCAGTCAGACCTTCGGCTGCTGCTGGGTGATGCAGTGGATGCCGCCGCCGCGGGCGAACAGCGGGCGGGCGTCGACGCCGACGACGCGGCGCCCGGCATACGCCCGCTCGAGCACGGCGAGCGAGTCGGCATCCTGCGGGTCGTCGTAGGTGCAGGCCACGACGCCGTCGTTGACGACGAGGTGGTTGATGTAGGACCAGTCGACCGGCCCCTCGTCGTCCTCGAGGGTCTTCGGGGCCGGCACCCGCACGACCTCGAGCGGCTCGCCGCGGGCGTCGCGTGAGGCCGACAGCAGCCCCTCGAGCTCGACGGACACCTCGTGGTCGGGGTGCGCGGGGTCGCCCTGCCAGTGCAGCAGCACGACGCCCGGCGACGCGAACGTCGCCACGATGTCGACGTGCCCGCGGGTGCCGAACTCGTCGTAGTCGCGGGTCAGCCCGCGCGGCAGCCAGATGCAGGTGGTCGCGCCGATGGTGCGGGCCATCTCGGCCTCGACCTCGGCCCGGCCGAGCCCCGGGTTGCGGCCCGGGTCGAGCTGCACGGTCTCGGTGAGCAGCACGGTGCCCAGGCCGTCGACGTGGATGCCGCCGCCCTCGTTGACCAGGTCGGACAGCACCCGGGTCGCACCGGCCCGCGCGGCGACGAACGACGCCGACCCGGGTGTCCTTGTCCCAGGTCGCCCAGGACTGGGCGCCCCAGCCGTTGAACACCCAGTCGACCGCGCCGAGCGAGCCGTCGGGGCCGAGCACGAAGGTCGGCCCGATGTCGCGCATCCACGCGTCGTCGAGCGGGCGTCGTCACGACGTCGATGTGGTCGCCCAGCACGTCGCGCGCCAGCATCTCGTCGGTCGGGTCGACGACGACGGTCACCGGCTCGAAGTGCGACACCGCCCGGGCCACCTCGGCCCACGTGTCGCGCGCCTCCTCGGCATCCGCCTCGGTGTCGCCGAGCGTGTAGCCGGCCGACGGCCACGCCATCCAGGTGCGCTCGTGCGGGGTCCACTCGGCCGGCATCCGCCAGCCGCCGGTCGCGGCGGGAGTCGCCATGCCTCAGCCCTCGCGCCGGTGCTCGGGCCGGGTCGGCGTGGTGAGCGAGGCGTAGGAGTCGGGTCGGCGGGTGGAGAGGAACGGGAACAGGTCGATCCAGTCCTTGCCCTGGGCCAGGTCGAGGTCGGCGACGAGCACCGCGGCCTCGTCGCGCGGCGCCTGCACCAGCACCCGGCCGTAGGGGTCGGCGATGAACGAGGACCCGTAGAAGGTGATCAGCCCCTCGGTGCCGTAGCGGTTGGGCACCACCACGAACAGCCCGTTGGCGATGGCGTGGCCGACGATCGTGTGCTGCCACAGCGGCTGGGTGTCGAAGTCGGGGTGGTCGGGCTCGCTCCCGATCGCGGTCGGGTAGACCAGCACCTGCGCCCCGGCCAGGCCGTAGGCGCGCGCGACCTCGGGGAACCACTCGTCCCAGCAGGTCGGCATCCCCAGGCGCAGCCCCGGGTCGGCCAGGTCGTAGACCGGGTAGGCGTCGTCGGGCGGGCCCTGCCGGAAGTACTTGTCCTCGTAGTAGCCCGCGGTCACCGGGATGTGCGTCTTGCGGGTGCGCGCCACGACCTCGCCGCTCGGCGCCACGAGCACCGCGGTGTTGAAGCCGAGGCCGTCGTCGGTGCCGTCGGGAGCGGGGGCGCGCTCGAACAGCGAGGCGTGCACCAGCACCCCGGATGCCGCGGCCGCCTCGCGCGCGAACGTCACCGTGGGCCCGTCGTCGAGCGACTCGGCGGTGGCGTCGGGGCGGCCCTGCGGCAGCGCGTCGGCGGGGTAGCGCGACAGGGTGAGCTCGGGGAGGAAGACGATGCGGGCCCCGGCGTCGGCGGCGGTGCGGATGCCGTCGAGCAGGGTCGCGCGCAGCCGGTCGGCATCGGCGTCCCAGGCGTGCTGGACGAGGCCGACCCGGACGGGCGGCGTGGTGGGCTCGTGGACGCGGGCGAGCGAGGTGGGCACCTCAGCGGCGGTGATCAGGCGCATGCGGGTCAGTATGCCGGTGGTCGGGAGGTGGGTACCACGGCATACCATCCCGGCATGCGCCTGTCCCGGTTCTGGGTCCTCGCCGAGGACGAGTTCGGTGCTGCCTACGCGCACTCGCTCGCCGGCTCCACGCACATGGCGGCCCTCGGCGGCCGCACCGCGCAGGAGGCGCTCGACGCCGGGGTGCCGCCGCGCGACGTCTGGTTCGCCCTGTGCGACGCGATGGACGTGCCCGAGAACCGCCGGCACGGCCTCGACAAGCCGGCCCGAAACTGACGGGCGCCCTGTCCGCGGGCTCGACTAGGGTCCCTCCGGTGGGCGACGAGATCCTGCTCCGGGCGCGGGGGCTGACCAAGCGGTTCGGCGACTTCACCGCCGTCGACGGCATCGACGTCGAGGTGCGCCGCGGCGAGGCGTTCGGCTTCCTCGGCCCGAACGGCGCGGGCAAGTCGTCGACGATGCGGATGGTCGGGTGCGTCTCGCCGGTCACCGAGGGCGAGCTGAGCATCCTGGGTCTCGACCCGGCATCCGACGGGCCGGCGATCCGGGCCCGGCTGGGGGTCTGCCCGCAGCGCGACATCCTCGACGAGGACCTCTCGGTCGAGGAGAACCTGTGGGTCTACGGCCGCTTCTTCGGGCTCAGCCGGCACGAGGTGCGCCGGCGCGCCGACGACCTGCTCGAGTTCGCCCAGCTCACCGAGCGCCGGCACGACCGGGTCGAGCCGCTCTCCGGCGGCATGAAGCGGCGGCTCACCATCGCGCGCAGCCTGATGAACGACCCCGAGGTGCTGCTGCTCGACGAGCCGACCACCGGGCTCGACCCGCAGGCGCGACACGTGTTGTGGGACAGGCTGTTCCGGCTCAAGCGCGAGGGCGTCACGCTCATCATCACGACGCACTACATGGACGAGGCCGAGCAGCTCTGCGACCGGCTCGTCGTCATGGACCACGGGCGGATCGTCGCCGAGGGCAGCCCGCGCGCGCTCATCACCGAGCACTCGACCCGTGAGGTGCTCGAGCTGCGGTTCGACCCCGACGAGCAGGAGCAGCACCTCGATGCCGTCAGCGGCGTGGGGGAGCGCCTCGAGGTGCTGCCCGACCGGCTGCTGGTCTACGCCGCACGACGGCGACGCGGCGCTCGCCACCGTGCACGCGCGCGGGGTGCAGCCGCTGTCGTCGCTGGTGCGCCGCTCCACGCTCGAGGACGTCTTCCTCCACCTCACCGGCCGCAGCCTGGTCGACTGATGACGACCACGGCATCCGGCCGCGTCTCGGCAGGCACCCCCAGCGGGCGGCTCGGCTTCGGCGCCCGCCGCCCGACGTCGTCCGCCGAGCGGCTCGGCTCGGTGATGGCCCACCACTTCCTGGTCTACCGGCGCACCTGGCGCGGCTCGATCATCAGCCGGTTCCTGTCGCCGCTGTTCTTCCTGCTCTCCATGGGCCTGGGCCTGGGGGCGCTGGTCGACAGCAGTGCCGGCGGGGTCGACGGGGTGCCCTACCTGCAGTACGTCGTGCCCGGCATCCTCGCCATGCAGGCGATGCTGACCGCCTTCGGTGAGTCCACCTACGCGGTCATGGGCTACATCAAGTGGAACCAGATGTACGCCGCCATGCTGGCCACGCCGCTGCGCGTGGTCGAGGTGCTCGGCGGGCACCTGGGCGTCGTCGCCTTCCACCTGTTCACCGGGGCCGCGATCTTCGTGCTCGTCGCGGCGGCGTTCGGCGCCTTCGCCTCGTGGTGGGTGCTGCTGGCCGTGCCCGTCGCGGTGCTCACCGGGCTCGCCTTCGCGGTGCCCACCTTCGCCCTGGCCGCGTGGCTCGACAACGACAACGGCTTCAGCATCCTGTTCCGGTTCGTCGTCACCCCGCTGATGCTCTTCTCGGGCACCTTCTTCCCCATCGACCAGCTGCCGCTGTGGATGCAGCCGCTCGCGTGGGTCACGCCGCTCTGGCACGGGGTCGAGCTGTGCCGCGACGCCGCCACCGGCACGCCGCCCGGGGCGCTGGGGGCCGTGCACCTGGCGGTGCTGCTCGCCTACGTCGCGGTGGGCTGGGTGCTCGCGCACCGCTCGTTCACCCGGAGGCTGGTCTCGTGAGCGCGCTGGCCGGCGCCACCCGCGCGGCGCGGCTGCTGCCCTTCCCCGCGGGGCTCGGGCTGGCGCGGCACGTCGTCGGGCGCAACATGACGGCGTTCCGGCGGGCCTGGCTGCTCCTGCTCAGCGGCTTCGTCGAGCCGGTCTTCTACCTGTTCTCCATCGGGGTCGGGCTCGGGGCGCTGGTCGGCGACATCACCACCGACGGCGGCACGACCGTGCCCTACGCCGCGTTCGTGGCGCCCGCGCTGCTGGCCTCGTCGGCGATGAACGGCGCCATCGCCGACAGCACCTACAACGTGTTCTTCAAGCTGAAGTACCAGCACCTCTACGACGCGATGCTCGCCACGCCGCTCGGTCCGCGCGACATCGCCGTCGGCGAGATCACCTGGTCGCTCATCCGGGGGGCGCTCTACTCGGCGATGTTCCTCGTGGTCGCCCTCGTCGCGGGCCTGGTGGAGTCGTGGTGGGCGCTGCTGGCCCTCCCCGCCGCCGTGCTCATCGGCCTGGCGTTCGGGGCCGTCGGCATGTTCGCGACCACCTTCATGACGAGCTGGCAGCACTTCGACTACGTCACCCTGGCGATCCAGCCGATGTTCCTGTTCTCCGCCACGTTCTTCCCGCTGTCGACCTACCCCGAGTCGCTGCAGTGGGTGGTGGCCGCGACGCCGCTCTACCAGGGCGTCGCGCTCGAGCGCGGGCTGATGCTCGGTGAGGTGGGGTGGTCGCTGCTCGGCAACGTGGCCTACCTCGCCGTGCTCGGGGTGGTCGGCATCATCGGGGCGTCGCGGCGGATCGAGAAGCTGCTGCTCACCTGAGGGTCCGGTCGCCCGTGCCCGGCGGCGGGCCACCCTCGACAGCCCCTCGACGCGGTGGCCGGGGCCGACCGAGACTGGAGTGATGACCGAGAGCCGAGCCCGCCCCTGGCAGCCCGACCCGGCGCTGCCGGGCTACGTCACCGACGGCGGGCTCGAGACCGACCTGGTCTTCCACCACGGCGTCGAGCTGACGCACTTCGCGGCGTTCCCGCTGCTCGTCGACCCCAAGGGCCGCGAGCTCCTCGTCGACTACTACTCGGGCTACGCGCAGATCGCGTCGGCGGCCGGGGCCGGGCTGTTCCTGGAGACGCCCACCTGGCGGGCCAGCGCCGACTGGGGGGCCCGGCTGGGGGTCGGCGCCGACGGGCTGGCGGGGGTCAACACCGATGCCGTGCGGCTGCTGGCCGAGCTGGGGGAGCGGTACTCCGACGAGGTGCCCGAGGTCGTGGTGGCCGGGATGGTCGGCCCGCGTGGCGACGGCTACGTCGCCCGGCGAGGTGATGGACCCGTGGCAGGCGCGCGACTACCACCTGGCCGCAGGCCCGGGCGTTCGCGCACGCCGGGGCCGACCTGGTGACCTCCCTGACGCTGACCACGGTCAACGAGGCGATCGGCGTGGCCCTGGCCGCCGGGGAGGCCGGCCTGCCGGTGACGGTCGGGTTCACCGTCGAGACCGACGGGCGGCTGCCCGACGGCACGGCGCTGCGGGCCGCCGTCGAGGCGGTCGACGACGTCGCGCCGCCCGACTGGTTCGTCGTCAACTGCGCGCACCCCTCGCACGTGGCGCCGGCCCTGGCGGATGCCGGGCCCTGGCTGGAGCGGATCGGCGGCACCCGGGTCAACGCCTCGGCGCTCAGCCACGCCGAGCTCGACGCCGCCGAGCAGCTCGACGAGGGCGACCCCGAGGCGCTCGGCGGCGAGCAGGCCGCGCTCGCGGCGTCGCTGCCGGCGCTACGGGTCGTCGGTGGCTGCTGCGGCACCGACGCGCGCCACGTCGCGGCGATGTGGGGGGTCAGCCCTCCGGCGGCGTAGGGGCGGGGTGCGCCTGAGCGGTCGCGACGACGGCCGGTCGGGGCGAGGTGTCGACGAGCAGGCGGAACACGTCGGGCCGGTTGTAGTGGCCCGTGGGGTCCATGTGGCGTCGTTGGGCCGCGACCCGGCGCAGGTCGACCTCGGCGTAGAGGGTCTCCTCGCGCTCGCGCACCGGTCCCGCGAGCACGTTGCCGTCGGGGCCGACGATCACCGTGTTGCCGGGCTCCACCCAGGGCGAGCCGTCGGCCGGGAAGCCCGGTGGGAGCAGCTGCTCGCGGTGCGGGAAGTCGGCGGGGACCTGGTCGACGTGCAGCACCGGGTTCACGCCGACGACGTACATCCGGTTCTCGCGGGCGAGGTGCCGCATCGTCGCGACCCACCCGTCGCCGGTGGCCAGCGTCGGCGCCAGCCACACGTCGACCCCCTGCGCGTACAGGTGGAACCGCGCGAGCGGCATGTAGTTCTCCCAGCAGATCAGCCCGCCCAGCCGGCCGAGCGGCGTGGGGACCGTGCGCAGGGTCGACCCGTCGCCCATCGCCCACACGGTGCGCTCCGAGCCGGTCGGCACGAGCTTGCGGTGCCGGTCGACGAGGTCGCCGGCGGGGGAGAAGTAGAGCAGCGTGTTGTAGATCGTGGCCCCCGTGGGCTCGCGCTCCTGGACCCCGACGACGAGCCACACCTCGTGCTCGCGGGCGATGGCCGCGAGCCGGTCGGTGGCCGGCCCGGGCACGACCACGGCGTTCTCGACGAGCAGCGCGTACCAGTCGGCGTCGCCGTCCCAGATCGGCCGGCTGTCGATCCAGAACGGCGTGCCCGGCACGAAGGCCTCCGGCAGCACGACCAGCCGGGCACCCGCCCCGGCCGCCTCGGCGGTGAGCTCGGCGACCCGGTCGATCGTCGCCTCGCGGTCCATCAGGACGTAGGTGGCCTGCACGGCCGCCAGCACGAACGTGTCCATCGTCGTGCTCCCCTCGACCCCGGCGATCCTACGCGCGTGTCGCGTCCGCACGTCGAACAGGTGTTCGGCTAGGGTCGTCCACAGGTGGCGCTCCCGACAGCACTCGTCCACAGGCTCGACGGCAGTCCGTGACCGTTGTCGGTGCCGCCACCTAGCGTCTGACCAGACCTCGCGACGAGACCGACGGCGAGAGTGGTCGCCGGTGGGCGCGCTCGCTGCACGACAGGAAGAACAGGTGCGACATGGCTGGTCCCAACGGCTCCCGCGGGAGCGTCCTCACCCCCAACCCCCTCGCTGCTGCCCCCGGCGGTGAGCGTGACAAGGCCCTGGCCTCGGTCATGGCCCAGATCGAGAAGCAGCACGGCAAGGGTGCCGTCATGCGCCTCGGCGACGACGTGCGGCCCCCCATCGAGGTCATCCCGACCGGCTCGATCGCCCTCGACGTCGCCCTCGGCATCGGCGGGCTGCCCCGCGGCCGCGTCGTCGAGATCTACGGCCCGGAGAGCTCGGGCAAGACCACCGTCGCCCTGCACGCGGTGGCCAACGCGCAGAAGGCCGGCGGCATCGCGGCGTTCATCGACGCCGAGCACGCGCTCGACCCCGAGTACGCCAAGGCCCTCGGTGTCGACACCGACGCGCTGCTCGTGTCCCAGCCCGACACGGGGGAGCAGGCGCTCGAGATCGCCGACATGCTGATCCGCTCCGGCGCGCTCGACATCATCGTCATCGACTCGGTCGCGGCCCTCGTGCCCCGCGCCGAGATCGAGGGCGAGATGGGCGACAGCCACGTCGGCCTGCAGGCCCGCCTGATGTCGCAGGCGCTGCGCAAGATCACCGGTGCCCTCAGCACCACCGGCACCACGGCGATCTTCATCAACCAGCTGCGCGAGAAGATCGGCGTCATGTTCGGCTCGCCCGAGACCACCACCGGTGGCAAGGCGCTGAAGTTCTACGCCTCGGTCCGCCTCGACGTGCGGCGCATCGAGACGCTCAAGGACGGCACCGACGCGGTCGGCAACCGCACCCGCTGCAAGGTCGTCAAGAACAAGGTGAGCCCGCCGTTCAAGCAGGCCGAGTTCGACATCATCTACGGCCAGGGCATCTCCCGCGAGGGCGGCCTGATCGACATGGGCGTCGAGCAGGGCTTCGTGCGCAAGGCCGGCGCCTGGTACACCATGGACGGCGACCAGCTCGGCCAGGGCAAGGAGAACGCCCGGTCGTTCCTCAAGGACAACCCCGAGCTCGCCGACGACCTGGAGAAGAAGATCAAGGAGAAGCTCGGCATCGGGGTGCCGCGCCCCGAGGTGGCGGCCGTGCCCGACATCCCGGTCGAGTTCTGAGCCTCCCCGGGCTGGTTCCCGTGCCGTTCGCCGACTCGACGACCCCGCCGCCCGCATGGGCGGTGGGGTCGCCGGCGTGGTCGGGGGATCGCCGAGCCGCGGGGTCGCCGCCGCCGCCGACCCGGAGGCCGACCCGCGCACCCGGGGCAGCGAGCCCGACCCCTACGACTGGGCCCGGCAGATCGTGCTGCGCCAGCTCACCGCGGCGCCGCGCAGCCGGTCGCAGCTCGAGCAGGCGCTGCGTCGCAAGGGCTGCCCCGACGACGTCGCCGCTGGCGGTGCTCGACCGGATGACCGAGGTCGGGCTGGTCGACGACACCGCCTACGCCGGGATGCTGGTGCGCTCCCAGCAGGCCGGCCGCGGGCTGGCCCGGCGAGCCCTGGCCCAGGAGCTGCGCCGCAAGGGGGTCGACGACGAGACCGCGCAGGCGGCGCTCGACGAGGTCGACCCGCACGACGAGGAGGACCGCGCCCGCGAGCTGGTCGCGAAGAAGATGCGCTCGATGAGCGGGCTCGACCCGCTGGTGCAGACCCGCCGGCTGGCCGGGATGCTCGCCCGCAAGGGCTACCCGTCCGGACCTGTCGATGCGCGTGGTGCGCGAGGCGGTGCGTGAGGCGCCGGAGCACCAGCGCGACTGAGGACGGCGAGCTAGAGCGAGTGCACCGGGCGCTGGTCGGGGGGCAGCGAGTCGGTCAGCACGATCTGCTTGCCGTAGGGCACCAGCGAGACCGGGATGAGCTTGAGGTTCGCGATGGCCAGCGGGATGCCGATGATCGTGATCGCCTGGGCGACCGCCGTGGTGAGGTGCAGCAGCGCCAGCCACCAGCCGGCCAGGATGATCCACACGACGTTGAGCACCGCGGCGCCGGCGCCGGCGCTCTCCTTCGGCACGACGGCCCGGCCGAACGGCCACAGGGCGTAGCGCGCCATCCGGAACGACGCGACGCCGAGCGGGATGGTGACGATGAGGATGCAGAAGACCACCCCGGCCAGGGCGTAGCCCAGGGCGAGCCAGAGGCCGCCGAAGACGAACCAGATGATGTTGAGCAGGGTGCGCACTGCGGGTCCTCTCGGGTGTGGTGCGTGGCAGCACCAGCCTGTCACGCCGCGCACCGAGCGGCCGGTCGTCAGGTCGGTGGCCGCCGGGCGACGACCTCGTCGTCGTCGACCTCACCGGTCTCGACGAAGCCCAGGCTCGCGTAGAGCGCCTTCGCCACGGTGTTCTCGGGCTGGTAGGACAGCGCGAAGCCGACGCTGCCGGCCGTCGCCCGCAGCATCCGCAGCGCCTCGACCACGGCCGCGCGCCCCACCCCCCGGCCCTGCTGCGCCTGGTCGACCAGGATGCCCCCGAGCCAGCAGCTGCCGTCCTCGTCGTCGACGCCCCACATGAGGAACCCGACGACCGGTCGCCGGCGTCGACATGACCGCCATCGGGTGCCACACGTCCCGTAGGCGCACAGCGCGAGGTAGTAGGTCGGCGCGGCGACGAAGCGCTCCTGATCCGGCGCCACGGTGAGGGCCGCGACGTCACGCCAGCTCCCGGCATCCACGGGGCGCAGCGTCACCGAGGGCCGGCGAGTCGTCCACGCGAACACCTAGGCGCCCGCCCGGTGGCCGGCCGGCTGCGAAACCTGCCGGGAACATTGGTGTGATGACAGGTTCACGCGATGGCCATAGGTTCGTCACGTGAGCGAGCAGACCGACCCGATGCCGCTGGGCAGCCTGTTCGACTCGTACACCCTCGGCGCCGCGTGGGACGAGATGCTCGGCCGAGCCCGGCGCGCCCCCGCACGGCCTACAAGCCGGTCTTCCACACCCTGCGCGCGATGAACGCCGGCACCCTCAAGGAGCGCGCCGACACCCTGGCCCGCTCCTACCTCGACCAGGGCGTCACCTTCGACTACGCCGGCGAGGAGCGGCCCTTCCCGCTCGACGCCGTGCCGCGGGTCATCTCGGCCCACGAGTGGCAGGTCATCGAGTCCGGTGTGGTGCAGCGGGTCACGGCCCTGGAGTCGTTCCTCGACGACATCTACTCGCGCGAGGGCGAGATCCCGCGCGCCGTGCACGAGGGCATCATCCCGTGGCGGCTGATCGCCAGCTCGAAGCACTACCACCGCGCCGTGATGGGGATCCGGCCCGCCAACGGCGTGCGCGTGCACGTCGCCGGCGTCGACCTGATCCGCGACGAGCAGGGCACCTTCCGGGTGCTCGAGGACAACGTGCGGGTGCCCTCCGGCGTCAGCTACGTCATCGCCAACCGTCGCGCGATGGCCAACGTCTTCCCCGAGGCGTTCGCGACGATGCGGATCCGCCCGGTGCACGACTACCCGCGGATGCTGCTCGCCGCCCTGCGCGCCTCGGCCCCCGACGGCGCCAGCGACCCGACCGTCGTCGTGCTCACCCCCGGCGTCTTCAACTGCGCCTACTTCGAGCACGCCCTGCTGGCCCGGATGATGGGCGTCGAGCTCGTCGAGGGCCGCGACCTGGTCTGCGTCGGCGGCCAGGTGCGGATGCGCACCACCACCGGCGACAAGCCGGTCGACGTCATCTACCGCCGGGTCGACGACGAGTTCCTCGACCCGGTGCACTTCCGCGGCGACTCGGTGCTCGGCGTCGCCGGCCTGGTCTCGGCCATGCGCAGCGGGCCGGGTGACCGTCGCCAACGCCGTCGGCAACGGCGTGGCCGACGACAAGCTCGATCTACTCCTACCTGCCCGACCTGATCCGCTTCTACCTCGACGAGGACCCGATCCTGCGGCAACGTCGACACCTTCCGCTGCGAGCAGCCCGCCGCCCTGCAGCACGTGCTCGACCACCTCGACGAGATGGTCGTCAAGCCGGTCGACGGCTCCGGCGGCAAGGGCCTGGTCGTCTGCAACACGCGCCGACGGCCCGACGCTCGACAAGGTGCGCAAGCAGCTCACGGCCGACCCGCGCGGCTGGATCGCCCAGCCCGTCGTGCAGCTGTCGACGGTGCCCACCTTCATCGACGGCAAGCTCGCCCCGCGCCACGTCGACCTGCGCCCGTTCGCGGTCAACGACGGCGAGCGGGTGCGGGTGCTGCCCGGCGGCCTGACCCGGGTGGCGCTGCCCGAGGGCGAGCTGGTGGTCAACTCCAGCCAGGGCGGCGGCTCCAAGGACACCTGGGTGCTCTCCGACCGGCGCCCCGCCGGCAACGCACCGAGCCGGCTGCCCGACAACCGCGAGGTCGTCGTCATGAGCGCCCCCACGGCATCCCACGAGGACAGCATGCGCGAGCAGCAGCAACAGCAGCAGCAGACCTCGGGCGCCCGACGGCCGGGGAGCGACCCGTGCTGAGCCGGATCGCCGAGTCGCTGTTCTGGATCGGCCGCTACACCGAGCGCGCCGACGGCACGGCCCGCATCGTCGACGTGCTGCGCCTGCAGCTGCTCGAGGACCCCGGCGCCGACGAGGCCATCGCGGCGCGCACCGTGCTCTCGGTGATCATGGGGATGCCGTTCGAGGGCGACGTCGGGTTCGCCGACGTCAGCGCAGCGCTGGTCTTCGACCGCTCCAACGCCAGCTCGATCACCGGGGCCTGGTTCGCGGCCCGCGAGAACGCCCGCCGCGCCCGCGAGACCCTCTCGACCGAGCTGTGGGAGGGCATCAACACCACGTGGCACCGGTGGCACGGCTTCGGCCGCACGCGTCGCCACCGAGCGGCACCTGTCGTGGGTGCGCGAGCGGGCCGCCCTGGTGAGCGGCATCGCCGACTCGACGATGTCGCACGACGAGGCGTGGGACTTCCTCGTGCTCGGCCGCAGCCTCGAGCGGGCCGACATGACCGCCCGGCTCGTCGCCACCGGCGGGCTGCCGCGCGGCGGAGCGCCGTGGTCGGTCGTGCTGTCGAGCTGCGGTGCGCAACAGGCGTTCATGCGCAGCCAGCGCGGCCTGCTCAGCGACGACCGGGCCGCCGCCTTCCTCGTGCTCGACCGCGAGTTCCCGCGGTCGGTGCTCTTCGCGCTGACCGAGGCCGAGCGCCGGCTCGACGCCCTCGCGCCCGCAGCAGGAGCGGATCGGCGTCCCCGACGAGGCCCGGCGCCAGCTCGGCCGCATCCGCACCTCGCTGGAGTACCGGGCGACCTCCGACGTCATCGCCGACCTGCCCGCCCAGATGCAGCGCGTGCAGGGCGCCGTCATGGCCAGCTCGCAGGCGATCGCCAAGCGCTACTTCCAGTCCGGCCCCCTGCAGACCTGGACCAAGGACGGGGTGTTCTGACGTGCGGCGCTGGCGCATCGTGCACACGACGTCCCTGGCCTACGACGGCCGGGTGCGGGCCGCGCACAACGAGCTGCGGATGACGCCGCTCAACGAGCCCGGCCAGACCACCCTCGAGAACCGCATCCGGATCCGGCCGATGACCTGGAGCCACGTCTACCGCGACCACTGGGGCACCCACGTCATGGCGATGGAGAGCCTGGCCGAGCACGAGCGGCTCGACATCGAGGCGATCTCGCACGGTCGAGCGCACCCCCGTCGAGCGGCACGAGCCGTCGCTGGGCTGGGACGCCGTGCGCGACCCCGCCGTGCAGGACCGCAGCTACGAGTGGCTGATGCTGTCGGCCCGCACCCGGCCCGGGCGCGGCATCAAGGAGCTCGCGGATGCCGTGCGCGGCCTGCCGACGCCGCGCGCCGCCGCCGAGGAGCTGAGCGCCCTGGTGCGCGGCGAGATGACGCTACCAGCCCGGCGCGACCGGGGTGCACAGCCGCGGCGAGGACGCCTGGGCCGAGCGGTCCGGCGTCTGCCAGGACTTCGCGCACATCACCGTCGGGGCGCTGCGCAGCCTCGGGGTGCCGGCCCGCTACGTCTCCGGCTACCTCGTTCCCGAAGAAGGACTCGGCGGTCGGCGACACGAGCAAGGGCGAGAGCCACGCCTGGGTCGAGTTCTGGGACGACGGCTGGATGGCCGATCGACCCCACCAACGGCACCGAGGTCGGCCGCGACCACGTCGTCGTCGCGCGCGGCCGCGACTACGAGGACGTGCCGCCGTTCAAGGGCATCTACTCGGGCCGGGCCAAGGCCTCGCTCGAGGTCGTCGTCGCGATCACCCGGCTGGCCTGACCTTCGCGGTGTGGTGCCCGTCGCGGGCCACGTGCCGCCGCGCGTGGGCGATGGCGTCGGGCGTGTGCTCGAAGACGTGGTGCAGCCCGGTGAGGTGCTGGTGGATGCCGGTGGCCTCCAGCCGTGGCACGAAGCGGGCCGGCATCCCCGAGAGCAGCACCGTGACGCCGCGGGACTCCAGCGCGCGCACCGTGTCGGCCAGCACGGCGGCGCCGGTGGCGTCGAGGGTGGTGACGTGCGCCATCCGCAGGATGGCCACCTTGACGTTGCTGATCTCGGTGAGCTCGAGCAGGGCCGTGTGCGCGCCGCCGAAGAACAGCGGCCCCTCGAGCCGGTAGGCGACGATCTGCTCGTCGAGCAGGGCGCGCTCCTCGGCGGCGTGGTCGTCGCTCCGCCCCGCCGCCGGAGTCGCGCTCGCGTGACCCGTCGACGTCGGCCAGGCGTCTCCTCGCGCAGCGCGGTGGTGTTCGCCAGCTGGCGCAGGGCCAGCGCGCCGGCGGTGACGATGCCGAGCACGACGGCGGTCGCGAGGTCGAGCACCACGGTGGCGAGGAAGGTCAGGGCGAGCACGAAGGCGTCGCTGCGCGAGGCGCGCACCAGGGCCCGCAGGCTCGACACCTCGACCATCCGCACCGCGGTCGCGATGAGCACCCCGGCCAGGGCCGCGAGGGGGATCCACCCGACCACCGGGGCGAGGGCGAGCACGACGACCAGGAGCACGAGCGAGTGCACGACCGCGGCCAGGCGCGACCGGCGCGCCGGAGCGCACGTTGACCGCGGTGCGGGCGATCGCGGCCGTGGCGGGGATGCCGCCGAGCAGCGGGGACGACGAGGTTGGCCAGGCCCTGGCCGAACAGCTCGCGGTCGGGGTCGTGGCGGGTCGACACGCTCATCGCGTCGGCGACGGTGGCCGACAGCAGGCTCTCCAGCGCGGCGAGGGCGGCCACCGCGACGGCGGGCGCGACGAGCACGCGCAGCTCGCTCCAGCGTCACCGACGGCACGGTGAGGGTGAACAGCTGCGAGGGCAGGGCGCCGATCGTGGCCACCTGCAGGTCGGCGACCCGGGTGATGACGGTCGCCGCCACCACCGCCAGCAGGGCCACCGGCACCGCGGGGCGCAGCCGGGAGCCGAGCAGGATCAGCACGGCGACGCCGGCGCTCAGGGCCAGGGCGGCGAGGTCGGGCGCCGAGAACCAGTCGACCACCGCGCGCGACCGCCGCCACGACGACGTGGCTCGTGTCGCGCCGGTGACGCCGAGGGCCGCGGGCACCTGCTGCAGGGCGATCAGCGCGGCGATGCCGAGGGTGAACCCCTCGATGACGGGCAGCGGGATGAACCGCACGTAGCGGCCGGCCCCGGCCAGGCCCATCGCGACGAGGAACAGCCCGGCCATCAGCCCGACCACGACCACGCCGCTCGCACCGTGCTCGGCCACGATCGGCACCAGCACGACGGTCATCGCACCGGTCGGGCCGGACACCTGCACGTGGCTGCCGCCGAACACGCGCCGCCACGACCCCGGCGACGACGGCCGTCACCAGGCCGGCCGTGGCGCCGAGGCCCGACGCGATGCCGAAGGCCAGGGCCAGGGGGAGCGCGACGACGCCCACCGTCACCCCGGCGACCAGGTCGGCGCGGGGGGAGTGCAGCATCGCCCGCAGGTCACGGCTGCGCGGGCGCACGGCATCGAGCCGGGTGCGCAGCAGCGCGCAGCACCTCGGTGCCGGTGGGGGCCGTGCTCACGCGTCGGCCGTCGGCCGCGGGGGTGATGTCGTCGACGAGGCCGCCCTGGTCGGCGTTCTTGGTCTCGAGGATGGCGCGGGCGCTCGCGAGCAGGTCCTTCACGGCGGGCAGGGCCAGCGAGTAGACGACCTCGCCGCCCTCGCGGCGCTGGGTGACCAGGCCGGCCAGGCGCAGCACGGCGAGCTGGTGGGAGAGGTTCGGCGCCTCGACGTGGATGTTCGCGCGCAGCTCGTGCACCGGCCGGTCGTGCTCGGCGAGCAGCTCGAGCACCCGGATGCGCACCGGGTGGCCGATGGTGCGGAAGAACTCGGCCTTGGCCTGGTACAGCGGTACGGGCACGTCGGACTCTCCTTGCAGAGTTGCAGAACTCTGCAAGTATGCACCCTCCGCTCAGTCGGAGGCTGCTGGCCCCGTGGCAGACGGCCTCCACGTTGATGCCGTCGGGGTCGGCGACGAACGCCCCGTAGTAGCCCGGGTGGTACTCGGGGTACTCGCCCGGTGGCCGCAGGGTGGTGGCGCCGGCCGCGACCGCGGCCTCGTGGAAGGCGTCGACGGTGGCGCGGTCGGGTGCGGTGAAGGCGACGTGGGTGTCGGCGTCGTAGCGCACCGGCTCGCCGGCGACGAGCCAGAAGAAGGGCTTGGGGTGCACCCCGAACGCGTGCATGGCCTTCTGGTCGGCGGCCTCGTCGGCGGGCACCGGGATGAGGGTGGTGATACCGAGCGGGGCCAGCGCCGCCTCGTAGAAGGCGACCGACGCCGCGAGGTCGGTGCACCGGCAGGTCTGAGGTGGTCGATGAGGGATCCGGAGAAGTCGGGCACGGGTGCTCCTTCGTCGGTGGGGCCGGCGTGGCCCCTGCAGGTCGCCGAACCCTGCCAGCGCCCTCCGACAGCGCGGCCCGGCCGCGCGGGACCTCCGGGGCCGGGATTCCGCCCGCGACGGGATCGGCTCGTACCCTTGGTGGCGCCATGACTGAACGCGAAGACCTACGACGTGCGCACCCACGGGTGCCAGATGAACGTGCACGACTCCGAGCGCCTCGCCGGGCTGCTCGAGACGGCCGGCTACGTCGACCTCGCGAGCATCCCCGCCGAGCAGCGCGCCGACGTCGCCGACGTCGTCGTCTTCAACACCTGCGCGGTGCGCGAGAACGCCGACAACAAGCTCTACGGCAACCTCGGCCAGCTGCGCCCGGCCAAGACGGCCAACCCCGACCTGCAGATCGCCGTCGGCGGCTGCATGGCGCAGAAGGACCGCGAGACCATCGTCAAGCGCGCCCCGTGGGTCGACGTCGTCTTCGGCACCCACAACATCGGCAGCCTGCCCGCGCTGCTCGACCGGGCCCGGCACAACAAGCGCGCCGAGGTCGAGATCCTCGAGTCGCTCGAGACCTTCCCCTCGACCCTGCCGACCCGGCGCGACTCCGCCTTCGCCGGCTGGGTGTCGATCTCGGTGGGCTGCAACAACACCTGCACCTTCTGCATCGTGCCGAGCCTGCGCGGCAAGGAGCAGGACCGCCGCCCGGGCGAGATCCTCGCCGAGGTCGAGGCGCTCGTCGCCCAGGGCGTCGTCGAGGTCACCCTGCTCGGGCAGAACGTCAACACCTACGGCGTCGAGTTCGGCGACAAGCTCGCGTTCGGCAAGCTGCTGCGCGCCTGCGGCGAGGTCGAGGGCCTGGAGCGGGTGCGCTTCACCAGCCCGCACCCGGCGGCGTTCACCGACGACGTCATCGCGGCGATGGCCGAGACGCCCAACGTCATGCCGAGCCTGCACATGCCGCTGCAGTCCGGCTCCGACCGGGTGCTCAAGGCGATGCGCCGCTCCTACCGCAGCGAGAAGTTCCTCGGCATCATCGACAAGGTGCGGGCCGCCATCCCGGACGCCGCGATCACCACCGACCTCATCGTCGGCTTCCC
Source organism: uncultured Actinomycetota bacterium (assembly GCA_963806295.1). Classification (GTDB taxonomy): domain Bacteria; phylum Actinomycetota; class Actinomycetes; order Actinomycetales; family Dermatophilaceae; genus Fodinibacter. The sequence continues at coordinate 95,763 of CAWDXP010000020.1, read as the reverse complement.
GGGCGAGACCGAGGCCGACTTCGCCGAGACGCTGCGAGTGGTCGAGGCGTCGCGGTTCTCGAGCGCGTTCACCTTCCAGTACTCGATCCGGGCCGGCACCCCGGCGGCGACGATGCCCGACCAGGTGCCCAAGGCCGTGGTGCAGGAGCGCTTCGACCGGCTCATCGAGCTGCAGGAGCGGGTGTCCTGGGCCGAGAACCGCACCGTCGAGGGCCGCGAGGTCGAGGTGCTCGTCGCGCCCGGCGAGGGCCGCAAGGACGGCGCCACCGCGCGGCTGTCCGGGCGGGCCCGCGACAACCGGCTGGTGCACTTCGCGGTGCCCGAGGGCGCCGAGCGCCCCCGCCCCGGTGACGTGGTCACCGTCGGCGTCACCTACGGGGCGCCGCACCACCTCGTGGCCGACAGCGGGGTGCAGGGCGGGGCGTATGCCGTGCGCCGCACCCGCGGCGGCGACGCCTGGGCCGCGCTGCAGGATGCCGCGGTGCCCGGCAAGCCGGCGGTGTCGCTCGGCATGCCGTCGGTCGGCCGGCCGGCTCCCGCGATGGCGACGGCGACCGCACCCGCCTGCTCGGCCTGACCCGCCTCGACGACGGCCGAGGCCCCCGACCTGGTGGTCGGGGGCCTCGGTTGCGTCGTCGGAGGCTCAGGGCTCGCCGATGGCCCCGTCGGCCTTCACCTGCGCCTGGTCGACCTGTTCGGCGTACTTGCCACCAGTCGTGCTGTCGACGGCATCGCCGCCGCGCTCGATGGCCTGGTCGCTGAACTGCTCGACCTGGTCGGGGTGGTCTGCGGCCAGCCCTTGAAGCTTCTCCTTGGCGCTGTCAAAGAAACTCACGCGGCCTCCTCTCGCTCGGGGACAGGGCTCCCCGTGGGGAGTCCCTCCAGTAGACGCCAGGAACGGCGCGCGCGCCACCCCTTTGACACGGTCAGCTGGTCGGGTCGAGCCAGCCGTGCACCAGGGGCACGACGGAGGCGCCCTCGCCGCTGGCCGAGGCGACCCGCTTCATCGACCCGGCCCGGATGTCGCCGGCGGCGAAGACGCCCGGCACGGTGGTCTCGAGGTTCGCCGGCGGCAGCCCGTCGACCCAGTGCTGGCGTGGGGATGTCGCGCCCGGTCAGCACGAAGCCGCGCTCGTCGCGGGCGAGCGCCGGCGGCAGCCAGTCGCAGTGCGGCTCGGCGCCGAGCAGCAGGAACAGCCCGCGGCAGTCGCGCCGGGTCACCTCGCCAGTCGTGGTGTCGCGCACCCCGATCCACTCCAGGCGGCCCTCACCGCCGCCGTCGACGACCTCGGAGCAGGGCAGCACGGTGATGCGCGGGTTGTACGAGATCTCGCCGATCAGGTACGACGACATGGTCGCCTCGAGCCCTTCGCGCCGCACCAGGATGGTCACCGACTGCGCGAACTTCGCCAGGTGGATGGCGGCCTGGCCGGCGGAGTTGCCGCCGCCCACGACGACCACGTCGTAGCCCTCCAGCTCGCGGGCCGCGCTCATCGCGCTGCCGTAGTAGACGCCGAGGCCGACGAGCGCCTCGACCGACGGCACCCCCAGCTTGCGGTAGCGTCACGCCGGCCGACACCACGACGGAGCGGGCCCGCACGTCGCCGCCGTCGGTGTGCAGCACGAACGGCTCGCCGTCGGTGCCGACCTCGAGCTCGGTGACCGACCACCCGGTGAAGAAGCGCGTCCCGAAGCGGATCGCCTGGTTGCGGGCGCGCTGCGCCAGCCGCATCCCGGAGATGCCCCGGGGGAAGCCGAGGTAGTTGCGGATCATCGACGACGTGCCGGCCTGGCCACCGACCGCCTCCGCCTCCAGCACCACCGTGGTCAGGCCCTCCGACGACGCGTACACCGCGGCGGCGAGCCCGGCGGGACCGGCGCCGACGACGGCGACGTCGACCACGGCATCCAGCTCGATGTCGGTCGGCGTGCCGAAGGCGCGCAGCGCGACGTCACGCACGCTGGTGGGCGAGAAGATCTCGCGGTCGACGGCCTCGACCAGCGGGAACACCGGTGTGCCACCGGCGCGCTCGATGACGTCGCGGCCCTGCTCGCTGTCGGGGGAGTACGTGCGGTTCGGCATGCCCATCCGGTCGAGGAAGTCGCGGATCCCCTGGGTCAGGGCGTCGGGCGCGGGGGTGACGATGCGCACGGTGTCGACCTCGGGCGCCGCCACGGTCGAGCCCCAGTCGGAGAGCAGCTCGCACACGGCGGTGTGGAACTCCTCGTCGCGCACGCCGCGCGGCATCAGCAGGAAGGCGTCGTACTTGCCCTTGGCGAGCCCACCGCGCAGGGCGGGCGCGTCGGCGAGGAAGTGCGACCAGTGCGCGGCGACGAGCCGGCGCGGCCGTGGGAACCACCGTGCGCCACAGCGCGAACGCCTCGAGCACGTGGTAGCCGGGCAGCTGCGACTCGGAGACGAACATGGCGACCTGGCCGCCGTCGGCCACGACCCGGCGGGCCACCTCCTCGGCCTCCTCGACCGAGGTGGTCGTCAGCACGTCGTAGTCGCGCTGGTAGCGACCGAACTCGTCGGTGAGGAAGTCGGCGTGCTCGGGGGCCACGAGGACGATGGCGGGGTTCATCGCACGATCGTAGGAGCGGGCGGCCCCCGGCGTCGCTGTCGGGTGCAGGCGCCGGCTCTGCCAGAATCTCCCGCATGGCCATCCGACCCGTCGTCATCACCGGGGAACCCGTCCTCCACCGGCGCGCCCAGTCCGTCGAGGTCATCGACGACGGCATCCGCGAGCTCGTCGCCGACATGTTCGACACCATGGATGCCGCGCGCGGCGTGGGCCTGGCCGCCCCCCAGATCGGCGTGGGCCTGCGGATCTTCACCTGGCAGCTGGGCAACGACGACGGCATCCCGCCGCGCGGCGTCGTCATCAACCCCTACCTCACCTCGGCCAAGCCCGTCGTCGGCGACCCCGACCCGCACGAGGAGGTCGAGGGCTGCCTGTCGGTGCCGGGCGAGTCGTTCCCGCTGCGCCGCGGCGAGGCGGCCTCGCTCACCGGGCAGGACCTCGACGGCGCCGAGCTGCGCTTCGAGGCGACCGGCTGGTTCGCCCGGATGCTGCAGCACGAGTACGACCACCTCAACGGGTTCCTCTACGTCGACCGGCTCACCGGCAAGTGGTCGCGCAAGGCGCGCAAGGCCGTCAAGGGCCACGGGTGGGGCGTGCCGGGCCTCACGTGGATGCCGGGTGAGGACCGCGACCCGTTCGGCCACGACGACGAGACGCCCGAGGACGAGCGCAGCGACTGACGTGGGGGACACCGTCGTCGCGGTCGTCGGGCCCGACCGCCACCGGCAAGTCCGACCTCGCCATCGCGCTCGCGCTGCGGCTGGGCGGGGAGGTCGTCGGCGCCGACGCCTCGCAGCTCTACCGCGGGCATGGACATCGGCACCGCCAAGGTGCCCGTCGGCCGAGCGGCGACGGCGTCGCCGCACCACCAGATCGACGTGCTCGACGTGACGCAGGAGGCCAGCGTCGCGGCGTACCAGCGCGACGCCCGGGCCGACATCGAGGCCGTCCTCGCGCGCGGCCGTCTCCCCGTGGTCGCGGGCGGGTCCGGGCTCTACGTGCGGGCGGCGCTCGACCGCCTCGAGATCCCGCCGACCGACCCCGAGGTGCGTGCGGCGCTTCAGGAACGGCTCGACCGTGAGGGGGTGGCCGCCCTGCTCGCCGAGCTGCGGGCCGCCGACCCCGCAGCTGCCGAGGCGATCGAGCCCAACAACGGCCGCCGCGTCGTGCGGGCGCTCGAGGTGATCGCGCTGACCGGCCGCCCGTTCAGCGCGACCATGCCGACCCGGGAGTTCGTGCGGCCCACCGTGCTCGTCGGGCTGCGCACCGACCGGGAGGCGCTCGACCGACGGATCGAGCGTCGGGCGGCGCGGATGTTCGAGCAGGGGCTGGTCGAGGAGACGCGGGGGCTGGTCGACCTCGGGCTGCGCGAGGGACGCACCGCGAGCCGGGCGGTCGGCTACGCGCAGGCGCTGGCCGTCATCGACGGCACGATGAGCACCGCGGATGCCGTGGCCGACACGGCGCTGCGCACCCGGCGGCTCGTGCGCCGCCAGGAGTCGTGGTTCGGCGCCGACCCGAGGGTCACGCTGGTTCGACCCGATCGAGCACGGCCCGGACGACCTGCGTCGACCGGGTGCTGGAGCACGTGATCCACAATGGTGCGCATGGCTGACCGGCTCACCTTCACCAAGGGACACGGCACGCAGAACGACTTCGTGCTCGTGCCCGACCTCGACGGCACCCTCGGCCTCACCGCCGCCCACGCCGCCGCCCTGGCCGACCGGCGCGCCGGCATCGGCGGCGACGGCGTCATCCGGGTCGTGCCGGCCGACCTCGCCGACGAGCCGGCCGTGAGCGCCCAGGCCGGCGCCGCCCAGTGGTTCATGGACTACCGCAACGCCGACGGCAGCCTGTCCGAGATGTGCGGCAACGGCACGCGCGTCTTCGCGGCCTACCTGCGCCGCGAGGGGCTCGAGACGGCCGACGAGTTCGCCATCGCCACCCGCGCGGGCGTGAAGCACGTGCGCGTCGACGGCGACGGGTTCGCCGTCGACCTCGGGCCGTGGCGGCTGACCGACCCCGTGACCGCCGAGCGCGACGGGTTCGACGCCCTGGTGCACCTCGACGACGACGGTGACCCCTGCTCCGCCCTGCGCGTCGAGCTCGGCAACCCGCACACCGTCGTGGCGCTGCCCGAGGCCGTCGACCTCGACGGCCTCGACCTCACCCGGGCCCCGCAGGTGCGCCCCGAGCCCCCGCACGGTACGAACGTCGAGCTCGTGCGCCCGATGGGGCCGGGGCACATCGCCATGCGCGTGCACGAGCGCGGGGTCGGCGAGACCCGGTCGTGCGGCACCGGGGCCTGCGCGGCGGCCATCGCCACCAGCTTCTGGGCGGGGAGCCTCGACACCGGGGCCACCTGGCTGGTCGACGTGCCCGGCGGCCGGCTCACCGTTCGCCTGCTGCCCGACCACGGAGTCGAGCTCGCCGGCCCGGCCGTGCTCGTGGCCGACGGCACCATCGACCTCGCGGTGCTCAGCGCAGCAGTGCCGACCTGACGTCCCGCCCGACGAACTCGACGAATCCCTCGAGGTCCGGCTCGTCCTCCGTGGGCTGCAAGATCACGCTGGTGGCGCCGATCCGCGCCAGCCGGCGCACGGCATCCGCCACGGTCGTCGCGTCGCCGGCCACCCCGCGGCCGAGGGCGCCGTCGGCGCGGTCCCACCGGCGCAGCTCGTCGGCGAGCCGCTGCTCGGCCCCCGGCCCGGTAGCAGCCATGAGGTGCGTGACGACCGGCATCCGGCCCGCGGCGGCGCCGCGACCCGCGACCCAGCCGACCTGCGCCGCGGCCACCGAGTGGGCGAGCTCGGCATCCGAGGTGACCGAGCCGATGAGGATGCCGTCGCCCACCCGCCCGGCCAGCTCGAGCGTGCGGGGGCCGGTGCCACCGACCAGGATCGGAGTACCCGGCTCCGGCGGCCAGTCCAGGCGCACCCGGTCGAGGGAGACGTAGCGGCCCGAGACGGTGACCTCGTGCCCGTCGAGCAGCAGGCGCAGCGCCTCCGCGTGCTCGCGCAGCAGGGTCAGGGGGGAGGCGGCCCGGGCGCCGACCTGGCCCATCCAGTCCTGGACGCCGTGCCCGATGCCGGGCAGCAGGCGACCGGGGAAGAGCCGGTGGAGCGTGGCGAGCTCCATCGCCAGCAGTGCCACGTTGCGCAGCGGCACCGGCGCCAGCCCGATGCCCACCCGCACCCGCTCGGTCCAGGCCAGGGCCACCCCGGCGGCGGCGATGGAGGACTCCTTGAAGCAGTCCTCCCACAGCCACAGCTCGTCGAGGTGCCGGTCGGCCGCCGCGGCGAGCGGGCGCAGCGCCTCCGGCGGCAGGGTCGGCACGAGGACGATTCCGAGCGATGGAGTCATGGGCGTCACCTCGAGTGGAAGAACTCGGCGAAGGGCCGAACGAACGCCGGTCTGGCGATGTTTGCGGCGTTGTGCGACATCCGTGGCATGACGAGTGCCGTGGCCCTCGGCATCACCGCTGCGAGTGCGTGGCACACCGCCGCGAAGTGGTCGGCACTGCGGGCACCGGCGGCGAGCAGCACCGGGATCTGGATCCCGGCGTAGTCGCTGGCCGGCCCGGCGTGGGCGGCGATCTCCCCAACCTCGATCGGCACGGTCGGCAGCAGCTCGTCGAGGTGGCGGCCGGGCGGTGTCCGAAGGAAGGCGCCGACCAGAGCCCGTTGCACCGGCAGGGGCAGCCGTGCCATCGCACCAGCCGTACCCGATCCCTTGGCCATGACCAGGAGCGCCTCGACGTGGTCACCCGCCCGTACCGCAGCCGCCATGGCCGGCACGAAATCGACCGGGACCAGCCCGTCGACCCCCAGGCCAGGGTCGTACACGCCTACGGCCTCAAGGGGCAGCCGGAGGGCTGCCTGCAGCGCGATGAAGGCTCCGCCGCTGTGCCCGAACAGACGCGCTGCTCCGGTTGCGGCCAGGACGGCCTCGAGGTCGCTCACGTCCGTGTCGATGCTGTGGTCGGGGTGCAGTGTCGCGGACCCGGGGCGACCGCGCCGGTCATACACGTGCACCCTCATCGACGTCGCCAGCGCGCGGGCGAGCCGGTCGTAGTCGCGGCTGACCACGCCACCGCCGTGCAGCAGCACGACGTCCGGGCCGCTTCCCTGCGAGTGCACGCGCAGGACGTCACCCTCCGCGGTAGTGACCAGCTGCTCGTCCACTCGAGCACTCCCTTCCCCGTAACTGCGAACGATGTTAGCAGTTACACTCGCGTCCATGCCCCACTCAGCGCGTCAGCCCACGAGGGGGCCGCGACCGCGATGGGACCGTCACCAGATCACGGCTGCCGCGGTCGGCTTGGCAGACGATGCCGGACTCGATGCGGTGTCCATGCGTGCGGTGGCAACGGCTCTGGGAACCGCGGCCGCCTCCCTCTACCGCTACGTGGGCTCGCGTGAGGAACTCGTCGCCGTCATGGTCGACTCCGTGCTCGCGGAGCTCGGCCCCGTGTCGAGCCGAGGTGACGACGTCATCGAGGATCTCGTGGTCGTGGCGCGGGCCGAACGGGACCTCTACCAGCGACACCCCTGGTTGCTCGAGGCGTTGCTGCTACCGCTTCCGATGGGCAGGAACGCGCTGGACCACGTCGAGAGGTGCCTCGCGATCATGACGCCCGTCTGTCCCAACACCACCCGCTGCTTCGAGGCGCTCGCCCTGATGAGCGGGCTTGCCCGCCTCTTCGCCGCCAGCAGCCGGCAGGACAAGGCACTACCCATGCCGGTGGTCGGTCTGGACCCGACTGCCCACCCGTTGTTCACCGCCGCACTCTCCCGTCCGGGTCCACCCTCGAACGCGGAAGAGCTCTTCGACCGGACGGTCCGCTCCGTGGTGCAGGGCTTGCTCGACGCCGAGGGCGCGGCTCGAGCGCAGTCAGGCCGCCCGCACCTCGAGCACGCGAAAGCCCTTGCTCGAGGTCAGCCGGGTGCACGGCATCCCCAGGTCTGACTCGATCCAGCGTCTGCAGGCTGTCCGAGCCCAGGTTGCGCTGCACGACGAGGTGGGCCACGCCGTCGGGCGCGAGCCGCGGGCAGCCAGGTGCGCAGCAGCTCGTGGAGCACCGCCTTGCCGACCCGGATCGGGGGGTTGGACCAGATCAGGTCGAACCGCACGTCGTCGGGGATGCCGTCCGCGGTCGTCGCGCGCACGCCGTCGAGCGCCAGCGCGGCCGCGCGTGCGGCGGGTGAGGTCGAGGGCCCGCTCGTTGACGTCGAGGGCCCACACCGTCGCGGCGGGCGAGCGCAGGGCCAGGCTCGAGCGCGATCGGGCCCCAGCCGCAGCCGAGGTCGAGGAAGGTGCCGGTGGCGGGGGGTTCGGGCGCCTCGTCGAGGAGCACCGCGGTGCCCTTGTCGAGGCCGCCGGGGGAGAAGATGCCGGGCGCCACCTCGACCTCGACCGTCGCGCCCGGCCAGGCGCACCGTGGTGCGTCGCCGCTCGTCGGCGCTCGCCGGCGCGGCCGTGAAGTAGTGGTCGGGCGTCTCCATCGCGAGCACACGCTACCGAGCAGCGGAAGAAACCGTTGGCCGCGGGGCGTTGCGCGGTGAGACCCTAGGGAGAACATGACTGCGAAGAACATCCTTTCCGGGCGGGCCGAGGCGCTCGCCGACGACACTTCTCTCGACGACTCCGGCTTCGTGCTGGACGACGAGATCTCCTTCGACGGCGACCAGCTCGACCGCGAGGAGCGCGCCTCGCTGCGCCGCGTCGCCGGGCTGTCCACCGAGCTCGAGGACGTCACCGAGGTCGAGTACCGCCAGCTGCGGCTCGAGCGGGTCGTCCTGGCCGCGGTCTGGAGCGAGGGCACCGCCGACGACGCCGAGAACTCCATGCGCGAGCTCGCCGCGCTCGCCGAGACGGCCGGCTCCGAGGTGCTCGACGGCGTCGTGCAGCGCCGGTCGAACCCCGACCCGGCCACCTACCTCGGCAAGGGCAAGGCCGCCGAGCTGCGCGACATCGTCATCGCCGAGGGCGCCGACACCGTGGTCTGCGACACCGAGCTCGCGCCGAGCCAGCGCCGCGCGCTCGAGGACGTCGTCAAGGTCAAGGTCATCGACCGCACCGCGCTGATCCTCGACATCTTCGCCCAGCACGCGAAGAGCCGGGAGGGCAAGGCGCAGGTCGAGCTGGCCCAGCTGCAGTACCTCCTGCCGCGCCTGCGCGGCTGGGGTGAGTCGATGTCGCGCCAGGCCGGTGGCCAGGCCGCCGGCGGCCAGGGCATGGGCTCGCGCGGCCCCGGTGAGACCAAGATCGAGCTCGACCGGCGCCGGATCAACACCCGCATCGCCAAGCTGCGGCGTGAGATCAAGGAGATGAAGACGGTCCGCGACACCAAGCGCGGCAGCCGCAAGGCCAACTCCGTGCCGAGCGTCGCCATCGCCGGCTACACCAACGCCGGCAAGTCCTCCATCCTCAACCGGCTCACCGGCGCCGGCGTGCTCGTCGAGAACCAGCTGTTCGCCACCCTCGACCCCACCGTGCGGCGGTCCGAGACCCCGGACGGCCGGCTCTACACGCTCGTCGACACCGTCGGCTTCGTGCGCGCCCTGCCGCACCAGCTCGTCGAGGCCTTCCGCTCCACGCTCGAGGAGGTGGCCGAGGCCGACCTGCTGCTGCACGTCGTCGACGGCTCGCACCCCGACCCCGAGGGCCAGATCTCGGCCGTGCGCACCGTGCTCGCCGACGTCGAGGCCACCGACGTGCGCGAGGTCATCGTCATCAACAAGGCCGACCTCGCCGACCCCGAGGTCATCGACCGGCTGCGCCGGCACGAGAAGCACTCGATCGTCGTCTCCGCCCGCACCGGCGAGGGGCTCGACGAGCTGCGCGCCCTCATCGCCGACGAGCTGCCCCAGCCCGACATCGACGTCGAGGTGCTCGTGCCCTACGACCGCGGCGACCTGGTCAGCCGCATCCACGAGACCGGCGAGGTGCTCGCCAGCGAGCACGTCGCCGACGGCACCCGGCTCACGGCTCGGGTGACGCCCGACCTCGCCGGCGACCTCACGGCATACGCCGTCTGAGCCGTCGCGGGACGACGTGTCCCGTGGTTGGACAGCTCGATCCGCGCGCCCCTGCGGTGCTACCCCCGCAGGTACCCTCGCGACGTGCAGAAGGCGCCCCGTGAGCTCACCACGAACCGGCTGACCCTGCGGCCACCGGGGCGAGGAGATCGGCCGCTGTGGGTATCCCTGCACCGGGACCCGGGGCTCTACGAGCACGCGCCGTTCGCGATGCCGGAGAGCGACGAGGCGGACCGGCGGTTCACCGAGTGCCTCGACCGCTGGGAGACCAACGGCTTCGACTACGGCGTCGTCGAGGAGACCAACACACGCACCGGCATCGGCGTTGGGGGGCTGCGACGGAAGAGCGTCGACGGTGAGCAGGTGCTCAACCTCTACTACCGCCTCGACGCTGCGGTGCATGGGCGCGGGCTGGCGTCGGAGGCGGCCCGAGCCTGGACCGGCGCACGCCCTCGAGTGGCTCCCGGACCTTCCCGTCGTCGCGCGCAGCCGCCCAACGAACCTGGCGTCGGTGCGCACCGCGCTCTCGGCGGGCCTGCAGGAGGTGCGGATGCCGGGTGGCGGCGGCGCGCTGACCGACTGGACGGTGCTGCGTGCGCCGAGGGTCGAGGCCCGCACCATGTTCGACGAGCAGACGCGCGAGTCGCTGCTCGACCTGTGGTGCGCGGTGAACGACGCCGGGGGAGCGGTCGGGTTCCTGCCCGGAGCGCCCCGGCACCAGGTCGCCCAGGCCCTCTCGTCGCACGAGGAGGGGATGGCCGGGGGCACCACCACCGGTGTGCTGCTGCGCAGCCCGGACCAGCGCGTGGTGGCCGCGGGGTTCTGGGCCGCCGACCGCAACGCGCTGCTGGGGCACACGCGCACGGCGTACCGGATCATGACCCATCCCGACCATCGGGGGCGCAACCTCGGGCGGCTGCTGATGGCGGCGATGCACCGGGTGGCGCGTGGAGCAGAACGTCGAGGTCTCCGTGCTCGACGTGCGCAGCGGGCTGGGCTCGACACGGTTCTACGAGAGCTGCGGCTACGTCGAGGTGGGGCGGGTGCCCGGCGTCATCCGGGTGGCCCCCGGCGACGACCGCGACAGCGTGGTCATGGCGCGTCGGCTGGACGGTCGGCCGATGGTGGCTGATGGTCGGGCGTGATCGGGGTGGCATCGGCCGCGGGCAGCGTGGCTCGGTCGCGCAGGGCCGCCTCGGCCAGCGCGAGCCCTGAGGCGCTGAAGATGTGCAGGACCGTGTCCGCGCCGTGCTCGAGCAGCTCCTCGACCTCGTCGTCGTACCGTGCCACGGCCGCGACCGTCCCGGTGAAGTGGCGGGCGCGCACCACCGTGAGGGCACCCAGGTTCGCGTGGTGGAAGGGCATTGCGAGGACGACGGTGCGCAGCGACCGCACCGCGACGAGCCGCTGCCAGAGCGCGCTGTCGGAGGCGTCGCCCGCCACCACCTGGAAACCCCGAGCACACAGGTCGGCGACGCGCCGCTCGTCGTGCTCGATGCCGAGGACTCGTAACCCCTCGTCGGCCAGGCGGGTGTAGGCGCCTGCCCCGACGCGGCCCAGGCCGAGCACGAGCACGTCGACGTCGTGCAGCGGGATCGGTCGCTCCGAGGGGTCCAGGCGCTCGGGGTCGGGCTCGGGCCAACGGGCCTGCAGGGCGTCGGCCCATCGCTCACCGCGCCGGTTCACCGCTGTCGAGACCAGGAAACTGGCCGCGACGGCCACGGACACCGTGGTGAGCCAACCGACCTCGAGTGCTCCTGTCCCGACGGCGGTGGCGGCCACCACGAGGGCGAACTCGGAGTTGTTGGCCAGGGCGAGGCTGGTCAGGGCGGAGGTGCGCCGCCGCACGCCGAACATCGTCAGGAGCAGCACGTAGAGGGCCGTCTGCACCGGCAGGAGGAGCAGGAGCAGCAGCCCGGTGCCGAGCTGGGCGAAGGTGGGCACGCCCTGGAGGCCGATGGAGAGGAAGAATGCGACGAGCAGCAGCTCCTTGACCGAGAACAACGACTTGACCAGGTCCCCGGCGCGGGTGTGCGAGGCGAGGAGCAGCCCCATCACGACCGCCCCCAGCTGCCCGTCGAGGCCGACTGCCTCGAACAACAGGTAACCGGGCACGAGGGCCACGAAGACACCGAAGAGCACCTGGAGCTCGCCATGGCCCAGCCGCTCCCAGATGGCTCCGAGGAGGCGGCGGGCCGGGATGAGGAGCACCAGCACCAGGGCCCAGGGGCTCGGAGGGCGGCCGTGGCTCGTGGCGACGTAGGCGACGACGGCGAGGTCCTGGACCACGAGGATGCCGATGGCGATCTGGCCGTAGCGGGAGCGTGACTCGCTGCGCTCGTCGAGCATCTTCACGACGAGGACGGTGCTCGAGAAGGACAGCGCAAAGGAGAGGAGGACAACCGTCGACGGAGCGAGCTCGGCGAACGCCGCCAGGCTGGTGAGGGTGAGTGCGCCGAGGAGGGCCGCGCCCAGGGCGACCATGACCGCGGTGTGCAGGGTGGCCGTCAGCCAGACCTCGCGGCGCCACAGCCGTCGGACGTCGAAGGACAGGCCGACGGCGAAGAGGAGGAGGGTCACCCCGAGCTCGGCCAGCGTCCGCACGGCGGGGTGCTCCTCGGTGCCGAGGGCCGCCAGTGCGAACCCGGCGACCACGAAGCCCACGAGGGGCGGCAGGCGGAGCAGGCGGGCGACGAAGCCCCCGACGAACGCAGCCGCCAGGTAGGCGGCCCACAGCGTCATGAGGGGGCCACGGTGATCAGCTCAGGCCTACGACGCGGCCCTCGTCGTCGACGTCGATCCGGTGCGCCGCCGGCACCTTGGGCAGGCCCGGCATCGTCATGATCTCGCCGGTGACGAGCACGACGAACCCGGCGCCGGCGGCCAGGCGCACCTCGCGCACGGTCACCGTGTGCCCGGACGGGGCGCCACGCTGCGAGGCGTCGGTCGAGAACGACGACTGGGTCTTGGCCATGCAGATCGGCAGGTGGCCGTAGCCGGCGGCCTCGATCTGGTCGAGCCGACGTCGGGCCTTGGGCTCGAACGCCACCCGTGCGGCGCTGTAGACCTTGGTCGCCACCGCCTCGGCCTTCTTCTCGAGCGAGAGGTGGTCGTCGTAGACGAAGCGCAGGTCGCTCTTGCCCTCGCGCACCGCCTCGACGACGCCGCGGGCCAGCGCCTCGGCGCCGACCCCGCCGTCGCGCACGTGGGTGGCCTCGTAGGCGCGCACCCCCTCGTGCGAGCACATCCGCACCACGAGGTCGACCTCGGCGTCGGTGTCGCTGGGGAAGCGGTTGACCGCGACGACCGGGGTGAGCCCGAAGACGCCTCGCACGTTCTCGAGGTGGCGACGAAGGTTGGTCATGCCGGATCGGACGGCGGAGAGGTCCTCGCGGTCGACCTCGGCCACCGGCACGCCACCGTGGAACTTCAGCGCCCGGATGGTGGCGACGACGACCGCCACCTCGGGGCGCAACCCGCTGGCCCGGCACTTGATGTCGACGAACTTCTCGGCCCCGAGGTCGGCACCGAAGCCGGCCTCGGTGATCACCCAGTCGCCGAGCTTCAGGGCGGCGCGTGTGGCCATCACCGAGTTGCAGCCGTGGGCGATGTTCGCGAACGGGCCGCCGTGGATGAAGGCCGGCGTGTGCTCGAGGGTCTGCACGAGGTTGGGGGCGAGGGCGTCGCGCAGCAGCACGGTCATCGCGCCGTCGGCCTGCAGGTCGCGGGCGGTCACCTGCTCCTTGCCGCGGGTGTAGCCGACCACGATGTCGCCCAGCCGGCGCTTGAGGTCCTTCAGCGAGGTGGCCAGGCAGAGGATCGCCATCACCTCGGAGGCGACGACGATGTCGAAGCCGTCCTCGCGGGGCACCCCGTTGGTGACGCCGCCCAGGCCCACGACGATGTCGCGCAGGGCCCGGTCGTTGAGGTCGACGACGCGCTTCCAGGTCACCGTGCGGGCGTCGATGTCGAGGGCGTTGCCCTGGTGCAGGTGGTTGTCGAGCATCGCGGCGAGCAGGTTGTTGGCCGCGGCGATGGCGGCGAAGTCGCCGGTGAACGCCAGGTTGATGTCGACCATCGGCACGACCTGGCTGTAGCCGCCACCGGCGGCGCCGCCCTTGATGCCGAACACCGGCCCCATCGACGGCTCGCGCAGGGCGACGATGCTCTTCTCGCCGAGGCGGCGCAGGGCGTCGGCCAGCCCGACCGAGGTCGTCGTCTTGCCCTCGCCGGCGGGGGTGGGGGACATGGCGGTGACGAGCACGAGGTGCCCGTCGGGCCGGCCCTCGAGGGTGCGGAGGTAGGGCAGCGAGACCTTGGCCTTGGTGTGGCCGTACGGGACGAGGGCCTCGGCGGGGATGCCGAGGTCGTCCCGCGCCAGGTCGACGACGGGCGTGATGTCGGCGGCCTCGGCGATCTCGATGTCGGACGGGAACGGGGATGGTGCGTCGACGTCGATGCTCACGACGCCCATCGTGGCACGCAGCCTGTGGAGGGCGGGCCGACTTGGCCGGGACGACGGCATACCCTGCTCTGGTGCCAACCCTCGACGAGCTCCTCCACGCCGCGGTCGGCGGGGTCGGCGGCACCGAGCGCCCGGGCCAGGTCGAGATGGCGCACGCGGTCGCCGACGCGATCGACGGCAAGGGCCACCTGCTCGTGCAGGCGGGCACCGGCACCGGCAAGTCGCTGGCCTACCTCGTGCCCGCGGTGCAGCACGCCATGGACACCGGCACACCCACCGTCGTCGCCACCGCGACGCTGGCGCTGCAGGCCCAGATCGTCGACCGCGACATGCCGCGGCTGGCCGAGTCGCTCGCGCCGCTGCTCGGCCGGCGCCCGACCTACGCGCTGGTCAAGGGCCGGCGCAACTACCTGTGTGCGCACAAGCTCGAGGGCGGCTTCCCCGACGACGACGTCGACACCCTGATGTCGGTCGGCGCGGTCGACCAGCAGGCGTCGCGCCTCGGCGCCGAGGTGGTGCGGCTGCGCGACTGGGCCGAGGTCACCGAGTCCGGCGACCGCGACGAGCTCGTGCCCGGGGTGTCGGAGCGGGCCTGGCGGCAGGTGTCGGTGTCGGCCGAGGAGTGCCTGGGCGGCCGCTGCCCGATGGTCTCGGAGTGCTTCGTCGAGCGCTCCCGCGAGGCCGCGCGCGACGTCGACGTCATCGTCACCAACCACTCGTTCATGGCCATCGACGCCTTCGAGGGCCGCCAGATGCTGCCCGAGCACGACGTGCTCGTCGTCGACGAGGGGCACGAGCTGGTCGACCGCGTCACCTCGACGATCACCGACGAGGTGACGCCGGGGATGGTGCGCGCCGCGGCCAAGCGGGCGGGCCGGCAGGCCGACTCCTCGTCGACCATGGACGAGGCCGCCGACCTGCTCGAGTCGGTGCTCGAGCCGGCCCCCGAGGGGCGGCTGACCGGCATCCCCGACTCGGTGGCGATGGCGCTCGGGCGGGTGCGCGACACCGCCCGCGCCGTGCAGAGCGAGCTCAAGCCGCAGCAGGGCGAGGAGCCCGACGGCGGGCGCCAGGTGGCCCGGGCCGCGGTCGACGAGGTGTTCGAGAACGCCTCGCGCATCCTCGAGGAGCGCGAGCTCGACGTCGTCTGGCTCAACCGCGACCCGCGCCGTGGGCCGGTGCTGCGGGTGGCCCCGATGAGCGTGGCGATGCTGGTGCGCGACAAGGTCTTCTCCGAGCGCACCGTCGTGCTCACCTCGGCCACGCTCGAGCTCGGCGGGTCGTTCGACGCCGTGGCCGGCACCATCGGGCTGCGCGGCGAGGGGGCGCCGCCGTGGCGCGGGCTCGACGTCGGCAGCCCGTTCGCCTACCCCGAGCAGGGCATCGCCTACGTGGCGCGGCACCTGCCGGCGCCCGGTCGAGACGGCCTGGCCACCGAGACCCTCGACGAGATCGAGGCGCTCGTGCGGGCCGCCGGCGGTCGCACGCTGGGCCTGTTCTCGTCGATGCGGGCCGCGAAGGAGGCCACCGAGGCGATGCGCGAGCGGTTCGCCGACGCGGAGGGCGAGATCGCGTTCCTGTGCCAGGGCGAGGACCAGATCAGCACCCTGGTGCGGCAGTTCGCCCGCGACCCGCGCACCTGCCTGTTCGGCACGCTCTCGCTGTGGCAGGGCGTCGACGTGCCCGGGTCGTCGTGCCAGCTCGTCATCATCGACCGCATCCCGTTCCCTCGGCCCGACGACCCGCTCGCGTCGGCGCGCTCGCAGGCCATCGCGCGGATGGGCGGCAACGGGTTCATGGCGGTGTCGGCGACCCACGCCGCGCTGCGGCTGGCGCAGGGGGCCGGGCGGCTGATCCGGCGGGCCGACGACCGCGGCGTGGTCGCCTTCCTCGACAACCGGATGATGACGGCCCGGTATGCCGGGTTCCTCCAGCGCTCGCTGCCGCCGTTCTGGCCCACTGCCGATCGCGCCATGGTGCTGGCTGCCCTGAAGCGGCTCGACGAGACCGCCGAGCCGCCGCAGCCGGTGGCCGAGCCGGCGCTGCGCGGGCTGACCGGGCGCCGTCGCGGCTCCGGTGGGCGACACCGACCGCGGTACGGATGCCGTGGCACCCGTCGCGGTGGAACGTCCCGTCGCCGAGGACCCGCCCCCGCCGGAGTCGTCGCGCACCGCCGTCACCCACGGCCACGCGTGGACCGAGCAGGAGGACGAGGAGCTGCGCGACGGCATCGAGCTGGGGCTCACCCTCGACGAGCTGGCCGAGTCGATGGAGCTGCCGGTCGAGGCGGTCTCGGCCCGCCTCGGCGGCCTCGGTCTCGAGGCCGGCACCGGCCCGACCCTCACCTTCGACTAGGGGTTTGCAGGGTGCGGAGCCAGGCGTCGACCTGGCGCGGTGAGGTGAAGCGCACGACCGGCGGGCCACCGGCATCCGCGGCCCAGGCGGCGATGGTCGCGTGCTTCGTCGGGAACGAGCGGAAGTGCCACGCGATGATCGAGTCGGTCGAGAAGGTGCGGCCCCACGACTCGGTGTTGCCGCCGCAGAACTCGTCGCGCGTGAGCAGGCGGTGCCAGGTCCGTCGCAACAGCCGGGCCAGGCTCACCCGGCGGGGGTAGTCGAGGGCCACGAGCAGGTCGACCCGGGGCAGCACCACGGGCCGGGTCGCAGACCAGAGCGAGTCCATGACCCACGCCGGTCGCTCCGCCCAGGGCCGGATCGCCTCGACCTGCTCGTCGTCGGTGAGCTGCACCCAGCCGGGTCGCCACATCAGGTCGTCGACCGACACGTGCGGAGCACCGGTCAGCGCGGCGAGGCGGGCGGCCAGGGTCGACTTGCCCGAGCCGGTCACGGCATGGAGCGCGATGCGGGGGTGGCCCCGCAGGTCCGGGGGAGGGTCGACGAGCACCGGGGAATCCTAGGCACGCCCTGTCCGCGGCGCGTGGCAGAGTGACGCCCATGTCGGACGAGGTCGCGGTGCACCACCGGGTGCCGCCCTACGTGCTCGTCGCCGGTCCCGAGTCGCTGCTCGCCGAGCGGGGGGTCACGCAGACCATCGACGACCTCAAGGTCACCGAGCCCGAGCTCGAGGTGATCCGGCTCTACGCCGCCGCCTACACCGCCGGCGAGCTCATCCTGCACGCCAGCCCCTCGCTGTTCGGCGGGGCCAAGTGCATCGTCGTGCACGACCTCGACGAGGCCGACGACGAGCTGCAGGCCGACCTGCTCGCGGCGCTCGCGGGCGAGCCCGAGCCCGACCTCACCCTCGTGGTGCTGCACAAGGGCGGCTCGCGCGGCAAGAGGGTGCTCGACACCCTCAAGGGCTCCGGTGCTCGGGTGATCGATGCGCCCGCGATCAAGACCGACCGCGACAAGGCCGACTTCGCCGCCCACGAGTTCCGCCGGGCCCGCCGCAAGGCCACCGGCGAGGCGGTGCACGCCCTCGTCGAGGCCGTCGGCAAGGACGTCCGCGAGCTGGCGGCCGCCTGCCAGCAGCTGATCGACGACACCACGGGCGTCATCGACGAGCAGGTCGTGCTCACCTACCACGGTGGCAAGGTCGAGGCCACCGGCTTCCGGGTGGCCGACGCCGCCATGGCCGGCGACACCGGAGAGGCACTGCGCCTGCTGCGGCACGCCATCGCCGTCGGGGTCGACCCGGTGCCCATCGTCGCCGTGCTCGCCCAGCAGGCCCGCCAGCTGATCAAGGTCGGCTCGGCCGGGCGCGGGCGCTCGGCCGACCTGGCCCGCGACCTCGGCATGGCGCCGTGGCAGGTCGACAAGGCCCGCCGGGCCCTGGGCGGCTGGACCGCCGACGCGCTGGCCACCTGCGTCACCGCCATCGCCGCGGCCGACTTCGAGGTCAAGGGCGGCGGCCGTGACCCGGTCTACGCCGTCGAGCGGTGCGTGCTCACCATCACCAACCAGCACGCCCGCAACCGGGCGTGAGCGGGGATACCGGCACACGGCATCCGGCGTTTTGGTGGCGCGGGTGCCCCGCTGGTAACTTTGATCCTTGCGTGCGCGCTTGAGGTCGTGCGCGCAACGCAGCACCACCCAGCGCAGGTCAACCACGGATGTCCCCACGTCCGGTCCCGACCCGCGACTGCCGCCCTCTAACGGCATACCGACCCCAGAGAAAGCATCTACACGTGGCAAACATCAAGTCCCAGCTGAAGCGGATCAAGACGAACCGCGTGGCGACCGAGCGCAACAAGGCGATCAAGTCCGAGTTCAAGACGGCGATCCGCAAGTTCCGCGACGCCGCCGACTCCGGCAACGCCGACGAGGCGAAGGCTGCCCTGCAGGTGGCCTCCACCAAGCTCGACAAGGCCGTGAGCAAGGGCGTCATCCACAAGAACCAGGCCGCGAACAAGAAGTCCTCGATGGCCAAGAAGGCCGCCGGTCTCTGACCGTCCGCGACCCCGACGGGGCCCGTCACCGAGTCTCGGTGACGGGCCCCGTCGCTGTCCGGCCTCGCTTCTGGCCCGGGCCCGATCGCGGCGCTCAGCGGTGCAGGTCGGCGACCGCCCGCGCCACGGCGTCGAAGCGCTGCCGCGACAGCACGGCACCCTCGCGCCGCACCGCCTTGGGGTCGACCCGCACGACCCGGTCGACCCGCACCTCGCTCGGCCGGCCCTGCCGGTCCCAGCCGCCCGACGCCGATGTCGACCCAGCGCGGGCGACCGGCGCCCCGGGGGTAGCCGTCGTGGTCCTTGCTGGTGAGCTGCAGGGCGAGCAGCCACGGCCCGTCGCGGCCCGACGAGCAGCACCGGGCGGTCCTTGCCCTGGCGGTGGTCCTCCTCGAACGGCACCCAGGTCCAGACGATCTCGCCGGGGTCGGGCCGCCCGTCGGGCTTCGGGGAGTAGGCGGGGACCAGGCGGCCGGTGAAGTCGCCGGGGTAGCGGCGCCGGCGTGTGCCGGACAGCCAGCGAACAGCAGCGAGCGGCCGGCTCGGCGCAGCAGGCCCGGGCGGCGGGGCGCAGGAGTGGTAGGCACCCGCAGGAGCCTAGTGACGGCGGTGCCGCGCCCGGGGCCGGTTCCAGGTCGTCGAGGGGGTGGGCCAGCTCGTCCTGCGGCAGCCGGGCCCACCAGGATGGCGACCACCGCCGCGACGATCGGCACGATGCCGGCCACCGCGAACGTGGCCTGCAGCCCGATCAGGTCGGCCACCGGGCCGGCCAGCGCCATCGACACCGGCATCAGCGAGACCGACACGAAGAAGTCGAGCGAGGCGACCCGCCCGAGCAGCGCCGGCGGCACCCGGCGCTGGAGCAGGGTGCCCCAGATGACCATGGGGGCCGAGAAGAGCGCCCCGATGACGAAGGCGCAGGCCACCACGACCCAGATCTGCGTGGTCACCCCGATGACGAGGAACGGCAGGCAGGCGGCACCCCAGCCGAGGTTCATCAGCGTGAGGTAGCGGCGCGGCATCCGCACCGAGGCCATGACGAGCGACCCGACGGCGCCGCCGATGCCGAACCCGGCCAGCACGTAGGCGTGGTCGGTGGGGCCACCCCCGAGCTCGTCCTTGACGAGGAACGGGATCAGCACCTCGAGCGGGCCCATGATGACCAGCACCATGAGCGAGGCGAACAGCAGCGTCGCCAGCAGCCACGGCGTGCGCACCATGTAGACGAAGCCCTCGCGCATGTCGTGCACCGCGGTGCGCACCGGGTGCGTCGCGTGCTCGTCGTCGAGGGTGCGCCGGATGGGCGTCTGCGGCACCTTGAGCAGCGCCAGCACCGTGACGACCGAGCTGCCGGCCGCGACGGCGAACGCGGTCGACGGGCTGGCCGCCGCCACGACCGCCCCGGCCACCGCGGGGCCGACCGCCTGGCCGATGGTGGGCCGCACCATTCCCTCGAAGCCGTTGACCGCCTGCAGCTGCGACTCGGGCACCAGCGCGGGCAGCCAGGCGGAGTAGGCCGGGTAGTAGAACGCCATCGCCATGCCGGTCGTGAACGCGACGGCCGCGAGCAGCCAGAGGCTGCCCAGGCCCATCGACGACAGCAGGGCGACCAGCCCCATGCCGAGCACCTCGACGAGCGCCACCGCCACGAGGATGAGGCGCTGCGGCACGCGGTCGGCCACCACCCCGGCGACCAGGGCGGGCAGGAGCACGCCGATCGCGCTGGCCGTGGTGACGAACGACAGGTCGCGCGGGCCCCCACCCAGCGCGATGACCTCCCAGACCAGGGCGACCACCCAGACCCCGGCCGCGAACGAGCTGGCCGTCAGCGACACGGCGAGCCAGCGGTAGGCCGGGGTGCGGAACGGGGTCAGCGCCCGGGGCAGCCGCCGGCCGACCTCCTGGTCGCCGATCGTGTCGCGCAGCGCATCGGAGATCGGGTCGGTCACCGGTCCAGCATGTGAGGTGGCACCGACATCCGCCACCGGGTTTCCGGCCGGGCGTGGCTCAGCCCGGGGCCGTCGACCGGTAGACCCCCACCAGCACCGAGTGCAGCGGGTCGCTCACCCGCCCCTCCGGCAGGTCGCCGACGAGGCCGTCGAGGTGCGCGGTCAGCGCCGCCGCCTGCTGGGGCGTCATCCGGAGGCGACGCAGGTGCAGCAGCGGGTCGCCCGGGGCGGCATCCACCTCGTCGGCGACGGCCTGGAGCAGCGCGGCCGTGTGCCCGGATGCCGTGCCGCCGGGGGTGCGGATGCGGCGCGCCACCCGCTCGAAGTACTGCTCGGTGCCGCCGCGCACGGTGCGCGTGCGGCCGCGTCGCACCAGGCCGGCGCGCTCGAGCACCGCGAGGTGGTGGGCGACGTTGCCCTTGTTGGTGCCGAGCCGGGTGGACAGCTGGCTGACCGTGGCGCCGTCGGTGCCGAGCGAGAGCAGCAGCCGCATCCGCGCCGGGTGGCCGAGGGCGCGCAGCGCCTCGGTGTCGGTGACGTCGAGCAGGTCGGGGTCCATGCGATCAAGCGTCAAGCGCAATTGACGCTCTGTCAAGGACCCGCCCAGACTCGTCGACATGGAGACCACCCCGAACGCCCGACCGGACACCACACCCCGCGCCGCCGCCGCTGACGCCACCACCGAGGTCGCCGCCCGGTGCGCCGACGTCGTCGCCGAGCGCTTCGTGCTCCCCGAGGTGGGCGAGCGTGCGGCCGCCCGGCTGCGCGCGCGCGACGCCGCGGGAGCCTACGACGGCCTCGACCCGGCATCCCTCGCCGTGGCCCTGAGCACCGACCTGCAGGAGGTCGCGCACGACCTGCACCTGCGCGTCATCCACCACCCCGACGGCGTGCCGCCGACCGAGGACCCGGACGCCTACGACGAGTACTGGCGCGAGATGGCGCGCACCACGGCGGGCGGGATGCGCCGCGTCGAGCGGCTCGCGGGCAACGTCGCGCACCTGTGGATCGGCCCGGTGCTGGCCGCCGCCGGCCCGTCGTGGGATGCCGTGACGGCCGCGATGGCGCTCGTCGCCGACGCCGACGCCCTGGTGCTCGACGTGCGCGAGTGCCGTGGCGGCGACCCGGACACGGTGCAGCTGCTGGTCAGCCACGTCGTGGGCGAGGAGCCGGTGCGCCTGGTCGACGTCGAGTCGCGCGTGGAGGGGCTGCGCCAGCGGTGGACCCACCCCGTCGCCAGCCGCCGGTTCGGCCCGGACAAGCCCCTGGCCGTGCTCACCTCGGCCGCCACGTTCTCCGGTGGTGAGGAGCTGGCCTTCGACGTGCAGCTGCTCGGCCGCGGCCGGGTCGTGGGGGAGCGCACCCGCGGTGGTGCCAACCCTCGCCAGGGTGTCGCGGTGCACCCCGAGCTCGAGCTGGCCGTGCCGGTGGCCCGGGCGCTGCACCCGCACGACGGCAGCTCCTGGGAGGGCGTCGGCGTGCAGCCCGACGTCGAGTGCCCGGCCGACGAGGCGCTCGACCGAGCCCTGGCCCTGCTGCGGGGCGCGTGAACGGCATCCGCGGATCGTGGGAGACTGGGGCACAGTGCCCTGACTCCTCCCACGCAAGGAACCCACCCGCTCGTGTCCCCCCGCGCCCGCATCGCGCTGCAGCCGCACGCCACGCCGCAGGAGGCGATCCGCAACTTCTGCATCATCGCCCACATCGACCACGGCAAGTCGACCCTGGCCGACCGGATGCTGCAGATCACCGGCGTCGTCGACGACCGGTCGATGCGTGCCCAGTACCTCGACCGGATGGACATCGAGCGCGAGCGCGGCATCACGATCAAGAGCCAGGCCGTGCGGATGCCGTGGGACCTCGAGGGCCAGCACCACGTGCTCAACATGATCGACACCCCCGGGCACGTCGACTTCACCTACGAGGTGAGCCGCAGCCTGGCCGCCTGCGAGGGCGCCGTGCTGCTGGTCGACGCGGCGCAGGGCATCGAGGCGCAGACCCTGGCGAACCTCTACCTCGCCATGGAGAACGAGCTCACGATCATCCCGGTGCTCAACAAGATCGACCTGCCCGCGGCCCAGCCCGAGAAGTACGCCGAGGAGCTCGCCAAGCTGATCGGCTGCGAGCCCGAGGACTGCTTCCAGGTGTCCGGCAAGACCGGTGTCGGCGTCGAGCCGCTGCTCGACGAGATCGTGCGCCAGGTCCCGTCCCCGACGGGCGACCCCGGCGCCCCGGCCCGCGCGATGATCTTCGACTCGGTCTACGACACCTACCGCGGTGTGGTCACCTACGTGCGGGTCATCGACGGCAACCTCAACCCGCGCGAGCGGATCATCATGATGTCGACGCGGGCCACGCACGAGCTGCTCGAGATCGGCGTGATCAGCCCGGAGCCGGTGCCCAGCAAGGGCCTGGGCGTCGGTGAGGTCGGCTACCTCATCACCGGCGTGAAGGACGTGCGCCAGAGCCGGGTCGGCGACACCGTGACCAACCTGGGCAAGCCCGCGGCGACCGCGCTCGGCGGCTACCGCGACCCCAAGCCGATGGTGTTCTCCGGCCTGTTCCCGCTCGACGGCTCCGACTACCCCGACCTGCGCGAGGCCCTCGACAAGCTCAAGCTCAACGACGCCGCCCTGGTCTACGAGCCGGAGACGTCGGTGGCGCTCGGCTTCGGCTTCCGCTGCGGCTTCCTGGGCCTGCTGCACCTCGAGATCGTGCGCGAGCGGCTCGAGCGCGAGTTCGACCTCGAGCTCATCTCGACCCAGCCCAACGTGGTCTACGAGGTGTCGATGGACGACGGCACCGAGATCACCGTGACCAACCCCAGCGAGTTCCCCGGCGGCAAGATCGCCGAGGTGCGCGAGCCCAAGGTGCGCGCCACCATCCTGGCGCCGAGCGAGTTCATCGGCGCGATCATGGAGCTCTGCCAGGGCAAGCGCGGCACCCTGCTCGGCATGGACTACATCTCGGCCGAGCGCGTCGAGATGCGCTACACGCTCCCGCTCGCCGAGGTCGTCTTCGACTTCTTCGACCAGCTCAAGTCGCGCACCCGCGGCTACGCCAGCCTCGACTACGAGCCCGACGGCGACCAGGCCGCCGACCTGGTCAAGGTCGACATCCTGCTGCAGGGCGAGACGGTCGACGCGTTCTCGCGCCATCGTGCACAAGGACAAGGCCTACGGCTACGGCGTGATGATGGCCGGCAAGCTCAAGGAGCTCATCCCGCGCCAGCAGTTCGAGGTGCCGATCCAGGCCGCCGTCGGCGCCCGGGTCATCGCCCGCGAGAACATCCGCGCCATCCGCAAGGACGTCCTGGCCAAGTGCTACGGCGGTGACATCTCGCGCAAGCGCAAGCTGCTCGAGAAGCAGAAGGCCGGCAAGAAGCGGATGAAGAACATCGGCTCGGTCGAGGTGCCGCCCGAGGCCTTCATCGCCGCGCTCACCTCCGACGGCGCCGGCGCCCAGGCCACCAAGAAGTAGCCCGGCCGGCGGGCGGCGGCTCAGCCGTCGACGACGTCGACCGGGATGGTGGCGGCGAGCGTGGTGCCGCCGCCCGCGCGCGGCCCGCAGGGTCAGCGAGCCGCCGAAGTCCAGGAGGTTCTCGCGCAGCAGCTGCAGGCCGACGTGCCCGGATCGCGGCTCGGCGCCGTCGTCCAGGCCCCGGCCGTCGTCGCTCACCTCGACGTGCACCTCGTCGTCCCGGCGGCGGACGGTGACGGTGGCCCGGTCGGCCCCCGAGTGCGCGACGACGTTGCGCAGGCCCTCCTGCAGCACCCGGTAGACCAGCCGTGAGGTGCCCACGCGACCAGTCCGGGTCGGTCGGCACGTCGAGGTCGACCGTGGTGCCCGCCGACTCCACCCGGGTGCCGAGGTCGCTGCGCGGCCTCCGCCAGGCCGGGCCCCTCGAGGTCGGGTGGGTGGATGTCCATGATCAGCGAGCGCAGCGCCTCGATGTCCCGCCCGAGCATGGCGTAGGCGTCGGCCACGGTCTCCCGGGCGAGCGAGGCGTCCGGCGTCGGCGGCAGCTGGTTCGCCACCAGCGGCATCGCGTACCTCAGGCCCGCGAGGTCCTGCACGACGCCGTCGTGCAGGTCGTGGGCGATCCGCAGCCGCTCGCGGTGCGTGGCCAACAACGACCTGCGCAGCACCTGCGCGTGGTGCTCCTGTCCGCGCTCGACCCGGCGGGCCAGGTTGACGGCGAGCGGGACGACCACCAGGAAGTAGGCGATGAGCATGCCCACGGCCAGCGCGAGAAGGGTCAGCAGGAGCGTGCGCTGCTGTGCTCGCAGCTGCTGGGTGGTGAGGTAGGCCTCCACCACGAGCGGCGCACCGACGGCGTCGACGGTCCCTGCGTACACCTCGAGGAGCTCGCCCTCATCCCGCTCGGCGGTGTTCTCCGCCTTGTCCAGGGTCGACAGCTCGGCCGTGACACCCCTCGGTTCCGAACAGCCGCTCGACGTCGGGGTCGAGCGGGAAGCGCTGGCCGTTGACCACGTCCTCGTCCGACCACAGCACCAGCCCCGTCGGGCGTCCACAGCTTCACGTGCTCGATGCCGCCGTTCGCCATCGCGTCGCGCAGCACGGTGCCGAGGCGGCCGAGCGCCTCCTGGTTCCCGGCGCGCACCTTGGTCGTCGACGAGCGAGCCGGCGATGGCGTTGGCCACGGCGGCCCCGCGCAGCCGGGCGTCGTCGATCGCCCACTGCTTGGCGATCCGCTCGCCGACGATGACCGCGCCCAGCGTCAGGAGGAGCAGCGTGACGACGCTCAGGGCCACGAAGCGCACCAGGGCCGTGCGGGTGGCCGCCGCGGTGGAGTCGTCGACGGCGGCCCTCCGGTGGTCAGCCCGACTCACGCAGCAGGCCCTTGCGCTTGGCGACCGCGACCGCCTCGAGCTGTGAGTGAGCGTCGAGCTTGCTGAACAAGGAGCGCGACGTAGCCCCGGCAGGTGTTGCGCGAGATGCCGAGGCGCGCGGCGATGGCGGTGGTGTCCAGACCCTCGGCGAGCAGGTGGAGCACCTGGTCCTCGCGGGTGGTCAGCATCACCGCGCGCCGGCCCTCCTGCCGACGCGTCACGAGCAGCCGGTGCAGCAGCGCAGGGTCGACGTTGAACTCGTCCGGCCCGGCGGGCTTCAAGGCGGCGAGCAGGTCCTCGACCGCGCCGTCCTTGGCCAGCAGCGCGCTGGCGCCGGCGCTGACCGCGCGCCGCAGGAGCGGCTCGGTGGAGAAGGCCGTGAGCACCACGACCCGCAGCCCGGGGTGCTTCCGCACCAGCTCGGCGGTCGCGGCGATCCCGTCCTCCTGGCCGATCTGCACGTCCATGACGACGGCGTCCGGCCGCAGGGCGTCGATCATCGAGAACCCGTCGGCGAGGTTGTCGGCCGTGCCGACGCAGGCCATCCCGGGGTCCGTGGAGATGACGCGACGGAGCAGCTCACCGAACATCCGATGGTCGTCGACGACCACAACCTTGACCGGCGAGTCGGTAACCCCCTGCGGGTGGTCGCTCACCCCCACAGTGTGGACCGGGTGAGCGGGCCTGTCCGCAGTTTCCGGTAAATGGGCGGTGCACTCCATCACGTCGTCGAAGGTTGCGGCCGGGGCGTCGACCGGTCCTGCGGGTCCGCGGGCGTCCGCGGACCCGGGACCCGTCACCGCAGGCCGAGGGCCTGGCCGGTCACCTGGGCGAGGGCCCGGTCCACGGAGACGACGTCGACTCCCGGCATCCGGGCGAGGGTGTCGCGCAGCAGCTCGACCAGGCCACGCACCTCCACCCGTGACGGGATGGCGTCCGAGCCGGTCTGCGAGTCGTCGGTGAGCACCTGCACGTACAGGGCCCGGGTCTGGGTGCCCGGCTCGACGCCGAGCTCCTCGACGAGCCGGCGCCGCAGGTCGAGGAAGGTGCTGAGCGCCGCGGCCCGGCGCCCGGCGGCGCTCAGGGCCCGCATCAGGTCGCGGGTCAGCGCCTCGTCGTAGGGCTCCAGGGTGGTCCCGCGCGTGGCGAGCTGCACGGCCTCGTCGTACTCACCGATGGCGAGGGCGGCGCGTGACGCCCGACCGCACGCCGTGGCCAGCACCTGTCGGAACTCGTCGCGCGTCTGGTCCGCCCAGCCGGCGCGGGTCTCGCTGGCGAGCAGTGGCTGCTCGCAGAACCGCAGGGCACGGCGGGTGAGGGTCAGGGCCAGTGCGTCGTCGGCAGTGGCGGCCCGGGCCAGCATCGACCGGCACCGGTGGACGTCGACCGAGACGCGCTCGCGGTCGAGGCGGTAGCCCGCCGACGTGGTGACGATGGGGGAGGTGGTGCCCTTGCCGGCGCCCATCGCGCGCCGGAGCACGCAGACGTACGACTCGAGGGTCGCCACGGCCGACACGGGCGGGCTGTCGCCCCAGAGCACCTGCACCAGCCGGTCCTTGGTGACCGGTGCCGCCCCGGCGAGGGCCAGGATCTCGAGGACCTGGCGCGGCTTGATGCCGCCGAGCTGTGATCCCACGACCTCGGTCGTGGTGCTGCGGACCGTTGTGGTCCCGAAGAGCCTGATGTCGAACATGGTCACCCCTGCACGGTGCCCGTCGCGTTCCCCTGCCGGCCCGCGATCTGGTTCAACGATCGGCCATCGCCGCGGGTGCCGGGTAGCCGCAGGAAGGGGGTCATCTGACCCTGCACGTGCGGGGGCCCGATCGGGTGATGCCGGGGGAGCCGAACGGCCGATGCCGGGTGCCGAGGGCCGCTCGGGCCCCCATCGGCCCCCGGTGGATAGCAGGTCCACCGGGGGCCGGTCGCGCGGGGCGCCGTCGCGGTCACCCGCAGGGTGGGTGAGGTGTGGCCGGCACCGCCTGATGGCACGAGGAGACCAGTGCGACCTTGGGGAAACCCTGTGTCGTGCCCGGGCGGCTCAGCCGCCGCTGCCCGAGCCCGCGCCCGGTGCCTGCTCGGCGATGGCGCGCAGCTGCGCGACGTAGTCGGCCCACCACGCCTCGTCGACGTCGGGGAGGTTGGAGCCGCCGTCGCGCAACCCACGCGCTCCGTCGAGCTGCTCGCGCAGGATGTCGAGCTGCCCGGCGTGCCGCGCCGTCTCGACCGCCATGTGCACCAGCAGGGTGTGCAGGTCGGTGTCGGGCGTGCGCCACCACGGCACGGATGCCGGGGCGTCGAGCGGCAGCGGCCCGATCGTCTCGTCGGCGAAGGTCGTCACCCTCCGATAGAGGTCGAGGATCTCCGCCGGCGACTCGTCCGGCGTGGCCCACATGTCGGCGTTCGGCTCGGCGTCGTCGGCCCAGAAGGCCATCGGCTCGGGCCACGGCCGGCCCAGGCACGCGCCGAAGTACTCCGCCTCCACCCCGGCGAGGTGCTTGACCACCCCGAGCAGGTTGGTGCCGGTGGGAGTCAACGGCATCCGCTGGTCACGCTCGCTGAGCCCCTCGACCTTCCAGAGCACCGTCTCGCGCAGGCCCTGCAGGTATGTCCATGCCGTCGATTTCGCATCCATCGGCCCAGCCTGTCAGGAGGCAGGGACACTCGACTCCTCGACGGCCGGCGCCTCGACCGGCCCGTCCCGCCACCGCTCGGGGTGCGAGGCGAGCTCGAGCACGGCCAGCACGTCGCGCGGCCAGACGTCGTCGGCGGTCGTGGCGAGGTCGGCGAGCGTCCACCACCGGATGTCGGCCACCGTCAGCTGCTCCTCCTCGGTGTGGGCCGCCGTGTCGACCTCGAAGGCGGGCACCCGCACCAGGTAGAACACCTCGACCTGGTCGACGACCTTGTCGCTGTAGCCGTGCACCACGGTGCGGGTCAGCAGCGGGCCGACGAGGTCGGCGCCGGTCACGACCAGGCCGGTCTCCTCCCACAGCTCGCGCACCCCCGCCTCGAGGTCGCTCTCGCCGGGGTCCACGCCGCCGCCGGGCGTCATCCACCAGTGCGTCACCGGGTCGAGGCCGAGGTCGGAGTCCTGGAAGAGCAGCATCCGGTCGGCCTCGTCGAGCACGAGCACCCGCACCGCGCGGCGCTCGTAGCGGGGCCGGTCCTCGGGCGCGGGCACGACGAAGCCGGGCTGGCCGGGGAGCGGGTGTGACGACACCGCCACACGCTAACCCGCCCGGCCCTACCCACGGGTAACATCGACGGGTGCCCGACACCTACGCGCTCTACCGGTCGATGTCCGCCAAGCCGCTCGGCAAGCGGGCCTTCTCGCTGCTCTTCGCGAACAAGGCGCCCTACTTCCGCACCGTGCGGCCGCAGGTGCGCGACGTGCGCCCGCACCACGCCGAGCTCAGCATCCGCAAGCGCCGGGCCGTGCAGAACCACATCGGCACGCTGCACGCCATCGCGGTCTGCAACGGGCTCGAGGCCGCGATGGGGCTGCTCGCCGAGGCCACGACGCCGAAGGACCGGCGCTGGATCCCCAAGGGGATGCAGGTGTCCTACCTCGCCAAGTCGACGACCGACCTGCTCTGCGTCGCCGAGACCGACCCCGCCGACTGGGCGCAGGTCGGCGACGTGCCGGTGCGGGTCAAGGCGGTCCGCACCGACGGCGTGGTCGTCGTCGAGGGCGTCATCACGATCTACGTCAGCGAGAAGCCGGCTCGGTGAGCCGCCGGCGCAGCCGCTCGACGTCGGCCTCGCTCCACCCCTGGGCGACCAGCCAGCCGGCCGCCCCGCCCCAGCCCTCGTCGACGGCGGTGAGGATGGCGCGGATCGAGTCGGCCTGCGGCAGCTGGTCGGTCAGCTTCTGCTTCGCCAGCGCCGCGCCGTAGGCCTCGCGCGGCATCAGCCGCCCGACGATCTGCTCCAGCCGCTCGCCGGTGAGCACGTAGTCGGCCACGATCTCGTCGTGCGGCACCCCGGCGACGTCGAGCGCCATCGCCACGACGGTGCCGGTGCGGTCCTTGCCGGCGGCGCAGTGCACCACCACGGCGCCCTCGGCGGTGGCGACCACCTCGAGGGCGGCGGCGACCGAGTCGGGGCGGCGCGCGAGGTAGCCCAGGTAGTGGTCGGCCCAGAACGACGCGTCGCGCACCGGGTCGTCGCCGCGCCAGGGCAGGGCCCGGGCGCCGACCGCCTCCGCGCTCTGGTCGGGCGCCTGCTCCACCATCAGCGAGTGGTGGTGGTGGGTCAGCGACTCCACGCGCCGCAGCGGCCCGTCCCCTTCCAGGTGCAGCTCGGTGCCGGTGCGCAGGTCGACGACGTCCGTGACGCCCAGCTCCTCCACCAGGTGCTCGACGTCGGCCTCGCTGAGGTCCTGCAGGTTGTCGGAGCGGATCAACCGCCCGGATGCCGTGTGCCCGCCGTCGCGCGTCGGCAGGCCCCCCGAGGTCACGCATGTTGACGAGCCCGTCGAGCTCGATCCATCGGTCCGTCACCGGGTCATCGTAGGTCGGGGTGTCGGGGGAGAATGGCGCGGTGCCCCGACTGCCCGACGGCGACCCCGCGCCGGACAACGGTGAGCTGCCGCCCGAGGCGCTCGCCACCCTGGCCGGATCGAAGCTCGGGATGTACGTCCACGTGCCGTTCTGCGCGGTGCGGTGCGGCTACTGCGACTTCAACACCTACACGCTGACCGAGCTCGGCCCGGGCGCCTCGACCTCGACCTTCGTCGACTCGGCGCTGACCGAGCTCGACGTCGCCGCGCGGGTGCTGGGCCCCGGCGCCGGGCCCGTCGACACGGTGTTCGTCGGTGGTGGCACGCCCACGCTGCTGCCGGCGGCCGACCTCGTGCGGTGCGTGACCGGCATCCGGGAGCGGTTCGGGCTGGCTCCTGACGCGGAGGTGACGACCGAGGCCAACCCCGACTCGGTCACGGCCGCCGACCTCGAGGTGCTGGCGGCCGGGGGGTTCACCCGGGTGTCGGTCGGCATGCAGTCGGTGGTGCCGCACGTGCTGGCGACGCTGGAGCGCACCCACGACCCGGCACGCGTCGCGACCGCGGTCGCGGGAGCGAAGGCGGCGGGGCTGGCGACGAGCGTCGACCTGATCTACGGCACCCCGGGAGAGAGCCTCGACGACTGGCGGGCCAGCCTCGACGCCGCGGTGGCGCTCGATCCCGACCACGTCTCGGCCTACGCCCTCGTCGTCGAGGAGGGCACCAAGCTGGCGACGCAGGTGCGCCGCGGTGAGGTGGCCATGCCCGACCGGCGACGACGAGGCCGACAAGTACGAGCTTGCCGATTCGGTTCTGGCACAGGCTGGTTACGGGTGGTACGAGGTGAGCAACTGGTCACGCGACGACACCGGCCGGTGCCGCCACAACGAGGGCTACTGGCGTGGCGACGCCTGGTGGGGGGTCGGGCCGGGTGCGCACAGCCACGTCGGGGGCGTGCGCTGGTGGAACGTGAAGCACCCGCGCACGTATGCCGCCGCGCTGGCCGCGGGTGCGTCTCCGGCGGCCGGGCGCGAGACCCTCACGCCCGAGCAGCGGCACGACGAGGAGGTGCTGCTCGGGGTGCGGCTGCGCGAGGGGCTGCCGGTCGACGTGCTCGACGCGGCCGGGCGCACGGCGGTGGCCGGGCTGGTGGCCGACGGCCTGGTCGACGGGCGGGCCGCGGTGCGGGACCGGCGGGTCGTGCTCACCCTGCGCGGACGCCTGCTGGCCGACACCGTGGTGCGCCGGCTGCTGGGGGTCTGAGCAGCGCGGTGGCCGCCCGTCCGGGTGGACGAGCGGCCACACGCGGTGCGGTCGGTTCAGCTCACTTGACGAACTGCGGCGTCATCGGCGGGTTCCCACCACTCGCCGTTGTTGGCCTTGATGGCGCCGATGACGTGCAGCGATCGACGTGCGGCCAGCCCGAGATGATCGGGATGCGTGATGAACGCCGATCAGCGGAACATCAAGAAGAAGCTCACCAGGAAGCCGATGCGCGCCGATGATCTGCACGTTGAGGGCGTTCGCCGCGTGGGCGTGCACGAACGGACCGCGGTCCTGTAGACGCAGGTAGATGACCAGGGCGCACACGAAGCCGAGGATGCCGCCGGACAGGATCGTGGCGGCAGGTGCCGCGCCGTGGGCGAGCGTGCCCCAGGTGCGCTCGTCGGTGGGCGACATCTGGTTGGGCGGGGCGACGGCCGTTCCGGGGGTGGCACCGGGGTAGGCCGGCGGCGGAAGCTGCGGCTGCGCGTAGGGCGGCGGTTGCTGCGCGTACTGCGGCGGCTGCGGCGCGGCGTACTGCGGCTGCTCGTAGGCCGGCGGCGGCGGGGCCGACTCCGTGACGGGCACGAACTCGGTCACCTCGACGTCCGCGGGCTGCGCGGGAGCAGTGGGGTCGCCCGGCGTCTCGTCGGGGCGGGGTGTGGTGTCGCTCATCGGTACTCCTCGATTGGTGGGTCTACGTCAATCAAACACCCGGTACGGCGCGATGACGCCGGATCAGGGGTGTGGCCGGGGTCGCTCTCAGGGTCGGGTCAGGGCCGACCCCGAGCGCCGGGGCGCCGCGGAGGGGGATCACCCCACTCGGGGGATTGCCGCGGCCACACCGACCCGGCATCGTGACGACCGGTCCCGGCATCGTGGCGGGGCGCGGAAGGGGAGTCAGGGATGACGAGCGTCGACAGCACGACACCACGTCCGGGCGACGTCCTGGTGGTCTTCGGCATCACCGGTGACCTGGCGCGGGTGATGACCTTCCGGTCGCTGTACCGGCTCGAGGCCCGCGGCCTGCTCGACTGCCCGATCGTCGGCGTCGCGGTCGACGACTGGAGCATGGAGCAGCTGGTCGACCGGGCGCGCACCTCGATCGTCGGCGACCGGCGAGACCATCGACGAGGAGGTCTTCGCCCGGTTCACCGACCGGCTCTCCTACGTGTCGCGGCGACTTCGCCGACGACGCGACGTACGGCCGGGTGGCCGAGGCGATGGGGGGCGCCCGCACGCCGGTCTTCTACCTCGAGATCCCGCCGTTCCTGTTCGCGAAGGTCGTGTCCGGGCCTCGCCGGGGCGGGGCTGAGCGCCGGGGCGCGGTTCGTCATCGAGAAGCCGTTCGGGCACGACCAGCAGTCCGCACGCGACCTGGCCGGCGAGCTGCACCAGTACGTCGACGAGTCGCAGCTGTTCCGGATCGACCACTACCTCGGGAAGATGGGCCTGGAGGAGATCCTCCACCTGCGCTTCGCCAACGCGATCCTCGAGCCGGTGTGGAGCCGCCAGTACCTCGACAGCGTGCAGATCACCATGGCCGAGAGCTTCGGCGTCGACGACCGGGGCAGCTTCTACGACCCGGTCGGCGCGCTGCGCGACGTCGTGGTCAACCACCTCATGCAGCTCGTCTCGGCGGCCGCGATGGAGCCGCCCTCGCGCGGTGACCTGCACACCGTCAAGGAGTCGCAGGTCGCCCTGTTCCGCGCGGTCGTCGAGGCCGACCCGGCGCACTACGTGCGCGGCCAGTACGACGGCTACCAGGACATCAAGGGGGTCGCGCCCGGCTCCACCACCGAGACCTACGCCGCGCTGCGCCTCGACATCGAGAACTGGCGCTGGGCCGGTGTCCCGTTCTTCATCCGCACCGGGCAAGCGGCTGCCGATGACCCAGACCGAGCTGCGGCTCGTCTTCAAGCGGCCGCCGCGGCTGGGCTTCTGGCCCAAGGACCACGACCCCGAGCCCAACCAGCTCGTGATCAAGCTGGACCCCGCCACCGGCATCCGGTTCCAGGTCGACGCCAAGCGCACCGACCTCGGCCGGATCGGCCCGATCGAGCTCGACATGGAGTTCGCCGACGAGGGTGGCGAGGGGGCGACGCCCTACGAGGTGCTGCTGCACGCCGCGCTGGTCGGCGACAGCACGCGGTTCAGCCGGCAGGACGGCATCGAGGAGACCTGGCGGATCATGCAGCCGCTGCTCGACGCGCCGCCGCCGGTGCTGCCCTACGCGCCGGGCAGCTGGGGTCCGGAGGCCGGCAACGCGATCACCGCCGACGTCGGTGGCTGGCACACGCCGTGGGTGCCACGCTGAGCGGTATGGAGCTCATCGACCGCGTCCGTTCCCACCTGCCCGCCGCCGACGAGAAGCGGATGTTCGGCGGCACCGGGTTCATGGTCGACGGCGCGCTCGCGTGCTCGGTGAGCGCTCGCGGGCTGCTCGTGCGGGTGGGGTCCGAGCACCAGGGCGACCTCGTGGCCCTCGACGGCGTGGAGCCGATGGTCAAGGGCGGTCGCACCAGCCGCGGGTGGGTGCACGTCGACGCCGAGGTGGTCGACGACGACGCCGCGTTGCACGAGTGGCTCGACCGCGGGGTGGCGGCCGCGCGCGCGTCGGTCAGCCCGGCGCCGTGACGAAGTCGATGAGCTCCTCGACCCGGCCGAGCAGCTCGGGCTCGAGGTCGGCGTAGGTCTCGACCGACCCCAGGATGCGCCGCCAGGCCTGCGCGAGGTCGGCCTGGGTCGAGTGCGGCCACCCGAGGTGCTCGGCGATCCCCACCTTCCACGACGTGCCGCGCGGGATCACCGGCCAGGCCTGCATGCCGAGCCGCTGCGGCTTCACCGACTGCCAGACGTCGACGTAGGGGTGGCCGACGACGAGCACGTGCGCGGCATACGGCTGCACGGCCCGCGCCTCCTGCACGACCCGCCACTCCTTGGTGCCCGGCACGAGGTGGTCGACGAGCACGCCCATCCGGCGCCCCGGCCCGGGGGCGACGTCGCGGATCGCACCGGCGAGGTCGTCGACGCCGTCGAGCATCTCGACCACCACGCCCTCGACGCGCAGGTCGGCGCCCCACACCTTCTCGACCAGCTCGGCGTCGTGCTTGCCCTCGACGTAGATGCGCGAGCCCCGGGCGACCCTGGCCCGCTGCCCGGTCACCGTGCGCGAGCCGCTGGCGGTGCGTGCGGATGCCGCCCGCGCCCGTTCCAGCTCGGCGTCCGCCTTCGCGCGTGGGGGAGTGAGGGTGACCGGCGCGCCGTCGACGAGGAAGCCGGGGCCGAGGCGGAAGCCCTTGGTGCGCCCGTGCCGGTCCTCGAGGTGCACCACGCGCACGCCGCCGGCCTTCTCCACGCGCACGACGGCGCCCACCCAGCCGGTCTCGACGTCCTCCACGACGGTGCCGGGCTCGGCGGGCAGCTCGACCGAGCGTCCGCGGGGCGGCCGCCGCCAGTCGCCCCCCAGCACGTCGCCGCCGTACCTGTCCGTCACGGCGGGAAGGCTACGCGACGTCGAGGGACGTTCCCGGCATTCGCGTGCGTCGGACCCAGCCCGTAGAATTGGCACTCGACGCGCGAGAGTGCCAGCACCCGCGCGCTGCCGTCCGTTCCCTGACGTCCCGGAGGTGACCGCATGATGAGTGAGGACCGCCGGCTGCGCGTGCTGCGCGCCATCGTCCAGGACTACGTCGAGACCTCCGAGCCGGTCGGCTCCAAGGCGCTGCTCGAGCGCCACCACCTCGGCGTGTCGGCCGCGACCGTGCGCAACGACATGGCCGCGCTCGAGGAGGAGGGGCTGATCGCCGCCCCGCACACCAGCGCCGGGCGGGTGCCCACCGACGCCGGCTACCGCCTGTTCGTCGACCGGCTCTCGGCGGTGAAGCCGATGAGTGCCGCCGAGCAGCGCGCCATCGCGCAGTTCCTCGAGGGTGCCGTCGACCTCGACGACGTCGTCGACCGCACCGTGCGCCTGCTCGCCTCGCTGACCCGGCAGGTCGCCGTCGTGCAGTACCCCTCGCTCGCGCGCTCGTCGGTGCGCCACGTCGAGCTCGTGCCGATCAGCACCGACCGGCTGCTCGTGGTGCTCATCACCACCACCGGCCGGGTCGAGCAGCGCGTCATCGAGGTCGGCACCGACCTGCTCTCCGGCGACGGCGAGGGCACCCTGTCCACGCTGCGCACCGAGCTCAACCGCGCCACGAGCGGGCGCCCGCTCGCCGAGGCGGCCCACGAGCTGTCCGCGGTGCCCGAGCGCCTCGACCCCGCCGTGCGCGACCTCGTGCGCGCCATCAGCACCGCCCTCGAGGACTCCCTGGTCGAGGAGCGCGAGGAGCGCGTCGTGCTCGCCGGCACCGCCAACCTGGCGCGCGTCGGCCCCGACTTCACCATGAGCCTGGGCCCGGTGCTCGAGGCCCTCGAGGAGCACGTCGTGCTGCTCAAGCTGCTCGGCACCGTCGCCGAGCAGGGCGGCAGCATCGCCGTGCGCATCGGCCACGAGAACCCGTATGCCGGGCTGCAGACCACCTCGATGGTCACCTCCGGCTACGGTGCCGGCTCCGACCTCGTGGCCGGCCTCGGTGTCGTCGGCCCCACCCGCATGGACTACCCCACGACGATGGCCTCCGTGCGGGCCGTCGCCACCTACGTCTCGCGCATCCTCGCGGAGTAAGGACCAACCTCCCTGTGAACGACTACTACGCCGACCTCGGGGTCGCCCGCGACGCCACCGCGGAGGACATCAAGCGCGCCTACCGCAAGTCGGCCCGGCGCTACCACCCCGACGTCAACCCGGGCCCCGAGGCCGAGGAGCAGTTCAAGAAGCTCTCCCAGGCCTACGACGTGCTGTCCGACCCCGACAAGAGGCAGGCCTACGACCACGGCTCCGACCCCTACGGCTCGGGCGCCGCCGGCTTCGGCCAGGGCTTCTCGTTCAGCGACATCATGGACGCCTTCTTCGGCGGCCAGGCCGGCACCGCGGGGCGCGGGCCGCGCTCGCGCACCACCCGCGGCCAGGACGCCCTCGTGCGGCTCGACATCGACCTCGGCGACGCCGTGTTCGGGGCCCAGAAGGACCTCACCATCGACACCGCGGTGGCCTGCTCCACCTGCCGTGGCGCGGGCATGCAGCCGGGCACCTCCACGCGCACCTGCGACGTGTGTGCCGGCCGGGGCGAGATCCAGCAGGTGCAGCGCAGCTTCCTGGGCCAGGTGATGACCACCCGCCCGTGCATGACCTGCCAGGGCTTCGGCCAGATCATCACCGACCCCTGCTACGAGTGCTCCGGCGACGGCCGGGTGCGCACCCGCCGCACGCTCACCCTCAAGGTGCCGCCGGGCGTCGACACCGGCACCCGCATCCAGCTCGCCGGCGAGGGCGAGGTCGGGCACGGCGCCGGGCCGGCCGGTGACCTCTACGTCGAGGTGGCCGTCAACCGGCACCCCACCTTCCAGCGGCGCGGCGACGACCTGCACGCCACCATCGAGGTGCCGATGACCGCCGCGGCGCTCGGCGCGACCCTGCCGATGGAGACCTTCGACGGCCCGCGCGACCTCGACGTGCGCCGCGGCACCCAGTCGGGCGACTCCATCACGCTGCGCGGGCTCGGGGTCACCCACCTGCGGGGCACCGGTCGCGGCGACCTGGTCGTGCACACCATGGTGCAGACCCCGACCAGGCTCGACGCCGCGCAGGAGGAGCTGCTCCGCCAGCTGGCCAGCGCCCGCGGCGAGGAGCGCCCCGAGGGCCGCATCGCCAACCCGGCCGAGGGCTCGATCTTCGGCAAGCTCCGCGACGCCTTCAAGGCACGATGACCCTGCCGCTGCACCTCCTGGCCCCCGAGGCCCTGGCGGGGCGGGGGGTCGGCGACGTCGTCGTGCTCGACGGGCCCGAGGGCCGGCACGCCGCCACCGTGCGGCGCACCCGGGTCGGTGAGCACCTGCTGCTCACCGACGGCGCGGGGCTGCGGGTCGAGGGCGAGGTCGTGGCGGTCGGGGCGGGCACGCTCGACCTGCGCGTGGTCTCGGTGGCCAGCGACCCCGAGCCCGCCCCCCGCTTCGTGCTGGTGCAGGCGCTGGCCAAGAACGACCGCGACGACCAGGCGGTCGAGGCCGCCACCGAGTGCGGGGTCGACGAGGTGGTGCCCTGGCAGGCCTCGCGCAGCGTCGTGCAGTGGCGCGGCGAGCGCGGCGAGAAGGCCAGGCGCAAGTGGGATGCCGTGCTCGTGGCCGCCACCAAGCAGTCGCGCCGCACCCGGCGTCCCGTGCTCGCCCCCACGGCCAGCACGGCCGACGTCGTCGCCCGGGTGCGTGGGTCGGCATCCGCCGTCGTGCTCCACGAGGACGCCACCACGCCGCTCGCCGGCGTCACCCTGCCGGATGCCGGTGACGTGCTGGTCGTCGTCGGGCCCGAGGGCGGCATCGCGCCCGACGAGCTCGCCGCCCTCGAGGATGCCGGGGCGGTGCTCGTGCGGCTCGGCAGCACCGTGCTGCGCTCGTCGAGCGCCGGGCCCGCGGCGCTGGCCGTGCTCAGCGCGACGTCACGCTGGCGCTGACCGGGCCTCCAGCCGGGCCAGGTCGCGCTCCGCGAAGCGCAGGTGCTCGACGTGCTCGCGCACCACGACGGTCAGGCACTCCAGCACGGTGAACGACTCCTCGCCCCAGTCCGGTGCGAGCACGGCGGTGCGCACCTCGAACAGGTCGGCGTCGCCGACGCCGTCGAGCAGGGCGGTGAACCGCCGGCGGCGGTCCTGGTGCAGGGCTGCCACCTCCACGAACGGCGCCCGGTCGGTGAGCGTCAGGCCCATCTCCGCGGCACCGGCATCCGTGGTGTCGGTGGGTGGCACGCCGAGGGGGTGGAAGGCGCCCGGCTCGTCGCTGAGCATCCGCCCGACCCAGATGTCGTCGGCGAAGACGAGGTGGCGCAGCGTCTCGAGGAACGACCACTCGTCGTCGACCCGCTCGTGCAGCAGCTCCTCCGGCACGGTCGCCGCGTGCGTGACCGCGTCGTTCCACAGCTCGTCGACCTGCGCCCAGGCCCGGCGCACCTCGTCGACGGTGCGCATCTCGCGCACCAGCACCCGCTCGGGGTGGCGGCTGTCGAGCTCGGCCCGCACGTAGGCGGTGACCTCGACGTCGTCGACCCACACCCGACCCACGCCCTCGTGCCCCGACAGGTGCACGTCGTCGACCACCGAGGCCACGATGCGCAGCCCGGTGACGTCGGAGTCGCGGATGGTGGCCCCGGACAGGTCGACCTCGCGCAACGAGGCGCCGGAGAGGTCGACGCGCCGGAAGGTGGCACCCCGGAAGGCGTCGGTGTCGCGGTGGTCGGTGGTCATCGGGGAATCGTGGCAGACGGCAGCGACCATCGGTATGACTAGATTCAGGGGTATGAGCCCCAGCCCCAGCCAGGACTGCCTCTTCTGCCGCATCGTCTCCGGCGAGATCCCCGCGCAGGTGGTGGCCGAGAGCGAGCACTCGCTGGCCTTTCGCGACATCGAGCCCGCCGCGCCCACGCACCTGCTCGTCGTGCCCCGCCGGCACGTGCCCGACCTCGCCGGCCTCGCCACGGCATCCGCCGACGAGCTCGCGGATGCCGTGACGCTCGCCGCGCAGGTGGCCTCCGCCGAGGGCCTGCCGGGCTACCGGCTGGTGGCCAACACCGGCGAGGCGGCCCAGCAGAGCGTCTTCCACGCCCACCTGCACGTCATCGGCGGCCGCACCCTGAGCTGGCCGCCCGGGTGAGCCCGGCATTCTCGTGTGCCCGAGGTCGGTGCGGCCTCGTAGACTCTTCCCACGATGACTGACGCCCATACCGCCCCGCCCCCGGCCGACGACCCGGCCGCCGGCCAGACCCATCCCCACGTCCGCCAGCACACCGTGGTCGTCCCCGACGACGTCGACATGGTCACGCTCCTCGGCCCGCGCGACGAGCTGCTGCGCACCATGGAGCGCCAGTTCCCCCGGGTCGAGATCCACGTGCGCGGCAACGAGTTCACCGTGTCCGGCCCCAGCGCCGAGGTCGCGCTCGTCGAGCGGCTCATCGACGAGCTGCTCGACGTGCTCGAGGGCGGCCAGCCGCTCAACCGCGACGCCGTCGAGCGGTCCATCCAGATGCTGCGCGCCCAGACCGTCGAGCGTCCCGCCGACGTGCTGACGATGAACATCGTCAGCAACCGCGGGCGCACCATCCGCCCCAAGACGCTGGGCCAGAAGCGCTACGTCGACGCCATCGACCAGAACACCATCGTCTTCGGCATCGGCCCGGCCGGCACCGGCAAGACCTACCTCGCGATGGCCAAGGCCGTCGCGGCGCTGCAGGCCAAGCAGGTCAACCGCATCATCCTCACCCGGCCCGCGGTCGAGGCCGGCGAGCGGCTCGGCTTCCTGCCCGGCACCCTCAACGACAAGATCGACCCCTACCTGCGCCCGCTCTACGACGCGCTGCACGACATGGTCGACCCCGAGTCGATCCCGCGGCTGCTGGCGGCCGGCACCATCGAGGTCGCGCCGCTGGCCTTCATGCGTGGCCGCTCGCTCAACGGCGCGTTCATCATCCTCGACGAGGCCCAGAACACCTCGCCCGAGCAGATGAAGATGTTCCTCACCCGGCTCGGCTTCGGCTCGAAGATGGTCGTCACCGGCGACGTCACCCAGGTCGACCTCCCGGGGGGTGTCACCAGCGGCCTGCGCGTGGTCAAGGAGATCCTCACCGACCTCGACGACGTGCACTTCGCCGAGCTCACCGCCGTCGACGTCGTGCGGCACCGCCTCGTCGGCGCCATCGTCGACGCCTACGGCCGCTGGGACGAGAAGCAGCCGAAGGGCCCGCGCCGGTGAGCATCGACGTCCTCAACGAGACCGAGTTCCGGCTCGACGAGCTCGAGCTGGTGGCGTGCGCCCGCTACGTCATGGCCCAGATGCGGGTGCACCCCAAGGCCGACCTGTGCCTGCGCCTGGTCGACGAGCCCGCCATGGAGACCCTGCACGTGCAGTGGATGGACCTGCCCGGGCCCACCGACGTCATGAGCTTCCCGATGGACGAGCTGCGGCCCGGCCGCGAGGGGTCCGAGCCCCAGGAGGGCGTGCTCGGCGACATCGTGCTCTGCCCGAGCGTCGCGCAGCGGCAGGCCCACGAGGCCGGCCACGCGACCGAGGAGGAGCTGCTGCTGCTCACGACGCACGGCATCCTGCACCTGCTGGGCTACGACCACGCGGAGGCCGAGGAGGAGAAGGAGATGTTCGAGCTGCAGCGCCAGCTGCTGCTCACCTTCCTCGCCACCCGCGGTCGCCCCACCGCCTGACCGGCCGGCCCCAGCTCATGACCGGACTCGTCACGGCGGCGGTGCTCGCCACCCTCGTCGCCTTCCTGATCTCCACCGCGGAGGCCGCCTTCTCGCGGATGTCGCGCGCCCGCGCCCACGAGCTGCTCGAGGAGGGCCGCCCCGGCTCGACGGCGCTGGTGAAGGTCGTCGGCGACACCGCGGCCTACCTGTCGGTGCTGTCGTTCCTGCGGGTCATCGCCGAGTCGACGGTCGCGGTGATGATCACGCTCGCCGTCGTCGACCGGGTCGAGGGCACCTGGCAGCCGTTCCTCGTCGCCATCGCGATCATGGCCCTGATCTCCTTCGCCGTGGTCGGCGTGTCGCCGGGGACCCTTGGCGCACAGCACAGCTCGCAGGTCGCGCTGGCTGCCGCGCCCACGACGGTGTGGCTGCGCCGGCTGCTCGGGCCGTTCAGCCGGCTGCTCATCGCCCTCACCAACGCCGTCACGCCCGGAAAGGGCTTCCGCGACGGGCCGTTCGAGAGCGAGAGCGAGCTGCGCGACCTCGTCGACATGGCGCGCGACTCGGCGCTGATCGAGGCGGGGGAGCGCGAGATGATCCACTCCGTCTTCGAGCTCGGCGACACCCTCGCCCGCGAGGTCATGGTGCCGCGCACCGACATGGTCTCGATCGACGACGACCGGGTCTGCCGGCAGGCGATGACGCTGTTCCTGCGGTCGGGCTTCTCGCGGATCCCGGTGCTGGGCAAGGACGTCGACGACGTGGTGGGGCTGCTCTACCTCAAGGACGTCATCCGCCGGCTCAACGCCGACCCCGAGGCCGGTGCCGTGCCGGTGCGCGAGCTGATGCGGCCGATGCCGTTCGTGCCCGAGAGCAAGCCGGTCGACGACCTGCTGCGCGAGATGCAGCGCGACCAGACCCACTTCGCCGTCGTCGTCGACGAGTACGGCGGCACCGCCGGGCTGGTCACCATCGAGGACATCCTCGAGGAGATCGTCGGCGAGATCACCGACGAGTACGACCGCGAGGCCCCCGAGGTCGAGGACCTCGGCGACGGCCGGCTGCGCGTCGCCGCCACGCTGCACGTCGACGACCTCGCCGAGCTGTTCGACATCGCGCTCGAGGACGACGAGGTCGACACCGTCGGCGGGCTGATCGGCAAGACCATCGGCCGGGTCCCCATCCTCGGCTCGACCTGCGAGGTGGCAGGGTTGCGCCTGACCGCCGAACGGATGTCGGGTCGCCGGCACCGGATCGCGACCGTGGTCGTCGAGCGGGTCGAGCCGGCGCAGGGTGCGCCGGAGATGGAGGAGCGAGCCGGATGAGCGAGCACGGGTCGGGTTACGTCGCGGGCTTCGCGTGCCTCATCGGGCGGCCGAACGCCGGCAAGTCGACGCTCACCAACGCGCTGGTCGGCAGCAAGGTCGCCATCACGTCGAGCAAGCCGCAGACGACGCGGCACACCATCCGCGGCATCGTCACCGGGCCGACGAGCCAGCTGATCCTCGTCGACACCCCGGGGCTGCACAAGCCGCGCACGCTGCTCGGGCAGCGGCTCAACGACCTGGTCCGCGAGACCCTGCTCGAGGTCGACGTCATCGGCTTCTGCCTGCCCGCCGACCAGCGGATCGGGCCCGGTGACCAGTTCATCGCGCGCGAGCTCGCCGAGCTCAAGCGCGGGAAGAGCACGCCGGTGGTCGCGCTGGCGACCAAGTCCGACAAGGTCGACCGCACGCGCATGGCGGAGCACCTCATCGCCATCGACCAGCTCGGCGACTGGGCGGCGATCGTGCCGTGCTCGGCCACCCGCGGCGACCAGGTCGAGGAGGTGGCGTCGGTGCTCGCCGAGCACCTGCCGCCCTCGCCGGGGCCGCTCTACCCCGACGACGTGCTCACCGACGAGCCCGAGCTGGTCATGATCGCCGAGCTCGTGCGCGAGGCCGCGCTCGAGGGGGTGCGCGACGAGCTGCCGCACAGCCTGGCCGTCGTCGTCGAGGAGATCGTGCCGCGTGAGGGGCGCAGCGAGGGCAAGCCGCTGCTCGACGTGCGGGTCAACGTGTTCGTCGAGCGCGACTCGCAGAAGGCGATCGTCATCGGGCGTGGGGGGTCGCGCCTGCGCGAGGTGGGCACCAACGCGCGCGCCGGCATCGAGGAGCTGCTCGGCCAGCGGGTGCACCTCGACCTGCACGTCAAGGTGGCCAAGGACTGGCAGCGCGACCCCAAGCAGCTCGGCCGGCTCGGGTTCTAGAGCGGATTCCCGCAGATGCGCGCGATGGTGTGCGGCCGGTTGGCCGCGCCGAGGCGGCGGCCGATCTCACGCACCTCGTTGGAGACGGTGCGCTCCGAGATCCCGAGCTCGCGGCTGATCTGCCGGTCGCTGGCGCCGTCGGCCATCAGCCAAGCGATCTCGACCATGCGCGGGGTGAGCGGGGGTTCCTCCCCTGGCGGCACGGCAGGAGCAGACGCCGACCACATGGCCTCGTATGCGCGGACGGCGAATTCGACCAGATCGCGGTCGGTCGACAT
Organism: uncultured Actinomycetota bacterium; assembly: GCA_963806295.1. Classification (GTDB taxonomy): domain Bacteria; phylum Actinomycetota; class Actinomycetes; order Actinomycetales; family Dermatophilaceae; genus Fodinibacter. The sequence continues at coordinate 52,885 of CAWDXP010000020.1, read as the reverse complement.
CCAGATCGAGTCACCGTCGGTGCCAGGCACGACGACCAGCTCGGTGTCCATGATCATCAGCGGCCCGACGATCGGCCCGACGCGCACGGCCGGGTCGTAGCTGGAGAGGATCGGGCAGAGGTCGAGGCTGGCGGGGCTGACCACCAGCCGCATCTTCACTCCCCGGCGGCGCAACGCGTCAGTCTGCGGCTTTCCGTCCCGCACCGAGTGGAAGGTCATCAGGCGCTGCATGTTCCACACCGAGCCGCGGTGAGTGGCGAGCAGCTCGGCGAAGACCCGGCCACCGTCGGCGGTCATCCCCAGGAAGCGGATGGCGGGATCGCGAGCCGCCAGCCGGGACCGTAGGTGGGTGAAGAAGGCGACGGTCACCGTGGGCGGGTCGGGAGTGGTCATCGGGTTCATGCGGGTGCGACCGGACGCGATCTCTGATCGCCGTTCTTCGGTCCCTCCACGGTCGCCGATCCTATCGGGCCGGTCACGGGCCAGCGGACCAGGTTGCGACCCCAGGCAACTCGGCCGGCTCGGCTGTCAGAGCGGGTTCCCGCAGATGCGCGCGATGGTGTGCGCCCGGTTGGCCCCGCCGAGGCGGCGGGCGATCTCACGCACCTCGTTGGACACCGTGCGCTCGGAGATCTCGAGCGTGCGGCTGATCACGCGGTCCGAGGCGCCGTCGGCGAGCAACCAGCAGATCTCGAGCATCCGCGGGGTGAGTGGAGGGTCTTCGCCCTCCGGCACCGCGGGGCGGGCCGCCGACCACACGGCCTCGTAGGCGCGGACCGCGCGCGCGACGAGGTCGGGGTCCGATGACGTCCACATGGTGTCGCCGTCTCGACCGGCCAGCACGATGTGGCGGGAGTCCAGGACCATGAGCTGGAACGGCACGGTGCCGACCCGTACGTCGCGGTCGTAGCTCGTGAGGATGGGGCACTGGGGAAGGCTGGCCGGGTTCACCACCATGCGTGACTTCACGCCACGCTGGCGCGCCGCTTCGTCCAGCCGGCGGCCGTCGCGCAAGGCGTAGAACGACAGTCGGCGCTGCATGTTCCAGACGGTCGACCGGGTCTGCCCGGCCAGGACGGCCAGCGCGCTGCCGGCCTCTGCGTTCATGCCCAGGTATCTCAACGACGGGTCGCGACCCGGCCATCAGCGACTGGGTCAGGGTGAGGAACGCGAGGTACTCCTCCGGCACGTCGATCGGCTCGGGCGTGGTCATCGGGTCCACCGCCATGCGACCTGCCCTCTCGTCTCGTTGGCATGTCCGCTCGTTCTGGACGTGCTCCGTGAGTGTATCCGCGCAGGTGACGGCCTCGTTGGTGCTACCTGTCACACCGCGGCGGGCAGCGCCGCACACCCGCGCGCGGCGGGCGAGGCCACCACATCCGGCACCGTTTCCGTCGTCACCATTGCGAGAACTCGCAACCCAGTGGCGCGGCCACCCATCGGTGGCGCACGCTGGTGCCGCGGTGGTGAGGCCCCAGCGGACGAGCCACCGCACCACGCGGTCCGGGCGACGGACCGCCATCGGCACGGACCCGTCGAACCCGAGGGGGCGGCGCGTCCGTGCCGACGCGTGTCCGGCGCGCTCGGCAGCGGCGCCTCCATGCCCGCACGCGTCCATGATGGTCGGGTGAGAACGCGCCGGTTCCGTCGCAGCGGCGGGCTCGTCACGGCATCCGTGGCCGTGCTCGTGCTGGCTGGGGTGCACGGTGGGTGGGGAGCCCGGCCCCACGGCGCGACCGTCGGCGAGCGACCAGGCAGCGCTGGACGAGGCGCTGCGCGATGCCGCCTGGGCGAACGACGTGCCGACCGCGCGCCGGCTGGTGGCGCAGGGTGCGGACGTCGACGCCAAGGACGAGACGCAGCAGTCGGCCTACCTGATCGCGACGAGCGAGGGGTACCTCGACCTGCTCGAGCTCGACCCTGGCCGCGGGCGCCGACGTCGACGCCAAGGACTCGTGGAACGGCACCGGCCTGATCCGTGCCGCCGAGCGGGGGCACCACCTCGTGGTCGGGCGGCTGCTGCGGGCCGGCATCGACAAGGACCACGTCAACCGGATCGGCTACCAGGCGGTGCACGAGGCGGTGTGGTTCGGGGCGGATGCCGCGCCCGAGCTGGCGACCGTGCAGGTGCTCGTGGCCGGCGGGGTCGAGCTGGGGCGGCCGTCGGTGACCGAGGGGCTGACGCCGCTGGCGATGGCGCGCGAACGCGGTTACCGCACACTGGAACGCGTGCTGAGTGCTGCCGATGGTCACCGCCCGTCGTCCGACCCGGACGCGGCGCTGCTGGCGGCGGCCGGGGTCGGGTGACGCGGATGCCGTGGCGCTCGCGCTGCGCGACGGGGCGCGGCTGGAGGCGCGCGACGCCGTCGGGGCGGACGGCGCTGCTGCTGGCGTCGGCGGGGGACCACGTCGAGGCGGCGCGGGTGCTCGTGGCGATGGGGGCCGACCCCGATGCCCTCGACGACCAGCACGACACGCCGTGGCTGGTCACCGGGGTGACGGGGAGCGTGGAGATGCTCGAGGCGCTGCTGCCGGCGTCGCCCGACCTCGGGGTGGTCAACCGGTTCGGTGGGGTGTCGGTGATCCCGGCGAGCGAGCGGGGGCACGTGGAGTACGTGCGGCGGGTGGTGTCGACCGGGATCGACGTCAACCACGTGAACCGGCTGGGGTGGACCGCGCTGCTCGAGGCGGTGATCCTGGGCGACGGGGGAGCGCGGCACCAGGAGATCGTGCGGATCCTGCTCGACGCCGGTGCCGATGCCTCGATCGGTGACCGCGACGGGGTGACGGCGCTGGAGCATGCCGAGCGGCTCGGGTTCGAGGAGATCGCGGCGATCCTGCGGTCGGCCGGCTGAGGCTCGCGCTCGGGGGGTTGCGCCAGCGGCGGTCTCGCGTAGCGCTCTGCCTGGGTGGGCGCTGCCACGTCGGGATTCCGGTGGCTGGCGCCTGCGACCAGTGCGGCTGCGGTTGTCCACAGGGGTCGTTCGCGTGCGCGGTTGTCCACAGGCGATGCTCGCGGCCGGGTGGCTGTCGGTGGACATGCGTACGATTAGTGCATGGACGAGGGGGTGGTGGTGGGGCGGGTCGTGGACCCGGGTTCGGTTGTGCCGGGCTGGTTTTCGGATGCCGGGCCCGCCGGTGGCTGGCTCGCCCATGCCCGGGGGGCGAGCGCGGGGTGGTGGCCGGGCGGGTGCCGAGCCGCGCGGGTGACGCGGCGACGGTAGTGGCGGGCGAGCTGCCGGCGGTGGGGGCCGGTGGCGGTGGTGACAGGTTCCGGGCGTGGCTGGCGGGGGTGGATGCGGCCGGTCGCTGTCGGATCGGGAGCGGGTGGAGCTGGTCGCGGGGCTGGAGCGGGTCAAGGGTGCGGCGTCGGCGGTGCAGGCGCGGGCCACGGATGCGTTGCGGTGTTCGCGCGAGGTGGCCGCGCCGCAGGACGTGGCGCCGGTCGGTGGGGTCGGTGGTGGCGTTGGCGCGGCGGGAGTCGCCGACCCTGGGGGACCGGTTCGTGGGGTTGTCGCGGGCGTTGGTGCACGAGATGCCGCGCACGATGGCCGCGCTGACCGAGGGTGAGTGTCAGTGAGCGGGTCGCGGTGGCGGTCGTGGCGGCGACGGCGACGTTGTCGGTGGAGGACCGGGCCGAGGTGGATGCCCGGGTGGGGCCGGTGCTCGCCCGGTTGGGGGTCAAGCAGGCGGGTGCGGCGGCGGCCCGGGTCGCGGCCGAGCTGGACGCGGCGTCGGTGGTGGCGCGGATGGAGGCGGCGGTCAAGAGCCGTCGGGTGACGGTGCGGCCGGCTCCGGACGGGATGGCGTACCTGAGCGTCCTGGGGCCGCTGAAGGACGTGGTCGGTGCGCACGCCGCGGTGCAGGCTCGAGCCCGCGGTGTGGTGGGTGGTCAGTGCCCCGACGAGCACCCGGAGGGTCGTGGGGTGGGTGCGGTCGCGGCCGACACGGCGTTGCGGCTGCTGTCCGGGCGGGCAACCGGTCAGCTGACCCCGGTGGAGGTGCACCTGGTGATGACCGACCGGGCCCTGCTCGGCACCGGCGACGCGAAGCGGTCGGTGTTCGAGCCGGCCCGCATCCCCGGGCACGGCAGTGTCCCGGCCCCGGTCGCTCGCGCCTGGCTGCGCGAAGGCCTGACGCAGCTGCCACGGCCCACCGTGCCCGACAGACGCTCGGCGGGCGGCTACGGCGCCGGAGCCGCCAACGGCTGCTCGGGTGTGGGTGCGGCGGTTGTACACGACCCCGGACGGGCGGGACCTGGTCGCGATGGACTCGCGGCGTCGGCTGTTCGGCGGGCTGCTGCGGCGGATGCTGGTGCTGCGTGATGACGTGTGCACCACCCCGTGGTGTGAGGCGCCGATCGTGCACGCCGACCACGCCACCCCGGTGCGTGAGCACGGTGAGACCTCGTTCGAGGAAGGCAACGGCAAGTGCGCCCGCTGCAACCACGGCAAGGAAGCCCCCGGCTGGCGCACCCGCGTGGTCCTCACGCAGCCCAGCCAGCGAGGGAGACCTTCGCTCGAGGCGGGTGGTGCAGGTGACCACCCCCCTCGGGCACCGGTACGAGTCCGAGCCGCCGCCCCTGCTCGGCTGGGGCAGCCGGACCGTCCCGACCAGCCACAGCCCTGCCCACCATGACCGAGAAGCCCCTAGCCACCAGCAGCGTGGCCGCTGAACCGGAGCAGCAGAGGCCGACGCCGATGCGGCGGCAGCGTGGGCGTCGACGTCTCGAGGAGGGCTCGGGCCGGCGACCTGGCCAGCCGCGCAAGCGGCAGCTGCGCCGAGCGCGAACGCTCCCCGGCGCCGCTCCCGGACGACGGCACCTTGAGCGTCGACCGCGGCTGACCAGCCACCTCGAGCGCGAGCTGTGCCGCTACCTGACCTGATGGAGGCGGCGACCAGCGCGCCCCGCGCCCGCATCGTGAGCCCGGCGGCCGGCATCCGGACCGCTCTCTAGACTGGTCGACATGCGAATCGGAGTCTTCGGCGCCACCGGCCAGGTCGGCAACGTCATGCGCACCCTGCTCTTCGAGCGGAACTTCCCGGTCGACGAGATCCGGTACTTCGCGTCGGCCCGCTCGGCCGGCACGACCCTGCCGTGGGGCGACACCGAGGTCACCGTCGAGGACACCGCCACCGCCGACTTCTCCGGGCTCGACATCGCGCTGTTCTCCAACGGCGGGTCGACCTCCAAGATCTGGGCGCCGCGGGTGGCCGAGGCCGGCGCCGTCGTCGTCGACAACTCCAGCGCCTGGCGCAAGGACCCCGAGGTGCCGCTCGTGGTGTCCGAGGTCAACCCCGAGGACCTCGACGACATCCCCAAGGGCATCGTCGCCAACCCCAACTGCACCACGATGGCCGCGATGCCGGTGCTCAAGCCGCTGCACGACCTCGCCGGGCCTGGTGCGCCTGCACGTCAGCAGCTACCAGGCGGTGTCCGGCTCCGGTGGCGTCGGCCTCGTCGAGCTCGACACCCAGCTGCGCGGCGGCTACGCCTCCGGCGACCCCAAGGACCTCGCCCTCGACGGCTCGGCGCTCGACCTGCCCGACCCGCAGATCTACGCCGTCCCGGTCGGCTTCAACGTCGTGCCGCTGGCCGGCTCCATCGTCGACGACGGCTCGCTCGAGACCGACGAGGAGCAGAAGCTGCGCAACGAGTCGCGCAAGATCCTGCACATCCCGGGCCTGCGGGTGTCGGGCACCTGCGTGCGGGTCCCGGTGTTCTCCGGCCACAGCCTCGCGATCTCCGCAGAGTTCGACCGCGACATCAGCCCCGCCGAGGCCCTCGAGGCCCTCGGCCGTGCCCCCGGCGTCATCGTCACCGACGTGCCCAACCCGCTGCAGGCCACCGGCCGCGACGAGGTCTTCGTCGGGCGGGTCCGCGCCGACCAGGCCGCCCCGGAGGGCAAGGGCCTGAACCTGTTCGTCGTCGGCGACAACCTGCGCAAGGGCGCCGCCCTCAACGCCGTGCAGGTCGCCGAGGAGCTGCTCAAGCGCCGCTGAGCCAGCACCGGCTCAGCGCACCGCCCGCCAGACCGACTCCTGCGTGCTCTCGCCCGGCTCCCACCGCGCGATCCACGGGCCGGTGCCCTCGCTCGGGTCGAGCACGCCCTCCTCGAGCCAGGTGAGGTCACCGGCGAGCACCGAGGCGGCCAGCTTGCGGTCGGTGTCGTCGGAGTTGGTCCACAGCTCGTCGAACAGCACGTCGACCCGCATCCGGGCCTGCCCGCAGAAGGCGTCCGCCAGCCGCTGCGCCGACCGGCCCCGCACGGGGTCGTCGGCGAGCAGCATCTCGGCCCGCACGCACGCCGCCGCCATCGCGAACAGCTCGGCCCCGATGTCGACGACGCGGCCCAGGAAGCGCTGGTGGTGCTCCATCGCGGCCTGCCAGCGCGACATCCCGTAGAACGTCTGGCGCGCCAGCCGCCGCGACGACCGCTCGACGTACCGCAGGTGCCGTGCCAGCGGGCCGAACTCCCCGAACGACGTCGGCACCGACCCCGCGCCCGTCACCAGCTGCGGCAGCCACTTCGCGTAGAACCCGCTCGCCCCGGCCGCCGCCCGGGCCTTGGCCGACAGGTCGGCGTCGGCGGAGGCCAGGTCGCCGGCGGCCTTGAGGTGCTCGTCGACGGCCTCCCGGGCGATGAGCAGGTGCATGATCTCGCTCGAGCCCTCGAAGATCCGGTTGATCCGCACGTCGCGCAGCTGCTGCTCGGCCGGCACCGCCCGCTCGCCGCGAGCCGCCAGCGACGCCGCCGACTCGTAGCCCGCGCCCACCGCGGATCTGCACCAGCTCGTCGGCGATCAGCCACGCCATCTCGCTGGCCCACAGCTTCGCCAGCGCCGCCTCGATCCGGATGTCGGTCTCGCCCGCGTCGGCCATCGCGCTGGTCAGCTCGACCACCGACTCCATCGCGTACGCGGTGGCCGCGATGAACGCGATCTTCCCGGCCACGGCCTCGTGCTTCCCGACCGGACGCCCCCACTGCACCCGCTCGGCCGACCACTCGCGCGCGATCTTCAGCGACCACTTGCCGGTGGCCGAGCACATCGCCGGGATCGACAGCCGCCCGGCGTTGAGCGTGGTCAGCGCGATCTTCAGCCCCTCGCCCTCGCGGCCCAGCCGGTTCTCGACCGGCACCCGCACCTGGTGCAGCCGGGTCAGGCCGTTCTCGATGCCGCGCAGCCCCATGAAGCCGTTGCGCCGCTCGACCGTGATGCCGGGCGCGTCGCCCTCGACGACGAACGCCGTGATGCCGCCGCGCCCGCCCTCGTGCTTCGGCACCCGCGCCATCACGACGAGCAGCTCGGCCACGACCCCGTTGGTGGTCCACAGCTTCACGCCGTCGAGCAGGTAGGCCGTGCCGTCGTCGGTGAGCGTCGCCGTGCTCTCCATCCGGGCCGGGTCGGACCCGACGTCGGGCTCGGTGAGCAGGAACGCCGAGATCGCCCCGGCCGCGCACCGCGGCAGGAAGCGCTGCTTCTGCTCCGGGGTGCCGACCAGCTTCACCGGCTCGGGGACCCCGATCGACTGGTGCGCCGACAGCAGCGCGCCGAACGCCGGGTGCACCGACCCGATCAGCATCAGGGCCCGCCCGTACGAGCGCATCGTCAGCCCGAGCCCGCCGTACTCGATCGGGATCTTCATCCCGAAGGCGCCGATGTCGGCCAGCGCCTTGATGTCCTCGTCGGGGATCTGCGCCTCGCGCTCGATCCGCGCCCCGTCGATGCGTGGCGCACACCTCGCGCAGCCGGGCCAGGAACGCCTCGCCGCGTGCCTCGTCGTCGGCATCCGGCCGCGGGTGCGGGTGCACGAGGTCGAGGTCGAAGCGGCCGAGGTAGAGCTCCTTGGCGAACGACGGCCTGCTCCACCCGCTCTCGCGCGCCTGTTCCGCGACGTCGCGCGCCTCGCGCTCGGAGACCCGCGGGGCCTCGCCGCCGGCCGGGTCGTCGGTGTGCGTGGTCCCCGTGCTCGCGCTCATCGTGGCTCCTCGGAAGGTCGGTGTTCCACAGTCTCACCTGCCGCCCTAGAGTGGCGCCATGGCCACCGAGGACGAGTTCCACGCCGCTGCCGCCTACGTCAACACGCTCGTGATCGACCCGGGCAACGAGACCAAGCTGCGGATGTACGCGCTCTACAAGCAGGCGAGCGAGGGTGACGTGCAGGGCAAGCGCCCCGGGTTCACCAACCCGGTCGGCCGCGCCAAGTACGACGCGTGGGCCGAGGCGAAGGGCATGAGCGCCGAGGACGCCCGCGACGAGTACGTCACGCTGGTCGGCACCCTGCGCACCTGACCGTCAGAGGTCGGTCACCAGGTGCGTCCAGATCTGGGTGACCTCCATGCCGACCTTGAGGTAGAGGTCGAGCGCCCCGGTGCGTGAGTCGGTCGACAGCTCGCTGCGGGTCGCGCCGCGCTCGCGCGCCCCGGCGAACGCGTCGGCGAGCAGGGCCTGCGCCAGCCCCTGCCCGCGGTGCGCCCGCTCGACGGCGAGCTGGTGCACGTAGCCGGCGCCCTGGCTGTCGAGGATCGTGAACGACGCCGCGACCACGCCTCCGTCGTGCTCGACGACCCGCAGCTGCCACGGCTGCGCGCCGGGCCGGCGCACCGTCGTCGCCGCCCAGTCCTCGAACGTCTCGCGCACCCGCCCCTCCCACTCGTCGAACGCGTCCTGGATGACGGCGTATGCCGCCCGCTCGCGGTCCGCCGTGTCTCCGGTCGCGATGGCGTAGCCCTCGGGCAGCGGACGCTCGGCCACCGCCCGGCCCGCCGGGCAGCTCGAGCACCCACGACGTGTGCCCCAGCGTGTAGCCCCGGCCGCAGCAGCAGGCGCTGGGGGAGCGAGCCGTCGGGCACCACCTGGCCGACCCGCGATCGACCCCATTGACCTCGCCCGGGCCTCGGTCCACGCCAGCAGCCACGACCCGATGCCGCGGCCCCGCTCGTCGGGCAGCACGGCACCCTCGGCGCGCGCCCCGGCCCGGGTCACCTCGGCCGCCCCCACCAGCCGGTCGCCGTCGAACACCCCGATGCTGTCGGCCGCGAGGTCGAAGCTCGGTCGCGCCCAGTCGCCGGCGATGTCCTCCGGCTCGAGGGCGAGGTGCCCGGCATCCTCGAGCTCGGCGGCGGAGTACACGGCGAAGGCCGCGTCGAGGTCGTCGAGCGTGAGCGGGCGGGCGGTCAGGCCGGGGGGCAGGTCGGTCGTCACGAGAACCAAGAGTGGCCCACGGACGCCCCTGACCGCATCCGGGTTGTCGGTGGTAGAACCAGCAGCATGCGTCTCCACGACATCCCCCGCTACCAGCTCACCTTCGGGCCCAGCCCGCTGCAGCACCTGCGCCGGCTCAGTGACCACCTCGGTGGCGCGCAGGTCTGGGCCAAGCGCGAAGACGTGAACAGCGGCCTCGCGTTCGGCGGCAACAAGATGCGCAAGCTCGAGTACATCGTCCCCGACGTGCTCGCCAGCGGCGCCGACACCCTCGTCTCGATCGGCGGCTACCAGTCGAACCACACCCGCCAGGTCGCCGCTGTCGCCGCGCACCTGGGCCTGAAGTGCCGTCTCGTGCAGGAGAAGTGGGTGCCGTGGGACGACCCGGTCAACGACAAGGTGGGCAACATCCTGCTCTCGCGGATGATGGGTGCCGACTCCCGCCTCGACCCCCACGGCTTCGACATCGGCATCCGCGACTCGTGGAAGGACGCGCTGCGCGAGGTGGAGGAGGGCGGCGGCACTCCCTACCCCATCCCCGCCGGTGCGAGCGAACACCCCCTCGGGGGAGTCGGTTTCGCCAACTACGCCTTCGAGCTCGCCGAGCAGGAGAAGGCCCTCGGCGTGCACTTCGACACGATCGTCGTCTGCACCGTCACCTGCTCCACCCATGCCGGGATGGTCGCCGGGTTCGCCGCGCTCGAGGACCTCACCGGCGTCAAGCGGCGGGTCATCGGCATCGACGCCTCCGCCACCCTCGACACCACCCGCGCCCAGCTCGAGCGGATCGCCCGCCACACCGCCGAGGTCATCGAGCTCGGCCGTGACCTGCGCGACGACGAGTTCACCCTGCTGCCCGACTGGGCCGGCGACCTCTACGGCGTGCCCGTCGACTCCACCATGGAGGCGATGCGCCTGGGCGCCGAGCTCGAGGCGATGATCACCGACCCCGTCTACGAGGGCAAGTCGCTGGCCGGGCTCATCGACCTGGTGCGGTCGGCCGACATCCCCAGGGACTCGACCGTGCTCTACGCCCACCTCGGCGGCCAGCCCGCGCTCAACGCCTACCACTCGCTGTGGCAATGAGCAGCCCCATCGCTCTCGTCCGCCGGCCGGGCCCGCGCCTGGCCGACGGCATCGTGACCCACCTCGACCGCACCCCGGTCGACCTCGACCTGGCGCGACAGCAGTGGCAGGCGTACGTCGACGCGCTGAGCGCCAGCGGCTGGCAGGTCGTGGAGGTCGAGCCCGCCGACGACCACCCCGACGCCGTCTTCGTCGAGGACCCGGTCGTCGTGCACGGCGACCTCGCCGTCATCGCCCGCTCCGGTGCCCCGGAGCGTCGTGGTGAGGCGGCCGGCGTCGAGCGGGCGGTGCGCGACCTCGGCCTGCGCGTCGCCCACATCGAGGCGCCCGGCACCCTCGACGGCGGCGACGTGCTGCGGGCCGGTGGCACCGCCTACGTCGGGCTCGGTGGTCGCACCAACGGCGTCGGCATCCAGCAGCTCGCAACGCACTTGCGAGAGTTCGGAGTTCGGGTGCAGGCCGTGCCGGTCGAGCGAGCACTGCACCTGAAGTCGGCCTGCACCGCGCTGCCCGACGGCACGGTGGTGGGCTGGGGCCCGGTCGTCGACGACAAGGAGGCCTTCCCGGTCTACGAGGACGTCCCCGAGGAGGGCGGTGCGCACGTCGTGCACCTCTCGGCCGACCACCTGCTGATGGCGACGAGCGCGCCGCGCACCGCGGCCTCCTACCGCCGGCGGGGCTACACCGTCACCGAGGTCGACGTGTCGGAGTTCGAGAAGCTCGAGGGCTGCGTCACGTGCCTCTCGGTGCGGGTGCGGGGCTGAGCCGGTGACTGGCCACGTGCTCGACGACATGGCCTGGCACGCCCTCACCGGCCCCCACGCCCACCTCGCCGAGACCGCGGCCGGTGGCGCCGCCCGCCGCTACCGCGACGAGATCGCGCCCTTCTGCGGCGTGCAGCACCTCGACCCCGACGGCTGGGCGGCACTGGCCGAGCTGGTCGGCCCGCGACGGCACCGCCGTCTTCCTGCGTGGCGAGGTCGAGCCCACCCCGCCCGGCTGGCGCGAGCTGCTCCGCGAGCCCGCCACCCAGTACGTCGCCGGCGACCTCACCGAGCCGCCGGCGCACGCGAGCCGCGAGGTCGTGGAGCTCACGGCATCCGACTCGCCCGACATGGTCGCCCTCGCGGCGGCCACCGAACCCGGGCCGTTCGGCCCGAACAGCCACCTCACCGGGCGCTGGTTCGGCATCCGCCGCGAGGGCCGGCTCGTCGCCATGGCGGGGGAGCGGATGCGGGTCGTGGGGTTCGGCGAGGTCTCCGGGGTCTGCGTCGACCCGGCCCTGCGCGGCACCGGCCTGGGCGCCGTCGTCACGCTCGCTGCGGCGCACGGCATCCGGGAGCGCGGCGACCGCGCGATGCTGCACGTGCGCGACGGCAACGAGGGCGCGCACCGCCTCTACCGCCGCATCGGGTTCGAGGTGCGCCGCAGCGTCACCGTGGCCGTGCTGCGTCCCGCATCGTGACCCGTCGCCAACCCGGGGTTGGCGCGATGCCGGTCGCGTGGGACGCTGGGGGCGTGCTTCACGGACACCTCCTCCTTCGCTGCCGCGGCGGGGCCTGAATCGGCCGCCCCTCGTCGCGGAGCTTCTGCTGCACCGGCTGAACCCCGACGACGTGTGAAGGAAGCAGACCAGTGATCCACCCCCAGCAGCCCTCGGGCATGCCGACCCAGAAGTACGTCCCGTTCCAGGAGCAGCTCGAGGTCCACGTGCCCGACCGCACCTGGCCCGACCAGGTGATGACCAAGGCCCCGCGCTGGTGCGCGGTCGACCTGCGCGACGGCAACCAGGCCCTCATCGACCCGATGGACGCCGAGCGCAAGATGCGCATGTTCAAGCTGCTCGTGCGGATGGGCTACAAGGAGATCGAGGTCGGCTTCCCGAGCGCCAGCCAGACCGACTTCGACTTCTGCCGCGACCTCATCGACGGCGGCCACATCCCCGACGACGTGACGATCCAGGTGCTCACCCAGTGCCGTGACCACCTCATCGAGCGCACCTTCGACGCCATCCGCGGCTCGAAGCAGGCCATCGTGCACTTCTACAACTCGACCTCGGTGCTGCAGCGTCGCGTGGTGTTCGGGATGAGCGAGGAGGGCATCATCGACATCGCCCTCCAGGGCGCCCGGCTGTGCCGGAAGCTCGAGGAGACCATCCCCGAGACCGACGTCTACTACGAGTACTCGCCCGAGTCGTACACCGGCACCGAGCTCGAGTTCGCGGTGCGCATCTGCAACGAGGTGATCGCGGTCATCGACCCGACCCCCGACCACAAGATGATCGTCAACCTGCCCGCGACGGTGGAGATGGCGACCCCCAACGTCTACGCCGACTCCATCGAGTGGATGGTGCGCCACCTCGACCGGCGCGAGTCGGTCGTCGTGAGCCTGCACCCGCACAACGACCGCGGCGAGGGCGTCGCCGCGGCCGAGCTCGGCCGCCTCGCCGGTGCCGACCGCATCGAGGGCTGCCTGTTCGGCAACGGCGAGCGCACCGGCAACGTGTGCCTGGTGACCCTGGGCATGAACCTGTTCAGCCAGGGCATCGACCCGCAGATCGACTTCTCCGACATGGCCGAGATCCGGCGCACCGTCGAGTACTGCAACCAGCTGCCGGTGCATGAGCGGCACCCGTGGGGCGGCGACCTCGTCTACACGGCCTTCTCGGGCAGCCACCAGGACGCCATCAAGAAGGGCCTGGAGGACATGGACCGGCGCACCACCGCGGCCGGGGTCGACATCGACCACATCGACTGGGGCGTGCCCTACCTGCCGATCGACCCGCACGACATCGGCCGCTCCTACGAGGCCGTGGTGCGCGTGAACAGCCAGTCGGGCAAGGGCGGCGTCTCGTACCTGCTCAAGGCCGAGCACGGCCTCGACCTGCCGCGCCGCCTCCAGGTCGAGTTCAGCCACGTCGTGCAGCGCCGCACCGACTCCGAGGGCGGCGAGCTGTCGGCCGCGGAGATCTGGCAGATGTTCGCCGACGAGTACCTGCACGCCGACGAGCCGGGCGAGCGCTGGGGCCGGTTCGCCCCGGTGCGCTCGACGCTGACCGGTGCCGACGACGGTCTGGACCACATCGAGTCGACGATCACCGACTTCGGCCGGCAGGTCGAGATCAGCGGCACCGGCAACGGCCCGATCGCGGCCTTCATCCAGGCCCTCGCGCCGCTCGGGGTCGACGTGCGCGTGCTCGACTACCACGAGCACGCCCTGTCGGCCGGTGGCGACGCCCGCGCTGCCGCCTACGTCGAGTGCGCCGTCGGCGAGCGGGTGCTGTGGGGCGTCGGCCTGCACGAGTCGATCGTCAAGGCCTCGCTGCGCGCGATCATGTCGGCCATCAACCGCGCGGAGCGCGACGCGGTGGTGCCCGCCTGAGCCCCGTCACGGCCCTCGCCTGCGGGCTGGCGACGGTCGACGTCGTGCAGACGGTCGAGCGCGTTCCCTCGGCCGACGAGAAGGTCGTGGCGCTCACGACCCGCGTGGAGGCCGGGGGACCGGCGCTCAACGCCGCCACGACGGCGGCACTGCTCGGGATGCCGTGCCGGCTCGTCACCGCGGTGGGTGGCGCGCCGCTCGCGGCGGTGGTGCGGGCCGACTGTGCCGCGGCCGGGGTCGAGCTCGCCGACGTCGCCGGTGACGGCTTCGAGGTGCCCGTGGCCACGGTGCTGCTCACCCGGTCGACGGGCGACCGGGCGGTGGTCTCCCGCGGGGCCCTGGGCCCCGACTCGTGCACCTCGCTGTCCGCAGGCTCGATCGGCGACCTGCTGCAGGGCATCGGGGCCGTGCTCGTCGACGGCCACCACCTCGGCGTCGCGGTGCCGCTGGCTGCGGCGGCGCGTGCGCACCGCATCCCGGTGCTGCTCGACGCCGGGTCGTGGAAGCCCGGGTTGCCCGACCTGCTCGAGTCGGTCGACGTGCTGGTCGCCTCCGCCGCCTTTCGGACCCCGACCGGCGGCTCGGCGGCAGACCTGCTGGCCCTCGGTCCGCGTTGGGTCGCCCGCAGCGCTGGGTCGGGCCCGGTGCGGTGGGCCGCGGCCGACGGGTCGTCGGGGTCGGTCGTTGTGCCGGAGGCCGAGGTCGTGGACACCCTCGGCGCGGGCGACGTGCTGCACGGCGCCCTGCTCGCCGAGCTGGCCCGGCACGGTCCGGCCGACCTGCCCCGGGAGCTCGAGCGGGCCGTGGCGGTGGCCACCCGTTCGGTCCAGGCGCCGGGCGCCCGCGGCTGGGCTGCCGGGGTCAGCCGGTCGTCGAGATCCGCACCAGCACCGGAGTGAGCCGGGCCAGCGCGCTCGACGTCGCCGACGAGGTGCGGCGGGTGCGCTCGGCCGACTGGAGGAAGGCGGCGACCGTCGTCTCCGTCGAGCCGTTGCCGTCGGCGTCGAGCGGTGCGAACAGGTCGACCGCCCCGGTGGCGACGTCGAGCCACACCGTGAGCAGCTGCGCGTCGAACGTCGAGCGTGCCGTGGTGGGCTTTGCGGGCTGGAGCACCGCCACGGCCTCCGCCGCAGTGGCCAGGGCCCGCTGCTCCGGGAAGACCGTGCTGAGGGTGCGGGCGGTGCTGAGCAGGCAGGGGCGGTCGGCGGCGCCCACGGACGCGATCTTCCCCCGGTAGGCGACGCTCCACCAGTGCGCCGCGTGCCGGTTCCCGCTGGTGCCGATGACGACCACCGGGCGGGACCGGATCGGCGAGGCACCGCCGTCGTCATCGGTGGCGCGCACGGCGAGCGTCCGGGTGCAGGCCCGGGTGTAGGTGTGGCTGGTCCGTGGCGCCAGGAAGCGCCGTTCGGTCGACGGGCTCGAGGCGGGGTCGACCGACGGGGGGCGCAGCAGCGAACGGTTCACCTCGCGGGCTCCGTCGCCGAAGGCCCACCCCGTGGTGATGTCGTCACTGCCCGGGTCGGTGACGGCCACGGTGAAGGCCGTCGGCCTGCCCGCCCGGGCGAACGTCACGGCCGTGCCGTTCCACGACGTCGTGCCGGTGCGGGTGAGCGTGGCGGTCGGCGAGACGTTCGACCAGCGGGCGGTGACGGTGAGCGGGCGCGAGGCGCCCCCGGCATCCGTCGCGGTGATGGTGACGGGCAGCGTCGCGTCGTCCCCGAGCGTGGCGGTCCACGACCACGTGCTCGGGCCCAGGGTCACCGTGCCGGTGGATGCCGTGGCGCTGACCGGCGGGCCGGCCGCGCCCTCGGTCCAGGTGCCGGCCAGGCTCAGGGGGCTGCCCTCGGGGGCCGCAGCCACCCGGCTGGTCACGGTGAGCCGGGGGCCGGTGCTCACCTCGATGGCGTTCATGACGTCGATCCGCCGCGTGGTGACGCCGGTAGCGCCCGAGGTGTAGGTCACCGGTATCCCGGTGGACTGCAGGTCTGCGACCAGGCTCGCGATCGGCCGGTTCGGCGCGTGCTGGCGCAGCAGGGCGAGCGCGCCGGCGACGTGCGGGGCCGCCATCGACGTGCCGTTGAAGGTGGCGAACGCGTCGTCGGGCACGGACGAGGTGATGCCGACCCCGGGGGCGAAGACGTCGAGCAGGGGCCCGCGGTTGCTGAACCACGCGATGGCGTCGGTGTCGTCGGTGGCCCCGACGGTGACGGCACTGGAGATGCAGCCGGGGTTGGCGACCGCGGCGGTGGCGCCGTTGTTGCCGGCCGCGACGACGGTGGCGATGCCCTGGGCGAGCAGCGTGTCGATCGCCTTCTTGCGCGGGTCGGTGTCGCAGGGGGCGGTGTGGGTGCCGCTGGCCAGGCTCAGGTTGGCGCTCACGATGTTCCACGAGGGGTTCGCGGTGTCGAGCGCGGCGAGCTGGTCCAGGGCCCGCAGCTGGTCGGACTGGTAGGACGCCACGCAGGACGCCGCGCCGCAGAACGCCCGGTCGTCGAAGCGGGTGAAGACCTGCATGGCGATGATGTTCGCGTCCGGGGCCTCCCCGGCGGCCGGGGCCCCGCCCACTCCGGTGCCGTCGCCGGCCAGCGATGCCGGCCACGTGCGTGCCGTGCTCGCAGAGGGTTCCCCCGGTGGCGCTGGTGCAGGCTGGCAGCGAGTCGACGTCGGCGCTGTCGTCCTCGGTCGTGCCGTTGGGGCACAGCGACCGCTGGTTGGGGGCGCTCGGGCTCGACGAGCAGTACTGGGCGACGACCCTGCCCCCGAGGAACGGGTGGTCGACGTCGACCCCGGTGTCGAGGACGGCCACGGTCGTGCCTGCGCCGGTGTAGCCGCCGGTGTGGGCGATGTCGGCCCGGATCACGGGCAGGCTGCTGTCGAGGGCGAGCTTCTGCGGCACGTCGACCTGCACGGAACGCACGTGTGGCGCACGGCGCAGCCCGGGCAGGTCGGCGGCCGGCACCGTGGCCACCAGGTGCGGGGAGCGCTTCATGGTGCGGGTCACGGTGCCGACGGAGCCGACCGTGCCGGCCACCGACGGGGCGCTCGAGAGCGTGTCGTAGGTGACGATGACGCGCACCGTGCCGGCGGCCCCGCCGGCCGCCGTTCCGGCCGTGGCCGGCGCCATCGCGCCGAGGGTGGCGGCGACGGCCGTGGCGACGACGAGCGCGCGTGCTGCCCCGGCGCGACTCATCGTGGCTTCCTTCCTGACGGGCTCGCCCGTGCGCGCCTGCACTGACGAGCCTGCCACGCCGCGCGGTGCGGCGCCGGGAATCGGCGGCGGTGTGCCGCGGTCGTCATCTCGGCTCAACGCACCCCGGCGGGCCGGAACTGGATCGAGATGCGCGGGCCGACGGGCTTGCTGGTCTTGGGCACGCAGTGGTCCCAGGTGCGCTGGCACGAGCCCCCCATCACGACCAGGTCGCCGTGGCCGGCCGGCACCCTGGTCGAGGAGCCGCCGCCGCGCGGGCGGAGCACGAGGTCGCGGGGCGCGCCGACCGAGAGGATGGCGACCATGGTGTCGGAGTCGCGCGAGCGGCCGATCCGGTCGCCGTGCCAGGCCACCGAGTCGTGCCCGTCGCGGTAGAGGCACAGGCCGGCCGTCGTGAACGGCTCGCCGAGCTCGTCGGCGTAGTGGGCGGACAGGGCGTCGCGGGCCTGGTCGAGTGCCGGGTGGGGGAGCGGCTCGCGCTCGCCGTAGAACCGCAGCAGCCGCGGCACGTCGACGACCGAGTCGTACATCTGGCGCCGCTCGGCCTGCCACGGCACGTCGTGGCGCAGCGCCGCGAAGAGCAGGTCGGCGCCCCCCACGAAGCCGGTCATCACGTCGACCCACGCGCCGTGGGCGAGCGGCATCCGGCGCACCCCGCGCAGCGGGTGGACGACGACCTCGTCGGCCAGGTCGAGCAGCGACCCCTGGAGCTCCGTCACCACGCCCAGCATAGTCGGCATTCGAACACCTGTCCACACCCCGGTTCCAACCTTGCACACCGCTTGTGGTCGGCACCGCGATGCCGTGGGCTGGGGGGATGAGCGCCCACCCCCTGTCCGGACTCGTCGTCGCCGTCGTCGGGGCGAGCGGTGAGCTCGGGTCGCGGATCGCGCGCGGTGCTGCCGAGCGCGGGGCCCACGTCGTGCTGGTGGGCCGCGACGAGCGGCGGCTGCGCGGCATCCTCGAGGGGGCCGGCGTGGTCGTCGGTGACGTCGCGGACGCCGGCCTGGGCGACCGGGTCGTCGCGGCGGCCGTCGAGCGGCACGGCGGCCTCGACGGGCTGGTCAACGCGGCGGGCGTGGTGGCGTTCGGGCCGCTGCTCGAGACCGACGACGAGGTGCTCGAGGAGCTGTTCCTCACCAACGTGCTCGGCCCGCTGTTCCTGCTGCGCCGCGTCGTGCCCGCCCTCGCCGAGCGGCGCGGGTTCGTGGTGCAGGTCAGTGCCGTGGTGGCCGAGTCCCCGCTGCCGGGGATGGCGGCCTACGCGGCGAGCAAGGCGGCGCTCACCGCGGCCGACTGGGCGCTGGCGCGCGAGCTGCGCCGCTCCGGGGTCGACGTGGTCGACGTGCGGCCGCCGCACACCGAGACCGGTCTGGCCGGTCGGCCCCTCGCGGGCACGGCGCCCAGCCTGCCGCGTGGGCTCGACCCCGACGACGTCGTGCGGCACATCCTCGACGCGATCGAGAGCGGGCGGACCGAGCTCGCCTCGACCGATTTCGCCTGACGGCGGGTCAGTCGTCCTCGGCGTCGCGCTCGCCGTCAGGCCGGTCGAACGACAGGTCCAGGCTCGAGGTGTAGACGGCGCCACTCATCGGTGCGTACGCGAACCACCCGAAGGAGTCGCCCTCGGTCATCGCGGGCGGGGGGTCCCACAGCCACCACCACTTCGAGCGCTTCGCCCTCTGGGAAGGGGTGGATCCACCACGACGAGGAGAAGTGGACCACGTCGGTGGCCAGGGGGACCACCACCCCGGCCACGTGCGCGGGCGGCTGCCACGGCAGGTCGACCTCGCGCTCCTGGGAGTCCTGGTCGATCTCCGGCTCGGGCCAGGGCTCGAAGAACGCGGTGTCGGTCATGTCGGTGCGCGTAGGGAGGATGCCGTGCCACAGCATGCGGTTTGATCGCCGGGTGACCTCGGACCTCGTCGACCTGCCGGGCCTGCGCGCCTTCCTCGTGGCGCACGCCGTGCCGGGCCTCGACCAGGTCGAGCGGCTCGCCGACGGGTCGACGCGGCACTGCCGGTTGGTCCGTCCTGTCGCCGACACCCTTGCCACGCTCACCGTCACCCTTCCGCGCGGGACGCGTCGGCACGCCCTCGATCGACGCCGAGGCTGCCCCGGATGCCGTCGCCGCGGCCACCGCTCTCGGCCGCCGGTGGGTGGGGCTCGACGCCGACCCGGCGCCCGGGGTGGCCGCGCTGGCCGGCGACCCCGTGCTCGGGCCGCTGGTCAGGGCCCGCCCGCACCTGCGCGTGCCCGGCAGCACCGACCCGTTCGAGACCGCGGTGCTGGTTGTTCTGGGCCAGCACGTGTCGCTCGCGGCAGGGCGGGTCTTCGCCGCCCGGCTCGTCGCGGCCCACGGCACCCCGCCTCGAGTTGGGGGCTCAACTGGTCGCCAGGGCAGCCACTTGAGCACCCAACCCGAGGGGCTGCGGGCCTTCCCGGGCCCCGACGTGCTGGCGGCCCTCGACCCGGCGGACCTCCAGCGCGCGGTCGGTCTCACCGGCGCCCGGGCGAGGACGATCGTGGCCATCGCCCGGGCGGTCGCCGACGGCACGCTCGCGCCGAGCCTGGCCGAGACCCGGCAGCAGCTGCTGGCGATCCCAGGGGTGGGGCCGTGGACCGCCGACCTCGTGGCGCTGCGGGCCCTGCGCGACCCCGACGTCTTCCTGCCCGGAGACCTCGTGCTGCGCAAGGCCCTCGGCGGCATCACCGCGAAGGATGCCGCGACGGCAGCGCAGGCCTGGCGGCCGCACCGCTCCCTCGCCGTGCTCCACCTGTGGACCCACCACGCCATCGCCCCACCGCGCTGAGCGCTGACCGCCGGCATCGGCGCCGCCGGCGGCCCGGCATCCCGCCGATGTCGGCCGGAGCACCGACAATGGTGCGGTGCCCCTCTACCGCGACGAGGCGATCGTCCTGCGCACCCAGAAGCTGGGTGAGGCCGACCGGATCGTCACCCTCCTCACCCGACGCCTGGGCAAGGTGCGCGCGGTGGGCAAGGGGGTGCGCCGCACCAAGTCGCGCTTCGGCAGCCGGCTCGAGCCCGCGATGCACATCGACGTCCAGTGCTACGAGGGGCGCAGCCTCGACACGGTGACCCAGATCGAGACGCTCGACCCGTGGGGCGATGCGATCGCCCGCGACTACCCGAGCTACACCACCGCGACGGCGGTGCTCGAGACCTGCGACCGGCTCACCGAGGAGCGCGAACCCGCCCTGCAGCAGTACCTCCTGCTGGCCGGGGCGCTGCGCTCGCTGGCCGGCCGGGAGCACGACCCCAACCTGGTGCTCGACGCCTACCTGCTGCGGGCGCTGGCGGTGGCCGGCTGGGCGCCGAGCTTCTCCGACTGCGCCAAGTGCGGCGCGCCAGGGCCGCACCGCGGGTTCCACGTGGTGGCCGGTGGCGCCGTCTGCCCGGCCTGCCGCCCGCCCGGCTCCGCGGCCCCAGCCCCCGAGACCTTCCTCCTGCTCAGTGCGCTGCTCGCCGGCGACTGGGCGGTCGCCGACGCCTCCGACCCCCAGCACCGCCGCGAGGGCAGCGGCCTCACCGCCGCGTTCCTGCAGTGGCACCTGGAGCGCGGCATCCGCAGCCTCCGTATGGTGGAGCGGTGAGCGTGTCGAGCCCCTACCCGCCGCCCTTCGCGCACCCGAGCGGCGCCCGGCCACCCGCGATCCCGGTCGACAAGCTGCCGCGCCACGTCGCCGTCGTCATGGACGGCAACGGCCGCTGGGCCAACCAGCGTGGCCTGCCGCGCACCCGCGGGCACGAGGCGGGGGAGGCCTCGCTGCTCGACGTCGTCGCCGGCGCCATCGAGGTCGGGGTCACCCACCTGTCGGCCTACGCGTTCTCGACCGAGAACTGGAAGCGCAGCCCCGACGAGGTGAAGTTCCTCATGGGCTTCAACCGCGACGTCATCCGCCGCCGCCGAGACCAGCTGCACGAGTGGGGCGTGCGGATGCGCTGGGTCGGCCGGCGCCCGCGGCTGTGGGGCTCGGTGATCAAGGAGCTCGAGGTCGCCCAGGAGCTCACTCGCCACAACACCGGTCTCACCCTCTACTTCTGCGTCAACTACGGCGGGCGCGCCGAGATCGGGGATGCCGTGCAGCGCCTCGCCGAGGACGTCGCCCGCGGCCGGCTCAAGCCGCGCTCGGTCGACGAGAAGACCGTGGCCCGCTACCTGCCCGAGCCGGACATGCCCGACGTCGACCTGTTCGTGCGCAGCTCGGGGGAGCAGCGCACCAGCAACTTCCTGCTCTGGCAGAGCGCCTACGCCGAGATGGTCTTCCAGGACCGGCTGTGGCCCGACTACGACCGGCGTGACCTGTGGGCTGCCGTCCAGTCCTACGTCGACCGCGAGCGCAGATACGGTGGGGCCGTGGACCTGCCAGGGGCCTGAGGGGGCGACATCGGGGTGCTGGGCAAGGGGGGCCGCGTCGAGCGGGTGGTGGGGACCGTCGTGCTGCGGGTGGCGGGGGTGCTGCTCGCCGCCACCGCCGTCGTCGTGCTCGTCGCGCCGCGCGACCCCAACTTCGTGTTCAGCCGGCCGTGGGTGCTGGCCGGCTTCGTGGGTGCCGGTCTGGTCGCCGCCCTGACGGTGGTCATCGGCGGCCGACTGCGCCGCGACCCCACCCGGGCCGCGGGCCGGGGCTGGTGGTCGTGGGCCCTCGCGGTCGTCATCGCCGTGGGGGGCGCGACCCTGGCCACTGTCGCCGCCCGGCGGGTGGCCTACGTGTTCGGCTGGGATGCGGGGGTGGTGGCCGCGTTCTCCGACGCCCTGCACGCGTCGCGCCCGCTGTCTCCGTACGCCCTGGAATACCTGTCGCGCTACCCCAACAACGTGCCGCTGCTGGCGCTGATGAACGCGAGCCATGCCGTCGCAGACCGCACGGGCTCGACGATGGTGGAGGTGTTCGTCACGCTCAACGGCCTCTGCGTGGCCGTGGTGCTGCTGGCGACCTACGCGCTGGTGCGGATGGTGCGCAGCCACCGGGCCGCGCTGTGCGCGCAGCTGGTGCTGCTGCTCCTGCTCGGTGCCTCGCCGTGGCTGGCCGTGCCCTACACCGACGTGGTCCTGATGCCGCTCGTCATCGTGGGCCTGCTGCTCGCCGTGGCGGCGCTGCGGGCTCGGCGCCCGGTGTCCGTGGTGCTGCTCGGGCTGGGATCGGTCGTCGTGCTCACGGTGGGGTTCACGCTGAAGGCCACGGCGGCCCCCGCGCTGGTGGCCGTCGCCCTGGTCGCGGCGCTGGTCGTGCTGGGTCGCGCCGGTGTGCGGTCGCTCGCGATGGGGGTGGCGTTCGCCGTGGCGGCAGGGCTGGTCTTCGTCGGCGTCGGCGCCGTGGCCCGCACCACGGCGGAGCGGGTGGCGCGCGTCGATGCGGCGCAGCTGGCACCCGACCGCGTGCCACCCCTGCCGTGGTGGATGGCCATGGGGCTGTCCAGGACGCCGAGGGGTGACCGCCACTTCTACGGCTCCTTCGAGGGCGCCATGGTCAGGGACTCCCGCTACCTGCGCGGGGCGCAGCTGCGGGCCTACTCCGAGCAGGTCCTGCGCACCCGGGTCGAGGCACTGGGTGCCGCCGGCCTCGCGGGGTTCGCGGTCGACAAGCAGGCCTTCAACTGGGGCGACGGCATGTTCTTTGCCTGGGGTGAGGGGGTCGACGGCAAGCCCGAGCTGCTGCTCCGGAACGACGCGGCATCCCGGTGGGTGCAGTCCTGGAACCACGTCCGTGGCAGCGCCTACCTCACCCGGGCCTCGCTCACCACGGGGGTGTGGCTGTTCGTGCTGGCCTGGGCCGGGCTGGGTCTGCTGGGCGCCGGCTACCGCCGTGAGGTGCTGCTGCTCGCGCTCGCCGTGGTCATGCTGGTGGGTTTCACCCTGCTGCTGCAGTCGCGCTCGAGGTACCTGCTGGCCTACCTTCCGGTCGTGGTCGC
The DNA here is from genome assembly GCA_963806295.1 of uncultured Actinomycetota bacterium. Taxonomy (GTDB): domain Bacteria; phylum Actinomycetota; class Actinomycetes; order Actinomycetales; family Dermatophilaceae; genus Fodinibacter. The sequence goes on along the minus strand of CAWDXP010000020.1, from coordinate 30,065 downwards.
CCTCGCCGCCGTGGTCGACCCGCGTGCCCTCATTCGCGGGAGCCCGAGCAGTCGGCGCACAGACCGTCCATCTCCACCGTGTGCCGCACCTGGGTGAACCCGTGCGCGGCGGCCACCGCCTCGGCCCAGCGCTCCACGGCATCCCCGGTCACCTCCACCGCGAGGCCGCACGAACGGCACACGACGTGGTGGTGGTGGTCGGTCGAGCAGGAGCGGTAGACGGCCTCGCCGTCGGCCGTGCGGATGACGTCGGCCTCACCGTCGGCGGCCATCGCCTGGAGGTTGCGGTAGACCGTGGCGAGCCCGACCCGGGTGCCCGAGCCGGCGAGTGCGGCGTGGATCTCCTGGGCCGAGCGGAACTCCGCCGCGCCGGTGAGTGCCTGCGCGATGGCCGCCCGCTGCCGGGTCGGCCGCCGCTCGCCCGAGAGCTGGTCGGTCATCGCGACTCCACCTCCGCGTGCTGGCCGTGCTCGTCGTAGTGCTCCTCGTGGGCGGCGTGCCGGTGGCCGTCGTGCAGGTAGTCGACGTGGTCGCCGTGCTCGATGGCGGCGTGCCCGCAGCCGGGGCCGTGCTCGTGGTCGTGCCGCTCGGAGCGGGCGTGGGCTGCGCGACGGGCCCGGGCCGTCACTGCTGCACCGGCGCTCGCCATGAGGAAGGCGGCCACCGCCAGCAGGACGATCGTCCCGCCGGAGGGCGTCTCGGCGTAGTAGGACACCACGACGCCCCCGACGCTGCAGGCGACGCCGATGGCGACCGCCCACCACAGCGCCGACCGGAAGCTGCGGGCGAACAGCTGCGAGGTGGCGTTGGGCAGGATCATCAGGGCGCTGATCAGCAGCAGCCCGACGATGCGCATCGACACCACCACGGTCACCGCGGTGAGCACCGCCAGCACGACGTTGTAGCCGAGCACCGGCATCCCGAGTGCCCTGGCGTACTCCTCGTCGTTGGCCACGGCGAAGAAGCGCGGGCGCAGCACCAGCGTGGTGGCGAGCACGACGGTGGCCAGCACCGCGAACACGATGATGTCGCTGGTGGTCGTGGTGAGGATGGCCCCGAACAGGTAGCTGGTGAGCGTGGCGGGGGTGCCGGCGCTCGACCGGGCGATGAGCACCACGCCCAGGGCGATGCCGCCGTAGAACATCACCGCCAGCGCGGTGTCGCCGCTGGTGCGGCCCGAGGCGCGGATCAGCTCGATGGCGACCGCCGCGAGCACGGCGGCGACCAGGGCGGTGAGCACGGGGGCCTGGTTGGTGAGCACCCCGACGGCGACACCGGCCAGGGCGACGTGCCCCATGCCGTCGCCGATCAGCGACATCCGGCGCTGCACGAGGAAGACCCCGACCAGTGGCGCCGCGAAGCCGGCCAGCAGCGCGGCGAGCAGCGCCTGGCGCATGAAGTCGAGCGCGAGCAGGTCGTTCACGGTGACACCTCCCGAGGGGCCGGATCGAGGGGCGCCGCGCCGATGACGTGGCCGGCCCGGGCCGCCCCGTCGTCGAGGTGGTGGTGCCCCGAGCCGGCGGAGTGCCCGCCGACGTGGGCGGCGTACGCGGCGGGGTCGCCGTCGAAGTCGACGTGCCCCGAGTCGAGGCACACGATGCGGCTGACGACGCCCTCGAGCGCGGCCAGCTCGTGCGTGACGATGAGCATCGAGGTGCCCCGGTCGGCGAGGCGCTGCAGCACGTCGGCCAGCGCCTCCTGGCTGGCGTGGTCGACGCCGGCGGTCGGCTCGTCCATGACGAGCAGCTCGGGGCGGCCGGCGAGGGCCCGGGCGATCAGCACCCGGCGCTGCTGCCCGCCGGAGAGGGCCGCGACCTCCTCGGTGGCCCGGTCGCTGAGGCCGACGTCGGCGATCGCCTCGCGCACGATGGCGCGGTCGGCGCGCGATGCGGGCTTCCACCAAGGGCGGTGCGGCAGCCGGCCCACCTCGACGATCTCGGTGACGGTCGCGCGCACGGAGGCCGACAGCGAGTGCCGCTGCGGCACGTAGCCGATGCGGGTGTGCTCGGTGAACCGTTCCCGCGGGGTGCCGAAGAGCTCGACCTCGCCTCCCTGGGCGGTGGTGAGGCCGAGGATGCCGCGCACGAGCGTGGACTTGCCCGACCCGTTGGGTCCGAGCAGGGCCACGACCTCGCCCTGGTGCAGCTCGAGGTCGGCGCCGGAGACGACGCGGCGGTCGGCGTAGCCGAACGACGCGCCGTGCAGGCGGACGAGGGGAGCGGGGTCGGTCATCGGCAGTCCTGTCCGGTGCGCAGCGTGGCGAGGTTGGCGCGCATCACCTCGAGGTAGTCGCGGCCGCGCGAGGCGTCGGTGAGGCCCTCGAGGGGGTCGAGCACGGCAACCTCGGCCCCGGCCTCGCGGGCGACCGTCTCGGCCAGCGCGGGGGAGACCAGGCTCTCGGAGTAGACGGTGGTGACCCCTGCCTCGCGCACGTGCGCGCTGAGGTCACGCAGGGCCGCTGCGTCGGGCTCGATGTCGGGACTCACGCCGGCGACCCCCTCCTGGTGCAGGTCGTAGCGGTCGGCGAGGTAGCCGAAGGCCGCGTGGCTGGTGACGAGCTCGCGGGTGCGGCACTGCGCGAGGCCGGTGCGGAACTCGGCGTCGAGCCCGTCGAGGTCGGCGACGAGCGCGGCGGCGTTGGCGCGGTAGTCGGCGGCGTTCGCCGGGTCGCGCTGTGCGAGGTCCTGCGCCCAGGGCGGTCGCCACGTCGGCGAGCCGGGTGGGATCGAGCCAGAAGTGCGGGTCGGCGGCGCTGGAGGAGGCATGGTCTGCGTGCTCCTCCTCGGACTCCCCGGCGTGGTCGTGCCCGTCGTCGCCCGCAGTCAGCGTGAGGCGCGCCGCCGGCGTGACGTCGACCGCGGCATCCGCCGCCTGGGTGCGCACGGCCGCGTCGACGGCCGGCTGGAAGCCCGCGAGGTAGACCACGGCCTTCGCCCGCGCGAGCTCACCGACGGCACGCGGGGTCAGCTCGAGGTCGTGCGGCTCCACCCCGGGCTTGGTCAGCGAGGTGACCCGCACGTGCTCGCCGCCGACCCGCTCGGCCACGAACTGCAGCGGGTAGAACGCGGCCGTGACCGGCATCCGGTCGTCGCTGACCGCATCGGCCGAGGAGCACCCGCCCAGCAGCAGGGCTGCCCAGGCGGCGAGGAGGACAGCGGGCTTCATGACAACGATTCTCATTCAAAGTGAGAATCATTGTCAAATGGTGGCGGCTCAGCCGCGCGGGGCCACCTGGGTGACGAGGACGGCGACCATGATCGCGACGACGGCCAGCCGCATCAGCCGTTCCGCCCCGCTGAGCCGCGGCCAGGCGAGCGCCAGGATCCACAGCAGCACGGCGATGACGACGACCAGCAGCAGCCAGGCGGGGGACGGCAGCAGGATGCCGGCGAAGGTCAGCACCAGGATGCCGAGGAAGGGCACGAAGCGCGGCAGGCTGCTGAGGTAGGTCAGCGCCGGCAGGCTGGCGCGCTCGAGGGACTCGCGGAGGGGGGACACGGGCAGGAAGTCTAGTTGCGGCGGCCGGTCACGCCGACGTCGCCTCGACCAGCCCCAGGCAGAACCGCGAGATCGCCGCCCGCTCACGCGCGTCGCGCGCGAGCGCCGCCGCGGTCGCGGGGTCCGGGGGAGCGGCGTCGGGGTCAGGGGGCGCGACGACGGCGGTGGACAACCCGGTGAAGACCATCAGGTGCCGGGCGTGGGCCCTGGCCACGGCGGCCTCGTCGGCCACGACGCCCTCGGCCCGCAGCCCGGCGACGTAGGCGGGCACGATCTCGTGCTCCAGCTCGGGCAGGGCGTCGGTGGGTCGCCGGCCGACCTGCACGTCGCCGACGAGCAGCTGCCCGAGGTCGAAACCGAGGCACTGCCGGCCCCAGAAGCCGTAGTCGATGAGGGTGATGTCGTCGGTGCCGGCCGTGTGGAGCAGGTTGTTGGGGCAGGCGTCGCCGTGGGCGACGGCGAGCGGCCCCGCCTCGACCTCGTCGACCCAGCCCGGCACGTCGTCGAGGGCCGCGACCAGGCGCTCGCGCAGCGCGGGCTCGAAGGCCTCGCCGATCCACGGGACCCTCCAGAGGTCGCCGGAGCGCAGCAGCGGTGCGACCTGTGCCGCGAGGCGGCCGTTGGCGTAGGTGCGGATGGTGCGCGGCCCGTCGTCGGGCTCGCCGACCCGGGCGAGCTCGGCCACCTCGGCACTGCCGGCCAGCCGGCCCAGGAGGTGGGCCGCCCGTACGAAATCCGCTGTGTCCCAATTGCTGGTCGTGCACGTCGAGGGCTGGGAGCCAGATGGCTGCCGACGCCTCGTCGAGGAATTCGACGTGGAGGGCCACCGGCATCGTGAGGCCCGGGGGCAGCCGGTGGCACAGGTCGGACTCGTAGATGAGGGGCTCGGTGCGCCACGGGACGCTCGACTCGGCGAACGCTCGCAGCTCTTCGGGCACCTGCTGGAACAACGGCGAACGGCTCCACGACTGCACGTGCTTGACGAACATCCGCACCTCGCGCTCGCCGTCGGGCGTGGTCGCGCGAGCGGTGACCCAGTAGCGCCCTGCGGTGGTGATGGCGTCGAGGGAGTAGGGCACCACGGACGCCTCGGCGCCCAGCACCGTGACGGTGTTGGGGTCCTCCCCGAGCGCGCGGGCGACGATCTGCCGGAACGTGGTGTCGTCGACGTCGGCAGCGCCGAGGAGGCTGCGGTCGGCCATGTCCCTCACCCCCAGGTCTGGTCGCGGTGGCATCCTCAAAAAGGTAAAGTTACTTTATGGTCTCTGTCAACCCACCCGGTGGCCCGCACGTGGCCATGTTCCTCGCCGCGCTGCTGGGTGAGGTCCGCTCGACGTTCTTCGAGCACGACGTCGGGGGGCTGCGCCCCTCGCACGTCCGCGTGCTGGCGTCGGTGCCCGACGGCGGCTGCCCGGTGACCGAGCTGGCCGGCCGGGTCGGCATGACCAAGCAGGGCTGCGGCCAGTTCGTGACCACGCTGGTGGCCAGCGGCCACCTGGCCGAGTCGCGCGCGGCATCCGACCGGCGGGTGCGGCTGGTGACGCGCACCGCGACGGGCGACGCCACCCTCGTCCGGTTCGCGCACCTGATGGCCGACCTGGAGGAGCAGTGGCGTGCTGCCGTGGGGCCGCGTCGCTACGCCACCTTCCGCGCCGTGCTGGTCGAGCTGTCCGGAGGCGCGGCCGGTTCGGTCGCGAGGTCGCCGCACGGATAGCCTTGCGCGCATGGCCGCCCCCACCTCCGTCGTCGACACCGTCGTCTCCCTCTGCAAGCGTCGCGGGTTCGTGTTCCCGTGCGGTGAGATCTACGGCGGCACGCGCTCGGCGTGGGACTACGGCCCGCTGGGCGTCGAGCTCAAGGAGAACATCAAGCGGCAGTGGTGGCGCTCGATGGTGACCGCGCGCGAGGACGTCGTGGGGCTCGACTCCTCGATCATCCTGCCCCGCCAGACCTGGGTCGCCTCCGGGCCACGTCGGTGAGTTCACCGACCCGCTCACCGAGTGCCAGAGCTGCCACAAGCGCTTCCGGGTCGACCACATGCAGGAGGCCGTCGCCGACCGCGAGGCCAAGAAGGGCAAGGAGGTCGACCCCGACTCCGTCGCGCTCGCCGACATCGCCTGCCCCAACTGCGGCACCCGCGGCCAGTGGACCGAGCCGCGCAACTTCAACATGATGCTCAAGACCTACCTCGGCGTCATCGAGGACGAGTCGGGCCTGCACTACCTGCGGCCCGAGACGGCCCAGGGCATCTTCATCAACTTCCTCAACGTCAGCCAGGCCTCGCGCAAGAAGCCGCCGTTCGGCATCGCCCAGACCGGCAAGAGCTTCCGCAACGAGATCACGCCCGGCAACTTCATCTTCCGCACCCGCGAGTTCGAGCAGATGGAGATGGAGTTCTTCGTCAAGCCGGGCGACGACGAGGAGTGGCACGAGTACTGGATCGCCGAGCGCACCCGCTGGTACACCGACCTCGGCATCAACCCCGACAACCTGCGGCACTACGAGCACCCGGCCGAGAAGCTCTCGCACTACTCCAAGCGCACCGTCGACATCGAGTACCGCTTCAACTTCACCGGCAGCGAGTGGGGCGAGCTCGAGGGCATCGCCAACCGCACCGACTTCGACCTGAAGACCCACAGCGAGCACTCGGGCACCGACCTGGTCTACTTCGACCAGGCCAGCGGCGAGAAGTACACGCCGTACGTCATCGAGCCGGCGGCCGGGCTGTCGCGCAGCCTGATGACCTTCCTCGTCGACGCCTACACCGAGGACGAGGCACCCAACACCAAGGGCGGCGTCGACAAGCGCGTCGTGCTGCGCCTCGACCCGCGCCTGGCGCCGGTCAAGGCCGCGGTGCTGCCGCTGTCGCGCAACGCCGACCTCTCGCCCAAGGCCCGCGACCTCGCGGCCACCCTGCGCCGCAACTGGAACGTCGAGTTCGACGACGCGGGCGCGATCGGCCGCCGCTACCGCCGCCAGGACGAGATCGGCACGCCGTTCTGCATCACCGTCGACTTCGAGACCCTCGACGACCAGGCGGTGACCATCCGCGAGCGCGACTCGATGGCGCAGGAGCGGGTGGCGCTCGACCAGGTCGAGGGCTGGATGGCGCAGCGCCTCGTCGGCGCCTGAGCCTCAGTCGTCGGGGCCGTAGCGGTCCCAGACCTCCTCGGCCTCGTCGCCGCGCCCGGCCCGGTCGAGCGCCCGGGCGAGCGCGCCCGCCGCCTCGATGCGGGTGGGCACGACACCGGCGGCGTGCAGCTCGCCGATGCTGGCGCGCAGCCGCGGCTCGGCCACGTCGAGCCGGTCGTCGTCGGCGAGCATGATGCCGGCCTCGGCCCGCAGCACGAGCTCGAAGTCGTGGCCCACCAGCGCCTCGGCCCGGGCCAGGCGCTCGACCGCGGCGTCGACCTCTCCGTGCCGGGCGAGCAGGTGGGCGCCCTGGCGCAGCACGTGCGGCTCGAGCACCTCGCCGTCGAAGTCGTCCTCGTCGGAACCGACCTCGTGGGCCAGCTGCTCCGCCACGGCGATGGCGGCGTCGAGCTCGGCGAGGCCGCCGGCCAGGTCACCGGTGTCGGCCCGCAGCGCCGCCCGCGACCGCAGCGCCTCGGCGTACAGGCCGACCGTGCCCGAGGCCCGGGCCTTGTCGACGGCGTCGTCGAAGTGGCTGGCCGCGGCCTCGGGGTCGTCGGCCTCCCACGCGGCGTTGCCGGCGCGCCACTGCGCGTGCGCCGACTCGTGGATGCGGTCCTCGGCCTCGAACGCGGTGCTGGCGGTGGCGAACGCGGTGCGGGCCCCGGCCCACTGGCCGATGCCGAGCAGGGCGTTGCCGAGGGCCCACCCGACCGGGCCCGACCAGGCTCGGCTGGCGCTCCCGGAGCACCGGCAGGGCGGCCTCGAGCAGCTCGGCGGCCTCGACCGGCCGGCCGGTCTCGACGTAGGCCAGCCCGAGGAACCGCTGCCCGAAGGCCAGCAGCACGGGGTCGCGGTCCTGGGTCGCGGCCGCCACCAGGTCGGCGGCCGGGCCCTCGAGCTCGGCCCAGGCCTCCTGCTCGACCCGCACGTCGCACAGCTCGGCGAGCTCGGCCAGCCGCGACCGGCGCGGCACCCCGCGCACCGCCCGGGCCCGCTCCAGCAGGCGCACCGCCTCGTCGAGGTCGCCGGTGCCGCGCGCGATCCCGGCCCGTCCGTCCAGGGCCATCGACGCGAGCAGGGGGATGCCGGCCACGTCCGGTTCGAGCGACTCGAGCATCGCCGTGGCGCGGGCCGGGTCGCGCGGGGCGATGGCCATCGCCTGCTCGATGCCGCACAGCAGCCGGCGCTCGGCCAGCCCGGCTCGCTCGTAGGCGGCGGCGGCCCGCTCCAGCAGGGCGACCGGGTCGTCGGCGCGGCCGAACCAGGCGAACCGGCGCCACAGGCCCCCGGCGTCGGCATCGGCGCCGCTCGCCTCCAGCCGCTCGGCGCACTCGCGCGCGCGGGACTGGGCGGCGGTGACGGCATCCGGCTCGGTGGCCTCGACGGCGTCGAGCAGCGCGATCTCGCCCTCCGCCCGGGCGACGGCCACCGGGTCGTCGCCGCGGTGCGCCGCCGCCAGCGCCGAGTCGAGCAGGTGCCGGTGCAGGTCGGGACCACCCGCGTCCTGGGCGGCCGTGCGGTCGAGCAGCGACACGGCAGCCCACTCCTGCGGCGTCTCGACGGGGAGCAGCGACTCGCGGTCGCGCAGCCAGGCGCGCATCTCGGGCTCGAGGTCGGCGCCCGCCGACTCCAGTGCCTCGCGCACCACCCGGCCGCGCTCGAGCACGCCCGTGGCCGGCGCCGACGCGCCGTCGCCCGCCCCCGAGGCCGGCTGGGGGAGCCTCGTGGGCGGCAGCGTGGGCTCGTCGGCCACCCGCGCCGGGTCGTGGGCGGCCGCCAGGGTCGCCGAGGTGACGGTCGAGGCGTACCGCGCGTCGAACGCCTCGGCGATGTCGGTCGCCGTGCGGGACAGCTCGGCGACCACCTCCTCGACCGGCCGGTCGCCGACGGTCGCCGGCGCCAGGCCCCGGGTCGACGCCTGCTCCAGCACGAACGCGGCGGTGGCGGCGAACCACATCCGCTGCCGTGGCGTGTGCAGCTCGTCGAGCCATGGCAGTCGCGGCAGCAGGAGGTCGACGGCCCGGTCGGCGTTGCCGAGCCGCACGAGCACGCGCAGGCACGCGGCGACCGTGTCCGACGCCCCCGGGTCGTCCTGCGCGAGGTGCCACGCGCGCCGGAACGAGGCCACGGCACCGTCGAGGTCCCCGCGGTCGAGGCGCAGCTGGGCGTCGATCGACAGGCAGGCGCGCGGCTCGTCGCCGCAGGTGAGGTCGCCCGCGACGACCGGGGCCACCAGCTCGAGCGCCCGGCCCGGATCGTGCTCGAGCACCAGCCTGGCCTGCTCGCGCAGCTCGCACGCCTGGCAGTCGCTGCGGCTGTCGCGCGGCTCGGCCAGCCAGGCCGCCAGCTCGGCCTCGGCGGTCGCGTCGTCGCCGACCGCCTGGGCGAGCCGGGCCCGGGCCGCGTGCACCGGGCGCAGGTGGTAGCCGTCACCACGGAACACCTGCTCGACGTCGTCGATGGCGGCGACCAGGGCGTCCAGGCCGACCTGGGGCAGGTCCTCGATGAGGTCGACCGCCCACTTCAGCCGCCAGAGCACGTCGTCGCGGTCGTCCTGGTCCAGCCCACGGTCGGGGTCGAGCGCCTGGCGCAGCCAGGCGAAGTGCACCAGGGTGCGCGGGTCCTTGGGCGTCCAGTAGAGGGCCTGGGTCAGGTCGGCACGGGCGACGAACTCCTCGGCGAACGACCCGTTCGACTGGGCCAGGCGCAACGCCGCCTCGTGGGCCCGCACCCGCTCCGCACCGATCGGCGCCTCGTCGGCGGCGATGGACACCTGCGCGAACTCCTCGGACACCTGGTCCCACTGCCTCATGCCCTGCCCCCGTCGATGGCCCGGTCGATGAGCGCCGGCAGCGCGCGGGCCACCAGCGCGCTGTCGAACGGGGTGAGCGGATGCCGTCCCGCGAGCAGGGCGTGGCTGTACAGCGCCTCGACGGCGACCCGCTGCAGGGCCGCGTCACCGGCGTCGGCCAGCCGCCGCACCGCGGCGTTGTCGGCGTTGAGCACGAAGCGGGGCACGGCATCCGGCGTCGCGAGGGTGTCGAGGGCCTCGGCCCACGGCCCGTGCGCGGCCTCGGCCACGTCGAGCCGGTCGCGCTCGCGGTCGGCGTCGCGGCCGACGAGCAGCACCGCCTGCAGCGATGCGGGCCGGAACGAGCGCACGACGGGCACCGCGCGGGAGCGGCCCAGCACCGAGCGGGCGACGTCGAGCAGCGGCGCGAAGCCGGCCTCCTCCGCTGGGGTGGGGGTGCTGAACCGGTCGGCAAGGTGCTCGGGCTCCAGCCGGCGCGACTCGAGCCCGGGCGTGCGCTGCACCCAGCGGTCGAGCAGCAGCCGGTCGTAGGCGTACCCGGCGTTGAGCACCGCGATGTCCTCGGCCCGGGCGATCGCCGCGACCTGCTGGTAGTCCTCGACCCGGTCGACGTAGGCGAGCACCCGGTCGACGGCGGAGAACTCGGCGAGCGTCATCGTGCCGAGGGTGGTCTCCCAGGGCAGCAGCTCGGCCACGACGTCGAGCATGTCGTCGTCGGTGGTGGCCGCGGCCTTGACGGCGAGGTGGTGCACCCGGAAGAAGTCCTCGGCGCGCGCCCGGTCGGTGCGCGCCATCCGCAGCAGCCAGCGCTTGAGCTGCTCGCCGAGGCGGGTCCGGGTCTCGTGCAGCGCCTCGTCGTCGTGCAGTGACTCGCGCGATGCCGTGAGCCCGAGCCCGTCGGTGTCGAGCACCGCCCGCACGAAGAACGCCCACTCGGGCAGCACGTCGGGCACCGCCTCGCCGACGAGCATCCGCTTGGCGTAGAGCCGGTGCGTGCCGCGGGCCGCGGCGGAGTGGGGCAGCACGAAGGCCTGGCCGCGCACCCCCGCCGCGGGGTCGGAGAGGTCGACGACGTCGAGCGGGGTGAAGCCGAGCACGCCCTCGCACCACCGGCCGGCGGCGGCCCGGCGGGTCGTGGCCTCGCCCTCCTCCCACGGGAACGCCCGGCCGGCGACGGACACCGGGCCGCCCGCGGTCTCGACGACCAGGTCGAGGCGCAGGTAGGCCGCGAACGACGTGGCCAGGCGTTCCACGACGCCGGCCGAGAGCAGGTCCGCGGCGCTGCCACGGGGCCGGATGGCGACGTCGGTGCCCGGCTCGGCGCGTGGCTGGGGCGCCGGCGACACGGCATACGTGCCGTCGTCGCGCCCGACCCACAGCCAGGTCTCGTCGCTGCCGGCCCGCCGCGTGGTCACCCGGATCTCGTCGGTGACCAGGAAGCAGGAGAGCAGCCCGATGCCGAACTGGCCGAGGAAGCTCTCGCGGGCCAGGCCCAGCGCGTCGCGCTTCGTCGACGCCCCGATCGTCGCCAGCACCCCGCGGATGCCGTCCTCGTCGAGGCCGATGCCGGTGTCCTCCACGTGCAGGCACCCGTCGGGTGAGACGTCGGCGGGCACCACGCGCACCCGGCGCGGCGCGTCGGGCTCCTCCTCCAGGCGGGCGGTGATGGCGTCGACGGCGTTCTGCAGCAGCTCGCGCAGGTAGACCCGGGGGCTGGAGTAGAGGTGGTGGGACAGCAGGTCGACCACCCCGCGGAGGTCGACGTGGAAGGTGCTGTCGGCCCCCGTCATGCGCTGATCCAAACAGAACCCGGCGGTGGGGTCGACCTCGGGGCACCCCGGATCGTGATCCTCCCCTCCTTTCGCGCCGTGGGCTCGTCTTGAGACAGTGGGGGTGACGTCGGCGGGCACGAGGAGGTGAGCCGGATGGACGACGCGAGCGCGCCGCAGGCACCCTGGCCCGACGACGAGTTCGTCGACTACGCCCAGGCCCGCCAGCACACCCTCCTGCGCGCGGCCTACCTCGTCACCGGCGACCTGCGCCTCGCCGAGCAGCTGGTGCGCTCCGCCCTGGTGCAGCTCGGACGGCAGTGGGAGCGGGTGCGCGAGGAGCAGCCCGACCTCTTCGTGCGCCGGGCCCTCTACCGCGACGCGGTCGCCTCGTGGCGCCGGCGCCCGCCCGAGGCGCTCCCGGCCGACACCGCGTGGGACGAGCCCGACGAGCCGTGGGACGCCGACGTGGTCGAGCGCCGCCGCGAGGTGATGCGGGCGCTCGACGCCCTCACGCCGCGCCAACGGGCGGTCGTGGTGCTGCGCTGGTTCGAGGAGCGCGGCGAGGGCGACGTCGCCCACGTGCTCGGCTGCAGCGTCGCGACCGCGCACGCCGAGGGCGTCGAGGCGCTGGGCCGGCTGCGCGACGCGCTGCCGAGGGCCGACATCGGCACCGGTGGCCTGCGATGACCGCCGACCTGCGCGAGCTGCTCGAGCTGGCCAGCGACGACGTGCCCGACCTCGACCTCGCAGCACCGGCGTGGGACGAGGCCAGGCGCCGCACACCGGGCGGTCGTGCGACGCAGCGCCCTGGTGGTGGGTGGCCTGGCGGCCGCCGGCGCGGTCGGATTCGTCGTGCGCGACCGCACCCCGTCGCCCGAACCGCGGCCGAGCGTCACGGCGACCGTGGCCGCCGACGGCCGGATGCCGACGGCGCGGGTCGACGGCGTCACCGTCTACCTCGCACCCGACCCACCCGACGAGGCGCTGCTGCCGCGCTACCCGGATGCCGCGCGGCTCCAGCTCCCGCGTCACCTCGGCCCGGCCGACCCGGCGATCCGGGCCGAGCTCGGCTCCGGTCGGGGGAGTGGACGAGCCGCTGCGCGCCGTCTTCCTCGTCGTCGCGGAGGGGGGCGGCTACCACCTGGTGCTCTACGCGCCGGACGCGCCGTTCCAGGTCGAGGTGCCCGACGCTGCGGGTCAACCAGCTGCCCGGCGTGCAGTCGGCACTCGGACCTCGGTCGATCTCCGACGACCGGCACCGGGTCGTCATCGCCCAGCCGGGCCGGGTGGTGGTGCTCGACGCACGCGACGGCTCGATGGTCACCATCGAGGTGCCCGACCCCACGCTGTCGCTGGCGGGCTGGGCGCGCGACCACACGACGGTCGTGGCCCGGGGGCGCGACGACGGCTGGCTGGTCGACATCGAGTCGCGGTCGGTGGCGCACCCGGACGCGCGCCGTGAACCCGGACTGGGCCGACCTGTCCGCACGGGAGGGGGCGGCCCAGCTGCGGACGTTCTCCGGGTCGGGGACCGCTCACCGGCCAGCGAGCCCCTGCTCGGGCCGCCGGTGGTGCCCAACACGGCATCCGTGTCGAACACCGAGGGCTGGGTGGCCGGGGGCGCGTTCCTCCCCGGCGCCTACCAGCAGGCGGTCGACCGCTCGCAGGGGCTGGTCGCGGTGCACTCCGACCTGCCGCCCACCCCCCGGGTGCTGGCGGCGTCGACCGGCCCGCTCGTCCCGAAGGGGTCCTACCGGGCGCTGGCCTGGGGGCCGCGTGACGTGGTGCTGTTCGAGTCGCGTTCGGAGAGAGCGGGTTTCCAGGGCATGGTGCGACGGGTGCTGGCGTGGGACGTCAACGAGGGCCTGCTCTACCAGGTCGCCGACGTCGACCGGGCCGCGTCGGCACCGGGCGAGTTCTCGGGCAGCTACACGCTCTGACCGCCGGTCTCGACCGGCCGGGTCGGGTCCTCGATCCACTCGCTCCACGACCCGACGTAGGGGATGGCGTCGATGCCGGCGGTGTGCAGCGCGAGGGCGAGCTGGGCCGCCGTGACCCCGGAGCCGCACGACGTGCCGACCGGGGTGTCGCGGTGCACCCCGACCGCCGCGGCCCGCCGCCGCACCTCGTCCGGGGGCAGGAAGCGGCCGTCGTCGGTGAGCAGGTCGGTCATCGGCAGGTTCACCGAGCCCGGGACGTGGCCCGCGACCCGGTCGATCGGCTCGACCTCGCCGCGGTAGCGTTCCGGCGCCCGCGCGTCGAGCAGCACCCCGTGCCGCGCCATGTCCACCGCGCCGCCGGCGTCGAGCACCGGCACCGAGCCCGGGCGCACGGTGAGGTCGCCGGGAGCCGGGGTGGGCACCTCGGCCGTGACCGGCATCCCGGCCCGCTGCCAGGCGGCGAGGCCGCCGTCGAGCACGCGCACCTGCGGGTGCCCGGCCCAGCGCAGCACCCACCAGGCCCGCCCCGCGGCGAGCGAGGTGGCCTGGTCGTAGACCACGACCTCGTCGTCGTCACCGACGCCGCACGCGCGCAGCGCCTCCTGCAGCACGGCAGGGTCGGGCAGCGGATGCCGGCCACGCACCCCGGGCGGGCCGGCGAGCGCCGCGTCGAGGTCGAGGTGCGGCGCCCCCGGGAGGTGCGCGGCGGCATACAGCTCGGGGCCGGGCGTGCCGCGCAGGTTGTACTGCACGTCGAGCACCCGCACCTCGTCGCGCGTGAGGAGGGTGGCGAGCTCGTCGGGGGTGACCAGGGCGCTCATCGGCCCATCCAACCACCGGGGCCGCGGACGCCCTGCGGGAGGATGTCGGGCGTGGCAGCACCCGTGCGACTCGTCCTGCTCCACGGCTCCCAGCTGAGCGGCGCGCAGTGGACGCGGTATGCCGCGCTGCTCGGGCCCGACGTCGACCTGGTGCTGCCCGACCTGCCGGCGCACGGCACCCGGCGCGGCGAGGTGTTCACCTGGGAGGGTGCGCTCGCGGTCGTCACCGAGGCGGTCGAGGGCGGGGATGCCGGGGTGCCGGTCGTGCTCGCCGGGCACAGCCTGGGCGGCTACCTCGCGATGGCGTGGGCCTCCGAGCACCCGCAGCGGCTCGCCGGCCTCGCGCTGCTGGGGGCCTCGGCGGTGCCGGCCGGCCCGGGGGCGGCGCTCTACCGGGCGATCGCCCGGGTCGAGGGCCGGCTCGGGGTCGACCGGATGTCGCGCGCCATGGACCGGGAGTTCGACGCCCTGCTGCCCCCCGAGCTCGCGGCGGTGATCAAGGAGGCGGGCTACGGCTTCGACGGCATCCCGGCCGCGTGGGCGGGCGTGATGGGCCTGTGCCGGCCCGAGATGCTCGCCGAGGTGACCGCGCCGGTGCTGCTCGTCAACGGCCAGCTCGACCAGCTGCGGGTCGACGCGCGGCGGTTCGCCCGCGCCGCCCGGTCGGCCCGCTGGGTGCACGTCGTCACGGTGCCGCGCGGGCTGCACGTCTTCCCGCTGACCCACCCGAACGAGACGGCGGCCGCCCTGTGGGAGCTGCTCAGCGCAGCGCGTGCTCCGGCGGGATCATGACCGCGCCACCCACCGGCGGCACGTGCGCGGTGGCGTCGCTCCACTCGGGGAGCACCTCGACGAACTGGTGACCGGGGTCGGTCGTCCACTCCAGCTTCGACGTCGGCCAGCCCGACGGGTGCAGCGTGCCGTAGTGGATCGGGATGACGTGCCGGGCCCCGGAGCGCGCGGTGGCCTCGGCGGCCTCGGCCGGCCCCATGTGGCCGGGGGACAGTCGCGGGCCCCAGCCGCCGACGGGCAGCAGGGCGAGGTCGACCGGGGCGCCGGCCAGCTCGGGCAGCCGGGCCATGTCGGGGTGCAGCGAGGTGTCGCCGGCGAACCAGACGACGACGCCGCCCCCGCGCAGCAGCATCCCGGTGGCGCCGTTGGGGCGGTGCGGCATCGGGCGGGCCTCGTGGTCGGCGCGCACCAGCAGCACCTCGACGCCGGGGCCGACCGGGTGCCAGCCGTCGGCGAACGCCTCGCCCGGCTCGAGCTTGTGCTTGTCGAGCCACGGGAGGTTGGCGGGGTCGGTGACGACCGGCACGTGGCCGAGGCGGCGCAGCGAGGGCAGGTCGGCGTGGTCGTGGTGCAGGTGGCTGAGCAGCACGACGTCGACGTCGTCGACGTGCTGCTGCACCGGCAGGTCGCGGCGCCGGCGCAGCGGGCCGAGGCGGCGGCGCAGGAGCGGGTCGGTGAGGATGCGCAGCCCGCCGAGCTCGAGCAGCACGGTCGAGTGCCCCACCCAGGTGGCGCGCACACCGTCGGTGCCCCAGGGGCCTTCGGACGGCTGCGGTGCCACAGCACCACACGTAGTCGGGGGAGAATGGGTCACCATGTCCGCCCTCACCGCCACCACCCGCTGCCCCGACCTCGGCTCCGACGCCCGGTGCTGCCGCCGCTGCACATCGGGCGGCACGTCGTCGAGTCGCCCGTGGTGCTGGCGCCGATGGCCGGCATCACCAACCGGGCCTTCCGGCGGCTCTGCCGCGAGTACGGCACGGCCGGGCTCGAGGCCGGCGGCGCGTCCGGGGCGACCAGCCTCTACGTGTCCGAGATGGTCACGACCCGGGCCCTGGTCGAGCGCACGCCCGAGACGATGCGGCTCATCTCGCACGACCCCGACGAGAACCCCCGCTCGGTGCAGCTGTACTCCGTCGACCCGGTCACCGCCGGGCTGGCCGCCCGCATCCTGGTCACCGAGGACCGCGCCGACCACATCGACCTCAACTTCGGCTGCCCGGTGCCCAAGGTCACCCGCAAGGGCGGCGGGGCGGCCCTGCCGTGGAAGACCGACCTGTTCCGCGGCATCGTCGCGGCCGTGGTGCGCGAGGCGTCGCCGTATGCCGTGCCGGTCACCGTGAAGATGCGGGTGGGCATCGACGCCGACCACGTCACCTACCTGGATGCCGGGCGGATCGCCGAGGGCGAGGGCGTGGCGGCGGTCGCGCTGCACGGGCGCACCGCGGCCCAGGCCTACTCGGGGCAGGCCGACTGGTCGGCGATCGCCCGGCTCAAGGAGGCCGTCACGTCGATCCCGGTGCTCGGCAACGGCGACATCTGGTCGGCCGAGGACGCCCTGGAGATGGTGCGGCAGACCGGCTGCGACGGGGTCGTCGTCGGGCGCGGGTGCCTCGGGCGGCCGTGGCTGTTCACCGACCTCGCGGCGGCCTTCGCCGGGTCGTCGGCGCGCGTGCAGCCCGGGCTGCGCGAGGTGACGGCCACGCTGCGCCGGCACGCGGCATACCTCGTCGACTTCTACGACGGCGACGAGGGCCGGGCCTGCCGCGACATCCGCAAGCACATCGCCTGGTACCTCAAGGGCTTCCCGGCCGGGTCGACGGTGCGCCACCAGCTGGCCCTGGTCGACAGCCTGCAGGCGCTCGACGACCTGATCGGCACGCTCGACCTCGACGCGCCGTGGCCGGGCGAGGCCGCCGAGGGGCAGCGCGGCCGGGCCGGCTCGCCGCGGGTGGTGGCCCTGCCCGAGAACTGGCTGCGCTCGCGCGAGCTCGACGAGGCGCAGCGGGCCCAGGTCGCCCAGGCCGAGCTCAGCGTCTCCGGCGGCTGAGCGGGCGTCAAGGGTGGGACTTATCGGGGTGCATGGCACCGATATCTCCGACCCTTGTGCCGACGCGGGCCTGTGGATGACGCCCGACCTCGTCGACGCGGATCGGGCACGCTCGGGGGATGGACCTTGAGGCGCTGATCCGGTCGCAGCACGGCGTGTGCTCGACCGCTCAGGCACGCGACGGCGGGCCTCACCGACGACGCCATCCGGTGGCGAGTGGCGTCCGGGCCGGTGGAGCCGCATCGGGCAGGGGCTCTACCTCGCGCAGACCGGCGACCTCGACTGGCTCGGCCGCGCCCATGCCGCGGTGCTCCGCGGTGGCGATGGCTGTGCCCTGAGCCTCGGGTGCGCTGAGTACCTCCACGGGGTCACCACCACCGCGCCCCCCGTCATCACTGTCGCGGTTCCGGCGGGCCGCGCCGTGACCCGGCTAACCGGCACCAGGTTCCGCAGGCACGTCGGGCTCGACGTGGTGCGCCGCAAGGGGCTGCCGGTGACCCGTGCCGAGCAGACCGTCCTCGACCTGGCTGACGTGCGGGGTGTGGAGTGGCGGGAGGCGGTCGCGACGGCCGCCCGATGGGTCCAGAAGCGGCGGACGACAGCCGCCTCCCTCGCCGAGGCACTCGACGGGAGGGCGCGACACCGCCACCGACACATCCTGACGGTGGCCCTGGGAGTCGTCGCCGACGGCGCCGAGAGCCTCATGGAGGTCTCGTACGTGCGACGGGTCGAGGAGCCACACGGGCTGCCGCGGGCGGCCATGCAGGTGCGAGACGGCATCCGGCGGCGTGACTTCGAGTACGAGGCGTGGCTCGTCGTGGTCGAGGTCGACGGCCGGCTCGGCCACGAGGGGGAGTTCGTGGCGACCGATCGCACTCGGGACCGTCGGGCCGCCGGCACCGGCCGGGTCACCCTGCGTGCCGGGTGGGTCGACGTCGAGGGTGCTCCGTGCGAGCTGGCCGTCGACGTGCATGCAGCGCTCCGGGCGCGCGGCTACCGGGAGTCGATCCGGGTCTGCGGGCCGGGATGCGCGGCCCGACGGGTCGTCGCAGCATGAGCCCCGGGAACGGTAGGAGATATCGGGGCCAGGGCACCGATATCTCCCACCCCTGTCACGAGACCGGCCGGTCCTGGGGGCCCTCGTCGTCGCGCGCGTGCTGCGTGTCCTTGCCGAAGACCCCCACGGCGATCCAGCCGAGCGCCACGACGACCCCGCCGATCGCCGCATAGCCCTGCGGCGTCTCGTCGAAGACGGCGAAGCTCGCGCCGTAGAGCATGGTGATCGCCAGGGCGATGAAGCTCAGGTGTCTGCGGTCCATGTCAGGCAGTCTAGGAAGGCAACCCTCCCGGCGGGTCCATCGAACAGGGGACCGGGGCGTCCTCCGCCCGGCATCCTCGGTGCGTCGGAGCGCCTCCCGGGTGTCGGAGGCCGCCGCTAGCGTGGCCCCATGGCAGCCCAGATCGGCACTCCCGGCGGCACGCCCGAGCGGCCCGCGCTCTTCTTCGCCGATGCCGCGGAGTTCGGTCGCTGGCTCGCCGCCCACCACGACACCGAGACCGAGCTGTGGATGGGCTTCTACCGCAAGGGCCACCCCCAGGCCGGCCTCACCTGGGAGGCCGCGGTCCGGGAAGCCTTGTGCTGGGGCTGGATCGACAGCATGGCGCAGGGCATCGACGAGCACACGAGGCGCCAGCGCTGGACTCCGCGCAAGCCGACCAGCAACTGGTCGACGATCAACATCAACGCCGTCGCCGAGCTCACCGCCCAGGGCCGGATGCAGCCCAGCGGCCTGGCCGCGTTCGAGCGCCGCCGCGACGACCGCTCGGGCATCTACGCCTACGAGAACCGCGACCGCGAGCTGCCCGAGCACTACGCCGCGCAGCTGGCCGCCGACCCGGCCGCCACCGCCTTCTGGGAGGTCGCGACCCCCACCTACCGCAAGCTCGCCACCAACTGGGTGGTCACGGCCAAGCAGGAGAAGACCCGCGACTCCCGGATGGCCCAGCTCGTCGACGACTGCGCCAACGGCCGGATGATCAAGAGCCAGCGCTACGGCATCGCAGCCCAAGTGGGTCGAGCGGGCCGCAGCGGCGGCGGAGGCGGCCCGCCTAGGGTGAGCGCGTGACCTACCCCGCTCACGACACCTACACCGTGGCCGACCGCGAGCGCTGGGTCGCCGAGGACCCCGCCCACAAGCGGGCCGACCGCGACGACTTCGCCCGCGACCGTGCCCGGCTGGTGCACTCGGCGAGCCTGCGCCGCCTGTCGGCCAAGACCCAGGTCGTGCAGCCCGCCAGCGACGACTTCGTGCGCAACCGGCTCACCCACTCCCTCGAGGTCGCCCAGATCGGCCGCGAGTTCGGTGCCGCCCTGGGCTGCAGCGCCGACGTCGTCGACACCGCCTGCCTCGCGCACGACCTCGGCCACCCCCCGTTCGGGCACAACGGCGAGACCGCGCTCGATGCCGTCGCGGCCGGCATCGGCGGCTTCGAGGGCAACGCCCAGACCCTGCGCATCCTGACCCGGCTGGAGCCCAAGCGCGCCCACCCCGACGGTCGCCCGGCCGGGCTCAACCTCACCCGGGCCAGCCTGGATGCCGCCACGAAGTACCCCTGGCGCCGCGGCCGCGCGCCCGCACCCCACGATGAAGTTCGGCGTCTACGACGACGACCTCGAGGTCTTCGACTGGTTCCGCACCGGCGCCCCGGAGGGCCGCCGCTCGGTCGAGGCCGAGGTCATGGACTGGTCCGACGACGTGGCCTACTCGGTGCACGACGTCGAGGATGCCGTGGCGTCCGGTTGGCTCGACCCGCGCCTCCTGCGCGAGCGCACCGACGTCGAGGCGGTGCTCGCGGTGGCGGGGGAGGTCTACGAGCCCGGGCTGACCCCCGGCGAGCTGGCCGAGGCGCTGGAGCGGCTGCTCGCCACCGGTGCGGTGCCCGACTCCTACGACGGCTCGCGCCCGGCCCTGGCGGCGCTGAAGGACATGACCTCCCGCCTCATCGGGCGCTTCGTCGTGGCCGTCGAGCAGGCCACCCGCGCCGAGCACGGGCCCGGGCCGCTGACCCGGCACGGCGGGCGGCTCGTCGTGCCCCGCGAGGCCCGCGCCGAGTGCGCCGTGCTCAAGGCGGTGGCGGCCCACTACGTCATGCACGCCGCCGAGCGGGTGGCCCTGCACGTGCGCCAGCGCGAGGTGGTGGCCGAGCTCGTCGCGGCCTTCGAGGCCGACCCCGACCGGCTCGACCCCGACCTGCGCCACGACTGGGACGCCGCCGACGGCGATGCCGCCGCGCTGCGGGCGCTCGTCGACCAGGTCGCCTCGCTCACCGACGTGCGCGCGCTCGACCTGCACCGACGCTGGTGCCGCCCGGCGACGACCTAGACTCGCGCACAGTCGAGGGACAGCCGAACGAGAGCCGAGAAGGAGGGTCAGTGGCGGGTCGGATCCGGGCCGAGGACATCGCGACGGTCAAGGAGCGCACGTCCATCGAGGACGTCGTGCGCGACCACGTCACGCTGCGCCCGGCCGGCGTCGGCTCGCTCAAGGGCCTGTGCCCCTTCCACGACGAGAAGACCCCGAGCTTCACCGTGCGCCCGACCGTCGGCAGCTACCACTGCTTCGGCTGCGGCGAGGGCGGCGACGTCATCTCGTTCGTGCAGAAGGTCGAGCACCTCACCTTCACCGAGTCCATCGAGCGGCTCGCCGCCAAGCTCGGCATCGAGCTGCGCTACGAGGAGGGCGGCGGCCCCCGCGAGGGCGGCATGTCGCTCGGCAAGCGGTCGCGGCTCATCGAGGCCCACCGGGTGGCCCAGGAGTTCTACGCCGCGCTGCTGCTCGACACCGGCAAGCCCGACGCCCGGGTCGGCCGCGACTTCCTGCGCGAGCGCGGCTTCGACGGCGCGGCGGCCGAGCGGTTCGGCATCGGCTTCGCGCCCGCAGGGCGGCGAGGCGCTGAGCCGGCACCTGCGCGAGCGCGGCTTCACCGAGGACGAGATGGTGACCGGCGGGCTGTCCGGGCGGGGGAGCCGCGGCCTCTACGACCGCTTCCGCGGGCGCCTGGTCTGGCCGATCCGCGACACCACCGGCGACACCGTCGGCTTCGGCGCGCGGCGGCTCTTCGACGACGACCGGATCGCCGCGAAGTACCTCAACACCTCCGAGACGCCGATCTACAAGAAGTCGCAGGTGCTCTACGGCCTCGACGCCGCCAAGAAGGCGATCTCCACCGAGCGCCGGGCGATCGTCGTCGAGGGCTACACCGACGTGATGGCGGCCCACCTGTCCGGCGTCGAGGGCGCGGTGGCCACCTGCGGCACGGCCTTCGGCATCGAGCACATCAAGATCCTGCGCCGCATCATGCGCGACGAGACCGACGGCCCCCAGGCCCGCGTCATCTTCACCTTCGACGGCGACGCCGCCGGCCAGAAGGCCGCGATGAAGGCGTTCGGCGAGGACCAGCGCTGGGCCGCGCAGTCGTTCGTCGCCGTCGCCCCCGACGGCATGGACCCGTGCGAGCTGCGCATCGCCAAGGGGGATGCCGCGGTGCGCGCCCTCGTCGACGACGCCGTGCCGATGTTCGAGTTCGCGGTGCGCACCACCATCCGCCGCTTCGACCTCGAGACCGCCGAGGGGCGGGTGCAGGCGATGAAGGCCGTCGCCCCGATCATCGGCTCGATCCGCGACACCAGCCTGCGCCCCGAGTACACCCGCACCGTCTCGGGCTGGCTCGGCCTCGAGGTCGAGCAGATGGCGGCCGAGGTGAAGAAGGCCGGGCGGGTGCGCCACGACGAGGCGGCCGACCCCCGGCACTCCCCGGCCGGCACCGACGAGGTGCCCGAGCCGGCGCCCGGCGAGGCGGCCCCGCTGCCGGTGCCCGACCTGCGCGACCCGGTGGTCTTCACCGAGCGCCAGCTGCTCCAGGCGCTCATCCAGTACCCCCAGCAGTTCACCGACGAGGCCGTCGACTCGCTGCGGCCCGAGGCGTTCGTGGCGCCCGCGCACCGGGCCGTGCTCGACGGCATCCGCATCGCCGCCCCCACCGCCCGCAAGGCCTCGACCGCCGCCTGGGTGGCTGCCGTCGGCGAGGCCGCCCCGCTGGCCGTGCGCGGCCTGGTCTCCGAGCTGTCCGTCGCCCCGCTGCCCACCCGCTTCGACTCCTCCTCCGGCCTGCCCCCGCAGCGCTACCTCGACTCGCTCGTCGTCGGGGTGCGCGACGCCCAGCTCGGCCGGCTGATCGCCGACGCGATGGCCTCGGTGCGCCGCGTGCAGAACGACCCCGACTCCGACCCCGCCGACCTCCGGGAGCGCACCATGGCCCTGCACCGCCTCGAGCTCGAGCGCGTCGCCCTTCGCGAACGGCTCTCGTCGTGAGGCTGGAGTGGTCGGGCCTGCGCCGCCCCGCCGTGCCCGCCGACGTGGCCGCGGCGATCGCGCCCGAGGAGCACGAGAAGCTGCTGGCGTGGGCGGTCGAGGACGGCAGCGGCGTCACCGTCGTCGCCGGCCGGCACCGCCTGTATGCCGTGGCGCCCGGCCCCGACGGCCCCACCGTCACGCTGTCGCGGCCGTGGCACCTCGTGGATGCCGGCCTGTGGAGCGGCGAGGACGGCTCGCTGCGCGTCACCTGGGTCGACGGCGAGCGGCCGGCGCGGTTCGTGCTGGCCGACCCGGGGTCGCTGCCCGAGACGTTGCGCGAGCGGGTGCAGGCGTCCGTGGTGCTCTCCGAGGCCATCGACCTCGGCAACCGGCGCACCGCCCGCGTGGTCGTGCGCGAAGACCTCGCCACCCGGGCCCTGCTCAGCCAGGCGCTGCTCGGGCCTGGGGTCCGCAGCACCGACCCCGGCGTCTCCGAGCAGGTGCAGGCCGGCCTGGCGCGGGTGCGCGAGCAGGTGGGCCTGAGCTGACACCGGGGAGGCGCACCCGTTTTCGGACCTGGGTGCTCCCTTTGCTATCGTTGCCGGGCGCTGCTGCGGCGATCCCGCGGCAGCCTTTCCCCTGTAGCTCAATTGGCAGAGCAGCCGACTGTTAATCGGCAGGTTGTTGGTTCGAGTCCAACCGGGGGAGCACCCCCAAGAAGCCCCTGAACTGCGGAAACGCCAGTTCGGGGGTCTTCTTATGTTCGGATGCAGCGACTATGCATCGTTCACCATGGCGCTCCTCACCCGAGAGGAAGGCACCACGACCCTCTTCGCCGCATTAGCGCCGCTATCGAGACCCGGGCGCCCCCTCTGCCATCGCGCTGAGATAGCTCGATCCGGAGGCTCGACCGGGGAGACGTAGGCAGGTCGCCTTGTTCTAGCCGCGGCAGGGCGGACGTCTGAAGCCACAGCACAAGCGTGACGCGGGCCAAGCCTTGCTCTCAGGCCGACGAGGGCGCTCCAATACGGGCGTTGATCCGGCGGCAGCGAATAGTGTTTGAGGCGGCCGCATGGCCGCGCTTGGCTGCACGAGGGGAACCGTCATGGACAGCGACACGACACTCATCGTTGCGACGGTTCACGACTACTTCGATGGGTGGTTCGACGGTGACGTGTCGCGCATGGAGCGAGCCCTCCACGGCGATCTCGTCAAGCGGTCATCTCCCGAGGGTCAGGTCTCCACGCTCTCGTACGTCACGGCCAAGCAGATGATCAGCTGGACCGGCGAGGGCGAGGGCGTACAGGTCGCGAGTGGTCTGGCTGACCGGACGATCGAGGTCGAGGTATTCGACGTAAGGCACGACATCGCTTCTGTGCTCGTCTCCTCGGAGCCGTACTACGAGTACTTGCACCTGATCCGCACCCGCGACGGTTGGAAGATCGCAAATGCGCTCTGGTGTACGCCATGAGCCAGCGCTGCAGCCACAGGCACATGCCGCCAAAGGCGGGCGAACAGGCGGCGGAAGGGGTCATGGGGCCAGTCGGGTGATCCCGGCCCGGCTTCGTGCTGCCCGCCACGTGCGATCGCACGCCGGGGTCTTGGGCGAGCACGTGCTGCTCCCATCCCGGGGGTGCGTCCATCGGCTTCCGGAGCCTGATTGACTGGAACTGTGGCCAGTGTGCTTTTCTGCCCCGTTACCTTCAACCTCGCGGAGACCACGCGCATGATCGAGGTCGCCCGGGCACTCGACCCCGCCCATCGGGCGGTGTTCATGGGCTACGAGGACGACTTCGTGCACTTGATCAGCGAGGCCGGCTTCGAGTACCACCCGAGCGCACCCTCGTGGTCGGCGCCGGAGCGCCAGCGAGCGATCGACTTCGACCAGGGCAAGGCGATCCGCAGTCCCTTCACGCGCGAGCTGGTCGCCGCGCGCGTCGCGGCCGAGAGACGGATGATCCGCCAGCACCGGGCTGCGGCGGTCGTGATCGGCAGCAACGTCACCTCCATGATCTCGGCTCGTGCCGAGGGTGTGCCGCTGTACTACCCCGTGCCCTTCGCGCTGACTGGCCCGCAGGTCCGCCAGGTGCGCCGATTCCGGTTCGTCGCTGGCGAGGGACCGATCGCCGGCACTGCTGACCGCATCGCGACCGCCGCGTTCCGGTGGGTCTACACCCGGGCCCCCCTCGCGCCGCGCGCGCTGTCGGCGGTGGCTCACGCCAACGGTGTCGCGCCGCTGCGGACGGTCGCCTCGCTGCTGGAGGCCGACGTCAACCTCGTCACGGTCATGCCCTGGGAGCTCGACGACTTCGCGCTACCCGAGAACTACCAGCGCGTCGGGCCGATCTTCGCGCACCTCGGCGGCGAGGTGCCCGGACTCGTGCGCGCGCTGGCAGCCGCCCCGGAGCCGCTGATCTACCTGGGTCTGGGCTCGTCGGCCCGGCGCGAGCTGGCGCTGGCCGCCGCGACCCAGTTGGGCGCTCTGCCGATCAATGTCCTCGCGCCCATCCGGCACTATCTGGAGCCTGGCGACGTGGTGCCACCCAACATCCACGTGACCGACCTGCTGCCCGCGCACCTGCTCGGCGGACTGGTCGACGCGGCCGTGCTTCACGGTGGGCAGGGAACCGTGCAGACCGCCTGCGCGACGGGCATCCCGTTCGTCGGGATGGGCCTGCAACCTGAACAGACATGGAACGTGCGCGTTTGCCAGCGACAGGGCAACGCGATCGCATTCTCACCCAAGCACGTGTCGAAGCCGGCATTCCTGACCGCCGTGCGGCGGATCCTCGACGACCCGGCCTACCGCAACGCGGCGACGAGGGTGCGCGAGCAGTACGAGGGCGAAGACGGCGCGGCCGCCGCCGCCCGCATCATCGAGGCCGCGCTGCCGGGTCGCAACTAGCTAATGGGTCTATCTGGACCACCCCACCCCCGACGCCCAACTCGCGGCGATGTGACGCAGATTCGGCGGCGCACCCGGCGAGCTACCGCGGTCGTGCCGGCTGCGGGCGCTGCCCTTCGTGCGGCTGTCGGGGGCGCCCATCGTTTCGGTAGGCCAAGAAGACTAGAGCCGTCCGAACAATGCCGAGCAGCGGTCCGAAGGGCAGCGCGAATCCGATCCAGAACCCGAACTCGAACGGCAGGAGTGCGTAGCTGAGTGCCGCCGCATGTCGCGCATCGGTCCAGAGCATCACGGCGAGTGCGACCTCGGCGATGCAGACCAGGAGGAACCCCACCAAGAGTGCGGTGGTGGTCGCCAGACCGATCGTTTCAAACGGGCCGTCGCCGTAGGTCGGGAAACCCATGAAGGTCCAGACCTGCCCGGTTTGGGCGAAGTAGCGGATCCCGAAGACACACGGGAGGCCGAAGCCCACCCCCAGGAACGCGCTGACGAAACCGGCAGCCCGCCTCGTGGTCTGGGCTGGTTGCGTCGGAGATCGCCTTTCCGCGTTCTGATCACGATCAGCCTTGCCCCTTGCAGTGGTCATGGTCAGGAATCGCCCGCCGGAAGTGCGGAACGGCGGGCATCCCAGCCGGGCTCGCCGGTGCGGGTGCGCGATGGGGGCTGCATGGTCGGTGCTCTGGTGGTCCTCGCGCGTCCCTCGAGGACGGCCTTCAGACGCTGGTCGTCGCGCCGGCTGTCGCGGCCGAGGGCGCGTTCGAGCAGCGGCTCCACGAGTCGAGCCAGACCCCGGGTTCGAAACTCCATCCGGCAACCTACCCTGCTTCCACCTTCGATGGGGGTCACCTCGTACGCGGCTCGCCCGCTGATCCACCCGGACGGGATCTCGAAGGCGATCCGAGACGGCGGGTGCAGCTCAGTGATCCGGTTGCGCGACTTCAGCGTCCGGCCGGCGAAGCGTCGCTCGAAGACGTGCTCACTGCCCACCTTGACCGGACCGGGCGGGATGCGCTCCACGCGGTGCAGGCCCAACTGCCACGAGGGGGCGTTGGTCATGTCGGCCACGAAGTCGAAAACCTCGAGAGCCGGCCGTTGGATCTCCACGGCGCTATCGACGACGAACATGTGGCCCTCCAAACCCAATCACTACACTAGAGCGTCGCTCTAGTGTAGTGCTGAGTATGCTGCGGGGTGTGAGCACCGTCAAGGCGTCCCCCCGGCGCGCGCGAGCCGTACGCACCAGGCGGGCAATCCTCGACGCAGCGCATGCGGAGTTCGTCGAGCGCGGCTACCACGGTGCGACGATTGCCTCCATCGCGACCCGTGCGAGCGTGGCCACACAGACGGTCTACTTCGTCTTCCACACCAAGGCCGACCTGGTGAGCGCTGTCATCGACGACCGCGTCCTCGGGCCAGATGCACCGGAGGACCCGCAGGCGTCCGCGTGGTGGGACGCCATGGCCACCGCGCCCACCGCCGCAGCGGTACTCGAAGGGTTCGTGCGCGGCGCGGCACCGCTACTGGACCGGGCGGCTCCGGTATCCGAGGTGGTCCGGGCCGCCGCTGCCACCGACGACGAGGTTCGCGCAGTCCACGCCAAACACGACTTGCTCCAACGCGCCGGCTACCAACGCGTCGTCGAGCTCACAGCAGAGCGGGGCGCCCTGGGCAACGGCCTCACGGTCGACACAGCGACCGACGTGCTGCTCACCCTGTGCGGAGACGGCATCTGGGTACAACTCACCCAAGACCGCGGATGGACCGCCGGGCAAGTCTTGGACTGGCTGCTCGGCGTAGTCCCGGCCGCCATCCTCGCTGAGTGACGACAACCCAAATGGCACCGGCGCCAAGCGCAGCGGTTGTCGGCAGCGCGACGTCATAGATGTCGTCGCCACGAACGGCCTGCTTGCGGCTACAGAGACGCAACTCCGAATCCGCGTCCCGACTCCAAACGACCGCGCGATCCGGGCTCGGCGTTTAGAGCCCGCCGTCGCCACCCATCATGCGAGGGGGGTCCGCGTCGTGTCGGACCAGATAGCCGCACCGCTTGCACTCGCGCATGTCCAGGCCGTCACGGCGGAACCGATGCCACGTATGGAAAACCGACCACGCACACGAGGCGTTCAGCCCGCATGACGGACAGTGTCTACCGCGCTGGCTAGGCATGTCCATGCCTCCACGGGAGGCAGGCCTCCTGGGTACGGGGCGATCTCTGCCCACCACGCCTTGGCGGCGCACTGCTGGCACCCGACTGTTGACCGGATGCGAGACGCAGCCTGTGAACGGGGCACAACATCCGTTGGCTTGCGGCCCTCGCCGCGCCAGGGGCCCAGAACTTTGGCGCCGGTGGTACCGCGCTACGAGTGCTGGTTAAGGAGTTGACCGCGGACGGCGCGTCGATGCCGCGAGGAGCTGAGCAGAGACGATCCGTGCACGGTCGACAACCCCACAGAACGCAGGGTCGACCCCCAGGGCGTGACGAGGGCGCGCCCACCGCCCGTTCGCGCCCGTGCCGCAGCAGGGGTACGGTGCCTACACCATCCGCGGCGCATTCGGCGCGGGAGGAGGGGGAAATCTATGAGAGTTCTGCCCAAGGCGGGTACCTGTCTGGAAACCGACCTGACGCAGCTCCGAGAATCGCTGCGGCCAGGTGCGCTTTCCTGCCCAGCCCGACGACGTGCTCGCGGCGCTGCTGCGCCGGCGCGCCCCCTCGCGGCTGTTGTGGCACGTGGGCGCACTGCCCCGCACCCGGCACTACCACTCCCTCGACGACCTGTGCGATCACGTCGCTCTCGGGTCCGGCCCGGGTGCGCCACCGGCACCGGGTCGCTGACGCGAATCAGAAGCCCGGGCTCGTCCCATCGGTCAAGGAGAGTGCGACATGGCAGACGAAGCGTTCACCGAGAACGACCAGTGCGAGCCGGGGGTCCTCAACCCTGACGCGCATGACCAGTGGTTCTGGGGCCAGGTAGAGCCCGCGGCTCCCGCCTCCTCACCCGCGACCACCTCCTCGCCACCGTCGTGGTGGCAGCGGCAGCGGCCCACGACCTGGAGCACACGCAGAAGTGGGGCCAGCTCAACCTGCTCTGACCCACTCGCCCCCACCTGGTGGCTACCGGACGGCGACCACGAACAACCAACAAGAGATGAGCTCAGTGAACGAGACCTGTGCGCAGTGCCATATCTGCCCGTGCACCTGCGACAGCCCATGCGACCACAACTGCGAGTGCTTCACCAGCGAGAACCAGCACCTCCGAATGGTCCCCATCACCACGACCCCGCCGGCGCAGTGGTGATGGGCACCTGCTGACCGGCATTGCGCCCAACTCTGCCTCGTCGTAGCGCCGTGAGAAACGTTGCCTCCCTGTCCCGGGGAACACCAAGTAGGCCCACCAGTCCGTCCCCCCGTTTGTGCGTCGGAGAACCCCGTTCGGGGGCTTCAATGATTCGAACCCGTTGTCGGTGGCGGGGCCTGGCCACGACGTGGTCACAGGAATCGTGGAGTCGTCGCCTGGGACACCGCCCAATACGCGGCCTACTTGACGAGCCGACGTCCAGCCCGAACTCGTCAGCCGGGACGTTTCCCACCAGGCCGGCGTCGAGGGCTCGCAGGACGGCGCGGGTGCGGTCGCGCACGTCGAGCTTGAGCAGGATCGACGAGACGTGGTACTTCACGGTCCCTCCGCCAGGTGCAGACCCGCCGCGATCTCCCGGTTGGACCAGCCGGCGGCCATCAGACGCAGGACGTCGAGGTCCACGGCCCGGTGAGGGCCTCTGGCCGGGACGGCTCCTGGCTCTTGGCGCCGGCGGCCAGCGGTGCACCAGTCCTGCGCTGACTGACCGGCTGGAGTGCTGACCACCCCCTGCCAGGGTGCGGATCGCCTCGAGGAGCGCCTCAAGGGTGACGTCCTGCAGCAGATAGCCCTGCGCCCCTTCGTGGAGCGCGGCCAGGACCTGCTCGTCGTCGTCGAAGGTCGTGAGGACGAGGACGGCCGGGCGGTGTTCAGCCCCAGCGAGATTCCTGAGGGTGCCGATTCCGTCGAGGACGGGCATCCGCAGGTCGAGGAGCACGACGTCCGGACGCGTTGCGGCGATGACGTCCAGCGCCGTCCAGCCGTCAGGGGCCTCGCCGACGACGTCAACATCCTCGGCGAGAGCCAACAGACTCCGGATGCCCTCACGCACGAGCGTCTGGTCGTCGACGAGTACGCCACGCGGATCATGGCACCGCAGACCGTTTCGTTGGCGACTCGGTGTTCAGCGGCACCGTGATCGCGACGCGGAAGCCGTCCCTGCCGTCGAGGGCTACCGTCCCACCGAGCGCCTCGACGCGCTCGCGCATGCCCGTGAACCCGTTGCCGGGAGTCACGACCGGGCGCCGCGCCCGTCGTCGTGGATCTCGGCCTCGAGCCCGGACTCCGTCTGGCGCAACTCCCACCCAGACATTGCCGGCCTCGAAGTGACGCCACGCTGTTGGTCAGGGCCTCCTGGACGCTACGCACGAGGGCATCCCGCACGGCGGCGGACGGAACCGAGCTCAAGACTCCGGGACATCGTGTGCACGGTAGGTCTCGGAATATGTGCGGCGACATCGGCGATCGCAGCCCGCACGTCCGGTGTGCCTCCTCCCGAAGGCGTCCGACCACCGTGCGCACATCGGCGAGCAGTTCCTTGGCGATGAGTCGCGAGCGCTCAACCTGTTCGTCGGCCGGACCGTCAACCAGATGCGCGGCGACCTCCAGGTTGAGGGCGAGTGCGCTCAGCTGGTGGCCGACGAGGTCGTGCAGGTCCCGGGAGATCCGCAGTCGCTCCTCGGTTCGGCTCTTCTCCGCGAGCTGGGCCTGCGCCGCCTCGAGCTCGGAGTGTGCCCTCGCGAGATCCGCGTGGGCCGCGCGCAGGCTCCCGTGCACCTCTGCGATTCGCTGTCGAGCCACACTCTCGCGCCTGGTGATCTGGCCGGTCATCAGTGCGAAGACCTGCAGACCG
>CAWDXP010000019.1:0-21375 GCA_963806295.1 uncultured Actinomycetota bacterium | reverse complement strand
GTGCCGGCACGGTGAACTCGCCGGTGCTGCCGTCGTACGCGGCGGACTGCACGACGGGGTCGCTGCCGGTGGCCTGCACGGGATGGAGGCGGTACCCGGCGCGGGCCGCGCCCGGCACCCGCTGGGTGGTGGCCCGGTCGGACGCGTTGAAGACGACCACGATCCCCTTGCGGTCGCGGTCGACGTCCGGCCCGACCGTGTCGTCGATGTGCATCACGATGACGCCGGGCGTCTGGTCCGGCCCACCGCTCGGGAAGCTCAGCTTCTGCTGCACCAGCCGGGCGCTGCCCAGGCGGAACAACGGGCTGCTGCGGCGGATCTCGAGCAGCTCGCGCGCCAACGTCTCGGCACTGAGGATCTGCGGGGTGTCGGGGTCGAGGGCCGGGTCGGCGAGCAGGGGCCGCATGTAGTCCCACTTGCCCTCGTTGTCGGTGCGCGGCGGCAGCCCGCGGGCGAACCCGTTGGTGCGGTGGCTGTAGTCGAGCACGTTGAACCAGTCGCCGCTGTCGTAGCTGTTGCGGTCCAGCGACTTGCTGCGCAGCATCTCGCTGCCGGCGAGCCAGAAGGACACGCCCTGGCCCGAGCGCGGTCGTGCCCAACGAGAGGGTCTGCATCCGGACCCGGTCGGCCATCGACGTGGTCGGCGGCAGCTTGTAGGCCAGGGCGTCGTAGAGCGTCTCGTTGTCGTGGGCGTCGACGTAGGTGATCGCCTCCTGCGGCGTCGGCGGTGTAGCCGGCGGGCTGGCCGTTGTAGTCGACCTGCGAGCCCCGTGACCTGCGACCCGGTGCGGTCGACGAACGTGTAGTCCCGCAGGTTGCCGGTGAGGCCGACCTTGATCAGGTCCTGGGCCAGCAGCAGTCGCGCCTTCTGCTCGTCGGGGGTGCCGTTGACCGGGTCGCCGTTGGGGTCGGTGAACAGCCCGCTGCCGAAGCCCTGCACCCGTGGGTTGTCGTCGAAGGGGCCCGCCGCCGCGCACGGCGTCGCGCAGCCGGTCGTTGAAGGTGCCGATGCCGGTGCCGGCCATGTTGAGCTGGGTCGCCTGCTCGAAGCGGGCGTCGTTCGCCACCTCGCCGAAGTTCCAGCCCTCGCCGTAGAGGTAGATACCCCTGCCGTCGACCCCGTCGTGCCGCAGGGTCAGCCGGTCCAGGCGCCGCCGCAGCTCGACCATGGCCGCCTTGGGCTGGTGGCCCATCAGGTCGAACCGGAAGCCGTCGACCTTGTAGTCCGTGGCCCAGGTGAGCACCGAGTCGACCATCAGCTTGCCCATCATGGTGTGCTCGGTCGCGGTGTTGGAGCAGCACGTCGACGTCTCCACGGACCCGAGCTGCGGGTCGAGCCGGTGGTAGTAGCCCGGGACGATGCGGTCGAGGTTGTTGCGCCCGCTCTGGCCCGAGTCGGAGGTGTGGTTGTAGACGACGTCGATCACCACGCGCAGGC
Organism: uncultured Actinomycetota bacterium; assembly: GCA_963806295.1. GTDB lineage: Bacteria > Actinomycetota > Actinomycetes > Actinomycetales > Dermatophilaceae > Fodinibacter. The sequence continues at coordinate 19,937 of CAWDXP010000019.1, read as the reverse complement.
CGGCCCGGTTGAGGGCCGGCCACCATGGTGCGGAACTCCAGGGTCCGCGCACCACCGTCGGGGTCGGTGGCGTACGAGCCCTCCGGGGTCGTGTAGTGCAGCGGGTCGTACCCCCAGTTGAAGCCGTCCTGGCCGGCGACGGCCATCACGCACTCCTGCTGCTGCTCGCCGGCCGGTGGGAGCGACTCCAGGTCGCAGCTCGGCACCTGCTGCTGGTCGCGGCGCTCCTCGATGGTGGCGATGTCGTTGACCGGCATCAGGTGCACCGTCGTCAGGCCGGCCGCGGCGAGTGCGCGCAGGTGCTTCATCCCGTGGCTCGAGCTGACCGCGAAGGCTCCGTAGGTGCCGCGCAGCCGGGCCGGGACGGTGGGGTCGCTGATCGAGAAGTCGCGCTCGTGCAGCTCGTAGATCGACTGCGCCTGCGGGCTGACCGGTCGCGGCTTGCGCAGCCCCTGCCACCCGGGCGGCGTCACCGACCGGCTGTCCAGGTCGACGAGCAGGCTGCGCTCGGAGTTCGTCGACAGGCCCACGCTGTAGGGGTCGGTGACCCAGTTGTGCTCCACCGTGTCGGTCTCGGGCACGTAGACCTCCACCTCGTAGAGGTAGTACCTGTTCTGCCAGCTGCGCTCGCCGGTGACCGACCACACGCCGCTCGCGGCCCGGCGGAGCGGAACGCTGCGCAGGGCCGGGGCGTCACCGCCACCGGTCGCGAAGACGTGCACCGTGACGCTGCGCGCGGTGGGTGCCCACAGCGCCAGGCTCGGTGCGCCCCGACGCCAGGTCGCGCCCAGCTGGCTGCGCCGGGCAGCGGCGTACACCTGGTCGATGACCCCGGGGTCTGCACCCCGGTCGCGTCGACCAGCGCACCGGCGGCGTCGAACGCCGCGACGACGAGCTGGCCCTTGAGCAGCCCGGCCACCGTGGCTGGTCGACAGCCGGGGCAGGCGCAGCGCCGTCGAAGGCCGCCAGGTGCGGGAACTCCCGGCGCAACGACGCCGGCAGGCCGTCGGGCTCGGGAGTCAGGGCAGCGGGGTCCCACCGACCACCTGCCCGTCGGTGACGGTCATCCCGCCGTCCGGCGCCGCGTAGAGCCGGTAGGTGCGCGCCTCGGGGTGGTCGCGGAGGTCCCAGGCGATGACCCGCTTCTCGAGCCAGTGCGCACCGGACTCGGCCCCGAGGGCACGGGGCGCGTCGTCAGTGATCACGTGCGTGCTGTGGTTGTAGGTGAACGTCACCGACCCGCCCGGCGCGCGCAGCGGGATGTCGGACCCGCCGGGTGCCCCGTTCGCACCGTAGTTCTCGTCCCAGCTGCCGTTCAGGGCCACCTTGTACGCGAAGGTGCCGGCGAGACGACAAGCCCGCCAGAGCGACCGCCACGAGCGCGGGCCAGGCGGTGCCCCACGGCGCCGTCGCCGACGTCCTGCCCCGGCCCCGTGCCCACGCGCGACCACGACGCGCATCTGCCCCACCCCTCGTCCAGCACCCTTGCTGAGCCCTCCGCCCGACTGTGGTGGAGGGTCGACCGGGTGTCAAACGGTGGGACACGGCATCGGATGTCACGGTGCGACACGGGGACGACGCCTTCCCGAGCAGGGGTGTCAGCCCGCCGCGTACGTCTTCACGGCGTCGTCGACGTCGGCGAGGAGCGGGTCGAGGCGGGTGCTGGCCTCCGCCGTGATCTCGCCCGCCTGAACTGCCTTGTCATACTCCTCGACGAGCTTTGCGGTCTCGGCAGAGACCTTCTGCGGCTCGTCGGCGCGCAGCGCCTGTTCGATGTCGCGCACGATGTCGTCGAGGACCTTCGCGGTGTCCTGGGGGAGGATGCCGTCGCGCTCCAGCACGCCGACCTCGTCGGAGAACGCCGACAGTGCGGTCGCCACGTCACCGGCCAGGTCGGCGGTCGGCGACGGGCTCGGCGTCGCCGTGGGGGTGGGAGTCGGGGCCTGCGTGGTGGGCGGTGCCTCCGTGGTGGGCGGCGCCTCCGTGGTCGCGGCGGGCTGTGAGGTGCTCGGTGTCGCGCTCGGCGTGGGGACCGGGTCGGCACCGTTGTCGCGCAGCAGGTTCCAGAGCAGCAGGCCGATGGCGACGGCGGCCACGAGCGCGAGCACCCACACCCACGGCGACACCCCCGGGCGGTCCGGCTCACGCGGGGGCAGGGGTGGCACCACGGGCGGCGGCGACACGGCATCCAGCCGCTGGGTGGTCGCGGCACCGGCGGCGGGCAGCACCGTGGTGGCCGCACCGGCCAGCGCCGATCGGGTCGAGAGCGCCTCGGCCACGCTCGCCGCGCCGGCCGGGCGGGCGTCGGCGTCCTTGGCGAGCAGCCCGTGCACGAGGTCGGCCAGCCAGTCGGGGGTGTCCGGGCGCAGCACCCGCACGTCGGGCACCGGGTCGTTGGCGTGCATCATCATCGTGGCCACCGGCGTGGCGCCCCGGAACGGCGGCTCCCCCGCGAGCAGGGCGTAGAGCACGCAGCCGAGGGCGTAGAGGTCGGCACGCCCGTCGACCCGGCCGCCGAGGGCCTGCTCGGGCGCGAGGTACTCGGCGGTGCCCATGACCGTGTGCGTGGCGGTGAGCGCCTGGGAGTCGGTCGGACTCGGTGAGCTGGGTGATGCCGAAGTCGAGCACGCGGACCCGGCCGTCGGCGGCATACGCGATGTTGCCCGGCTTGATGTCGCGGTGCACGAGCCCGCGGGCGTGGGCGGCGTCGAGCGCAGGGCCACCTGCCGGCCGACCTCGACCACCTCGTCGACCGGCAGCGGCCCGTCGGCGAGCTCGTCGGCCAGGCTCGGCCCGGGCAGCAGCTCCATGACGATGTAGGCGGTGTCGCCCTCGACACCGCTGTCGTGCACGGTGACCACGTTGGGGTGGCTCAGCCCGGCGGTCGCCCGTGCCTCGCGCTCGAACCGGGCGGCGCCGGACTCGTCGCGCAGGGAGCGCAGGTCGATGGTCTTGACCGCCACCTGCCGGCCCAGGACCGTGTCGGTGCCTCGCCAGACCTCGCCCATGCCGCCGCGCCCGATGGGGGCCTCGAGGACATAGCGACCGGCCAGTCGTCGCTGCTCGCTGCTCATCCCCGAAACCCTACTGGCACTCCCGTAGCCTGTCGGACGTGCTCGAGACCGTGACCGCGACGCGCTTCGTCCTGCCCCTGCGCGAGGGTGGCTCGCTGCCGGGGCTGGTCGAGGCCGACGACCTCGGCACCTACGTCGTGAAGTTCACCGGCGCCGGGCAGGGCCGCAAGGTGCTGGTCGCCGAGGTGCTCGTCGGTGAGCTGGCCCGGCGGCTCGACATCCCGACGCCCCGGCTGGCCGTCGTCGACCTGCCCAGCGCGATCGCCCGCTACGAGGCCGACGAGGAGGTGCAGGACCTGCTCAACGCCAGCCCGGGGTGCAACCTCGGCGTCGACTTCCTGCCGGGGTCGTTCGGCTACGACGGCTCGCGCCCCCCGTCGGCCGAGGATGCCGGTGCCATCCTCTGGCTCGACGCCTACACCGCCAACGTCGACCGCACCTGGGCCAACCCCAACCTGCTCGTCTGGCACGGCCGCACCTGGGCCATCGACCACGGAGCCGCCCTGTGGTTCCACCACTCCTGGCCGAGCCGCCCGCCGGACGTCCGCCGCTTCGTCGACCAGCCGTTCGACCCCAGCGGGCACGTGCTCGCCGCGGTGGCGGAGCCGGTCGACCGGGCCCACGAGCGTCTCGCCCCGCTCGTCACGCCCGACGTCATCCAGGAGGTCGTCGCGCTGGTGCCCGACGAGTGGCTCGAGCCCACGGCCAGCCTTCCCGACGCGGATGCCGCCCGCGCCGCCTACGTCGAGCACCTCACCCTGCGCCTGGCGAACCCGGCCGCGTGGACCGGGAGGTGCGTCATGAGCCACCCGTACCAGTACGTGGTGCTGCGCTACGTGCCGCGCGTCGACCGCGGTGAGTGCCTGAACGTCGGCGTGGTCGTGCACTCGCAGTCGGCCGGGGTGCTCCGGTGCGGCTACCACCTCGAGGAGGAGCGGATCCTCGCTGTGGCGCCGGATGCCGACCTCGAGGCGCTGCGTGCAGCGCTCGAGGCGGTCTGCACGATGTGCGAGCGGCCCCCGAGCGAGGTCGACGCGACGCTGTCGACGCAGGGCAAGCGGTTCGGCTGGATCAGCGCACCGCGCTCGACCGTGCTGCAGCCGGGGCCGGTGCACGGCGGCTCGGTCGCCGACCCGGCAGCCGAGGTCGAGCGGCTCATCGACCGCCTGGTCCGCTGACCGCCTGCAGCAGGGCGAGGAGCCGCTGCTCGGGGGTTCCGCTGAGCCTCGAGCACGCGCGTGCCCGGCCCGACCAGCTCCTCGTCGTCGACCAGGTCGAGCAGGTGCGTGTCCATCGCCTCGCGCAGGTCGGGGTCCTCGTCGTCGGGCACGTGGATGCCGTCGCGCGGGTCGAGCAGCAGCACGACGAGCAGGTCGACGTGGGCCATCGCCTCGGCGGTGACCGCGCGCAGCCCAGCAAGGGTGTCGAGGGCCCACGGTGCGGCGGCCGAGGTCTGCCAGGGCGGCCAGGTAGGCCAGGAAGTCGACCGGTCCGCGCTCGGCCACCACGTCGGCGCCGGCGGGCAGCTCGACGAGGCGATCGGCCGCCACCACCAGCTGCTGCACGAACGACTCCACCCCGGCCGGCTCGAGGTCGTCGTCGACCAGCTCGAAGGGGTCGGGCAGCTGGCGGTGGCCGACAGCGGCGGCCAGGTCGGACACCAGCGTGCTCTTGCCGCTGGCGTGGGTGCCCGAGACGACGACCCGCACGGTCAGTCCTGCACCCGCAGGGCCCAGGCGGCCACTGCGCCGGCCGCCGCGACGTTGAGCGAGTCCACTCCCCCGGCCATCGGGATGCGCACCGTGAGGTCGACCGCCGCGAGCGTGCGCCGCGACAGCCCGTCCCCCTCGGTGCCGAGCACCAGCGCCAGCCGCTCCGGCGGGTCGGCGGCCAGCGCGTCGAGGCCGACCGAGTCGTCGGCCAGGGCCAGCGCCGCCACGACGAAGCCGAGCTCGTGCAGCTGCTCCACTCCCCCGGGCCACGGGTCGATGCGCGTCCACGGCACCTGGAACACCGTGCCCATCGACACCCGGATCGAGCGGCGGTAGAGCGGGTCGGCGCAGCGAGGGGTGACCAGCACGGCATCCACACCGAGGGCCGCCGCGCTGCGGAACACCGCCCCGACGTTGGTGTGGTCGACGACGTCCTCGAGCACGAGCACCCGCCGGGCGTCCTCCAGCACGGCCGCCAGGCTCGGCAGCTCGGGCCGCTGCATCGCCGCGAGCGCGCCCCGGTGCAGGTGGAAGCCGGTGAGCGACTCGATGACGTCGTGCTCACCGACGTAGACCGGGATGCCGTCGGCCTCCGCCCGCTCGACGAGGTCGGCGAGGTCGGTGAGCCAGCGGGCCGCCATCAGGTAGGACCGCGGCCGGTGCCCGGCCGCCAGCGCCCGCCGGATCACCTTCTCGGACTCGGCGATGTACAGCCCTCGCTCCGGCTCGGTGCGCCGGCGCAGGGCCACGTCGGTGAGGCCGACGTAGTCGGTCAGCCGCGGGTCGGCGGGGTCGTCGATCGAGCGTCGGCACGCCCGCAAGGCTAGGCGAGCACCGCCCGGACGATGACGGTGATGCTGGCCAGCACGCAGAACCCCAGCACCCAGCGCCGGAACCGGTCCGGGTCGATCCGCGAGCGCAACGGGGCGGAGACCGCGTAGCCGAGCAGCCCGAACGGCACCCACACCAGCCCGGCGACCACCTGCTCGCGGGCCAGCTCGCCGCCCAGGTACAGGCCACCCAGCCCGAGCAGGGACCCGGCGACGAAGAAGACCGCGAGGGTCGAGCGCACCCGCTGCGGCCGCTCGTGCTGCAGCACCAGCGCCAGGAACGGGCCGCCGATCGCCGCCGCCGTCCCGGAGATGCCGGACACGCCGCCGGCCACCGCGGCGTTGCGCGGGGTGGCGCGCAGGTCGATCGCCCAGATCGACAGCGCCACGGTGACCAGGATGAGCACGCCGACCAGGGCGGCGATCGCCCGTGGGGAGAACCAGGCCACGATCGCGACGCCCACCGGGGTGAGCAGCGTGCGCGCCCCGAGCGCCCACCCCAGCGGTCGCCAGGCGATGTCCCGGTCGCCGTGCCCGAGCTGGAGCAGCGGCAGGGTGAGGGCCGGCAGGAGCAGCGCGGCCGGCATCAGGTCGGGCGCGAACAGCACCACGAACGGCGCGGCCACGACCGCGAGCCCGAAGCCGATCGTCGACTGCACGACCCCGCCGGCCAGGACCGCCAGCCCCAGCGCGACGACCAGCAGCCAGTCCATCAGGGGAACGCGACGAGCTTGACGATCGCCACGAGGCCGATCACGACGATGACGCCGCGCAGCACCGGTGGCGGCAGGCGACGCCCGACCGTGGAGCCGAGCACGCCGCCGATGGTCGAGCCGATCGCGATGAGCAGCACGACCAGCCAGTCGATCTGGTCGCTCGCGACGACGATGAAGACCACCGCGGCGACGCCGTTGACGATCGTGGCGAGCACGTTCTTGTAGCCGTTGAGCCGTTGGATCGGCTCGCTCGACAGGCTGCCGAGCACCCCCATCAGGATGATCCCCTGGGCGGCCCCGAAGTAGCCGCCGTAGACCCCGGCCCCGAAGACCCCGCCCTGCATCGCCCGCTCGTGGTTGGCCTCGTTGGCCGTGCCCGCCGCCCGGCGCCGCTCGGCCCACGCGTTGATGCGGGGGCCGGTCACCACGAGCACCAGGCCGAGCAGGATCAGCACGGGGACGATGGCGCGGAACAGCGCCGGGTCGAGCACGAGCAGCAGCACCGCGCCGACGACCGCCCCGAGCAGCGACATCGGCGCGAGCCGGCGCAGCGTGGGCGCCGCACCCACGAGCTCCTTGCGGTAGCCGATGCTGCCGGTGAGGCTGCCGGGCACCAGGCCGATGTTGTTGGAGATGTTCGCGGTGATCGGGGGGATGCCGAGCAGCAGGAGCGTGGGGAAGGTGATCAGCGTGCCCGAGCCGACGATGGTGTTGATGGTGCCGGCCCCGATTCCCGCCAGGACGACGAGGAATACATCGAGCACGGACACGCGGACACCCTATGCGGGTGTCCGCGTGTCGTGGCGGGGCGTTCCGCCCCAGGTGCGGCGCCGGCTCAGCGCGGGGCCGGGGGCTCCTCGCCGGTGTGCGGTGCCGGCGGCGGGGGCGGCGGGGGCTGTTCCTCCGAGAACGGCACCGGCGGGGCCGGCGGCGGGGCTCGCGGGCCGCGGCGGCACGGCATCCGCACCGGGCTCGATCGGCGGCTGGACGCGCGAGGCGGGTGCCCCGTGCTCCTCGGCCTCCCGGCTGGCGAGGCCGGCCTGGCCACGGGCCCGGGCCAGCGCCTCGGCCGGGTCCTCGAGGGTGGCGTCCTCGAACGCGTCGGCGAACTCGACGCCCGGGTCGACCCAGTTGTCCTCGTCGCCGCCGTCGAAGCCGCCCTGGCCACGGCCGAGCATGCCGCCGATGCCCTTGAGCGCGTCGGTGAGCTCGCTCGGGATGATCCACATCTTGTTGGAGTCGCCCCGGGCGAGCTGCGGCAGCACCTGGAGGTACTGGTAGGCGAGCAGCTTCTGGGTGGGCTTGCCGCGGTGGATGGCGTCGAAGACCTGCTGGATGGCGCGGGCCTGACCCTGGGCCTCGAGGATGCGGGCCTGGGCCGAGCCCTCCGCTCGCAGGATCTGGCTCTGCTTCTCGCCCTCGGCGGTGAGGACCGCGCTGGCCTTCTGGCCCTCCGCGGTGAGCACGATGGCGCGGCGGTCACGCTCGGCGCGCATCTGCTTCTCCATCGACTCCTGGATCGAGTGCGGCGGGTCGATGGCCTTGAGCTCGACCCGGTTGACCCGGATGCCCCACTTGCCGGTGGCCTCGTCGAGCACCCCGCGCAGCTGGCCGTTGATCTGGTCACGGCTGGTCAGGGTCTGCTCGAGGTCGAGCGAGCCGATGACGTTGCGCGAGCGTGGTGACGGTGAGCTGCTCGATGCCCTGGATGAAGTTGGCGATCTCGTAGACCGCGGACTTCGGGTCGATGACCTGGTAGTAGATGACCGTGTCGATGCTGACCACGAGGTTGTCGCTGGTGATGACCGGCTGCGGCGGGAACGACACCACCTGCTCGCGCAGGTCGATGTTGGCGCGCACGACGTCGACGAACGGCACCAGCAGGTGCAGTCCCGGCTCGAGCGTGCGCGAGTAGCGGCCGAGGCGCTCGATGATGAGCGCGGTCTGCTGCGGCACGATCTTGACCGTGCGGATCAGCACGATGATGACGAACAGGGCCAGGAGCAGCAGGACGATGAGCGGCAGTAGGCCGTCTGGCATGGGTCAACCTTTCACGGGGCGCCGGAGCGCGAGTCAGGTGTGGTGGTCTCAGGTGTAGGGGTCGGTGGTCATGGGGCCGCCGGTGGCGGGGTGGTCGCTGGGCGGGACCGGCGAGACGATGGCGGTCGCGCCGTGGATGGCGATGACGCGGACCTCCTCGCCCGGGCCCACCGTGGTGGTGGTGCCCGCGGCCAGCCGGGCCGACCAGGTCTCGCCGCCGAGCTTGATCCGGCCGTCGCTGTCGGTGACCGACTGCAGCACGCGGGCCTGGCGGCCGACGAGGCCGGAGGCGCCGATCTGGTGGTCGACCTCGCCGTCGAGGAACTGCCGCTTGATCAGCGGCCGCACCGAGAACAGCAGCAGGGTCGCGACGCCCACGGCGACGATGACCTGCACCGGGAAGGAGGCGCCGAGCCCGGCGGCCACGGCCGCGGCCAGCGCGCCCCCGGCGAACATGATGAAGACGAAGTCGACGGTCGCCGCCTCGATGGCGGCCAGGACCAGTGCGACCCCGATCCAGAACAGCCAGACGTTGTCGTTCAGCCAGTCCATCGCCAGACCCCCTTTCCGTGGTGAGTCACCACATCGACGTGCGCCCGGTGTGGGCGGTTCCCTCTGCGCTAACGAGCGCGAGCGGCATATCGGTCCCCCCGGACCTCGAGCTCGAGCGGCAGGCCGAAGGTGGCCTCGAGGTTCTCGGCGGTCAGCGTGATCTCGATCGGGCCCTGCGCGACGACCCGGCCCGCGCGCATGAGCAGCACGTCGGTGAAGTGCGGCGGCACCTCCTCGACGTGGTGGGTCACCAGCACCAGGGCCGGCGCCGCGAGGTCGGCGGCGAGCTCGCCGAGGCGGCGCACGAGGTCCTCGCGCCCGCCGAGGTCGAGGCCGGCGGCCGGCTCGTCGAGCAGCATCAGCTCGGGGTCGGTCATCAGGGCGCGGGCGATCTGCACCCGCTTGCGCTCGCCCTCGGACAGCGTGCCGAAGCGGCGGTCGGCGAGGTGGTCGGCGCCGAGGGCCTGGAGCAGCTCGTCGGCGCGGCCCTCGTCGAGCCGGTCGTAGGCCTCGCGCCAGCGCCCCACCACGCCGTAGGAGGCGGTGACGACGACGTCGCGGACCCGCTCGCGGCCCGGGATCCGCTCGGCCAGCGCGGCCGAGGCCAGGCCGATGCGGGGTCGCAGCTCGAAGACGTCGACGGTGCCGAGCACCTCGCCGAGGATGCCGACGACACCGGTGGTCGGGTGGATGCGCGCCGAGGCGAGCTGCAGCAGCGTGGTCTTGCCAGCGCCGTTGGGGCCGAGGATCACCCAGCGCTGTCCCTCCTCGACCTCCCAGCTCACGTCGTCGAGGATGACCGTGTCCCCGCGGACGACCCCCACGCCGGCCAACGCAAGGACATCGCTCATGCCCAGAACCCTAACGGAGTCAGGGCGTCGCCCCCCGGCGCCTCAGGACGTCGAGGTAGACCGCAGTGGTCTGGTCGCCGATCGAGGCCCAGGAGAACGACTCCACCGCCCGGCGACGCCCGGCCAGGCCCATCCGCTCGGCGCGTGAGGTGTCGCTCACGGCATCCGTGAGGGCGGCCGCGAGGTCGGCGACGAACCGGTCGGGGTCGACCGGGGTGCCGGTGCCGTCCTGCACCTGGTCGATGGGCACCAGCCAGCCGGTCTCGCCGTGCACGACGACCTCGGGGATGCCGCCGGTCGCCGTCGCGACCACCGGCAGCTCGCAGGCCATCGCCTCGAGGTTGACGATGCCGAGCGGCTCGTAGACCGACGGGCAGACGAACACCGTGGCGCTGCTGAGCATCGCCACGACCTCGTTGCGCGGCAGCATGGTCGGGACCCACACGACGCCGTCGCGGGTCTCGCGCAGGGTGTCGATGAGGGACTCGACCTCGGCCTTGATCTCGGGCGTGTCGGGGGCACCGGCGAGCAGCACCAGCTGGACCTCCGGGGGCAGCTCGGCCGCGGCGCGCAGCAGGTAGGGCAGCCCCTTCTGCCGGGTGATGCGGCCGACGAAGATGACGCTCGGCCGGTCGGGGTCGACGCCGTGCCGCCGCACGACGTCCTCGTCGCGCTGCGCCTGCCACAGCTGCGAGTCGATCCCGTTGTGCACCACCTTGACCCGGTCGGGGTCGATCGACGGGTAGGAGCGCAGGATGTCCTCGCGCATGCCGGCGCTGACGGCGATCACGGCATCCGCCGCCTCGTAGGCGGTCTTCTCGACCCACGAGGACACCCGGTAGCCGCCGCCGAGCTGCTCGGCCTTCCACGGCCGCATCGGCTCCAGGCTGTGCGCGCTGACCACGTGCGGGATGTCGCCCATCAGGGCCGCCAGGTGTCCGCCCATGTTGGCGTACCAGGTGTGCGAGTGCACGAGGTCGGCTCCCTCGCAGGCGGCGGCGAGCAACAGGTCGACCCCCAGCGTGGTGAGCGCGGCGTTCGCGCCGGCCAGCTCGGTGAGGTCGGGGTGCCCGGTGGTGCCCTCCTCCTCGCGGGGCTCGCCGAACGCGTGCACCCGCACGTCGAGGTCACCGCGCTCGCGCAGGGCCCTGACCAGCTCGGCCACGTGGACCCCCGCTCCGCCGTAGATCGCCGGGGGGTACTCCTTGCTGAGGATGTCGATTCGCACGAAAACTCACCCTAGTGACGTTCCCACCTCCCGGCGAGGCAACGAACCCCACTAGCGTGTGGGCATGGCGTACCGCAGCGGAGGTCCGAAGGTCCTGGTCATCGTTCTCGCGGGTGGGGAGGGGAAACGGCTGATGCCGCTCACGGCCGACCGGGCCAAGCCCGCGGTCCCGTTCGGCGGCATCTACCGGCTCATCGACTTCGCCCTGTCCAACGTGGTGAACTCCGGCTACCTCAAGGTCGTCGTGCTCACCCAGTACAAGTCGCACAGCCTCGACCGGCACGTGACCCGCACCTGGCGGATGTCGACGATGCTCGGCAACTACGTCGCCCCCATCCCGGCGCAGCAGCGCATCGACAAGTCGTGGTACCAGGGCAGCGCCGACGCGATCTTCCAGAGCTTCAACACGATCACCGACGAGAAGCCCGACATCGTCGTGGTGGTCGGTGCCGACCACGTGTACCGGATGGACTTCTCGCAGATGGTCGAGCAGCACGTCGAGTCCGGCGCGGGGGTGACCGTGGCCGCCATCCGGCAGCCGAAGCCGATGTCGACCGAGTTCGGCGTCATCGACGTCGTGCCCGACGACCCCACGAGGATCCGGGCCTTCCTCGAGAAGCCGGCCGACCCCGACGGCCTGCCCGACTCCCCCGACGAGATCCTCGCCAGCATGGGCAACTACGTGTTCGACGCCGACGTGCTCATGGATGCCGTGCACGCCGACGCGACGCTCGACGGCTCCAAGCACGACATGGGCGGCGACATCGTGCCTGCCCTGGTCGGGCAGGGCACCGCCTACGCCTACGACTTCAAGAACAACGTCATCCCCGGCGGCACCGAGCGCGACATGGGCTACTGGCGCGACGTGGGGACGATGGACTCCTACTTCGACGCGCACATGGACCTGGTGTCGATCCACCCCATCTTCAACCTCTACAACTACGACTGGCCGATCTACACGAGCTACGGGCCGTACCCGCCGGCCAAGTTCGTGCACGGGCACCACGGCCGGTTCGGCGAGGCGCTCAACTCGGCGGTCTCCCCCGGCGTGGTCATCTCCGGGGCCCGGGTCAACGGCTCGGTCGTCTCCCCCGACGTCCACGTGCACAGCTACACCGAGATCGACAGCAGCGTCATCCTCGACGGCGTGCAGATCGGGCGGCACTGCCGCATCCAGCGGGCGATCATCGACAAGAACGTGACCATCCCCGACGGCACGTCGATCGGCTACGACAAGGCGCGCGACCTCGAGCGCGGCTTCTCGGTCACCGAGTCGGGCATCACCGTCGTCGGCAAGGGCCAGGTGGTCGCCCCGTGACGTCCGCCGACCGCCCGGTGCGGATCGGCGTGCAGCTGCAGCCGCAGCACGCCACCTACGCCTCGATCCGGCAGGCCTGCGCCGACGCGGAGGAGATCGGGGTCGACGTCGTCTTCACCTGGGACCACTTCTACCCGCTCTACGGCCCGGCCGACGGCGCCCACTTCGAGTGCTGGACGGTGCTGGGCGCCTGGGCCGAGGCCACCTCGCGGGTCGAGATCGGTGCCCTGGTCACCTGCAACAGCTACCGCAACCCCCAGCTGCTCGCCGACATGGCCCGCACCGTCGACCACATCAGCGCCCGCGACGGCGCGACGGTCGGCTGATCCTCGGCATCGGGTCGGGCTGGTTCGAGCGCGACTACGACGAGTACGGCTTTGAGTTCGGCACGGCCGGAGGGCGGCTCGACGCGCTCGACCGTGACCTGCCGCTCATCAAGGCGCGCTGGGCGAAGCTCAACCCCGCGCCGACGCGCGACATCCCGGTGCTCATCGGCGGCGGTGGCGAGAAGAAGACGCTGCGCATCGTGGCCGAGCAGGCCGACATCTGGCACGGCTTCGGTGAGCCCGACGCCATCGCCCACAAGCACGCGGTGCTCGACGAGTGGTGTGCGAAGGTGGGACGCGACCCCGGCGAGATCGAGCGCTCGGCGGGGGTGTCGCCGAAACCCGGCCGGCACCCCGAGGACGTCGCCGACTACGCCGCCGGCGCCGAGGCGCTCTACGACGTCGGCACCCGGCTGTTCACGGTGGGCCTCAGCGGGCCCGACTACGACCTCGGTCCGGTGCGTGACCTCGTGGCCTGGCGCGACGCCCGCGCTCGGTAGCCTGCACTGGTGCCCACCGCCCCTGTCGACCCGCCCGCGGCACCACTGCCCGACCCGAACGCCCGAACGCTGCTGCTCACCCTCAACGGCCCGGACCGCCCCGGGCGTGACGAAGGTGCTGTTCGAGGCCGCCTCGACCGTCGGCGCCGACGTGCTCGACCTGGAGCAGGTCGTCGTGCGCGGTCACCTCGCGCTGTCGGTGCTGCTCTCCCCCGGCCGCGACGAGAACGTGCTCGTCGACCGGCTCACCCGCGCCGGGTCGCGGCTCGGGATGCGGGTGGACCTCGTCTCCGGGCGCGGTGACAACGCCCCGCGGCGCACCGGCCGGGCGGCGGTCGTCGTGATGGGCGCCCCCCTCGAGACGTACCACGTGGCGGCCGTGGCAGCCGCCATCACCGAGCACGGCGCCAACATCGACCGCATCCGGCGGCTGTCGCGCTACCCCGTCACGACCGTCGAGCTCGACGTCTCGGGCGCCGACGTCAGCGACCTGCGCCACGACCTCGCGCTCGTCTCGCACCAGGTCGGGGCCGACATCGCCGTCGCGCCCGCCGGGCTCGCCCGCCGCGGTGGCCGCCTCGTCGTCATGGACGTCGACTCCACGCTCATCCAGGACGAGGTCATCGAGCTGCTGGCCCAGCACGCCGGCCGGGCCGCCGAGGTGGGCGCGGTCACCGAGGCCGCGATGCGCGGCGAGCTCGACTTCGCGCAGAGCCTGCACGCCCGGGTGGCGACGCTGGCGGGCCTGCCGGCGAGCGTGCTCGACGAGGTGAGGGATGCCGTGCGCCTCACCCCCGGAGCCCGCACCCTGGTGCGCACCCTCAAGCGCCTCGGCTTCACCGTGGGCGTCGTCTCGGGCGGCTTCGTGGAGGTGGTCGAGCCGATCGCGCGCGAGCTCGGCATCGACCACGTGCGCGCCAACCGCCTCGAGGTGGTCGACGGCCTGCTCACCGGGCGGGTCGTCGGCGACGTGGTCGACCGGGCCGGCAAGGCCGCCGCACTCCGCGAGTTCGCCGCCCTCGAGGGGCTGCCGCTGGCCCGCACCGTCGCGATCGGCGACGGGGCCAACGACCTCGACATGCTGGCCGTCGCCGGGCTCGGCGTCGCGTTCAACGCCAAGCCGATGGTCCGCCGCCAGGCCGACACGTCGCTCACGGTGCCCTACCTGGATGCCGTGCTCTTCCTCCTCGGCATCTCGCGCGAGGAGATCGAGGACGCAGACGCCCACGACGACGCCCTACTAGGCTGACCCGGTGCCGCGCTACCCCTCGACCACGCCCACGCTCTTCATCATCGGTGGGGCGGAGGACCGGGTCGGCAGGGCCTCGCTCCTGCGCCAGTTCGTCAAGCTCTCCGGCGGCCGCCGCTCCAGGCTGGTGCTGGTCCCCACGGCCTCGTCCTTCCAGGACGAGGTCGTCGACTCCTACACCGAGGTCTTCACCCGGCTCGGCGCTCCCGGGGTGGCGGTGGTCAACCCGGCGACCCGGGTCGACTCGCACGACCCCGACCTGGTGGCACTGGTCGACGACGCCACCGGCGTCTTCATGAGCGGCGGCAGCCAGCTGCGGCTCTCGCAGCTGCTCCCGGGCACCCCGCTCGGCGAGGCCCTGCACCGCGCGCACGACCGCGGCACCGTCATCGGGGGCACCTCGGCCGGGGCCTCGATCATGAGCGACTTCATGATCTCGATGGGCGACGAGGGCGTCACCCCGCGCCAGCGCGCCAGCCAGATCTCGGCGGGGCTGGGCCTGGTGCGCGGTGTGGTCGTGGACCAGCACTTCGACCAGCGCTCGCGCTACGGTCGCCTGATGTCCGTGATCGCCCCGTCGCCGCACCTGCTCGGCATCGGGATCGACGAGGACACCGCCATGGTGGTGACCGACGGCCGGGAGTTCACGGTGCGCGGCTCCGGCGCCGTGTTCGTCGTCGACTGCACCACCGCCGTCACCGACGCCCCCGACGCCCGTGCCGGTGCCCCCGTGCTCGTCTCGGGCGCGACCGTGCACACGCTGCCCGCCGGCGCCACCTTCGACCTGCGCGAGCGTCGGCTCACCGCGTTCGTCGAGCAGCACCCCGACCTGCTGGCCTCGGTCGCCGCCGCCAAGGCCTGACCGCTCGCGCTCCACCCCGCCCGACCACCCACCGCCACCCGAGGAGAAGCGCCGATGGACCGTCCCAGCCCGACCGGCCCCGCCGCCCCCGACCTGCGCATCGTCGAGTCGCGCGTCTACCGCGGCGGCAACATCTGGTCCTACGACCCGTCGATCCACCTCGTGGTCGACCTCGGGGTGCTCGAGGGCTATCCCACCGACACCCTCCCCGGCTTCACCGACCGGCTGGTCGAGCTGCTGCCCGGCCTCGAGAACCACACCTGCTCCAAGGGGGTCAAGGGCGGCTTCATCGAGCGCCTGCGCGAGGGCACCTGGGTCGGGCACGTGGCCGAGCACGTGGCGCTGCAGCTGCAGCAGGAGGCCGGTCACGACCAGCGCCGCGGGCAAGACCCGCATGGTCAAGGGCAGCCCCGGCGTCTACAACGTCATCTACAGCTACACCAACGAGGAGGTCGCCCTGGCGGCCGGGCGCCTCGCGGTGCGCCTGGTGAACCACCTCGTGCAGGAGGAGGCCGGCTTCGACTTCGCCGCCGAGCTCGAGACCTTCCTGACCCGCGCCGAGCGCACCGCCTTCGGGCCGTCGACCGGCGCCATCCTCGAGGAGGCGGTCAGCCGCGACATCCCGTTCATCCGGCTCAACAGCGGCAGCCTCGTGCAGCTCGGGCAGGGCGTGCACCAGCAGCGGATCCGCGCCACGATGACGTCGAAGACCGGCGCGCTGGCCGTCGACATCGCCGGCGACAAGGACATGACCACCAAGCTGCTCGGCTCGGCCGGGCTGCCGGTGCCCAAGCAGGAGACGGTGCGCTCGGCCGAGGGCGCGGTCGCCGCGGCCCGCCGGATCGGCTTCCCCGTGGTCGTCAAGCCGCTCGACGGCAACCACGGGCGCGGGGTGTGCCTCAACCTGCAGAGCGACGACGAGGTGCACGAGGCGTTCGCGGTGGCCGAGGACCAGTCCCGGCGCGGCTACGTCATCGTCGAGTCGTTCGTCACCGGGCGTGACTACCGCTGCCTCATCGTCGGCGGCCGGATGCAGGCCATCGCCGAGCGGGTGCCCGCGCACGTCAACGGCGACGGCGTGCACACCGTCGGCGAGCTCGTCGAGATCACCAACTCCGACCCGAGGCGCGGGGTGGGGCACGAGAAGGTGCTCACCAAGATCAAGGTCGACGCGGCCGCGCTCGAGCTGCTCGCCGAGCAGGGCTTCACCCTCGACGACGTGCCGCCCGCCGACACCATGGTCAAGCTCGCCCTGACCGGCAACATGTCGACCGGCGGCATCTCCATCGACCGCACCTTCGACGCGCACCCCGACAACGTCGAGATCGCCGAGGAGGCCGCCCGGCTGATCGGGCTCGACGTGGCCGGCATCGACTTCATCTGCCCCGACATCGCCTCGCCGGTGCGCGAGGCGGGTGGCGCGATCTGCGAGGTCAACGCCGCGCCCGGCTTCCGGATGCACACCCACCCGACGGTCGGCGAGCCGCAGTACATCGCCAAGCCGGTGGTCGACCTGCTCTTCCCGCCGGGGGCGCCCTCGCGGGTGCCGATCGTCGCGGTGACCGGCACCAACGGCAAGACGACGACCTCGCGGATGATCGCGCACATCATGAAGGGCGTCGGGCGCCAGGTCGGCATGACCTCGACCGACGGCATCGTCATCGACGAGCGGCTGGTCGTGAAGTCCGACGCGTCGGGGCCGCGGTCCGCCCGGATGGTGCTCCAGAACCCGCGCGTCGACTTCGCGGTGATGGAGGTGGCCCGCGGCGGCATCCTGCGCGAGGGCCTGGGCTACGACCGCAACGACGTCGCGGTGGTGACCAACGTGGCGCCCGACCACCTGGGCATGCGCGGCATCGACACCCTCGAGCAGCTGGCCGACGTCAAGGCCGTCGTCGTCGAGGCGGTGCCGCGCGACGGGTTCGCGGTGCTCAACGCCGACGACGCCCTGGTGCGCCGGATGCGGCGGCGCTGCTCGGGGTCGGTCATCTGGTTCAGCCTCGAGGAGCCGGGCAGCAAGGTGCGCGACTTCATCGACAACCACTGCCGCAACGGTGGCCGGGCCGTCGTGCTCGACCGCACCGACCGCGGCGACATGATCGTCATCCGGCACGGGCGCCGCTCGATGCAGCTGGCGTGGACCCACCTGCTGCCCTCGACCTTCGGCGGCACCGCGCTGTTCAACGTGGCCAACGCGATGGCGGCCGCGGGCGCGGCGTTCGCCAGCGGCGCCGGGCTGCACGAGATCCGGCAGGGCCTGCGCACCTTCACGACGTCGTACTACCTCTCCCCCGGCCGGATGAACCAGATCAACGTGCACAACGTCGACGTGATCGTCGACTACTGCCACAACGCCCCGGGCATGCGGGTGCTCGGCGAGTTCATCGAGCGCTACGCGGCGATGAAGGCCGGGCAGAGCGACCTGGGCAAGATCTCGCGGATCGGCATGATCGCCACCGCCGGGCGACCGGCGCGAGGAGGACATGCGCGAGCTCGGGGCCGTCGCGGCGGAGCACTTCGACGTGGTGGTGGTGCGCGAGGACCAGCGGCTGCGCGGGCGGGAGCGCGGGTTCACCGCGGCCGCGGTCGCCGAGGGTGCCCGCAGCCGGGTCGGCGAGCCCGGCGTCCGCTGCCGGCAGGTCGAGATCGTGCTCGACGAGACCGAGGCGGTGCGGCACGTGATGGCCCGCGCCAACCCGGGTGACATCGTCGTGATGAGCGTCGACCAGCACGCCGCGGTGATGTCCGAGCTCGAGGGCGATGACCCAGCAGGCGCAGCCGGGCAGCCACACCCGCGACGGTGTCGGCGACCCCGACCTCGACTCCGAGACGATGGAGGAGGAGGCCCGCGAGGCCGGCGACAGCGCGGCCCGCGACCTGGAGCCTGCGCCGCCCACCGGCTGATCAGCGCTCCGGCCGGGGCCTGCCGCCGCGCCGGCCGAGTGGCTAGCCTTCGACGATGGCGTCGAAGGCCTCCGCGCGACCGCGGCCGTCTCGCCTGCGGGCGGCCGCGGGTGCCTTCGCGACGAACTGGCGCAACCCCGGCCTGCGGCGGGCGCAGGCGGCCTTCTTCGGCGCCTGGACCGCCGAGTGGGCCGTCACCGTCGTGCTCGCCGTCTACGCCTACGGCCGCGGCGGCGCCACGGAGGTGGGTGTCGTGGCCCTCGTCCGGGTGCTCCCCGCTGCCGTGGTGGCACCCTTGGCCACCCAGTACGCCGACCGGTGGCCTCGGGACAAGGTGCTCGTCGCCGTCTCGGTCGTCCGCGCCGTGTCCATCGCCCTCGCCGGCTGGGCCGTGTTCGCGGACGGTCCCGCGGTCACGGTGTACGCGCTGGTGACGGTGTCGTCGGTCGCCGCCGTGCTCTTCCGTCCGGTCCACTCCGCCCTCCTGCCGTCGTTGTGCGTGACGCCGCCCGAGCTCGCGGGGGCCAACGTCGTCCGGGGGGCCCTGGACTCGGCGGCGACGCTGGCCGGACCCGCGATCAGCGCCGTGCTTCTCGCGACGGGCGGCCCGGCCCAGGTGCTCGCCATGGCCGCCGTGGCATCGGCGTGGGCCGGCTGGCTGATGGCGCGCGTCCATCCCGAACCGAGTCCGCTCGAGGCCGGTGAGCCCGAGGGCGGCGGCCCGCTCGACCGCACCCTGGGCGGGGTGCGTGCCGTGCACGCCAACCGCGACCTGCGGCTCCTGATCGCGCTGATCGGGGCGCAGACGTTCATGCGGGGGGCCATCACGGTCCTCGCCGTGGTCGTCGCGATCGAGCTGGTGGGTCTCGGGTACCCGGGTGTTGGGGTGCTGAACGCCGCCCTCGGCGCCGGGGCGGTCCTCGCCTCCGCGGCCGCGGCGCTGCTCGTGGGATCGCGGCACCTGGCGGCCTGGTTCGGGCTCGGCGCCGCCCTGTGGGGTGCGCCCCTGGTCGTCATCGGCCTGTTCCCCTCGGCGGCGTCGGCGATGGTCATGCTCGCGGTCGTCGGCGCCGGCAACGCCCTCATCGACGTCGGGGGCTTCACCGTCATCGCCCGCATCTCCCCGGCCAACGTGCTGGCCCGCGTCTTCGGCCTGCTGGAGAGCGTCGTCGCCGTCTGCGTGGGCCTGGGCGCGTTGCTGACCCCGGTCGCCATCGACGTCCTCGACCTGCGCACGAGCCTGGTCGTGCTCGGGTTGCTCACGCCCGTCGCCGTCGCGCTCTCCTGGCGCCGGCTCGCCGCCCTGGACGCCGCCATCGTCGGGCGCGACGAGGAGCTGGCCCTCCTGCGGGGCGTCCCCCTGCTCGACGCGCTGCCCCTGCCCGCCCTCGAGACCGTCGCCCGGCAGCTCGACCACGTGCTCGTGCCGGCCGGGGAGACGGTCTTCTCGCAGGGTGATGCCGGCGACCGGTTCTACGTCGTGGTCGCGGGCACCGCCGAGGTCGTCGGCGACGGCGTGCCGATCACCCGGCTGGGCCCCGGCGAGTCCTTCGGCGAGATCGCGCTGCTGCGCCGTGTCCCCCGCACCGCGACCGTCCGGGCGGTCGACGACCTGCGGCTGGAGTCGCTGCGGGCCGACCGCTTCCTCACCCTGATGACCGGCTCACCCGGTGGGCGGGCCGCGACCACGGCCCACGTCGACGAGATGCTCCACCGGTTCACTCCGCGTCCGACCACGGAGCCCGGGTCGTAGGTCAGGACTCGTCGTGCAGCTC
>CAWDXP010000018.1:0-13137 GCA_963806295.1 uncultured Actinomycetota bacterium | reverse complement strand
TGCGGCTGCTGTTCGGGTTCGGCCTGCACCCGCTCGCCGACCAGCGCGAGGAGCGACTGCAGGGCCCCGGCCTGACCGAACGGGACTACCGCGCAGCGCGGCGGCTGGGGGTGCCGTACAAGGTCTACACGGCCGGCGCCAGCGCGTTCCAGGTCGAGGTCGCCAAGGGGATCGAGGACCACAACGCGGCCCTCGGGCACCCCCGCGACTACCCGGTGCCCGCTGCGGACCGAGCCCGGATCCGCTCCCAGGTCGCTACCGAGTTCTTCCGCGCGGAGCACGGTCGCGACCCGCGCGACGCCCGCGAGCTATCCGGGGCCATCGCGAAGCTGTCCCGCCCGCGGACCACGGCGGTGGGCGGGTTCGACCTCACGTTCTCCCCGGTGAAGTCGGTCAGCACCCTGTGGGCGATCGCCCCTCCGCAGGTCGCGGCGCAGGTCGAGCTGGCCCACAACGAGGCCGTCGCCGACGCGCTCACCTTCATCGAGAAGCACGCCCTGTACACCCGGGAGGGGACCAACGGGGTGCGCCAGGTCGACGTCACCGGCCTGGTCGCGACCGCGTTCACGCACCGTGACTCCCGGGCCGGCGACCCGGACCTGCACACCCATGTTGCGGTGGCGAACAAGGTGGCGACCCTGTCCGGGAAGTGGTTGGCGATCGACGGGCGGATCCTGTTCAAGGCCAAGGTGACCGCCTCGGAGACTTACAACACCGCCCTGGAGAAGCACCTACGCGCCCGGCTCGGGCTGACATTCGCCGAGCGGGCCGGCACCGAACGCGGCAAGCGACCCATCCGGGAAGTGGTCGGGGTCGACCCCGCCCTGAACCAGCGCTGGTCGACGCGGCGACGCAGCATCGAAGCCCGCCGCGGCGAGCTGGCCACCACGTTCCAGGGCGACCACGGCCGCCCGCCAACGGTGGTGGAGGCGATCCTGCTGGCTCAGCAGGCCACGTTGGAGACCAGGGACGCCAAGCACGAACCCCGCACTTTGGCCGAGCAGCGAGCCGCGTGGCGGCAGCAGGCCGAGGAGGTCCTCGGCGGGGCTGCAGGTGTGTCGTTCATGGTGGCCACGGCTCTGTCCGCCGGCCGGGCGGCTACCCCGGCCACGGTGGATGCGGCGTGGGTGCGGGACACCGCCATACGCGTCCGCGACGAGATCCAGTCCCGCCGCTCGACCTGGCAGGTCTGGCACGTGCGCGCCGAGGCGCACCGTCAGGTGCGCGCCGCGAACCTGCCCGCCGAGCACGTCGACACCGTCGTGGACCTGGTCACCGACCACACCCTGCGTGACGCCTCCGTGCGTCTGACCCCGGCCGGTGACGGCGTCAAGGAGCCGGCCGAGCTGCGCCGCGTCGACGGGTCCAGCATGTACGAGGTCGCCGGCTCCGCCGTCTACACCAGCACCCAAATCCTCGCCGCCGAGCAGCGCCTCGTGCATGCAGCCGGCATCACCGACCGTCACCGCGCCAGCCCAAAGGCGGTCGAGATGGCCCTACTCGAGCAGGCCGCCAACGGGACCACGCTCAACCCCGGACAGGCCGCGCTCGTGCGCGGGATGGCGACCTCCGGCGCCCGGCTCCAACTGGCCATCGCCCCCGCCGGGGCCGGGAAGACCACCGCCATGCGCGCCCTGACCGCGGCCTGGGTCGAGGACGGCGGCACCGTAATCGGGCTGGCCCCCTCGGCCGCCGCGGCGGCCGTTCTTCGGGAGCAGGCCGGCGCCACCACGGACACGCTGGCCAAGCTCATCTGGTCGATCAGCGCGGGCGACCTGCCCGACTGGGCCGAGGGGATTGGGCCGCGCACGCTGGTGGTGATTGATGAGGCCGGGATGGCCGACACCCTCTCCCTCGACACGGCCGTGCAGTTCGTCACCGCCCGCGGCGGGCAGGTCCGCCTTATCGGGGACAACCAGCAGCTCGCGGCGATCGGCGCCGGCGGCGTCCTGCGCGACATCGCCGCCACCCACAGCGCGCTGCACCTGTCGGAGCTGATGCGGTTCACCGACCCCGTTGAAGGGGCCGCCTCCCTGGCCATGCGCGAAGGCCGGACGGAGGCGCTCGGGTTCTACCTCGACCACGACCGGGTCCACGTCGGCGACCTCGCCACCATCACCCAAGACGTCTTCGCCGCCTGGGCCCAAGACCGAGCCAAGGGACGCGACGCGCTAATGCTGGCCCCCACCCGCGACCTGGTCTCCCAGCTCAACCAGCACGCCCAGACCCACCGCCTCGCCGGCCGCCGCCCCGGGTCCGGAGTGCGACTGGCCGACGGCAACACCGCCTTTATCGGCGACACCGTGCTCACCCGATCCAACGACCGCCGGCTCCGGCTGAGCGCGAACGACTGGGTCAAGAACGGCGACCGGTGGACCGTCCACAACGTTCTCCACAACGGAGCCCTCACGGTGCACAACGCGACCACGGGGCGCCGCATCACCCTGCCCGCGGACTACGTCGCCGATGCCGTCGAGCTCGGGTACGCGACCACCATCCACGGCGCCCAAGGCATCTCCGTCGACACTGTCCACGGCCTGGCCACCGGTGACGAGAGCCGCCAGCAGCTGTACACGATGCTGACCCGGGGTTCTGCCGCCAACCACCTCTACGTCCAAGTCGTCGGCGACGGCGACCTCCACGACATCACCCGGCCCGAGAACGTCCGGCCACCGACCGCCACCGACATCCTCGAAAGCATCATCGCGCGCAACGACGCCCCCACCTCGGCCACCACCACCGCCCGCGAGCACGCCTCCCCCACCCTGCGACTCGGTGCCGCGACCGCCCGCTACGTCGACGCCCTGCACGTCGCCGCGGAACACCACCTCGGCACCGCCGCTGTCGCCCACCTCGAGACCGGGGCCGACCGGATCGTGCCCGGCATCGCCGACAACGCCGCGTGGCCGACCCTGCGCGCTCACCTCGTCCTGCTCGCCGCCACCGGCGCTGATCCCCTCACCGCCCTCCAATTGGCAGCCAGCTCCCGCGAGCTGGACTCCGCCGACGACCGCGCCGCCGTCCTGGACTGGCGCCTCGACGACCACAGCACTGCCGGCAAGGGACCACTCTCCTGGCTGCCCGGCATCCCGAGCCAACTCCGCGATGACCCGCAATGGGGCCGGTACCTGACCGCACGGTCCGAGCTTGTCGCTGATCTCGCCACCGACGTACGCCACCAGGTCACCAGTAAGGCCAACAGCCCATCCTGGTGGCCCCCGGGCCGCTCCGTGCCCGAGCCGGACCTCCTCGGCGACCTCGCCGTCTGGCGGGCCGCGAACGCCATCCCCGACAGCGACCAACGCCCCACCGGACCCACTCAACCCGCCAAGGCCCACGCCCACTGGCAGCACGAGCTCGACGCCCGCATACGCAGCAGGAACACCGTCACCGTCGTCGACTGGACCAACCTCATCCACGAGCTCGTCCCCGCCACCCGACACGACCACTACACCCCCCAACTCGCCGACCACCTCACCCAGCTCGCCCGCACCGGCATCGACGCCAACACCCTTCTCCAGACCACCACCGGCGCACCGCTACCCGACGACCACGCCGCATCCGCCCTCTGGTGGCGCATCCAACGCCACCTACCCGACCCCAACGACCCCGGCGAGACCGCCCCGCCGGAGTGGGCCAGCGAGGACGCCACGGCAGTCAGTGGTCGAGATGCAGCCCCCAACGAGCTGGGCCGCAGCGCCCACCATGAGCGTCGCGTGACCCCGGCCCGCCACGACCAGCCACGCGGGCCGGGGCCATCGCGATGAGTCGTCGACAGATCTGATGTGACGACACGTGACCACGAAGCGCCCGTCGAGGGCTTTAGGAAGCAGGAGGCAACCATGACCACGAAGATCCGCCGAGAGTTCGAGTCCCTGTCCTCGGCCGCCGAGCGTACGGGCCTGAGCATCCGCACCCTGCGCAGAAGAGTGGCCAGCGGCCAGCTCGTCGCCTACCGCAGCGGGCCCCGAGTCATCCGGGTCGATCCCGATGACGTCGACCGCTTGATGATCCCCATCCCCACAGCCCGGACCTGAAGTGGGCCCAGCGAGGTTGGTCTGCACCGGTCAGGACGCGTCATTCAGCCGTCGGACCACGTACTGGTTCAGGCTCAAGTGCTCCTCGGCCGCCTCGGTGGCTAGCTTGCGGTGCAGCTGCTCGCCGACCCGAAGGTTGAATTTGCCTGAGTAGCTGCGAGACGACAGCGGTTCGGGTACGAGCTCGCCGCTGGTCGACAGGTCGTCGACCACCTCGGTGATCGCATCACGAAGGCCGCGCAAGGCATCCTCCTGGGTGCCGGCGAGCCACGACATCGACGGGAACTCCACGCAGGTGGCGACGTACTCGTCATCCTCGACCGACCAGGTGACCCGATAGGTGTACCTGGTGATGTCGACACGGGTGGCGCTCATGCCGTTCCCTCCTTCTTGTCGATCGCGGCGAGGACCTGGCGGACCTAGTAGGCCTTGGCCTTTCCGTGGTCGTTCTGGATGTTGACCCGTGGGTCGCCGGGCCACGGCGTCCTGAACACCGCATGCGACCCGCCACGGGCGCGTGGCGGCCCGAAGTAGTGCGTGCACACCTTGGCCAGGTCGTCGTATCCGATGTTGCGCGGATTCGCGCGCATGGTGGTGACGATCTTGGCTACCGAGGGCACGATTCGATGGTACTGCGGGCAGTACCACTCAACAAGTCATTCTGCTCGGGGCTCCCTTCCCAGACGGCCATCGAGTGACAGACGTGGCACTGGACCAGGCTCGAGGTCCCAGCCAGGCGGCCGGCCACCCTGGTCGACCCGCGCGATGCGCTGCCGAGCCTGCGCGGACGCCCGGCTCGCATCTCAACAAGTGAGACAAGCAGTGCCGCGCAGTGAGCGGTCCAATGACGGCTGACGAGGCGACCAACGCGTTTCCCCAGTTCAGCGAGGTGGCGCTGCCCATCAGCTGGCCTGGCATACCCCGCACACGCCGACCTGGCCTTGGCATGGGCTCACCGGGTCCCTATTGCACGTATGTTGCACGAAAGGGGGGCCTTTCGGCCCCCCTAGGCCTCTGACCTGCAGAGACTTGCGTCGGGCTGACAGGATTTGAACCTGCGACCCCTTGACCCCCAGTCAAGTGCGCTACCAAGCTGCGCCACAGCCCGTGGCCACCCCCTCGCGGGAGCGTCGAAACCTTATCCCATGCGCGCCGGGGCGACCGAATCGCCCCCGGCTGCCCACGGCATCCGGCATGGGTCAGCGGCGGGAGCGCTTCTCGCGCACCCGCACCGAGATCTCGATCGGGGTGCCGACGAAGCCGAACTCCTCGCGCAGCCGGCGCTCGACGAACCGGCGGTAGCCGGCCTCGATGAAGCCCGACGCGAAGAGCACGAACCGCGGCGGGCGGGTGCCGGCCTGGGTCGCGAACAGGATGCGGGGCTGCTTGCCGCCGCGCACCGGGTGCGGGTGCGCCGCGACGATCTCGCCGAGGAAGGCGTTGAGCCGGCCGGTGGAGATGCGGGTCTCCCACGAGTCGAGCGCCGTCTCGAGCGCGGGCACCAGCTTGTCCATGTGCCGGCCGGTGCGCGCCGAGACGTTGACCCGCGGCGCCCACGGGATCTGCACGAGGTCGCGCTCGATCTCGCGCTCGAGGAAGTGGCGGCGCTCCTCGTCGATGAGGTCCCACTTGTTGTAGGCGATGACCAGGGCGCGCCCGGCGTCGATGACCTGCTGGATGACGCGGACGTCCTGCTCGGTGATGGTCTCGGAGGCGTCGACGAGCACGACCGCCACCTCGGCCTTCTCGAGCGCCGTCTGGGTGCGCAGCGAGGCGTAGAAGTCGGAGCCGCGGGTCTGGTGCACCCGGCGCCGGATGCCGGCCGTGTCGACGAAGCGCCACGTCTTGCCGCCGAGCTCGACCAGCTCGTCGACGGGGTCGCGGGTGGTGCCGGCGACGTTGTCGACGACGACCCGCTCGTGGCCGACCAGCTTGTTGAGCATCGAGGACTTGCCGACGTTGGGCCGGCCGAGCAGCGCCACCCGGCGCGGCCCGCCGCGCTCGTAGGCCCCGCCCATGGCGGAGACCTCGGGCATCACCTCGAGCAGCGCGTCGAGGACGTCACCGCTCCCCCGGCCGTGCAGCGCGGAGACCGGCCACGGCTGGCCCAGGCCCAGGCTCCACAGCGCCGCGGCGTCGGCCTCGGTGCGCTGGTCGTCGACCTTGTTGGCGATGAGCACCACCGGCTTGCCGGCGCGGCGCAGCAGCTTGACGCAGTTCTCGTCGTCGTCGGTGGCGCCGACCGTGGCGTCGACGACGAAGAGCACGACGTCGGCGAGGTCGACGGCGATCTCGGCCTGCTCGGCCACCCGCAGGTGGATGCCGGTGGCGTCGATGGCCCAGCCGCCGGTGTCGACGAGGGTGAACTGGTGGCCGACCCACTCGGCGTCGTAGGTCACCCGGTCGCGGGTGACGCCGGGGACGTCCTCGACGACGGCCTCGCGGCGGCCGATGATGCGGTTGACCAGGGTCGACTTGCCGACGTTCGGGCGGCCGACGACGGCCACGACGGGCAGCGGGCCGCGGCCGGCCTCGGCGTCGAGCGCGTCGTCGCCGCGCTCGAGCAGGGCGCGGTCCTCGTCGCTGAGGTCGAAGTCCTCCAGCCCGGCCCGCAGCGCGCGCTCGACCGCCGCGGGGTCCTCGGTCTGGATGGTGGGGTCCTCGGTGCTCATCCCACCATTCTCCCCCACCGCGCGGGCTGCTTCAGTCCAGCAGGTCGGGGGGCACGTCGGTGGGCAGCGGGATGCCGTGCCGCACCTCCGCCGCGTGCACGTGGGCCACCAGCGCGGTGCGGATCTGCTCGGTGGCCAGGTCGAGCCGGGCCCGGCCGGGCAGCCCGTCGGGCAGGTCGAGCGCCACCGGCGGCCCGAAGTCGACGACGAGCCGGGAGCGCAGCCGCGGCCAGGAGGCCGCGAGGTCGCCGGTGCGGCGGGTGCCCAGGCAGGCCGTCGGCACCACGACGGCCCCGGACTGCAGGGCGAGCCAGGCGACGCCCTTGCCGGCCGACGCGAAGTCGCCGCGGCCCCGACCGCCCTCGGGGAAGATGCCGATGACGCCGCCCTCGGCGCAGCACCGCCAGGGCCGCCCCAGCGCGGCGCGGTCGCCGCGGCCCTGGTCGATCGGGATCTGCCCGCTCCAGCGCAGCACCCCGCCGACGAACCCGTCGAAGGTCTTCGCGAGCACCAGGAAGCGGCTCGGCCGCGGCGCCATCGACAGCACCAGGCCACCGTCGAGGAACCCGGTGTGGTTGGCCGCGATGATCACCGGGCCGCTGGCGGGCACGTTCGAGCGACCGGTGGCGCGCGCGGCGTACAGCAGCACGACCGCCGCGTGCCCGACGTGCCGGGCCAGGCGCGGCCATCCCGAGCGCGGCGCCGCGCTCACTCCGCCGTCTCGGCGGCGATCACGTCGAGCACGGCCTCGACGCTCTCGTCGAAGTCGAGCTCGGAGGTGTCGAGCAGCACCACGCCCTCGGCCGCCTCGGTGAACGTCGAGACCGTCGAGTCGTCGCGGTCGCGGCGCACGACCTGGTCGCGGGTGGCCTCGACGGCCGCGGCGTCGACGGTGCCGTGCAGCTCGGCCGAGCGGCGGCGCAGCCGCGCCTCCTCGGATGCCGTGAGCAGCACCCGCACCCGCGCGTCGGGGGCGACGACGGTGGTGATGTCGCGGCCCTCGGCCACCACTCCCCCGGTCTGCTCGGCGATGCGGGCCATCAGGTCGCGCTGCAGCTGCTGGAGCACCGCGCGCACCTCGAGGTTCGTCGCGACCGCCGAGACCGCGGTGCTGACCTCGGTGGTGCGGATCGCCGCGCTGACGTCGGTGCCGGCGACCGACACCGTCGGGGCGCCCGGGTCGGTGCCGATCTCGAGCGGGAGCTCGCGCGCGGCGGCGGCCACGGCATCCACGTCGGTGAGGTCGAGACCGCGCTCGAGGCACCACCAGGTGAGCGCCCGGTACATCGCGCCGGTGTCGAGGTAGCCGACGCCGAGCCGGCCGGCCACGGCCCTCGACACGCTGCTCTTGCCCGAGCCGGAGGGTCCGTCGATCGCGATCGTCAGGGGTGCGGTCATGGGGCGTCAGCCTAGTGGTGGCCTCAGCCGTGCAGCCGCCAGCCCCGGTCCGCCAGGGCCGAGGCGAGCCCGGCCGCCGCAGCCGGCACGACGTCGACCTCGGCCAGGCCGAACGGCTGGCCCAGGCCGTGGTCGAGGTGGAACTCCTCGATGTTGGTGCCGATCGTGCCGATGTCGGCGAACAGCCGGCCCAGCTGGCCCGGCTCGTCGGGGATGAGCACGCGCACCGTCGTGTAGGCCGTGGGGGCCGCGCCGTGCTTGCCCGGGATGCGGGCCTGGCCGGCGTTGCCGGCGGCGATGGCGCGCGCCAGCGTGCCCCGCGCCCCCGGGGCGTCGGTGGAGGCGCTGAGGTCGTCGAGGGCGCCCACGACGCGGTCGAGGTCGGCCACCAGCGCGGTGAGCACCTCGCGCACGGCCGGGGCGTTGCCGGCCAGGATCTGGGTCCACAGGTCGGGGTCGCTGGCCGCGATCCGGGTGACGTCGCGCAGGCCCTGGCCGGCCAGGGCCACGGCGGCCTCGTCGAGCCCCTCGAGCCGGGCGGCCACCAGGCTCGCGGCGAGCTGCGGCACGTGCGAGACGGCCGCCACGGCTGCGTCGTGGTGCTCGGGGTCGAGCGTGCTCACCGCGGCGCCCGCCGAGCGGGCCACGGCCGTCACCAGCGCGACCACGCCGGGGTCGGTCTCGCCGGTCGGGGTGAGCACCCAGGCCCGCCCGTCGAACAGGTCGTGCCGCCCCGACACCGCGCCCGAGCGCTCGCGGCCGGCCATCGGGTGCGACCCGCAGTAGCGGGTGAGGTCGGCGCCGCCGGCCCGCAGCGCGTCGAGCACGGTGCCCTTGACGCGAGGCGACGTCGGTGACGGCGGCCTCCGGCCAGCGGCGCAGGGCGTCGGCCACGCAGGCGGCGGTGACGTCGGGCGGGGTGGCCACGACGACGAGGTCGGGGTCGACCGGGCCGTCGGGCAGCCGGCCGGCACCGAGGTCGCGGGCCAGGGCCGCGTGGGTGGGACTGATGTCCTCGAGGGTGACGTCGTCACCGAGGCGGGTGAGGGCCAGCCCGAGGCTGGTGCCGACCAGCCCGGTGCCGACGACGTGGACCCGGGTCACAGCTCCGCCGCGGCGTAGAGGGACCCGACCTCCGCGCTGCTGAGGTTGCGCCACTTGCCCGGCTTGGTGTCGCCGAGGTGGATCGGGCCGACCTGGGTGCGCACCAGCGTGATCACCGGGTGGCCGACCTCGGCGAGCATCCGCCGCACGATGTGCTTGCGCCCCTCGTGCAGCACCACCTCGACCAGCGCCTTGCCGGGCGCGGAGTCGACGACGCGGAACGAGTCGACCTGCACCGGGCCGTCGTCGAGCTCGATGCCCTCGCGCAGCCGGCGGCCGAGGTCGCGCGGCACCGGGCCGGGGATCTGGGCGAGGTAGGTCTTGAGCACGCCGTAGCGGGGGTGCTGGAGCCGGTGCGCGAGGTCGCCGTCGTTGGTGAGGATCAGCAGGCCCTCGGTGTCGGCGTCGAGCCGGCCGACGTGGAACAGCCGCTCCTTGCGGTTGCCCACGAAGTCGCCGATGTCGACCCGGCCCAGCTCGTCGCTCATCGACGTGACGACGCCGATCGGCTTGTTGAAGGCGAGGTAGACCCGCGACTCGTCGAGCTGCACGCGCACCCCGTCGACGTGCACGGTCTGGGTGGCCCGGATCCGCACCCCGAGCTCGGTGACGACCTGGCCGTCGACCGACACCCGGCCCTGGCTGATCAGGTCCTCGCAGACCCGGCGCGAGCCGACGCCGGCCGCCGCCAGCAGCTTCTGCAGGCGCACGCCGTCGGGGTCGTGCACGTCGACGGCCGGGCGGCGGGGCCACTGCGGTGCCGCGGTGGGCTGGCTGGGCTTGGTGTTGCCGGAGCGAGCCGCGCTGCGGCTTGCCGCGCTTCTTCCCGGGCGGGGGTCCAGACTTCTTGGCCGGCGTCATCCGCGGCCTCCTTCAGCGATCTCGTCGAGCACGTCGACCTCGGGCAGGTAGGGGGCCAGGGCGGGCAGGTCGTCGAGGCTCTGCAGCCCCAGCCGCTCCAGGAAGTAGGAGGTCGTCCCGTACAGGATGGCGGTCGACTCCTCGTCGTGCCCCATCTCCTCGATCAGGCCGCGGGTGAGCAGGGTGCGGATGACGCCGTCGACGTTCACGCCGCGCACCGCCGCGACCCTGCGGGCGCGACACCGGCTGGCGGTAGGCGATCACGGCCAGCGTCTCGAGCGAGGCCTGGGTGAGCCGCGCCTGCTGGCCGTCGAGCACGAACTTCTCGACCACCGGGGCGTACTCGTCGCGGCTGTACATCCGCCAGCCGCCGCCGACCTGGCGCAGCGTGAACCCGCGGTGCTGCTCGACGTAGCCGGCCTCCAGGTCGGCCAGCGCCGCCTCCACGTCGCGCCACCGGCTGCTCGAGCACCGACGCCAGGGCCATCGTGGTCACCGGCTCGTCGACGACCATGAGCACCGCCTCGATGGCGCCGGAGATGCCGCCCGGGAAGTCGGCGACGTCGAACGCGAGCTGCTCCTCCACCGCCTCGGCGGGCTCGGTCGGCTCGGGCTGGTCACTCATCGGGGCTCTCCTGGGGTGCGTGCACGGGCTGGCGTCGGTCTCGGACGGTGGCGGCTCGTCGAACTCGTCGTCGACCTCGATGTCGCCGTCCTCGGGGCCGGTCCACCGCACGGTCAGCTCGCCCAGGGCCTCGGCCTGCTCGAAGCCGATGGCCGACTCCCGGAACAGCTCGAGCAGCGCGAGGAAGCGCGCGACGACGACGAGGGTGGAGTCGGCATCCGCGACCAGGCTGCGGAACGAGGCGACCCGCTCGCGGCGCAGCCGGTCGCCGATGATGACGGCCTGCTCGCGCACGCTGACGGCCGGCGCGTGCAGGTGCGCCAGCCCCACGGTCGGTGCCTGCTTGGGCACCATCGCCCGGGCGGCGATCACCGCGAGCTGCTCGGGCGTGACCGTCATCAGCAGCTCGGGCAGCAGCGCCGCGAGGTGCGGTTCGAGGGATGCCGTGCGCGGCTGCATCCGCCCGGCCGTCGCCATCCGCTCGGCGAAGGTGTGCGCGATGTCCTTGAAGGCGCGGTACTGCAGCAGCCGGGCGAACAGCAGGTCGCGGGCCTCGATGAGGGCGAGGTCGTCCTCGTCCTCGGGGCCGCTCTGCGGCAGCAGCCGGGCGGCCTTGAGGTCGAGCAGGGTGGCGGCGACGAGCAGGAAGTCGGTGGCCTGGCCGAGGTCCCACCCGCCGGGCTTGGCCTGCTCGACCTTGATGTGCGCGATGAAGTCGTCGGTGACCGTGGCCAGCGCGATCTCGGTGATGTCGAGCTTGTGCTTGCTGATCAGCCCGAGCAGCAGGTCGAACGGCCCGGTGAAGTTGTCGAGGGTGCACCTCGAACGCGGTGGCGGGCGCGCGGCGGGTCAGCACGCCCCCGGGGGTGATGTCCGCGTGGTCGGTGACCGGCGGCACCCCGCCCCCGGCCTCGTCGGGGGCCGTCGTCATCGGGTCAGGCCGCCCCACCGCGGGCGATGAGCTCGCGGGCGAGCTGGCGGTAGGCGTCGGCGCCCTTGTGGGTGGCGTCGTAGGTGGTGATCGGCTCGGCGGCCAGGCTGGCGTCGGGGAACTTCACCGTGCGCGCGATGACCGTGTGGAAGACCTGGTCGCCGAAGTGCTCGACCACGCTGGCCACGACCTCGCGCGAGTGCAGGGTGCGCCCGTCGTACATCGTCGCGAGGATGCCGTCGACCTGCAGGCGCGGGTTGAGCCGGTCGGTGATCTTCTCGATCGTCTCGACGAGCAGGGCCACGCCGCGCATCGCGAAGAACTCGCACTCGAGCGGGATGATCACGCCGTGCGCCGCGGTGAGGGCGTTGACGGTGAGCAGGCCGAGCGAGGGCTGGCAGTCGATGAGCACGACGTCGTAGTCGTCGAGCGACCGGGCGCAGCACGCGGGCCAGGATCTGCTCGCGGGCCACCTCGCTGACCAGCTGCACCTCGGCGGCCGACAGGTCGATGTTGGCCGGCAGGACGTCGAGGCCGTCCCACTTGGTGTGCTGGATGACGTCGCGGATGTCGTGCCCGCGCTCCGATGAGCAGGTTGTAGACCGTGACGTCGAGCTCGTTGACGGGCACGCCGAGACCCACCGACAGGGCGCCCTGCGGGTCGAAGTCGACGAGCAGCACCCGGCGGCCGACCTCGGCCAGCGCGGCACCCAGGTTGATCGTGGTCGTGGTCTTGCCGACCCCGCCCTTCTGGTTGCACATCGCGATGACGCGCGCCGGCCCGTGCGCGGCGAGGGGCTGTGGCTCGCGGGAAGTCCGGCAGCGGGCGACCGGTCGGGCCCACCTGTCCGGCGGTGCGGATCTGGAACGCCGCGTCGGAATCCAACTGTCTCTCCCCGGTGCCTTTCGTGCCTGACGGTCAGCCTCGCGCTGATCGGCACCGACCCTATCAGCGCGCGCGGGGGTGGCTCTGGGCGTACACCTCGCGCAGCCGCTGCACCGTGACGAGGGTGTAGATCTGGGTCGTCGTGACCGACGCGTGCCCGAGCAGCTCCTGCACCACCCGCACGTCGGCGCCGCCCTCGAGCAGGTGGGTGGCGAACGAGTGCCGCAGGGTGTGCGGCGACAGGTGTCCGCCGACGTGGGCCCGCTCGGCGCAGCGCCGCGCAGCACCGACCAGGCGCTCTGCCGCGACAGCCGCCCACCGCGGGCGTTGAGGAACAGCGCCGGCGTGCCGACCCCGCGCGGCGGCGAAGGTCGGGCGCCCCCGCACCAGCTAGGCGTCCAGCGGCCGCGGCGGCGTACGACCCCGAGCGGCACGATCCGCTCCTTGCCGCCCTTGCCGCGCAGCCGCACGACCGCCGTCGTCGCGGTCGACGTCGTCGACGTCGAGGCCGACCGCCTCGGAGATGCGCGCGCCGGTGCCGTAGAGCACCTCCAGCAGCGCGCGGTCGCGCAGGGATGCCGGTGTGTCACCGACCGAGGCCGCCTCCAGCAGCCGCTCGACGT
>CAWDXP010000017.1:0-358789 GCA_963806295.1 uncultured Actinomycetota bacterium | reverse complement strand
TCGCCCTGCACCAGCTGCCACCCCCCGTCGGCACCGGACCAGGTGGCCGCCACCCGCTCTCGTGCACGACCGGCACCTCGGCACCGGCCGGCAGTGGCAAGACGACCGCGAGCGGCTCACCGACCGACGGGGCCACCGCGTCGACGGCTTCGAGCCCGGGCCACATCCCCTCGGTGACGCGGAGCAGGTCGATGCCGGGGAGCGGCGATCCGGCAGTGGTCGATCGCGACCACGTCGTGCGAACGGTGACGGCGCGAGGCCGGCCGACCTCGGCATCGACGGCGAACTCGACACGGGTGCGCCAGTCGAGCCCGTCGGCGTCCCCGGGGACCGGCTCGACCTCGACGTCGACCTCGAGGTGCGCCAGCCGCGCCAGCTGCTCACGCACGACGCCGGCCTTGAGCGCGCGCTGGCGCGGTAGCGCGACGTGCTGGAGGTCGCAGCCTCCACACAGGCCCGGCCCGGCCCACGGGCACGGCGGCAGCACCCGGTCGGGCGACGGCGTGATCACGGCGACGGCATCCGCGCGCACGAAGCGCTCGCCGGCACCGGTCTCGGTGACCCGGGCCAGCACCCGTTCGCCGGGGATCGTGTGCCGCACGAAGAGCACCTGGCCGTCGTGCCGGGCGATGCAGTGCCCGCCGTGGGCGATCGCGGTGACGTCGACCTCGACCTCGTCGCCGACCGCGAGGCCGGCGCCGGTGTGCTCGGTCATCAGCCCTCGCCGCGGCGCACGTCGCCGGCGACCGGGCCGTCCATCTTGTCCTCCATGCCCTGCGACGACGCGGCTTGCCAGGGCACCGAGGAGACCATGACGCCGGGGGTGAACAGCAGCCGGGTGCGCAGCCGCAGCGCGCTCTGGTTGTGCAGGGCCTGCTCCCACCAGTGGCCGACGACGTACTGCGGGATGTAGACCACGACGAGATCGCGGGGGTTGCCCGAGCGGATCGACTTGACGTAGTCGACGACGGGCCGGGTGATCTCGCGGGTGCCGTCCAGCGCCTTGAGCGGCACCGGGATGTCGCGCCGGTCCCACTCGGCCTGCAGCGCCTTGGTCTCCTCGGGGTCGACGTCGACGGTGAGCGCCTCGAGGATGGAGGGGCGGGTCGCCCGCGCGTAGGCGAGGGCCCGCAGGGTCGGCTTGTGGATCTTGGCCACGAGCACGATGGCGTGGACGCGCGAGGGGAGCAGCTGGCGCCTGGGGTTGCCTCGCTGACGCGAGCCCGTCGCGCACCTGATCGTAGTGCCGGCGGATGCGCATCATGACGAGGAACAGCACGGCCATCGCGGCGATCGCGTAGCCGGCCCCGTGGGTGAACTTCGTGATGAGCACGACGACGAGCACGGTGCCGCACATCGCCGCGCCGATGCCGTTGATGACCCGGCTGCGCACCATTCGGGCGCGCACCTGGGGATTCCGCTCGAGGGTCAGGTGGCGGGTCCAGTGCCGCACCATGCCGATCTGCGAGAGCGTGAACGACACGAAGACGCCGACGATGTAGAAGGGCTGATGAGGCGGGTGACCTCGGCGTCGTAGATGACGATCAGCCCGGCGGCCGACGCCGCGAGGATGATGATGCCGTTGGAGAACGCGAGCCGGTCGCCGCGGGTGTGCAGCTGGCGCGGGAGGAACCCGTCGCGGGCCAGGATCGAGCCGAGCACCGGGAAGCCGTTGAAGGCGGTGTTGGCCGCGAGGATCAGGATCAGCCCGGTGACGATGGACACGAGGACGACGCCGAGGCTGAACCCGGAGAACACCGAGTTCGCCACCTGCCCCATCACGGTGTCCTGCACGTAGTCGTCACCGACGGGCACGCCGTCGCTGGTCAGCTGCGTCGCCGGGTCCTCGGCGTACTTGATGCCTGTCCACCGGGCGAGGGTGACCATCGACAGGAGCATCGTGATGGCGACGGTCCCCATGAGCAGCAGGGTGGTCGCCGCGTTCTTGCTCTTGGGCTTGCGAAAGGCCGGGACACCGTTGCTGATCGCCTCGACACCGGTGAGCGCCGCGCACCCGGAGGAGAACGCGCGGAGCATGAGGAAGGCCAGGGCCAGCCCGGTCAGGGACTCGTACCCCGGCTCCGGCAGCAGCTCGAGGCTCGCGCTCTCGGCCGGGCGCAGGGTGCCCGTCACCTCGCGGTAGAAGCCCACGAGCGACATCCCGATGACCGTCACCATGAACAGGTAGGTCGGGATGGCGAACGCGGTACCCGAACTCGCGCACACCCCGCAGGTTCATCGCCGTGAGTGCAGCGACGATCGCCACGCCGATGACGGCCTCCTTGCCGCGCACGAAGTCGAACGCGTTGGCGGCGTTCTGCACCCCGGCCGACACCGAGACCGCCACGGTGAGGACGTAGTCGACCAGGGTACGGACTTGGCAACCGTGAGGCCCGAGCCCTGGGTCCCCGAGGTTGACGCTGGCCACCTCGTAGTCGCCGCCACCAGAGGGGTAGGCGTGCACGTTCTGCCGGTAACTCATGATGACGACGGCCATCACCACGACGACCGCGAGGGCGATCTTCCACGAGTTGGTCAGGGCCAGTGCACCACCGGCCAGACCGAGCGTCAGGAGGATCTCGTCCGGCGCATACGCCACGGAGGACAGCGCGTCACTCGCGAAGACGGGGAGCGCGAGGCGCTTGGGGAGGAGGGTCTCGCCGAGGCGGTCGCTGCGCATCGCGCGGCCGAGGAGCACACGCTTGACGACACGTCCGGCTGAAGACACGACAGACACTGTATGCCGCACGTTCGGGCGTCGCGCACGGGTTGCGGGACAGTCTCACCGCACCGATGACGTCGGTGTAGCGTCGGCTCCGTGCACTTCGTCATCATGGGCTGCGGCCGCGTCGGTGCGGCCCTCGCCCGGGCCATCGAGCACGCGGGGCACGAGGTCGCCGTCATCGACCAGGACGAGGCGTCCTTCCGTCGCCTGGGCACCACCTTCGAGGGGCGCACCGTCATCGGGGTGGGCTTCGACCGCGACACCCTGGTGGCCGGCATCGACCACGCCTACGCCTTCGCAGCGGTCTCCAGTGGAGACAACTCCAACATCCTTGCGGCGAGGGTCGCGCGCGTGTAAGTACGGCGTCGAGCACGTCGTGGCGCGCATCTACGACCCGGGCCGCGCCGAGATCTACCAGCGCCTCGGCATCCCCACCGTGGCCACGGTGAAGTGGAACGCGACCAGATGCTGCGGCGGCTGCTCCCCCAGGGGCACGTCCCCGAGTTCACCGACCCGTCCGGCAAGGTCGTCATCGCCGAGATGCCGGTGTCTCCCGGCTGGATCGGGCGGCGGATGGCAGACCTCGAGGCGGCCACCGGCGGACGGCTCGACCTACCTCACCCGGCTGGGCGACGGCATGATCCCGGGGCCCGACACGGTCTACCAGGAGGGCGACCTCATCCACATCGCGCTCAAGCGCGAGGACCTCGCCATTGCGGAGCGCGTGCTGGACGCGCCGCCGCCGGCGCACTGACTGCGAAAGGCCATCCCCCATGCGCGTCGTCATCGCCGGAGCAGGCAGTGTCGGGCGGTCCATCGCCCGCGAGCTGCTGCGCAACGAGCCACCAACGTGCTGCTCGTCGACCGGGACGCCGACGGCGAGCGGGTGCAGAAGGTGCCCGACGCCAGTGGCTTCAGGCCGACGCCTGCGAGATCGAGGCCCTCTCCGAGGCCGGGCTGGCCGAGTGCGACGTGGTCGTCGCGGCCACCGGCGATGACAAGGTCAACCTGGTGCTGTCCCTGTTGGCGAAGACCGAGTTGGGGGTGCCGCGCACCGTCGCTCGGGTGAACAACCCGAAGAACGAGTGGATGTTCGACGAGGCCTGGGGCGTCGACGCCGCCGTCTCCACCCCGCGGCTGATGACGGCGCTCGTCGAGGAAGCCGTGAGCGTCGGTGACCTGGTGCGGATCTTCGAGTTCCAGCAGGGCAAGGCGATGATGGTCGAGATGACGCTGCCGGTCGGCAGCCCGTATGCCGGCTCACGCGTCGGTGACGTGCCGTGGCCGGGCAACACGGTGCTCACCGGCATCATCCGGGAGGGGCACCCCATCGCCCCGAGCCGCGACGACGCCCTCGAGCCGCTCGACGACTTGCTGTTCATCACGACGCCCGACGTCGAGGCCGAGCTGGAGTCACTGCTCAGCCCCGGTCAGCGACACAAGCGCGACACCGACAACGCCGACGACGACGAGGACTGAGGCGATCGGGTCGGCGCCTTTCGCCGATCACGTCGTCCGGCGGCGTACTGTCAACGGACGGGGCCGTCCAGGTTCCCCCACGCTGGGAGCAGCTCATGGCCGACAAGTCACCCCGACAGAGCATGTCGAAGAAGCCGAGCAAGTCGATCAAGGAGAAGCGGGCCGAGAAGCACGCCAAGGCCACGGCCAAGAACCACATCGACCTGAGCCACAAGTAGCCCCGGTCGGGCGCGCTCGGCGGTCACGCTGTCGGGCAAGGCCGTAGTCTCCCCCCATGGGTGACGAGTCGAGAACCACGTACGTACTCATCGACGGCGAGAACATGACGCCACCCTCGGCACCACGATCCTCGGCCGGCGGCCCCGGCCCGAGCAGCGTCCCGGTGGGAGCGGGTGCGCGCCTTCGCGCCGTGAGCGGCTGGGGACAGCCGGCCAGGGGCTGTTCTTCCTCGCGTCGAACGCGTCCTGCCGATGACGTTCGTGCAGGCGTTGCTCGGCGATGGCTACCGGCCGATCCCGTTGTCCGGCGGGCCCGGCGATTAGGTCGTCGACATCGCGATCCAGCGCACCCTGCGGGGGCTGCGCACGCGCGACGGGAACGTCATGCTGGTCAGCAACGACGGCGACTTCGTCGAGCAGGTCGGTGACCTCCTCGACGCCGTCGGAGGGTCGGGGTGCTCGGCTTCCGCGAGTTCCGCGAGTGCGTTCGCCGCCGCCGTCGAGCGCCGCGGCTGGAGATCGCTCGACCTGGAGAACGACGTGCACGCCTTCAACGTGCGGTTGCCGCGCGTGCGCATCATCCCGATCGACGAGTTCGACCCGGCCGACTTCCTCTAGGTCGCCGACGTCAGGCGTTCGACCGTCGGCACGAGGTCGGACATGTCGTCGTTCCGTCGGACATGTCGTCGTTCCTCGGCGAAGTCATGCGGCGCTGGCCGCCCGATGACCGGGCCCCGACCGTCACGCCGCCCTGTTGTGGCCTGCGTCGACGTCCGTGTGGTCGCCGGCCCCAGGGCAGGACGCTGTCACGCGGCGGTGTGGCTCGCGGCCTCGACCGTATCCAGATAGGCCTCGTGCCAGGCGCGGTAGTCGGGGTCGTCGTCTCGCCAACCGCCGTGGTCGTGCGTGTCGTCGGTGTCCCGTCCAGGCGTGCCGGGCGTCGCTGAGCTGGTCGAGGTCGTGCAGGGCCAGCCGCCGGTCGGCTTCGTCGGTGCTGGTGACCGCGGCGACCAGCTGCCGCAGTCGCTGCCGGGTCAGGGGTGGCGGGTCGTGCTCGGCGCGTTGCCGGGCGAGCCATTCCAGCTGCCGGTCGTAGGAGCCGGGGGTGCAGGTCCCAGATCACGTACCGGCCCTGCTCGTCGGGGGTGGTGCGCACCTGCGCCCACAACCGTCGGGTGTGGATGAACGTGTGGTGCTCCTCGCACACCAACGCCGCGTTCTCGACGTCCGAGCAGCCCCCGTCAACCCAGTGCAGCACATGATGCGCTCGGGTCCAGGTCGCGGGTTTGGAACACCCCGGGAAGGTACACCAGCGGTCCCGGCGCAGCAACCTACGACGCTGCGCCCTAGTGAACAAGCGCACCACACGTCCCTGGTCCAGGTCCTCCCCGGCGGTGCCGAGCACATAGGGGACCAACGCCGCGTCACACGCGACCCTCCGCAGCACCTGCGGCGACAGCAGCACCCCGGTCGCGGTCGACGCGACCACCTCCCCCGCCCCCGTCATCTCCTGCAGGTCGCTCAACGCGATCGTCACATGCAGCGCCGCCGCCGAGACCCCCGGCCCCGTGCACCCTGGCCTCCCGCCATCCCACTGGCGGACCGGCACACCTCGGCCAACGCCTCCACCCGACGCTGCCCCGCCGGGCGCAGGTCCCGCTCCCCCGTCTCCTCGTTCGGCACCGGCGCACTGAGCGGCCCGATCGCCGCCTCCAGCACCGCCGCCTGCTCCGGAGTCACCACCAGCTGGTACTCCGTCACGTCCCCCGACGCCACCCACGGCTGCGACAACCGCGCCACCGACGCCAACCGCTGCTGCAGGTCGTCGAACTCCCCCGCCGCCCGTACTTCGCGATCATCGCCGGGCGCAGCTTGCGCATCTGCCCCGCCCCCCACACCGTGCCCAGCCCCAGCAACGCCCGGTCACCGACGGCACCGCCTCCGGGGTCAGCCGCGGCTCCAACCGGGCCACCTCACCCAACGCCGACAACGCCAACCCCGGCGACACGCTCGCGTCCTGCACCCCCGCCCACACCACCCCAAGCGGTGACCCGGGTCCGGCTCCGCCGCGGCATCCGGCGCCAGCGACCCACCCGCCCGGGCGACGTTCGCCACCTCCACGGCGAGCTTCGCGACCTGCCCCGCACCGCCCTGCCGCAACGACGGCGCGTACTCACGCACCCACCCGTGCGCGTTCAACCCCGACCCCGCCACCACACCCCGCCGCACCGCCTCCGCCGCGACCTGGGCACGCAGCGCACCCGCCCGTGCCGCCAGCACATCCGCCTCACCCATCACCGCCGCCAGCTCGTCATCCGACGCCTGACGCAGCGCGCCCCCGAACCCCACCAAGGACTCAGCGGCAGCCGCCATCACGGAGCGACGCTCCGCCAGACCCAACCCCCGCGTTCCCATAGCCATCATAACCGAACACCTGTTCGAGATACAAGCCATCCACAGGCCCAGTTCGCCCCCAGCAGAACGCATCCCACCAGCAGCGAACCAGGCCGCCATCGATGATGTCGCCCTGGCGCGAGCCCCCCGCCGGCCAGGTCCTCACAACCCGTGACGGTGCCGCAACACGCGGACGGTCAGCCGGTCAGGCGCTGTCCTCGGCGTCCTCGGACGCCTCCACCCCGGGCCCCTGCTCCGGCTCCAGCGGGGTGTGCCCCGACAGCAGCATCCACCCCATCACCGCGATCGACGCCACCCACAGCGGCCACCCGAGCACGATCTTCGCCACCCCGAGCCAGGCCACCTCCGCAGCCAGGTAGAGCGGCACCATGATCAGCAGCCGAATCCGCGTAGACCCCGATCAGCACCCAGGTCAGCCGGGTGCACACCCGCACCATGCCGCGGTCGCGCCGCCAGGCGAACGGGTCCTCCTGCGCGCGCGGGTCGCCGGCCCCGACGATGAAGCCGACGGCCGGCCACCGGGTCACCACCGACACCAGGGTCAGGCCCGAGGAACGCGGCATTGGTCAGGATGCCGGGCAGGAAGGCCGCCTCGGCCCGCCCCGAGCGCACCGCGAAGAACGCGGCGATCGCCGTGGCGAACACCGCCCCGGCGACGTGCGAGAGCGACGAGTGCTGCACGACCCGCACCACGGCGAGCACGAGCCGGCCACCGCGAGCGCCGCCCCGGCCGCGATCTTGACGTCCTGCTGCCAGGTCCAGAACGCGACGAACACCACCGTCGGCAGCGCGGTCTCGATGGACCCGCGCCAGCCACCCAGGGCCGTGGACAGCCGGTGCCGGATGAGGGCCTCGACCGAGTCGGGAGTCGGCGCGGTCAGCACCGCGTCAGGCTGGTCGGTCACTTGGGCACGATCTCGTAGGACGGGTTGAAGATCGTCGGCGTGCCCCGCACCGAGGTGACGCGGCCACGCGCCCGCAGGAACACCCCCGGCTCGATGCCGCCGATCATCCGGCGGCCGACCCAGATCAGGTTGACCGACCCGTTGCCGTCCCAGACCTCGGCGACCAGCGCCGGCACGCTGCGCCGCGGCGGCAGGGTCACGGTGCGCACGGTGCCGCAGACCGTGGCCGGATGCCGCAGCGCCAGCGCGGTGAGGTCGTCGCCCCCGGCCGTCTCGGACTGCTCGCGCAGCGACTCGGCCTGGTCCTCCGTGGGGGTCTTGGTCAGGTCGTGCAGCCGCTCGCGCAGGCCCATCAGCGCACCTCGGTGATCTCGGGGCCGCGCTGGAACGGGTCGAGGGAGTGCGCTCGGCCTCGTCCTGCTCGTCGCAGCGCCGCGGTCTCGGCCGCGGCGGCGGCCTCCGCGTCGCGGGGCAGCGCCAGGGGCAGCAGCTCACGCGGCGCCATCGGGTCGGTGCCGCGGACGACGACGGCGGCCTTGAAGACCTCGACGAGCGGCGCCGCGGCGGCCTCGTCGATGGCGGCGCGGCCGGAGAGCACACCGCGCAGGAACCAGCGCGGGCCGTCGACGCCGAGGAAGGTGGCCGGGGCGAACACGGTGCGACCGTCGGGGCCGGCGGACGGCATCCGGGTGCGCAGCTCGGCGCCGAGCGAACCGACGTGCTCCTCGGCGGTGCCGCCCGAGGT
Organism: uncultured Actinomycetota bacterium; assembly: GCA_963806295.1. Classification (GTDB taxonomy): domain Bacteria; phylum Actinomycetota; class Actinomycetes; order Actinomycetales; family Dermatophilaceae; genus Fodinibacter. The sequence continues at coordinate 350,302 of CAWDXP010000017.1, read as the reverse complement.
CTCGACCGCGGCGGCGATCTCGGCGCGGATCTCGTCCCAGAGCGAACCCGAGCGCGGCGCGGCGAACGCCTGCACCTGCAGGGCGGAGTCGTCGATGACGGCCGTCGCGGCGTTGACGAGCTGGGTCGCCTGGTCGATCTCGAGGCGCAGCTCCATGCCGGGCACGCCGCGCATCCACAGCGCGCCGAGGTCGACCCGTCCCCCACGGCCGTCGACCTCGGTGACGTCGAACGGGCCGTCGGAGCGGTCGACGAGCAGCGCGGGGGCCTCGCTCGGCCCCGTGGCCTCGTCGGCCTCGTCGGCCAGGTCGTCGTGTGCCGGCTCGACGTCCGGGTCGGCCGGAGCCGTGCGGTCGGAGGCCTTGGATCTCTTGAAGATGCTCACGTCTGCGGTCGTCCTCGGTGTGGTCTGGGGTGCTGCGGGTTCAGCGGGGGTCGGCGACGCCGAACCCACCGGTGGATCCGTGACCAGTCTCCCCCCGGGCGCTGTCCGGAAGCGAATCCGTGTCGTCGAAGTCGGCGTGCAGGTAGTGCTGCACGACGAGCTGCGCGATCCGGTCGCCGACGCGCACCGTGAACGGCTCGCTCGGGTCGAGGTTGACCAGGTTGACGAGGATCTCCCCGCGGTAGCCCGAGTCGACCGTTCCCGGGGCGTTGACCACGGTGATGCCGTGCCGTGCCGCGAGGCCCGAGCGCGGGTGCACCAGCCCGACGGTGCCCGGGCGGGAGCGCCACGGCGATGCCGGTCGGCACCAGCGCCCGCTCCCCCGGCGCGAGCGTCACCTCGGCGACGCTGGTGAGGTCGGCCCCGGCATCCCCGTCGGTGCTGTACGCCGGAACGCCCGCGTCCGGGTGCAGTCGACGGACTGCGACGGGGACGCGGGCGGCGGCGGTCACGATGTGGTGCGGGACGTCGAGCGAGCTGCTCAGGCGGCGCACTCCCGGCAGACCAGGACGCCGGACTTCTCGCTGGCGAGCTGGCTGCGGTGATGCACCAGGAAGCACCTGGAGCACGTGAACTCGTCGGCCTGGCGCGGGAGCACCCGCACCGAGAGCTCTTCGCCGGACAGGTCTGCCCCCGGAAGCTCGAAGCCCTCCGCCTGCTCGGTCTCGTCGACGTCGACGCTCGAGGCGCGCTTGTCGACGCGACGGCTCTTGAGCTCCTCGATGGAGTCCTCGGACAGCTCGTCGTCGGTCTTGCGCGGTGCGTCGTAGTCGGTTGCCATGTGCTGTGTCCACCCTTCGTCGTATGACCCGGCCCTGACAACGCACGGATGCCCCCGTTTGTGCCCGCCCGGTTCGCCGTGCGCCGCGATTGTGCACCATCGCGACGCGCGGCGCCACGCCGGGTCCACACGGTGGCGCATCGGGAGTGTCGGACAGCGGTCAGTCCATCGGCCCGACGTGCCGCGCGGACAGCTCGCGCACGAGCGCGCCGAACACCTCGGCCAGCCCCGGCGCCGCACCCCAGACGAGGTCGCGGGTCGGCACCTCGTCGACCGGCCCGCCGACCACGGCCCCGGCCTCGCGGGCCACGAGCTCGCCCGCCGCGCGGTCCCACGGGTTGAGCGCCGTCTCGTAGTAGGCGTCGAGCCGGCCGGCGGCCAGCCCGCACAGGTCGAGCGCCGCACCACCGTGCCGGCGGATGTCGCGCACCTGCGGCAGCAGGTCGACGAGCAGCGCAGCCTGCCGCGCCCGGGTCGAGGCCGCGTAACCGAACCCGGTGCCGACCAGCGCCATCGCCAGGTCGGTGGCCTCGGTGGCGACGCAGCACGCGGGTTCCGCTGCCGGTGGTGAGCCAGCGCACCCCCGCCGCGGTGCGCGTGGAACAGCTCGCCGGTCTCGGGGTTGAGCACCGCCCCGGCCACCGACTCCCACTGGCCCGGCCGGGTGGGGTCACCGGTGACGACCGCGACCGACACGGCATACGACGGGATGCCGTAGAGGTAGTTGACCGTGCCGTCGATCGGGTCGACCACCCAGGTGAGCCCACTGGTGCCGGCGGTGCTGCCCTCCTCCTCACCCATGACCGCGTCGTCGGGGCGCTCCTGCGCGAGCAGCCGCAGGATCAGCTCCTGGCTGCGCTGGTCCATGACGGTGACCGGGTCGGTGTCGCTCGACTTCGACACCACCCGCAGGTCGGTGGGGCGCTCGTCGACGACCAGCCGACCGGCGGCCCGCGCCACCCGGCAGGCGACCGCCTCGAGCTCGGCGAGGTCGACACCGTCGGGCAGCGCGGATGCCGTGCATCAGTCGCTGCCGCAGAGCGCCGGCTTGGCCGCCCGCAGGTTGGGGCAGCAGCCGGGCGCGCAGACCGACGGGCGCACGTCGCCGGGCAGCCAGGTCTCGGGGACGACCACCTCGCCGCGGGCCTCGGCGGCGCGCTCGAGCAGCAGGTCGACCAGGCCCTCGACGAACACCTCGTCGGTGCCCGGGGTCGCCACCCGCACGAAGGGCACCCCCACCCGCTCGGCCGTCTCGGCGGCCTCGGTGTCGAGGTCGTGCACGACCTCCATGTGGTCGGAGATGAACCCGATCGGCGCGCAGACCACGGTGACGCCACCCTGCGCGGCGAGCTCCTCGATGCGGTCGTTGACGTCGGGCTCGAGCCACGGCTGGTGGGGCGGGCCGGAGCGCGAGCAGAACACCAGCTCGCTGGCGCAGCTCGAGCCCGAGCTCGCGGTTCAGCTCGTCGGTGAGCCGCTGCGCCAGCCGCAGGTGCTGGTCGGAGTAGAGGTTGCCCTCGCCGTCGCCGGGCCCGGAGGTGTCGTCCATCGCGTCGGGCACCGAGTGCGTGACGAACAGCAGGTGCGCGGATGCCGGGTCGGGCAGGGCGCCGCACCGACGCGACGAGCGCGCGCAGCCAGGCCCGCCCCACCGCGGGGTGCACGGCATACGGGCGCACCTTGTCGATGACCAGCCCGTCGGCGGCCGGGCCGACCGCGTCGACGGCGGCCGCGAGGTCCTCGCGGTACTGCCGGCACGACGAGTAGCACGAGAAGGCGCTGGTGAGCACCGTGACCACCCGGGTGGCGCCGAGGTCGAGCGCCTCGTGCAGCGCGTCGGCGAAGAACGGCTCGGAGTTGCGGTTGCCCCACAGCAGCGGCGTGTCGATGCCGCGCCGGTCGAGCTCGGCGCGCAGGCGCGCCAGCAGCTCGCGGTTGAGGTCGTTGATCGGGCTGCGGCCCGCCGCGGGCGTAGTAGTGCTCGCCGACCGCCTCGAGCCGGGCGTCGGGGATGCCGCGGCCGGCGGTGACCCGGCGCAGGAACGGCACGACCTCGTCGGGGGCCTCCGGGCCCCCGAAGGAGCCGAGCAGCACGACGTCGTAGGGGGCGAGCGCATCCGCGGCATCAGACATGGGCACAGCGTATGCGGGCATTTCGCGGGCCTCCGGCGTGGGATGCGTCACCGGGCGGCCCGGGATGGCACAGTCGTCTCGACGACGAGCAACACCGGGAGCCCGACATGCAGGACCTTCGCCTCATCGGCGTCCACGAGGACGGCCACCACCTCCTGCTCGCGGACGCCGACGGCGGCCGCTACCGCCTCACCCTCGACGAGGCGCTGCGGGCCGCCGCCCGGCGCGACCGCCCCGGCTCGGCCAGCTGCAGATCGAGATCGAGGGCGGGCTGCGGCCGCGCGAGGTGCAGGCCCTGATCCGCCGCGGGCTGTCGGCCGAGGAGGTCGCCGACCGCGCCGGCTGGACCGTCGAGAAGGTGCGCCGCTTCGAGGGCCCGGTGCTCGCCGAGCGCGAGCACGTGGCCCAGGTCGCCCAGAAGTGCGCCGTCGGCAGCCGTGGGTCCGGGCCCGGTCACCCTCGCCGAGCGGGTGGCCGAGCGGCTGCGCGACCGTGGGGTCGACCGCGACGACGTCGAGTGGGACTCCGCCCGTGACGAGGAGGGCGTCTGGCAGCTGAGCCTGACCTTCGCCGCCGGTGGCCGGCAGCGCACCGCCACCTGGCGCTACGAGCCGCTGGGCGGCTCGGTGGCCGCCACCAACGACGAGGCGCGCTGGCTGAGCGAGGAGGCCGCAGCCGGCGCGATCCCGACCCCGCACCGGGCCGGCCAGAACGGCGACTCCGACGTCTACGACATCGACGCCGACGGCGGGGTCGACCACACCGTCCAGCACCACGCCGCGCACGAGCCGATCGACCTGATGGCCGCGATGCGCGAGCACTCCACCCGGGGTCGCCGTCGCCGCCGCCCCTCCCCGTCGAGCACGCCGGGCGACGACCGCCCACGCGCCGACGCCCTGCCCATCGAGGACCTCGCCACCGACGTGTCCGCACGCGCCCCCGCCCCCCGCGGCGCGCGGGCGCAACCCGGTGTCCGCCCACCTGGAGGAGCCGGTCGAGGCCCCCGGCGCCGACGAGCTCGTGGGCGGCTGGCCGGAGCACGACGACGCCGCGCCGGTGGCTGCGGCGACCGAGGACGCCGAGGCGCGCAGCTCGCGCATCGCGCGGTGCGACGACATCGCCCGGTCGCTCGCACAGCACGGTCCGACGACCTCCGGATGCGACGTCGCGCGGCCGATGTCGCCAGCCGGTCGACGACGCCGCGCCGGCCGGGTCGCGCCCGCGCGCAAGGGCCGCCCAGCGTGCCCAGCTGGGACGACATCGTCTTCGGCACCCGCGGCGGCGGCTCCGGCTGACGGGTGCGCCGGTGCACCGCGACGCTCGGCCGCATCCCGCATGCAGCTCGTCTCGCCCTCGGCGCTCGAGAGTAGACAACCCGCCGTGAGCGAGGGCGTCGCCGGCGGCGAGTCCTCTACGCTCGACGAGCCCTCAGGGGCGCGGGCGGCACCGGGCAGACGTCGAGGTCGAACGGCAGCGTGTCGGGCGACGGGCGAGGCGGCCCGGGCGGCCGAGCTGTTCATCCGCCGCATGTAGTGCCGCCGGCAGAGCACCTCGTACTCGACCAGGCCGGTGCTGGCCGCGGCCGTGTCGCCGACGACCACCTGCTCCCCCTCGACCACCATGACGCCGTCGACGATGCGGGCGTTGTGGGTGGCCTTGCGGCCGCACCAGCACAGCGCCTCGACCTGCAGCAGCTGCACCCGGTCGGCGAGCTCGATGAGCCGGCGCGAGCCCGGGAAGAGCTCGGTGCGGAAGTCGGCGGTGATGCCGAAGGCGTGCACGTCGATGTCGAGCTCGTCGACCACCCGGGCGAGCTGCTCGACCTGCCCCGGGGTGTAGAACTGCGCCTCGTCACAGATGAGGTAGTCGACCCGGGCCCCGGAGGTGAGCCGCTCGACCACCTCGTCCCAGAAGTCGAGGTCGTCGTCGACCTCGATCGCCGGGGTCGACAGGCCGAGCCGCGAGGACAGCACCGACTCGCCCATCCGGTCGAGCTTGGTGAAGATCAGGCCCTGGCGCCCGCGGACGGCGTTGTTGTGGTCCATCTGGAGGGCAAGGGTCGACTTGCCGCAGTCCATCGTTCCCGAGAAGAAGACCAGATCCGCCACGAGGGGACACCCTAGGCGACGCGGGTCGCGGGCACGTGGACCACCGGCACGGCCACCTCGTCGTCGCTCAGCGAGCCGTGCAGGCCGAGCAGGGCCAGCAGCTCGGGGCGGGCGCGCCGCGAGTCGACGACGGCGAAGCGGCCGCGCATCGCCACGACGACGTCGCCGATCCGGGCCAGGTTGTCGGGGGCGACGGCGCCGAACCAGCCGGCGGCGACGGCCTCCTCGCGGGTGCGCACGATGCCGCGGTCGCCCAGCACCGCGCGTCCACGCGGCGTGCACGTCGTCGCGCGCCCCCGGCTCGACGTAGAGCTGGGGAGCCCGGGCCTCGTTGGTGAGGTGCCGCACCCCGGCCGCCAGCAGCGGCTCGTGCGCCACGTCGAGCCGCAGGTCGTGCGGGGAGTCGACCATGCCGTGGTCGGCGGTGACGGTCAGCGAGCAGTCGTCGGGCAGCCGCGCGGCGAGCCGGGCGAGCTCGCGGTCGATGCTCTCGAGCTCGTCACCCCACTGCCACGAGTCGCACCCGTGCACGTGGCCGATCTTGTCGAGCTCGCCCCAGTAGAGGTGCACGAAGGTCCGCGGCGCCGAGCGCACCGCGGCCAGGGTGGCGTCGACCCGCTGCGGCAGGCTGGCGGCGGCGACGAACCGGCCACCGCGGAGGGCGGCGTCGGTCAGGCCCGAGCCGTCGAAGTAGGCCGGGCCGACCCGCGCCACCTCGACGCCGGCGGCGGCCACCGCCTCGAAGACCGTCGCGTGCGGCTGCCAGGTGCGCGGGTCGGGGCCGTCCTCCCAGGACAGCTCGTTGAGCAGCCGGTCGGCCCCGGGCACGAGCACCTCGTAACCGAGCAGCCCGTGCGCCCCGGCCGCCAGGCCGGTGCCGAAGGTGCCCATCGACGTGGCCGTGGTGGAGGGGAAGCCGCTGGCCACCCGCCGGGTGGTGCCCAGGTGCGACCGCAGCCAGGGCGCGTGCCCGGCCCGGCGCACCAGCAGGTCGTGGCCCAGCCCGTCGACGAGCACGGTGACCGCGCGCCGGGTCGGGCGGCAGGTCGAACCCCGGCCGCGCCCTGGCCCGCTCCCCCGCGCCACGCGCACGCCGAGGCTGCGGGCGACGCTCGGCAGCACGTCGGCGAGCGCGGGGCCGGGGCCGACCGGCGGGTTCGCCGACGGGTCGCCGGTGGGCGGCATCGAGGTCTGCTCAGCCCTGGCCGATGGCGGCGGACAGGTCGCGGGCGAAGCCGAGCGCCTGCGAGAGCGCGTCGTCGCCGTCGGCGGCCGCGGAGATGCGCAGCGCGATGTCGTCGCCGGTGATGGTGCCCTCGTAGCCGTGGTCGGCGTCGCACTCGGGGTCGGCGCAGGATGCCGGCACGAGGTCCAGGCGCGCGACCGTGCCCCAGCCCAGGGTCAGCGAGAGCTCGCGGCCCAGGCTCCCCGGCACGTAGGTGGACGGGTTCTCGACCACGTGGGTGAGCATCACGCCGCGCACCGCCGACAGCGGGATCGACTCGGTGGTCGCCGTCGCGACGTCCTGCGGCGCCGGGGGCTCGTCGGCGTGGTCGTCGGCGTGGGCGATCAGCAGCCGGGTGGGGGTGAGCACGAGCACGGTGATGTGCCGGCGCACCACGTCGCGGTCGAACGTCGTCTCGAGGTGCACGAGGTGGTTCTCGATGGGCTCGCGCACCAGGGCCGCGGCGACGACGTCGGCGACGAGGGCCGGGTAGTAGCCGGCCCTGACGATGGCGTCGGTGAGGTCCGCGGGCAGGACGGGGGCGTCGGAGGCACTGCTCATGGGCACCATTGTGCCCGTCCCGGCCGCAGGTGCCTCCCCCGCAGCCGCTACGTGAGGGAGCGGCGCCCCGGGTCGGTGCGGCGCGGTGCCGGCGCCAGCACGATCTCGGCCCCGAGCACCTCGACCCCCGCGGGGTGGGCGTTGACCGGGTTGAGCTTGAGCGACGCGACCTCCGGCGAGGTCGTCGGCGAGCACCGACACCCGGGCGATGAGGTCGGCCAGGGCGGCCCGGTGCACCGGCGTGGCGCCGCGGTGCCCGTGCAGCACCGGGGCGGCCTTCACCGACGAGATCAGCTCGCTGACCGTGACGTCGGTGAGCGGCGGGATGCGGTAGGCGATGTCGTCGAGCAGCTCGGTCGGCATCCCCGCCACGCTGAACCCGATGACCGGGCCGAAGAGCGGGTCCTCGTCGGAGGTGATGACGCACGGCACCCCGGGGGTGGCCATCTTCTGCACCACCAGGCGGTCGGCGTCGAGCGGGGCGAGCCGCTCGGTGAGCGACTCCCACGCGTCGCGCAGCGACTCCTCGGTGCGCAGGTCGACCCGCACCGAGCCGACGCCGCCCTGGTGCCGCAGCATCGGCGCCGTCGACTTCAGCACGACCGGGTAGCCGACCCGCTCGGCGGCGGCCACCGCCTCGTCGGCCGTGCGGGCCTCCTCCTTGCCCCAGACGTCGATGCCGTAGGCCTGCAGCAGGGCCGCGGCCTCGTCGTGGGTGAGCCGGCGGCCCTTCGGGTCGACCGAGAGCACGGTGTGCACGACGTCCTCGGCGATGCGCCGGTTGATGCCCGCGGGGGCGACCGGCGTGCCGTGGTCCTTGGCCCGCCACTGCCCGTAGCGGGTGGCGGCGGCGAGCGCGCGCACGGCATCCTCGGGCATCGTGTAGACCGGGATGGCGCGGGTCGCCCCACCGGTGCCGGTCACGGATGAGTGCCCGTCGTCGACCCCGCGCATGCCGAGGAACGTTGCGGCACAAGGCTTGTTCGAACCGTCAGCGGCATCGCGCACCGCGGCGGCGACGTCCTCGTCGTTGGTCACGAGCGGCGGGATGAAGCAGGTCAGCACCGAGTCGACCTTCGGGTCGGCGAACGCGGCCGCCAACGCCGTGCGGAACTGCGCGGCCGTCGCGTCGGTGGGCAGGGCCACCGGGCCGTGCGACACCGTGAGCCCCCAGCTGGTGCAGGCGTCGGCGGTGAGGGTGCCCAGCGCCGTGGAGTTGCCCACGACGGCCACCCGGTCGCCCGCCGGCAGCGGCTGGTGGGCGACGAGCTGGGCGATGTCGAAGAGCTGGTGCACGTTCTCGACCCGCATCACGCCCGCCTGCTTGAGCATCGCCGAGAACACCTCGGGGCGGGCCTTGGTCTTGCGCACCCGGTGGCCCGGCGGCACGCCGAACGCGGAGACGCCCGACTTCACCACGATGACCGGCTTGATCAGGGCCAGGTTGCGGGCGACGCGCGAGAACTTGCGCGGGTTGCCCATCGACTCCAGGTAGAGGCCGACGGCGGAGGTGGAGTCGTCGTCGATCCAGTACTGCATGAAGTCGTTGCCGGACACGTCGACCCGGTTGCCGGCCGACCCGAAGGTCGAGATGCCCAGGTTGCGCCGGGCCGCCGACGCGAGCACCGCGATGCCGAGCGCGCCGGACTGGGCGAACAGGCCGAGCTGGCCGTGCGGCGGCAGGGTGGGCGCCAGCGAGGCGTTGAGCCGCACGGCGGGGTCGTTGTTGATCAGCCCGAACGAGTTGGGCCCGACCACGCGCATGCCGGCGTTGCGCGCCCGGCGCAGCAGCTCGGCCTGCAGCCGCTCCCCCGCCCGGCCCGTCCTCGGCGAAGCCCGACGACACGACGAGCAGCGCCTTGACCCCGGCCTCGGCGCACTCGTCGACCACCTCGAGCACCGCGTGGGCCGGCACCGCGATCACCGCGAGGTCGACCTTGCCCGGCACGGCGGCCACCGAGGGGTACGCCGTGCGGCGGCGCAGGGTGCGCACGTTGGGGTTGACCGGGTGGATGCTGCCGGTGAAGCCGGCCTCGACCAGCCGGTCGAGCAGCTGGCTGCCGATCGAGTTGCGGCGCCGGCTGGCCCCGATCACCGCGATGGTGCGGGGGGTCAGGATGGAGCGCACGCTCAGGGCCTCGGCGCGGTGCTCGCGCGACATCGCCACGGCCTTGGACGAGTCGGTCGGCTCGATGTCGAAGCCCACCTCGACCACGCCGTCCTCGATGTGCCGCTTCACGTCGTAGCCGGCGTCGGCGAAGACCGAGAGCATCTTGCGGTTCTGCGGCAGCACCTCGGCGGTGAACCGCGAGATGCCGAACTCCTGGGCGATCGCGGCGAGGTGCTCGAGCAGCACCGAGCCGATGCCCTTGCCCTGGAAGTGGTCGCTGATGTTGAACGCGACCTCGGCGGCTGCGCGCGTCGATCCGGTCGTAGCGGCCGATGCCGATGATCTCCTCGCGCATCGTCGCGACCAGGGCGACCCGGTCGGCGTAGTCGACGTGGGTGAAACGGAGCACGTCGGCGTCGCTCAGCTGGCGCAGCGGCGCGAAGAAGCGCAGGTAGATCGACTCGTCGGACTGCGCGGCGTGGAAGCGCCGGATGCCGTCGCCGTCGGCCGGGCAGATCGGCCGCACGTGGGCGACCGTGCCGTCGCGCAGGACGACGTCGGCCTCCCACTCCACGGGGTAGCCGGGTGGGAGCGGCTCGTCCTCCATGGCCCCATCGTGCCACCCGCGACCGGCCGTGCCGGCCACGGTGGGTGGACGGGCGGGCTCCGGCACCCGCGCGGGCACACTGGGCCGGTGGAGCTCCGCGACGCGATCCTGCACCGCCGCATGGTGCGCCGATTCGACCCGGCCGCACCGGTGGCCCCCGAGGTGGTCCGCGACCTGGTGCGCCTGGCCGTGCGCGCCCCGAGCGCCGGCTTCAGCCAGGGCTGGGACTTCGTCGCCCTGCTCGACCCGGCCGACCGGGCGCGGTTCTGGGCGGCCACCGACGACGGCAGCCCACCCGACGCCTGGACGCGTGGCGTGTCCGCGGCGCCCGCCCTGGTGCTCTGCCTCAGCGACCCCGACACCTACCTCGACCGCTACGCCGAGCCCGACAAGGGCTGGACCGACCGGTCGACCGACCACTGGCCGGTGCCCTACTGGGACACCGACGTCGCCATGGCGGCGATGGTCCTGCTGCTCGCCGCCGAGGATGCCGGCCTGGCCGCCCTGTTCTTCGGGGTGCCGGTGGAGCAGCGCGACGCGGTCCACGAGGCGCACGGCATCCCCGCCGACCGCCGCATCGTGGGCGTGGTCGCACTCGGTCGCGAGGCCGAGCGGGTGGCCGGCTCGCCGCGCACCCGGCGGCGCCGCCCGCTCGACGACGTCCTGCACGTCGGGCGCTTCGGGGCGCACGGAGTGTCGGAGCAGATGCGCCATCCGCGGTTCGTGAGGATGGTGCGGACCCCCGTCGCGGCATCCTCGCGACCCTGATCGACCCGGAGCCGAGCCCCACCCGATGGCCAAGCGCAGCAGCACGCCCCCTCCCGCCGACGACTTCACCGAGCGGATCGTCGACATCGACGTCGAGGAGGAGATGCGCAGCGCCTTCCTCGAGTACTCCTACAGCGTCATCTACTCGCGGGCGCTGCCCGACGCCCGCGACGGCATGAAGCCGGTGCAGCGCCGGATCCTGTACGGGATGAGCGAGCTCGGCCTGCGCCCGGACCGCCCGCACGTGAAGTCGAGCCGGGTCGTCGGCGAGGTCATGGGCAAGTACCACCCGCACGGCGACCAGGCGATCTACGACGCCCTGGTGCGCATGGCGCAGCCGTTCACGATGCGCCTGCCGCTGGTCGACGGCCACGGCAACTTCGGCTCGCTCGACGACGGCCCGGCCGCCTCGCGCTACACCGAGGCCCGGATGGCGCCGGCCGCGCTGCTCATGGTCGCCGGCCTCGACGAGGACACCGTCGACTTCGTCCCCAACTACGACGACTCCCTGACCCAGCCCGGTGTGCTGCCGGCCGCCTACCCCAACCTGCTCGTCAACGGCGCGTCCGGCATCGCGGTCGGCATGGCCACCAACATGGCCCCGCACAACCTCGTCGAGGTCATCGGCGCCGCCCGCCACCTGATCGCCCACCCCGACTGCTCGCTCGACGACCTGATGAAGTTCGTGCCCGGCCCCGACCTGCCCGGCGGCGGGCGGATCATCGGGCTCGACGGCATCCGCGACGCCTACCTGAACGGGCGCGGCTCGTTCCGCACCCGCGCCACCGCCCGGGTCGAGAAGCTCACCCCGCGCCGGATGGGCATCGTGGTCACCGAGCTGCCCTACCTGATCGGCCCCGAGAAGGTCATCGAGCGGGTCAAGACCCTGGTGCAGTCCAAGAAGCTGCAGGGCATCAGCGACGTCAAGGACCTCACCGACCGCAAGCACGGGCTGCGCCTGGTCTTCGAGGTCAAGAACGGGTTCAACCCCGATGCCGTGCTCGAGCAGCTCTACAAGCTCACCCCGATGGAGGACTCCTTCGGCATCAACAACGTCGCCCTGGTCGACGGCCAGCCGCGCACCCTGGGCCTGAAGCAGCTGCTGCGCACCTACGTCGACTTCCGCATCGGCGTGGTGCGGCGGCGCACCGAGTACCGGCTGCGCCGGCGCCGGGAGCGGCTGCACCTCGTCGAGGGGCTGCTCGTCGCGATCATCGACATCGACGAGGTCATCCAGCTGATCCGCGGCTCCGACGACACCGCGATGGCCAAGGCCCGGCTGATCTCGGTGTTCGACCTGTCCGAGGCCCAGGCCGACTACATCCTCGAGCTGCAGCTGCGCCGCCTCACCCGGTTCTCGCGGATCGAGCTCGAGACCGAGCGCGACGAGCTGCTGCGCCAGATCGAGGAGCTCGAGGCGATCCTGGCCGACGAGAAGCTGCTGCACCGCACCGTGTCCACCGAGCTCGCCGACGTCGCCAAGGCGCACGGCACCCCCCGCCGCACCGTGCTGCTCGAGTCGGCCGGCACCCCGGCCTCGGTCGCGACCCCGCTCGAGGTCACCGACGACCCGTGCTGGGTGCTGCTGTCGTCGACCGGCCTGCTCGCCCGCACCTCCACCGCCGACCCGGTGCCCGAGCGAGGGCGGGCGGGCCAAGCACGACGCCGTCATCGGCGCCGTGCGCACCACCGCCCGCGGCGAGTTCGCGCTGGTCACCTCGCGCGGCCGGATGCTGCGGATGTCGGCGCTCGAGCTGCCGACGCTGCCGCCGCTGGGCGGCTCACCGAGCCTGTCCGGCGGGGCGCCGCTGGCGGTCTACGTCGACCTGCCGGCCGGCGAGGAGCCGCTGACCATCGTGCCGCTGGACGCCGAGGGGCCGGGCATCGCGCTCGGCACGGCATCCGGCGTGGTCAAGCGGGTCACCACCGACTACCCCGGCCGCCCCGACTGGGAGGTCGTCGCGCTGCGCGACGGCGACCGCGTCGTCGGTGCCGTGGCGCTGCACGACGGCGCCGAGGACCTCGTCTTCGTCACCAGCGACGCCCAGCTGCTGCGCTTCCCCGCCTCGGCCGTGCGGCCGCAGGGTCGCTCGGCCGGTGGGATGGCCGGCATCCGGCTCGTCGCCCGGGGCGTCGGTGACCTTCTTCGGGGCCGTCGACCCCGCCGCGGACAACGTCGTCGTCACCTCGGCCGGCTCCTCCGACGCCCTGCCCGGCACCCAGCCGGGTGCGCTCAAGGTGACGCCGTACGCCGAGTACCCCGCCAAGGGTCGCGGCACGGGCGGCGTTCGGGCACACCGGTTCCTGCGCGGCGAGGACGCCCTGGTGCTCGCCTGGGTCGGCGCCCAGCCGGCCCGGGCGTCCGGCCCGAACGGCGTCCCGCTCGACCTTCCCGAGGCCACCGGCCAGCGCGACGGCTCGGGAACCACCTACCCGGCGGTCATCGCGGGGGTCGGCGCGCCGGTGCGCTGACGACGCGCCCGACGGCCGTGTTACTCAATCGTTACCGGCTGGGGGCGCGGGATCGTTGCGCTGCGTGTGTAAACGCTTTTACCTTGGTCCCGGTTCCCTCATCGCCGAGGCCGGCCACAACCCCGTCTCGGCGCAACCAGGAAATGGAGGCGGGCAATGGCCCTCAACTCAAAGCGCCGCATTGCGGCGTTGACCGGAGTCCTCGCGGTGGCCCTGACCGCGACGGCCTGCGGAAGCAGTGACGACGACGGCGGCGGTGACACGCGCGCAGCAGCGGCAACAGCACGCATCGACTGTGCGCCCTACGCGGCGTTCGGCGACCTCAAGGGCAAGACGGTGACGGTCTACACCTCGATCGTCGCGCCCGAGGACGCGCCGCACCAGGCCTCGTACAAGCCGTTCGAGGAGTGCACCGGCGTCACCGTCAAGTACGAAGGCTCCAAGGAGTTCGAGGCCCAGCTGCCGGTGCGCGTCAAGGGCGGCAACGCCCCCGACATCGCGTACATCCCGCAGCCCGGGCTGCTCGCGACCCTGGTCGCCACCGGCGCGGTCAAGGAGGCCCCGCCGGAGGTCGTCGCGAACGTCGAGAAGAACATGCCCGACTGGAAGGCCTACGGCACCGTCGACGGCAAGTTCTACGCGGCGCCGCTCGGTGCCAACGTGAAGTCGTTCGTCTGGTACTCCCCGCAGGCGTTCAAGGACAAGGGCTACGAGGTCCCGACCACGTGGGCCGAGCATGCTCGCGCTGTCCGACAAGATCGCCGCCGACAACCCCGGCGGCGACGTCAAGCCGTGGTGTGCAGGCATCGGGTCCGGTGACGCCACCGGTTGGGTGGCCACCGACTGGATGGAGGACATCATGCTCCGCACGGCCGGCCCGGAGACCTACGACAAGTGGGTCAAGCACGAGATCCCGTTCAACGACCCCGCGGTCGCCACGGCCATCGCCGAGGTCGGCAAGATCCTCAAGAACGACAAGTACGTCAACGGTGGTTTCGGTGACGTCAAGACCATCGCCTCGACCGAGTTCCCGAGGCCGGTCTGCAGATCCTCGAGGGCACGTGCTACATGCACCGCCAGGCGTCGTTCTACGCCGCCAACTTCCCCGAAGGCACCACGGTCGGCCCGGACGGCGACGTGTGGGCGTTCTACCTGCCCGCAGTCGACGCGTCCTCCAAGCCGGTCCTGACCGCTGGTGAGTTCACCACGGCCTTCGCCGACCGTCCCGAGGTCAAGGCCTTCCAGACCTACCTGTCCTCGACCGAGTGGGCCAACGAGCGCGCCAAGACCTGTGGCTCCGGTGGTTGCGTGACGGCCAACAAGAACGCCGACCCCAACCTGCTGAAGAACCCGGTGGACAAGCTGTCCGCCGAGATCCTCACCGACAAGGCGGCCACGTCGCGCTTCGACGCGTCCGACCTGATGCCGGGCGCCGTGGGTGCGGGCACGTTCTGGAAGGGCATGACCAACTGGATCACCGGTCAGGACGACAAGGCCACTCTCGACTACATCGAGAACAGCTGGCCGAAGAGCTGACGCTCTGACCTGACCCCAGGTCACCCGAACCGGGGTGGGGCGGATGCCCTCCGCCCCACCCCGGTTCTCCCTTTTCTCCGACTCCACCGGAGGTGAGTCCATGACGTCGAACGTCCTCGTGGGCGTCGCGGCGGCAATCCCCGAGCCGCTCCTGCGCGCCCAGAGCGTCGCTGGCAAGTTCTTCCTGATGTTCTTCGCGATCGCCCTCTTCGCGGTCGTCTTCGGCCTGGTGCTCTTCTTCGCGTCCCTGTTCAAGGGCCGCACCGGCGAGAAGTGGCAGGGCGTGCTGTTCGTCGGCCCCGCGATCGCTGCTGCTGGCCGTCGGCCTGATGTACCCCGCGATCCTCACCATCATCCAGAGCTTCCGCGGCAAGTCGGGCGAGGGCTCCTTCTCGGTCGACAACTACGTGCAGATGTTCACCGAGCCCGACCTGCTGCTCGTGCTGCGCAACACCGCCATCTGGGTCATCCTCGTGCCCTTCATCGCCACCGGTATCGGGCTGGTCTACGCCATCCTCATCGACCGCGCCCGCGGCGAGGCGTTCGCCAAGGCGCTGATCTTCCTGCCGATGGCCATCTCCCTGGTCGGCGCCAGCATCATCTGGAAGTTCGTCTACCAGTACAAGCAGACGTCCCGCCCGCAGATCGGCCTGCTCAACGCCATCCTCAAGGCGCTCGGGTTCGAGACCCAGCAGTTCCTCATCAACGCGCCACTGAACACCTTCATGCTGATCATCGTCATGATCTGGATCCAGGCCGGCTTCGCGATGACCGTGCTGTCGGCCGCCATCAAGGCGATCCCCGACGAGATCATCGAGGCGGCCAAGCTCGACGGCGTGCAGGCCTTCAAGATGTTCCGGTTCATCACCCTGCCGAGCATCCGTCCCGCGCTCGTCGTCGTCATCACGACGATCGGCATCGGCACCCTGAAGGTCTTCGACGTCGTCAGAACCATGACCGGTGGCCAGTTCGACACCTCGGTCGTCGCCAACGAGTTCTACAACCAGAGCTTCCGCTACGACGCCGGCGGTCTCGGCGCGGCCCTCGCGGTGCTGCTGTTCGTGCTCGTCATCCCGATCGTCGTCTACAACATCGTCCAGATGCGAAAGGAGGCCTGAGCCATGAGCACCCTCGAGCCCATCGCGATGCCGGAGAAGATCTCCCCGGAGATGGAGCACACGACCGACGCCCCGCCGAAGAAGCGGCGCGGCAAGTCGGCCGCCGGCGACGCCGCCCGCGCGATCTCGTCGCCGTGGGCCTCCGTGGCCGCGATCGTCATCGCCGTGCTGTGGACCGTGCCGACCATCGGCCTGCTGGTCACCTCGTTCCGCGAGCCGCGTGCCATCAACACCAGCGGGTGGTGGACGTCGTTCGCGCGACCCGTCGGCCTACACGCTCGACAACTACCGGCAGGCGCTGGCGCCGGGCAGCTCCGCCAGCCTGGGCCAGTACTTCATCAACACCATCGTCATCACCATCCCGGCGGTGATGCTGCCGCTGTTCCTGGCCTCGCTCGCGGCCTACGCCTTCGCGTGGATGCCGTTCCCGGGTCGCGACGCGCTCTTCGTCGCGGTCTTCGCCCTGCAGATCGTGCCGCTGCAGGTCGCGCTGATCCCGCTGCTCGACATCTACGTCAGCAAGCTGGGCATCGGGGCGTCCTACTGGAGCGTGTGGCTGTCGCACACGATCTTCGCGCTGCCACTGGCGACCTTCCTCATCCACAACTTCATGAGAGAGCTCCCAGCCGAGCTCATGGAGGCGGCGCGCGTCGACGGCGCGGGGCACGTGACGATCTTCTTCCGGATCCTGCTCCCGCTGCTGACGCCGGCCCTCGCGGCCTTCGGCATCTTCCAGTTCCTGTGGGTCTGGAACGACCTGCTGGTCTCGCTGGTGTTCCTCGGTGGAACGCCCGACGTCGCGCCGATCACCGTGCGCATCGCCGAGCTGTCCGGTACCCGAGGAACGGCCTGGTACCTGCTGTCGGCGGGTGCGTTCATCTCGATGGTCGTCCCGGTCGCCGTCTTCCTGGCCCTGCAGCGCTACTTCGTGCGCGGCCTGCTCGCCGGCGGGCTGAAGGGCTGACGCCCGGCCTGAGGGAAGGAATGACAGATCAGCACCATCACCGATGTGGCGCGGGTGGCCGGGGTCTCGGTCGCCACGGTCTCCCGCGCCCTTCGGGGACTCGACCGGGTCTCGCCCGAGACCCGTGAGCGCGTGCTGCGGGTGGCGGAGGACCTCCACTACGTGGCCTCCCCCACCGCCACGTCGCTCGCCTCCGGGCGCACCCGCGTCGTCGCGGTCGTCGCGCCGTTCCTCACCCGGTGGTTCTTCGCGACCCTGGTCAGCGCCATCGAGAAGAGCCTGCGGGCCCGCGGCCACCACGTCATCCTCTTCGACCTCGAGGACGACAGCTACGACCAGCGCCTCCCCCTGTCGCAGAACATGCTGTGGAAGCGGGTCGACGGCGTCATCACCCTCAACGTCCCGATGACCACCGAGGAGATCGAGCTCGTCGACCGGCTCGGGCTGCCGCTGGTCGCCATCGGCTCGCCGGTGCCCGACCGGGCCTGCGTGCGCATCGACGACAAGGCCGCGATGCGCACCGCCGTCGACCACCTCGCCGGCCTGGGCCACACCAGGATCGGCTACATCGGCGCGGTCCCCCAGAACGTCGCCCACATCCAGACCCCGCAGGACCGGCTCGAGGCCTTCCTCGAGGCCGTCGGCGACCTCGGCCTCGAGTGCGACGACGCCTGGATCCTCGGCTCGGACTGGACCGCCGAGGCCGCCGCCCGCGACAGCGCCGAGCTGCTCTCGCAGGCCGAACCGCCCGACCGCGATCGTCGCGGCGTCCGACGAGATGGCCATCGGGGTGCGCGAGAGCGCCCGCCGGCTCGGGCTGCGGGTGCCCGAGGACCTGTCGATCATCGGCATCGACGACTTCGTGCTCTCCGGGGTGCTCGGCCTGACCACCGTGCGCCAGGACGTCGCCGGGCAGGGGCACGCCGCCGCCGACCTGCTGCTGCGGGCCCTGCTCGACGACGACGAGTCGAACGAGACGATCGTGCTGCCGACCGAGCTCGTCGTGCGCGAGTCGACCGGCCCGGCCCCCCGCTGACCCGCGTCAGTTGCGGGTGGAGTCCTCGCTGGCGAGCTCCTCGGGGTCGCGCAGGTAGGTCTTCTTGCGCGAAGAAGAGCCGGTTCACCGTCCAGGTCAGCGCCCAGAGCACCACGCCGATGCCGAGCAGCCAGGCCGCGATCGTGTACTGGATCGAGTCGCGCCCGGTGACCGGCAGGGTGAAGTAGAAGCACACCGCCGCGCCGATGAACGGCAGCACCGTGGGCGTCACGAAGTGCGTCGCGGTCGATCGGGTCGCGGCGCAGCACGAGCACCGCGATGTTGACGATCGTGAACACGCCGAGCAGCAGCAGCGCGGTGGTGCCACCCAGCGCCGGCACGACGTCGCTGTCGCTGGTGCTGACGAAGTAGATCAGGCCGAAGGCGATCGCCGTGGTGAAGATGATGGCGACCCACGGGGTCTGCCGGCCCTGGTGCACCCAGCCCAGCGCCGGGGGCAGCACGTCCTGGCGGGCCATGCCGTAGAGCAGCCGGCTCGCCATCAGCATGTTGATCAGCGCCGAGTTGGCCACCGCGAACATCGCGATGAACGGCATCACCTTGTCGATCGGGAAGTCCGGCATGCCCGGCCGAGACCACCTTGGTCAGCGGGGTGTCGCCCTCGCCCGAGCTCGCCGACCGGCACCAGGGCCACCGCGACGATCGCGACGAGCACGTAGATCACCCCGGTGATGCCGAGGCCGGTGAGCATCATCTTCGGGAAGTTGCGCACCGGGTCCTTGGTCTCCTCGGCCATGTTCACGGCATCCTCGAAGCCGACCATCGCGAAGAAGGCGAGCGACGTGGCCGCGGTGATGGCGAGGAAGACGTTCTTGTCACCCGCGGTGTCGAAGGCGGTCACCTGCGAGAAGTCGGCCTTGCCACCCGTGACGGCGTAGACGCCGACGAAGATGACCAGGAGCAGGCCGGAGAGCTCGACGAGGGTGAGCACCACGTTGGCCTTGACGCTCTCGCCGACCCCGCGGAAGTTCACCGCCGCCACGAGCAGCATGAAGCCCAGCGCGATGCCCAGCACCAGGGTGCTGTTCTCGGCGTCGAGCCCGAAGCCGTCGGCGAGGTTGGCGGCGAACGCGTTCGACGCCGTCGAGGCCGAGGTGATGCCCGAGCACATGACGGTGAAGGCGACGAGGAACGTCACGAAGTGGATGCCGAACGCCTTGTGCGTGTAGAGCGCGGCACCGGCCGCCCTGGGGTACTTCGTGACGAGCTCGAGGTAGCTGAACGCCGTGACGAGGGCGATCGCGAAGGCGACGATGAACGGCGCCCAGGCCGCTCCCCCGACCTCGCTGGCCACCCGCCCGGTGAGGGCGTAGACCCCGGTGCCGAGGATGTCGCCGACGATGAACAGCAGCAGCAGCCTGGGGCCGATCGCCCGCTTCAGCTCGGTGTGCTCCTCACCCTCGACGTGCTGCTCGTCGTGGTCCACCGTCGCGCTCATGGTGCCCTCCCCGGCCCCGGCGCGGACGTCGGTCGACGTCCTCCCGCCCACTGTGGCCCGACGGCACGGCCCGCGACCCCTTTGGGTGCAGAGGAATCTGGCTCAGACGTCGATGCGCTCGCGGTCGAGGGCGTGGGCGGAGTCGATGATGAAGTCCTTGCGGGGGCCGACGTCGCCGCCCATGAGCAGCTCGAACACGCCTGCGGCGGAGTCGAGGTCGGCGGCGGTGACCTTGCGCAGCGTGCGGTGGCGGGGGTCCATCGTGGTCTCGGCGAGCTGGTCGGCATCCATCTCGCCCAGGCCCTTGTAGCGCTGCAGCGGCTTGGTCTTCTTGCCCCGCTTGGTCAGCGACGCCATGGTGCGGCGCATCTCGGCCTCGGAGTAGGTGTAGATGACCTCGTTGGCCTTCGACCCGGCGTTGATCACCTCGATGCGGTGCAGCGGCGGCACCGCGGCGTAGACCCGGCCGGCCTCGACGAGCGGGCGCATGTAGCGGAAGAACAGGGTGAGCAGCAGGGTGCGGATGTGGGCGCCGTCGACGTCGGCGTCGGTCATGATGATGACCTTGCCGTAGCGGGCCGACTCGAGGTCGAAGGTGCGCCCCGAGCCGGCGCCGATGACCTGGATGATGGCCGCGCACTCGGCGTTGCCGAGCATGTCGGTGACCGAGGCCTTCTGCACGTTGAGGATCTTGCCGCGGATCGGCAGCAGCGCCTGGTGGTCGCTGCTGCGGGCCAGCTTGGCGGTGCCGAGCGCGCTGTCGCCCTCGACGATGAACAGCTCGGTGCGCTCGACGTCGGTGCTGCGGCAGTCGGCGAGCTTGGCCGGCAGGGTGCGAGGACTCCAGGGCGGTCTTGCGGCGCTGGGTCTCCTTGTGCAGCCGCGCGCTGATCCGCGACTTCATCTCGGAGGTGACCTTCTCGAGCAGCAGGGCGGCCTGCTGCTTCTCGCCGCGCTTGGTCGAGACCAGCCGCTCGGTGAGCTCCTTCTCGACCACCCGGGCCACGATGGCGCGCACGGCGTTGGTGCCGAGCACCTCCTTGGTCTGGCCCTCGAACTGCGGCTCGGCCAGCCGCACGGTGACCACGGCGGTCAGGCCCGGCCAGCGCGTCGTCCTTCTCGAGCTTGTCGCTGCCGACCTTGAGCCGGCGCGCGTTGAGCTCGAGCTGGCGGCGCAGCACCTTGAGCAGGGCCTGGTCGAAGCCGGCCAGGTGGGTGCCGCCCTTGGGGGTGGCGATGATGTTGACGAACGAGCTGACCCGGGTGTCGTAGCCGGTGCCCCAGCGCACCGCGACGTCGACGGCGCACTCGCGCTCGACCTCGGTGGGGCTCATGTGGCCCTTGGCGTCGAGCACCGGCACGGTCTCCTTGAAGGTGCCGGTGCCCTGCAGCCGCCACACGTCGGTGACCGGCGGGTCGGGGGCGAGGAACTCGCAGAACTCGGAGATGCCGCCGTCGTGGAGGAAGACCTCCTCGGTGGGCTCCTCGCCGCGCTGGTCGCGGATGACGAGGGTCAGCCCCGGCACCAGGAAGGAGGTCTGCCGGGCCCGGGCGACCAGGCCGTCGAGGTCGAAGGTGGCGTCGCGCAGGAAGATCTGCTGGTCGGCCCAGTAGCGCACCCGGGTGCCGGTGACCCCGCGCCGGGTGGTGCCGATGACCTCGAGCTCGCTGATGCTCGACGTAGGGCGTGAACGTGTGCTCGGGGTCCTTGGCGCCCTTGGCCCCGGCGACGTCGGAGAACACCCCGGGCTCGCCGCGCCGGAAGCTCATCGCGTAGGTCTTGCCGCCGCGGTCGACCTCGACGTCGAGGCGCGAGGACAGCGCGTTGACCACCGAGGCGCCCACCCCGTGCAGGCCGCCGGATGCCGTGTACGAGCCGCCGCCGAACTTCCCGCCCGCGTGCAGCCGGGTGTAGACCAGCTCGACCCCGGTCAGGCCGGTGCGCGGCTCGATGTCGACCGGCACGCCGCGGCCGTTGTCGCGGACCTCGACCGACCCGTCGTGGTGCAGGGTCACCTCGACGTGGTCGCAGTGCCCACCCAGCGCCTCGTCGACCGCGTTGTCGATGATCTCCCACAGGCAGTGCATGAGCCCGCGCGAGTCGGTGGAGCCGATGTACATGCCGGGACGCTTGCGGACCGCCTCGAGCCCCTCGAGGACCTGGAGGTGGTGGGCGGTGTACTCGGACGCGGACTTGGTCGTCGCGGCCTTCTTCGCAGCGGTCGTCGGCACGTGAGGAAGGGTAGTCGCCGGGTGCGACGGCCCCCGACAGGCGCACCGGGCGCCGGCGCGGCGCGCCCGCGCGGGGGTCCCCCGAACGGGCCGCTGAGCCGTCGCCACAAGGTCACGATCCGGACATGACGAGGGCCACATGTCACACCCTGCACGGAGGGAAGCATCCGCCGTGATTGACTGTTGCAAGCGCGCCATCCGAAACGGGTGGGTGAACCGAACACCACGCACAACCCGAGCGAGCCGAGGAGGCCCGACGTGAACGCCGCACTGGCACCGACCCTGACCGCAGCGGACCGTTGCGACCGCTGCAGCGCCCAGGCCTACGTGCGCGCCACGCTCCACGCGGGTGGAGAGCTGCTCTTCTGCGCGCACCACGGCCGCGAGCACATCCCCGCCCTGGTGGGCCTGGCCGACATCCACGACGAGAGCGAGCGGCTGATGGAGCCCAGCTCGGTCGGCGGTAGCCCCGACTGACGTGGAGTCCGTCTCCGACGGCCTCGGCGCACTGGTCCCGCCCCTGCTGATCGTCGTCGGCCTCTTCGGCATCGTCGTGCCGGTCCTTCCCGGCCTGATCCTGGTGCTCGCCGGCGTGCTCGTGTGGGCCCTGATGGAGGGCTCGGCGCTGGGCTGGGGCATCTTCGCCGTGAGCGCTGGTCGTCATCGTCGCGGGCTACGTGCTGCAGTACACCCTGCCGGGGCGCCGGATGCGCGAGCGCGGGGTGAGCTCGTCGACGCTGCTGCTGGCGGCGGCCTTCGGGATCGTCGGCTTCTTCGTCATCCCCGTGGTGGGGGCGATCGTCGGCTTCGTGCTCGGCATCTTCGTCGTCGAGCTGGGCCGCAGCCGGGACGCGGCGCAGGCCTGGACCCGCACCAAGCACGCGCTCGTGGCCGTGCTGCACAGCATGGGCATCGAGCTGGCCGCCGGCCTGGTCGTCACGGCGCTCTACGTCGTGGGCGTCGTGGCGAGCTGACGCCCGGGCGGAGCCGCAGGGCTCACATGTTGTTCTGGCGGCGCTCCCAGCGCTCGTCGAGGCGGTTCATGAAGGAGCTCTTGCCCTTCTTGCGGCCGCCCTTGGCCCGCGGGTCGGTGGTGCCGTCGCTGCGCACGACGCCGAGGCGGGCGCGTCGGGGCGGGGTGGCGGCGAAGACCGCCGAGGCGACCATCAGGGCGAAACCCACGGCGCCGACCCACATCGTGGTGTTGACGCCCACGAGCACCAGAGCCAGCCCGGCGATGACGCCCACGGCGCCGACCACCCATCGCCGCCGCTGCAGCGTGGCCAGCGAGCTGCCCTGCATCTGCGAGGCGAACTTGGGGTCCTCGGCAGCGAGAGCCTGCTCCATCTGTTCGAGCATCTTCTGCTCGTGCTCTGAGAGGGGCACAGATCCTCCCGTGGTCGGCCCGAGACGCCCGGTGGGCGTCCCTAATGTTGTCCTCTGACCCTCAGGATAGGTCGCGCGGTCGCCGCGCGGAAGCGGATGTGTCACCTTCGATGAGACTGGCTGGTCTCACCGACCCCGAACCGAACCTGGAACGGGCCCGGTCGACGGCCCGGTCGGCGTCGCGCCAGCCGTGCTCGCGCTCGCCGATGACCCCCTGGATGGGCGCCTGCGAGGCCTCGACGAGCTTCTCGAGGCGCACCCCGACCAGCCGGATGCGGGCCCGCTGCAGGCCCAGGGCGTCGAACAGGCCGACGGCGGCCTCGTGGATGGCGCGACCGCTGTCGGTGGGCTCGCGCAGGGTGCGCGAGCGGGTGATCGTCGTGAAGTCGCTGAACCGCACCCGCAGGGTGACGGTGCGGCCGGTCAGGCCGGCGGCCCGCATCCGGGCCGCGGTGCGCTCGCTGAGCGCCAGCAGGCGGCGGTGGATCTCGGCGGCGTCGTCGATGTCGTAGTCGAAGGTCTGGTCGCTGCCGATGCTCTTCTCGCGCTGCTCGCGCTCGACCGGCCGCGGGTCGCGCCCCCAGGCCAGCTCGTGCAGGTGGTGGCCGGTGGCGTCGCCGAGGCCGCGCACCAGGGTGGCCAGCGGGGTGTGGGCGATGTCGGCGACGGTGCGCAGCCCCAGGCGCACCAGGGCCTCCTCGGTGCGCTCGCCCACGCCCCACAGGGCCCCGACCGGCAGCTGCTGCACGAACGGCACCACCTCGTCGCGCGGCACGACGACCATGCCGTCGGGCTTGGCCAGGCCGGAGGCGAGCTTGGCGACGAACTTGGTCGGGGCCACGCCGACCGAGCAGGTGATGCCCTGCTCGTCGTGCACGGTGTCGCGCACGTGCTGGCCGATGACGGCGGGGCTGCCGAGCAGGCGCACCGCGCCGGAGACGTCGAGGAACGCCTCGTCGAGCGAGAGCGGCTCGATGACCGGGGTCACCGAGCGGAAGGTCTCCATGACCGCCGCGGAGATCGCGCTGTAGAGCGCGTGGTCGGGCGGCAGCACGGTGGCCTGCGGGCACAGCCGCCGGGCGCGGGCCATCGGCATCGCCGAGGTGACCCCGAAGCGGCGGGCCTCGTAGGTGGCCGAGAGCACCACGCCGCGGTTGCCGCCGCCGATGATGACCGGCGTGCCGACCAGGTCGGGGTGCGAGAGCAGGGTCGCGGACGCGTAGAAGGCGTCCATGTCGACGTGCAGCACCGTGCAGCCGGTGTCGTCGGGCGGCTCGCTGGAGTCGCGGGTGGGGAGGGCGAACTGTCGACGGCTCATCGGTGGCCCCCGCCGGCGTCAGTCCCGGGTCGCGAGGACGTGCCGCACGCTGCCCAGGTCGCCGAGCAGCGGGTGGTCGGGGTGGTGGCTCGCGACGTCCTCGAGCGTCGAGCAGGGCGGCCCGGTCGGCCTCGGAGTCGACCAGGGCCGAGGGGACGAGGTCGCTGAAGATGCGCACGCCGTGGCTCTGCACCGTGGTGAGGCCGTGGGCGAGCGAGCAGGGCGCGCACGGCCGGCTCGTCGAAGCGCCGGGGTGCGGGGTCGTCGTCGCCCCAGCGCCCGTCGGGGCGCTCGAGGATCGCCTGGGCCCGGGCGAACTGCCCGGCCAGGGCCCGGGCCAGGGCCGCGGGGAGGCGCTGCGCGACGACGAGCGAGAGGGTGCCGCCGGGGGCGAGGACGGCGGCGATGTTGGCCAGCGCGGCATCCGGGTCGTCGACGACCTCGAGGGTGCCGTGCAGGCAGACCAGGTCGTAGGCCGGCCGCCGGCCGTCGGCGCCGGGCTCGCCGACGGTGTCGGTGTCGCCCTGCACGGGGTGGATGCGCTGCGAGGTGCCGGTCTCGGCGGCCCGGCGCGCCAGCGACGCCAGGGCGTCGGGGCTGGGGTCGACGACGGTGACGTCGTGGCCGGCCGCGGCCAGCGGCACGGCGGTGCCGCCGGTGCCGCCGCCGAGGTCGAGCACCCGCAGCGGCCGGCCGAGCTCGGCGCTGCGCCGGGCCGCGAGGGTGTCGAGCGCCGCCTGGACGGCGGCCGTGCGCAGCCCGGGCTGTGGTGCCCGCGCGGCGGTGTCGGCCACGCTCGTCGGACACGGCGGGACTCCTTCGGGGTGCGGGGGCGCAGCGGGTGGGTGCGTCGCAACCACCCTAGTGTCCGGAGCTGCCGGGGCTGGCGTGCCACAGCTTGCGCGAGGGCAGCGCGGCGGCCGGGGCCTGGGGCACCACCGTGCCGGGGGCGCCCCGACCCGAGCGCGGGTCGGCCCCGGGCGGCTTGATGTCGGCGTACGGCGACTGCTTGAACCCCGAGGCGTGCACGAGCACCCGGCGCCCGGTGCGGGCGTCGCTCTCGCGGGCGGCGGCCTCGGCCGCCTCGGCGCGGGCCACGGCATCCGCCTCGCCCGCGGCGATCGCCGCGTGCACGCGCTCGAGGCCGCCGAGCTGCCAGGCGTCCCACAGCGCCGCGAGCTCCCAGGCGCCGGTGGCCCGGATCGAGACCCCGCGGTCGCCGGTGCGGCGCAGCACGCCGCGCACGAGGAGCAGCCAGGAGTGGAAGACGACCCCGGCGTAGGGGCCCTGCACGTCCTCGAAGAAGGTGCAGTCGGACGGGCCGGTGGAGTCGTCGAGGGTGAGGAAGACCACCCGGCGCCCGGAGCGCACCGGCGGGGTCTGGGTGGCGACCTTGACCCCGGCCACCCACACCTCGCTGCGGCTGCGGGCGCCGAGCAGGTCGCGGCTGCGGGTGACCCCGAGCGCCCGCAGCAGCGGGGCGTAGAACTCGACGACGTGCGCGGACACGTCGAGGCCGAGCACGTCGAGCTCGGCGCGCACCCGCTCCGGGCCGGTCATCTCGGGCAGGCCGGCCCCGGCGCCGAGCTGGGGCCGGTCGCCGAGGTCGAGGGTGAGCTGGGTGGGCTGCTCGGCCGCCGGCACGACCTCGCGGGCCGCCTGCGACTGCGCGGCCGCCCGCTCGCGGACGTCGACCCGCTCCCCCGCCGCCTCGCGCGGCGGCGCGATGCTCGGGATGACGAGCCGCCGGCTGCTGCGCGGCGCCGCCCCGCCCCCGCGCTCCCACCGCTCGAGCTCGGCGACGTGCAGCAGCAGGTCGCGCCGGGTGACCCGGCCACGCCGCCCCAGCCCGCCGCCGCCCATGCCGTGCAGGGCGTCGAACGCCCCGGCGAGCACGAGCCGCTCGGTGACCGGGCGGCTCACCCGGGCGCGGGTCCAGAAGTCGCCGAGGTCGGCGTAGGGCTGCCCGGCGACGACCCGGGCCACCTCGGCGCCGCTGATCCCCTTGACGTCGGCCAGCGAGAGCCGGATGCCGTAGGGCTGGCGGGTGCGCCGCCAGGCCGGCAGCCCGGCATCCGGGTCGGGGGCGTCCTCGTCGACGGGGTCGGGGTCGCGGGGGTGGGCCTCGGGCGAACCGGCGTCACCGGCATCCGGGGTGTCGACCCGCTCGATGCGGTAGACCTCGCGCGAGGCGTTGACGTCGAGGCCGAGCACCGGGATGCCGAACGAGCGGGCGTCGTCGAGCAGCAGCCGCTTGGGGTACATGCCGGGGTCGTGGGTGAGGATGCCGGACAGGAAGGCCGCCGGGTGGTGGGTCTTCAGCCACGCCGAGTGGAAGGTGGGCAGCGCGAAGGCCGCGGCGTGCGCCTTGCAGAAGCCGAAGCTGGCGAAGGACTTCAGCACCTCCCAGATGCGGTCGCGGTCGTCGGCCGAGTAGCCCCGGGCCTTCGCCGCGGGCCGCCACCACGCCTCGACGTCGGTCTGGCCCTGCGGGGTGCCCATGCTGCGGCGCACCTCGTCGGCCTGGGCGAGGGTGACGCCGGTGGTCTCGGCGACGATGAGCAGCACCTGCTCGTGGAAGACGACGACGCCCTCGGTCTCCTCGAGCGCCGGGATCAGGCTCGGGTGCAGGAAGCGACGCTCGCTCCAGCCGTGCCGGCTGTTGAGGAACGGCGTGATCATGTCGGACTTGACCGGCCCGGGCCGGAACAGCGAGATGTCGACGATGAGGTCGTCGAACCGGCTCGGCCCGAGCTTGCCGACGAGCTCGCGCTGGCCCGGGCTCTCGATCTGGAACATGCCCAGGGTGCGGGTGGTGCGGATCAGCTCGTAGGTGGCGGGGTCGTCGTGCGGCACCTGGGCCTCGTCGTCGAGGTCGATCTGCTCCCCCGACACCCGCGCGACCTCGGCGACGGCGTGGGCCATCGAGGACTGCATGCGGATGCCGAGCACGTCGAGCTTGAGGAAGCCCAGGGTCTCGACGTCGTCCTTGTCGAACTGGCTCATCGGGAAGCCGATCCAGCTCGCCTCGACCGGGGTGCGGTCGAGCAGGCCGGCGTTGGACAGCACGACCCCGCACGGGTGCAGGGCGATGTGCCGGGGCAGGCCGTCGAGGGCCTCGACGAGGTCGAAGAAGGCGGCCATCCGGGGGCTGTCGAGGCCGCGGCTGCGCAGCTCGGGCAGGTCGGCGATGGCGTGCCGGGCGTCTCTGGCGCGGATGTGCGGGAAGGCCTTGGCGATCTCGTCGACCTCGGTGGGCGGCAGGCCCAGCGCGGCGCCGACGTCGCGCACGGCGTGGCGCACCTTGTAGGTGTCCATCATCGACACGCAGGTGACCCGCTCGCCGCCGAAGCGGGTGAGCACCGCCTCGTAGATCTCGGTGCGCCGGGCCGACTCGACGTCGACGTCGATGTCGGGCAGCTCGGCGCGCAGCGGTGAGCAGAACCGCTCCATGAGCAGGTGGTGCCGGATCGGGTCGACCCCGCTGATGCCGAGCAGGTGGTTGACCAGGCTGCCCGCGCCCGAGCCGCGGGCGGCGACCCGCACCCCGCGGTCGCGGATGAGGTCGGTGACCTCGGCGACGGTGAGGAAGTAGGTGGGGTAGCCCAGGGTGTCGATGACGCCGAGCTCGTCGTCGAGCCGGGTGCGCACGACCTCGCTGCTCGGCCTCGCTCGCCCCGGGGTAGCGCCGGCCGACCGCGTCGCGGCAGCGCTGGGTGAGCACCTGCATCGGGTCGGTGCCGGGGGCGATGCCGAGCACCTCGGCCTCGGGCAGGTGCACCGCGCCGATGCCGAGGTCGTGGCGGTGGTGCTGGGTGCACTCGTCGGCGACCAGGGCGGTCATCGCGACCAGCCGGTCGGCGCGGGAGCGGTCGCCGCCGGTGACCTCGAGGGCGCTCGCGTGCATCGTGGCGGTGTCGGCGAGGTGGCCGGCGTCGGTGACCCGGTCGAGGTGGCGCGAGTCGAGCACGACGAGCCGGCGGGCGGCGTCGAGCAGGTCGACGGTGCGCACCTGCTCGGGGTCGACGTGGCGCACGGCGGCGGTGAGCACGGCGGGGATGCCGGCGGCGTCGGCCAGGGCGAGCAGGTGGGCCGCGTGCGAGCGGCACCCGGAGGTGCCCTCCGGCCCGCCGTGGTGGACGACCTCGACGGCGAGCCCGTCGCGCGGCAGCAGCGCCCGCCAGGTGGCGAGCAGGTCGCGGGCCCGCTCGCGGCGCCCGGCGAGCACCGCCCGGCCGACGTCGGAGTCGGGGCCGAGCAGCACGAGCAGCCGGCTCGGCTCGCGCTCCGCCCTCGGCTCGCGCTCCACTGCGGAGGACGGCGACACCAGGTGCCCCGGCATCCCCTGCTCCTCCTCCTCGACTCCGTGCGACGTGGGTGCGGTTTCGGGGGCTCGCGGGTGGCGAGAACCGTGGTCACGTCGCACGGAGTCGGGGCCCTCGGGATGGGACCAGGTGGCGAGCAGGTCGGGGCTGGTGACCGGCACCCCCCGCTCGCCGCGCAGGTGGGTCTCGGTGACCAGGCGGCACAGCGCCGCCCAGCCGACCCCGGGGGCCGTGCCGCCGCCGCGGCCCCGGGCCAGCACGGTGACCCGCGGGCGCCGGGGGTCGACGATCGCGCCCCCGCGCACCGGGGTGCGCGGCCGCGGGCGCGGGCGCCCGGCATCCGGCCCGGATGCCGGGCCGCCATCGGCACCCGCCCGGCCCGCCCCGCGATCGGTGGGCGCGGGGCCCGGCCCGCGATCGGCAGCCGCCCGGCCCGGCACGAGCGGCTCGACGGCGAGGTCGACGCCGAGCACCGGCGCGATGCCGGCGCGACCGCACGCCGTGGCGAACCGGACCGCGCCGTAGAGCCCGTCGCGGTCGGTGAGCGCGAGCGCGCCCTGGCCGTGGTCGGCGGCGCGCTCGACGAGGTCCTCGGGCATCGAGGCGCCGTAGCGCATCGAGAACCCCGAGGCGACGTGGAGGTGGGCGAAGCCGGCCATGGCGCCCTCAGGCCGACCGGACGGGAACCAGCCGCCGCGGCCGGTGCACCGACGGCACGCCGAGGCGGTCGGCGGCGAGGTCGACGAAGGTCTCGGCGTCGCGCAGCAGGTCGTCGGCCTCGCGGGCGGTGACCCGCACCAGCCCGGTCTCGACCCCGACCCGCTGCCCGGTGGCGGCGGCGAACCGCTGCGCCCACTCGGTGAGCTCGGGGGCGACCCGGGAGGTGAGCGCCCAGACGTCGTGCGGGCCGTCGCCCCTCGGAGGCGAGCCCTGCCCCGGGCGAGGTCGCCGAGCGGGCGGCGACGATCGCGGCCCCGGCCCGCAGCGCGGCCAGCGAGGCGGCGAGGTAGCGCGCGGAGGCGGCCGAGGCGGCATACCCGCTGGTGAGCGACTCGCGGGCCCGGTCGAGGAGGTCCAAGGTGGTGGCGGCGTGGCTCATCGGGGGGCTCCTCGGTCCTGGGGGCGGTGGTGTCTGTGTGTCAGTGGCGTCGTAATGGCGGTGGCGTCGTAGTGGCGGTGGTGAGGGCGGCGTCGTGGGTGGCTCAGTCGTGGGCTCGCAGCAGCAGCCAGTGGTCGTCGTCGCGGCCGAGGTCGAACACCCCGGCGGCCCCGGAGGGTGGGCGGGCCTCGACCCGCCAGACCCGGCGCTGCGGGCTCGGCAGGCCGGGCAGCCCGGGACCGCTCGGCTGGTCGCCGACCTCGCGCCACCAGGCCCGGCGCTCCTGCCACGAGTCGAGCACCGCGCACACGGTGTAGCGCCGCCCGCGCCAGACGAAGTCGCGCGGCCCGTCGGCACCGGAGGTGGGCCGGGTGCCGTCGGCGCCGCGGACGACGACGGGGTCGTGATGACGACGGGTCACGGGCACCTCCGGTGGGCAGGACGGCATCGCCGACCGGCGCCCCGGAGGACACCGTCGAGCGACGGGATCAAGGTCTTGTCTCGAACACCTGTTCGACTTCGACCACTGTAACCCCGCCTCCCGACACCGCGTCAAGCCCGTTCGCGCGCGTCATCCGCGACACGCCGGGCCAGCTCGACACCACTCTCGCCGGGCAGCCTGCGCCGGCTCGGTTGTCGAGAAGTTGGGTGCTCAGGTGGTTGCCCGAGCAGCCACGTGAGCACCCAACGCAAGAACAGCGGTGCCACCGCCGCGCGGGCCGCCGACACCCTGGGGATGAGCCGCGCGACGCTGTACCGCACGCTGCGCCACTACGGCATCCGGCGTGTCGGCTGACGCACCCGGCCACGGCGGCGTCACTAGGCTGGATCCATGACCCCAGAGCCGGGCGACGCGGCACCGTCGCGCGACCTGTCCAGCCACGCCGGAGTCCGGTCGGTCATGGACACCCTCGCGCTGCACCACGTCACCCCCGAGGTGCGCCACCTGCCGCTGGCCGTGCGCACCGCGAAGGCCGCCGCCGAGGCGCTGGGCGTCACCCCCGCCGAGATCGCCAACAGCCTGGTCTTCGTCTCGACGACCCACGGCGGCGACGTGCAGCCGCTGCTCGTGCTCGCCTCCGGCGGCCACCGGGTCGACACCGACAAGGTGGCGGCCCTGGCCGGCTTCGCGCGCATCGAGCAGGCCGACCCGGTCTTCGTGCGCACCCACACCGGGTTCGCGATCGGCGGGGTCGCCCCGGTCGGGCACCCCGAGCACCTGCGCACCATCATCGACGTCACCCTCGGGCGCTACGCCACGGTCTGGGCCGCCGCCGGGCACAGCCACTCGGTGTTCGCGACGACCTACGACGAGCTGATCCGGATCACCGGCGGCCAGCCCATGGACGTCGCCTGAGGCGCTGGTTCCCCCGCGCCATCCGGATGCCGTGTCGGCGGCCGCCGCTAGCGTGCTGACCATGGCCACGCACTGGACGCTGGGATGTGACGCCGCCGACCCGCAGGTGCGCGAGGAGCACTACGACGGCGAGCTCGGGCACGTGGTCATGCTCGACCCCGAGGGCAACGAGTTCTGCGTCGCCTGAGCCGGGTTCGACCGGTGGTGCGCGCTCAGGAGACGGCGGCCTTCACGAGCGCGACGACCTGCTTCTCGACCGTCGGGCTCCAGGCCATCAGCGCGTACGACGTCGGCCAGAAGTCGCCGTCGTCGAGGTTCGCGGCGTCCTGGAAGCCCAGGGTCGAGAACCGGTACTTGAACTTGCCGGCGTCCTGGAAGAAGATCACGACCTTGCCGGCCGCGTTGGCGTAGGCGGGCATGCCGTACCAGGTCTTGGGCTGCAGCTCGGGGGCGGTCGAGGTGACGGCCACGTGCACCCGCTCGGCGAGCGCGCGGTCGTCCGGCGCCATCTTGGCGATCGCCTCCAGGCACAGCTCGAGGCCGTCGGCCGCCTTGGCGCCCTTCTTGCCCTCGGCGCGCAGCTCGGCGGCACGCTCCTTCATCGCAGCGCGCTCGGCGGCGCTGAACCCGTCGCCCGTCTCGGCCTTCGTGGCGGTCATCGTCGTCTCCTTCTCGGCACCGGTCGGCGGGTGCCGGCCTCTCGCGAAAGGCTAGGACCCCGGGCCACGGGGCGCTTCTCGATTCCTGACCGCTTGTGGGGCGAGCGCGGCAGGCCGGGGATGCCGCTCGGGCGTAGCGTGGGCGGCGCTGCGCGACCTCGCGGCGGTGCTCTGGTGGAATGAGGACTCGTGGCACGCCCTCTGGTCGCGACCAAGCTCTACGTCCCGCGCCCCCGTCGCGGTGTCGTGGGTCGTCCGCGCCTGCTCGACCGGCTGTCCGACGGGGCACTGGGCCGGCTGACCCTGCTGTCGGCGCCGGCCGGGTTCGGCAAGACCACCCTGCTCGCCTCCTGGCTCGCCCAGCCCGGGGACCGCCGGGTCGCCTGGCTCTCGCTCGACTCCTCCGACCGCGACCCGGCCTCGTTCTGGGCCGGGGTCGTCACGGCCGTGCGGCAGGCGGCGCCGGCCGTGGATGCCGGGCCGGCCGACCTCGTGCGCAGCGGCGCCGAGGTCGACACCGTGGTGACGGCCCTGCTCAACGCCCTCGCGGAGCACCCCGGCGAGCTGTGGCTGGTTCTCGACGACTACCACCTCGCCGAGGGGCCGGCGCTCACGCCGGGGGTGACCCTGCTGCTCGAGCACCTCCCACCCCAGGTGCACGTCGTGCTGAGCACTCGGGCCGACCCCGACCTCCCCCTGGCCCGCTGGCGGGCCCGCGGCGAGCTCGTGGAGGTGCGCGCCGCGGACCTGCGCTTCACCTCGAGCGAGACGAACGCCTACCTCGACGCGGCCGCCCCCGTGCGGCTCAGTGACGAGCAGGTGCAGGCCCTCGAGAACCGCACCGAGGGGTGGATCGCGGCACTGCAGCTCGCCGCCGTCTCGCTGCAGGGACGCGACGACGTCGAGGCCTTCATCACCGGGTTCGCGGGCGACGACCGCTACGTCGTCGACTACCTCGTCGAGGAGGTGCTGGCCCACCAGCCGGCCCCGGTGCGCGAGTTCCTGCTGCACTCCGCGGTGCTCAACCGGCTGACCGGGCCGCTGTGCGACGCCGTGGTGGGACGCGACGACGGCGCGACGATGCTGCGCACCCTCGAGCGGGCCAACCTCTTCCTCGTGGCGCTGGACGACCGGCGGGAGTGGTTCCGCTACCACCAGCTGTTCGCCGACGTGCTCCGGGCCCGCCTGCTCGCCGAGCAGCCGGAGCTGGTGCCCGTGCTGCACCGCCGGGCGAGCGACTGGTGCGCCCAGCACGGCCTGACCGACGAGGCGATCGAGCACGCCATCGCCGCCGGCGACGCCGACCGGGCCGCCACGCTGGTCGAGCTGGCGGTGCCGGAGATCCGGCGGCACCGCCAGGAGGCGAAGATGCGCGGCTGGCTGCACGCCCTGCCCGACGACACGGTGCGGCGCAGCCCGGTGCTCGGCATGTTCGCGGCTGCCCTGCGGCTGGCGGCCGGTGACCTCGACGGCACGGTGCGGTGGCTCGACGACGCCGAACGGGCCCTGCGCTCCGAGCCCGCCGACGGCGAACGCGCCTGGGCCGACACCGTCGAGCTGCGGACGCTGCCGGCGACGATCGCGATGTACCGGGCCTCGGTGGCGCAGGCCCGTGGTGACGTCGAGGGCACGCAGGCGCACGCCCGTCGCGCCCTCGACCTCGCCGGGCCCGACGACCACCTGGCCCGCGGCGGGGCCGAGGGCTTCGTGGCCATGGCCGCCTGGGCCCGCGGTGACGTGGTGACGGCCTTCGAGACCTTCAGTGACGCCGTGGCCAGCCTGCGTGCCGGCGACGACCTCGTCGACGGGCTGGGCGGCACCGTCGTGCTCGCCGACCTGAGCCGCGCGGCCGGGCGCCCCGTGCGCGCCCACGAGCTGAGCGACCGGGCCCTGCAGGAGGCCGAGGACCTTGGTGCACCGGTCACCAAGGCGGCGGCCGAGCTGCACGTGGTGCTGGCCGAGCTCGACACCGAGGTCGGCGAGCTGGGCCGGGCCCGCACCCACCTCGAGGCGGCGTCGGCCCTCACCGAGCGGGCCCCGGTCACCGAGAGCCACTTCCGGCTCTTCGTGGCCAGCGCCCTGCTGGCCGCCGCCGAGGGTGACCTCGCCGCGGCCCTGCGCCACCTCGACCGTGCCGAGTCGCTGCACCGCCCCGGCTTCTTCCCCGACGTGCGGCCGGTCCCCGCCCTGCGCGCCCGCCTCCGGCTCGCGGCCGGGGACCTCGCCGGGGCCGTTCGCTGGGCCCAGCGAACGTGACCTCTCCCCCACGGGCCACCGCAGTACCTGCGCGAGTACGACGACCTCACCCTGGTCCGCCTGCTGCTCGCCCAGCACCGCTCGCACCTCGAGCCCGACGGGGCCGACGCGGCCGACCCGACCGAGCCCTGGCCCTGCTCGAGCCACGGCGCGCGGCCGCCACGGCATCCGGGCGAGCCGGCAGCCTCGTCGAGATCCGCCTGCTCACCGCCCTCGCCCACGACGCGCAGGGCCGCCGTGCCGAGGCGCTGCGCTGCCTGGCGGACGCGCTGACCCTGGCCCCCGAGCCGGAGGGCTTCGCGCGGCTCTACCTCGACGAGGGCGCGCCGGCCCTGGGCCTGTTGCGGGCGATCGACGGCGACGGAGCGGCCGGCCACCAGGCCCGACGCGTGCTGGCCGCCGGGGCCGCCGGAGCGGCCGACCGGACCCCGCCCACCACCGCGCCGCACGGCATCCCACCACTGCCCGACCCGCTGAGCGATCGCGAGCTGCAGGTGCTCCGGCTGCTCGACAGCGAGCTGAGCGGACCGGAGATCGCCCGCGCCCTGTTCATCTCGCCCAACACGCTGCGCACCCACACCAAGCACGTGTTCACCAAGCTCGGCGTCTCCAGCCGCCGGGAAGCCGTCGCCCGAGCCCGCGAGCGCGGCCTGCTGTCACCGACCGACGGCTGACGATCTCACCCAGCCGGTCACCACATCGGGTGATGCCGGGTCACCCGGCCGCTCCATAGGTTTCCGAGCAGTCCACCGGCACCCGCCGTGGACGCACCCGGAGCCACGGAGGCCGTCATGCAGATCACCACCACGAAGCTCACCCGGGCGGCCGGCCTGGCCGCCGTCGCCGCCGGCACCCTGTTCGTCGCCGTGCAGGTCAAGCACCCCGAGATCACCCTGGACTTCGTCCAGAGCACGCAGTGGGAGGTGCGCCAGGGCATGAAGATCGCGATGGCCGTCCTCGCGCTCGCCGGCATCGCCGGCATGTACCTGAGCCAGGTGCGTCGGATCGGTGTGCTCGGGCTGGTCGGCTGGCTGCTGCTCAGCCTGGGCTACCTGATGATGCTGTGCGTCGAGATGATCGCCCTGGTCGTCCTGCCGCCGATCGTGCCGAGCTCACCCGACTACGTCAGCGGCGTCATCGCCGTGGCCACCAACAGCAGCTCGAGTGCCGACCTCGGCCTGTTCTCGACGCTCAACATGGTCGTCGCCGTCGGCTACCTGCTCGGCGGCCTCGTGTTCGGCATCGCCCTGTTCCGCGCCGGGGTCCTGGCCCGCTGGGCGTCGGCCCTGCTCGCCGTCGCCGCCGTCGCGACCATGACCATCCCCCTGCTCCCGATGGTCAACCAGCGCCTGTTCGCCGTGCCCGACGGCATCGCCCTGATCGGCCTCGGCTGGTCGCTGTGGCGCGAGCAGCGTGCAGCGGCCGTCGAGCCCGTGACCCGCACCGGTCGACGCACGGCTCGACCCGGCCGGCGCCCGATGAGTCTGCTGGCCCCGACGAACCCCACCCGGCCGGCTCGGCCGACCGGGTGGGTGCCGTTCGCGCTCGTCGCGCTCGTCGTCATCCCGGCCGTCGCCGGGTCGCTGCGCCTCGTCGAGCTCGCCGGCGGCCCGCTCCTGCTGCCCGCCAACGCGCGGATGACGGCCTCGCCCCTGCCGGTCTTCGTGCACGTGCTCAGCGCCGTGCCGTATGCCGTGCTCGGCGCCTTCCAGTTCTCGTCGCGGCTGCGCCGCCGGCACCCGCGGTGGCACCGAGGCTCGGGGAAGGCAGTCGTCGCCCTCGGCCTGCTGGTCGCGGCCTCCGGCCTGTGGATGACGCTGTTCTACGCCCGCCAGCCGGGCACCGGCGAGCTGTCGTTCCTCTTCCGTCTCGTCTTCGGCTCGGCCCTGGCGGCCTGCATCCTGCTCGGGTTCTCGGCCATCCGCCGCGGTGACGTGCCGACCCACCAGGCCTGGATGACGCGCGGCTACGCCATCGCCCTCGCCGCCGGCACCCAGACCCTCACCCTGGCCCTCGGCCCGGCGCTCTTCGGCCCCGGTGTGCTCACCACGGACCTGAGCCTCGGTGCCGCCTGGCTGGTCAACCTGGCCGTCGCCGAGGTCGTCATCCGCCGCTCGGCGGCCCGGCGGGCGACGGCCGCCCTGCTCCCCGCTGGTGTGCCGTGAACGCGCTGGTGACCCGCCCACCGGCCGGCTACGTGCTGCGCGTCGGCGGCCACCTCGACCCGCACTGGTCGGCCTGGTTCGCCGGGCTGGCCCTGGCCCACGACGACGACGGCACCACCACGCTCACCGGCGCCGTGGCCGACCAGGCCGAGCTGCACGGCATCCTCTCTCGCATCCGCGACCTCGGCGTCACCCTGATCTCCGTGACGCCCACCGAGCCGGGCGATGTCGGAACGGCGTAGCCCGAAGGACCAGTGAACATACGGTTGCCAATATATATGGCACAGCGTATGGTGCACGAGTGCCCCAGCGTGCCGTCCTCGAGGCGATCACCGACCCGACCCGCCGCCGCATCCTCGATGCCGTGCGCGGCGGTGAGCGATCGGTGAGCGAGCTCGTCGACGCCGTCGGCATGCACCAACCCGGGGTGTCCCGGCACCTGAAGGTGCTGCGCGACGCCGGCCTCGTCGAGGTGCGCCGCGACGCCCAGCGCCGCCTCTACCGGCTGCGTGCCGAGCCGCTGCGCGAGCTCGACGAGTGGCTGGAGCCCTACCGGGCCGAGCTGGCCGGGCGCCTGGACTCCCTCGAGCGCCACCTCGACCGCACCACCCGTCCGATCCCCCCGAAGGAGCGATCCCTGTGACCGACGACCTCACCACCCGCTACGACGGCGTGCTCGAGCGCACCCCCGACGGCGGTGTCATCCGCTTCGAACGGCACCTCGCCCGGGCCCACCACGCCGGCAGCGGGCTCGCCGCACCGGTGGCAGCATCATGAGCGCCCCGCGCGAGCAGCTGCTGCGCGTGCAGAACTTCATGCTCTCGACCGACGGGTTCGGCACCGGCGAGGGCCAGAGCATCGAGCGGCCCTTCGGCCACGCCGACCCTTCGCTGCTCGCGGCGTGGGCCGGGGCGACGGCGAGCTGGCCCAACCGCACCGACCCGGGCGGAACCCGCGGCCTCGACGACTACTTCACCCGCGACTTCACCCACAACATCGGCGCCGAGATCATGGGCCGCGGCAAGTTCGGCCCCCAGCAGGGCCCGTGGAAGGAC
The DNA here is from genome assembly GCA_963806295.1 of uncultured Actinomycetota bacterium. GTDB lineage: Bacteria > Actinomycetota > Actinomycetes > Actinomycetales > Dermatophilaceae > Fodinibacter. The sequence goes on along the minus strand of CAWDXP010000017.1, from coordinate 313,128 downwards.
CTCGACTGGCAGGGGTGGTGGGGTGACGAGCCGCCGTTCCACACCCCCGTCTTCGTGCTGACCCACCACGTCCGCCCCTCGATCTCGCTGTCCGACACCACCTTCCACTTCATCGACGCCGAGCCGCACGAGGCCCTGCGGCAGGCCAGGGCAGCCGCCGACGGCAGGGACGTGCGCCTCGGCGGCGGCGTGTCGACGGTTCGCGAGTTCCTCGAGGCCGACCTCGTCGACACCCTGCACGTCGCCGTCGCCCCCGTCGAGATCGGCCGCGGCGGCCGGCTCTGGCACTCCCCCGACGAGCTGCTCGACCGCTTCCACCTCGAGCGGGTCCCCAGCCCGAGCGGCGTGGTCCACCACATCTTCTGGCGCCGCTGACACCGAGAGGCACCCAGAACCTCTGAGCGCTGATCGGCAGAACCTGGCGAGCGAACCGGCCAACAGGCAGTGGGGCGCCGAGGTCGGCTCTGCTGTGCTCAGCGACGGCGCCCAAGGCGCCGACTGCCTGTTGAGCGGTCCGGGTCGAGACATGCCCGAGATCGCGATTCTCACGGCAGGTCTCGACCGGTCGACGGGCGGCCGCCTGACCGCCCGCGTCAGAGCGCCAGGTTCTCGAACACCTCGAGCGTGGCCGTCGACCGGTTCATGGTGATGAAGTGGATGCCGGGCGCACCCTCGTCGAGCATCCGCTGCCCCAGCTCGGTCGCGATCTGCACCCCGACCGCCCGCACCGCCGCCGGGTCGTCCTTGACGGCCTCGAGCCGCGCCACGACGCCCGGCGGCAGCGGGGTGCCCATCAGCTCGGACATCCGGGTGATCTGGCGCAGGTTGGTCACCGGCATCAGGCCGGGGGTGATCGGCAGATCTCGGCGCGCCGCCACCAGGTCTCGCAGCCGCAGGTAGCTGTCGGCGTCGAACACCATCTGGGTGATGGCGAAGCTCGCCCCGGCATCCGCCTTGCGCACCAGCACCTCGACGTCGTGGTCGAGGTCGGGGCTGTCGGGGTGCACGTCGGGGAAGGCCGCGACGCCGATCGTGAAGTCACCGAGGCGCTTGATCAGGGCGACGAGCTGGTCGGCGTGGTCGAGCCCCTCGGGGTGGGGGGTCCACTGGCCGCGCACGTTGCCGGGTGGGTCGCCGCGCAGGGCCAGGATGTTGCGCACGCCCGAGGCCGCGTAGGACCCCACGACCTGGCGCACCTGGCGCACCGACGCCCCGACGCAGGTGAGGTGCGCGAGCGGCGTCAGCGAGGTCTCGTCGGCGATCCGGCCGGTGACCCGCACAGTGCGGTCCTGGGTGGTGCCGCCCGCGCCGTAGGTGACCGACACGAACGCCGGCCGCACCCGCTCGAGCTGCCGGATCGCCAGCCACAGCGCCGCCTCGGACTCGTCGTCCTTCGGGGGGAAGAACTCGAAGCTGATCGACGGCTTCTCCTGCGCCAGGACCCCCGGGATGGACCTGACGAGGTGCTCGGGCCGTCCCCCTCCTCCGTGGTGCGCCATGGCGGTGAGGGTAGCCCAGCCGCCACGCCGTAGGCTCTGGGGACCCATCATTCGACCCCCGCTGCCCGGGGGACGTGGCAGGAGGTCCACCGTGCCCAGCCCGCTCGACGGCGTCGACCTGCGACGCCGCGTGCAGGAGTGCCTCGACGCGGAGCTGGCCACCCAGGGCGCGGTGCTCGCCGAGCTGGGCCCCGACGTCGACGACCTGCTCACCGCGGTCGCCGACCTGCTGCGCGGCGGGAAGCGGCTGCGCGCGGCCTTCCTCTACTGGGGGCACCGGGCGGCGGGCCGCCCCGACTCCGACGCCCTGGTGCGGCTGGCGAGCGCCATGGAGCTGTTCCAGGCCGCCGCCCTCATCCACGACGACGTCATGGACGACTCCGACACCCGCCGCGGGATGCCGGCCGCGCACCGTGCGTTCGCCAGCCGCCACACCGCGCGGGGCTGGGCCGGCGACCAGGACCGGTTCGGGCTCGCGGGCGCCGTGCTCGCCGGAAACCTCTGCCTGACCTGGACCGATGCCGTCTACGCCACCTGCGGCCTGCCCGAGGCCGACCTCGAGCGCGGCCGCCCGATCTTCGACCTGATGCGCACCCAGCTGATGGCCGGGCCAGTTCCTCGACGTCGTGGAGTCGATGCGACCCTGGGAGGGCCTGGCCGACGACGAGCGCGTCGAGCGGGCCGGCCGGGTGATCCGCTACAAGAGCGCCAAGTACACCGTCGAGCACCCGCTGCTGATCGGCGCCACCACGGGCGGGCTCGACCAGCCCGGCCTGGCGGCGCTGTCGCGCTACGGCCTCGACCTCGGTCGGGCCTTCCAGCTGCGCGACGACCTGCTCGGGGTGTTCGGCGACCCCGACGAGACCGGCAAGCCGGCCGGTGACGACCTGCGCGAGGGCAAGCGCACGGTGCTGCTCGCGCACGCCCTCGCCGGCACCGACGCCTCCGGCCGGGCCCGGGTCGAGGCCCTGCTCGGCCGCCCCGACCTCGACGCGGCACAGGTCGCGGAGCTGCGCGCCGTCATCGCGGGCTCGGGAGCGGTCACCCGGCTCGAGGACGAGATCGAGGGCCTCGCGGGGTCGGCCCGGGCGGCACTCGACGGCGCCACCTCGGTCGACGACGCCGCGCGGTCGGCGCTGCTCGACCTGGTCGGCATCGCGACCGCCCGCTCCTCCTGACCCGTTCGGGGCTAGAAGGCCACCTCCATGGCGCGCCGGCGCACCTCGGTCTTGAAGCCGGCCCGGATGGAGTCGAGCGGTGAGCCCGGCACCGGGAGGGTGTCGTCGACGGTGTGCAGCCAGCGCAGGATCTCGGTGTCGGACATCCCGCCGTCGGCCAGCACGGTGAAGGTGCCCTTGAGCGCGTGCAGCGGTCCGTCGTCGTCGACGAAGCCGGCCGGCACCGCGACCACCCGGCGCTCACCGATCCGGTGCGAGAGCAGCTCGCGGTCCTCGACGAGCTTGCGCACCGACGACAGGGGCAGGCCGAGCCGCTCGGCGATGTCGGGGATGGTCAGCCAGTCACCCACGAGGGCCTCGAGGTCGTCCACGGGCTCGGGTCCGGCATCCTGCGCTGCGTCGCTCACGGTGCACAGGGTGCCACAGCCGGCGCCGCCGTGGCCGGGGTCCGGCGGATGCCGCGCGGCCGGGCTCGCGCTGACGCCCCACCACGCCTGCGCGATCGGGTGACCAAGCCCACCCCGTCGGCCGTGGACACGCGCGGCTCCACGGGTCGAGACCCCGGGCGACACTTACGTCACTCGGGTACCGTGTGTCCCAAGAGACACGGCTACCACATCCGTCACGCCGTTGTCACGCGCGTACGTCGAGCCAAGGACAGGTCATGGTCATCTCCGCTCCCCCCGCGACGGTGCCCCCCGCCGCCCTCCTGCCCGCGGCCCACGTGGCGGCGGCGAACCCGGCCCCGCACGGGTGGACGACCTACCGGGTGCGCCCGGGTGACACGCTCGTCGGGATCGCCGCCCGGTTCCGCACGACGGTGGGCACGCTGGCGGCGCGCAACCACGTCCGCAACCCTCGGGCACTCATGGTGGGCACCGTGCTCAGCGTGCCGCGCTCCTCGGCGCCCGCGAAGGCGGCGCCGCGTTCCAAGGCCGCCTCGCAGGTCTACGTCGTGCGCAGCGGCGACACGCTCTACGGCATCGCGACGCGCTTCCGGGTGCCGCTGGCGTCGCTGCTCAAGGCCAACCACTTCTCGACCCGCTCGCTCATCCTCCCAGGCCAGCGGATCGTCGTGCGGGCCACCGCCAGCAAGGCCGTCGCCCCGCGCAGCCAGGCCACGTCCACGACCTACCGGGTGCGGGCCGGCGACACCCTGAGCTCGATCGCGGCGCGCCACCACACGACGATCTCCGCGATCGCGCGCGCCAGCAAGATCTCCAGCCGTGCCCTGATCCACCCCGGTCAGGTGCTCCGGGTGCCCGGCAAGGGGAAGTCGAGCTCCCGTGCCGCGGTGCCCGACACGTTCAACGGCCGCACGTACCCGCGTGCGATCGCCGAGGCCGCTGCCCGCAACCGGGCGATACTGGCCGGCCGCTCGGTGCCCAGCCGCAGCGAGACCAAGGCGATGATCGTGCGCATCGCCCGCCAGCAGGGGGTCGACACCCGGCTGGCCCTGGCCATCGCCTACCAGGAGTCGGGCTGGAGCCAGCGCGCCGTCTCCCCCGCCAACGCGGTGGGTGTCATGCAGGTGATCCCGCAGGCCGGACAGTGGGCGTCGGGGCTGGTCGGGCGCCGGCTCGACCTGCTCAAGACCAGCGACAACATCACCGCCGGAGTGGTCATGCTGCGGTCCCTGGGACGCTCGACGAACAGCATGGAGAAGGCCGTCGCGGCCTACTACCAAGGGCTGGGCGCGCTGCAGAAGCACGGCATGTACAGCGACACCAAGCTGTACGTGCGCAATGTCATGGCCCTGCGCAAAACCATGTGATCACGGACGGTGGGTGACGGGTCGGTGTCCGGAACTACGTACACTCCTACGGTGTCATCCACCGGCGACGCGCTCATCGGGCGCACCCTCGACGGACGCTATCGCGTGCTCCGTCGCATCGCCGACGGCGGGATGGCGACGGTCTACCTGGCCGTCGACGAGCGGCTCGACCGCGAGGTCGCGCTCAAGGTCATGCGCCAGCACCTCACGCACGACGAGAGCTTCGTCACCCGCTTCCGCCGCGAGGCCCGCTCCAGCGCCTCCCTGTCGCACCCCAACGTCGTGGCCGTCTACGACCAGGGCGATGACGACGGCTGCATCTTCCTGGCGATGGAGTACGTGCCCGGCCAGACGTTGCGCGACGTGCTGCGCGACGAGGGGCTGCTCTCGCCCCGGGCCGCCCTCGACGTGCTCGAGCCGGTGCTGCAGGCGCTCGCCGAGGCGCACGCCAAGGGCCTGATCCACCGCGACGTCAAGCCCGAGAACGTCATCATCAACGACAACGGCACGGTCAAGGTCGCCGACTTCGGCCTGGCCCGCGCGGTGTCCGAGCCAGACCGTCACCAGCACGCAGGGCGTGCTGCTGGGCACCGTCGCCTACCTCTCCCCCGAGCAGGTCGAGCGCGGCATCGCCGACGCCCGCAGCGACGTCTACGCGGCCGGGCTGATGCTCTTCGAGATGCTCACCGGCACCAAGGCGTTCACCGGCGACACCGCCATCCACGTCGCCTACCAGCACGTGCACGGCGGGGTGCCGACCCCCTCGAGCCGGGTCGCCGGGCTGCCGACCGAGCTCGACGACCTCGTCGCCGGCGCCACCGCCCGCGACCCCGACGAGCGGCCGGCCGACGCCGCGGCGTTCCTCGAGCTGGTGCGTGACGCCCGGGCCGCGCTCTCCCTCGACGAGCTCGACGCCCGCCCCGCCGGGCGAGCCGCAACGGTCGCTGCCGCCCAGCCGACCTCGACGGCCACCTTCCCGGTGCAAGGGGTGCGCACGGCATCCGCGGCTGCTGCCGGTGGGGTGGCCACCCGCCCCCGCTCGGAGACCGTGGCCATCAGCCTGCCCCCGCCGCCGCTCGAGGGCCGGGTGGTCGCCGACACCGCCCCACGCCGCCGGCGCCGCTGGTGGCCGGCCATCGCGGCATCCGCGCTCGTCGCCGCGCTGTCCGCGTGGTTCTTCCTGCTCGGTCCGGGCGCCACGGCCACCGTGCCCTCGGTGCAGGGCCGCACCCAGGCGCAGGCGGTGAGCGCCGTGCACGAGGCCGCGCTCGACGCGAAGGTCGCCCAGGCGTTCAGCGAGACGGTGCCTGCGGGGGTGGTCGTCTCGGCCGAGCCCGGGCCGGGCAGCGCCGTGCAGCGCGGGACCGCGGTGGCCCTGGTGGTCTCCAAGGGCCCGGAGCGGTATGCCGTGCCGCCCGTGGTCGGCATGACGCTCGCCGAGGCCACTGCGCGCATCCAGTCGGTCAACCTCAAGGTCGGCAAGGTCAGCAAGGCCTACGACGAGAAGGTGCCCGAGGGACAGGTGGTCAGCGCCAAGCCCGGCCCCGGCGCGAGCCTGAAGAAGAGCACCGCCGTGGCACTCACGGTGAGCCGGGGGCGCCAGCCGATCGACGTGCCCGACCTCACCGGCAAGGACGCCACCCGGGCCGCCCGCCAGCTGAGCGGCCTGGGGCTGAAGGTCGACGCCACCCAGCAGCAGAACAGCGACACCGTGGCCAAGGGCCGGGTGATCAGCCAGAGCCCGCGCGACGGCACCGCCTTCAAGGGCGACACGGTCACCCTCGTCGTCTCCAAGGGCCCGGTGCTCGTGGCCGTGCCCAACGTGGTCGGCCAGCAGCTGCAGCAGGCGCGCGACGCACTGCAGGCCGCCGGGTTCAAGGTCAAGGTCGAGAAGGCGTTCGGCGGCTTCTTCGGCACCGTGCGGTTCCAGGACCCTCCCGGCGGCGAGGCACCCAAGGGCAGCACCGTCACCGTGACGATCGTCTGACCCGGCCGTGGCCGCCCCGGCCGGGCACGCCCGGCTCGCCACGCTCCTGCTCGTCTCCGTCACGGCGGTGTGGGGCTCGACGTTCTTCCTGATCCACGACCTCGTTCAGCACGTGCCGCCCGCCGACTTCCTCGCGGTGCGGTTCGGCATCGCCGCCGTGGTGATGTTCGTGCTGTTCCGCCGCCAGACCCTGGCGCTCACCCGGCGCGAGCTGCGGGTCGGGGTGGTGCTCGGCCTGCTCTACGGCGTGGCGCAGGTGCTGCAGACCACCGGGCTGGCGCACACCGACGCGTCCGTCTCGGGCTTCATCACCGGCACCTACGTCGTGCTCACCCCGGTGCTCGGCGCGGTGCTGCTGCACGACCGGATCGGCAAGGTCACCTGGTTCGCGGTCGGCCTGGCCACGGCAGGGCTGGCCCTGCTGTCGCTGCAGGGGTTCTCCGTCGGCATCGGCGAGGCGCTGACCCTGCTGTCGGCGATCCTCTACGCCGGGCACATCGTCGCGCTCGGGCGCTGGTCGACCCCCGGGGCGGCCGTCGGGCTGGCCACCGTGCAGGCCGGGGTCATCACGGTCGTCGCGGCGCTCGTGGCGGTGCCCGACGGGCTCACCTTGCCCGCCGACGGCAAGCAGTGGGCCTCGCTGCTCTACATGGCGCTGGTGGCCGGCGCGCTGGCGCTGTGGGCGCAGACCTGGGCCCAGGCGCACCTCACCGCGACGCGCGCGGCGATCGTGATGGCGCTCGAGCCGGTCTTCGCGGCGCTGTTCGCGGTCACCCTTGGTGGTGAGAGCCTCACCGGGCGGATGCTGGTCGGCGGCGCCCTGGTCGTGGCGGCGATGTACCTGGTCGAGCTGAGGTCGACCCCGCGCCACCCCGGGGCGTCGGCGGCCGACGAGCCACCGGTGGAGGCCCTGCACCACGACGTGTAGCGCACCGCCGGCGCGTGCTCGCCCGCCGGAGCGAACCGCCGGACAGGCAGTCGGCACCTGCCGGCCGGCCGCCGAGCGTGCGGACCGCGGCGTGCGGCGGCCACTGCCTGTCGGCGGGTTCACTTCGGGCCGTCGTTGCCGCCGTCCGGGCGACGGCGCCGGCCTCAGGCGGCGCGCTGGCGCAGCAGCGTGGTCGCGGCGTCGACCGCGGCATCCGTGCCGGCATCGTCGACGTCGAGGTGCCACACCGCGCGCACCCGACCCGGCCCCACGGCATACGTGCGCACGCCGTGCTCCAGTAGTGCTGAGACGAACTCCGGTGCGCCCCAACCGACTGCACCGACGTCGAGCACGACGATGTTGGTCTCGACGGTGGCCGCATCGAGGGATGCCGGGGCCGCCTCGGCGCACGCCGCGGCGAAGCGGGCCGCGCGGGCGTGGTCGTCGGCGAGCCGCTCGATGTTGTGGTCGAGGGCGTACAGCCCGGCGGCGGCGAGGATGCCGACCTGGCGCATGCCGGCGCCGTAGCGCTTGCGCCAGATGCGCGCCGCGGCCATCTGCTCGGCAGAGCCGACGAGCACCGAGCCCACCGGCGCCCCCAGACCCTTGGAGAGGCAGACGCTCACGGTGTCGAACTCGGTGCCGTAGTCGCGCAGCGAGACCCCGGACGCCACGTGGGCGTTCCACAGGCGCGCACCGTCGAGGTGCATCGCGACGCCGACCGCCGACGTGGCGGCGCGCACCTCGCGGATGGCGCCGATCGGCTGCACCGTGCCGCCCCCGAAGTTGTGGGTGTTCTCGAGCACGACGAGCGCGGTCTCGACCTGGTAGGGCCCGACCCCGGTGGTGACCAAGGACATCGGACCGGCCGGGTCGAGCAGCCCGCGCACGCTGGGCCACGAGCGGCTGGTGATGCCGGAGAACACCGCCCCGGCCCCCATCTCGGCCCGCAGTACGTGTGCCTGCTGGTCGGCCACGAGCTCCTGGCCGGGGCCGACGTGCAGCCGCAGGCCCAGCTGGTTGGCCAGCGAGCCCGACGGCGCGAAGAGGCCGGCCTCGTGGCCGAGCAGGTCGGCGACCCGCTCCTCGAGCGCCCGCACGGTGGGGTCCTCGCCGAACACGTCGTCGCCGACGGGGGCGTGCGCCATCGCGTCGCGCATCGCGGCGCTGGGGACGGTCAGGGTGTCGGACAGGAGGTCGGCGAGCACCGGGTCAGTCCTCGTTGAGCATCTCGGCGACGAGGAACGCCAGTTCCAGGCTCTGCTGGTGGTTCAGCCGCGGGTCGCACACCGACTCGTAGCGCAGGTTGAGGTCGGCGTCGAGGATCTTCTCCGACCCACCCACGCACTCGGTGACGTCGTTGCCGGTGAGCTCGACGTGGATGCCGCCGGGCACCGTGCCCAGCCCGCGGTGCACCTCGAAGAAGCCCTCGACCTCCTCGACGACGTCGTCGAAGTCGCGGGTCTTGTAGCCCGAGGCCGACTCGTAGGTGTTGCCGTGCATCGGGTCGCACACCCAGGTGACGGGCGCGCCGGATGCCGTCACCTTTTCGACGATGGTCGGCAGCGCCTCGCGGATGCGGCCGGCCCCCATCCGGGTGATGAAGGTGAGCCGGCCGGGCTCGCGCTCGGGGTCGATCTTGTCGATGATGCGCAGCAGGTCGTCGGTGTCGGCGTTGGCAGACACCTTGACGCCCACCGGGTTTCGCACGGCGGCGACGAAGTCGATGTGGGCGCCGTCGAGGTCGCGGGTGCGCTCCCCCACCCACACGAAGTGGCCGGAGGTGTCGTAGAGGTCACCGGTGCGCGAGTCGACGCGCGTCATCGGGCGCTCGTAGTCGAGCACGAGGGCCTCGTGCGCGGAGAAGAACTCGGTGGCACGCATCGCCTCGAAGTCGGCGCCGCAGGCGCGCATGAACTTCATCGCCTTGTCGATGTCCTTGGCCAGGCGCTCGTAGCGCGCGTTGGCGGAGTTGGCGATGAAGCCCTTGTTCCAGTCGTGCACGTGGCGCAGGTCGGCGAAGCCACCGGTCGTGAACGCGCGGACGAGGTTCAGCGTGGCGCTGCTCGCGTGGTAGGCGTTCACGAGGCGCTGCGGGTCGGGGGTGCGCGAGCCGAGGGTGAACTCGAAGTCGTTGACCATGTCGCCGCGGTAGGCCGGCAGGGTGACGCCCTCGCGGGTCTCGTCGTTGCTCGAGCGCGGCTTGGCGTACTGGCCGGCCATCCGGCCGACCTTGACCACCGGCACCGACGCGCCGTAGGTGAGCACCGCCGCCATCTGCAGGATGGTCTTGACCCGGTCACGGATGTTGTCGGCCGTCGCCGACGCGAAGGTCTCGGCGCAGTCGCCGCCCTGGAGCACGAACGCCTCGCCCCGCGAGACCGCCGCGAGGCGGTCGCGCAGCACGTCGCACTCGCCGGCGAACACCAGCGGGGGGTAGCTGGCGAGCGTGGCGACTGCTGCGTCGAGGGCGGCCCGGTCGGGCCAGACCGGCTGCTGGGCGGCCGGCAGCTCGGCGCCGGCGGCGAGCCGCTGGCGGGGGTCGGGATCGGTGGTCGTGCTCACGAGGGTCAAGGATAGGTCCCACCCCGCCGGACCCCCCGTGTGGCCCGCATGCCGGTATGCCCTCAGGAGGTGTCGGTGACCGACGGGTCGTCGTCCTCCAGCCCGTGGGCCAGGGCGAAGCGGACCAGCTCGACCCGGTTGTGCAGGTGCAGCTTGCCCAGGGTGTTCTGGACGTGGTTCTGCACCGTGCGGTGCGAGAGGAACAGCTCGGCAGCGATCTCCTTGTAGGACATGCCCGTGGCCACGAGCCGCAGCACCTCGGTCTCGCGCGCGGTGAGCTCGGGGATCGGCCGGCCGGCTCCGGATGCCGTGGCGGGCGCCGGTGGGTCCGGCTCGCCGGCCATCCGCCGGAACTCCCCCAGCACCAGTCCGGCCAGCCCGGGCGTGAACACCGCCTCGCCCCGGGCGGTGGCGCGCACGGCATCCACGATCTCGGCGGCGGACGCCGACTTCACGAGGTAGCCGGTGGCGCCGGCCTTGATCGCGGCCAGCACGTCGTGCTGCTCCCCGCTCGCCGACAGGATGAGCACCCGGGTGGGCAGGTCGCCCAGAGCCCGGCACACCTCGTCGCCGCGCATGCCGGGCAGGTTGAGGTCGAGCACCAGCACGTCGGGCCGGGTGGCCCTGGCCCGGCGCACCGTGGCCGGCCCGTCGCTGGCGGTCGCGACGACCTTCAGCCCGTGCCCGACGAGGTCGCGCTCGAGGGCGGACAGCCACAGCGGGTGGTCGTCGGCGACGAGCACCGTCGGGGCGGTCGCCTCGGCGCCGCCGGTCGCGTCGGCCGCCTCGGCACCGGCAGCGGCCGGGATGCCGTCGGGCCGGCTCGGGTAGGTCATCGGGGCTCCCGGGAGGGCTGTGGGTGGGGGGACGATGCGGCCGGGTGGGCCGCACCGGTGCGAGGCACGGTCATCCGCACCACACAGCCGCCACCGGGGCGGGTCGACCAGGTGACCGTGCCGCCCAGGTCCTCGACCCGGCCGCGGATGGAGGCGCTCACGCCCATCCGGCCACGTCGTGCGGCGTCGAGCAGGTCGGTGAGGTCGGCACCGACGCCGTTGTCGCGGATGGTGAGCTCGATGCCCTGGGCGTCGCCCTCGAGCAGCACCCAGGCGTGGGCCCCGACCCCGGCGTGGCGCACGACGTTGTCGAGCGCCGCAGCCACGGCGGCGTCGACCTCGGTGGCCACGAGCCGGTCGACGACGACCGGGTCGGCCGGCACCGCGACCCCGACGTCGGGTCGCTCGTGGGCCGTGAGCAGCACCCGCAGGTCGACCTCAGCACCCTCGGCACCCCGCAGGTCGGTATCGGTGAGGCCGTCGGGCGCTCCGGTGCCGGACACGAAGCGGCGCAGCGCACGCTCCTGCTCCGCGGCGATGACCGCCAGCGGGGCGCTCTCGCCGCCGATCTCCTCGCCGCGGCGGTGGATGAAGGCCAGCGACTGGAGCACGCCGTCGTGGACGACCCGGGCGATGCGCTCACGCTCGTGCAGCCGCTCGCGCTCGAGCAGCACCTGCTCCTCCTGCTCCAGCCCGGTGTGGGCGAGGTCGACCGCGAGCCCGACCAGCCCGCCGAGCAGCACGAGGAGCACGATGTTGTGCACGGTGGCCTGGGTGGGGCTGCCGCCGACCTCGACCAGGTCGGCGGCCACGATCACGGCGGCGGCCACCAAACCACCCTTCGCGCCGGCCACCACCGCTCCCCCGGCCACCGAGCCCGCGGCCCAGATGGTGGGGATCGTGAACTGCCCGGCGGCGATCGCCTCCGGCGACTCCGCCAGGAGGGTCGCCAGGATGCCCACGACGGCGATGGTCACCTCGATGACCACGACGCGCACCGTGCGCCGACGGTAGAACAGCAGGCCGATCGACCAGGCGAACATCACGCCGAGCACCACCGCCGCCACCCAGGGCCGCACCATGGTGTCGTGCCGCTGCCAGGCCAGCACCGCGGCGTACAGCGGCGGCGAGTGGGCGGAAGACGTCGAGGCCGCGGTGGAAGGACTCGACGACCACCGGCTCCCGCCGGCCGGTGCGCTCCGAGCGTGGGCCGAGCACCCCCATCGGCCCGACCGTCAGCTCGCGCGGCGCTGCGGGCCGGCGTCGCCGGTGTCGCCGGTGTCGTCGTCGAGGCCGTCGAGGGCGTCCTCGAGCTCGGACGCGGCCCGACCCGGCTTGGCGGCCTCGGCGGCCTCCTTGGCCTTGTTCTTCTTCTCGCGGGCGATGCGGTCCTTCATCGCCGTGGCGTACATGTCGACGTACTCCTGGCCGGACAGCTCCATCAGCGCGTACATGATCTCGTCGGTGATCGAGCGCAGGACGAACCGGTCACTCTCCATGCCCTCGTAGCGCGAGAAGTCCAGCGGCGTGCCGATCTTCACCCCGACCCGGATCAGCTTGGGGATCTTGGTGCCGGTCGGCTGCGCCTTGTCGGTGTCGATCATCGCGACCGGGATGACGGGCACCCCCGCCTCGAGCGCCATCCGGGCCACACCGGTCTTGCCCTTGTAGAGCCGGCCGTCGGGGCTGCGAGTGCCCTCGGGGTACAGGCCGAGCAGCTCGCCGCGCCCCAGCACCTTCAGGCCCGAGCGCAGGGCGGCCTCGCTGGCCCGGCCGCCGGAGCGGTCGACGGGCAGCTGGCCGACGCCCTTGAAGAACGCCGCCGTCATCCGGCCCTTGATGCCCTCACCGGTGAAGTAGTCGCTCTTGGCGAGGAAGGTCATCCGGCGCGGCACGACCAGCGGCAGGAAGATCGAGTCGGAGAACGAGAGGTGGTTGCTGGCGAAGATCGCGCCACCGGTCTCGGGGATGTGCTCGGCTCCCTCGACCCAGGGCCGGAAGAGCAGGCGGAGGATCGGCCCCAGGACGACCGTCTTCAGCACCCAGTAGATCAATGGCCCAACCCTTCATCGCGCGACGCCCAGACTCTAGTGCACTGGGTCACAATGCCTCTCGCCCACGCCGTCGTGCGAAGATCGTGGTCCCACCCCGCAGCACCTTTAGGAGTGCCCGTGCCAGACCGGCCCGGTGACATGGACGAGCGCGACGTCGAGGCGCGCTTCGCCTCCATCGTCGCGCAGTGGGACGCCCCGGTGGCCGACGCCGACAGACCCCCGCACGACGAGCCGAGACCGGCCCAGGTCGAGGCCGCGGGCGACGCCGAGCAGGTCGAGGCCGCGGGCGACGCCGAGCAGCTCACCGACGGTGACGCGCCCGTCGACGACACCACCGAGCCGGATGCCGCCACGCCGGCCGCGCCGCCGGCCGCCCCCCGCGCTCCCTGGGTCAACCCCTCCCCGCTCGACGTCGTCGTGCCCGCCTCGGCCTGGCGGGCCGCCGAGCCCGCCGACCCGGAGACCGAGGAGGCGGTCGCGGCGGCGACCGAGGAAGCCGAGCAGGCGCTCGACGACGACGAGCACTTCGAGCCGCCCGAGGTCGAGCTGCCCCCGCAGGAGGACCTGAGCTTCTGGGGTGCCGTCATCGGCCTGGTCGCCGGCCCGCTGATGCTGCTGTGGGTCGTGTTCGCCCGGCCGTCGCACAGCACCCGCTGGTTCGTGGTCTCGGTGGTCGTGTCGCTCATCGGCTTCGGGCTGCTCATCCTGCGCCAACCGAGCCACCGCGACCCGACCAGCGGCGACAACGGCGCCCGGGTCTGACCCCTCCTGAATCGAGGTGATCCGCTGGTCTCCTGGGCCACGGGATCACCTCGAACCAGCGGCACCCGGGCCGGGTCGAGGTGATCCGCCGACACCCCAGGGCAGAACATCACCTCGAACCAGCCGGGTCAGCATTCGTGAACTCGACCCGGCGGGGCCGGCGCGGTCAGGGGAGCTCGAGGTCGACCCAGGTGGGCCGGTGGTCGCTGGCCGCCGCGTACACGGCATCCGGCACGCTCACCTCGCGGTGCGGCAGCACCCGCAGCTCGGGCGAGGCGAACACCACGTCGAGCCGCCGGCGCGGCGACCGGGCCGGGTAGGTCGGCCGGTCCGGTGAGACCAGCCGCAGCCGGTCGGGCACGTCGAGCAGCTGCCAGGCGCCCCCGGTGTGGTCCTCGTTGAGGTCGCCGGCGAGCACGAGCGGGCCGCGGTCGGCGATCGCCTCGAGGATGCGCTCGGTGTGGGTCACCCGCTCGGGCGCCTTGAGGCTGAGGTGCACCGACACCGCGGTCAGCTCGCCGCCGCCCGGCAGCGCCACCCGCACCACGGCGAACCCCCGCGTGCGGTCGGGCCACCGCACGGGCAGCCGCAGGTGCTCCGACCCGACCACCCGCACCCGGTCCGAGGTGAGCACCGTCGTGCCGCCGCTCCCCCGGTGCCGACCCGGGCCAGGCCAGCCCGCAGGCGGCGGCGAACCGCACCACCCGCCGGCCCCCGAGCAGGCGCCGCGGCACCTCCTGCAGGCAGAGCACGTCGGGGTCGACCGCCCGCACCACCCGGGCCGCCAGGCGCGAGTCGTCGAGGAAGTCGCGGGTGTTGTAGCTCGCGACCCGCACGCTCGGCACCGGCGGGCTCAGCCGCTGACGGCGTCGGTGCGGGCCAGGTCGGCCGCCCCGACCAGGCCCGCCTCGTTGCCGAGCTGCGCAGCCACGATGCTGCGCCTCGGGGCGGTAGCCGCGGCCGGTCAGCTGGCGGCGGAACGCCTCACGGGCGGGGCCGAGCAGCAGGTCACCGGCGGCACTGACCCCGCCGCCGATGACGAACATGCCGGGGTCGAGCGCGGCGGCGAGGTCGGCCATGCCGATGCCGAGCCAGCGGCCGACCTCCGCGAGCAGCTCGCGGGCGAGCTGGTCGCCGTCGCGGGCGGCCTCGGTGACGAGCGGGCCGGTGAGGTCCTCCGGCCGCCCCTGCACCCGGTCGAACAGGTCGGAGACGACCGGGCTGCCGGCCGACATCAGCCCGCGGGCCTCGCGCACCAGCGCGTTGCCGGAGGCGTACTGCTCCCAGCAGCCCTTGTTGCCGCACTCGCAGCGGATGCCGTCGGGCACCACCTGCATGTGCCCGAACTCGCCGGCGATGCCGAAGCGCCCGCGGATGACGCGCCCGCCCAGCACGATGCCGCCGCCGATGCCGGTGCCGAGGTTGACCATGACCAGGTGGCTCTCGCCGCGGCCGGCGCCGAAGCGGTGCTCGGCCCAGACCGCGGCGTTGGCGTCGTTGTCGACGAAGATCGGCAGCGACACCCGCTTGCCCAGGGCCTCGCGCAGCGGCTCGTTGCGCCAGGAGAGGTGCGGCGCGAAGACGACGGTGGCCCGGTCGGTGGCGACGAACCCCGCGGCCCCGATGCCGACCGCCGTGATGTCGTCGGAGCGGCCCTCGAGCAGCTCCTCGACGACCGAGACGATGGTGTCCTCGACCACCCGAGGGGTGGTCGAGCGGTGCGGGGTGTCGCGCCGGGCGCGAACCAGCACCGTGCCGTCGGCGTCGACGATGCCGCCGGCCACCTTGGTGCCGCCGATGTCGATGCCGATCGCGAGCGAGCCGTCAGCCACGGGGTGCCTCCTGGGGGTCGTCGGCGTCACTGACCGGGATGGGCCGGCTCTCGGCCGGCCCCGACGGCCGGGACCGGCGCCCGGCCGGCGCCGAGGCACCCGCCTGGCCGCGGGCCGGCTCGGTGGTCGGGAGGTCGGCGTCGGATGCCGGTGGGCCGCCGCCCGGTCGGCTGCTCGCGAGGTCGGTGAGCACCGACGCGGCCAGCGTCGCGAGGTCGGCGAGCTTGGCGAGGGTCTCGGGGCTGAGCGAGCGGACCACGGCAGCACCGCGACACAACGGGCACCAGGTGCAGAACGGGTCGTGGCCCGAGCCGTCGGGGCCGGCAGCGGAGGCCGCACCCGGCATCCCGCCCCCGGACGCACCGGACGCCGAGTCCGAGGCCGAGCCGGCGGCGGGCGCCGGCCCCGCGGCATCCGTGCCGTCGTCGCCGGCGGACCCGCGCGCCGCCGACTCGGCAGCGGTGCGGCGCAGGCTCTCCAGGAGCCGGCCGGCCTCGTCGGCCACCGACCCGACCTGCTCGTCCCAGCGCTCAGCGCCCACTGGCCCACTGCTCCTCGTCACGCTCGAACCGGACCCGCAGCTCACCACTGCCCACGGCAGCATCGCGCACGATGCACCGCCGCAGCACCGAGGGCAGGGTGACGACGCGGCGCTGGCCGCCCACCTCGAGCAGCAGGTCGTCCTCGCGGCGGGCCATGCCGACCATGCCCGCCGACACCAGCGGCAGCGGCAGGGTGAGCACGAAGTCGGCACCGTCGGCCTCGACCCGCATCCGCGGCACGTCGACGTCGTCCATCAGGGCCGCGGCGGGGCGGCCGTCGGCGACCGTGGCGGTGGCGAGGTCGGCGAGCGCGTCGACACCGATCGGCTCGCCCGCCAGGTAGGGAGCGCACAGCAGCGGGATGCCGAGGAAGGACTCGCGCACCTGCTCCAGGCCGCTCGCCTGGGCGGTGGTCCACGCGGTGCGCCACGGGTCGACGTCGCCGGGCAGCGCCGCGGGCAGCACCCGGTTGACGACCACGGCGTCGACGGCATACCCGTGCAGGGACAGCGAGGTGAGCACCCGCCGGCTCTCGGCGATGACCACCCGCTCGGGGGTGAGCACGACGCGCACGCTCGCCCGGGGGGAGGTGAGCAGCGCCCGCACGCCGACCATCAGCTCGCGCCAGGCGCGCAGCACGAGCAGCACCTCGGGGCCGGGCACGGGCACCCCGGTGGCGGCCGACGCCGCCGGGCGCAGCACGGTGAGCAGGCGGCGCTGCGCGGGCAGCAGCCGGTCGAGGTGCCAGCCGAGCACCTCGGGCAGGGCGAGCAGGCGCAGCGTCTCGGCGGTGGGTGCGCAGTCGACGACCACGAGGTCCCAGTCGCCGCTCTCGGCCTGGTGGGCCAGCGCCGCGAGGGCGGTGACCTCCTCGGCGCCGGGCAGCGAGGTGAGCTCGTCGGCGACCACGGCGTCGACGCCCATCGCGTCGAGCACGCCGAGCAGGTAGTCGCGCACGACCTGCCAGTCGGCCTCGACGGCGGTGTGCGCCCCGACGGCGAGGGCGTGCAGCCCGGGCTCGACCTGCGTGGTCTCGCGCCAGGTGGCCGCGGTGGTGAGCTCGACGTCGAGCGCGTCACCCAGGCTGTGCGCGGCATCCGTGGACATGACCAGGGTGCGCAGCCCGCTGCGGGCGGCCCGGACGGCGGTCGCCGCGGCGGTGGTCGTCTTGCCGACGCCGCCCTTGCCGGTCACGAGGACGACGCGGGTCATGGCGGGCGTCAGCCCTCCGCGCGCTTCTTGAGCTCGGTCAGGGCGAGGTTGATGATGTGCTTCTCGGCCTTGCGCTTGAGCAGGCCGATCATCGGCATCGTCAGCTCGACCTCGAGGTCGTAGGTGACCTGGGTGCCCTTGGGGGTGCGGGCCAGGGCGTAGGTGCCGTCGAGCCCCTTGAGCAGGGTGGCGCGC
The DNA here is from genome assembly GCA_963806295.1 of uncultured Actinomycetota bacterium. GTDB lineage: Bacteria > Actinomycetota > Actinomycetes > Actinomycetales > Dermatophilaceae > Fodinibacter. Next base: position 295,764 of record CAWDXP010000017.1, on the reverse strand, counting down.
ACCAGGTGCCACGACACGCTGCCGGTGCCGTCCTCGGCGATGTTGTCCCAGTCGTACTCGAGCACGTAGTTGTCCTTGATGGCCCCGGCGTGCAGGTGGAACTCGACCTGGTCGGCCCAGCCGTCGCCGTCCTCGCTGAGCACCGTGGCCGAGGTGACCTCGTGCGCCCACTCCGGGTACCGCTCGAAGTCGGCGATGACGTCGAGCACGGCGCCGGGTTCGGCGGCGATCTCGACGGAGGACTGGGTGCGGTCGGCCATGGCACGGAGGGTACCCGCCCCGCGGGGTCCTAGAGTTGGGTGTCCCCTGTGTGCCGCACCCTGAAGGAGCCGACCGTGCACGAGAAGTCCACGCCGCTCGTCCTGCCCGAGACCACCCAGGGCAGCCTGGCCGACGTGCCCCTGCGGTGGTCGAGCGCCGAGCCGGGACGGGTCGCCTTCTCGGTGCGCTCCGGCGGGGGGTGGACCGACGTCACGTCGGCGACCTTCGCCGCCGACGTCGCCGCGCTCGCCAAGGGCCTGATCGCGGCCGGCATCGGCCTCGGTGACGCGCGTCGCCATCATGAGCCGCACCCGCTACGAGTGGACCGTGGCCGACTTCGCGCTGTGGTCGGCCGGTGCGGTGCCGGTGCCGATCTACGAGACGTCCTCGCCCGACCAGGTCGAGTGGATCCTCGCCGACTCCGGCGCGGTCGGTGTGATCGTCGAGACCGACGCCCACCTCGCCGCGGTCGAGCAGGGCCGGTCCCGCCTCCACGGCCTGCAGCACGTCTGGGTCATCGACCAGGGCGACGTCGACAGCCTGAGCCGCGACGGCGACGACGTCGACGACGCCGAGCTCGACGCGCGCCGGGAGGCGCTCGACCGCTGACAGCCTGGCGACGATCATCTACACCTCCGGCACCACCGGCCGCCCCAAGGGTGTCGAGCTCACCCACGGCAACTTCCTCACCCTGGCCGAGAACACCTCCGAGCAGCTCTCCGCAGTGGTCCAGGCGCAGGGGTCCTCGACGCTGCTCTTCCTCCCGCTGGCGCACGTGTTCGCCCGGTTCATCGAGGTGCTCGCCGTCACCGCCGGGGTGCGGATGGGGCACTCCTCCGACCTCAAGTCGCTGCTCGACGACTTCACCGCGTTCCAGCCCACCTTCATCCTCGCCGTGCCACGGGTGTTCGAGAAGATCTACAACTCCTCCGAGGCCAAGGCCGAGGCCGGCGGCAAGGGCAGGATCTTCGCCGGCGCCACGGCGGCCGCGGTGGCGTGGTCCGAGGCGCAGGATGCCGGGGGCGCCCCCTTCGGCCTGCGGGTGCGGCACGCGGTGTTCGACAAGCTGGTCTACGGCAAGCTGCGCGAGGCGATGGGCGGCAAGGTGCAGTACGCCGTCTCCGGCGGCGCGCCGCTCGGCACCCGCCTGGGCCACTTCTACCGCGGCATCGGCGTCACCATCCTCGAGGGCTACGGCCTCACCGAGACCACGGCACCGGCCACCGTCAACCGGCCCGGCGCGATGCGGATCGGCAGCGTCGGCCAGCCGCTGCCCGGCGTCGACGTGCGCATCGGCGACGACGGCGAGATCCTGCTGCGCGGCGTCAACGTCTTCCGGGGCTACCGGGGCAACGACACCGCGACCGCCGAGTCGGTGCGCGACGGCTGGTTCCACACCGGCGACATCGGCGAGCTCGACGACGACGGCTTCCTGCGCATCACCGGCCGCAAGAAGGAGATCCTGGTGACCGCCGGCGGCAAGAACGTCGCCCCGGCGGTGCTCGAGGACCGGCTGCGCGCGCACCCCCTGGTCAGCCAGTGCATCGTCGTCGGCGACGGCAAGCCGTTCATCGCCGCGCTGATCACCCTCGACGAGGAGATGTACCCCGGCTGGGCCCGCAACCACGGGCTCGACGGCGTGTCCTTCGCCGCGGCCCGCACCGACGAGCGCGTCATCGCCGAGGTGCAGAAGGCCGTCGACGACGCCAACACCGCGGTGTCCAAGGCGGAGTCGATCCGCAAGTTCGCGATCCTCGACTCCGACTTCACCGAGGAGTCCGGCCACCTCACCCCGTCCCTGAAGCTCAAGCGCAACGTCGTGATGCGTGACTTCGAGGACGAGGTCGACGCCCTCTACGGTGGCTGACCCGAGCGCGGCGACCACCGCCGCTCCCGCCGGCCGCGGCCGGGCCGGCATCCCCGTCATCCCTTGTCGGGCGGCCCACCACGCGGGCCGGTCGCCGCCCTCGTGCTCGGGGCCGCCTGGCTGGCGTGGTTCGGCGTGCTCCAGTGGAGCGTCGTGCGCTTCCGGGTGCCGATCGTGCTGACCCTGACGGCCTGCGCGGCGCTGCTCGGCTGGTGGCTGGCGCGACGGCTGGTGGTCGAGGTGCCCCGCTGGCTGGCCCCGGTCGTGGTCGTCGCGTCGGTGGTCATCACCCTCACCGTGCCGCTGTTCAGCTACCTGCGCGGCGGCTGGCTCACGGCATCCCTCGCCGTGCTCGCCACCGGCGGCCTGGGCTGCGCGGTGCTGCTGACCCGGCCGGGGCGCCGCGCCGCGGTGGCGGCCTACGCGCTGGCCGTGCTCACCCACACCGTGCTGGCCGTGGTGGCCATCGTCGGCGACAAGGCTCCGAAGATCGACGTCTGGGTGGTGCTGCAGCAGGGTGCCGACGCCCTGGCCCGCGGCGACAACGTCTACACCCAGCAGTGGACCAACTCCCCTGGCGTGCAGGACTTCTTCCCCTACCTGCCGTGGATGGCGGTGCTCACCGCCCCCGGTCGCTGGCTCGCCGGCGACGTGCGGTGGGCCGTGCTGTTCTGGTCGCTGGTGCTCTTCGCCGGGCTGTGGGCGCTGGCGCGCGGGCGGGTGGAGCGGGCGGCGGCCGTCACGGCGGTGCTCGTGCTCGCGCCCGGCACGCTGACCCAGGTCGACCAGGCCTGGACCGAGCCGGTGCTCGCCGCGCTCATCGTGTGGTGGGCGGTGCTGGTGCGGCGCGACCGCGCGTGGTGGGCGATCGTGCCGCTGGCGCTGGCGTGCGCGAGCAAGCAGCACCTCGCCCTGCTGGCGCCGGTGCTGCTGGTGTGGCGGCCGTTCGGGGCGTGGCGCACGCTCGCGACCGGTGGCCTGGCGGCGCTGCTGATGCTGCCCTGGGTCGTCGCGGATGCCGGGGCGTTCGTCGGCGACACGGTCACCACCCTGCTCACCTTCCACCCGATCAGGTTCGCCAACACGTGGTACCTCTACGCCCTCAACGAGCACGGCATCACCCTGCCCTTCTGGGTGACGGGCGCGGCCATGGTGGGGGTGGTGGCCGTCGCGGCCTATGCCGTGTGGCGGCGCCGCCCGGGGGTCGACGAGCTGCTGCGCTGGCTGGCGCTGGTGCTGGCCGTGGCCAACCTGGTCAACAAGCAGGGGTTCTACAACCAGTTCTGGCTCGTGGGCGCGCTGGTGGCCGCATCGCTGGCCCTGCCCCAGGGCGAGCCGGCACCGGCGGAAGCAGGAGGTCGAGCCGCCGGCCGCACCCGCGTGACGCAGGGAACGGGTGTCGCACCTTGTGGGCGCCGCAGGGCGGGAACAGCATGGAGGTGAGCGCCGGGCACGGCGTCTCGTCTGGGGGCCCGGGTCGCACCACGACCCACGGCCCCCGACTCACGACCCGACCGGCTCGGTCGGTCGGGGGGATCGAGGACACCATGAACACCACCAGCCACTCGGGAACCCGCGGTTCGGGCCACGCGCGGTGGTCTCCCCCGGGGTCCGCCGGCCGACGCCCGAGCGCACCGGGGCAGGGCAGGGGCCGCGTCGACCGCGCCGCCCGCGCAGCCCAACGCGCCACACGGCAACGGCCACGGTGGTGGGCCAGGCGGGGAGATCCTCTTCCTCGCCTGGACCGTCGACGGCACCGAGCCGACCTCGCAGGAGGACATCTTCGCGCATCGACACCGCCTCCGGCGTCGTCCGCCGGATCACGAACCAGGCTCCGGGATGCCGTTCGTCTCCGACCGTGACCCCGCCTGGTCACCGGACCACACCCGCATCGTCTTCATGAGTGCGGACGGGATCGTTCCGACGCACCTGCGGGTGTTCACCAGCGCCGGTGTCCCCGTGACCGACCTGCCGGTGGAGGGTTCCGCGCCGGCCTGGCTCGACGACACCACGGTCGTCTGCGCCGTGGGGCGGCTGAGCGCCGACGGCTTCTACGACCGTTCCGACCTCGTCGCGGTGCGGGTGTCCGACGCCGCAGTGACTCCCCTGACCGTGCTCTCGCCCGGCGAACACCTCGGGGAGCCCGACTGGAACGCGACATCCGGCCTGGTGGCCGTCCTGACCCGGCTCGACGTCACCACCGGCGAGGAGCTCGACACGCGGCTGGTGCGCGCCACGGCCGCAGCCGTCGCCGCGGTCCGCTCGGGTGGCGCGCCGCTCACCGCGGCCGACCTCACCGAGGTGGCTCCGGGGCACCGCTGGCCCGCCGGCCCGGCCTGGTCACCGGACGGCACACGGCTCGCCTTCAGTGCCGTGCGCCCGTGCGCCACGACCCACACCGACGGCAGCCCGGTGCCACAGATGGACCTCGCGCTGCTGACCCTGCACACCGGCGCGGTCGAGTGGCTCACCGACGACACCTCGGGCGACTACGAGACGGGGCTCAACGACGGATCCCCCGCCTTCTCCCCGGACGGGCACTGGTTGGCCTGGTGCCGCGGGCACGAGGACGACTGGACCCGGATCATGCTCAAGCAGCTCGGCCACGGCCACGGCCATGGCCATGGCCACGGCGGCCACAAGGCCAGCGTGCTGCTCGACGGCACGCACTGGTTCCGCTGGGGCCTGGACTGGTGAGGTCCGTTCAGCCGGGGTCCGTGGCGAGCCGGCCCAGCCGGGTGAGCCAGCGCGTCGGTCAGCTCGGCGCGGCTGGTGCCGAGCACCGAGACCAGGGCCGCGTCGGTGGCGGCCTCGGCGTCGGCCTCCGAGCCGGTCGACGAGCCCGCCGTGACCAGCCGGCGCAGGGCCGCCTCGCCGTGGTCGCGAGCGAGCAGCTCGACCGCCTGCCACGCCGCGAGGTAGGGCACCTCGATGTCGCCGGCCGCCGGCTGCAGGTCCGCGGCGCTCGGCAGCTCCTGCGGGCCCTGCCCGGTGCGCAGCGACGAGACCAGGGGCGCGAGGAGCCGGCCGGTCGGCACGTCGGCTCGGGTGTAGCCGACGTGGTCGGCGTAGCCCTCGGCCAGCCAGGCGGCCGGGCGACCGGGCACCGTCGAGCGCACCGCGACGTGGGCCAGCTCGTGGGTGAGCACGACGTCGCGCCCGCTCGCGGTGAGCCGGCCGAAGGCCGACGGGTCGAGCACGATGCGGTCGCCGGTCGCGGTGCCGGCGGCCCCGGTGGGGCCCTCGGTCGTCGCCGCCACCGGAGCCGCCCCCGGGCTGGAGACCCGCCCGAGCAGCGTGTCCGCCTCGGCAGCGGTCGACGGGGCGAGCACCAGCACCCGCGCCGGGGTGCCGGTCCACGCCGCAGACAGCCCGGGCAGCGCACGGTCGACGACGGCGACGTGCTCGGCGAGCCGGACGGCCGGAACCGTGCCGGCCACGACGGCGTGCTCGCCACGGCGTCACCCGCAGCGTGGGCATCGCCACCCAAGGGGCGGTCGCGCCGGTGCCGACCGGTCGCTCCGCCTCCACCTGCCAGCCGGTGTCGCCGCGCACCAGGTCGTACTCGAGCCGAGCGACCCGGTCGCCGCGGTCGAGGTCGTCGACGCGGTAGCGCACGTCGACCTGGGCGGTCGCCCGCAACGGGCCGCTCGGCCGGCGCTCGGCTCGGTCTCGGCGAGGTCGACGGCCGGGGCGCCGACCTCGAGCCGGGAGACCAGCAGGGCCCGGGCCGCGCGGTACGCAGTCGAGCTGGCGGCCCCCCGAAGCCGACGCCGGGTCAGCGACCGTCGCGGCATACGCGGCCTGGTCACCGGCGACGAGCGCGCCGGCCCGGCGCGTCAGCAGGTCGGACACCGCCGTCGTCAGCAGCACCGCCGGGGTGCCCGGGGCCGACACCGACGCCGACGCGAAGGGAGAGGGCCCCACCGGGTCGTCGATCCGGTGCGTGCACCCGGCCATCGCCGTCGCACCGGTCAGCGACAGCAGGGCGAGCGTGGCGCCCCACCCGCGCCGGGCACGGCGTCGGCTGCAGGTCGGCGGGCTCGGCACCGGCCCATCGTAGGAAGCCGCGCTGGGAGCGCCCGCCGCTCGCCGCCCGGATCCAGCCGACCGCGCGCCCACCCTCCTCAGCAGCGTCGTCCGGAACCCCGGACGCGGCGAGCACGGCCCGCGCCCGCGCGGCGGTCTCCGGCGCGACGAGCCCCGCCTCGACGAGCCGGGTGACGGCCGCGCGCTCCTCGGGGTCGAGGGCGTGCTCGAGCCGCACCGACGGCGCGGTGAGGTCGAGCAGGACGGGCACCATGCAGTCGCCACAGTGCAGCTCGCGCACCGGGCACGTGCGGCACTCGACGGTCAACGTCAGGTCGTGGCTGGGCATCGGCTCTCACCCCTTCCAGGTGGTTGACGCCCACGCTAGGGGCGACCACCGACACCCCCTCCCGCCCGCATCCGGGGTCCGGCCCGGTCACCCTCCAGGATGCCGGTCGCCCTCCCGGCAACGGGCCACCTCACGCCGGCCGCGGCACCGCCGACAGCAGCGACTGGCCGATCCAGGTCGGCACCGCCCGCGCGACCTCGGTGGGCGCCTCGACCTCCACCCGCCCCGACCGCAGCGCCTCACCCCACCCGCGGTCTCCGCGCCAGATCTCGGTCATCGACCGCAGCGAGGTGCGCACCGTCGCCGTCACCTCGAACCCCGGGTCGACGTCGCACACGTCCACCTCGTCACCGGTGACACAGATCCACCAGCGCGACACCGGTGACGCGACGTCGGAGAACCGCAGGGCGACGACCGTGCGCCCACGCGGCCACTGCTCCACGGGGATGGTGCGCCGCACGTCCCAGAGCAGCAGGTGCGGGTCGAGGTCCTCCTCCCCCAGGTCGCCCGCCCACCGGGCGCCCCAGACCCCGAGGGCGTCGACCACCGCACGCAGCTCGAGCCCGCTCTCGGTCAGCTCGTAGCGTGCTGCGCCCGCCCTCGATGCGCCGCCGCACCACCCCGGCGCGCTCGAGCCGCCGCAGCCGCTTCGACAGCAGCGCCGGCGACATCTTCGGGTTGCCCCGCCGCAGCTCGTTGAAGTGCCGGCTGCCGAGCAGCAGCTCGCGCACCACGAGCAGCGTCCACCGCTCGTCGAGCACCTCCATCGCCTTGGCGATCGGACAGAACTGGCCGTAGGTCGTCACGGTCACCACCTCCTGCGGAGGCCTCCACCGGCCCCCAGCACCCGCGACACCCAGTGCACACCCACCCCGCGGCCGCGCGCCAGTACAGATCGTGAACCGCCACCGCTACAGATCGCGCACTGGATGCCGCCCGCCCGGTGTCGCGACGCTGGAACCACGACCACCACCGAAGGAGAACGACATGACCGACACCACCCAGGAGCGGCGCACCGGTATCCACTACGGCGCCGCGCCGGAGGTCAAGGCCAAGCACCGCGCCATGTGGGCGCTGGGCGACTACCCGGCCGTCGCGCACGACATCGTCGCGCCGCTCGGCGAGCTGCTCGTCGATGCCTGCCTCGTCACCGCCGGCGACCGGGTGCTCGACGTCGCCGCCGGCACCGGCACCGTCGCCGATCCCGGCGGCCGAGGCGGGGGCGAGCGTCACGGCATCCGACCTGACCCCCGAGCTGCTCGCCGTCGGCGAGCGCACCGCGCGGGCCGCGGGCCTCGACGTCACGTGGGAGGAGGGCGACGCCGAGGCGCTGCCCTACGCCGACGGCGCGTTCGACGTGACCACCTCGTGCGTCGGCGTGATGTTCGCGCCGTTCCACCGGGCGGCAGCCGACCAGCTGGTGCGGGTGACCCGCCCGGGCGGCCGCATCGGCCTGGTCAGCTGGACCCCCGAGGGCTTCATCGGGCAGATGTTCTCGGTGATGCGGCCGTATGCCCCACCGCCGCCGCCCGGGGCGCAGCCGCCGCCGCTGTGGGGCGCCGAGGACGCACGTGCGCGACCTGCTCGGCGACCGCGTCGACGAGGTCGAGACCACCCGCCGGCACCTGCCCGTCGACCACTTCGTCGACGGGGCCGAGTTCCGCGACTACTTCAAGGCGAACTACGGCCCGACGATCGCCGTCTACCGCACCATCGCCGACGACCTCGACAAGGTCACGACGCTGGATGCCGCGCTCGCCGAGCTCGGCGACCGGCACGTCGACGACGGTGTCATGAACTGGGAGTACCTGCTGCTCACCGCCCGCCGGCGCTGACCGGCCCACCGCGGATGCCGGGCCGCCCGCCCGTGGGGCGCCACGGCATCCGCGGTGGTCGCCGACCGGGCCGCCCCGCGCGCCTCACGGGGGGTGTCGGTGCGGGAGCCTACGGTCGGCGGCATGACGATGGTCCAGGGCACGTTCGACGACCTGGGCACGCCCCTGTCGTCGGTGACCTTCGTCGTCGTCGACCTCGAGACCACCGGCGGCAGCCCCATCGAGTGCGGCATCACCGAGATCGGTGCGGTCAAGGTGCGCGGCGGCGAGGTGGTCGGCGAGTTCCAGACCCTGGTCAACCCCGGCGGCGCCATCCCCGCGTTCATCTCGGTGCTCACCGGCATCACCGACTCGATGGTCGCCGGGGCCCCGCGCATCGAGTCGGCCCTGCCGGCGTTCCTCGAGTTCGCGGCCGGGTCGGTGCTCGTCGCGCACAACGCCGGCTTCGACATCTCGTTCCTCAAGGCGGCGGCCCGGCGCACCGAGCACGCGTGGCCCGGCTTCGCGGTGCTCGACACGGTGCACCTGGCCCGGCAGCTGGTGCGCCGCGACGAGGTGCCCAACCACCGGCTGGCCTCGCTGGCGAGGCTCTTCCACGCGACGACCACCCCCGACCACCGGGCGCTGCACGACGCCCGGGCCACCGTCGACGTGCTGCACGGCCTCTTCGAGCGGGTCGGCTCGCTCGGCGTGCACTCCCTCGAGGAGCTGCTCGACTACACCGCCCGGGTCACCCCCGCGCGGCGCCGCAAGCGGCACCTCGCCGACGACCTGCCCGACCTGCCCGGCGTCTACCTGTTCAAGGACGGCCAGGGCCGGGTGCTCTACGTCGGCACGTCGGTCTCCATCCGCACCCGGGTGCGCTCCTACTTCACGGCCTCCGAGCACCGCCGCCGGATGGGCGAGATGGTGCGCATCGCCGAGTCGGTCAGCCCCATCGTCTGCGCCACCACCCTCGAGGCCGAGGTGCGCGAGCTGCGGCTGATCGCCGAGCACAAGCCCCGCTACAACCGCCGCTCGCGCCACCCCGAGCGGGCGCTGTGGGTCAAGCTCACCGTCGAGCCGTTCCCGCGGCTGTCGATCGTGCGGGTCGTCGCCCCCGACGGCGCCCGGTATGCCGGCCCGTTCAACTCCCGCTCCGCCGCCGAGGCCGCGGTGGCCGCCGTGCACGAGGTGCTGCCGCTGCGCCAGTGCCTCGAGCGGCTCTCCCCCACCAAGCCGCGCTCTGCCTGCGTGCTGGCCGAGATGGGCCGGTGCGGCGCGCCCTGCACCGGGGCCCAGTCGGTGGCCGACTACGCGCTGGTCGCCGACCGTGCCGTCGACCTGCTCGTCGGCGACACCCGCGACCTGCTCGACGCCCTGCGCGCCCGGATGACCCACCTGTCCGACGTCGAGCGCTTCGAGGACGCCCAGGTCGTGCGCGAGCGGCTGGTCGCCCTGGTGCGGGGCACGTCGCGCTCGCAGCGGCTCGACCCGCTGGCCCGCATCCCCGAGCTCGTCGCGGCCCGGCGCTCGCTGCTCGGCGGCTGGGAGGTCATCTGCGTGCGGCACGGCCGGCTCGCCGGCAGCACCACCGCACCGCGCGGCGCCGACCCGATGCCCTACATCGAGGCGCTGCGGGCCAGCTCGGAGGTCGTCGCGCCGCCGGTGGCCCCGTCGACGGCCGCCACGCCCGAGGAGAGCGAGAAGGTGCTGCGCTGGCTGGAGTCCCCCGGGGTGCGCATCGTCGAGGTCGAGGGGGCCTGGACCTGCCCGGTCGGCGGCGCCGCCCCCGTGCGGGCCGAGCTCGAGCCGCTCGAGACCGCCCGTCGCGAGGTCGCCGGCTTCGCCGGGGTCCGCTGACCCGAGCCGGCACGCCCGCGACGACGCGGTGATGCACACCGGGGCCTGTGGCCCGCCCCCTGCACCACCGCGTCGCCCACGGCGGGGGACCCACGGCATCGGAGCCGCTGGCCCGCCCCGCTCCCACGGCTAGTCTGGGCCGGTGATCACCGCCATCGTCCTCATCACCGCCGACGTCGACCGCATCCCCGAGGTGGCGCAGCAGATCGCCGACCTCGACGGCGTCACGGAGGTCTACTCCGTCGCCGGCGACGCCGACCTCGTCGCGATGGTGCGGGTGCGCCACCACGAGGACCTCGCCGACGTCATCGCCGACCGGCTCAACAAGGTCACCGGGGTCACCGGCACCAACACCCACATCGCCTTCCGCACCTACTCCTCGCACGACCTCGAGGCGGCCTTCAGCCTCGGCCTCGACGGCTGACGTCCCGCCGTCACCGACGTCGGGTGCTCAATCGGCTGCTCGGGCAACCACCTGAGCACCCGACCCTGGGTGGCCTCAGGTCGCGTAGGCGGCGGTCGTCTCCACCCAGCGGGCCAGCAGGGTCTGGGCGTCGCCGGAGTCGATGGCGGCCTCGGCCCGGTCCATCCCCTCGCGCACCGCGGCGGTGAGCGACCCGCGCGACACGGTCGGCTCGCCGAGGCCGGATGCCGTCGCCAGCGCGATGCCGGCGTTGAGCAGCACGGCGTCGCGCACCGGGCCGGTGGCACCGGCCAGCAGGTCGCGCGCCACCTGGGCGTTGTGGGCCGCGTCGCCGCCGCGCAGGCTCTCGACCGGGGAGTGGTCCAGGCCGACGTCGGTGGGGTCGAGGACCAGCTGGGTGACCGCGCCGTCACGCACCCACCAGATCGTGGAGGTCGTGGCGAGGGTGAGCTCGTCGAGCCCGTCGTCGCCGCGGAAGACCGATGCCGCGCGGCCACGGCCCGCGAAGACGCCGGCGATGAGCGGGGCGATCCGCGCGTCGGCCACCCCCACGGCGGCGTAGGTGGGCTGGGCCGGGTTGGTGAGCGGGCCGAGCGCGTTGAAGGCGGTGCCGACCCCGAGGTCGCGGCGGGTGACCGCGGCGTGCCGCATCGAGGGGTGGAAGGCGTTGGCGAAGCAGAAGGTGATGCCGGCCGTCCCCGCCACCTCGGCCACCTGCTGGGGGGTGAGCGTCAGCGACACGCCGAGCGACTCGAGCACGTCGGCCGACCCCGAGCTCGACGACGCCGACCGGTTGCCGTGCTTGACCACGCGCAGCCCGGTGGCGGCGACGACGATGGCCGCCATCGTCGAGATGTTCACCGAGTTCAGCCGGTCGCCCCCGGTGCCCACGATGTCGATCGTCTCGCCCGGGACCTCGATGCGGTGGGCGTGCTCGAGCATGACGTCGGCGATGCCGCGCAGCTCCTCGACCGACTCGCCCTTGGCCCGCAGGCCAACGAGGAAGCCGGCGAGCTGCACCGGGCTGGCCTCGCCGTTCATGACCTCGCCCATGGCCCAGCCGGTCTGCGTCGGTGGTGAGGTCCTCGCGGCGCAGCAGCGCGGCGAGGAGGTCCGGCCAGGTGAACCCGGCCGGGGTGGCGGTGGTCACGCCGGTCAGCCGACCGCGACCCGCAGCCGGGCCAGGCCGGCGATGGCCTCGGCGACGGCGATCGGGTCGAGCGGGTGCGACACGGCGTCGTCGGCGAGCGACCAGCCGGCCAGCCAGCCGTCCTGCGGGCGACCGGTGAGCACCAGGATGGGCGGGCAGCGGAAGATCTCGTTCTTCAGCTGGCGGCACAGGCCCAGGCCACCGGCCGGGCTCGCCTCGCCGTCGAGCACGACGACGTCGAAGCCGCCGGCATCCATGGCCTCGATGACCGCCTCGGGGGTGGCGCACTCACGCCACGACACGATCTCGACGTCGCGAGCGGGGCGCCGCCCGGCGGCCGCCCGCACCGCGTCGCGGGTGGTGATGTCGTCGCTGTAGAGCAGCACCGAGACCCGGTGGACGGGGTCGGTGCTCGAGGCCTGCGCCGGGGTGCCGGCGTCGTGCGAAGAGGTCATGCGGGCATCGTACCGGTGGCCCGAATCCAGATCTGTCGAGCCTTTCGGGGGGTCACCGCAGCGCCTGTCGCCAGTTCCGGCCATAATGTCGTTCGTGGCGACTCAGACAGCACCCCAGGCCCGGCCTTCCGGGCCCGTTCCCTCGATCCCGGGCCAGGGGCCCGCGACCCGTCCCAACCTGGTGGCCGTCGGCACCATGGTGTGGCTGTCGAGCGAGCTCGATGTTCTTCGCGGCACTGTTCGCGTTCTACTTCACCATCCGCGGTCACGAGGACGTGCTGTGGGAGGAACGCACGGTCATGCTCAACGTGCCGTTCGCCCTCACCAACACCATCGTGCTGGTGGTCTCGTCGGTGTGGTGCCAGCTCGGCGTGCTGCAGGCCGAGAAGGGGATCGCCGCCCGCCCGGCCGGCACCCCCCTGGCCAAGGTGTCCGCCTGGGGCATGCGTGAGTGGTACGTCCTCACCTACATCTTCGGCAGCATCTTCATCGCCGGCCAGGTCTACGAGTACGCCCACCTCATCGAAGAGGGTGTGAGCCTGTCCTCCGACGCCTACGGCTCGGTGTTCTACCTCGCCACCGGCTTCCACGGCATGCACGTCACCGGTGGGCTCATCGCGTTCCTGCTCATCATCGGTCGCACGTTCACCACCCGCCGCTACTCGCACGCGCAGGCCACCGGCGCGGTCGTCACCTCCTACTACTGGCACTTCGTCGACGTCGTGTGGATCGCCCTGTTCATCATGATCTACGTCCTGAAGTGACCCCAGCCGCAGCCGGACCCGACCCCCGAACCGCACCAGACGACAGGAACGCACCGTGAACTCACTGGCAGCCCGCCGCCGGCACCCGGCGGCGATCGCCATCCTGCTGATGCTCGGCCTGTTCCTCACCGGCGCCGTCTACGCCGTGGTCGCGCCCAAGGAGGCCGACGCCACGACCCGGGCGCTGCCCGCCCAGTCGGTCGAGGAGGGCCGCCAGCTCTTCCTGGCCAACTGCGCCTCCTGCCACGGCCAGAACGCCGAGGGCCGGGCGACCGGCAACGGCGACAAGATCGCCGGTCCCGCGCTCGCGGGCGTCGGCGCGGCGGCGGTCGACTTCCAGGTGGGCACCGGCCGGATGCCGCTGTCCGGGCCGATGGTCCAGGCGCCCGCTGGTCAGCCCAAGTTCACCCAGCCGCAGATCGACTCCATGGGTGCCTACATCGCCTCGCTCGCCCCCGGCCCCGCGGTGCCCTCCGAGGAGGCCGTCGACCCCACCAAGGGCGACCCGGCCCGCGGCGGTGAGCTCTTCCGCGTCAACTGCGCGATGTGCCACAACGCCGCCGGTGCCGGTGGTGCCCTGACCCGCGGCAAGTACGCCCCGGCCATCGGCGACATCTCGGACAGGCACATCTACGAGGCCATGCTCACCGGCCCGCAGAGCATGCCGGTGTTCAACGACGCCAACCTCACCCCCGAGAGCAAGCGCGACGTCATCGCCTTCCTCGACACCATCGACCAGCAGGAGAGCCCCGGCGGCATGGCCCTGGGGTCCCTCGGCCCGGTCACCGAGGGGCTGTTCGCCTGGGTCTTCGGCCTCGGCATCCTCGTGGGCTGCGCCGTCTGGCTCGGCTCCAAGTCGGCCTAGCGCGTCCGCGTCGTCCCCACCCGCACCCCGACCAGAAGATCGGTACCCCGATGAACGAGCAGGACACCACCCACCCCGGCAGCGAGGTGGCACCCACCTCCGAGCACGGCACCGCCGTGCGGCTCGACCAGGGCCACGTCGTCGGGGACGGTGGCCTCCCCGAGCGGTTCACCAACCCGGGTCTGCCCGAGCACGTCGCACGGATGGCCGACCTCGACGAGAGCGCCGCGCGCCGCGCCGAGAAGCAGGTCGCCACCCTGTTCGGCATCTCGATCCTGGGCACCCTGGCGTTCATCGTCTGCTACTTCGCGATCAGCCTCGAGACCACGATCTTCGTGCCCGGCATCGGCGAGACCAGCGCCTCCAACTTCGCCCTCGGCGTCACCATGGCGCTGGGCCTGCTCGGCATCGGCTTCGGCGCGGTGCACTGGGCCAAGACCCTGATGCCCGACGAGGAGGTCGTCGAGGAGCGCCACCAGATGCGCGCCAGCGACGAGTCCCGCGACCGGGTCGTCGAGGTGCTCAAGGAGGGCGGCGCGAGCTCGCAGATCACCCGCCGCCCGATGATCAAGTACACCCTCGGTGGGGCGCTCGGCCTGTTCGCGGTGCCGCTCGTGCTGCAGGTGGCCGGCTCGCTCGGCCCGATGCCGCAGAACAGCCTGTCGCTGACCTTCTGGAACGGCGGCCCGAGCGGCCCCGGCGACGACCCCACCTTCAAGCCGCTGCGCCTGATGCGCGACCCGGAGAACACCCCGATCAAGGCCGAGGACGTCACCATCGGCTCGGTGTTCCACGTGATGCCGGAGGGCCTGCTCCCCGACCCCGTCACCGGCGACGGTGGCACCCCCCACCTCCTCGAGGAGAAGGCCAAGGCGGCCGTGCTCCTCATGCGCCTCGACGAGGACATCATCGAGTCCCAGAAGCAGCGTGACTGGGGCTACAACGGCATCGTTGCCTACTCCAAGATCTGCACCCACGTCGGTTGCCCGGTCGGCCTCTACGAGCAGCAGACGCACCACCTGCTCTGCCCGTGCCACCAGTCCACCTTCGACGTGACGCAGGACGCGAAGGTCATCTTCGGTCCCGCCAAGCGGCCCCTGCCGCAGTTGCAGATCACCGTTGACGACGAGGGCTACCTCGTCTCCGCCGCCCCGTTCCAGGAAGCGGTCGGCCCGAGCTTCTGGGAGCGTGGCAGCCGATGAGCACCGACACCACCGCACGTCCCGCCGACGCCCTGCGCGAGGGCGACACCCCCGCCGACGCACCGCCGTCGGGCGCTGCCCGGAAGGTCGGCGGTCTCGCCGGCTGGGTCGACGACCGCACCGGCGCCGCCAAGCCGGTCGGCTACCTGATGAAGAAGGTCTTCCCCGACCACTGGTCGTTCATGCTCGGCGAGATCGCGATGTACTCGATGATCATCTGCCTGCTGACCGGGGCGTTCCTGACCTTCTGGTTCATCCCGAGTGCCGGCCACACCGTCTACGACGGGCTCCTACGTGCCGCTGCGCGGCGTCAGCATGTCCGAGGCCTACGCCTCGACGCTGAACATCTCCTTCGACATCAAGGGCGGCCTGATCATCCGCCAGATCCACCACTGGGCCGCGCTGATGTTCATCGTCGCCCTGTCGGTGCACATGTTCCGGGTGTTCTTCACCGGTGCCTTCCGCAAGCCGCGTGAGATCAACTGGGTCATCGGCTCGGTGCTCGCGCTGCTCGCCATCATCGAGGGCTTCGCGGGCTACTCACTGCCCGACGACCTGCTCTCGGGCACCGGGCTGCGGGCCATGGAGGGCTTCGTGCAGACGGCCCCGGTCATCGGGTCCTACCTGGCCTTCATGATCTTCGGTGGGCCGTTCCCGGGCGAGCTGATCATCCCCCGGCTCTACAGCGCGCACATCCTGCTCATCCCGGCCGCGCTCATCGGGTTGTTCACCGCGCACATCGGGCTGGTGTTCGTGCAGAAGCACACCCAGTTCCCCGGGCCGGGCCGCACCAACGACAACGTCGTCGGCTACCCGGTGATGCCGGTCTACGCCGCCAAGGCCGGCGGCTTCTTCTTCATCGTCTTCGGCGTCATCGCGCTGATGTCGGCCGTGGTGCAGATCAACCCGATCTGGGCCTACGGTCCCTACGACCCCTCCCCCGTGACCGCCGGCTCGCAGCCCGACTGGTACATGGGCTTCGCCGACGGAGCACTGCGCCTGCTGCCGGGCTGGCTGGAGTTCAGTGCGTTCGGGTTCACCATGTCGCTGAACATCGCCCTCGGTGCCCTGGTGCTGCTGCCGCTGGTCTACACCGTGCTCGGCATCTACCCGTTCGTCGAACGCTGGGTCACCGGTGACGACCGCGAGCACCACCTGCTCGACCGGCCGCGCAACGCGCCCACCCGCACCGGGCTGGGCATGGCCGCCATCACCGCCTACTCGGTGTTCTGGTTCGCCGCGGGCAACGACATCATGGCGATCAAGCTGGGCCTGTCGATCAACGACATCACCCGGTTCTTCCAGATCGGCCTGTTCGTGCTGCCGCCCATCATGTTCTGGGTGACCAAGCGCATCTGCCTGTCGCTGCAGCGCCGCGACCGCGACACCGTGCTGCACGGCCGCGAGACCGGCACCATCGTCCGCACGCCCGACGGCAAGTACTTCGAGCGGCACGAGACGAGCGCCGAGCTCACCCCCGAGCAGTGGGTCCTCGTCCAGCACGAGCCGGTCGCGCCGATCCAGCTCGAGACGAACGTCGACGAGAACGGTGTGGAGCGCAAGGCGCGCCGCAAGGACCGTTACCGGGCCCGGCTCTCGCGCTTCTACTTCGCCGACGCCGTCAACCCGGTCACGCCCGCCGAGCTCGCCGCCGCCCAGCACCACGGTGCCGAGCACGAGGCGATCGAGCCGTCGGCTTCCGGCGGCGCCCGCCCGATCGAGGCTGACGCGGCCGACAAAGCCGCCGAGGTCGAGTCCGGGGAGCCCGCCGGCCGGCACTGACCGGCCGAGCACGCTGCGTGCCGCGCACCCACCCCGGGTGCGCGGCACGCGGCATCTCCGGCCCCGATCGCAGCGGTGCGGTCAGCCGTCCGCAAGGAGTCGGGTGAGGGTGCCGCGCCCGGTCGCCTCGTCGACGTCGACCTCGAGCACCTTGGTGCGCGAGCGCTCCCCCGCCACCAGCGCGACGTCCCGAGGCCGCACCCCGAACGCCTCCGCCACCGCGGCCCGCACCGCGGCCGTGGCGGCGCCGTCGACGGCCCGGGCGCCCACCGACACCCCGAGCACCTCCTGCTCGCCCCAGCGGCCCCCGACGCGCGTCCTGGAGGCTCCGGGGCGCACCCGCACGGTCACTCGCACCCGCTCATCGTGCCAGCCGTCCGCCAGGCGGTCCCAGGGTGTCGGGACCGCCTTGGGTCTCACGCCGGCAGGGCCGGGGCGCTCATGAGGTCGCAGCAGGCTCCAGCACGAACACCCGCACCCGTCGGCCGGTGATCCGCCGCAGGTACGTCGGGTAGCCGAGGTAGACCTCGGCCGCCGTGGCGAGGACCTCCTCCCGCTCGGCCTCGTCCGCCGGGCGGGCCACCACGGCCACCGTCCGGTCACCGTGCGTCACCCTGGCTCGCGGTTCGGCCTCGAGGTTCAGTGCCCACGTCGGGGTGCTGGCCTGCCCGAAGTTCGTCCCGACCACCGCCAGCGAGTCGCGGAAGGGAATCGCGATCAGGGGCGCATAGCGCGGCTGACCGCTGCGCCGACCCGTCGTCGTCAGCCCGAGCAGCGGGAGCCCCGCCAGCAGCTCGACCGCCGTGGTGCGTCCCCCGCTCAGCCGCGCGACCGCCCGGTCCATCGCCGGCAGCGTGTGGGCCAGCGCCCGGGCACCGAGCGAGGTGGACGCCACCACCCGCACCGAGCGCTGCCATCGGGTCGGGTCGCCGATGCGGTAGTCGAGGTCGGCGGCGAGTCCCACCGCACGACCGTAGCAACCCGGGGCCCTCGTAAGGTGGCGGGATGAGCGTCACCGACCCCCGCGAACCCGTGGCCCCGACTCCTCCGGCACTCCCCCGGAGCACGCCCGAGCAGCAGGGAGTGCCCTCCGACGCCGTGCTGGCGATGGTGCGCCGCTGGGAGACCGACGACAACGAGCCGCACGGGGTGGTCGTCATCCGCCACGGTCACGTGGTCGCGCAGGGCGCGTGGCAGCCCTGGCCGCGCGACGGCATCCGGCTGGTCTACTCGGTGAGCAAGACCTTCCTCGCCCTCGCCGCGGCGTTCGCCGAGGCCGAGGGACTGCTGGCCCGCGACGAGCGCCTGGTCGACGTCTTCCCCGAGGCGGCCGGCGCCGCCGGGCCGCGTGCCGCCGAGATCACCGTCGAGGACTGCCTGCGGATGTCGACCGGTCACCACACCGACACCCTCGACAGCTTCGCTGGCCAGGGCGAGGAGTCGGTGGCCGCGTTCCTCGGCGCCGAGCCCCAGGAGGAGCCCGGCTCGTGGTTCATGTACCACAACGGCGCGAGCCGGATGGTGGCGCTGGCGGTCCAGCGGCGCACCGGCGAGCGGCTGCTCGACTACCTCCGCCCGCGCCTGCTCGACCCGGTCGGCATCCGCGAGGCGGTCTGGACCGCGTTGGGCCGGAACCGAGCTCGGCTTCAGCGGCCTGCACATCAGCACCGAGTCGATCGCCCGCCTCGGCCTGCTCCTGCTGCACGACGGCGCCTGGGACGGCCGCCAGGTGCTGCCGGCCGGCTGGGTCGCGACCGCCACCCAGGCGCTGGCCGACACCACCCACCACCCCGACCCCGTCGACTGGACGGTCGGCTACGGCTACCAGCTGTGGCGCAGCCGCCACGGGTTCCGGGCCGACGGCGCCTACGGCCAGTTCGCCCTCGTGCTGCCCGAGCACGACCTCGTGGTCGCGGTGACGTCGTGCACCGAGACCACCCACGAGGTGCTCGAGGCCGTCTGGGACGAGCTGCTCCCGCACCTCGCCGACGCACCGCTCCCGGCCGACCCCGGGGCCCACGACCGGCTGACGGCCGCGCTCGACCGTGCTGCGGCCCCGGCATCCGCGTCGACGGCCACCGCACCGGCCGCACCCGGGCCCTGGCGGTTCGCGCACACCCCCACGACGGAGCACCCGGCGCTGACGTCGGTCGAGGTCCGCCCCGGCGAGCACGGCTGGGTGCTCGACGTCGACGACGGCGGCCCGCTCAGCATCCCCTGCGGTGACGGGCACTGGCCGGATGCCGGGGGCTCACCCTGGGTGGCCAGCGGCGGCTGGGTGGCCCCGGGCGTGTTCGAGGCGACGGTCGTCGCGGTGCAGACGCCGCACTCGCTGGTGCTGCGCTGCGCCGACGGCACGGTCACGGCGCGCTGGCGCGGGGCCCCGCTGCACGGCCCCGCCCTGGCCTGGCTGCGGGCACCGCTGGGCTGAGCCCGGCCGGCGGATGGCAGGGTGGTGACGTGCAGCCAGTGAGCGACGAGCAGTTCGACGCCATCCTCGAGGACGCCCTCGACGAGGTGCCGGGCGAGCTGATGGCCATGCTCGACAACGTGGTCTTCCTCGTCGAGGCCGAGCCACCCGCTGACGACCCCGACCTGCTCGGCGTCTACGAGGGCACGCCGCTCACCGAGCGGGACGGGTGGTGGGAGTCGGGGTCGCTCCCCGACCGGATCACGCTGTTTCGCGGCCCGCTGCTGCGGATGTGCGAGGACGAGGAGGACCTGCGCGACGAGATCGCCGTGACCGTCGTGCACGAGATCGCCCACCACTTCGGCATCGAGGAGGACACCCTCCACGACCTCGGCTGGGGCTGACCTGCGCTACAGCGCGTTCTGGCCCTTCCAGTACTCGAAGGTCCAGCCGACCAGCGCCGGGATCGCGAAGAACGCACCGATGATGAACAGCCACCAGCCGACGGCGAGGCCGAGGAAGCAGACCGCGGCGGCGGCGCCGAGGAACAGCGGCCACCAGCTGTGCGGGCTGAAGAAGCCGTACTCACCCTGGATCTCGTCGACATCGCCCAGCGGGTCGTCGGAGGGGTCACGCTCGAGGCGACGCCGCGTCATCCACAGGTACCAGGCGATCATGAACCCGAGCAGCCCGCCGAGGATGAGGCCGATGACCCCGACCCACTCGATGCCGAGCTCGGTGGAGTTGGTCCAGAACCCGTAGATGGCCGCCATCAGGAAGGCGAACACCCCGATCAGGGTGCCGATGCGCTCCATGGCCAGCATGCGTCAGTGCTCCTTGTCGTTGTCGACGAACGAGTTGCTGCCCAGGTCGGCCGGGCCGAGGGCGGACACCAGCCCGCTGTCGTCGGCGACCCGCTCGTCGTGCAGGCCGGCCGGGGCCGTCTGCGGGTGGTGCAGGTCGAAGGCGGGGCGCTCCGAACGGATGCGCGGGATGCTGTCGAAGTTGTGCCGCGGCGGCGGGCAGGAGGTCGCCCACTCCAGCGAGGCGCCGTAGCCCCACGGGTCGTCGGTCTCGACCAGGGGCGCGGTGCGCCAGGTCTTCCAGACGTTCATGAAGAACGGGATCATCGAGATCGCGAGGACGACCGACCCGGCGGTGGAGATGCGGTTGCCGAGGGTGAAGCCGTCTTCCGGCAGGTAGTCGGCGTAGCGCCGGGGCATGCCCTGGATGCCGATGAGGTGCTGCACGAGGAAGGTGGTGTGGAACCCGACGAACAGCAGCCAGAAGTGGATCTTGCCGAGCCGCTCGTCGAGCATCCGCCCGGTGAACTTCGGCCACCAGAAGTAGAAGCCGGAGAACATCGCGAACACGACCGTGCCGAAGATGACGTAGTGGAAGTGCGCCACCACGAAGTAGCTGTCGGAGAGCTGGAAGTCGAGCGCCGGGCTGGCGAGGATGACGCCGGTCAGGCCACCGAACAAGAAGGTGACCAGGAAGCCGATCGCCCACAGCATCGGGGTCTCGAAGGACAGTTTTCCGCCCCACATCGTGCCGACCCAGTTGAAGAACTTCACGCCGGTTGGCACGGCGATCAACATCGTCATGATCGCGAAGAACGGCAGCAGCACCTGGCCGGTGACGTACATGTGGTGGGCCCAGACGCTGACCGACAGGGCCGCGATGCCGATCGTGGCGTAGACGAGGG
This sequence comes from uncultured Actinomycetota bacterium, assembly GCA_963806295.1. Taxonomy (GTDB): domain Bacteria; phylum Actinomycetota; class Actinomycetes; order Actinomycetales; family Dermatophilaceae; genus Fodinibacter. The sequence continues at coordinate 274,821 of CAWDXP010000017.1, read as the reverse complement.
TCTTGTAGCCGAAGATCGGCTTGCGCGAGAAGACCGGCAGCACCTCGGAGATGATGCCGAAGAAGGGCAGGGCGATGACGTAGACCTCTGGGTGCCCGAAGAACCAGAAGATGTGTTGCCACAGCATCGGCCCGCCGTTGGCGGGGTCGAATACGTGCGCCCCGAACCGCCGGTCGGCGCCGAGCGCGAAGAGCGCGGCGGCCAGGGCGGGGAAGATGAGGAGCACCAGGATCGAGGTGACGAGCACGGTCCAGGTGAAGATCGGCATCCGGAACATCGTCATGCCCGGCGCGCGCATCGTGAGGATCGTGGTGATGAAGTTGACCGCGCCGAGGATGGTTCCGAAACCACCCAGGGCCAGGCCGAACACCCACAGGTCGCCACCCAGGCCCGGGCTGTAGGAGTTGTCGGACAGTGGGGCGTAGGCGAACCAGCCGAACGCCGCGGCACCACCGGGGGTGAGGAAGCCCGCGCCGGCGATGAGGCCACCGAAGAAGTAGAGCCAGTAGGCGAACATGTTCAGCCGCGGGAAGGCGACGTCGGGCGCGCCGATCTGCAACGGCATCAGCGCGTTGGCGAACCCGGCGAACAGCGGCGTCGCGAACAGCAGCAGCATGATCGTGCCGTGCATGGTGAACATCTGGTTGTACTGGTCGGGGGTGTCGACGACCTGCAGCCCGGGTGAGGCGAGCTCGGCACGGATGACCAGCGCCATGATGCCGGCGAGCAGGAACCAGATGAACGAGGTGATGAAGTAGAGGTTGCCGATCACCTTGTGGTCGGTCGTGGTGACCCACTTGACGACCGTGGCGCCCTTCGAGACGCGACGGGTGTAGGTGGGGGTGGGCGCAGTCCGCAGCCGCGTGGAGTCAGTGGCAGCGCTCATCGTCAGTTACCTCCGTCGATGCTGTCGGTGACTGCCCGCGCGTCACTCATCAGCTGTTCGCGGCTCAGCGTGTTGTTGAGCAGGCCGGTCTGGCCGGCGGCGCGCAGGTCGGACAGGTGCTGCTCGTACTCGGCGCGGGAGACGACCTTGACGTTGAAGAGCATGTGCGAGTGGTAGGCGCCGCAGAGCTCGGCGCACTTGCCCTTGAAGGTGCCCTCCTGGGTGGGCACGACCTGGAACGAGTTGACCCGTCCCGGGATCATGTCCATCTTCTGCAGGAACGAGGGCACCCAGAACGAGTGGATGACGTCGCGCGCGGTGAGCACGAACTCGATGCGCTCCCCCACCGGGAGGTACAGGGTGGGGATGGTCTCCTCGGCGCCGGGCTCGCCGGTCATGATCGCCTGCTCGCCGGTCTCGTGGACGTCCTCGGCGACGTAGTTGAAGTCCCAGCTCCACTGCTTGCCGACGACGTTGATCGTCACGTCGGCGGGCTTCGAGGTGTCGGTGAGCTCGGAGGAGTCACGCGCGGTGTAGTAGAAGAGCACGACGACCATGAAGATCGGGACCACCGTGTAGAGGATCTCGATCGGGATGTTGTAGCGCAGCTGCACCGGAAGCTCGTTGTCGTCCTTGTGCCGGCGGTAGGCCACGACGCACCAGGCGATCAGGCCCCACACCAGGATGCCGACGGCCAGGGCCGCGATCCAGGCACCGATCCACAGGCTGGTGACGGTCTTGCCGCCCTCGGTGACGGCCGGGGGCAGCCAGCCGGTCGACGCGTCACCGCGCAGGTTGCCGGCGGCGCAGCCGGTGAGGGCCACAGCGGACAGCGCACCGATGAGCAGCCCGGCACCGAGTCGGCGCCGGGATCGGCGGGGCGATGAGAGGTCGTGCAAGCGCACCGCGGATCCTTCGTGTGGAGGAGGTGACGAACAGATGCAAACCCTACTGCACCACCTGCGCGGACGTCCGGCAGGGCGGGGCTACCGTCTAAGCGTGGCGCGCTCCCCCCTCGACTCGCAGTTCGCCGGGCTGCTCGACGCCGCTCGGGGCCCCCTGCACCCGGTGGCCGCGCAGACCCTGGCGGCCGCCGTGGGCACCGCGTGGGCCGACCCCACCCGGCTCAACCCGCCCGGTCGTCGGGCCCGCGCGCTGCTCGACACCGCGCGGGAGGTGCTGGCCGGGGCGCTGGGGGTGCGTCCCGACGAGCTCTCGGTGCACCCGAGCCCCGAGGCGGCGCTCGAGCTCGGGCTCACCGGGCTGCGGCACGCCAGGCGCCGCACCGGCACGCGCGTCGTCGCCGGGGCCACGGAGCGCTCGGTCCTGCTGCTCCAGCCCGGCGTCGACGAGCCGGTGCCGGTCGACCGCCTGGGCCGCGTCGATTGCGCCGCGTATGCCGTGGCGCTCGACGGCGGTGAGGTCGCCGCCGCGGTGCTCCAGTCGGCCAACGCCGAAGTCGGCACCCGCCAGCCCGTGGCCGAGGTCGACGCCCTGTGTCGCGAGCACGGCATCGCGCTGCTGGTCGACGCGACGGCCTCGCTGGGGCGCGACCCGCACGGCATCCACCGTGGCGCTGGGTCGGTGGTGGTCGCCGACGCGGCGTCCTTCGGCGGCCCACCGCTCGGCCTGCTCGCCGTGCGCACCGGCACCCGTTGGGGGCTGCCCCGCCCGCGGCGCGAGGCCGAGCACGGCCGCGAGCCCGCTGCCCCGTGGGTGCCACTGGTGCTCGCGGCCGCCGAGGCGTGGCGGCAGACCGCGGCCACGGCCGCCACCGAGGAGCGCTCGGCCCGCGAGCTCGTCGACCGCGTGCGGCGGGCCGCGGCGGCCGTGCCCGACGTCGAGCTCGTGGGCGACCCCGACGACCGGCTCCCCCACGTGGTGACGTTCAGCGTCCTCTACGCCGACGGCGAGGTGCTGCTCGACGAGCTCGCCCGGCGCGGCCTGGCGGTCGCGTCGGGCTCGGCGTGCACCTCGAGCGCGCTGCGCCCCAGCCACGTGCTCGCCGCCATGGGCGTGCTGACCCACGGCAACGTGCGGGTCACCCTGCCGCTCGAGGCCGTGTCGCCGACCCGCGCCGACGACGTCGACCGGCTGTGCCGCGAGCTGCCGGATGCCGTGGCCACCGTGCGGCGCCGGCTCGGGACGGCCGACCTGTGAGCGGTTCCGAGCCGTCGAGCAGCGAGGGCCGCGGGCGCCGTGGCGGGCCCCCGGTCGTCGACGCGCGCGGGTCGCGGTGCCCGGTGCCCGTCATCCGACTCGCGCGGGCGGCGCTCGGGCTCGCCCCGGGCACCACCGTGGTGCTCCTCGCCGACGACGACGCCGCGTGGTCCGACGTCCCCGCCTGGGCCCGGATGAAGGGACACACCGTCTCGCTGCACGAGGACGAGGCCTGGACCGAGTACCGCGTGCTGCTCGGCGCGCCGCGCACCGACCGCGGTCAGGCCGACAGCTCGACCTGAGGGGCGAGCAGCGCGTCGGCCAGCCGGTCGAGGTACTGCTCGCGCCGCCACTCCTGCGCCCCGAGCCGCCGCAGGTGGTCGGTGGCCCACTGCACGTCGACGAGCCGGCGCGGGTCGCCGTCGGCGTGGAAGCGCTCGACGAGCCCGACGAGCGCGACCTTCGAGGCGTCGCGCGCCGCGTGGAACATCGACTCGCCCGCGAACAGGCCGCCGACCGACACGCCGTAGAGGCCCCCGACGAGCTCGTCACCCCGCCAGGTCTCGACGCTGTGCGCCCAGCCGAGCTCGTGCAGGTGGGTGTAGGCGCGCGCCACCTCGGCGGTGATCCACCGGCCCTCGCGCGAGGGGTCGGCGCAGCGGGCGACGACCTCGGCGAAGGCGGTGTCGACCCGCACGTCGAAGCGGTCGTACGCCTTGCGCAGCGAGCGGCTGACCCGCAGCCCACCGGCGGGGATGACGCCACGCGGGTCGGGCGACCACCACCCCATCGCGCCCGTGCCGTTGGGGCCCAGGCCCATCGGGAACAGGCCGAGCCGGTAGGCCGCGAGCAGGGTGCCCGGCTCCAGGTCGGCCCCCGCCGCGACGAGGTCGTCACCGGGGTCGGCGTGGGCGGCGTCGAGCAGCCAGGCGGTGGGCGGCGGCTCGACCGGCGGGTAGGGCATCGCGGGGTCGAGGGCCGCGGTCAGTCGTGGGCGCACCGCACGAGCGGCGCGATCTCCTGGGCAGCGACGTCGCCGTAGGCCGCGGCCACGTGGTCGACGAAGGCCTGCCTGGTGATGACGTACTCCTGGGCGCCGTCGGTCTGCAGCACGTGAGCCGCCAGCACCGAGCCGATCTGGCCGCACCGCTCGTAGCCCAGGCCACCGGCCAGTCCGACGAGGAAGCCCGCCCGGAAGGCGTCGCCCACCCCGGTGGGGTCGACCCGCTCGACGTCGCCTGCGATCGGCACGTGGATGGGGTCCTGCCCCTTGGTGCGGATGTCGGCGCCGTCCTTGCCGCGGGTGATGACCCGGGTGGTGACCCGGTCGTCGATCTCGGCCTGGCTCCATCCGGTCTTGGTCTCGGTCAGGTGCGACTCGTACTCGTTGGTGAACAGGTAGTCGGCGCCGTCGATGAGCTTGCGGATGAAGGGGCCGTCGGCGAACGCCAGCTGCTGGGAGGGGTCGGCGATGAACGGGATGCCGCCGCTGCGGCACTCGTCGGTGTGCCGCAGCATCGCGTCGGGGTCGTCGGCGCCGATGAGCACCAGGTCGAGGTTCCACTTGTCGTGGATGGGGCCGAGCTCGATCATCCGGGCCTCGGACATCGCCCCGGCGTAGAAGGTGGCGATCTGGGCCATGGTGTCGTCGGTGGTGCAGACGAAGCGCGCAGTGTGCTTGGACTGCGAGATGTGCACGTGGTCGGTGATGACGCCGTGCCGGCTCAGCCAGCTGCGGTAGTCGGCGAAGTCCTCGCCCGCGGCACCGATGAGGATGGGGCGCGCGCCCAGCACGCCCATCCCGAAGCAGATGTTGCCGGCCACCCCTCCCCGGCGGATCTCGAGCGTGTCGGCGAGGAAGCTCACCGAGATCTTGTCGAGCTGCTCGACGACGAGGGAGTCCGAGAAGCTGCCCCGGAAGGTCATGAGGTGGTCGGTCGCGATGGACCCGGTGACGGCGATCTGCACGGGGACGAACCTACCCCGCACGGGCCCCGTCCGTCGGCCACGGACGCCGAGAGGGCCCGTGCCGGTGGCACGGGCCCTCTCGTGGGTGGCGTCAGCTGAAGCTGTCGCCGCAGGCGCAGGAGCTGCCCGCGTTGGGGTTGTCGATGGTGAAGCCCTGCTTCTCGATGGTGTCGGCGAAGTCGATCGTCGCGCCGTCGAGGTAGGGGGCGCTCATCCGGTCGATGACGACCTCGACACCGTCGAAGTCGCGCACGAGGTCACCGTCGAGGGTGCGCTCGTCGAAGTAGAGCTGGTAGATGAGGCCGGAGCAGCCGCCCGGCTGCACGCCGACCCGAAGTCGCAGGTCGTCGCGGCCCTCCTGCGCGAGCAGTGACTGCACCTTGCCCGCGGCGACGTCGGTGAGGACGACACCGTGCGCGGGGGCCTCGGTCGCCGGGGCCTCGGTGGTGGGGGCCTCGGTGGTCTGGAGCTGGTCGCTCATGGATGCACTCCCTGTGCTGGCGGTGGCCTGAGGTCGGCCCGGTCGCCGTGGTCAACCCGTGTCGGGCCGCCCGTGTTCCCGGGGTGTGAACAGGATACGTCGCCGGCTCCACATCACCGACTCGCACCCGGTGCTTCCACGCCTCGGACCGGCACGTGCGGGGTCGCTCCACCCGGGAGGCCCGCGATGCCGGTCAGCGCGGGGGTGACCAGGTGCGCGCCACCCGAGCGGTGCGGTCGGCCAGGGTCGTGACCGGGTCGGCGACCATCGCCTCGATCCCGTCCCGGCTGTCGGCGACCGCGTAGGTGCCGGCCAGGCCCAGCGTCATCGTCTCGCGCCGGCCCACCAGGCACTCTCCGGCGACCAGCACCGTCGGCCGCCCGGTCTCGAGCGTGGCGGCGGCGACGCCGGCGACGACGGACCCGCGCAGCGTGCTCCAGTCGACCCGGCCGGCGCCCGTGACGACCAGGTCGCTGCGCGCGGCCGCGATGCCGAAGCCGCAGTCGCGCAGCACCTCGGCGACCCCGCCCACCCGCCGGGCGCCGAGGGCGAGCAGCCCGTAGCCCAGGCCCCCGGCGGCACCGGCGCCGGCCTCGCGGTCGAGCCGGCGCGGCATCCCGCTGAGCAGCTCGACCGGGGGCGAGGGCAGCGACCGGCCCACGACGTCGGTGAAGTGGCCCAGCGCCCCCTCGAGCGCCTGGGCGAGCTCGGGCGAGGCGCCCTTGCGCGGCGCCTCGACCGCGCTGGTGCTCTGCAGGCCGAGCAGCGGGGTGTCGTCGTCGGTCGCCAGCACGATCTCGACCCCGGCCAGGCGGGCGATGACGTCCGCCAGCCCGGGCAGCGAGTCGTCGGCTGCACCGGCCAGGGCGAGGCCGCCGCGGGCGAGCACCGATGCCGGCCCGGCGCCCAGGGCCGCGAGCATGCCGGCCCCGGCGTCGTTGGTGCCGCTGCCCCCGACGCCCACCACGACCTTGGTCGCGCCCTGCTCGACGGCGACCTCGAGCAGCTGGCCGACACCCCAGGTGCTGGTGAGCCCCGGGTCGCGCTCGTCGGCGCCGAGCAGGTGCAAGCCGCTGGCCTGCGACGCCTCGACGTAGCCGGTGCGCCGGCCGTCGCGATCCACCAGCAGCACCGCGGCGGGCACCTCGCGCCCGAGCGGGTCGCTGACCGTCGTCGCGACGGTGAGGCCGCCGAGGGCCCGGCCCAGCACGTCGAGGAACCCCGGGCCGCCGTCGGACAGCGGCATCAGCTCGAGCTCGTCGTGCGGTGCACCCTGCGCCCAGCCCTGCGCCATCGCCGTGGCCGCCTGGACGGGGCCGAGCGTCGAACCGAAGGAGTCCGGGGCGATGAGGACGCGCACGCGGTGAGGCTATCGGTGTCCCGCGTCGTGGGCCCGCCAGGTCCCGACTCCGTGCGACCTGGGTGCGGTTCCGCGGCGGCCGGGCCCCCGAAACCGCGCCCAAGTCGCACGAGGTCGGATGCCGGGCACGGCCGGAACGCGACGTCGGGACGGGAGCACACGGCATACGATCGGCAGGTGACGACGACCACCGGCGGGCCCGCGCCCGCACCCCTCCCGCTGCTCGTGCTCGGTCGCGGCCGCGACCTCGCCAGTGAGCGCGGGGTCGAGTGCCCCGGCGACCTGCCCGCGCCCTCCGACCCCGACCTCGTCGAGCGGGCCCGCGCGGCCAAGGCGGCCCTGGGCGACCGGGTGTTCGTGCTCGGCCACCACTACCAGCGCGACGAGGTGATCGAGTTCGCCGACGTGACCGGCGACTCCTTCAAGCTGGCCAAGGAGGCCGCGGCGCGCCCGGATGCCGAGTGGGTCGTCTTCTGCGGCGTGCACTTCATGGCCGAGTCGGCCGACATCCTCACCGCCGACACCCAGACCGTGGTGCTGCCCGACCTCGCGGCCGGCTGCTCGATGGCCGACATGGCCGCGATCGACCAGGTCGAGGAGTGCTGGGACGACCTCGTCGAGGCCGGCGTCGCCGACCTCACCGTGCCGGTCACCTACATGAACTCCTCCGCGGCGATCAAGGCCTTCACCGGGCGGCACGGCGGCACGATCTGCACGTCCTCGAACGCGAAGACGGCGCTCACCTGGGCGCTCGACCGGGCCGGTGCGGGCGGCAAGGTGCTCTTCCTGCCCGACCAGCACCTGGGCCGCAACACCTACGCCCGCGACCTCGGCCGCCCGCTCGACGACTGCGTGGTCTGGGACCCGCACCGCCCGATGGGTGGCCTGACCCCCGAGCAGCTGCGCGACGCCACGATGATCCTGTGGCGCGGCCACTGCTCGGTGCACGGGCGCTTCTCGGTCGAGGCCGTCGAGGCGGCGCGGCGCGAGATCCCGGGCGTCAAGGTGATCGTGCACCCCGAGTGCCGCCACGAGGTGGTCGAGCTGGCCGACGAGGTCGGCTCCACCGAGAAGATCATCGCGACCATCGCCGCCGCTCCCCCGGGCACCGCCTGGGCCGTGGGCACCGAGCTCAACCTCGTGCAGCGGCTGGCGGCGCAGTTCCCCGAGCAGCGCATCGCCTTCCTCGAGAAGAACGTCTGCTACTGCTCCACGATGAACCGCATCGACCTGCCGCACCTGGTCTGGGCGCTCGAGTCGCTCGTCGACGGGCGCGTCGTCAACCCGATCCGGGTCGACCCGCAGGTGGCCGCGCAGGCCCGGGTGGCGCTCGACCAGATGCTCGCCCTGCCCGGCGAGACCGCCAAGGACTGAACCGCCCGACGCCGGATGCCGCGAGGGCACCGGGTGCCGGAGGCAGGGTCGCGCTCGGCTTCCGGAACGGATGCGGAGTCAGGAGTACTTCGCGTTTCTCTCGGCGGCGGCGTCCGTCACCGATCTGATTTCCTCCTCCTGGAGGTAGTGCTTGGCCGGCAGCGCGCTGATGGCGGGGACGTGCGCGGCATCCCGGGCCCGCCAGCCGTGCCGGCGGAACGGGAGCACGGGGTCCTTGGTGCCCCAGACGATCTGCACCGGGTACGGGGTGCTGCGCGAGTCGACCACCGCGCTGTAGTCGCCGTGCCCTCGGCGCAGGTTGGCCATGATCCGCAGGTAGGCCGATCCGCCGTCCTCGCGCAGCACCAGCTCGCGGTACGCGTCGATCTCGTCGTCGGTGATCGACGCCTTGTCGGCCACCCCGACCGGCGCGGAAGACCGTGCGCACGACGGGCGGGCGGCGGCATGGCCGGCCATCCTTGCCGTTCGCGCCGCGCGCGTAGACCTCCATCACGAAGGGCACCTTGTCCATGGTGACGACGGTGTTGAGGATGGTCAGCGACCGGATCCGGTCGGGCATCCCGGACGCCATCTCGAACCCGACCGGTCCTCCGGCGTCGTGCACGACGAGGTGGAACCGCTCCAGCTCGAGCGCGTCGACCGCCGCGGCGGCGAACCGGCCCAGCCCGGCGAAGGTGTAGTCGAAGTCGACCGGCCGGTCGGCCAGCCCGAGGCCGGGCAGGTCGAAGGCCACCCCTCGCAGCCCGCGCGCCGCCAGCTCGGGCAGCATCTTGCGGTAGAGGAACGACGACGACGGCAGCCCGTGCACGAGCACCACCGGGTCGCCGGAGCCCTCCTCGCGCACGAAGCTGCCCACTCCCGCGGCCTCGAACGATCGCCCCGCCCGCTGGTGGGCGGTCGCGACCGCGCCCAGCGCCTGCGTCATCCGCCATAGCTGCCTCCGGTCGCCGAGATGCGGCTCTTGAGCGTGGCCAGGCACTGGCCGCCCAGGTAGTCGTCGACGGAGCAGTTCACGCCCTGCGGCGCCGCCGCCCCGATGTTCGCCGCGCTCGCGACGTACTTGTCGCCGGTCACGTCGGCCCATTTCGTCGCCGTCGGGTTGTCGTCGAAGTAGCACGGCACCCAGCGCGGGAGCGCGCCGAGCCGGGCGAGCAGCACGGCCTCGGCCACGCACACCTTCTCGAACTCGCCGAGGTGCAGCGACTCGTTGGCGCCGTGCGCCCGCGCGTCGGGGTCCTCGACGCCGGTGACGAGGATCGCGGCATCCGGGAACTGCTCGGCGAACGCCGCGACGAACGGGATCGACCCGCCCACGCCGATGTCGACCGGCTCGACGCCCCAGGCGTCGGAGAAGGCCGCGCGGGCCTGGTCGTAGACCGGCCCCTGCGCGTCGGCGGAGAACCCGAGCCCGCGGTCGTCGAGCGTCACCTCGACCTTCGCGCCCCACGGGGTGTGCGCCACCAGGTGGTCGCGCAGCAGGGCGAAGGCGTCCATGTCGTGCTCGTCGGGGGCCAGCCGCATCGAGATCTTCGCCGCGGCCGTGGGCACCAGCGTGTTCGACGACGTCGCGACGGTCGGGCGCGTCGATGCCGATCGTCGTGATCGACGGCTTGGTCCAGATCCGCGAGAGCAGCGAGCCGCTGCCGATCGTGGAGACGCCGTCGAGCAGCCCCGACTCCGCGCGCAGGCGGGCCTCGTCGTAGTCGAGGTCGGCGGCCACGCCGGACTTCAGGCCCTTGACCGCGACCTCGCCGTCGTCGTCGTGCAGGCTCGCCAGCGTCCTGACCAGCGCGGTGAGCGCGTCGGGGACCGCTCCGCCGAACATGCCCGAGTGGATGCCGTGGTCGAGCGTGCTCACGGTGACCACCACCCGGATCATGCCGCGCAGCGTCGTGGTGAGGGCCGGCTCGCCGATCGCCCAGTTGGTGGAGTCGGCGAGCACGATGGCGTCGGCGCGCAGCTTCTCGCCGTGCCGCTCGAGGATGGTGGGCAGCGAGTCGGAGCCGACCTCCTCCTCGCCCTCGACGAACACGGTCACGCCCACCGGCAGCGACCCGGTGTGCGCCCGCAGCGCCGCGACGTGGGCCATGATGCCGGCCTTGTCGTCGGCCGCGCCCCGCCCGTAGAGCCGCCCGTCGCGCTCGGTGGGCTCGAACGGCGCGCTGTCCCACAGGGCGTCGTCGCCGGGGGGCTGCACGTCGTGGTGGGCGTAGAGCATCACGGTGCGCGAACCCGGCGGGCCGTCGACGTGCCCGATGACGGCGGGGCGGCCCCCCTCGCGCACGATCTCGACGTCGAGGCCCTCGGCCCGCAGCAGGGCGGCCGTGGCCTCGGCGCTCGCCTCGACGTGGGCCTGGTCGAAGGCGTCGAGGCTGACGCTGGGGATGCGGGTGAGCGCCTCGAGGTCGGCGCGCAGGGCCGGCATCAGGGCGGCGACCCGGTCGCGGAGGGCGGAGATCTGGTCGGTGGTCAGCACGTCGGTCACGTCGCCGACCCTACCGACGGGTGCGGCCGACGGCGGGACGCGCGTGCACGGCATCCGCGCCCGAGCACTTACAGTGGAGGCGTGTTCGGACGCAGCAAGACCACCAACGACGAGCTCGTCGACGACCTCCACCCGCAGCGCGACGGAGCCAAGAACCGGCCCACGCCCAAGCGCAAGGACCAAGAGGCGGCGCGCAAGCAGCCGTTGGTCGTCGCCGACCGCAAGCAGGCCAAGCAGATCGACAAGGCCCGCCGCAACGAGCAGCTCGCGAAGACCCGCCAGGCGATGATCACCGGCGACGACGCGGGCCTGCCGGCGCGCGACAAGGGCCCGGTGCGGCGCTACATGCGCGACTACATCGACGCCCGCCGCAACCTCGCCGAGTTCATGCTGCCGGTGATGCTCATCGTGCTGGCGCTCAGCTTCATGCGCACCAGCACGATCCTGTTCTTCGTCACGATCCTCACCTACTCCGTGCTGCTCACCGCCGTGGCCGACACCTTCCTGATGTACCGCGGGCTGAAGAAGCGGCTCGCCGCGAAGTTCGGCGACGACGCCGCCGCCACCAAGGGCAACGGCATGTATGCCGCGATGCGCGCCTTCCAGATGCGCCGCTCGCGGATGCCGCGCCCGCAGGTCAAGCGCGGCGAGTACCCCAGCTGACCCGACCGCCCGCGGCGCCGGGCGTCAGGCCGGCTCCTCCAGGCTCATCGGCCCGTAGACCTTCTGGCCGTCGCGCAGCAGGGTGACCGCGGCGACCCCGGCCGCGGACAGGTCGTGCCACACCTCGCCGAACCACGACTCGGCATCCGACTGCGTGGGGAACGCCGTCTCACCCAGCCCGGCGGCCGGCATCGGGGCACCGTCGGGGCCCTCGTAGGCCCAGGTCCACTGCTCGCTCACTTCTCACGCACCCCGACCTCGACGAACGGGGGCTTCGACACCGTCGCGGTGACGTCGCGGCCCCGCACGTCGACGACCACCTCGTCGCCGAGGGTCACCGACCGGTCGAGCAGCGCCAGCGCGATGCCCTGCTTGCGGGTGGGCGAGAACGTGCCCGAGGTGACCTCGCCGACGACCGCTCCCGTGGCGTCCTTGACCGCGCAGTGCGAGCGGGGGATGCCGCGCCCGGTCACCACGAGCCCGCGCATCAGGCGTGACTGCTTGGCGGCGCGCTCGGCGGTGAGGGCGTCACGGCCCCAGAACTGCGGCTTGTCCCAGCCCACCGCCCAGGCGGCGCCGGCCATCACCGGCGTGATGTCGAGCGAGAGGTCGTTGCCGTGCAGCGGGTAGCCCATCTCGGTGCGCAGCGTGTCGCGGGCGCCCAGGCCGGCGGGCAGCCCGCCCTCGGCGGCCACGGCTGCGGCGAGGGCGTCCCAGACCGAGCCGGCGACGTCCCACGGCGGCACGATCTCGTAGCCGCGCTCCCCCGTGTAGCCGGTGCGGCAGACGATGACCGGCAGCCCCTCCCAGTCGGTCTCGACGAAGCTCATGTAGTCGTGGTCGACGGGGAAGCCGAGACCGCGCAGCACCTCGTCGGACCGGGGGCCCTGCACCGCGATGACGCCGTACTGGTCGTGCAGGTTCTCGACGGTGATGCCCTCGGGCGCGGCGGCGGCGAGGCAGGTCGACGACCTTGGCCGTGTTGGCGGCGTTCGGGATGAGGAAGACGTCGTCGTCGGAGCGCAGGTACTGGATCAGGTCGTCGACCACGCCACCGGTCTCGGTGCAGCACATCGTGTACTGCGCCTGGCCCGGCCCGATGCGGCGCAGGTCGTTGGTGAGGCACGCGTTGACGAAGTCGGCGGCGCCGGGGCCGGAGACCCGGGCCTTGCCCAGGTGCGAGACGTCGAAGATGCCGACCCGCTCGCGCACCGCGGTGTGCTCGGCGACGACCCCGCCGCCGGGGTACTCGATGGGCATCGACCAGCCCCCGAAGTCAGCCATCTTCGCGTTCAGCGCGACGTGCCGGTCATGGAGCGGTGAGTGCAGCAGCTCGGTCATGGTCGGCACGTTACCGCCTCGCAGCCGTGCCCCCCGCGGTCGATAGTCTGCCCGTATGACCACTGTGGCCCTCACGACCCGACCCCCCGCCGAGCTCGCCGTCGACACCCTCGTCGTCGGCTCGGTGCGAACCCCCGACGGCGCCGACCTCGCGACCGGCCACCACCTGCCGCGCAAGGCCGTCGTCCACCTCCAGGCGGTGCTGTCCGACGTCGAGGCCACCGGCAAGGCCGACGAGGTGGTGCGTGTCGTGGCGGTGCCCGGCGTCAAGGCCACCTCGGTGGTCGTCACCGGGCTGGGTGACGGCACCTCGCGCCGCTCGAGCTACCCGCACACCGCCCTGCGGGCCGCGGCCGGGGCGGCGCTGCGGTCGGTGCGGGGCAAGCGCACGGTCGCCGTGGCGCTGCCGACGCCCGACCTCGAGAGCCTGTCGGCCGTGGCCGACGGCGCCTACGCCGGGTGCTACTCCTACGACAAGTCCGCGCCCCTCGGGGTGCGGCGCGGCACCGGCCTGCGGTCGTCGGCCAAGGCGGCGACCAACGGCGCCGGCCCGCGCGTCATGGTCGTCTCGGGCGCCGGCCAGGGCAAGGCCGCCAAGGATGCCGTCGCCCGCGCCGCCGTGCTCGGCGCGGCCCGCGACTGGGCCCGCGACCTGGTGAACACCCCGCCGAACTACCTGTTCCCGCAGTCGTTCGCCGACAACGTCAAGAAGCGGGTGGCGGCCTCCCCGGCCAAGGTCACCGTGTCGGTGCTCGACGACAAGGCGCTGGTCAAGGGCGGCTTCGGCGGCATCGTCGGCGTCGGCCAGGGCTCGGTCAACCCGCCGCGCATCGTGACGATGTCGTACGCGCCTGCGACGCCGACGGCATCCGTGGCGCTGGTCGGCAAGGGCATCACCTTCGACTCCGGCGGCCTGAACATCAAGCCCTCCTCGGGCATGGTCACGATGAAGTGCGACATGGCCGGTGCCGCCGCCGTCGCGGCGACCGTGCTCGCCGCGGCCGAGCTCGGGCTGCCGGTGGCCGTCACCGGCTACCTGTGCCTCGCCGAGAACATGCCCAGCGGCACGGCCCAGCGGCCGAGCGACGTCGTCGTCATGCGCAACGGCACCAGCGTCGAGATCCTCGACACCGACGCCGAGGGACGCATGGTGCTCGGCGACGGCCTCTGCCTGGCCAGCGAGAAGCACCCCGACTGGGTCGTCGACATCGCCACGCTCACCGGCGCGCAGGTGGTGGCGCTCGGCACCGACATCGCCGGGGTGATGGCCAACGACGACGCCTTCCGCGGGCGGGTCGTCGACGCCGCCGGGGCGGCCGGCGAGGGCGCCTGGCCGATGCCGCTGCCGGTCGAGCTGCGCGCCAAGCTCGACACCCCCACCGCCGACATCGCCCACAAGGGCGACCGCGACGGCGGCATGCTCACCGCCGGCCTGTTCCTCAAGGAGTTCGTCGGCGAGGGCATCCCGTGGGCGCACGTCGACATCGCCGGCCCGGCGTTCAACGAGAAGGGCCCCAAGGGCCACCAGCCCAAGGGCGGCACCGGCTTCGGCGTCGGCACCCTGCTGACCCTGGTCGAGTCCTCCGCCCCCTGACCCCCTGGCCCGGTCACGTCCCGACTCATTGCGGATGCCGCGCCTCCCCACGGTCGGGGTGGCGCGGCATCCGCTGTGGTGGGGCGGTCAGCCGCCGCTCTTGCGGCGGAACATCTGCTGGGTCGCGGTGGCCTCCGGGCCGTGCGCGTGGTCGACCTTGGTGTGCTCGGAGTGGTCGGACACGTCAGCACCCCCGTGCGACTTCTTCGCGTCCAGCGCGGCGCGGAACTTCGCCTTCACCTCGTCGTCGACCGCAGGGCGCGGCTTCTTCGGGGCTGACATGGTGGGTCCTTCCGTCGGCTGGCAGGTCACCTCCAGCCTCGCAGACGCAGCACGCCCGCTCCACCTGTTTGCCCGGTGGTGAAGGCCAGGTGCCGGCGGGACGGCGCGCACGTGCGGGGAGATCGGGGGTCAGCGGCCCTTGGGCTTGCGCTGGCGGGAGGTCCACTGCCGCATCCGCGCGGGGTAGCCGGTGAGGTTGACGTCGTAGACCGGGATGTCGAACGAGCGCGCGACGTCGAAGGCGACCGGGCGCGAGGGCAGGGCCCGCCGGGTCCACTCGCCGTCGTGCGCGATGAGCACCACCGTGGTCGCCGTGATGTTGGTGGCCGGCTCCACGTAGGCCTCCACCCCGCGCCGGGTGGCGATGAAGTCGGCGAAGTGCGCCTGGGCGCTCGACGAGGTCTCCCCCACCGTGTGGGGCCTGCTTCGCGCGACCGCGTCTCCACCACGCCATGCGCAGAGGATAAGGCGTGGGCCTTGGCGCCTTCGACGACCACCCCCGTCCCGGTGTGTGCGCGGGGTGTGTGGGGAGCCCCTTCGGAGTGACAAGATGCTGGGCAGCGTCCGGTCGGCCCACCTCGTCGCCGGCGCCCACCACCCCCCACAGCAAGGGAGCAGCTTCGGATGCCGGCCACCGCCGAGACCACCCATGACGTCGTCGTCCTCGGCGGAGGCAGCGGAGGCTATGCCTGCGCGCTGCGCGCCGCCGAGCTCGGGATGAGCGTCGCGCTCGTCGAGAAGGACCTGCTGGGGGGCACCTGCCTGCACCGCGGCTGCATCCCCACCAAGGCGCTGCTGCACGCGGCCGAGGTCGCCGACTCGGCCCGCGAGGCCGGCCGGTTCGGCGTGCGCGCCACGCTCGAGGGCGTCGACCTGCCGGCGGTCACCACCTACCGCGAGGGCGTGGTCGGCCGGCTGCACAAGGGCCTGCAGGGCCTGGTGAAGTCGCGCGCGGTCGACTACGTGCAGGGCACCGGCCGCCTCGAGGGCGACCGCACGGTCGTCGTCGGCGACCGGCGCCTCGTCGGCAAGCACGTCGTGCTCGCCACCGGCTCCTACGCGCGCACCCTGCCCGGCCTCGAGATCGGTGGCCCGGTCGTCACCAGCGACGGGGCGCTGGCGCTGGATGCCGTGCCCGGCCGCGTCGTGGTCCTGGGCGGCGGGGTGATCGGGGTCGAGTTCGCCTCCGTGATGCGCTCGTTCGGCGCCGAGGTCACCATCGTCGAGGCGCTCCCCCGGCTGGTCGCCGCCGAGGACCCCGCCGTGAGCACCGCGCTCGAGCGCGCCTTCCGCAAGCGCGGCATCGCCTTCCGCACCGGCGTGCGGTTCGAGTCGGCGACGCGTCGACGGCGGTGCCGTGACCGTGCGCCTCGAGGGCGGCGACGAGCTGGTCGCCGACCTGCTCCTCGTCGCGGTGGGCCGTGGCCCGGTCACCGACGGCCTGGGCTACGAGGAGGCCGGGGTCACGCTGGAGCGCGGCTTCGTCGTCACCGACGAGCGCTGCCGCACCTCGGTCGACGGGGTCTACGCCGTGGGCGACATCGTCCCCGGCCTGCAGCTCGCCCACCGCGGCTTCGCCCAGGGCATCTTCGTCGCCGAGGACATCGCCGGGCTCAACCCGCCGCCGATCGTCGAGTCCGGCATCCCGCGGGTCACCTACTGCGAGCCCGAGGTCGCGTCCGTGGGGCTCACCGAGGAGCAGGCCCGCGCGGAGCACGGCGAGGTCGAGACCTACGAGTACAACCTCGGCGGCAACGGCAAGTCGCAGATCCTGCGCACCGCGGGCTTCGTCAAGCTGGTGCGGGCCAAGGACGGGCCCGTGGTCGGCATCCACATGGTCGGCTCCCGGATGGGCGAGCAGATCGGCGAGGCCCAGCTGATCGTCAACTGGGAGGCCCACGCCGAGGACGTCGCAGCCCTCGTGCACGCCCACCCGACCCAGAACGAGGCCCTCGGCGAAGCCCACCTGGCGCTCGCCGGGAAACCGCTCCACGCGCACAACTAGAGTGATGACCGCCACCGCCCACGAAGGAGAATTGTCCCGATGTCAGAACGCGTGAAGATGCCTGCGCTCGGCGAGTCCGTCACCGAAGGGACCGTGACGCGCTGGCTCAAGGGGGTCGGCGACACCGTCGAGGTCGACGAGCCGCTCCTCGAGGTCTCGACCGACAAGGTCGACACCGAGATCCCCTCGCCGGTGGCAGGCACCTTGCAGGAGATCCTCGTCCAGGAGGACGACACGGTTCCGGTCGGCGCCGACCTCGCGGTCATCGGTGACGGCGCGGCACCCGCGGGTGGCGACTCCGGTGGCGAGCAGTCCGACGCGCAGGGTTCCGGCCCGAGCGACGAGGTCTCCGACCAGTCCGACGGCGACGCGGTGGCGCAGGCCGGCGACGAGGGCGGCCAGGAGCCGGCCGAGCCGCAGACCGACGCCTCGCCGGAGCCGGCGCCGCAGGAGCAGCCGGCCGCGCGCCGGCGCCCACGGCATCCGGCGACGCGGGCGGGTCCGGCGACGGCACCACCGTGAAGATGCCGGCGCTCGGCGAGTCCGTCACCGAGGGCACCGTCACCCGGTGGCTGAAGCAGGAGGGCGACGAGGTGGCCGTCGACGAGCCCCTCCTCGAGGTCTCCACCGACAAGGTCGACACCGAGATCCCCTCGCCCGTCGGCGGCACGCTCACCAAGATCCTGGTCCAGGAGGACGACACGGTGCCGGTCGGCGCCGACCTCGCGATCGTCGGCGGGTCCGGCGGTGGCGGCGGGCAGTCCGCGCCCGAGCCGGCCGCCGAGCCCGCGGCACAGGCCGAGCAGCCCGAGGCGACGTCGCCGTCGCAGGAGGACTCCGCCCCGGAGTCCGCTCCGCCCGCCGCGCAGGCCGAGCCCGCACCGGCGCAGCAGGAGGCCTCGGCCCCGGCCGACGCACCGGCGCAGCAGGAGGCACCGGCCCAGGCCGTGCCCGACACGGCGGCCGCCCAGGCCGACGGCGCCGGCAGCGCCCCCGCGGAGTCGGGTGCGCCGTCGGGCGACGGGGAGCGCGACGCCGCCGCCTACGTCACGCCGCTGGTGCGCAAGCTGGCCGCCGACCACGGCGTCGACCTGTCGACGGTGAGCGGCACCGGCATCGGTGGCCGCATCCGCAAGCAGGACGTGCTCGCCGCCGCGGAGGCCGCCAAGGCCCCCGAGCCCGAGCCCGCCGCGGCACCGGCCGCCCAGGCCCCCGCGGCGGCCAAGGCCGCACGCCCCGGCGGAGGGCTCGAAGCGAGGCACGACCGAGAAGATGTCGCGCCTGCGCAAGACGATCGCCCGCCGGATGGTCGAGTCGCTGCAGGTCTCGGCCCAGCTCACCACCGTCGTCGAGGTCGACGTCACCCGCATCTCGCGGCTGCGCGACCGGGCCAAGGGCGACTTCGCCCAGCGCGAGGGCACCAAGCTCAGCTTCCTGCCGTTCTTCGCGCTGGCCGCCGTCGAGGCCCTCAAGGCCCACCCCACCGTCAACGCGAGCATCGACGGCGACGAGGTCACCTACTACGGCGCCGAGCACCTGGGCATCGCGGTCGACACCGAGAAGGGCCTGCTCGTGCCGGTGCTCAAGAACGCCGGCGACCTCAACATCGCAGGCCTGGCCCGCGGCATCGCCGACGTCGCCGAGCGCACGCGGAGCAACAAGATCATGCCCGACGACCTGGCCGGCGGCACCTTCACGATCACCAACACCGGTTCTCGCGGAGCGCTGTTCGACACCCCGATCATCAACCAGCCGCAGGTCGCGATCCTCGGCACGGGGTCGGTCGTGAAGCGGCCGATCGTCGTCAGCAGCGACGAGGGCGAGACGATCGCCATCCGCTCGATGGTCTACCTCGCGCTGTCCTACGACCACCGCATCGTCGACGGCGCGGATGCCGCCCGCTTCCTCACCACGATGAAGCAGCGACTCGAGGAAGGCGCCTTCGAGGCCGACCTCGGTCTCTGACCGGCCGGCCCGAGGACACCGCCATGAGTCGCATCGTCGTCACCGGGTCCTCCGGCCTGATCGGCACACCGCTCGTCGCCGCGCTCCGTGAGCGCGGCGACGAGGTGGTCCGCCTGGTCCGTCGACCCCCTCGCGCGGCCGACGAGGTGCAGTGGGACCCCACCAGCCGCACCCTCGACCCGCGCAGCGCTCGACGGCGTCGACGGCGTGGTCACCTCGGCGGGGCGGGGGTCGGCGACAAGCGCTGGACCCCGGCCTACAAGCACGAGATCCTCGCCTCGCGGGTCGACGGCACGCACGCCGTGGCGACCGCGGTCGCCGCCGCCGACCACCCCGTGCGGCTCGTGTCGGGTTCGTGCGGTGGGCTACTACGGCGACCGGGGTGACGAGGAGCTCACCGAGGGCAGCACGCCCGGCAACGACTTCCTCAGCGACGTCGTCATCGCCTGGGAGGGCGCCACCCAACCCGCGGTGGATGCCGGGGCGTCGGTCGTGCTGCTGCGCACCGGAATCGTGATGGCGCCCGACGGCGGTGCGATGAAGCCGATGCTGCGGCTCGCACGGCTCGGCGCCGGTGGGGCCCTGGGCTCGGGGCGGCAGTTCATGCCGTGGATCACCCTGCCCGACGAGGTCGGCGCGATCCTGCACCTGCTCGACCACCCCGAGATCACCGGCCCGGTCAACCTCACCGCCTCGCAGCCGGCCCGGCAGAAGGACATCGCCAAGGCCCTCGGCGCAGCGCTGCACCGCCCGGCCGTGCTCCCCGCGCCGTCGTTCGCGCTGCGCGCCGTGCTCGGCGAGTTCGCCATGGAGGTGCTCGGGGGCCAGCGGATCGTCGGCGACGCGCTGCGCGACAGCGGCTACCAGCTGGTGCACGGCGACCTCGACAGCGCCGTCCGCTGGCTCGTCTCCTGACGCTGGGTGACCCATGGCCGACCTGTCGATGCACGAGGGGATGCCGTTCGACGAGGAGGCC
This sequence comes from uncultured Actinomycetota bacterium, assembly GCA_963806295.1. Classification (GTDB taxonomy): domain Bacteria; phylum Actinomycetota; class Actinomycetes; order Actinomycetales; family Dermatophilaceae; genus Fodinibacter. The sequence goes on along the minus strand of CAWDXP010000017.1, from coordinate 255,260 downwards.
ACTCCCCCGCCGGTCTCCACCGGAGAGCTGCCGCAGCTCGAGGAGGTCCGCGAGATCGTCACCCAGGCCTACGAGCGCTACCGCGCGAACACCGACGGGACGGTGGCCGACTACATCCCGGTGCTCGCGCAGGCCTCGCCCGACTGGTTCGGGATCTCCGTGGTCGGCGCCCGGGGGCGGTCCGTCGAGGTCGGTGACGTCGAGACGGCGTTCTCGATCCAGAGCGTGTCCAAGCCGTTCGTGTTCGCGCTGGTGTGCGAGGCGATCGGCTACCCCGAGGCGCGGCGCCGGCTCGGCGTCAACAGCACCGGCTTCCCGTTCGACTCCCTGATGGCCGTCGAGCTCAACGCCGACCGCACCATGAACCCGCTGGTCAACGCCGGGGCGATGGCCACGACGAGCCTGGTGCCGGGCGACACCGCCGACCAGAAGTGGGAGCGGCTGCGCGACGGGCTGTCCCGCTTCGCCGGCCGCGAGCTCCACGTCAACGAGGAGGTCTACGCCTCGGAGTCGGCCACGAACCTGCGCAACCAGGGCATCGCCCACCTCCTCGAGAGCTACGGACGGCTCTACTTCGACCCCGACGAGGCGACCGACGTCTACACGCGGCAGTGCTCGCTCGAGGTGACGGTGCACGACCTCGCGGTGATGGCCGCCACCCTGTCCAACGGCGGCGTCAACCCGGTGACCGGTGAGGTGGTCGTGCTGCCCGGCGTGTGCCGCCGGGTGCTCGCCGTGATGGCCACCGCCGGGCTCTACGAGCTGTCGGGTGACTGGCTCTACGAGATCGGGATGCCGGGCAAGAGCGGCGTCAGCGGGGGCATCGTCACTGTGTCGCCGGGCAAGGGAGGTCTGGCGACCTTCTCGCCACCCCTGGATGCCGCGGGCAACAGTGTGCGCGGCCAGCTGGTGACCAAGTACCTCGCGGAACGCTTGGGGCTCAACCTTTTCGCGTCGCAGGCTGCCGCCCGCAACTGAGCCGGCCGTGCGGTGTCGGGGGACCCCGGGCCAGTGCGCTGTGCACCGGTCAGCCCACCGGGCGCAGGTCGGCCATCCGCCAGCCGGCATCGGTGAGCACCAGGTCGACGAGCACCGGGATGCCCTTCACGGCGGGTCGTGGCGTCGAGCCCGTGGCCGCGGTGACCGTGTAGGGGCCGGCGTCGACCCGGGCCCTGAGCACGGCCCGGTCCGAGCCTGAGGAGACGACGCTGACGTCGGCGACCGTGTAGCGAAGACCGGTGTAGCGCAGCCCGGCTCGCTCGACCTCGGCCACGTCGGCGGCATCCCGGGCCGCCATGGCGGAGCCGCGAGCGTCGGCGGCGTGCAGCAGGGCCGGGGTCGCGTCCCGCCACGCGGCGGCCCGCGCGTCGGCGAGGACGGCCAGCAGCTCCGGCGCGCGGGTGCGCGGCGCCTGAGGGTCGGTGCGCGGGTCGGAGCGGTCGGACGCCGACGCCGCACCGAGGGGGGTGCCAGCCGTCGAGGACGCGACGACGTGCGGCCGGGCCGAGGCCGTGTCGCGGTCACCGCCGAGCACGGCGGTGGTGACGGCCGCCAGCGCGAGGACGACACAACCCGCTCCGGCAGCCGCCACGGCCCTCCGCGCTCCCCCGGGTGACCCGGACCCACCACCAGTCCACGACGCGCTGATCGTCCGAGACTCCCCGACCACACCCGCAGCCCAAGGCACCCCGGGTGCATGGGGCGTCTGGAACGCGTCTGGTCCGTCGCGTCGGCTTCCCGGGTGCGTCGAGCCCCAGCCTCGTCGCACCACCCCTCGCCCGTGCCGCCCCGCAGCCGGCGATCGCTCCCGAGTTGGGTGCTCAGGTGGCTGCCGGGGCGACCGTTCGAGCACCCGACTCGCATACGCTCGAGGGCGGCCGAACACCCTCGACCATCGGCGCGGCGCCGGCCCCACCGGGGGTCGACCCGCGGCAGCCCGCAGCCGGTAGGTCACCGCGCTGACCTCGTCGTCACCGTGCACGAGGCGCAGCGGCTCGGGCTCCGCGGCGGCGAACAGCAGCCAGGCCAGCTCGTGGGCGCCGGGCCGGTCGCGTGGCTCGGCACTGACGGCCGTCGCCAGCGCGCTGACCACCGGCTCGGACCCCTCACCGGCCAGGCACACGTCCGACAGCTCGGGCCGCAGGCCCGGCGGACCGGGAACGGTGCCGGTGAGGCACAACCAGCCCAGCGCACCGAGGGAGTAGACGTCGGCGGCCGGTGACGGGTCGGCCCCGAGCAGCACCTCGGGCGCGACGTAGCCGTCGGTGCCCCAGACCCCGGGCGAGACGTCGCCCACGACGTGCCCGAGCCCGAGGTCGGCGAGCAGCGGCCGGCCGTCGAGGTCGAGCAGCACGTTGCCCGGCGAGACGTCGCCGTGCACCACCCCGAGGTCGTGCAACCGGCCCAGCGCGGAGGCCACCGGGGCCAGCACGGTGACCACCTCGCCCGGTGACAGGTGACCGCGGGCCCGCACGAGGGCGTCGACCGCTCCGCCGAGCAGGTGCGGCATGACCACCGCCACCCGGCCGTCGGGCAGCGGCACGCAGGCCTCGACCGGCACCACGTGAGCGCTCGCGGACCGAGCGGAGACGGCGGCCTCACGAGAGGCCACCTCGAGGGCGTCGAGCTCGGCGTGCACCACCTTGACCGCCACCCGCTGACCCCCGTCGAGCGCCACCCCGGCCCACACCTCGCTGGTGCCGCCGCGGGCCAGCAGCGCACCCAGCTCGTACCCCGGCACCTGCGGCGGGGCGGGAGCCGCGCACTCCTCGCCCGGGTCATCGTCTCCCGGTGCCGACCCGACCATCTCGGCACCCGCGCGGTGCCACCCCACCATCGACACGGCATCCCCCTGATCGCCCATGGCCCCACTCTGCCGCGACGAGGAAACCGGGCTGCCGGGTTATCCACAGGCCCCTAGGGTGGGCGCCATGACTGCCGACGCCCCCACGATCCTGGCCACCTCCGGTGGCTACCGCTACGGACGCCGCACCCAGCTGGAGTTCGACGCCCTGGTGCACCACGCCGTCGAGCTGTCCGGCGCCACCGGCCGGCCGCGGCTCACCTTCGTCGGCACGGCATCCGGCGACCCGAGGTACATGAACTACTGGGCGCACGAAGCCGGCCGGGTCGCGGGGTTCGACGTCACCTGCCTCGACCTGTTCCCGATGCCCAACCTCGACGACGTGCCCGGCCACCTGCTCGAGGCCGACGTCGTGTGGGTCAACGGCGGGTCGGTCGCCAACCTGCTCGCCGTCTGGGACGTGCACGACCTGCGCCCGGCGCTGCGCGCCGCGTGGGAGGCCGGGGTCGTGCTCGGCGGGGTCTCGGCCGGCTCGATCTGCTGGTACCTCGGCGGAACCACCGACTCCTTCGGCCCCGAGCTGCGGGCCGTCACCAACGGGCTGGGGCTGCTCCCCTACGGCAACGGCGTGCACTACGACTCCGAGGAGACCCGCCGCCCCACCGTGCACCGGCTGGTCGCCGACGGCACCCTCCCCGAGACGCACTGCACCGACGACGGGGTCGGCCTGCTCTACCGCGGCACCGAGCTGGTCGAGGCGGTCAGCGAGGTCGACGGAAAGGCCGCCTACCGGGTGACCCGCGACCCTGGGACCGAGGGCGTCGGCGCCGGCGTGGACGGCGGCGTCACCGAGGAGCGCATCGAGCCACGGCGCCTCCCCTCCCCCTGACCTCACCCCTCCCGACTTCGTGCGACTTGCCTACCGTTTTGACGCTCCCAGGGCTGCGAAACCGTGTGCAAGTCGCACGAAGTCGGGATGCCGGGGGTGGCAGATCCGCAACAAGAGTCGGGTCAGGGCGTCGGGGTCTGCACGGTCACGACCGGTCGCGCGCCGCCGAGACGCGGGCGGCGTCGATGACGGCGAGGGTGTGCACGGCATCCCACGGGTCCACCGGCATCGCGGCCTGCGGGTCGTCCGACGCCAGCGCCGAGGCGACCGCGCGGTAGAGGTCGGCCTGCCCGCTGCCGGCCCGCTCCACGGGCTCGCGCGAGTCACCGCGGTAGAGCCAGCCGCTGTGCGCGGCGTCGGCGTCCGCCTGCGCGTCCCAGACATGCATCTCGCCGGTGAAGTCGGCCATCACGTAGGCGGCCTCGGTGCCGAGCAGCCGCACCCGCGGGCCCGGCGCGCCCGACAGCGAGGTGGCCCCGAGGTGCGAGACCACTCCACCGGCGTGCCGGCAGACGAGGAACGCGTCGTCCTCGGCCGGGGTGGTGCGGGCATCGACGGTGGCGAACACGGTCTCGACCGGCCCGAACAGCTGCACGGCGGCGTCGACGAGGTGGCTGTGCAGGTCGAGCAGGATGCCGCCGCCCTCGGCAGGGCTGGCCCGCTCCCGCCAGCGCTCCTTGGGCACCGGGCGCCACCGCTCCCAGCGCATCTCGTAGCGGAAGGGGGTGCCGACCAGCCCCTCGGAGACCACCCGGGCGACCGTCGCCTGCTCGGCGTCGTACCGCCGGTTCTGGAAGACCGTCAGCGCGACCCCGGCCACCGCCGCGTGGCGCACGACGTCCGCGGCCGAGGCGGCATCCACCGCGAGGGGCTTGTCGACCACGCAGGCCAGTCCGGCATCCACCACGGCCCGCACCTGCTCGGCGTGGCCGCCGCTCGGGGTGGCGAGCACGACGAGGTCGAGCCCGGGCACCGCCAGCAACTCGTGCAGCCCCGGCAGCACCTGCACGCCGGGGATGTCGGAGCGCGCCGCTGCGGCCCGGTCGGGGTCGCGCGTCGACACCGCGACGACGTCGCAGCCCGCCTCCGCGAGCAGGGGGGCGTGGATGTCCCGCCCGGCGAACCCGTACCCGGCCAGTGCGACGCGTGTCATGCGCGACAGCCTAGGTGCGCGCTGAGGGCACCGCGCTCTCCTGCACCTCGCGCTCTGACGCCTCGCGATCGGCCGGCAGGTGCCGCGGCCACCAGATCGGCGGGCCGATGTCGTACGCCGCCGCGGGCACGAGCAGCGACCGCACCACGAAGGTGTCGAGCAGCACTCCGAACGCCACGATGAACGCGATCTGCACCAGGAACACCAGGGGCAGCACCGCCAGCGCCGAGAAGGTCGCCGCCAGCACGATGCCCGCGCTGGTGATGACGCCACCGGTCACGGCCAGCCCGATCAGGATGCCGGGCCGGGTCCCGCGCTCCTTTGACTCCTCGCGCACCCGCGTCATCAGGAAGATCGAGTAGTCGATGCCGAGCGCCACGAGGAAGACGAACCCGTAGAGCACGATCGACGGGTCGCTGCTCTCGAACCCGAACACGTACTTGAAGACCAGCGCCGAGATGCCGATGGTGGCCGCGAACGACACGACGTTGGCGACGACGAGCAGCAGGGGTGCGACGATCGAGCGCAGCAGCAGCGCGAGCACCAGGAAGATGACGATGAGGATCGTCGGCACGATGACCCGTAGGTCACGCCCGCTCGCCGTGTGCACGTCGAGGTTGGTCGCCGCGTTGCCGCCGACGAGGGCCTCGGTGCTGACGGCGTCGAGGTCGGAGCGCAGCCGGTTGACGGTGTCCTCGGCCTCGACGCTGTCGGAGGCGGCCTTCGTCGTCGCCTGCACCAGCACCGTGCCGTCGACCACCTTCGGCGGCACCGGCGGCTGGCCGGGCTGCGGCGGGACCAGCCCGATGAAGGCGCTGTCGATGCCGGGGTCCTTGGTGACGACCGCGAGGGCGGCCTCGGCGTCGGCCTCGGGCACGACGATCTGGACCGGGGTCGCGGAGCCCGCCGCGAAGTGCTCGCCGATGACCCGCTGGGCGACGATCGAGTCGGTGTCGTCGAGGAAGGTCTCGTCGATGGTGGCCCCGTCGGCCTTGAAGGTCGGCGCGAACGCCGCCGCGATGAGCAGCACGGCCAGCGTGATGACCCAGGTGCGCCGCGGGTGCCGGCCGACCAGGTCGGCGACCCGGCCCCAGATGCCCTTGGTGCCGACGACGTCCTCGGCGTGCACGTGGTCGAGCTTGGGCGCGAACGGCCAGAACACCTGGCGCCCGAACAGCAGCAGCACCGCGGGCAGGAAGGTGAGCGACGCCAGCAGCGCGCCGGCGATACCGAGCGCGCCGACCGGGCCCAGCCCGGAGGTGCTGCGCAGCTCGGCGAGCAGCAGGCAGAGCAGGCCGAGGATGACGGTCGCGGCCGAGGCGACGATGGGCTCGACCGAGCCCCGCCAGGCGCGCTTGAGCGCGACCCACGAGTTCGGCTCGTCGTGCAGCTCCTCCTTGAAGCGGCTGACGAGCAGCAGGGCGTAGTCGGTGGAGGCGCCGACGACGAGGATGAACAGGATGCCCTGCGACTGGCCCGAGAGCGTGATCACGTCGTTCAGTGCCAGCTGGTAGACCACGAGCGAGGCCGCACCCAGCCCGAAGATGGCGCTGAGCAGCACCGCGAACGGCAGGATCGGGCTGCGGTAGACGATGAGCAGGATGATGAGCACCACGAGCAGGGCGACGCCGAGCAGGATGCCGTCGATGCCCGCGAACGCCGCCGCGAAGTCGGCGATCAGGCCGCCGGGGCCGCCCACGTAGCCGTTCAGGCTCAGCGGCACCAGGGTGCTCTCGATCTCGGCGCGCATCGCCTCGGCGCCCTCGACGAGGGCCGAGGTCTCGCCGCTGGCCTCGGTGCCCTTCGTGGCGTCGAGTGGCACGGAGATCAGGGCGGCCTCGCCGTCCTGTGACGGGATCGGCACGATCGGCTGCCCCGCGACGAGGTAGTCGCCGAGCGTCGCGCCCTCACCCATCTCGGGCAACGCGAGGCCCGGGATGCCGGTGGCGAACTCGCCCACCGCCTGGAGGTCCTGGGGGGTCAGGGCCTCGCCGTCCTCGCGCTCGACGACCACGAGGTAGGGCAGCGTGTCGCTGTCGTTGAAGGTCGCGACCGCGTTGGCGACGAGGGTCGACTCGGCACTCTTGGGCAGGAAGGTGGAGTTGTCGTTGGACTGGACCCCGGCGAGCTTGCCCTGCGCGCTGCCCCCGAGGCCGCCGACGACGAGCCAGGCCAGGACGACCAGCAGCGCGCCCCAGATGGCGATGCGGGGGCGGCGCGCGCTCGCGCGGGTGTCGTCGGGTGTGGCGTCGGGCTCCGTGCTCATGGGCCGAAGCCTAGGGTTCGGCCCCGACGTGGCACAGCCCGGGTCTCGGCGCCGGGCCGCGTACCGTAAGCCCATGCGTTTCGTGCACCTCGGCTTCGCGCCCGACCTCGTCGACTACGAGCAGGGCTGGCAGACCCAGCGAGAGGTGCACGCCCAGGTCGTCGACGGCATCCTGCCCGACACCACGCTGCTGCTCGAGCACGCCGCGGTCTACACCGCCGGCAAGCGCACCGAGCCGCACGAGCGGCCGACCGACGGCACCCCGGTGATCGACGTCGACCGCGGCGGCAAGATCACCTGGCACGGTCCCGGCCAGCTCGTCGGCTACCCGATCGTGCGCCTCCCCCAGGTGCCGATCGACGTCGTCGCCCACGTGCGGCGGCTCGAGGACGTCATGATCCGGGTCTGCCGCGACTTCGGCGTCGAGACCGTACGGGTCGAGGGCCGCAGCGGGGTCTGGGTGCTCGCCGACGACCGCGGCCCCGACCGCAAGCTCGGCGCCATCGGCGTGCGGGTCAGCCGCCGGGTCACCATGCACGGCTTCGCGCTCAACTGCGACGCCGACCTGTCCTGGGCCGACGCGATCATCCCGTGCGGCATCCCCGACGCCGGGGTGTCGTCGCTGACCCTCGAGGCCGGTCGCCCGATCACGGTGCAGGACGTGCTCCCCTACGCCGAGAAGCACCTCACCGACGTCCTCGGCTGAGCCGACCGTGGCATCCCGACAGCAAGGCGACGACGGCTCGGTGATCGACGACCTCGACGAGGTCGTCGACGTGGTCCTCGGCACGGACCTCCCGCCGGTCGCACCGGAGGGCCCGTGGGAGCGACGGCAACGCATCCTCGACTCGTGGACCGCGATCATCCTGGCGATCGCCGCGGTCGCCACCGCCTGGGCGTCGTTCCAGGCCAGCCAGTGGAGCGGGGCGCAGTCGGACGCCCAGTCCGCGTCGGCCATCCTGCGCGCGGATGCCGGCCGCGCCCAGACCGCGGCCACCCAGCAGACGATCATCGACTCCCAGCGCTGGCTGGCGTGGGTGAGCGCCGTCGATGCCGGGCAGAAGGCCAAGGCCGACTTCCTCGACAACCGGTTCTCGCCAGCGCTGAAGCAGGCGCAGACCCAGTGGCTCGCGGGAGCCTCCCTCGATGCCCGGGGGATCCCGGTCAACGTGCCGCTGGGCACCCCGCTCGACCTGCCGAGCTACGTCGTGCCCGAGCAGGTCGAGGCCGACCGGGCCGCCGCGCGCGCCGAGCAGCAGCTCGCCGAGGCGAACGTCGCGGCCGAGCGCTCGACCCAGTTCGTGCTGCTCGCGGTGCTGCTCGCGCTCGTGCTGTTCTTCGCCAGCATCGCCACGAAGTTCACCGGGCCCCGGGTGCAGGTCCTGCTCACCCTCGTGTCCCTGCTTCTCCTCACGCTCTGCCTCGTGCGGATACTGACGCTCGACAACACCCTCTGACGACCCCACGGCATCCGTCGCAGGATTCGGGCCACGTCAGAGCCCCGGCGTAGGCTGTCGCGGGTGACTGTCGCACCTGAGGGACGCCGCATGCTGAGGGTCGAGGCGCGCAACGCGCAGACCCCGATCGAGCGCAAGCCGGAGTGGATCCGCACCACCGCCAAGATGGGCCCGGAGTTCACCCAGATCTCCGCCATGGTCAAGGGCGAGGGCCTGCACACCGTGTGCCAGGAGGCCGGCTGCCCCAACATCTTCGAGTGCTGGGAGGACCGCGAGGCCACCTTCCTCATCGGTGGCGACACCTGCACCCGCCGCTGCGACTTCTGCGACATCGCCACCGGCCGGCCGCAGCCGCTCGACCTCGACGAGCCCCGCCGGGTCGCCGAGTCGGTGCGCTCGATGGGCCTGCGCTACTCCACCGTGACCGGCGTGGCCCGCGACGACCAGCCCGACGGCGCCGCCGGGCTCTACGCCGAGACGATCCGCCAGATCCACGCGCTCAACCCCAACACCGGGGTCGAGATCCTCCCGCCCGACTTCGGCGCCGTGCCCGAGCTCGTCGGCCAGGTCTTCGACGCCCGCCCCGAGGTGTTCGCGCACAACCTCGAGACGGTGCCGCGCATCTTCAAGCGGATCCGCCCGGCCTTCACCTACGACAAGTCGCTGCGCGTGCTCACCATGGCGCGTGACGCCGAGCTGGTCACCAAGTCCAACCTGATCCTGGGCATGGGCGAGGAGGACCACGAGATCGAGGAGGCCATCCGCGACCTGCACGACGCCGGCTGCGACATCCTCACCATCACCCAGTACCTGCGCCCCTCCCCCAAGCACCACCCGATCGACCGGTGGGTCAAGCCCGAGGAGTTCGTGCACTGGTCCGACGTCGCCACCGACCTGGGGTTCAAGGGCGTCATGGCCGGCCCGCTGGTGCGCAGCTCCTACCGCGCCGGGCGGCTGTGGGCCACCGCGATGGCCAAGTGGGGGCGCCCCGTCCCCGAGCACCTGTCGCACCTCGCGGCCGCGTCCACCGACCCGGCCCGCCAGGAGGCGGCGTCGTTGGTCGCCCGCGCGGCGCGCACCGTATCCTGATCACCTCAGCCCGCGGCATCCCCCGGGCACTGCCCCACTGATCCAGGAGCTCGACCTCCCGTGTCCGACCAGCCCGAGGCCAAGACCGGCCGCATCGCGCAGATCCGCCAGGCCTACAAGGCCATCAAGAACCTCGACCCCAGGCTCGGGTGGTGGATGCTCGGCGCCGCGCTCCTGTCGGCGGCCGTCGTCATCGGCATCGGGGCCCTCTTCGGCGGGTTCTGGGTCTGGTACGCCGTCATCATGGCCATCCCGACGGCCCTGCTCGCCGCCGTCGTGGTGATGAACCGCCGGGGCAACACCGCCATGTACCGCGCGCTCGAGGGCCAGCCCGGCGCCACCGGCGCCACGCTCACCGGGCTGGGCAAGCGCGGCTGGTACGCCGGGCAGGAGCCGGTCGCCATCGAGGGCGCCCGCGGCACCCGCCCCAGCGACATGGTGGATGCCGCGATGGTGTTCCGCGCGCTCGGCCGCCCCGGCATCGTGCTGATCGGCGAGGGCCCCACGGCCCGGGTCACCAAGCTGCTCAAGCAGGAGGAGAAGAAGGTCAGCCGCGTGGCCCCGGGAGTTCCGGTGCACCTGTGGGTGGTCGGCGACGGCGAGGGTCAGGTGCCGATCAAGAAGGTCTCGAGCAAGCTGACCCGGATGCGACCCGTGCTCACCAAGCAGGAGACCGCGGTCGTCAACAAGCGCCTGAAGTCCCTCGGCGGCATGCGGCCCCCGATCCCCAAGGGCGTCGACCCCACCCGCGCCCGCGTCGACCGCAAGGCGATGCGCGGCAAGTGACCGAACGCGAACACCCCGGCTCCTGCGAGCCGGGGTGTCGTGTGTCTGGTGGGGTGCGTCAGAAGCGCGCCCCGGCGAGCTTGCGCATCGAGATCCCGACGAGGACCAGGACCAGGCCCAGGCCCATCGCCATGGCGCTGACGCCGAAGGCGAGGACGCTGGTGAAGAGCGACGCGCGCAGGAACGAGCCGTTCATGACGGTGGCGCGGACCGGGTCCTCGCGGTCGAGCTCGGCGTAGGTCTTGCCGCCGGAGGCCTCGAGGGAGTGCTTCTCGATGACCAGGGCCTCGGAGTACGCGGTGAAGGGACCGTTGACGTCCTTGCCCGCGTTGCTGGAGGCGTCCTCCGAGACCGTGATCCGCTCGTCCGAGAGCGAGGACTGGACGAGGACCCAGGTGCCCGCCCCGCCGATCAGCATGATCGCGCCGATGACGGCGACGATGAGTCCGGAGATCTTGACGAACCGGTGGCCGCGGGGGGTGGTGACCGCGGTGTCGGTGCTCGAGGTGGTGGTGCTCATGTCCGCTCCTGCCCTAGGGGGCGCCGAGTTGTGCCGGCACCCCTCTACTCTCCTACGTCCCGTAGTAGTTGACGATTCGAGAGAGTGTGTCCTAAGTCATAGAGGTCTCGCAGCCCACGCACCGCCGGCCGGTCAGGTCGCCAACTGCCCCCGGGCGACGGTCCGGAAGCTACCTTGTGTCGTCAGGGGCGCACGATGCGGGTGCCGGCGGCGACGTCGTGGAACCCGCGCCCGTCGCGTGAGGTGAGCACCGCCGGCACGACGAGGCACAGCAGCAGGGTGCGGATGACGACCTGCAGCGCGAACGCTCCCGGGCGCACCTTCCACACCTGCAGCCCGAACAGCCGGTGCCCGATGGTGGCTCCCCCGGTGAGCGCGAGCAGCAGCACGGTGTAGAGCGCGAAGACCCCGAGCGGGGCGAGTGCGGCCACCCCTCCGTCCAGGGTGTCGATGGGCAGGACCAGCGACGATGAGCCGCGCGATGAGCCAGTCGACGAGCAGGGCACCGAAGCGACGCAGGAAGGTGGGGGTCTCGGGGCCGCCCTCGGGGCCGGCGGCTCCGTCGGTGGAGGCGGGCGGCATCCCGGGGTCGGTGGGTGCGGGGTCGGCAGGCGCTGGCACCACGACACTGTATGCCGCGTGCTCGCCACCGCGGTCGCCGGCCGGCCACGCGTGGAGACCGACCGGCCGAGCACCCTGTCTCGCTCTGCGTCCGCCTGTCGGGCGCTGCGTCTCACCTACCGATACGGTGGGCCGCGTTACACCGGCGAAACATGCGGGTCACGGTCGGGAAACCGCCCCTCCCTAGTGTCGTCGGAAAGCCCCAGGGCTGGCTCCCCCATAGCCCCTTGTCCCGCACCAGGAGGTTCGTTTCGTGTCCAGCTCTGCTGAGGACGGTTTCAAGCAGCTCACTTCCCCGGAGGAGGTGCTCGAGTACATCAAGGACCAGGACGTCAAGTTCGTCGACGTCCGGTTCTGCGACCTGCCGGGCGTCATGCAGCACTTCAACGTGCCCGCGCAGACGGTCGACATCGACTTCTTCACCAACGGCCAGATGTTCGACGGCTCGTCGATCCGCGGCTTCCAGGCGATCCACGAGTCCGACATGAAGCTCGTGCCCGACCCGAAGAGCGCCTACCTCGACCCGTTCCGGGTCGAGAAGACGCTCATCATGAACTTCTCGATCGTCGACCCGTTCACCGGTGAGCCCTACAGCCGCGACCCGCGCAACATCGCGGCGAAGGCCGAGGCCTACCTCGCCTCCACCGGCATCGCCGACACCGCCTACTTCGGCGCCGAGGCCGAGTTCTACGTCTTCGACGACGTGCGCTTCGAGACCAAGCAGAACGCCAGCTACTACTACATCGACTCCGTCGAGGCGGCCTGGAACACCGGGCGCGCCGAGGAGGGTGGCAACCGCGGCTACAAGACCCGCTACAAGGGTGGCTACTTCCCGGTGCCGCCGGTCGACCACTTCGCCGACACCCGCGACAAGATCTGCCTCAACCTCGCCGACGTCGGCCTGGCGGTCGAGCGCAGCCACCACGAGGTGGGCACCGCCGGCCAGCAGGAGATCAACTACCGCTTCAACACGCTGCTGCAGAGCGGCGACGACATGATGAAGTTCAAGTACGTCGTCAAGAACACCGTGTGGGAGCAGGGCAAGACCGCCACCTTCATGCCGAAGCCGATCTTCGGCGACAACGGCTCGGGCATGCACACCCACCAGTCGCTGTGGAAGAACGGCGAGCCGCTCTTCTACGACGAGCGCGGCTACGGCGGCCTGTCCGACCTCGCCCGCTGGTACATCGGTGGCCTGCTCAAGCACGCCCCGGCGCTGCTCGCCTTCACCAACCCGACGGTGAACTCCTACCACCGCCTGGTCCCGGGCTACGAGGCCCCGGTCAACCTGGTCTACTCGGCCCGCAACCGGTCCGCCTGCGTGCGCATCCCGATCGCCGGCGACAGCCCCAAGGCCAAGCGCATCGAGTTCCGCATCCCCGACCCGAGCTCGAACCCCTACCTGTGCTTCGCGGCGCAGCTGATGGCGGGCCTGGACGGCATCAAGAACCGCATCGAGCCCCCGGAGCCGGTCGACAAGGACCTCTACGAGCTGCCGCCCGAGGAGCACGAGGCCATCGCGCAGGTGCCCGGGCTCGCTGCCCGAGGTGCTGCTGGCCCTCGAGGCCGACCACGAGTTCCTGCTCGAGGGTGACGTCTTCACGACCGACCTCATCGAGACCTGGATCGAGTGGAAGCGCAAGAACGAGGTCGACCCGATCCGCTTCCGCCCGCACCCGCACGAGTTCGAGATGTACTTCGACATCTGAGCACCATGTCCCCATGACCTGCGGAAACGCAGGTCATGGGGAGTGCCGGGACCCAACCGGGACACGACGCAGAGCACTCGCGATGGCATTGCGGGTGCTCTCGTCGTTTCCGGGCCGCAGATGCCCGTGGGCGAATGGGGGCGAGTTGACCCCCTGGGCGCGGGTCGCCATGGTGGCCAGCCGCTGGCGGCTCTGGCCGCATCGGGGTCCGGGACGTCGACGAGGACACCATGTTGCTGAACGTGGCAGGAGGCCGAGGGCAATGGCGCAGCGCGTGATGGATGGCGTCGTCCTGATCACAGGAGCGAGCTCGGGTATCGGCGCCGGCATCGCCGCGCGGCTGCACGCACGAGGGGCGCGCGTCATCATCTCGGGCCGTGACCGGGCACGGTTGGAGTCGGTGGCCGCTGACCATCCGGGGATGACGATGGTCGTCATGGATGTCGCCGACCCTGAGTCCGTGACACGCGCGATGGCCGAAGTCGCGGCCAGCACCTCACAGCTGACCACCCTGGTCAACAACGCGGGAGTTCAACGGCTCTTGGACTTCTCGGCCGCCGACCCGCCGGGGCCTGCCGAGTTCGCGTCCGAGATCGCCACCAACTTCACCGGGCTGATCACCGTCACCGCGGCCGCGCTTCCCCTGCTCCGTCGAGCCGAGCGCTCGCGCGTGGTCAACGTCGGCTCTGGCCTGGGGTTCGTGCCCTACGCGAAGGCCCCGGTGTACTCCGCGACAAAGGCCGCGGTCCACTCGTTCACGGTCAGCCTGCGCGGGCAGCTGGCTGGGTCCACCGTCCAGGTCGTCGAGATCATTCCCCCGGTCGTCGACACCCCGCTGCACCGCGGCCTGCCATCCGCGCCGCCGATGGCAATGCCGCTGGAACGCTTCCTCGACCGCGCGATTCGGGGCCTGGACAGCGGGAGGAACGAGATTCCGATCGGGCTGGGAAGGGTCTCACAGGTCGGGGCGCGGCTGGCCCCGAACCGGTTGTTCTCGCTCATCAACCGCGGGGACTGACTCATCAGCAGCGCCAGGCACCCCGCTGTACCACCGCCGCACCCGGCCTGGCATCGGGGCGTCGAGCGTCTCCCCCTTCATACGTGATTTGGCTGGTCGCACATACTGGCGGCATGACGAGCCACGCGCGTTCCTCCCGCACTTCACAGGGCGTCGCTTCAGGTGTCGACAAGGCCCGACTGGTCGACCTGAGGCGGTGGAACCTGGGGCTGACGGTGCTCCACGCCGCCCAGGCGCTCGCCGTGCTGGTCCTCGCCTCCGACTTCGCCATCGATCTGTCCACCGCGTACCCCGACGGCCCGCCCGGCAGCCGGGTGCCACAACCGTCGATCGCCTTCAGCGTGCCCATCGGCGTGGCCGTCGCCACGTTCCTGGCCATGGCTGCCCTCGACCACGGCCTGACCGCAACCGTGCTTCGCACCCGCTACGAAACCGACCTGAAGGGCGGGATCAACCGGTTCCGCTGGATCGAGTACTCGTTCAGCGCCACGATCATGATCCTGCTCATCGCCTTCTACGCCGGGATCACCCAGGTGGTCGCCGCGATCACCATCATCGGGAGCAACGTGGCGATGATCCTGTTCGGCTGGCTCCAAGAACGCATGAACCCGCCCGGGCGGGCGTCTACGACGATGCTGCCGTTCTGGTTCGGCTGCATCGCCGGTGCCGCCCCCTGGGTCGCGATCACGCTCAACATCGTCGGGTCCGAGACCGTCCCTGGGTTCGTCTACGGCATCTTCATCTCGCTGTTCGTGTTCTTCATGTCCTTTGCGCTCAACCAGTACCTGCAGTACCGCGAGGTCTGGCGGTGGCGCTCCTACGCCTTCGGGGAGAAGGTGTACCTGGTGCTGAGCCTGGGCGCGAAGTCCGCACTCGCCTGGCAGATCTTCGCCGGGTCTTTGGCCGGGTGAGACATGCCCAGCACCGATGGGTGAGGAACGCTCCTTCGGACCGCGAAGGCGCGATCGGTCGGTGGTCCGTTCGGAGTTGTCAGGACTGGAGCACCGCGCGGGTGAACTCGGTGAGCAGCGGCTCGGGTGCGGGAAGGCCGGGGTCGGGGCTGTCGACGGCGTCGGCCAGGCCTGGGGTCAGCCGATCTGCGAGGGTGCTCACGCCGTGGGCCAACGACCAGAGCATGAGGGCGAAGCGGTAGGGACCGAGCGTGACCGCCATGGGCGCCTGGATCGTCGCTGCGGCCTCGAACAGGATCTGGAAGGTCCGCAGCGAGGCCCGCTGGAGGTCTTGGTCCGTGGTGTCCAGCAGGTCGGTGCGCCACATGATGGCGGCGTAGCCGGGGTGGTCGCGGTGGTGGGCCACGTAGGCGGACAACAGGGCGGGCAGCCTATCGGTCGGGTCGTCGACCGTGTCGAGCACGTGCGTCATGGCTGTGGCCAAGGTGTCGAACCCGTCGATGGCCAGCACGGTGAGCAGGTGCTGCTTGTCGCCGAAGTGATGACGGGGCGCGGTGTGGCTGACGCCGGCCGCGGTGGCGACCTGACGCAGGCTGAGCGCGCCGGGCCCGTCGCTGGCCAGCACCTCGAGGGCGGCCTGCTTGACGACGTTGGGCAGGTCGCCGTGGTGGTAGCGGTCGGTTCGGGCATCGGTGCGCGGCATGGGCTCCTCCTTGACGTCCGGCCATCGTAGGTGGGAATCTTGCCACCGACAACTTACCAGTGAGAAGATTGGAGCTGCCATGCCGAACCTACCGAGTCCCAGCCACCCGGACGCTGCGAGGACGCTGCACACCATGGTCACCGAGGCGGGAGCCGAGGCACCCCGAACCACTGTGGTGCTGCTGCACGGTGTGTTCATGGACTCGTCGTTGTGGGGCCGGGTGCTGCCCCTGCTGCCCGGGGCGCACACCATCGCGGTGGACATGCCTTCTCACGGCGACAGCCCGGACATGGCGCCCGGTGCGTCGCTGGAGGACCACGTCACCTCCGTCGCGGCCGCACTCGACGAGGTCGGGGTGCACGGCGCGGTGGTGGCCGGGCACAGCTGGGGTGGCATGGTCGGCCTGCGCCTGGCGCATCGCCGACCCGACCTGGTCGCCGGCCTCGTCCTGTCCAACACCCCCTTGCTCCGGGTGCAAGGGCTCGCCCGGGCGGGCTTCAGGGCCCAGCGGCTGCTGCTCGCAGCCGGGCTCCCGCCGGCGGTCTACGGCCGAATGGCCGCTGGCGCACTGATCGGGCCGGCGCACCGCAAAGCCAACCCCGGTGACGTATCGGCCTTGACGCGAAGAGCAGATCGGATGGGGCGCGAACGACTGCGGGAGACGTTGCGATCGGTGCTGCTCGAACCCGAGGACGCCGTGGGCCTGCTGCGCTCCTTGCCCGTGCCGTGGACGGCCGTCGCCGGAAGCCAGGACTACGTGCTCACCGGCGGGGTCCGAGAGTCACTCGAACCAACGGGTCGTCTGCACGTGGCCCCCGGCGGACACACCACCCCCCTGGAGGACCCAGCCGCCGTCGCTACTGCCATCCACGCCGTGATCGCGGACCTGCCCGGGCAGCCGGATGAGGCACACCCCGCCCACCGCAGATCGGCATGACCCCTGCCCACGTCGTCGACCCAGGGCCGTGAGCGCCCGGAAGCAACCGGTTCCGACTGGATCGAGATCTCAGGTGACGTCGGGCTCGCGGAGCGCGAGCACGATCGAGGGCAGTGTCAGGGCCAGGCCCTCGAAGGCCCAGAAGACGGCCATGGCCTGGCCCCAGCTGATCTCGACCGTTGCGACGTCGTCCTCGCTGACCACCACGAACCACACCAGCGCGATCGTCGCGGCGAGCAGGGTGAGGCCGGCGAACCAGCGGTACGCATCGACGTAGGCACGGTCGCGCACCCGGGCCTGCCGCTCGTCGAGGTACTCCTCGGGCAGGTCGGCGATGACGCGCACCGACATCCGCAGCGCCCACCACGCGGCGATGGCCACCACGAGGACCCCGATCGCCGCCAGCGCCGGCAGGGTGAGCCAGGCGACCGGGACGGCCACGAGCAGGGCGATCATCACCGCGACGATCCTCACCCGGGCCGGCCGCGTTCGTAGCCTGTCCCATCGGGTGTCGCGCATCACGGTCTCGACCATCTCGGCGACGGCCTTGTCGTTGCGTTGGCGCAAGTTGAGCCCCTTCTTGGTCATGCTCTGGTTCCTCAGGTGTCGGAGTCGGGAAACGGGATGAGCGAGAACAGCTGCTCGACGGGCACCTCCACGAGGGCCGAGATGCGCAGGGCGAGGGCGAGCGAGGGGGCGTACTCGCCCCGCTCGAGGTATCCCACCGTCTGGTAGTGCACGCCGACGGCATCGGCGAGCTCCTGACGGCTGAGCCCAGCCCGCACCCGGTGTGCCTCGATCCGGGTGTAGACCGGGTCTTCCGACTTCGGCTTCCGTCCCACGCACATAGCATTACTGCTACGTAGCATTAATGCAATGGGGGCCAACACGCCAATGCCAGACGGACCCTCAGTGCCCGTCGAGCCGCCAGAAGTGAGAGAGGGAGCGGGCCGCAGCGTGCGGGGCGAGCCGGCTACTCCTGGTCCGAGAACAGCTCCACCTTGCGTCGTTCTCCCGAGACGATGATGAGGTCGCCCTCGTTGACCACCGAGGTGGGGGTGGCGTAGGAGAAGTCCTTGCCCATGGTCTTGATGCCCACGATCGTCACGCCGTACCGCTGGCGCACGCCCGCCTCGGCCAGGGTGCGACCCAGAATGCTGCGGGGGGGCCTGGTCTTGACGATGGCGTACCCGTCGTCGAACTCGATGTAGTCCTGCATCCGACCGCGAACCAAGTGGGCGACGCGCTTGCCCATCGCGTGCTCGGGGCGCACGACGTGCGACACCCCCACCTGCGACAGGATCTCCCCCTGCGAGGTGGTGATCGCCTTGGCCCAGATGTCGCCCACACCGAGCTTGCGCAGCACGAACGCCGTGAGCACGCTCGCCTCGAGGTTGTGGCCGATGCCGACGACGGCCTTGGAGAACTCGCCGACCCCGAGCTGTTCCATCGCCTGGATGTCGGTGGAGTCGGCCTGGACGACGTGGGTCCACCGGCCTGCCAGGTCCTGGACACGCTTGGGGTCGTTGTCGATGGCGAGCACCTGGACGCCGTCGCGTTCCAGCTCGTCGGCGAGGGACTTGCCGAACCGGCCCAGGCCGATGACGACGACTCCTCCGGACTGCCCGATCTTCCTAGCCAATGAGGGGTGCTCCTTCCGGGTAGCGGTAGCGGCGGTTCCGCTCCCGCAGGGCGAGCGCCGACACCAGGGTGATCGGGCCGAGTCGCCCGAGGAACATCAGCGCCACGAGCACCAGCTGCCCGGGATCACCGACCTCGGGGGTGATGCCCGTGGACAGGCCCACCGTGGCGAAGGCCGAGGTCGTCTCGAAGAGCACGTCCCGGAACGGCAGGTCGGTCAGCTCGGTGAGCAACATCGTGCCGCCCATCACTGCGGCGACACCGAGGAGGGCGACGGTCGTGGCCTGGCGCACGACGCGGTGGTCGATGCGCCGGTCGAAGGCGATCACGTCGTCGTCACCGCGCACCTCCGCGACGATGACGAAGAAGAGGACGATGAAGGTGGTGACCTTCAGGCCGCCGGCCGTGCCCGCCGATCCGCCTCCGATGAACATCAGGATCATGGTGCCCAACAGCGTCTCGTCGGTCACTCCCCCGTAGTCCCAGGCGTTGAACCCCGCGGTGCGCGGCTGCACCGCGTGGAACCAGCCCCCGAGCAGCTTGTCCACCGGTCCGAGCGGCCCGAGGGTGGCCTCGTTCCCCCACTCCGTGAGCGTGATGAAGGCCGTGCCGCCGGCGAGGAGGACCCCCGTCATGGCGAGGGTCAGGCGCGTGTGCAGGCTCCAGGTGCGGGCCCGGCGGTTGCGGACGAGCTCGACGAGCACCGGGAAGCCCACACCACCGATGACGATCGCGATCGAGATGGGCATCAGCACGAGGCCGTCGGTCAGGAAGCCCATCAGGTTGTCGCTGAACAGGGCGAATCCCGCGTTGTTGAACGCCGACACCGCGTGGAAGACGCCGTGCCAGGTGGCCGTGCCCCAGGTGTCGTCGTAGGTCCCGCGGAAGCGCAGGGTGAGCAGCACCGCGACGAGGGACTCCACGACGACCGTGACGAGGAAGACCCCGCGCAGGACCCGGCGCACGTCGCCGAGTCCCACGCTCTTGGTTTCTGCCGCCGCCGTGAGGCGGGTGCTCAGGCCCATCCGGCGCGAGAGGAACAGGGCGATGAGGGAAGCAAGGGTCATGATCCCGAACCCACCGACCTGGATCAGCGCGAGGATGACCGCCTGACCGGTCGTGCTCCAGTACGTTGCGGTGTCGACCGTCGTCAGTCCCGTGACGCAGACCGCGCTCGTCGCTGTGAAGATGGCCGTGACGAAGGGTGCCCCACCCTCCCCAGCCCGCGAGACGGGGAGCATCAGCAGCACGGTGCCCACGAGGACGGCCGCCGCGAACGCAGTGACCACGACCTGGGCGGGGTGCCGAAATGCGAATCGCCGGCGGGACACCGAGCCCGCGCGCGTCAGGAACACCACGCAAGGATGTCAGACGCCACACATCCTTCGACCGGCCACACAGGATCACGCAGGAGGTCGCCGCGCCGCACCGCCGCGCACAGGCGGGCCTCCTACGCTGGGTCTCACCCGACCAGGAGGTCCCCGTGGCCCGACGCGTGCTCGTCGTCGACGACGAGCCGGAGATCCGCGCGGTGCTGCGCGCCTACCTCGAGCACGACGGCTTCGTGGTGGCCGAGGCCGGCACCGGCGCGGAGGCGCTGCGCCGGGCGCTGGCGACCGACGGCACCCAGCCCGACGTCGTGCTGCTCGACATCGGCCTGCCCGACCTCGACGGTCTCGAGGTGCTGCGCACCATCCGCAAGTCGTCCGACGTCTACGTCGTGCTGGTGACGGCCCGCGCCGACGAGGTCGACACCCTCGTCGGGCTCCGCACCGGCGCAGACGACTACGTCACCAAGCCGTTCTCCCCCCGGGAGGTCGTGGCCCGGGTGGGGACGGTGCTGCGCCGGTCCGCGGCCCGTGGCGCTCCCGCCCCCGACGACGACCACGTGCTGCGATTCGAGCAGCTGACCCTCGACGAGCGCCGCCGTGAGCTCGCCGTCGACGGTGCCGAGGTGCGCCTGTCCACGCTGGAGTTCGACCTCCTGCATGCGCTCGCCTCCTCGCCGGGCCGGGTGTTCTCGCGTGCCCAGCTCCTCGAGGACGTCTGGGGCTACGACTTCTACGGCGACGAGCGGGTCGTCGACGTCCACGTGCGCAGCCTGCGCCGTGCGCTTGGTGACGACGCGACCGACCCCCGCGTCATCGGCACCGTGCGGGGCGTCGGCTACAAGTTCCTCCTCAGCCCGGTGCGGAGCGGCTCGTGAACCGGCTCGCCGCCCGGCTCGTCCTCTCCCACGTGCTCGTGGCGCTGCTCGGAGGGCTGGCCACCTTCCTCGTCGTCCGCCTGCTCACGCCTGCCCTGTTCGACCGGATGACGGGTGGGGAGGGGCCGATGATGGGCCCGGGCCAGGGGCCGGGCCACCAGGGATCACTGCGGGGGCAGGTGGCGGACGCCGTCACCCAGGCCCTGCTGGTCGGCATCCTCGTCGGTGTCGTCGCCGCCACGGTGTTCGGGATCTTCGCCGCCCAGCGCCTGGTGCGGCCCCTGCGCCAGCTCGGTGAGACCACCCGAGAGATCGCCGCCGGGCGCTACGACGTGCACGTGCACCGCCCCCAGGAGCACGAGCTGGCCCTCCTGGCCGACGACGTGAACACGCTGGGGCACACCCTGGCCGAGACCGAGTCGCGACGCGTGCGCCTGCTCGGCGAGGTGGCCCACGAGATGCGCACTCCGCTCACCGTCATCGAGGGGTCGGTCGAGGGCATGATCGACGGTGTCCTGCCGGTCGGCCCGGAGCGCCTCGGCCTGGTGAGCGACGAGGTGCGCCGCCTGCGGCGGCTCTCCGACGACCTCTCGGCCCTGTCGCGCACCGAGGAGGGCCGCCTGGGGCTCGTGCTGGCTGCGGCCGACCTGCGGTCCGTGGTCACCGACGCCGCGGAGCGGCTGCGCCCCCAGGCCGACGACGCCGGCGTGGCACTGCACCTGGGGATGCCGGGCGGCCCCGTCCCCGTTCTCGTGGATGCCGACCGGTTCGCCCAGGTCGTCACCAACCTCGTGGGGAACGCGCTTCGCGCGACGGCTCCCGGTGGGCGGATCGACGTCGAGGTCTCGGTCGACGGAGGCCTCGCGTCGGTCGCCGTGACCGACACCGGCGAGGGCCTGGCGGCCGAGGACCTGGAACGGGTCTTCGAGCGGTTCTACCGGGTGCCGGACCGACGCCGGCCGGGGGCGGACACCGGCTCGGGCATCGGCCTCACCATCGCCCGCGGCATCATCCGCGGGCACGGCGGCAGCCTCGACGCGCAGTCGCCGGGCCGTGGTCGCGGTGCGACCTTCACGGCCCGGCTACCTCTGGCGAGAGACGGTCAGGTGGCGTCCGCCTCGGTGTAGGGGCAGTCCCCGCCCATTCCGCCGCCGTTGCCGCCGCGCATGCCCGTGCCGTTGCCGGCGCCCTGGCCGTTGCCCATGCCGTTGCCGCGCATGCCGCCGCGTCCCGGGGTGGTGGCGCTGCCGGAGCGGTTGCCCATCATCCCTGCGCCGGTGCCGAGGTCGCCGCTGACGCCGCGCTGGTAGGCCGCGAGGTGGTTCTGCGACCCCTTGAGGAGCTGGCCCAGCACGGTGTCGACGTCGGCCGGGAAGCTCGCGGCGATGGCCTTGTTCAGGTCGGCGATGTCGCGCTTCTCGAGATCGACGCCGACCTGGTAGGCGGCCGCGATGGAGGTGCTGCCCTTGGCGAGCCAGCCGTCGTAGAGCTCCTGGATGGCCGGGATGGCGTAGACGCCGGCGGCCTTGCCGGCCGACGGGTCCTTGACGTTGTACTGCTTGAGCAGGGTGCCGATCGCGTCGAAGTGCCGGTCCTCGCTGTTCGTGATCATGCTGAAGGGCCGGGCGCCGTCGTACTTCTTCGCCAGCGCGGCGTACAGGTCGCGGGCCATCCGCTCCTCCTCGCGGGAGAAGGCCAGGGCGCTGGACAGGGTGCTGTCGGCCGTGGCCGAGGGCGCGGAGGTGGTGGTGGCGGACGCCTGGCTGACGACCATGCCCCCGGCCAGGAGGGCGCCGACTCCCAGGGCGGCAGCCGTCACGCGGATCGTGGTGCTCATGGTGTGCTCCTCAGGTGGTGGGTTCGGGTGGTGTTGTCCCACCACCGAGGTAACCGGGTGAGGATGAAGCGACCCCGCTGCCGAGTGTGAAGCCTTCGTGAAGCAGGGCTCCGTGCCGGGCTAGTGGTGACCCTTGAGCACCATCCGCATGATCCGCACGTTGAAGACGGCGAACCGGTAGGTCTGGTAGGGCAGGTTCTTCCGCATCCGCAGCGTCTTCGCGGTGGGCAGCGGCGCGCTGCGCAGGTCGTGGGCGGGGCTGGACGTCTCGTGGCTCATGTCATTCACTCCGGGATCAGCTGCCAGCCGGGACGGCCCTTGGCCTTGTAGATGAACAGGTAGTGCAGCATCAGCTTGGCCCAGTGGCCGCTGAGGCCGATCTCGCCCCTCGTGTCGGCCAGGTCGCGACCGGTGGTGAAGCGCGAGTAGTCCGGAACGACCGGCATCATCGTCATCGCGGCGGCCGACCCGCTGCGCAGGCCGGTCCCCGCGGACGCGACGCAGGCAGCGCCCATCCGGGCCATCGACGCCTCGTGGGCCGGCCGGTCGTCACCGTGGGTGATGCGGTCGACGATGGTCAGCGCGGCGGTCTTGCCCATGATCCCCGACGGCATCCCGGTGCGCGGTGGTGACGGCGCGATGACCGTGCCGTTGGCGCTCTTGCGCGGGCGGGAGATCTGGTGGGGAGGGGCGAAGGCGATGCCGACCGCGAAGACGTTCGGGTGGCCGACCGCCTGGTAGGTCTTCGGCCAGTCGTCGCCGCGCCAGTCCTCGTACGGTTTGGGGGTGTAGTCGGCGTCGACCTTCATGAAGCCGCTCGGCGCGAAGAGCTGTGCGGTGATGTCGACGCCGTCGCGGTCGAACGCCTGCATCGGCACGCCGCCGAACGGGGGCAGCAGCATCCCGAAGTCGAACGCGAGCTCGTGCAGCTGGCCGTCGAGGGTCTCGTAGTGCACGACGCCGGGCTCGACCCGGTGCACGTGGGCGCCCAGGATCGGCTCCACGTCGCGCTCGCGGTACAGGCTCGAGGTCCACAGCTCCGAGGTGGTCTGGAAGCCGTGCTCGGCGAAGGTCATGCCGTCGACGCCGAAGTCGCCGAGCTGGGCCTCGTTGGTGAGGTACACCAGCCGGGCCAGGTGCCTGACGCCGGCCTCACGCAGCTCGTGGTCGACGTTGAAGACGTACTCGAAGGCCGCGCCCTCACACGTGCAGGTGCCGTGCCCCATGCCGACGACGAGGGTCTGCGGGGTGCCGGTGCGGAGCACGTCGATGGTCTCGCGCAGCCGCGCCGCCGCGGCGATCGCGTGGTCGGCGGTGCAGACCGAGACGGTGTGGCCACCATCGGGCCCGAGACCGGGGGTCATGCCGAACTTCAGCTGCGGCCCGGTGGCGTTGATCAGGTAGTCGTAGCGGAGCCGCTCCTCCTCGCCGGCGCGTTCCGGGCTGGTGTGCACGATGTCGACCGCACCGCGTGCGCCGTCGAGGTCGCCCTCGGGCCGGATGGCCACGGCCTTGGCCTGGCGGAAGCGGATGCCCTTCTTCGCGTAGACCGGTGCGAGCGGGAAGACGACGGCCTCCTTGCTCATCTTGCCGACGCCGACCCAGATGTTGCTCGGGATCCAGTTCCAGCGCGAGTTCGGTGACACGACCGTGACGGTGTGTCCCTTGGGAAGCATGCGGCTCAGGTGCAGCGCAGCGGTGTGCCCGGAGACGCCTGCCCCGAGGATCACGACGTCTGCCATGGCGTCTCCTTCGACGTGGGTGGGTGCCTTGACCGTATACCCTATAGGGGTATCAGTCGGGTGTGCGTGTGGTCACACCACAGGCATACCCCTGCAGGTATACGGTCGAAGCGAGCCGGCGATACTCCTCGACCCGAGAGCACCAGATGACCCCTCCCCCACGCATCGTCGTCATCGGGGACCTCGAGGCCACCCGGCTGTTGTGCACCCTGCTCACCGAGGAGGGCGCCGAGACCATCCACCTGCACGCCCCCGACGAGCCCGCACTGCGCAGCGCCTTCGCCGAGCACGTCGCCGGCGTCGCCGTCATCGTGCGCGGCGACGTGGTCGCGCTGCGTCACGCGCTGCTGGCCGAGAACCTCCAACCGGGGGTTCCGATGGTGGTCTCGGTGTTCGACCGCACGATCGGTCGACAGCTGGCCTCGGTGGTACCGAACTGCACGGTCACCTCGCCCGCGGACGTCGCCGCCCCCTCTGTCGTGGCGGCGTGCGTCCGACCCGATGCACTCGCGGTACTGACCGAGGGGAGCATCGCGCGGGCCTTCGTGGACCACGACGGCGTGACCGTCGCGGAGCCCTGGACACCACATCGCCCCGGCCCGAGGGAGCGACTGGCCCCGTGGATGCCGCGCCGCCACGGGGGCGCGGACGGCCTTCTCGTCGCAGGGCTGCTCGGGCTCGCCTCGATCATCACGATCGAATGGGTACTTGCCGTGCTGGTGCTCCACGAGGGGGTCCTCGCCGCCTTCTACGCCTCGACCCGGCTCGTGGCGACGGTCGGTCCTGCGGACGCGCCGACCCACGACGCGCCCGGCTGGTACCTGGTCGTCTCGGCGTTGCTCATGCTCACCGGCATCGGCTTCACCGGCGCTCTCGTGGCCGGTCTCGTCGAGTGGATCGTCAGCCCTCGCACCACCACCCTGGTGGGGCCGCGAAGCATCCCCGTGCGTCACCACGTGGTGATCTCCGGGCTCGGTCAGGTCGGACTGCGCGTGGGTCAGCTGCTGCGCGAGCTCCGGGTGCCCTGCGTCGTCGTCGAGCGGGTCGCCCAGGCGGCGAACCTCCCGCACGCCCGCTCGAGCGGGCTACCGGTCGTCATCGGCGACGCAGCGGAGCTGGCGGTGCTCGAGCAGGTCGGCCTGCCCCGGGCACGTGCCCTGGCGGCACTGGGGTCGGACGACCTCGACAACGTCGCGGTCGTCATCAGTGCCCTGGCCCTCTCCCCCGGGGTGCAGACCGTCCTGCGCGCCGGCGAGGACCCCGCAGTGGAGGAGACCGCCTCGCTGTTCCGGATCGGCCGGGTCGCCGACGTGTCGGCGATGACCGCCACGTGGGTGTGCGCGTCGGTGAGGGGTGAGCAGCCCGTGGTGGCGTACGCCCACGCCGGGATGGTGGGCGTGCTCACCGCGCAGGGTGACCGACGCCGCACCGCGCCGGCTCGTTGTCGCTGTGACACTATACCCCCAGGGGTATAATGTGAGGACGGACAAGGAGACGCCCATGACGAACACTGCGACCACCACCTCGACCCTGCCTGCGGCCGTGCCCGCGCAGCTGGGTCGGTCCGCGTCGCTCGCCCACCTGCCGGTGACCCTGTTCGCCGCTGTCATGGGCCTGGGCGGGCTCTCGCTCGCCTGGAGACGCGCCGCCACGGTGTGGGGCGTGCCGCTGTGGCCGTCACTCGCGTTCCTCGCGCTGGCGACTGCGGTGTTCGTGGTCGTGGGCGTGCTCTACGCGCTCAAGTGGGCGCGCCACCCTGCCGCTGCGCGGGCCGAGCTGCGCCACCCGGTGCGGATGACCTTCGCGCCCACCATCACCATCTCGGTGCTCGTGCTCGCCACGGCCGGGCAGTCCGTGGCGCCGGCGCTCGCCTCGGCCCTGTGGTGGATCGGCGCCGTGGGGCACCTCGCCGCCACCGTCGCCGTGCTGAGCGCCTGGTTCTCGCGACCCGACATCGGCCCCGGCGCGATGACCCCCGCGTGGTTCATCCCCGTGGTCGGCAACGTGATCACTCCGTTGGCAGCCGCCCGGCTCGGATCCGTGGAGCTCGCCTGGTTCGCCTTCGGCGTCGGCATCGTCTTCTGGCTGGGCCTGCTGCCCCTGCTGCTGCACCGGGTGCTGCTGCACGACCCGCCCCTGCCGGCAAAGCTGCTGCCCACCATCGCGATCTTCATCGCCCCACCGGCCGTGGCCATGCTCTCCTGGGAGGCACTCACCGGCGTGACCGGCGGCCCCGTCGTACGGATCCTCTACGCCGCTGCGATGTTCTTCGTCGTGCTGCTCCTCGCCCAGGTGCCGCGGCTGCGCCGGCTACCCTTCGCGCTCCCGGCCTGGGCCTACACGTTCCCACTGGCGGCCGCGTCCGCAGCCGCCATCACCATGGCCGCGGCGCGCCCGCAGGCCGCCTACGACGTGGTGGCGGCGCTGCTGCTGGGTGGCACCACGCTGCTGGTCCTCGCGGTGGGCGCGCTCACCGTGCGCGCCGCCGCCCGCCACGAGATCTGCGTGCCGGAATGAACACCATGACCCCGCACACCTGGCCGCCGGACTGGGACCGTGTCCTGGTCGTCGTGGCGCACCCCGACGACGAGTCGTTCGCTCTCGGTGCCCTCCTCGACCGCCTCGTCCAGGACGGCGCCGACGTGTCGATGCTCTGCCTGACGCGCGGCGAGGCCTCGACCCTCGGGGCCGATGCCGCCGACCTCGCCACGGTGCGTGCCGAGGAGCTCGCCGCGGCCGGCGCCGTGATCGGCATCGCCTCCACCACGGCACTCAGCCACCCCGACGGCGCGCTGGCCACCCTGGACCCGGCCGTCCTGGCCGCGGACGTGGACGCGGCACCTCGAGCAGTCCCTGCCCGACGGCATCCTCGTCTTCGACCCCGCCTCGGGGGTCACCGGACATCCCGACCACGAGGCCGCCTCGCTGGCCGCGATCGCGGCCGCCGAGCGCTGGGGCCTGCCGGTGCTCGGCTGGGCCCTTCCCGACGCCGTCGCCGACGCCCTCAATGCCGAGTACGGGACCTCCTTCGTCGGCTACCCCCGGGGTGAGCTGACGGAGGTGGCCGTCGACCGCAGGCGCCAGCGCATGGCGATCGCCTGCCACGCCAGCCAGTCCGTTCCGGGCAGCGTGCTGTGGCGCCGCCTGGAGCTGCTCGGTGACCACGAGTACCTCCGCACCCCCGTTCCGTCAGCCTCGACCTCAGGAGAACCGCTGTGACCCGTCGCCCCACCGCCGCCCTCGCCCTCGCCGCCATCCTGGCCGCGACGCTCGTCACCTCCGGCTGCTCCGGCGGCGGCGACAGCACGGTCGCCGTCTCCGCCGGGCCCACGGCAGCGGCCGCCCCGGCCAACGGCGGAAAGATCGGGGCCGCCGACTTCGCGGCCGCGCTCAAGCTGCCCGGCACGACCATCCTCGACGTGCGCACCCCCGAGGAGTACGCCCAGGGACACCTGCCGGGCGCCGTCAACATCAACGTGGAGTCGCCGGACTTCACCGCACAGCTCACGGCGCTCGACCCGAACGCGCCGTATGCCGTCTACTGCCGCTCCGGCAACCGTTCCGGCGTGGCGGTGGCCGAGATGACCGGCCAGGGATTCACCGACGCCTACCACCTCGAGGGTGGGATCACGGCCTGGCAGCAGGCCGGCGGCGAGGTCGTCACCGGCTGAGCCGGCCTACTCCGCGCGGCCGGTGCCGGCGAGGCGGCGCGCGATGTCGGGCGGCACCACCGAGTCGGGGTCACGCAGCCGGCCGACCGCTGCCGACACCCCGACGATGCTGGTGTACAGGCCCGGGCACGTGGGGCAGGTGGCGAGATGGCCCTCGAGCAGGGCGCGTTCGCGCGCGCCCAGCTCGTCGTCGAGGTAGTCCCCCACGAGGGACCGTGCTTCCCAGCAGCGCATCGGAACTCCCTTCATGGCCTGGCGTCGGTCGTCGTCGTCCGCGAGCAGGCTGACCAGCAGCGCCCGGCCCCGGCGCAGGCGTTGCTTGGCGGCAGGGAGGCCGATGCCCTGCACGGTCGCGACCTCGAGCGAGGTCAGCCCCTGCATGTCGTGCAGCACCACGGCCGAGCGCAGGATGACGGGCAGGTGCACCAGCGCGTCGCGCAGCTGGGACTGCACCTCGGCCCGGCCGAGCACCACCTCGGGGTCGACGGTGTAGGCGTCGTCGCGCCAGGCGGCCTCGACGCGGGCGAGCAGCTCGTCGTCCGGGGTCGGCTCCGGGGTGCGGCGGCGGCGCGTGTCGAGGAAGCGGCGATGCATGACCCGGTGCAGCCAGGTGGTCGGCGAGCTGTCGCCGCGGAAGGTGTCGCCGCGTGCGACGGCTCGCTCGAGGGTGTCCTGCACCAGGTCGTCCGCGTCAGCAGCATTCCTGGTGAGGTACCTCGCGTACCGCGCGAGCCCGGGCAGCTCCGCCGCGAGGACGTCGGGGTCGAGGGCCATGGGTCGAATCTAGGCCGCCGTGCCCGAGGGCTCAGCGGCGGACCGGGCAGGTGCTCATCCCGAAGACCCGGTAGATCGGGCAGAAGCCGGTGAACGCGGTCGCCGCGAGCACCACGCCCACGACGGCGAGCACGATGCCGAGGGCGGTGCCGATGCCGGTGACGAACGCGAACACGAAGGCCACCAGGGCGAGGACGAGGCGGACGATCTTGTCGGTGGAGCCGACGTTGGCAGTCATGGGATTGTGCTCCTTCGGTGGTTCGGCCCCCGAGCGGGGCCGGTCACCTACTTGGACGGGTGAGCCCCGCGAAGGGATACATCAGCCTTCTCGGCTCAGGCGGACGCAGCCCCGGCGAGCAGCATCCTGACCTCCGCAGCCCTGGGCACCCGGCCGGACACGACCACCTTCTCGTCGACGACCAGGCCCGGGGTGGACATCACGCCGTAGCCGGCGATGGTCGGGTAGTCCGTCACCTTCTCGACGGTCGCGTCCAGGCCGGAAGTGTCTGCCCCTTCACGCGGGCTGACCGGCAGAGGTGAGGGCGCTCACAGCGGCACCGCAGCCATGAGCGCCATGAGCGCCGAGGGATGATGGGCCTCACCCATGTCCGCGAGGCCTCGGCACAACCCATGTCCGCGAGGCCTCGGCACCCCACCCCTCGGCCGACGCCATTCGCCCCTCTGTGAAGGAAAGCGACCAGATGAGCCCAAGCACGGACACCGCTGCGAACGAAGGCAGCGCGGCCCCTGGTGACGTCAGGACCGCCCGGCTACTGGTCGCCGGGCAGTTCCTGCTGATCGGCATCCTGGTGCTCCTCCCGAGCCGCGATGACTGGCCGGTTCCCACAGCCCTGACCGTCGCCTGCAGTGCGGCCACCGTGCTGGGCCTCGCGGTGATGGTCATCGGGGCCACCGGACTCGGCCGAGGCCTGACGGCCACGCCGTTGCCGAACGCCCACGCGCAGCTGCGCACCGGAGGCCTCTACCGGTACGCACGGCACCCCATCTACAGCGGTTTGATGCTCATGATGGCCTCGATCACGGTGGCGTCGGGAAGCGTGCTCAGGCTTCTCACGCTCGCGGCGCTGGTCCTGCTCCTGAACGCAAAGGCACGGTGGGAGGAGACCCGCCTGGCCCTGCGGTTCGACGGATATGCCGACTACGCCGCACGTACTCCACGGTTCGTGCCGGTCCGCTTCTGGAGGTCGGCGTGAGCGAACCCGACCGTCGGAGCGACTGACGGTCAGGCCCGTCGACGGCGTGCCGTCATGGCCCCTCCCGGCGGGCGGCCCTCAGGCCAGCGACAGGAACAGCTTCTCCATGGCGTCGACATCCACCTGCTGCGAGCCCGGGTCGACGATGCACTGGCGCAGGCCGAGGGCGATGACGGCGAACCCGGCGCGGTCGACGGCCTTGGAGACCGCGGAGAGCTGGGTGACGATGTCCTGGCAGTCGCGACCGTCCTCGATCATCTTGACGATGCCGCCGAGCTGCCCCCGGGCGCGGTTGAGTCGTGTGACAACCGCCTTCATCTCGTCCGGGTCGGGTACCGGGCTGTGATGGGCGGCAACGTCGTTCGTCGACTCGGCGGTGTCCTCAGCCGACAGGGGCGCCTCTCCCCCTGAGAGCGACTGGTCGGCGCTCACCTGACCCACCTCATCATGCCGCCATCGGGCCGCGGACGACCGGGCCGCCGGCTGCCACCCAGGCGGACGTGCCGCCCTCGACGGACACCGCGTCGTAGCCGAGTGAGGTGAGCAGGTCGGCCATCGACCGGCTGCGGTTGCCGCTCTGGCAGATGACGTGCACGACGCGGTCACGCGGGACCGGGCCGAGGGCCGAGGTGATCCGGCTCATCGGCGCGAGCACGGCGCCGGGCACGTGGCCGCTGACGTACTCGACCGGCTCACGCACGTCGAGGACGAACGCCCCGTCGGCGTGCCGGGCCATGAGGGTCTGGATGTCTACGAGTCGCACCATGTACTTCACTATACCCCCCGGGGTATAGTGAAGTACACCCGACACCCACGGAGGAACACCACATGCTCTTCACGCAGTACTACCTCGACTGCCTGTCCCAGGCGTCCTACCTCATCGGCGACGAGTCGACCGGCCAGGCGGTCGTGGTGGACCCGCGCCGGGACGTCGGGGAGTACCTCGACGACGCCCGCGCCCTGGGCCTCACCATCGTGGGCGTGATCAACACCCACTTCCACGCCGACTTCGTCTCGGGGCACCTCGAGCTCGCCCGGGAGACGGGCGCCTGGATCGGCTACGGCGCAGCAGCGTCCGCCGACTTCCCCATCCGCCACCTCTCCGACCGCGACCGGATCAGCCTCGGCGAGGTGACCCTCGAGGTCATGACGACGCCCGGCCACACGCCTGAGTCGATCAGCATCCTGGTCTTCGAGCACCCCGGCGACGAGACGGCATACGGCGTGCTCACCGGGGACGCCCTGTTCATCGGCGACGTCGGCCGGCCCGACCTGCTGGCCTCGGTCGGCGTGACCGCCGACGAGCTCGGCCGGATGCTCTACGACTCGGTGCAGCACAAGCTGATGAGCCTGCCGGACGAGGTGCGCGTCTTTCCCGCGCACGGCGCCGGCTCGGCCTGCGGCAAGAACCTGTCCACCGAGCGGCAGTCGACGATCGGCAACCAGCGGGCCTTCAACTACGCCTGCCAGCCCATGTCCGAGGAGCAGTTCCTCGCCGTGGTCACCGAGGGACAGCCCACCGCCCCCGGGTACTTCATCTACAACGCGACCTTGAACAAGCGGGAGCGGGAGGTGCGCGACACCGACGCGACGGTGGCCGCACTGACCGACAGCCAGGTCGAGGAGGCCCTGGCCGCGGGGGCCGTGCTGCACGACGCGCGAGACGTCCAGGAGTTCTCCGCCGGCCACCTGCGCGGCTCGGTCAACGTACCCGCCGACGGCCGGATGGCCGAGACGGTCGGGATGGTGTTCACCCCCGAGCAGAAGGTGGTGATCATCGCGCCCGAAGGGACCGAGCAGGAGGTCGCGACCCGCTTCGCGCGCATCGGCTTCGACAACGTCGTGGGCTACCTGCCCGACCCGCAGGCCTACTTCCTCTCGCACCAGGGCGAGGTCGAGCAGGCCAGCCGCCTCGGTGCACCTGCCGCGGACGAGGCGGTGGCCGACGCCGACGTGCAGGTGGTCGACATCCGCAATGCCGGCGAGGTCGTCGCCGGGATGGTCCCCGGGGCGCGGCACATCCCGCTGGCCGAGCTGGCCACCCGAGCGAGCGAGCTCGACGCCGACCGGCCGGTGCTGCTCTACTGCGCCGGCGGCTGGCGCAGCAGCGTCGCAGCGAGCCTGCTGCGCACCAAGGGCTTCACCGACGTGTCGGACATCCTGGGCGGCTATGGCGCCTGGGCGCTGGCCCACCCCCGCGCGTCCTGAGCGAGCCCAACGGACACGAGAGGCGCCGGGGTGTCCACCCCGGCGCCTCTCGTCGTTCGGTCCCCGCCTGGGGGGCGGCTCGATGGGCTGAGGCGGCTCAGGAAGCGGCGCTGCCGCGACCGACGACCGAACAGGTCGACGTTCCGGTCGTGCGCCGAGCCAGGGCCACACCGGCCAGCGCGAAGGCGGCGAACCAGCGCAGCGGGAGGTCCGCGCCGAGGTAGAGACAGAACGCCGCGAGCACCATCTGCAGCGGCGCGGCTGCCGCGCACGGCGTCAGCGTGGCCCGCACGAGCCCACCCTCAGGTCGCAGGTAGGTGGCAAGGGTGACGGCACCCATCACCGCCAGGAGGCCGACGCCGGCCACCCAGGCGACGCCGGTGACCGGCCCCGCCGACGAGCCGTAGAACCACCCCAGGGCGGGCACCAGCACGAGGGTGGCCGCGGTGTGCCGCCTCCCCCAGCCTGCTCGACCGGGCGCCAGGGGCCGCGCGCACGCTGCCGCCCGCTGGGTGGTGAGGCTCACGAGCGCAGCTGGCCGCCGGTCCGCGGGTACCACGCGGCCGGCTGGGCGGGCGTCGACCTGCACTCACAGCGGGACGGAGCGGGGACGCGGGCCATCACCTGGTCCGCGTGCATGCCGCAGCCGGTCCAGGTCGCCTTGCCGCACGTCGGGCAGGAAGCGGGGCTACACATGGGTCGACTCCTTCAGTTCTGGTGTTGTGGATGCGACCACTATACCCCCCGGGGTATAGTGGTCGCATGGTCTCCCGACGAGCGACGAGCTGACGCGTGGAGGTCGCCATTGCCATCGTGGCCGGTGCGGTCATCGGACTGTCCATGGGCGCCCTCGGCGGCGGCGGCTCGATCCTCGCGGTTCCGGTGCTCGTCTACGCCCTCTACCTCGACCCCCAGTCGGCCACGACCGCATCGCTCGTCATCGTCGGCGTGACCGCGATCGCGGCGTCGGTGAGTCACGCGCGGGCCGGTCGCGTCGACTGGCGGGCCGCGCTCGTCTTCGGGGCCCTGGGCATCCCTGCCTCCATCGGTGGCTCCCTGCTCAACCGGATGGTCGACCCGCAGGTGCTGCTGCTCGCCTTCGCCGCCCTGATGCTCCTTGCCGCCGCGGCCATGTACCGCCGATCGCGACGCGTTGAGGAGGCCCGCGACCACCCACCGCAGACGGGTGCCGCGCAGGTGGCCCGGGTGGTGGCCGTGGCTCTCCTGGTGGGCTTCCTGACCGGGTTCCTCGGAGTCGGTGGTGGCTTCATCATCGTGCCGGCCCTGGTGCTGGCCATGGGCTTCGGCATGCCGACCGCCGTCGGGACGTCTTTGGTCATCATCTCGATCACGGGTCTCGCCGCTTTCGTCGAGCGGCTCGGCCACGGCGCCATCGCCTGGAACGTCGTGGTCCCGTTCACCGCTGCCGCGATCATCGGCTCCCTCATCGGAAAGCGGCTCTCCGAGAAGGTTTCCGGGGCAGCGCTCACCAGAGCCTTCGCCACACTGCTGGTCCTGGTGGCGGGCTATGTCGCCGTCCGCGCCGGCACCCAGCTCTACGGCACGTGGTGGGCCGACGGCGTGAGCCGCGCCATCACCATCAGGGCGCTGCGGTAGTCAGGACGCCCGTGAACCGGGTTCAGACAGTCACGACGGCGTTGAGGGCGGCGGACAGGTCCGCGAGCTGGACCGGCTTGCTCAGGTAGGCGTCCATCCCTGAAGCGAGCAGCCGCTCGCGGTCGCCCTCCATCGCGTTGGCGGTGATGGCGACGATCCGCGGCTGGTGCTCCGGCGGCAGGCCGGCACGGATGGCCGCCGCGGCCTCCACCCCGTCCATCATCGGCATGTGCACGACCATCAGCACTGAGCTCGCCTTCTTTCTACCTAGGAAGGGGTGCGTGATCGCACCCGAGTTCCCACACTCTCGACGGGCTGGCTCTGCGCGAACTGTGCTGTGCCTCAAGGCCAGTTCAAGAAGATGCCGATTCAGTCGGTCTGCTGTCGCCGACGCCTCGTAACCAGTAGGGCCAGCCCGCCGACACCGACGTAACCGCCAAGTCCGATGACCGGCCACGGTGTCGCCCCCTGCGTGGCAGAACCCTCGCCGAGGTCGGCGGAGCTGTCGCTCGGCGTCCCGGCGCGTGCGTCACCCGGAGTCTGCGTCGAGCAGGACATCCACCCGCTCGACCAGCTCGTCGATGTCGAAGGGCTTCTGGAGGAAGTCGGTGCGGGCGCCGGGCACCTGCAGGTCGAGGTCGTCGGGGGCACTGCCCGACACGAAGAGCACCCGCAGCCCCGGCCGGGTGGCGGCGACCAGCCTCGCGAGGTCGGCTCCGTTGCCTCCCGGGATCGCCACGTCGGTGACGACCAGGTCGAAGTCGGCTGCCTCGCACGCGGCCTGGGCTGCCTGCGCCGATTCGGCCGCGGTGATGCGGTGGCCCGCCGTGCCGAGCACCTTGGTCAGCAGCACGCGCAGCGCGGCGAAGTCCTCGACGACGAGGATGGCGGCGCCGTCGCCTCCGCCGGCGAGGCCGGCACCCGTTCCCCGCTGCTCAGTCAACGCGGCCCCCTTGCTCGGAACCCTGCTCGGCTCGCAGTCGCCCGAGGGACACCTCGTCGAGCAGCGCGAGCACGACCTCGACGTCGAGCGGCTTGGTGATGAAGCGGTCGGCGCCGGCGAGCACGAGCCGCGACGCCAGGCCCGGAGACGCGTCGGCACTGAGGATCACCACGGGGATGTCCTTGGTGTCGTCGCGCCGCTTCAGCGCCAGCAGCACCTCGCCGCCGAACTGGTCGGGCAGGTGCAGGTCGAGCAGCACGAGGTCAGGGTGGTGGGCCCGGGCCAGCTCGACCCCGAGCTGCCCCAGCGGAGCGTGGATCAGACTCCACCCCGGCCGCAGGGCGAGCAGGTGCTCGACCACGTGGACGTTGGGCTCGTTGTCCTCGATGTAGAGCAGCGTCGCCGCACGGGTATGGGTGACGGAGCCGGCCTGCGCGCAGCGCCCGGAGCCGGCCCCCGCGGCGGCCACCCGGTCAGCCATCAGGGGCCCCGCCTGCAGGTCGGCGCCCAGCCCTGCGGGCAGGGTCACCGTGAAGGTGGCCCCGTGCCCCGGGGTGGAGCTGACCCCCACGGTGCCGCCCATCAGCTCGGCGAGCGACCGGGTCAGCGCCAGGCCGATCCCCGCACCTTCGACCGGAGTGCTCTCCGCGCCCAGCCGGTCGAAGGGCTGGAACAGTCGGCTCTGCAGCTCGGGGGCGATGCCCGGGCCCTCGTCGCGGACGCTGACCCGCACCACGTCGGCGTCGAGCACCCAGCTGACCCAGACGTGTCCGCCCGCCTTGTTGTACTTGATGGCGTTGGACAGCACGTTGAGCAGGATCTGCCTGACCCGTTGCCGGTCGGCCAGCACCAGCACGTCGGTGTCGCCGGCGGCCGGCAGCAACGTCACCTCCGCGGCCGTCGCCAGGGGTTCCATGAGCCGCAGGGTCTCGTCGACCAGCTTCGCCAGGTGGATCGGCTCCAGGCTGAGCGACATCCGTCCGGACTCGATCCGCGAGATGTCGAGCACGTCGTTGATCAGGTCGAGCAGGTGCCGCCCGCCCTTGAGCACGTAGCTCACGGCCTCGGCGTGCTCGGTGCCGGCGAGCTGTCGGCTGAGGAGCTGGCCGAAGCCCAGCACGGCGTTGAGCGGGGTGCGCAGCTCGTGGCTCATCCGCGACAGGAACTGGTTCTTGGAGTCGTTGGCCGCGCGCGCGGCGGCCTCGGCCTCGCGCAGGGCCTCGGCCACCAGGAACCGGGCGGTGACGTCCTCCATCGTGATCACCGTGCGCTGCGGCGGGCCGTCCGTCACGTCCACCGGCGTGGCCACCACGCGCACCCAGACCAGCTGGCCGTCCTCGGTGAGGAGGCGGTGCTCCGACGCTGCGGGCAGCCCCCGAAGGGCATCGACCACGAACCCCTTCTCCACCGCCTCGCGGTCGTCGGGGTGCACGAGCGAGAGCACGTGGGCCAGGTCGCCGTCGGTCGCGGCCTGGCGACCGGCACCGATCAGGTGCTCTGCCTTGGGGCTCACGTAGAGGTAGGCGGGCGGCTGCAGCTGCAGCAGGATGAAGACCAGGTCGACGCTCTCGGCGATCTGGCGCAGGCGGGCCTCGCTCTCGGCGGAGGCCGCCTCGAGGGCCCGCTGCTCGGTGACGTCGCGGATCGCCGCGATCACCCACCCCGGCTCGCCGGCGAGCCACGGCACCAGGCTCACCTCGACCGGGATCTCGGACCCGTTGCGGTGCTGGGCCACCAGGGCCAGGCCCGAGCCCATCGACCGCACCCGTGGGTGGGCGTTGAACCCGGCCCGGTGGCGCACGTGGCGGGCTCGCAGGGCCTGCGGCAGGAGCAGCTCGACCTCGGCGCCGAGCAGCTCGTCGCGGTCGTAGCCGAAGAGCTCGCCGACCCGCTCGTTGAGCTGGGCGATCCGGCCACTGGGCTCGACGCAGACGAGGGCGTCGGGGGCCGCCTCGAGCAACGCCGCCAGGCGCTGGTCGAACAGGCTCTCCGCCGGTTCGCTCGACAGCGCGGGACGTTGCGGCAGTGCCATGGCGTCCTCCCCTGGGCCGGGGCCGCGTCGCGCCGGACCTCGCCCGGCCGCAGCCTGAATCACACCGTACGCCCTCGCGCCACCTGCGCACCTGCAGTTCGGAGCGCCTGCCGGCTCCGGCGTGCGTGTGGTACGACTGGGTTGGGCCGGTGCACGGCGGCCCCGGGCGCCAGGAGCGGCAGGGTGACGGTGGAGCCGGATGACGACGGGCGCGCGAGACCCGCGCCGGTTCCCGATGCCGTGATCGAGGTCGACGCCAGCGGCCTCATCCAGCGCGTGGACCCGGGGGCCGAGCAGCTCTTCGGCTGGCCCGGCCAGGACCTGATCGGCTGTTCGATCGACGTGCTGGTCGCCGACCGCGCCGTCGATCCCGGCCTGCGCCCGGCCGGCGTCGACCTGCTGCTGTCCGCGCGTCGCCGCCATGGTGCGCCGTTCCCTGCCGAGGTCCGCCTCGGTCCGGCCGGCGGCGACGCCGCGGGTCAGCGGGTGGCCCTGGCGATCCGCGACTGCACGCCGCTGCTCGAGGGCGAGGCCGCACCCCGGGACGAGCCGGAGCCGGAGGCGGGTGAGGAGGTCACCCCAGCGGCCGCCGACGCCGGCGAGCTGTCCGCCATCGCGCACGACCTGAACAACGTCATCAGCGTCATGCTGATCTACAGCGAGCTCATCGAGCGGGCGGTCAAGGGCCGCTCGATGGACGAGTACCTGGGCCAGATCCGGGCCGCGGCCGAGCACGGCGCCGAGCTGACCAGCCGGCTCCGCCAGGCCGCGCGCCAGCCCGCGCACGACCCCTCCGTCGCCACCGAGTCGGCACCCCCTCGCCTCGACGAGGACCTGCTGATGCGCGCCATCCAGCGCTACGTCGGCCGGCAGGCCACGCCGGGGTCCATCGGCGTGGTGGTCGTCGACGACCACCGGATGTTCGCGGAGGGCCTGACCCGACTGCTCGACGTCGAGGACGACATCGAGGTGCTGGGGTCGGGCGCGACCGGCGCGTGAGGCGGTGGCCCTGGTGGAGCGCCTCCGGCCGCGCGTGCTGCTGCTCGACTTCGACATGCCCGGGGGCAACGGCGTGGTCACGGCGACCGAGATCAAGGCGCGGTGGCCGGAGACGATGATCGTGATGATCTCCGGCTCCACCGACGACAGCCTGCTGCTGCGGGCGATCGACGCGGGCTGCTCGGGCTACCTCACGAAGGACCGCGCTGCCTCCGACGTGGCCAGCGCCGTGCGCACCGTCGCTGCCGGCGAGGCCCTGCTCTCCCCCGCCGCCATGGCCAGGCTGCTGCCCCGGCTGCCCAAGTCCAACCGCGGAATGGGTGCCGGGCTCACCGAGCGCCAGCTGGAGGTGTTGGCGATGCTGGCCCGGGGGGCCACGAACAAGACGGTCGCAGTGGCGTTCTCGTGCAGCCCCGAGGCCGCCCGCGACGAGATCAACGGCGTCATCACCACGCTGGGGGCCCACTCGACGCTCGAGGCGGTGGCGACGGCGATCCGCGAGGGCGTCATCGAGTACAACTCCCCCTTCTGACCCCGCCCGACCCGGCGCTCGGGGTGAGCGATCCGGATGCCGTCGCCTAGCCTCCCTCCATGGGTTCCGACCCCCGCCGCCTCGACGGGTTGCGCGCCGACGAACAGGTCGCAGCCCGCCTCGTCGAGCGCGCGACCGGCGCGACGGCGCGAGCCCACGACGTCGGCCGGCGCCAGGGCGCCTACGACGTGCACCTCACCTATCCGGACGGCCGCACGGCTGCCCTCGAGGTCACGACGCACGCGGGGGCCGCCAGCCGCAACGGGCTGGTCCTGCTCGGTCGCGACCGGCTCGTCGCGGATCCGCCCCGGGCAGCGGCCTGAGGGCACGCCAGCACCCGTCGACCCCACCCTCACCGCACTGCCCGAAGCCGTCAGCGACCTGCTCGTCGAGCCGCACGTGGCCCGGCGGGCCGCCAAGGTGGCCGGCGCCGGCCGGGTCGACGAGCGCCACCTGTTCGTCGGGGTCGCCGAGGGCGGCCTGCCCCAGCCGCTCTACGAGCGGTTGAGCGCACCGCTGGGCGGGCTTGCCCACCGACCCACCCGTGGTGCCCGAGGGGCTGACCCACCTGTGGCTGAGCACCGAGTGGCGTGGCTCGCCGCTGCTCGGGTGGGACGGCATCGGGGGCTGGGTCGCCCACCAGGTCTGACGCCGCGGGCCGGGCTCAGAACCCGCCGAAGTCGCCGCCGCCGAAGTCGCCCCCGCCGAAGTCGCCGCCGCCACCACCCCAGTCGCCACCGGTGTCGGTGCCCGAGGTGTCGGCCGCGTACCCGGCGTCCCCGCCGGCGTCACCGGAGCCCGCGTCGCCCCCGGTGTCGGTGCCGCCGTCGCCGGAGTCGGCCGCCGCGTCGGCGCCGGTGTCGCCTGCCTCCTGCGCCTCGGGGCTGTCGCCGTAGCCGTCGAAGAGCATGTTCGCGAGGGCCGAGCCGACGACCACGCCGGCGATCGTGCCCATCATCGAACCGGCGAACATCCCGCCCATCCCCATGCCGCCGCCGCCCGAGCCGCGCGAGAAGGTGTTCTGGAGCGTGCCGGGCTGGCGCATCTCGGCGCGGGTGGCGGCGCGCGCCAGGTCGGCCGGCTCGGCCGAGGTGCCGGCCTCGCCCGGGGATGCCGTCGAGAGCTCGCGCAGCAGCTGCTGGCGCTGCTCCGGCGTCAGCTTCGCGAACGCCTCGGCGTGCAGGGCCTCGAGCTGCTCCGGGGGCGCCGTGCGCAGCAGGTAGCGGTAGCGGGCGACTGCCCGCTCCTCCTCGCTGGCCTGCGGCCGGGACGGGGTTGCCGCCGAGCGCAGGTTGCGTCCGTCATCCCACGCGGCGCTCGGCTGGTTCTGCTCCGGTGGCGGGGTGCGGCCCAGGAGCCGGTCGAGAAATCCCATCGCTGGTGTCCCTGTCGTCGGTGGCCCCCCGGGTGAGGAGCCGTCATGTGCCCAACGGTGTCACCCCACCGCCGCGTTCCGGACCTTCGTGACCGATGAGCAGGACCTGGTGGGCCTCCGGATGCCGCACCGACCGGGTGCGCTTCAACGCGGGAGAACGTGGCGCACGCCCGACGACGAGGTATTGCATTGAGTCAAGGTCACGGTGCAAAATTGAGTCACTACCACTCAAGTAACCGGGCACTGCCCCCGAACCTGCAAGGAGGACCTCATGGCCACCACCTTCGACCCCTTCCGCGACCTCGACCGCATGCTGGGCAGCACCCTGCGCACACCCGCCTCGGCCGCGATGCCGATGGACCTCTACCGGTCGGGCGACCGCTTCGTCGCGCAGGTCGACCTGCCCGGCGTCGACCCGGCATCCATCGACGTCGACGTCGAGGACCGCACGCTCACCATCCGGGCCGAGCGCCGAGAGCACGCCGCACGCGATGCGCAGTGGCTGTCGCACGAGCGGCCCACGGGCACCTTCGCCCGTCAGCTCACCCTCGGCCACGGCGTCGCGTCGTCACGCATCGAGGCCGACTACGCCGACGGCGTGCTGACCCTGACCATCCCGGTGGCAGAGGAGGCCAAGCCGCGCAAGATCGCGGTCAGCCACACCGGTGGCCACCAGAGCATCACGGGCGAGGCTGAGCAGGAGCACCCGGTCGCGTCCTGACCGGCCACCTGCGCCACACGGCCCGCCGGCGACACCCGGCGGGCCGTGTCGCGACCCCGCCACCCCCGACCTCGGGCGCCGGCGGTGGCGCTCGGGGCGGACGCTCCGGATGCGCGACAATCGCGCCATGACGACCCCACGCGACATCCTCATCGCCGAGCTGGTCGACGCCGGCCGCCACCTCGTCGAGCGGGGCCTGGTGCAGGCGAGCGGCGGCAACCTGTCGGTGCGGCTGCCCGGCACCGACCGCTTCCTGGTCACGGCCACCGGCACCTGGCTGGACCGGCTCACCGCCGACGACTTCGCCGAGCTCACCCTCGACGGCGAGCCGGTCGGCAGTGGTCCGCGCCCGTCGGTGGAGTGGAAGCTGCACCAGCGCACCTACGCCGTGCGCCCGGACGCCGCGTGCATCGTGCACCTGCACCCCCAGCACGTGCTGCTCGTCGACATGCTCGGCGTGCCGCTGCGGTTCACGACCCTGGACCACCAGTACTACCTGGGCAGCGCCGGCCGGGTGCCCTTCCACCCCTCCGGCTCGCAGGAGATCGCCGACGCGGCCGCCGAGGCGGCCCGCGACCACGACGCGGTGGTGCTGGCCCACCACGGCTGCTCGACGCTCGGCGACACGGTGTCGATGGCCCTGCGCCGGGCCCTGAACCTCGAGGAGGCCGCGACGATGACCTACCGGCTGCTGCTCGCCGGCGACCGGACCTCCGACTTCCCCGAGCAGTGGAAGGGCAACATCATCAGCGTGTGACCGCGAGGCTCACCAGGGCCAGCAGCCACGACACGAAGGAGCCGACCAGGAAGTACTCGGTGACGGCGTCGATGCCCACGCCGTCGACGCTCGTACGGTCGTCACGCTTGGCCTGCAGCTCGGGGAAAGCGGATCAGTCCCTTGGCCGCGATCACCAGGCCGGCGGCGGTGAGCTGGCCGGCCAGCCCGAGGCCGATGATGAGCACCCGCTCCATCGGCCCCAGCAGCCGCCCGCCGCGCAGCTGGTCGGAGGGTTGCGGGTCGCTGCTGGTGCGCATCTGGAGCACGGGCCGCATCGCCCCGACACCGAGCAGCACGAGCCGCACGACGATGTTGGCGGTGGCCAGGTTGACCAGCAACAGGCCCACGACGAGCAGCACGTGCGAGGGCACTGCGACCGGCCCGACCAGCGGCAGGTCGGCCCACCGCAGCCACCGGCCGAACAGCCCACCGGCCGGGGACGCCCACCCGCTGAGCGCCACGAGCCAGCCGGCCCCGACGGCCAGGGCCCCCAGGGCCCGCCAGTTGCCGGCCCCGGTGTGCACCGCCTCGGCCGACCACCACAGCCACAGCGCCATCGGCAGCAGGGAGACGGCCAGGCAGACGAGGTCGATGGGTGCGGTCAGGGCGGTGAGGGCCGCGAGCACCGCCACCGCGGCGGCCCCGGACCCCAGGGCGACGCGCAGCGCGGTGGTGCTCGTGCCGGCCCCGGCGCGCACCAGGTCGGCGAGCCCGAGCCCGACGAGCCAGACCGCGAGCCAGCTCACGCCAGGCCCCGCAGCAGGTCTTCGGCAGCGAGGACCGCGCCGATGCCGTCGGCGCGCACCCGCTGGGACACGGCCGAGGCGCTGATGCCCTCGAGCGTGGCCAGCTCGCTCTGGGTGGTGTTCGGATCCATGAGCCCCCTCAACAGTCGAACCGATCGTTGTGAGAGTGAGCCAACCAGATGGTCCCGACAGAGCAGCGCCGCGTTGACGGCATCGGCGTCGGCGCCCTGCCCCGGCCCGTCCGGCACCGGCGCACCCGAGAGCTCCGAGGCGGGCCGGTAGGCGGTGCGCAGGTGCCTCGTGGCGGCCCGAGCGGCCGCCTGCTCGACCTCCTCGATCGCCGCACGGGCGGCCCACCACCCCGGGCCGTCCTCGATGCCGCGCTCGGCGTCGAGCAGCTGCACCGGACCGCGGCCGATGCCGACGCGCACGTCGGCGGAGGGCAGCAGCTCCAGGCGCACCCGCAGGGCGGCCTCGATCGCCGCGCCCAGGGTGCTCGTAGGCCCCCTGGAACTCGTCGCCCACGCGTGATCCGCAGCTCGGTGACGGCCGGGACGGCGGCGTTCACGCTCACCAGCGCCTTCTCCACCGCCCGGTGCAGGGCTCGCCGGTTGGGCGCCCCGCGCGAGCCCACGAGGTCGCCGATGACGACACATCGTGAAGCGTGGTCCTTCATTGCGCTCATCTGAAGATCATACCTTCATTTGCTGCGAATGAAGCAATGGACTTATGACCAGAGCCCCTGCCCGGTCAGCCGAACGCCCTCAGGTCGGTGCCGGTCCGGGGCTCGGCCACGCCGCGCTCGGTCGCCACGGCATCCACCAGCCGTGCCGGCGTGACGTCGAACGCCGGGTTGAAGCCCGGGGACTGCTCGGGCGCCAGGCGCACCCCACCGAGCACGGTCACCTCCTCGCCGGCCCGCTCCTCGATCTCGATGTGCGAGCCGTCGGGCATCGACAGGTCCACCGTCGACCACGGGGCCGCGACCATGAACGGGATGCCGGCGTCGCGGCAGGCGAGCGCCACCCCGAGGGTGCCGATCTTGTTGGCGGCGTCGCCGTTGGCGGCGATCCGGTCGGCCCCCACGACGGCGAGGTCGACCAGGCCGCGCAGGATCGTCGACGCGGCGGCGCCGTCGACCTGAACCCGGTGCGGGATGCCGTCGGCCGCCAGCTCGAAGGCCGTGAGCCGGGCGCCCTGCAGCAGCGGGCGGGTCTCGTCGGCATAGACCAGCTCGAGCCGGTCGCGGGCATGCAGCTCGCGGACGACGCCGAGCGCCGTGCCCCAGGCCGAGGTGGCGAGTGAGCCGGTGTTGCAGTGCGTGAGCACCCGCAGGCGGGGCCGGTCGATCCGGGCGAGGAGCCAGTCGGCGCCCCGACGCGAGAGCTCGCGGTTGGCGGCCTCGTCCTCGACCGCGACCCGGCGCGCGGCGGCGAGCACGGCATCGCGCCCCTGGCCCATCAGCGGCCGCACCTGGTCCACCCCCCAGGCGAGGTTGACCGCGGTCGGGCGGGCGTGGCGCACCCGGTCGACCGCCGCCTGCACCCGGGCGTCGTCCCAGCCCTCGCGGGCACCCTCATCCATGGCGACGACGACCCCCATCGCACCGGCCACGCCGAGGGCGGGGGCGCCGCGCACGGCCAGCTCGGCGATCGCCGCGACGAGCCCGTCGGTGGTGTCGATCTCGCGGTGCTCCGTGGTGCCGGGCAGCAGGGTCTGGTCGAGGAGACGCACCGCTCCGCGGCCGGTGCGACCTCCGGTGTCATCCCACGCGATGGCGATCAGCGTCATGGGCGGCAGCCTATGCGGGTGATCCGCAGCGAGGTCGCGGGTGGTTGCGGGCAGCTCGGGGAGAACGCGGCGCGCCGTGTGACCGCGGCCCTTGCGCGCCGCCCTCCGCCGTGCCACGGTCGAGGGGTGGGGAGCACCGATCCCCCGACGACGGACGACGTCAGAGCTGACGCCCCTGGCGAGCCCGCCGCCGCGACACTCTCGCGAATCGGAGGAAGCCGAGATGACCCAAGCACGAGTCGTCGTCGGGGTCGA
Organism: uncultured Actinomycetota bacterium; assembly: GCA_963806295.1. GTDB lineage: Bacteria > Actinomycetota > Actinomycetes > Actinomycetales > Dermatophilaceae > Fodinibacter. The sequence continues at coordinate 211,316 of CAWDXP010000017.1, read as the reverse complement.
CGGGTCCCCGCTGTCCATGGCCGCAGTCACCCGGGCCGCCCAGGTGGCGAGCGCCCGCGGCTTCAGCCTGCACGTGCTGCACGCCTTCGCCCCCGACCTCCCCATGCTCGGCTTCGGCGAGCTCACGGACGGCTCGGCCATGGTGTCGACCCACGCCAAGCGCCTCGTCGCCGACGGCGTCGCACGTGCCCACTCGGTCGACCCCGGCCTCACCGTGACCACCGGCATCCGCGACGGCTACGCCAGCCAGGCCCTGGTCGACGCCTCCCGGTCCGCCGCCCTGGTGGTGGTCGGGGCCATGGGCCACGGCGTGTTCAGCCGCACCAGCGTGGGCGCGGTGGCCATGCAGGTCATCACGCACGCCCGCTGCCCCGTGCTCGTCGTGGGCCACGAGACCGCCGGCGGCTCCCCCGCCAGCGGACGGGTGGTCGTCGGTGTCGACGGGTCCAAGTCGTCGTTGCGCGCGCTCGCCGTCGCCTTCGACGAGGCCGCCCGCACCGGGGGCACCGTCGACGTGCTGCACGCCTGGGAGGCGCACAGCGCGAGCGACCCGACCCTGTCGACCACCTCGAGCTGGAGCACCTACGAGGCCAACCTCGAGCAGATCGTGGAGTCGGCCATCGCCACCCGCCGCGTCGAGCACCCCGACGTGAAGGTCGACTACGAGGTGGTGCGCTCCGAGCCCGTGCAGGCGCTCGTCGACCGCACCGAGGGCGCCGCCATGCTCGTCGTGGGCAGCCGCGGCGCGGGCGGCTTCGCGGGGCTGCACGTCGGCTCGACCGCGCTGCGCCTGATCAGCCGGGTGCACTGCCCGCTGCTGATGACCCGCTGACCCCGCCCCCTCCACGCGTTGGGTGCTCAGGTGGTCGCCCAGGCAGCCACCTGAGCACCCAACTCCCGGCGTCAGAGGCGGTCGGTGGCCCCCAGCTGGTCGAGCACGAACGCCCACTCCCACGCGATCTGCTCCCACGCGGCATACCGGCCGCTGCGCCCGCCGTGCCCCGCCGCCAGCTCGGTGCGCAGCAGCACGGGCCGGTCGAGCGGGTCGCTGGTGACCGTCTCGCGCAGCCGCGCGACCCACTTGGCCGGCTCGGTGACGTAGACCCGGGTGTCGTGCAGGCTCGAGGTCGCGAGCACCGCCGGGTAGTCGGCCGCGCGCACGTTCTCGTAGGGCGCGTAGGCGCGCATCGCTGCATACACGTCGGGGTCGGCCAGCGGGTTGCCCCACTCCTCCCACTCGCCCACGGTGAGGGGCAGATCGGGCTGCAGCATCGTGGTGAGGGCGTCGACGAACGGCACGGCGGCGTGCGCGACCCGGAACCGCTCAGGCGCCAGGTTCAGCACCGCGCCCACCAACAGGCCTCCGGCAGAACCACCTTCGAGGCCGACGCGCTCGGCGGAGATCCACCCCGAAGCGACCAGGTGGTCGACGGCCGCGAGGGTGTCGGTGAAGGTGTTGGTCTTCGCGAACAGCTTGCCGTCGTCGTACCACCGCCGCCCCATCTCGCCGCCGCCACGGACGTGCGCGACGGCATAGACGACCCCGCGGTCGAGCAGGCTGAGCCGCGCCACCGAGAAGTACGGGTCGGACGAGATCTCGTAGGAGCCGTAGGCGGTGACCACCCCGGGGTTGGTGCCGTCGGCCTCGACCCCGATGCGACGCACCACCGAGACCGGCACCAGGGTGCCGTCGGATGCCGTGGCCCACTCCCGGTGCTCGGCGTAGTTCGCGGCGTCGAAGTCGCCGAGCACCGGCTGGCGCTTCAGCACCGTGCGCCCACGGGTGGCCAGGTCGACGTCGAGCACGGTGCGCGGCGTGGCCCACGACTCGACGACGACCTGGATGGCGCGCTGGGCCGGCTCGGGGTTGTCGCCCAGGCCGATCGAGTGCACCGGCTGGTCGACGGCGACGTCCCACGGCTCGCCGTGACCGGAGGGTGAGCCCGGGTCGCGCGGCAGCACCCGCAGCGCGGTGAGCCCGCCGGTGCGCAGGCTCAGCACCGTGGCGTCGTCGAAGGCGTCGACCGCCACGAACCGCTCGCCCTCCCCCGAGCCCAGCCAGGGCACCCACTGCTCCGCGCTGGTCGCGTCGAACGGCGCCCAGGCGAGGTCGGCGTCCGGGGTGTCGGTGTTGTGCACGATCAGGAAGCGGTCGGCGGCCGGCTCGACGTCGTACTCGACGCCCTCGCGGCGCGGCGCCACCACGCGCCACCCGGCATCCGGGTCGTCGGCGTCGAGCACGTGCACCTCGGAGGTCGTCTTCGAGCCCAGCCCCAGCAGCAGCCACCGCTCGTCGCGGCTGGAGGCCACGCCCATCCAGAACCGCTCGTCGTCCTCCTGGTGCACCAGCACGTCGTCGGCGGGGTCGCCGCCCACCCGGTGCCGCCAGAGCTGGTAGGGACGCCAGGCGTCGTCGAGACGGGTGTAGAACACGTGCTGACCGTCGCGGCTGAGCTCGACGCCGTAGCCGATGCCGGTGACCGAGGTGTCGAGCACCTCACCGGTGGCGATGTCGCGGATGGTCAGGTCGAAGCGCTCGTCGCCCGCCGTGTCGACGGCGAAGGCGACGAGCCGGTGGTCGGCGCTCACGGTGAGCGCGCCGAGCGAGAAGAACTCGCTGTCGCCGGCCTCGACGTTGCCGTCGACGACGACCTGTTCGCCCGGCACGGTCTCGGCCTCGGGGTCCGGTCGCACCGCGGGGTCGGTGAGCGGCGACCGCACCTGGGCGGCGTACTGGCGCCCCTCGACCGTGCGGGCGTAGTACCACCACGGCCCGCTGGCGACCGGCACCGACAGGTCGGTCTCCTTCACCCGCGAGCGGATCTCCTCGACGATCGCGGTGCGCAGCGGCCCGAGGTGCTCGGTGCGCGCCTCGGCGTAGGCGTTCTCGGCCTCGAGGTGGGTCAGCAGGGCGGGGTCCTCGAGGTCGCGCATCCAGGCGAACGGGTCCTCGACGCGGTCGCCGTGGTGCTCACGCACGTGCGGTCGGCGCTCGGCGGTCGGTGGGGTGGGGCTCGGCATGGCGTCACCCTATGCCGAGCGTCGGCCCGTCATCGGCAACCACCGGGTCGAGGTGATCCGCTGACCCCGGGCATCAGGGCAGCACCTCGAACCGGCAAGCGCGGCCGGCGCGGTAGGGCACGAGCAGCGGGTCCACCCCAGGCCGAGCGGGGAGCTCGATCCGGGTGGCCACACCACCGCCGCACGCGACCCCGCTCAGACCAGGCAGCGCGGGCCGAGCAGCACCTTGAGGTCGCCGAAGAGCGCCTCGGTGGCGTTGACCCGGTAGGCCGGGTCGAGCCGGATCTCGACCGAGCGCCCGGGCTTGACCAGCTTCAGGTGCACCTCGGTGGTGCCCGGGTGGTTGGTGAGCACGGTCTTGAGCTCCTCGACCCGCTGGGCGGTGGCCCGGGCGGTCTCCATCGTCACCACGACCGGCCCGCGCGGCCCTTCGCTGACGTCGGGCAGGGTGAGCTCCTGGGCGTAGATCGACACCGTGTCGTCGCGCCGGTTGACCTTGCCGCGCACGACCGCGACGGTGTCCTGCTGCAGCATCGGGCCGACGGTCATGTAGGCGCTCGGGAAGAACAGGCACTCGATGGCGCCGGCGAGGTCCTCGACGGTGGCGATCGCCCAGAGGTCGCCCTTCTTGGTGCGCTTGACCTGCAGGCCGGTGATCAGGCCGGCGATGGTGACCATCGAGCCCTCCGGCTTTCCGGCGTCGTCGCTGGTCAGGGCCGCGATCGGGGTGTCGGCGTGGGCCGAGAGCACGTGCTCGACGCCGAACAGCGGGTGGTCGGAGACGTAGAGCCCCAGCATCTCCCGCTCGAAGGACAGCAGCGTCGCCTTGTCCCACTCGACGCCCGGCACGGCGGTGAGCCCCATCAGGTCGCCGCCGGAGTCACCCGCGGAGTCGTCGCCGAACGACCCGAACAGGCTGTCCTGCCCGATCGCCTCCTGGCGCTTGACCGCGACGAACGCGTCGACGTACTCCTCGTGCACGCGGATCAGGCCCATCCGCGTCTCGGCCAGGCCGTCGAAGGCGCCACCCTTGATGAGCGACTCGATGGTGCGCTTGTTGCACACCACCGCAGGCACCTTCGACATGAAGTCGCGGAACGAGGTGAAGCGCCCCTTCTCCTCGCGGGCCGCGACGATGGCCTCGACGACGTTGTGCCCGACGTTGCGGATGGCCTGCATGCCGAAGCGGATGTCGGTGCCGACGGCGGCGAACTGCCCGATCGAGTCGTTGACGTCGGGCGGGAGCACCTTGATGCCCATGTGCCGGCACTCGCCGAGGTAGAGCGCCGACTTGTCCTTGTCGTCACCGACCGAGGTGAGCAGGGCAGCCATGTACTCGGCGGGGTAGTTGGCCTTGAGGTAGGCGGTCCAGTACGACACCAGCCCGTAGGCGGCCGTGTGCGCCTTGTTGAACGCGTAGTCGGAGAAGGGAACCAGCACGCCCCACAGCGCGGCGATCGACGCCTCGTTGAAGCCCTTGGCCTTCATCCCCTCGGAGAAGGGGACGTACTCCTTCTCGAGGACCTCCTTCTTCTTCTTGCCCATCGCGCGCCGCAGCAGGTCGGCGTTGCCCAGCGTGTAGCCGGCCAGCTTCTGGGCGATCTCCATGACCTGCTCCTGGTAGATCACCAGGCCGTGGGTCGTGCCGAGGATCGGGCCGAGCGCCTCGATCATCTCGGGCTGGAGCTTGCCCTCGAGCTGCGGGTCGAGCGGCACCGGCGCCTGCTTGCCGTTCTTGCGCAGCGCGAAGTTGGTGTGCGCGTTGACGCCCATCGGGCCGGGCCGGTAGAGCGCGAGCGCCGCCGAGATGTCCTCGAAGTTGTCGGGCTGCATCAGCTTCAGCAGGGTGCGCATGCCGCCGCCGTCGAGCTGGAAGACGCCGAGGGTGTCGCCGCGCGCGAGCAGGTCGTAGGTGGCCTGGTCGGTCATGTCCTTGCTCAGCGCGTCGAGGTCGATGTCCTCGCCCCGGTTGCTCTTCACGTTGGCGATGGCGTCGTCGAGGATCGTGAGGTTGCGCAGCCCCAGGAAGTCCATCTTGACCAGGCCGAGCGCCTCGCAGCTCGGGTAGTCGAACTGGGTGATGACCTGGCCGTCCTGCAGGCGGCGCATGATCGGGATGACGTCGACGAGCGGCTCGCTGCTCATGATCACGCCCGCGGCGTGCACGCCCCACTGGCGCTTGAGCCCCTCGAGGCCCTTGGCGGTCTCGACGACCTCCTGCAGGTGCGGCTCGGTGGCCACCAGGTCGCGGAACTCCTTGCCCTCGCCGTAGCGCGGGTAGGTGGGGTCGTAGATGCCCGACAGCGGCACGCCCTTGCCCATGACGTCGGGCGGCATCGCCTTGGTGAGCTGCTCCCCCACCGCGAACGGGTGGCCCATCACCCGCGCGGCGTCCTTGACCGCCTGCTTGGCCTTGATGGTGCCGTAGGTGACGATCTGCGCCACCCGGTCGCTGCCGTACTTCTCGGTGACGTAGCGGATCACCTCACCGCGCCGGCGCTCGTCGAAGTCGACGTCGAAGTCGGGCAGCGAGGGGCGCTCGGGGTTGAGGAACCGCTCGAAGATCAGCCCGTGCGGGATGGGGTCGAGATCGGTGATCTTCATCGCGTAGGCGCACATCGACCCGGCACCCGAGCCACGACCCGGGCCGACCCGGATGCCGTTGCTCTTGGCCCAGGTGATGAAGTCGGCGACGACGAGGAAGTAGCCGCAGTTGTGGACTGCCACGCCTTCTGCGACGTAGGTGTGATCTCCGGACACGGTAAGGTTGTAGACGGTGCCCTCGTACCGCTCGCGACCGACGGAGCGCACTCGGACCCACCAGCGACCATCGATGCATCGTGCGTTGTATGGCTGCTTGGACCGCCCCGGAACCCACAACACCTTGCAGGTTCGCTGGCTCGGGCTCTGCTGCACTGTCGCCCACTGACCCAGACCTAGCAGCATCCCTCGCAGCTGACGGGCGAGAACGGGGCTGACCGTTGTGACCATGTGCTTGCCGCGGGCATCGGTGTGCCCGTCACCCTGGTGCCATCCTCTGATGAAGGCCCGCTGACCGTCATCCGGCACCGACGTGACCCATTCCGGCACCCGCTTCTCGCGCACGCCACATCCAAAGAGCTGTCGCAGGAGGAGTGCCAGGGGGTGGTTGGTCAACATCACGCTGACGCCGTGCCGGTCAGGTGCGCATGGGGAGGCCTTGGCGTAGATGCGTGGGGTGCCCAGGCCGAGCCGCTCCAGCACCGCGCTCAGCGTGGCCACCGCGGGCTCGTCCTCGTGCAGGGTCCAGCCGATCTGACCCGGGTTGACGGCACCGTCCGGGTCGTAGAGGTGTCCCTCCGCGACCCAGAGCCCCAACAGCCACAGGAGGTCCTCGGACCACTCGATCTTGGCCGGCATGGTGCCGACATTGGGTCGGGGTGCGCGTCGGTCGCCCCGGCCCATGCGGGCCACCCGGCCGCCGGCGTCGCGCACCACCGTCCAGCCGTTCTCGACCATCATCGACTCGAGGTCGAGCGCGGCGTAGGGCGCACGCTCGGGCTGCGGCAGCAGCAGCTCGTCGCCGGCCCGGACATCGCCCGCTCGCACCCAGCCTCGGTGGGCGACCAGGAAGGGGTGCTCCCCGGTTGCCTTTACGGGGAACGCCTGGCCGAAGGGGCGGATGACGAACAGGTCCTCCGCCACCTCACGGGTCAGTACCTTCTCGACAGCGGCGCCCCTGCCCCTGAAGGTCGTCGTGTCCACTGACGTGACAACGTCGCCGACCTCGACCTCGCGGATGGGTGTCCAGCTGCCATCCGCCATGAGGACCGGTGTCTCCGGTGTGAAGCAGTACCCCTTGCCGACGATCACCTCGCTCTCGAACTCGGCCTGCTTCTGGGCGTAGTCGGGGATGCCGCCGGGGAAGCGCTCGCGCAGCCCGCGCTGCACCTCCTTGATGAACCAGCTCTCCTCGTTCTCGCCCTCGGGGCAGGGGAACCGGGGCATGTAGCGCCCCTCGTCCTCGGTGAACGAGATCTCGCACATCTCGGCGATGCGCAGCGTGTTGTCGCAGGCCTCGGGCAGCTCACGCCAGGTGTGCCGCATCTCGGCGGGGCTCTTGAGGTAGAACTCGTCGGCGTCGAACTTGAACCGGTTGGGGTCCATCATCGTCGAGCCGGACTGCACGCACAGCAGCGCCGAGTGGGCCTTGGCGTCGTCGGGGCTGGTGTAGTGCAGGTCGTTCGTGGCGACGAACGGCATGTCGAGCTCGCGCGCCAGCCGGATGAGGTCCTTCATCGACCGGCGCTCGACGTCGAGGCCGTGGTCCATGACCTCGCAGTAGAAGTTCTCCTTGCCGAAGATGTCCTGGAAGTCGGATGCCGCCTGCTTGGCCTCGGCGTACTGCCCCAGCCGCAGCCGGGTCTGGATCTCGCCCGACGCGCACCCGCTGGTGGCGATCAGGCCCTTGCCGTAGCGGTCGAGCAGCTCGCGGTCGACGCGGGGCCACTTGGCGTAGACCTGGTCGAGCGAGGCCTGGCTGTCCATCCGGAACAGGTTGTGCAGCCCGGTGTTGTCGCGGGCCAGCAGGGTCATGTGGGTGTAGGCGCCCGAGCCGGAGACGTCGTCACCGGGGCTGCTGCGCTCGTCGCCCCACTTGACCCGGGTCTTGTCGGTGCGGTGCGTGCCCGGGGTGACGTAGGCCTCGACGCCGATGATCGGCTTCACGCCGGTGCCCTGGGCCTTCTTCCAGAACTCGTAGGCCCCGAAGACGTAGCCGTGGTCGGTCGTGGCGAGGGCCGGCATCCCCATCTCGGCGGCCCGGGTGAACAGGTCACCGATGCGGGCCGCGCCGTCGAGCATGGAGTACTCGGTGTGAACGTGCAGGTGGACGAACGAGTCGGAGCCCTTCGGCGGCGGAGCGGTCGTCGGGCTGGCGGTCGAGGGCGTTCGGGGAGGACATCGCCGACCATCCTAGGTCGGCCCGAGGACACCGCCGCGCGTGTCGCGGCTCGTGTCGCGGACCGGTCGGCGCGACAACCCGTCGGGGGCGGTTCAGAGCCGGTCGAGGGCCAGGCGGAGGTCGGCCGGGTAGGGGCTCTCGAAGGTGACCCACTCCCCCGAGCCGGGGTGCTCGAAGCCCAGGCCGACGGCGTGCAGCCACTGCCGCTCCAGGCCGAGCCGCGCCGACAGCGTGGGGTCGGCGCCGTAGGTGAGGTCGCCGACGCAGGGGTGGCGCACCGCGGCCATGTGCACCCGGATCTGGTGCGTGCGGCCGGTCTCGAGGTGGATCTCGAGCAGCGAGGCGTGCCGGAACGCCTCGAGCAGCTCGTAGTGCGTGACCGCGTGCTTGCCGGAGTCCATCACCGCGAACTTGTAGTCGTGCCCCGGATGACGCGCGATGGGCGCGTCGATGGTGCCCACGAGCGGGTCGGGCAGTCCCTGCACGAGCGTGTGGTACGTCTTGTCGACCCGGCGCTCCTTGAAGGCCCGCTTGAGCACCGAGTAGCCCCGCTCGCTGGCGCAGACCACCATCAGGCCGGAGGTGCCGACGTCGAGCCGCGAGACGATGCCCTGGCGCTCGCTGGCCCCACTGGTCGAGATGCGGTAGCCGGCGGCCTTGAGGCCGGCCAGCACGTTCGGCCCGGTCCAGCCCACGCTCGGGTGGGCGGCGACCCCGACCGGCTTGTCGACCACGACGATGTCCTCGTCGGAGTAGACCACCGACATGCCCGGCACCGGCTCGGCCACGACCTCCAGGGTCGCGCTCGCGGGGGATGCCGGCAGCAGCACCTCGAGCATGTCGCCGGCGCTGACCCGGTGGCTCTTGCCCACGTTGGTGGCGTTGACACTGACCCCGCCGCCGGCCGCGAGGTCGGCGGCGCGGGTGCGGGAGAGGCCGAACAGGCGGGCGATGGCGGCGTCGACCCGCTCCCCCTCGAGGCCGTCCGGCACCAGCATGGTGCGGGCGTCAGGCATCGGCGTGCTCGGGGTGGTGCACCGGGCCCGAGAGGGCGGTGCCACGGAACGAGAGCACCATGATGATGCCGGCTCCCACGACGATGGCGATGTCGGCGACGTTGCCGATGAACAGGCCGAAGTAGTCGATGAAGTCGACCACGTGCCCCTGACCGGGCCCCGGGGCACGGAAGACCCGGTCGACGAGGTTGCCCACCGCACCGCCCAGGAGCAGCCCGAGGGCCACCGCCCACGGCATGTTGCCGACCTTGCGGGCGCCGATGACGACCCAGACCAGGATGCCGAGCGACACGGCCGTGAGCAGCCAGGTCGAGCCGTCGCCGATCGAGAAGGCCGCGCCGGGGTTCCGGATCAGGTTGAGCCTGATCACCGACCCCACGAGCTCGACGGGGTCACCGGGCGTCAGCGCGGCCAGCGCCCACACCTTGGTGGCCTGGTCGAGCACGAGGACGCCGGCGGCGAGCCCGAGCAGCACGACGTACAGCCGTCGCCGGCCGCCGGACTGGACCGGGGCCGGCGTGGACGGGCTGGGCGGGGTGGGCGTCAGCGGCGCTCCTGCTTCTTCTTGCATGGCATGCATAGGGTCGCACGAGGAGCGGCCTGGAGCCTAAGTTTGCCGATCGGGTTGCCGCAGGACTCGCAGATGCCGTAGGTGCCGTTGTCGAGCCGCTCGAGGGCGTGCTCGTTCTGCTCGAGCATCTCGCGGGCGTTGTTGGCCAGCGAGATCTCCTGCTCGCGCTCGTAGGTCTTGGCTCCCGCGTCGGCCTGGTCGTCGCCCGCACCGTCGCCGGAGTCGCGCATCAGGTCGACCAGGTCGCTCTGGGCGTGGGCCAGCTCCGAGCGCAGCTGCGCGATGTCGTGCTCGAGCTCGGCGCGCACGGCCTTGAGCTCCTTGGCCGTCCAGGGGGTCTCGTCCTCACGGACGACGAGGACCGGGGTGCGTGCCCCGGTCTTGGTCGCGGAGGCCCTGGTCGCGGCGGGTGCCTTCGTCACGGTCGCTGCCTTCCGGGTGGTCGTGGGTGCGGGCGGTGCCGCCTTCGTCGGGCGCGAGGTCGCCGCCGGGGCCTTCGTGGCCGCCCTCTTCGCCGCCGGGGCGGCCTTGGTCGCGCTGGTGGCGGGTCGTGGCGGCTGCGCCTTCTTGGCGGGTGCCGCCTTGGTGGCCGGGGCCTTCTTGGCGGGTGCAGCCTTGGTGGTCGCAGCCTTCTTCGCGGGGGCAGCCTTGGTGGTCGCAGCCTTCTTCGCCGGGGCAGCCTTCGTGGTCGCAGCCTTCTTCGCCGGGGCCGCCTTGGTGGCCGCAGCCTTCTTCGCCGGGGCCGCCTTGGTGGCCGCAGCCTTCTTCGCCGGTGCCGCCTTGGTGGCCGCAGCCTTCTTCGCCGGTGCCGCCTTGGTGGCCGCAGCCTTCTTCGCCGGTGCCGCCTTGGTGGCCGCAGCCTTCTTCGCCGGTGCCGCCTTGGTGGCCGGAGCCTTCTTCGCCGGCGCTGCCTTGGTGGCCGGAGCCTTCTTCGCCGGTGCCGCCTTGGTGGTTGCAGCCTTCTTCGCCGTGGTCGAGGAGCCGTCGGGCGTTGTGGCCTTGGCCGCCGACCCTCGGGAGCCGACGGCTTTGCGTGCCGTCGCCGCAGCCTGCTTGGCCACGGACAACGCCAGGTTGGCAACCATGTGAACCCTCTTCCAGGGTGTGTGGTGGACCCCATCGGCCGACCGGTGGGGCGAGGATACGGCCTGCACCCCCGCGCCTCAACGGCGAAACGCACTGTGTGACGAACGCAGCCTCCACCGAGGTCGTTCCCGTGGCATGCCGAAGGGCCCGGCACACGGCCGGGCCCTTCAGCGGTCAGGCGGTCAGCCCTGGCGCTCGGGCTGCGGCTCGGCGGCCGCCTCCTCCTCCTGCTGCTCGTTGGCGGGGTCCGCGTCGACGCCGGTGTTCTGGAGGTCGGCGAGCTGGCCCTGGATGTAGGTGTGCAGGCGTGAGCGGTAGTCGCGCTCGAACCCACGCAGCTCCTCGATCTTGCGCTCCAGGAGGCCGCGCTCGCGGCCGAGCTCCTCGAGGATCCCGGCCTTCTTCTGCTGGGCCTCGGCCACCATGCCCGTGGAGCGCTCGCGCGCCTCGGTCAGCATGTCGTCGCGCTGGGCGGTCGCGGTCGAGAGCATCTCGTCACGCTGGCCCGTGGCGGTCGACAGCATCTCGTCACGCTGCGACGTGCCCGTCTCGATCAGCTCGTCGTGTGTCGCCTGCGCGGTGCTGATCAGCTCGTCGTGCCTGGCCTGCGCGGTGCCGATCAGCTCGTCGTGCTTGGCCTGGGCCGTGCCGATCAGCTCGTCGTGGCGACGCTGCCCCTCGGCGACCAGCTCGTCGCGTCGCGACTCACCGGCGGCGACGTGCTCGTCGTGCAGGCGCTGGGCCAGGGCGATGACCCCGGCGGCGCTGGCGCCACCGCCGGCACCGGCGAGGGCTGCAGCACCGAGGTTGCCGTCGGCGTCGGCCTGGGGGCGCTGCGCGGCGTCGCGCTCAGCCTCCTCGGCACGCCGCTCGGCGGCCGCGATGCGCTCCTGGGCGTCGCGCTCGGTCTCGGCGAGGCGTGCCTGCAGCATGGCGATCTGCTCGTTGGTGCCGGCTCCGGCCTCGTCCTGCGCGGCGGCGCGGGCGGCGTCCTCCTGCTGGCGGCGGGCGGCATCCTGCTCGCGCTCGGCGTGCAGCGATCCGAGCTGGCCGTCGGCCTCGAGCACGCGGGCCTCGAGCTCGCCGGCGCGCTGCTCGGTCTCGGCGAGCGACTTCTCGAGCTGGGCGTTGCGGTCCTGCAGCTCGATGACGCGGGCCTCGGCCTCCTGCGTCTTGGCCTGCGCCTCCTGGGCCAGGGTCTCGAGCTCGGCGTTGCGGTGCTCGAGCTGGCCCACCTTGCCCTGGAGCTCGGCGTTGCGGCCCTCGATGTCGCCGTGCTTGCCCTCGAACTCGCCCAGGCGGGCGGTCAGCTCGCTGCGGGTGCCCTCGAGCTCGGACACGCGGGCGGCGAGCGTGGCGTTCTTCGACCGCAGCTCGTCGAGGTCGCGGGCGGAGGTGTCGGGCTCGGCCTTGGTGTCCACCGGGGCCATGCCCTTGCCCTCGCGGCAGCTGTTGAGGTCGCCGCGCAGGTCGTCGGACTCCTTGGTCATCCGGCGCATCTCGGCGACGATGTCGTCGAGGAAGTCGTCGACCTCCCGCTCGTCGTAACCACGACGGAACTGGGTCTGGGTGAACGTCTTGTTCAGGACGTCTTCGGGCGTGAGAGCCATGTTCAACTCCTGGAAGTGGCCGACGGGTCACGGTCACTCTGACGCGCCGCACGACAGTACGGCCCGGCAGGGTGTCCGGCTTGTCAGCGTACGCGATCCTGAGGCTGGGGTGACAGGCGCTGCGTCAGGTGAGCGACGTCACCGACATCCCACTGCACAGCACGGCCCACTACCGCTGCGGCACAGCGCCGCTCACGACAGGAGCAGGAGCATCAGCCAGACGACGAAGAACAGCACCATGAACGACAGGTCGATGCTCATCCCACCCAGCTTCAGGGCGGGAATCACCTTGCGCAGCGCGCGCAGCGGGGGCTCGGTGAGCGTGTAGATGGGCTCGGCCACGACGAGCGCCGCCCCGCGGGGCCGCCACTCGCGCGCGAAGATCCGGATCCAGTCGAAGACGACGCGGCCGATGAGCACGAGGAAGTACAGGAAGACGACGAAATACAGAACCTCACGCACGGCTGTCATGGCAGGAAGTCTGACTCACGCGGCCCTGTGAGCCGAATGCAGGTGCTCAGCTCTGGTTGAAGACGCTGCGGCCGGCGACGACCGGGCCGTCCTCGGCGTTGACCTCGACGGTCTCCGGCGAGAGCAGGAAGACCTTGCTCGTGACCCGCTCGATGGAGCCGCGCAGGCCGAAGACCAGGCCGGCGGCGAAGTCGACCAGTCGCTTGGCGTCGGCGTCGCTCATGTCGGTGAGGTTCATGATGACGGGGATGCCGTCACGGAAGTTCTCGCCGATCGTCTTGGCCTCGTTGTACGTGCGGGGGTGGATCGTCGTGATCCGGGAGATGCCGACCGCCTCCGGGGAGCGCACGACGTGCGCCACCGGCATCCGGGACTGCAGGTGCGTGACCTCGGCGGGGCGGTGCTCGGGCTGGTCCTCCGCCGGGTCGCCCTGCTCGTCGTAGCCCTCGTAGTACTCGTCGTCGTAGCGGGCCTGGTCCTCGGCGAGGCCCAGGTAGACCATCGTCTTTCGCAGCGCGCCAGCCATGAGTGCTCCTGAAGTCGTCGGCTCCGCCGGATCGGCGCCGTTCGTCGTGATTGAAGTTACCGGTGTGGCTGCCGAGAACCGAGGATTGCCGACCCGACACGCAGGTGTGTCGCGCCCTCGGCCACCGCGGCCTCGAGGTCGCCGCTCATGCCCGCGGACACCCAGGTGGCGTCGGGGTGGTCGGCCCGGATGCCGTCCGCCACCTCGCGCAACCGCGCGAACGCCGCCCGCGCGTCGCCCCCGAGCGGTGCCACGGCCATCACGCCGCGCAGGGTCAGCCACGGCGAGCCGGCCACCAGGTCGGCGAGGGCGCGCGCCTCCCCCGGCGCCACCCCACCTCGGCCCTGCGCCGCGTCGAGGTTGACCTGCACGGTGACCTCGAGCGCACGCCCGGCCTGCTGCGCGCCCCGGTCGAGCGCGCGGGCGACCTTGGCCCGGTCGACCGACTGCACCACGTCGGCATAGCGGGCGACCGACGCTGCCTTGTTGCTCTGCAGCTGACCGATGAAGTGCACCGTCAGCCGGTCGCGGTGGGCCAGCTCGGCGCACTTGGCGCTCGCCTCCTGGTCGCGGTTCTCGCCGATCGCGGTGACGCCGAGCTCGGCGAGCAGGTCGACGTCGCTCGCCGGGAAGAACTTCGTGACGACGACCAGCGCGGGCTCGTCGTCGCGTCCCGCCTCCACCACCGCCCGTCGGATCCGCTCGTGCACCGCACCGAGCGCCGCCGCCAGCTCCTCACGCCGCGATGCCGGGCCCGTCACCGCCGTCACGAGTCCCTCCGCGCCACGACCCCGGCGAACCGGCCGGTCCGCCCGTCGCGACGGTAGGAGTACAGGTCGTCCCGCTCGCGCGAGCAGCCGGGCACCCAGCGCACCGCCACGCCGGCGTCGCGCAGCTGGGCGACGACCCCCGCGGCCACGTCGACGGCCGGCGTGCCGGTCCACGAGACGGTCGCACTGACCGGCTGCACCTGCGCCGCCAGGTCCCGCATCTGCGCGGGCACCTCGTAGCACCGGCCGCAGACCGAGGGCCCGACGACGGCATCCACCTCGCCGGCCCCGAGCTCGCGCATCACCTCGAGGGTGCGCGGCACCACGCCGGCCACCAGCCCGGGGCGGCCGGCGTGCACCGCCGCCACCACCCCACCGGTGCCCGCGAGCAGCACCGGCACGCAGTCGGCGACCAGCACCGCCAGGGCCACCTGCGTCGAGCGGGTGACCAGGCCGTCGCAGCTCGGCGGCACGGCGGGCACCCCGTCGACGACGGCCACCTCGGCGCCGTGGCACTGGTCCATGTAGACCACGGGGCGGCCGAGCTGCGCGGTGAGCCGGCGCCGGTTCTCGGCCACGGCGTCGGGTGCGTCGTCGACGTGCGCGCCGAGGTTCAGGCCGGCATACCGCCCGGCGCTCACCCCGGACGAGCGGTCGGTGACGGCCCGGACGACACCGGATCGGTCCTCATGCCAGGCGAACACCCCCTCACCCTAGAAGACCCCTCCGGAGGGTCCGCCTGCGCTGGCCAACGCGGAACTTCGGATCGCACGCCGCAATAGCTGCGCGCCATGCGAACTTCTGCGTCACGGGTCCGACAGACCCGCCGAGGACGCGCGAGGGGCGGGCCGAATGGACCGGCCCGCCCCTCCCCTGTCCGGGGTGTCGAGGACTACTTGAGGAAGTCCGGGACGTCGAGGTCGTCGTTCTCGTCGAAGGTGACGGTGCGCGGTGGTGCGGGCTGGGAGACCCGCGCCGGCTCGAGGTGCGGCTCGGTGTGCTCGGTGACCACGGCGGCCCCGTCGGACGACGTGGCCGGCGCGGGGGGTGAGACCGGTCGGGCCGCAGCCGCCGGTGCCGGGGCGGGCGTCGCGGCCGGGGCCGACCGGCCCTGGACGGTGCCGAGCGCCCGGTTGTCGGCCCGGTGCAGCGGTGCCCCGCCGTCGAACCCGGCGGCGATGACGGTGACCCGCACCTCGTCGCCGAGCGCGTCGTCGATGACCGCACCGAAGATGATGTTGGCCTCGGGGTGCGCGGCCTCCTGCACCAGGCGGGCCGCCTCGTTGATCTCGAACAGGCCGAGGTCGCTGCCACCCGGGATGGAGAGCAGCACGCCGTGGGCGCCGTCGATGCTCGCCTCGAGCAGCGGGCTGGAGATCGCGAGCTCGGCCGCCTGCACCGCGCGGTCCTCCCCGCGGGCCGAGCCGATGCCCATCAGCGCCGACCCGGCACCCGACATGACCGACTTGACGTCGGCGAAGTCGAGGTTGATCAGGCCCGGCGTGGTGATCAGGTCGGTGATGCCCTGCACACCGGAGAGCAGCACCTGGTCGGCGCTGCGGAAGGCGTCGAGCATCGAGACGCCGCGGTCGCTGATCGACAGCAGCCGGTCGTTGGGGATGACGATGAGGGTGTCGACCTCCTCGCGCAGCTGCGCGATGCCGGTCTCGGCCTGGTTGGCGCGCCGACGCCCCTCGAAGGTGAACGGTCGGGTCACCACACCGATGGTCAGGGCGCCCAGGCCCCTCGCGATGCGGGCGACGACGGGCGCGCCACCGGTGCCGGTGCCACCACCCTCGCCCGCGGTGACGAAGACCATGTCGGCCCCCTTGAGGACCTCCTCGATCTCCTCGGCGTGGTCCTCGGCGGCGCGCTTGCCGACCTCCGGGTCGGCGCCCGCGCCGAGGCCGCGGGTGAGCTCGCGGCCGACGTCGAGCTTGACGTCGGCGTCGCTCATCAGCAGCGCCTGCGCGTCGGTGTTGACCGCGATGAACTCGACGCCCTTGAGGCCGACCTCGATCATCCGGTTGATGGCGTTGACACCGCCGCCGCCGATGCCGACGACCTTGATGACGGCGAGGTAGTTCTGGGGTGCTGCCACGATGCGGCCTTCCACTGGTTTTCAGGTCCGTCCGACGTGGATCCGGCGAACGAAGTCGGGAGAGATGTGCTGTGCAGCTGCGCCGAAACCCTCAACATAAGGTTGACAGTGACGGTTTGCTCCTGGTTCGATGGCACGACGCTAGGTCGGCCCGGGAGGTCAGGCAAAGACGCCGTGGGCGTGTCGCGGCATCCCTTGGGGAAATCCTCCCATGCGAGTGGACAACTGCCTCACGCGCCCCATCGGTCCCAGCAGTCACACGCCTCCGACGGCGGTCGACTCGGGCTCAGCGGGTGACCGGGGTGTCCGGGGCGCTGACGTCGATGACCTTGGCGGGGGTCTTCAGCAGCGCGGTGAGGATGGCGACCTTGCGGTCGGAGTCCTCGCCGCTGCCCCACACGACCGAGCGCTTGCCGAGCGTGAAGGTGATCAGGTTGGCGCTGCTCACCTTGATGCCCGAGACCTGGGTCGCGAGGTCGGCCGGCAGGGCGTCGAGCAGGGCGAGCGAGGACAGCAGCGCCTCCTTGCTCGTGCCCGCGGCGTCGGTCGCGGTGACGACCGGCACCCCCTTGGGCACCGCCCGCACGGTGCCGAAGGTGACGCCCTCGGCATCCACGACCTCAAGTCGACCCTGAGGGTTTCGGACCACGAGGGCGGCGCTGCGCGGGCACCACCTCGACCGTGAGCGTGCCCGGCCAGGTGCGGCGCACCGACACCTCGGCGACCGTCACCCGCTCGCGCACCCGGGCGCCCACCGCGTCGGTGTCGACCCGGGCCAGCGGGGTGCCGACCGGCACCTGCACCAGGCGGGCGACGGCATCCGCCTCGGGGCCGCTGACCCCGGTGACCTCGACCTCGTCGACGCCGAGCCAGGCGCTCCAGCCGACCACCCAGACGAGCGACGCGACGGTCGCCACGGCCAGCACGATGACGAGCGCCCGCCGCCAGGGACGGCGCCGGTTGGACAGCGCCCGCTCCCGGAAGCGGTTGGCCGAGGACGAGACGCCCGGAGTCGTCGACGTGGCGGCGGGTGGTGCCAAGGCTCATCGGGTCACCTTCTCGGAACGGGTGCGCAGGGCCTGGACGAGCAGCGGGGCGAGTGCGGTGACGTCGCCGGCCCCCACGGTGAGCAGGAGGTCGCCGGGTCGGGCCGCGTCGACCAGCGCCGCGACGGCCTGCTCGCGGGTGGGCCCGACGAGCACCGTGCGCGACCCGGGCAGCGCCCGCAGCGGGTCGCCGACCAGGGCCGCAGCTGACCCCGGCGCATCGGCTGCTCGCGCGCGCCGTAGACGTCGAGGATGACGACCTGGTCGGCCGGTGCCAGCGCGGCGGCGAACTCGGCGGCGAAGTCACGGGTGCGCGAGTACAGGTGCGGCTGGAACACGACCCGCAGCGACCCGTTGCCCGGCGCGGTGCACGATCTCGGATGCCGTGCCCACCACCGCGGCGACCTTGGCCGGGTTGTGCGCGTAGTCGTCGACGACGGTGACGCCGTCGACCTCGCCGCGCACCTCGAAGCGGCGGCGGGCCCCGCCGAAGCCGGCGAGCCCGGCGAGCACCGCACCGGCGTCGGCCCCGCACCCCGACGACGGCGGCGAGGTAGGCGGCGCACGCGTCCATGACGTTGTGGTCGCCGGGCACCGCGAGCTCGCAGGACGCGCTCGACGCCGCTCGTGCACGAACACCGACCGGGTGCCGAGGTCGCGCGACCTCACCTCGCCCACCCGCAGGTCGGCCCCGTCGTCGTGGCCGTAGGTGAGCACGGTGCGCCCCGCCGCCCGCGCCGTGTCGGCGAGCCGCCGCGACCCGGCGTCGTCGTGGCAGGCGACCACGAGCCCGCCGTCGGTGACGGACTCGACGAAGGCCGCGTAGGCCGCCTCGACCGCCTCGCGCCGTGCCGTAGAAGTCGAGGTGGTCGGGCTGCACGTTGGTGACGACGGCGACGTCGGGGCGGTAGACGAGGAACGAGCCGTCGCTCTCGTCGGCCTCGACGACGAAGGCCGGCCCGGCGCCGAGGGCGGCGTTGGTGCCGAGCTGGGCGATCTCGCCGCCCGAGGCGAACGAGGGGTCGGCACCCGCGGCGACCAGCGCGACGACCAGCATCGACGTCGTCGTGGTCTTGCCGTTGGCCCCGGCGACCGCGACCCGGCGCGACGCCGCCCATCAGCGAGGCGAGCGCCTGGGAGCGGTGCAGCACCCGCAGGCCGGCGGCCCGGGCCGCGACGAGCTCGACGTTGTCGTCGCGGATGGCCGACGACACGACGACGGTGTCGACGTCGGCCAGGTGAGCCGGGTCGTGACCGACGTGCACGCGAGCACCGCTGTCGCGCAACGCTGCCAGCATGGGGCCGTCGGCGGCATCCGAGCCGCTGACCGGCAGGCCGCGCGCGAGCAGCAGCCGCGCGACCGCCGACATGCCGGCGCCACCGATGGCGATGAGGTGCACCCGCCCGAGCAGCTCGAGCGGCGGCACCGGGGCGGTGAAGTCGTAGCGGGGGGTGGGGTCGCTCACGGCCGGCCGCCCTGCGCGGCCGCCGCGACGAGGTCGGCGAGCAGCTCGTCGCCGCCGCGCTCCCCCACCGACGCCGCGGCCGCGGCCATCGCCGCCAGCCGGGTCTCGTCGAGGGCGAGGGGACGCACGACGTCGCCGACCCACGCCGGGGTCACGGCGGCGTCGTCGACGAGCAGCCCGCCGCCGGCGGCGACCACGGCCGCCGCGTTGAGCCGCTGCTCGCCGTTGCCGACCGGCAGCGGGACGTAGACCGCGGGCAGCCCGACGGCGGTGAGCTCGCACACCGTGTTGGCGCCGGAGCGGGCGACGACGAGGTCGGCGGCGGCGTAGGCGAGGTCCATCCGGTCGCAGTACTCGAGCACCACGTAGGGCGCGCCCGGCACGGCATCCGGCACGAACGCCTTGCCGGTGCCCGCCACGTGCAGCACCTGCACGCCGGCCGCCGACAGGGTCGCCACCGCCGCCGCGAAGGCCTCGTTGAGCCGCTGCGCGCCGAGCGAGCCGCCGGTGACGAGCACCGTGGGGGCGTCGGTGAGCCCGAACCGTTCTCGCGCCTCGGCCCGGTGGGCGGCACGGTCGAGCGTCGCGATCTCGCGGCGCAACGGCATCCCGGTGACGGTCGCGTGCGGCAGCGCGGGTGCCGGGGAAGGTGACGCCGACGCCGGCGGCGAACCGCGCGCCCAGCCGGTTGGCCAGCCCGGGCCGGGCGTTCTGCTCGTGGACGACGACCGGCGTGCCGCGCCGGCGGGCGGCGAGGTAGGCCGGGGTCGCGACGTAGCCGCCGAAGCCGACGACCACCTCGGCCCCGGTCGCGTCGATGGCGTCCTCGGCCGCACGCACCGCGCGCCGCAGGTTCGCCGGCAGGCGCAGCAGGTCACCGGAGGGGCGGCGCGGGAACGGCACCTTGGGCACCTCGAGCGAGCGGGTAGCCCCGCTCGGGCACCAGCCGCGCCTCGAGCCCGGCGGCGGTGCCGAGCGCGGTGACCGACACCTGCGGGTCGCGGCGGCGCAGGCAGTCGGCCAGGGCGAGCAGCGGCGAGACGTGCCCGGCGGTGCCGCCACCCGCGAGGAGCACCGACCGGGGGCCCTCCGACGTCATGAGCGGTTCCGGCGCGGGCCGGCCACGCCGGGGATGACCGCCAGCGAGCGGCGCAGCGCCGACGGCCGCGCGGACAGGGCCTCGGCACAACCGGGTTCGGTGCGCGCGAAGGACAGCAGGATGCCGAGCGCGAACATGCTCGTGACGAGCGAGGACCCGCCCGAGGACACCAGCGGCAGCGGCACCCCGATGACCGGGAGCAGGCCGATGACGGCACCGATGTTGATGAGCGCCTGGACGAGGAGCCAGGTCATGATGCCGGCGGTCGCGATGCGCACGAAGTGGTCGCTGGTGCGCGTGACCAGGCGGTAGCAGGCCAGGGCGAGCCCGGCGAAGAGCAGCGAGGATGGCGATGGTGCCGGGCAGCCCGAGCTCCTCGCCGATGATCGCGAAGATGAAGTCGTTGTGCGGCTCGGAGAGCAGGCCCCACTTCTCGCGGCTGGCGCCGAGGCCGAGGCCGAACCAGCCGCCGTCGGCGAGGGCGTAGCGGCCGTGGATCGGCTGGCGGGCGGCGCCGAACTCGTTGGTGTCGCGGCCGAGCCAGACGTCGAAGCGCGACGAGGCGGTTCGCGCTGGTGAGGACGAACGCGATGGCGATGGCGGCGAACGGGATTCCGGCGAACGCGAACCAGCGCAGCGGGATGCCGGCGGCGAAGAGCACGCCGGCGACGATCGCCCCGAGGATGAGCACCGTGCCGAGGTCGTGGCCGAGCACCACGACGCCGATGCTGACGGCCGCGAGGGGCACGAGGTAGGGCACGAGCACGTGGCTGAGCGAGTGCAGGTGCTTGCGCTTGGCCGACGAGGATGAGCGCGCCGGTGAGCACCAGCCCGACCTTGATGATCTCGGACGGCTGGATCGTGATGCCCGCGATGCGCGAGCCAGTTCTGGTTGCCGTTGACGTTGATGCCCAGCGGCGAGAGCACGAGCAGCTGGAGCGCGAACGCCGACGGCCAGGATGGGCAGCGCCAGGCGCTTCCAGGCCACCACCGACAGCCGCGACGCCACGATGAGGGCGACCGCGCCGATCACGGCGAACACGGCCTGGCTTGAGGAAGATCGTGTAGGCCGACGAGGTCTTGTCGATCGAGACGATCGACGACGCCGACAGCACCATGATCAGCCCGAAGACGACCAGGGCCACCGTCACGCAGACGAGGAGGTAGTAGGTGGTGACCGGCGAGTCGAAGCGGGCGAGCCACCCACCCATGCGGGTGGTGCTGCGGCTGCTCGCGCGGGCCGGTGCGGTCGCGCTGCTCACCGGCTACTCCCCCGCGGCGAGCCGGGAGACCGCTCCGACGAAGGCGTCACCGCGCGCGCCGTAGTCGGAGAACATGTCCATGGACGCGGCCGCGGGCGCGAGCAGCACGACGTCGCCCTCGTGCGCGAGCGCGCGGGCCTCCCTCACCACCAGGTCCATGGCACCAGTGTCGGTGCGCTCGACGTCGACGACGGGGACATCCGGCGCGTGTCGGGCCAGTGCCTGCGCGATCGCGGCCCGGTCGCGGCCGATCAGCACCACGCCGCGCAGCCGGTCGGCGGCCCCCGCCACGAGGTCGTCGACGTCGGCGCCCTTGAGCAGGCCGCCGGCCACCCAGACGACGTGCTCGTAGGCGGCCAGGCTGGCGCGGGCGGCGTGCGGGTTGGTGGCCTTGGAGTCGTCGACCCAGCGGATGCCGTCGACCGTGCCGACCTCGGCGATGCGGTGCGGCTCGGGCACGAAGGCGCGCAGCCCGGCGCGCACGGCCGCCGGCCGGGACGCCGTGCGCCCGGGCCAGCGCGGCGGCCGCGAGGGCGTTGGCGACGAGGTGCGGCGCCGGGCTCGGCGCGTCGCCGCGCAGGTCGTCGAGGGTGCCGAGCTCGGCTGCGGCGGTGCGGCGCTGCTCGACGAAGGCCCGGTCGGCGAGCACGTCGTCGACGACGCCGAGCTCGGAGGGCCCGGGGATGCCGAGGGTGAAGCCGATGGCCCGGCAGCCCTCCTGCACCTCGGCGTCCTCGACGAGCCGCCGGGTGCGGTCGTCCTGCACGTTGTAGACGCAGGCGACCTCGGTGTTGGCGTAGACCTTGCCCTTGGCCGCGGCGTACTCGTCGAGCGAGCCGTGCCAGTCGACGTGGTCGGGGGCGACGTTGAGGCAGGCCGAGGCCTGCGGCGCGAGCGAGTGCGACCAGTGCAGCTGGAAGCTCGACAGCTCGACGGCGATGACGTCGTAGGGCTCGGGGTCCATGCACCGCCTCGAGCACCGGCGTGCCGACGTTGCCGGCGCTGCAGGCCCGCAGCCCGGCCGCCCGCAGGATCGACGCGAGCATCTGCACGGTCGTCGTCTTGCCGTTGGTGCCGGTGACGGTGAGCCACGGCGCGGCGCCCTCGCGCGGCCGCAGCCGCCAGGCGAGCTCGACCTCGCCCCAGACCGGGATGCCGGCCGCGGCCGCCGCGGCGAGCAGCGGCTGGTCGGGCCGCCACCCGGGCGAGGTGACGACGAGGTCGACCGGCGTGTCGGGAAGGGCGGCGACGGCATCCGGGCCGTGCTGGAGCCGGGCACCGAGGATGTCGAGGATCCGCGCCCGCTCCGACATCACCGAGCCGGGCGGCCGGTGCCGTCGCGTCGACGACGGTGACCTCGGCCCCGCGCTCGAGCAGGGCGTCGGCGGCGGCGAACCCGCTCACGCCGAGGCCGGTGACGAGCACCCGCAGCCCGGCCCAGTCGGCGTCGCGGTGGGTGAGGCCCGCGACCCGGTCGGTGGTGGCGCCGCTCATCCGGCGCCCACCACCCACTCGGCGTAGAACAGCCCGAGCCCGAGGGCGACGAACAGCCCGCAGATGATCCAGAACCGGATGACGATCGTCACCTCCTGCCACCCGAGCAGCTCGAAGTGGTGCTGCAGCGGTGCCATCCGGAACACCCGTTTGCCGGTGGTCTTGAAGCTCGCGACCTGGATGATGACCGAGAGCGTGATCGTGACGAACAGGCCGCCGAGGATGACGACGAGCAGCTCGGTGCGGGTGAGGATCGCCAGCCCGGCGAGCGCCCCGCCCAGGGCCAGCGAGCCGGTGTCGCCCATGAAGATCTTGGCCGGCGAGGCGTTCCACCACAGGAAGCCGAAGCAGGCGCCCATGCCGGCGGCGGCGACGATCGCGAGGTCGTGGGGGTCGCGCACCTCGTAGCACTTGGTGCCCGGGTTCCACTGGCAGTTCTGGTTGAACTGCCAGATGCCGATCAGCACGTAGGCGGCGAAGACCATCACCGAGGCGCCGGTGGCCAGGCCGTCGAGGCCGTCGGTGAGGTTCACGCCGTTGGACGTGCCCGCGACGATGATGTTCGCCCAGATGACGAAGAGGATGACGCCGCCCAGCGCCCCCATGAAGGCCAGGTCCATCGAGGTGTCGCGCACGAACGACACCGCGCTGGACGCCGGCGTGCGGAACGACCGGTTGGGGAACTGCAGCGCGAGGATCGCGAAGATGACGGCGACCAGGGTCTGCCCGGCCAGCTTCTCGCCGGTGCGCAGGCCCAGGCTGCGCTGCTTGCTGATCTTGATGAAGTCGTCGAGGAAGCCGATCAGCCCCAGGCCGGTCATCAGGAAGAGCACGAGCAGGCCGCTGACCGTCGGGCCCTGCCCGGTCGACCAGGTGCGCCACGGCGTAGGCCGCCAGCGAGCTGCCGACGATGACCGCGCCGCCCATGGTCGGGCGTGCCGCGCTTGGTGTGGTGCGAGGTCGGGCCGTCGTCGCGGATGAACTGGCCGTAGCCCTTGCGCACGAGGAACCGGATGAACATCGGGGTGCCGAAGAGCGCGATGACGAGCGACACGACGGCCGCGATGAGCACAGCCTTCACGTCAGCTCCTCCCTCGGCCCGGCCAGTCGGTCACCGAGCAACCGTAGCCCGGCGTCACGGCTCGACTTGAACAGCACGACGTCGCCCGGCGCGAGCTCCGCGTCGAGCAGCGCCGCGGCGCTGTCGGCGTCCGGGACCTCGCGCACGTGGGTGCCGGTGGCGCCGGATGCCGGGCCCGCGGCGCGCGCTCCGGCGGCCAGTGCCGCGGCGGCCGGGCCGACGACGACGAGCTCGTCGACGCCGCGCGCGACCACCTCCGCCCCGACCTCGGCGTGCAGCGCGTCGGACTCGTCGCCGAGCTCGAGCATCGTGCCGAGCACCGCCCAGGTGCGGCGGCCCTCGCCCATCCGCTCCAGGGCGGTGAGGGCGGCACGCATCGAGTCGGGGTTGGCGTTGTAGGCGTCGTTGACCAGGGTGACGCCGTCGGCCCGCTCGACGACCTCCATCCGCCAGCGGCTGACGGGGCGCGCGGACTCCAGTGCGGCACAGACCGACTCGCAGCGACATGCCGAGCTCGGTGGCCACGGCCAGCACGGCCAGGGCGTTGCCGACGTGGTGTCGCCCGACCAGCCCGAGCTGCACCGTGCGGCTGCCGTGCGGGGTGTGCACGGTGAACGAGGGGCGGCCGCCGGTGTCGAGCGCGACGTCGCTGGCGCGGACCTCGGCGTCGTCGGCCTCGCCGACGAGCACGACCCGGGCGGTGGTCAGCGGCGCCATCGCCCGCACCGCGGGGTCGTCGGCGTTGAGCACGGCCAGCCCGTCGGGCGGCAGCGCCGCGACCAGCTCGGACTTGGCGGTGGCGATGGCCTCGCGCGAGCCGAACTCCCCGACGTGCGCGGTGCCGACGTTGAGCACCACCCCGACCCGCGGGGGCGCCATCCGGGCGAGGTAGGCGACGTGGCCGATGCCCCGCGCGCCCATCTCGACGACCAGGAAGCGCGTGTCGGCCGTGACCCGGCAGACGGTCAGCGGCACGCCGACCTCGGAGTTGTAGGAGCCCACCGGGGCGACGGTCGGGCCCGACCGTGCCGAGCACGGTGCCGAGCAGGTCCTTGGTGCTCGTCTTGCCCGACGAGCCGGTGATGCCGACGACGGCCAGGCCCGGCAGGCGGCGCACCACCTCGCGGGCCAGGGCCGCGAAGGCGTCCTGGGTGTCGTCGACGACGACGCACGGCGACGCCCTCGACCGGGCGGGTCACCAGGGCGGCGACGGCACCGCGGTCGACGGCGCCGGCCACGAAGTCGTGCCCGTCGGCGTGCTCCCCCACCCGCGCGACGTAGAGGCCGCCGGGGCCGCACTCGCGCGAGTCGGTGACGACCGGGCCGTCGACGACGACGGAGCCGGGGTCGACGCCGGGTGGCACCGCGACCGTGCCACCGGTGACCTGCGCGACCTCACGGAGCGACAGCGCGATCACGCGACGCCCTCCCCTGCC
This sequence comes from uncultured Actinomycetota bacterium, assembly GCA_963806295.1. Classification (GTDB taxonomy): domain Bacteria; phylum Actinomycetota; class Actinomycetes; order Actinomycetales; family Dermatophilaceae; genus Fodinibacter. Next base: position 186,318 of record CAWDXP010000017.1, on the reverse strand, counting down.
GCCCGGCGGAGCGCCTGCGCCACCTCGGCGCGGTCGTCGAAGGGGTGCACCACACCCCCGACGTCCTGCCCGCTCTCGTGGCCCTTGCCGACGACGGCGACCGTCGCGGCCGCCCCCTGCGCCCAGACCGCGTCGACCGCCGCCGCGATGGCGGCGCGGCGGTCGCCGACCTCGAGCACCGCGAGGTCGCGGCCGGCGGCCCGGACCGTCTCGACGCCCTGCGAGCACGGCGGCGCGGATGGCGGCCGGGTCCTCCGAGCGCGGGTTGTCGTCGGTGACGACGACCAGGTCGGCGACCTCGGCGGCCGCCGCGCCCATCAGGTGGCGCTTGTCGCGGTCGCGGTCGCCACCGGCGCCGGTGACGACCACCAGGCTGCCCGGGGGTCGTCGGGCGCAGCGCCCGCAGGGCGGCCCGGATCGCCTCCGGGGTGTGGGCGTAGTCGACGACGGCGCGGGGCGCGTCGACCCCGTCCGGGGCCGCCACCGTCTCCATCCGGCCGGGCACGTGCGGGTCGGTGAGCACCGCCTCGCCCACGGCGCCGGCATCCTCGCCGAGCAGCACCAGCGCGGCCGCCGCCATCGCCGTGTTGGTGACGTTGAAGTCGCCGGGAAGGCTCGACCTCAGGTGGAGGTCGACCCCGGGTCCGGTGAGGCGGAAGGCGGCCGGGTCGGCGTCGTCGACCCGGATCCGCCAGTCGGCGTCGGCCGCGGTGCCGATCGTCGTGACCGGGATGCCGGAGCGCTCGACCAGCCGGCGCCCCCAGTCGTCGTCGATGCAGACCAGCCCCTGTCGGGCCCGCTCGGGGGTGAACAGCGAGGCCTTGGCGGCGAAGTAGTCGTCCATGTCGGCGTGGAAGTCGAGGTGGTCCTGCGAGAGGTTGGTGAACAGGGCCACGTCGTAGACCACGCCGTCGACCCGGTGCTGGGCGAGCGCGTGGCTGGAGACCTCCATGACGCAGCTGTCCAGCCCGCGCTCCTCCATCACGGCCAGCACGGCGTGCAGCTCGGGCGCCTCGGGCGTGGTGCGCACGCTGCCGACCCGCTCGTCGCCGATGCGGGTCTCGACGGTGCCGATCAGGCCCGGGTGCCGGCCCAGCGCCGTCAGCGCCGAGTGCACCAGGTAGGCCGTGGTCGTCTTGCCGTTGGTGCCGGTGATGCCGACGAGGCGCAGCGCCAGGTGCTCGGTGCCGAGCACGTGCGCGCAGACCGACCCCGAGCACGGTGCGGGGGTGCTCGACGACCACCGCCGGCAGCGCGACGCCCGCGGCCGTCATCCGGTCGGCCCCCGCGCGGTCGGTGAGCACGGCTGCCGCGCCGGCGGCGGCTGCCTGGCCGGCGAAGTCGGCACCGTGCGCACGGGCGCCGGGCAGGGCGGCGTACAGGTCACCGGGGAGCACGGCGCGGGAGTCGAGCGTCACTCCCGTCACGGAGACCTCGGATGCCGGGTCGTCGGCGCCCACGAGGGCTGCGAGGTCGCGGATCGGGCTGCTGCGGAGCTTGGTCGGTCGGGGAACGGCCACGTCGACCGACCCTACCGTCCGCTGCGCTTGTGTCCGTTGCGCAGGACGGTGGGGTCGGACAACGCCTCCTGGGGCTCCACGTGCAGGGTGACCTCCGGCGGCTTGGCCCCGGTCGGCGGGATCTTCAGGTCCTGCAGCGCGTAGGTCGTGACGTCCTTGAACACCGGGCCCGCGACGTAGCCACCGAAGAACGGATAGGTCGGCTTCTGGATGATGACGGCCACCACGATCTGCGGGTCGTCGGCCGGGGCGTAGCCGATGAAGCTGGCCGTGCGCCCGCTGTAGCGACCGGCCTTGGAGTCGTAGTAGTCGGCGGTACCGGTCTTGCCGGCAACCCGGTAGCCCGGGATCTGCGCCTCCTCGGCGGTGCCGTCGGGGCTGACCACACCCTCGAGCATCCGGGACACATCCGAGGCGGTCTGGTGCGACACCACCCGGGTCGACGCCGACTTGGGGGCGGGGGTCACGGTGCCGTCGGCCTCCGTGGTGCTGTCGACCAGGCGCGGGGCCACGCGCACCCCGTCGTTCGCGATGGTCTGGAAGACCGAGGCCGCCTGGATGGCGGTGACCGAGATGCCCTGGCCGAACGCGACGGTGGCCTTCTTGGTGCCGCTCCACGTGTCGGACGGCGGGCAGGAGGCCGCGGGACTCGCCCGGGTAGCCCGTGCCGGACTTGGCCCCCAGCCCGAACTTGTGGAAGTAGGACTCCAGCGTCTTGGGCTTCAGCGTCTCGCTGACCAGGATCGTCCCGATGTTGCTGGACTCCGCGAGCGTGCCGGCCACGGTGCGGTAGAGGGTGGGGTGCTCGTGGCTGTCCTTGAAGTTCGCGTCGTAGCGCGGCAGCCGGTTGGGGATGACGACAGGGGTCGAGGGCGTGACGGAGCCCTCCTCGAGCGCCGCGGCCATCGTCATGATCTTCGAGGTCGACCCGGGCTCGAACACGTCCGAGAACGCCAGGTTGCTCAGCTGGGTGCCCTTCTTGCCGATGTCGGTGTTGGGGTCGAAGGACGGGTAGGAGGCGACGGCGAGCAGGTTGCCGTTCCGGACGTCCTGGATGACCACGGTGCCGGACGTCGCCTTGGTCTCCTTGACGCGTTGGGCCAGGGCGTTCTGCGCGTACCACTGCAGGTTCGAGTTGACGGTGAGGGTGACGTCGTTGCCGTCGACCGCCGGCTCCAGCGACCGCTCCCCCACCGGGATGGCTGTGCCGTCGAGCCCCTGCTCGAAGGTCTGCCTGCCGGGGGTGCCCTTGAGGTGCTTCTCCATCATGAACTCGACGCCGCCGCCGGGCTTCTCGGCTCCGGTCATGTAGCCGATGAGGGCGGCGGTCGTCGTGCCCTGCGGGTAGGTGCGCTGCGAGCGGGTCGCCTTGCGGTCGCGGGCGATACCGGGGATGCCCAGCTTGGAGATCGTGTTCCAGGTCAGCGGCGTGACGTCGCGGCTGAGGATGCGGTAGCGGCTGGTGCCCGTGAGGTCACCCACGAGCTCGGAGACCGTGGTGTTGAGCAGGGGGGCCAGCTTGGTCGCGGCCGCCTGCACCGCGGCCGCGGAGGTCGCCGGGTCGCACTTCTCCTTGCGGGAGCCGTAGGTGCACACCGCCTGCTGGTCGGCGACGACGGTCTCGCGCACCACGCTCGAGGCCAGCACGGTGCCGTCGGAGGAGAGCACCTGGCCGCGCATGGCGGGGATGACCTGGGCGGCCTGCCGCTTGGACTGGGCCTCCTGCGCGACCGCCGTCGCGTCGAAGCCCTGGATGCGGACCAGCTGGGCGCCGAAGATGCTGAGCACGAACAGGCTGGCCACGGTGAGGAACCGCATCCGGCGACGCGGGTTGCCGGCGGGCGAGCTGGCGGCCCGGGCGACCTTGCGGCGGCCGGACCCGGCGCCACCGCCACTGCGACCCCGAGCCGGGGCAGCGGGACGACGGCCGGCGGGGCCGGGGCGCGCCCCGGTGGGGCGTGAACCCCCGGTGGGGCGTGCGGCTCCGGTGGCGCGTGAACCCGTCGGTCGCTCCCCCGGCGCCCGGTGGCCGGCGGGTCGCGTACCCGCTGGTCGGCCCGTGGCCCGGGGCTGGGAGCCGCCCGCGGATGCCGCGCGCGACGTGGACGCCGTGCCGCCGGTGGCCTTGGGCGACGCCCCCGGGCCCGGCCGCGGACCCGCCGACGAGCGCGGCGGTGTCGACCCGGGCCGCGCGCGTCCCGAGGGAGGTGGCGTCCTGCGCTGGGTCACGTCGAGCTCCGTCGGGGTCGTGTCGGGTGGCGGGGGCGGTCGGTCAGTTGGACGGGGCCGGGTCGGCGACCGGCGGCTTGGTCGCTCCGGTCGTGGGCTTCGTCGAGGGAGCCTTGGTCGTCGGCGTTGTGGGGGCCTTCGTCGTCGTGGTCGCGGGGGCCTTGGTCGTCGCCGTGTTGGTGGGGTCGGGTGCGGTGGTGGTCGGCTCGGTCGTCCCGGCCTTGGGCGCCGCGGGAGCGCTCGGGGTGCCCGCCGGGGCAGCGGCGGTGGGGGCGGGCGGTGTCGCCACGGGGGTGCTCCTCGTCGGGGCCTTGGTCTCGGTGACCACGCTAAACGTGCTGTCCGCCTTCGCCTTCTGCGCCACGCCGAGCACCTTGCCGTCGGTCAGCCGGAGGAACGCGGGGCTGGCTGCCGGCACCATGCCGAGGTCACGGGCCCGCTGGGCGAGGGGCCCGGGGCCGGACACCCCGTCGATCGAGTGCCGCAGTGCGTCCTGGGTGTCGGCCAGGGCGTCCGACCGGCGCTGGAGGTCGCGCATCGTGTACGAGCCCTTGGCCATCGCGGTGTTCAGCACCAGCACCCCGACGAAGCCGCCGAGCAGCAGCACGACGCACAGCGCGAGGAACAGGCCGTTGCCCTGCACCTGCGGCGGCGCCACCACCTTGAGCTGGCGCGGGGTCGTCGCGGCGCGGCGAGGGCTGGTGCGCGGTAGCGGCCGGGCCGGGGCGAGCTGGCTCATGCGGGAGCTCCGTTCGGGATGAGACGTTCGGCGGCGCGAAGGCGGGCCGAGGCGGATCGGGGGTTGGTGTGCTGCTCCTGCTCGTCGGGCACCTCGGCACCGCGGGTGAGCAGGCGCAGGTAGGCGGCGTGCTCGGGCAGCTCGACCGGCATCCCGTGCGGGGTGCGGCTGTGCGCGCCGGCGGCGAGGGCCTGCTTGGTGATCCGGTCCTCGAGCGAGTGGTAGGACAGCACGGCGATCCGGCCGCCGGGCGCCAGCACCTCGATGGCGTTGGTGACCGCGGCCTGCCACACCTCCAGCTCGGCGTTGACCTCGATGCGCAGCGCCTGGAAGGTGCGCTTGGCCGGGTGTCCACCGCTGCGCTGCGACGCCGCGGGCACGGCGGTGCGGAGCAGCTCGACCAGGCGCGCCGAGCCGGTGAACGGCTCCTTCTCGCGCTCGCGGACGATCGCCGACGCGATCCGCCCGGCGAAGCGCTCCTCGCCGTAGGTCTTCAGGATCCGGGCCAGGTCGCCGTGGCTGTAGGTGTTGAGCACGTCGGCTGCGGTGATGCCGGTCGACTGGTCCATCCGCATGTCGAGCGGCGCGTCGTGGCGGTAGGCGAAGCCGCGCTCGGGCTCGTCGAGCTGCAGCGAGGAGACGCCGAGGTCGAACAGGATGCCGAGCGCCGTGCCCTCGGCACGCTCGGCCAGCACCGTGGCGATGTCGTCGTAGACGGCGTGCACGCCGACGAAGCGGTCGCCGAAGCGGGCCAGCCGCTCCCCCGACAGCGCCAGCGCCTCCTCGTCGCGGTCCAGGCCGATCACCCGGGCGGCCGGGCAGCGCTCGAGGATCGCCTCGGCGTGGCCACCCATGCCCAGGGTGCCGTCGACGCAGACCGCACCCGGAGCCTGCAGGGCCGGCTCGAGGAGCTCGACGATGCGGTCGCGCAGCACGGGGACGTGCCGGGCGGCGGCGTCTCCTCGGCTGCTCATCGTGGTCCTCCGGTCGGGCTGGGAGTCGGGCGGGGGGCGGGCGGTCGGGCGGTCGGGGGGTGCTGCGGTCGTCGTTGCCCGGCTGCGGGCCGACCCGGCGGCTGGTCCCCATCCGATCCGGGCCCGGCGCGGGGGAAGTCGCGTCGGGATCCGGGTCGGCTGGAGGCCGGCGGTCGGGTCGGGGGTCGGGCGTCGTCGGTGGCGGCGGTCGGGACGGAGCGGGCGTCAGAGGCCCGGCACCACCTCCTGCGAGTCCACGGAGTAGGAGGAGTAGGCGGGCATGACCTCGGCGAGGTAGGCGTCCCAGGCGGCGGAGTCCCAGACCTCGAGCTTGTTGCCGTTGCCGATGACCGTGCACTCCTTGTCGAGCTGGGCGTACGAGCGCAGCGCGGCCGGGACGGTGACCCGGCCCTGCTTGTCGGGGGTGTCGGGGTGGGCGCTCGCCCGGAAGACGCGCACGAAGTCGCGCACCACCCGAGAGGAGCTGGGGGCGGACTGCATCAGCGACGAGATCCGGTGGAACTCGGCGGTGGGAAAGATGTAGAGGCAGCCCTCCTGGCCGGTCGTGACGACCAGGCCGCCGGCGAGCGCGGCGCGGAAGCGCGCGGGGAGGAAGAGCCGCCCCTTGTCGTCGAGCCGGGGCGTGAACGTGCCCAGGAACTCGTCCATGGGCGCCACCTCCTCGACCCTTCACACCCACCCGGCTGCACCGGTTTCCCCCACTTTACTCCACCTTGGCTCCCCAGAACGGGCATTTCGGCCTCGGTCTCACTCATATCTCAGCATTTTCCCAGTTCAGAGCGGTGGTGCGAAGTGGAGCAAGAGCTGTCGCGCGCATTCGGACCGCCCGCCCCGCAGACGCCGAGCCGGCCCTCCCCGCGCACTCCCGCCGGCCCGTGGAGCCCGATGTCGGGTCCGAGGTGGGGCACGGTGGGTGGCCGAGGCCGCCAGTGGTGGAGGACGGTGGGGCAGCGGTGGGCGGGGGTGAGTCGGCTGGGCTGTGGGATCGACGGAGCGGGCGGCGTGCCGGCGGGCGACCCTCGCGGTGGAGGGTTCGACACGCGCGTCCCGCGTCGGCATCCCCGCCAAGGTGAACCTCCTCAACCCGCGCATCCGTGAGGCAAGATCGAGGGCACCCCGCGCCCTGACCGGTCGTTGGGTGGGTACCCACGAGGAAAGGCATGCGCCGTGAGCGACCTGGAGAATCCCCGCCGCACGCCGACCGAGACCGAGGCGGACGCGACGTCGCGGGGCGCGTCGCTCGACCAGGTGCTGCAGGTCTCGGCCTCCCTGGCCGCCGCGATGAACTCGGTCATCGAGGGCAAGCAGGCGGTGGTGCGCACCGCGATCACCGTGCTGCTGGCCGAGGGCCACCTGCTCGTCGAGGACGTGCCGGGCGTCGGCAAGACCCTGCTCGCCAAGACGCTGGCCCGCTCCATCGACTGCACGGTGCGCCGGGTGCAGTTCACCCCCGACCTGCTGCCCAGCGACATCACCGGCGTCTCGGTGTTCAACCAGGACGTGCGCGACTTCGAGTTCCGCCCCGGCGCCATCTTCGCCAACGTGGTGGTCGGCGACGAGATCAACCGGGCCTCCCCCAAGACCCAGAGCGCCCTGCTCGAGTCGATGGAGGAGGCCCAGGTCACCGTCGACGGCACCACCTACACGCTGCCGCGGCCGTTCATGGTGATGGCGACCCAGAACCCGATCGAGATGGAGGGCACCTACCCGCTGCCCGAGGCGCAGCGCGACCGCTTCATGGCGCGCATCTCGATGGGCTACCCGTCGGCCCGCTCCGAGCTGGCGATGCTCGACCTGCACGGCGGGGTGTCGCCGCTCGAGGGCCTGCAGCCGGTCACCGACGCCGCCACGGTGTCGGCGATGGTCCAGGCGGTGCGCGAGGTGCACGCGTCGCCGGCGGTGCGCCAGTACATCGTCGACCTCACCCACGCCACCCGCTCGAGCACCGCCCTGCGGCTGGGCGCCTCGCCGCGCGCCACCCTGCACCTGCTGCGCGCCTCGCGGGCGCACGCCGCGCTGGCCGGGCGCGACCACGTGCTGCCCGACGACGTGCAACAGGTGGCCGTGCCCGTGCTCGCCCACCGGCTGATCCCCACCGGCGAGACCCAGATGGCGCGGCGCACGACCGCCGACGTCGTCGGCGACCTGCTGCAGCGGGTCCGGGTGCCGGCCCCGACCCGCTGAGCACCGTGCGCCAGCTTCGACGCTCCCTCACCACCCGCGGTGCGGCCTTCGCCGGCTCGGGCCTGGTGCTGGTGGCCGCCGGCATCCTGCTCGGTCAGCACGACGTCACCCGGATCGGCATCCTGCTGCTCGCCCTCACGGCCATCGCGCTGGTGCTCGTGCGTCGCCACGGCCTGCACCTCGACGTCGTGCGCACCGCCACCCCGTCCCGCGTCGCGATCGACGAGCGGGCGGTGGTCACGGTGCGCATCCGCAACGTCGAGCCGACGCCCTCGCCGGTCGTCATGGCCGAGGAGTCCATCGACTACGCCCTGGGCGACCGGCCGCGCTTCGTGCTGCCCTCGCTGCGACCCGGTGACGTGCAGGAGGTGCAGTACACCGTGCGGTCGCACACCCGCGGGGTGCACCGCATCGGCCCGCTCGGCGTGCGGGTGCGCGACCCGTTCGGGCTCACCCTGCGCACCGCCGCGGTGAGCGGTGACGCCGAGGTCGTCGTGCTGCCCAAGGTCGTGCCGCTCCCCCACGGCCGCTCGCTCGGCAGCGGCATCGGCTCGGAGGGCTCCATCCCGCACATGGTCGCCCTGCACGGCGAGGACGACCAGACCGTGCGCGAGTACCGCGACGGCGACGACCTGCGCCGCATCCACTGGCCCGCCACCGCACGCACCGGCGAGCTGATGGTGCGCCAGGAGGACCGCCCGGCGAAGCGGCGGGCGGTCGTCGTGCTCGACACCCGCACCGTCGGGCACGGTGGCTCCGGGCGCAGCAGCTCGCTGGAGTGGTGCGTCACCACCGCGGCGTCCGTCACGGCCCACGTCGTGGATGCCGGGTACGCCGTGCACCTGCTCACCGCCCGACGCCCGCGCCGACAACGGCGTGCACCACGACGAGACCCTCCCCGAGGCGCTCGAGACCCTGGCCCGGGTCGGGCTCGGGCCCGAGGACGGCCTGCGCACCGTGCTGCACGCCGCGAACGCCCTCACCTCGCAGGGCGGGCTGGTCGTCTACGTCGGCGGCCCGGTCGGCGACGACGACGCCCGCACGCTGTCGGCCCTGCGCCAGCCCGGGTCGGCCGGTGCCGCGATGGTCGTCGACCCCGAGGCCTTCGCCGGGCGCACCCGCAAGGGCGCGCCCGCCGCCGGCCGCGCCGACGCCACGCTGGCCACCCTGCAGGCCTCGGGCTGGATGACGACGCCGGTCGACACCCGCACCACGCCGGCCCTCGCCTGGGCGGCCGTCGTCGGCGGCCAGGTCGTGGGGGCCCGGTGAACCGGGTCCGGCCCGTCGAGGCCCTCCTCGCCGCGCTCGCCACGCTCGCCGTCACCCTGCCGCTGACCACCCTGTTCACCCCGTCGACGTGGTTCCGCCCCAGCGTGCTGCTCGTCGTGGTCGTCGCCCTCGTCGGGATGGGCCTGCGCCGCGTCACGGCACGATCCGCCCGCTCGTCGTCGCTGGGCCAGCTGGCTGCTGCTCGTGCACGCCGCCTCGCTGCTGCACGGGCGCGGCCACCTCTTCGGCGGCCTGCTGCCGGTGCCGGAGACCGGGCGCGCCTTCGGGGTGCTGCTCGCAGGAGGCGCAGTCGACCGTCACCAACTACACCGCCCCGGCCCCGTCCAACCGCGGCACCATCCTGGCCATCAGCCTGCTCATCGGCCTGACCGCCGTGGCCGTCGACGCGATCGGCGTGACGTACCGCAGCCCGGCGCTGGCCGGCATCCCGCTGCTGTCGGCGTTCCTCGCCTCGGCCACCAACTCCGGCGACGGCCTGGGGGCCTGGTACGCCGTGCCCGGCCGCCCTGGCCTGGCTGGCGCTCGTCGGCCGGCAGGGGGTGCGCTCGCTGCGGGCCTGGGGCACGGCATCCCCGCACTCGTCGTCCGGGCCGCTCGCCGACCCGACCACGGCCTTCGCGACGCTCGGCCGGGTGGTCGGCGTCGGCGCGCTCGGCGTGGCGATCGTGCTGCCGGCGCTGATCCCCCACTTCCCCACGACGTTCCTGGCCGACGGGCTGGGCCGCAGCGCCGACGGCCGCGGCGGGTCGGGCTCCGAGCGTGCGGCTCGCCTCGAGCATCGACATCGCCCGCGACCTCGGCAACCGGTCGACCGACCCGGTGCTGCGCTACCGCAGCACGTCCGACCGGCTCGAGCCGCTGCGCGTCGGCATCCTCGACACCTACCGCCGCGGGCTGTGGCAGTCGAGCGCCGACTTCACCTTCGTGCCGGTCGACGGGCAGATCCCCGGGCCGATCGCCGGGCCCGAGGTGCCGCGCCGGGTCGAGCGGATCTCGGTGGTCGACAACGCGATCGGCGTTCCGCAGGTCGCGCTGCCCCCGGGTGCGATCGGCAGCCCGTTCCCGGCCGGCACGTGGAACATGACCGTGCCGGGCCTGGTGCAGCTCACCGCGCCGGCCACGTCGTACTCGACCGAGTTCGTCGAGCTCGACCCCGAGGACGGCCAGTTCACCGCCGACCTCGACAACCCCCAGGTCGAGGGCAACGACCTCGAGGTCGACCCGCGCGCCGAGACCGAGGTGCGGGCCGTGCTCGACGAGATCACCGACGACGGCGACACGGCGCTGGAGGTCGCCCGCAAGGTGCAGGCCTACCTGCGCGGCGCGCGAGTTCACCTACTCCCTCGAGCTCGCCGACCAGGCCGCCGACGGCAACCTGTCCGACGAGCCGCTGGCCCGCTTCCTCGAGACCAAGCGCGGCTACTGCGTGCAGTTCGCCTCGGCCATGGTGATGCTCTCGCGGGCGGCCGGCATCCCGGCCCGGATGGCGGTCGGCTTCCTGCCGGGCTCGATCGACGGCGACGACCGGGTGGTGCGCATCTCCGACGCCCACGCCTGGCCCGAGCTCTACTTCCCCCGGCTGGGCTGGGTGCGCTTCGAGCCCACCCCCGGCACCCGCAGCGGCGTCGCGCCGGAGTACAGCACCGAGGCCGGTCGGCAGCGGGTCCTCCGCCAGCGCCAGCCCCACCACCTCGGGCGTCGGTCCCCTCGCGCCACCCCCTCCACCGGGCCGTCGCGCGACGTGACCGCCGACCAGACCGACATCACCGGCGGCACCACCGGTGGCGGCGCCGTGCGGTTCGTGGACGCGGAACGCTCACGACGATCCTCGTCGTGCTGCTCGCGCTCCTGCTCGCCGCGATCGTGCCGTTCGGGGCGTGGCTCTCCCGGCGCCGCGCCCGGGCCGCCGCCCGCGACGACGCCGAGCGGGTCGAGGCGGAGTGGCAGTCGCTGCTGCTGCGCCTGCAGGACATCGGGTTCGTCCCGCCCGACGGCGCCACCCCGCGCCAGGCGTCGCGGCAGATCGGGCACGACGCCTACCTCACCCCCGACGAGAACGACGCCCTCGGCCGGGTGGTGACCACCCTCGAGCGGGCCCGCTACGCCCGGCCCGGCGCCGACCTGGTCGACGTCAGCGACGACGCCCGCACGGTCTGGCGCGGTGCGCTGTCCCGCCGTCGGCGCAGCGACCGGGCCCGTGCCCTGCTGCTGCCCGAGGAGGGCAAGCGGATGTGGCGGCGCCTGGGCCGCTCGCTGCTCTTCTGGCGCCGCCCCGACGACGGCCGATCCCGCCGACGACTGACCGACGCCCCTTCCCAGCCTCGGGTGCCCGAACGGCTGCCCCGGCAACCACCTGAGCACCCAACTCCCCCACGGCAGTCGGTCCCGCGGAGTCGGGTGCTGGAACGGCTGCCCCAGCAACCACCTCAGCACCCAACTCCCCCAGCGGCGGTGGGTCAGTCGGACGGTGCCAGCCGCTTGGCCATCTTCACGCTGGTCGTGCCGTAGCCGAGGGACTCGTACAGCCGCCGGGCCGCCAGGTTGAACCCGAAGACGCTCAGGCCCAGGGTGCGCGCACCGTGCGCGGTCGCGTACTCCTCGGCGAGCAGCATCGTCGCGCGGCCCAGGCCCTCACCGCGACGGCCCTCGTCGACGAGGACGTCCCACACCCACCAGGCGCCGGCTCGGCGTCGTCGCCAGTCGGCCGGGCCGATCCACAGGTAGCCGACCGGCGCGCCCGCGTGGTCGAGCACGTCGAGCACGGCATGGCCCGGGCGGGGCCGCGCCGTCGGGGAACGACTCCGCCATCCCCGCCTCGGCCACCCGCTGTGCGTCGGCGGCCGGCCGCCCGAGCGGCGACGAGGTCGCGGGCGTACTCGTCGGCACTGCGCTGGATCCAGGCCGGCATCCGCTCGGGTGGCACCGGGCGCAGGGTCGACCGTCATCCGCCGAGACTACGGCGCGCGGCACCGTGGCACGCTCGCCCACCCACGACGGATGCCGCGCTCCTCGGGTGAGGAGCGCGGCATCCGGTGTCGCGTGCGGGGCGGGGTCTGTCAGTCGAGGTAGTCGCGCAGGGCCTGGCTGCGGCTGGGGTGACGCAGCTTGCTCATCGTCTTGGACTCGATCTGGCGGATCCGCTCGCGGGTCACGCCGTAGACCTTGCCGATCTCGTCGAGCGTCTTGGGCTGGCCGTCGGTGAGGCCGAACCGCATCGAGACCACGCCGGCCTCGCGCTCGGACAGGGTGTCGAGGACGCTGTGCAGCTGCTCCTGCAGGAGGGTGAAGCTGACGGCGTCGGCCGGCACGACCGCCTCGGAGTCCTCGATGAGGTCACCGAACTCGCTGTCGCCGTCCTCGCCGAGCGGGGTGTGCAGCGAGATCGGCTCGCGGCCGTACTTCTGCACCTCGACGACCTTCTCGGGGGTCATGTCGAGCTCCTTGGCGAGCTCCTCCGGGGTGGGCTCGCGCCCGAGGTCCTGGAGCATCTGGCGCTGCACGCGGGCCAGCTTGTTGATGACCTCGACCATGTGCACCGGGATGCGGATGGTGCGGGCCTGGTCGGCCATCGCGCGGGTGATGGCCTGGCGGATCCACCACGTGGCGTAGGTCGAGAACTTGTAGCCCTTGGTGTAGTCGAACTTCTCGACCGCACGGATCAGGCCGAGGTTGCCCTCCTGGATCAGGTCGAGGAAGAGCATGCCGCGACCGGTGTAGCGCTTGGCCAGGCTGACCACGAGGCGCAGGTTGGCCTCGAGCAGGTGGTTCTTGGCCTTCTTGCCGTCCTGGGCGATCCACCACAGCTCGCGCTTGAGCTTCATGTCGAGCTTCTCGCCCGAGTTGAGCTTCTCCTCGGCGAACAGGCCGGCCTCGATGCGCTTGGCGAGCTCGACCTCCTGCTCGGCGTTGAGCAGGGCGACCTTGCCGATCTGCTTGAGGTAGTCCTTGACCGGGTCGGCGGTGGCGCCGGCGGTGACGACCTGCTGCACCGGGGCGTCGTCCTCGTCGTCGTCGCGCAGCACGAAGCCGCTGGACTCGGTCTCGGCCTCGGCGGGCTTGGCCGGGGTCTCGCCGTCCTCGTCGTCGGTGTCGGCGAGGTCGACGACTGCGGCGACGACCTCCTCGACCACGACGTCCTCGACGACGACCTCCTCGAGCTCCTCGGGAGCGACATCCTCGTCGTCGGCGCCCTGGGCCGCCTTCGCGGCAGCGGCCGTCTTGCGCGGGGTCGTCTTCTTCGCGGCAGTGGTCTTCGCGGGTGCCGGGGTGTCACCGGCCGCCGCGGCAGCGGCCTTGCGGGTCGTGGTCGCCTTGGCCGGGGCAGTCTTCGCGGCGGCGCTCTTGCTGGCCGCCGCGCTCTTCGCCGCAGTGGCGGTCTTCGCGGGGGCAGCCTTGGCCGGAGCGGTCTTGGCGGGGGCAGCCTTCGTGGCGGCGGTCTTGGTCGCCGCGGCCTTCGTGGTGGCCGACTTGGCGCTCGTGCCGGCCGTCGCCCGGCTGGAGGCGACGGTCTTCTTGGCCGTGCTCGTCGCGGCGGCGACACCGGTGCTGGTGGAGTCCATCGCCACGGTGATGCCCTGCTCGCCGAGGGCCCGCAGGACGACGCGGCCGCGGGCGGCCCGCACGTCGGCGGCGCGCATGGCCTCGGCCACCTCCGCGCCGGTCAATGAGCCTGTCGTGGAGCCCTTTCGGACGAGGGACTGCAAGGCCTTGTGGGAGAACTCCGGGGGGAGTGCACTCGTCTCGGAAGGCTTGTTGGACACAGGCGACACCGACTACCTTTCGTCGCGGATGGCCGCACTCCGAGGGCGCGCGAGCGGCCGGCCGGAAGCGGCGGGGAAGGTCCTGTACGACACCGGGTCGAAGGGCCGGGGGGTACTCGGCCGGGGTGGTGACGAGGTGTGCTCAACCATTATAAAACGCGAAGGGCGTTTCGAGCACATCCCCCCGCCGAAACGGCATCCGTGTGGCGCCGGTGGCGGGGGTGCGTCGGCCCGGTGCGACCGGGTACCTGGGCCGTCTGCCCGTGACTGCGCGCGGTCAGCCCTTGACGGCGAGCACGGCGCACGGGGCGTCGAGCAGGATCCGCTGGGCGTTGGAGCCGAGGATCAGCTTGCCGACCGGGGTGCGACGGCGCAGGCCGATGACGATGAGGTCGGCGTCGGTCTCGTTGGCGACCGAGATGAGGTCCTCGGCCGGCTCGTTGCCCCGCACCAGCTGCCGCACCTCGAGCTCGAGGCCGTTGCCGCCCAGCTCGTCGGCGACCCGCTGGAGCTCGGCCTCGGCCGCCTGGGTCGACTCGTCGTCGAAGTCGCGACCCCCTCGGTTGGAGTTGATGACCACCAGCCGTGATCGGCGTGTCTTCGCCTCCTCCACCGAACGGGCGAGGGCGGCCCGCCCCTCCTTCGTGGGAACGAACCCGACGACGATGGTCACGATCTCCTCCTGAGGGCAGACGGACGTTGTCTACGTCAGGCACGTTACCGCAGGAGGCTGCCGCTCAGCGCTCGCCCAGCGCACTGGCGATGACCTCGCCCACCTGCTCGGTCTCGACGAGGAATCCGTCGTGGCCGTGCCGCGACTCGATGACCGACAGCACCGACCCGTCGTGGGCGGCCGCGATCTCCTCCGAGAGCCGCAGCGGGTAGAGACGGTCGGTGGTCACGCCCGCGACGTGCAGCGCGCCGGAGTACGCGGCGAGGGCGGTCGCGAGGCCACCGCGACCGCGGCCCACGTCGTGGCTGTTCATCGCCTCGGTGAGCACGACGTAGCTGTTCGGGTCGAAGCGCCGCGCCAGCTTGGCGGCGTGGTGGTCGAGGTAGCTCTCGACGTCGTAGCGCCCGCCGCCGCCGAGCGGGTCCTCCCCGACCCGTGGCCGGCGACCGAACCGGTCGTCGAGCTCGGCCTCGTGGCGGTAGGTGGTGTGGGCGATCCGTCGCGCGATCCCCATGCCGATGACCGGCCATTCGTCGCGGCCGTAGTAGTCGCCGCCGTGGAAGGCCGGGTCGGACCGGATCGCGAGCAGCTGCGGCTGGCACCAGGCCACCTGGTCGGCCGTGGCGTAGGGCGTCGAGGCGAGCACCAGCGCACGCTCGACCCGGTCCGGGCTGCCCGGCCACCCACTCGAGCACCCGCATCCCACCCATCGAGCCCCCGAGCACGCCGTGCCAGCGCGCGATGCCGAGCGTGTCGGCCAGGGCCACCTCGGCGGCGACCTGGTCGCGGATGGTGACGAACGGGAAGCGACCGCCCCACGGGCGCCCGCTCGGGTCGGCCGAGGAGGGACCGGTCGTGCCCTGGCACCCGCCGAGGACGTTGCTGGCGACGACGAACAGGTGGTTCGTGTCGAGCGGCGCGCCCGGCCCGATCAGGCCGGGCCACCAGCCGGGCGACGGGTGTCCCGGGCCGGAGTCGCCGACGACGTGCGAGTCACCGGTGAGCGCGTGCTCGACGAGCACGGCGTTGTCACCGGAGGGCGACAGGGTTCCCCACGTCTCGTAGGCGATGGTCACGTCGGGCAGCACGCCGCCGCGCTCGAGCGCCAGCTCTCCGATGGCGGCGAAGCGGCGGTCGCCGACGGGGTCACCGGGACGCCAGACCGCGGCGGTCGACCTCGTCGGGGTGGCCGTCATGACAGATGCTCCTCGTGCTCGCGCTTGCCACACCGTGCGGTGCGGCCAGGTCATCACCCGGGGCACCCCACCGCGAGGAGGGTTGCCGCCCAGCAAACCGGGGTTTGGCGCTGGGACTCATGACCGGCATCCATGCTACCCGCGCTATGTGGCGGCACGGCAGACGTTCCGAGTGACGGGCAGGCGGCCCCGGCCGACCCCACTGGCGACGCGGTGGCGAGCCCCGGCCACGCCGCCCGTCACGGACGACGCTGTGGCGAGCCCCGGCCACGCCACCGTCACGGACGACGCTGTGGCGAGCCCCGGCCACGCCGCCCGTCACGGACGACGCTGTGGCGAGCCCCGGCCACGCCGCCCGTCACGGACGACGCTGTGGCGAGCCCGGCCACACCGCCGTCACCCACCAGACCCGTGAGTCATCAGCCCGTGCGGGTTCGCCCTGCGAGCCGAGCTGCTCGGGCCGTCACCCGACCTCACCCAGGGCGCCGCGTCGATCGGCCTCCCCGGTGACCGGCGGCAGGCGCAGCCCGATCTCGACCAGCCGCCCGAGCAGCCGTGCCAGCCGGTAGTCGGGCACCAGGCGCAGCGCGCGCTCGACGGCCGCCCGGGCGATCGCGCCGTCGCCCCCGACCCAGGCCACGTGGGCGGCGACGGTGCACACCGCCGCAGCCTCGTCCGGGCACTCGTCGGGCACGGACCGGCACAGCGCCAGCAGGCGGTGCAGGAGGTCGTCGCGCTCGACGGACAGCGGGTCGCCGGCGCCCTCCCAGATCGCGCCGCCATCGCCGACAGTGGAGGCGTCGCGAGCAGTGGAGACGTCGCGAGCCGCGGGGTCGTCCACCCGCTGAGCGCCCTCGGGTGCCGCGGAGTCGCCGTCGCCTGCGAGGCGCAACCCCGGATGCTGTGCGGGGCCGGGGCCCATGCCGCCCCAGGTCGGCAGGGAGCCGAGCAGTGCCAGCACCGTGCCGTCGATCTTGTCGGTCGGCAGGACGGACGGCACGAGCCACGCGATCAACCCGTCACGCCACGGGATGTCGGCCAGCCCGAGCGCCAGGTCGGCCACAGTTGCCCGGTCCGGTGGCCGGCGCCCCTTCTCACCCCGGTCGAGCAGGGCGCTCCAGGCCGCCACCGACCTGCGCCGGCGGCGCGGCATCCGCGCTCGCGAGGCGATGGCTCGCGCGACCCCCAGGCACCGCCACGGCTCGGGGGCGACCAGTCCCTCCACGTCGGCCCGCGAGCGCAGCGGGGACCGTCCCAGGGCGACGTACTCGGCCACCCCCGGGACGTCGGCCGGGTCGGGCAGCGCGACGCCGTCGGGCGGGCAGCACGGCTCGGAGCAGATCGGCGAGTAGCGGCGGCCGTCGCGGACCACCGCCACGTCGACGACGTCGATGTGGGCCTGCTCGAGCCGCTCGACGAGGGCGAGCAGCAGGGGCTGGCTGGTGTCGGGGTCGTCCTCGTAACCGACCACGATGACCGAGGTGGCACCGTCTCGCTCGAGCGGGCCGATCAGGGAGTGCACGACCTCACCGACGAACTGCTCGGGAGGGAGGTCGGCGCGGGCCACCAGGCCCACGCGTTTCCCGCGCAGGGAGATGACCACGACGCTGTCGTGGGGGTGGTAGCCGAGCTGGTAGGGCAGGATCGCGACGACGTCGCCGGGGCCGCGGAGCGTGATGTCTGCTGTCATGCGGACCACGGTGGCCTGTCGGGAGGCACCGCGACGGGGCGGTCGAGATCTGTGGACGACGGTAGCGGCGCGGTCGGGACCTGTGGACGACGACCCCGCCGGGCGAGCCGGGCGCTCAGCGCACGACGTCGCCGGGCACGGTCTGCGCCGCTGCGGGCCGGGGGGCACCGTTGGTCGCGCCGGTCGGCCCGGCCGCCCCGGGGTACGGCGCGTCGCCGGCACCCGTGCCGCTCGCACCGGCCGGAGTGCTCATGGTGCCCTTCTCCCACTCCAGGAACGCCTCGGTCTCCTCGACCAGCTGGGTGGCCAGCCAGCTCAGCACGAGCGCGTCGTCGGCCAGGCCGACGATGGGCAGCACTGCCTCGGGGATGAGGTCGAGCGGCGAGACGAGGTAGCCCGCGGCGGCCAGCATCATCAGCAGCCGGCCCTTGGAGACCCCGACGTAGTCACCTCTGAACGTCGCCCGGACCATGCGGGGCACGGCGCCGGCCCGCTCCCCCATCGACGGGCCACCGGGGCGCACCGCCATCCGGACCGCGCGGGCGACGGCGACGACCGACGCGAGGCGGGCGTTCCTTGACATGGGGTTCCTCCTGGGCTGGCTCGGGCGCCTACGGCCCGATGTCCACAAGCAACGACGATTGGGCGCAGATTCCGGTTCCCTCAGGCGGACTCGACCTGGCCAGTGGGGGCCGTGGAGCCCGGCGCTGGCACCGCGGCGCGGGCGGTGGGGAACTCTCGCTTGGCGCTCACCGACACGCGGTGCTGCATGAACCCGTCGAGCCCGGCACCGATGACCCCGCCGACGATCGGCACGATCTTGCCCAGCCGCACGAACATGTTCTTGCCGGCGGTCGCGAGCAGCCGGAAGCCGACACCCTTCTGGATGACCATCATCGCCGGGCCGGGGAGGCGCTGGGCCGCGAGGTTGCTGAGCGTGCCACCGGCCGACGACATCCCGGCCTTCCTGAGCAGGTCGTCGGCGTCGGCCCCCACGAGGGTGAGCAGCACCGCCGTGCGGATCTCCTCCTGGCGCAGGTCGTAGCCGCGCACCTTGGCGATCGCGGCCGTCATCCGGGTGGCGATGAGGTAGAAGCCCAGGACGTTGGCCGGCAGGGCCACCGGCAGCGTGATGAAGCCACCGGCGCTGGTGACGAAGCCGGATGCCGCGCCGAGCCGCACGTGCTGGCGCACGATGGCGTCGACGGCGGCCTCGGGGTCGGGGTGGGCGGCCAGCGCGTGGTCGGCGACCCTCTCGGCGGAGTGGAACCAGCCCTTGCCGTCGATGCCGAGGTCGAGGATGTTCTGGACCAGCCGGGTGGCCTGGTTGCCCAGCACGCCCTCGTCCCTGGGGCCGGCCTCGGCCTGCTCCAGGGCACTGCGGACGTCCTTGACCGCCTGTCCCGTGCGGCTGTCACCGATGCCCGGAAACTCCACGTCGTCCTCCTCGGACCATTGACGGCGGCCCCTGCGGCCACCTCGTCGTCTCGTCATCCTGCCACGTCACGAGGGCGTTCCGAACGGGCGTGACCCGTGGTGACGGACCGCGCGCCTACGCTGCTTCGCATGATCCCCGGAGACGTCGCGGTGCTCGCGGTCACGCCTCCGGGGGCCGGCCGACCGAGCGCCGCCCTCCTCCACGACGGCAGGTGCCACACCGGCCCGCTGGCGCAGGTCGTGGAGGTGGCGGCGCGCCTGGAGTCGGCCGCCTCCCCGCGCTGGGTGTGGTGGTCGGCCGAGTCGGCGGCCACGGCCTTGGTGGATGCCGGGGTGCCGGTCGCGCGCGCCTGGGACGTCGCCGAGGCGCACCGTCTCCTGCACGGCGGGTGGAGCGCGACCGCCGGCCAGTGCTGGGCGGCGGCACACGGCATCCCGGTCGAGGAGGTGCCCGCTCCCCCGACCGGCGACCTGTTCGAGTTCGCAGCGAACACCCCACCTCTCGGGGCCGACTCGCTCGTCGACGCGGCCGGGCACCTGCGCGGCGACCACGTGGAGTGGCTGCGCGACCCCGCCCACCTGGCCGCGTGGGCGCAGGCGGCGCTCGACACGGCGAACCTGCAGCACGACGCGGCCGCGGCCGGCTCGGTGCGCCTGGTGGGCACGGTGCTGTCCGAGTCGGCGGCCGCGGTGCTGTGCCTGGAGCTGCGCCGCGACGGGCTGCCGATCGACCGAACGCGCACCGAGCAGCTGCTGGCCGACGCGGTCGGCCCCAGGCCCGCGACGGATGCCGACGAGCTGGCCACCCGGCGCGCCCGCGACGCCCTGGTGTTGCAGCACGTGCCCGGCCGGGAGTCGACCGACCTGCGCAACCCGGCGCAGGTGCTCGAGCTGCTCAACGCCGTGGGCGTCGACGTGCCCAACACCCGCAAGTGGGTGCTCGAGCCCTACCGCACGGTGCACCCGCTGGTGGGGGCCCTGCTCGACTGGCGCCGCGACGAGCGGATCGCCACGACCTACGGCTACCGCTGGCTCGACGCGCACGTGGGCCCCGACGACCGGCTGCGCGGGCGGTGGACGGCGTGCGACGGCGCCGCCGGCCGGATGACCGCCGAGAACGGCCTGCACAACCTGCCGGCCGTGCTGCGCCCGGGGGTGGCCGCGCACGAGGGCCACGTCTTCGTGCGCGCCGACCTCGGGCAGATCGAGCCGCGGGTGCTCGCCGTGGTGTCCGGCGACCCCGCGTTCGCGGCCGCCACCCGCGCCGACGACCTCTACGCGCCGGTGGCGCAGCGGCTGGGCGTCGACCGGCCGGTGGCCAAGATCGCGGTGCTGGCCGCGATGTACGGCCAGCGCAGCGGCGCCGCCGGCGAGGCCCTCAAGGGCCTGGAGCGGGCCTACCCGGTGGCGATGGGCCTGCTCGAGCGGGCGGCGGCATCGGGGCGGCGTGGCGAGCCGCTGCGCACGTACGGCGGGCGGCTGATCCCCACCGGGCGGTTCCTGGCCGCGAGCCCCGTCGGCGCCGACCCGGCACTGGATGCCGCGCGTGGCCGGTTCGCGCGCAACGCCATCATCCAGGGGGCGGCGGCCGAGCTGTTCAAGGCCTGGGCCGCCACGGTGCGGGCGACCACCCGCGACCTGGGGGCGCAGGTGGTGCTCTGCCTGCACGACGAGCTGCTGGTGCACGCGCCGGCCGAGCACGCCGCCGAGGTCGCGGCACGGGTCGACCGGGCGCTCGACGACGCCGCGCGGCGCTGGGCCGGGGGTGCGCCGGTGCGGTTCGTCGCCGACACCTCGGTGATCGCCCGGTGGTCCGACGCCAAGGAGTGACGCCAAGGAACGACGACGCCCCCGCCCGGAGGTCATCCGGAGCGGGGGCGGTCGGTGTGCGTCAGGCCTGCTCGTCGTCGTTGACGGCGCGCAGGAAGTTCTCGAAGTCCTCGCCGAGCTCGTCGGCGGAGGGGAGCTGCGAGGCCTCGGTGGCCAGCAGGCTCGGCCGCTGACGGCCCTCGAGGTAGGTGTCGTACTGCTGCTCCAGGGCCGTGACGACCGCGCCGGCCTCCTCGTTGCCGTCGACCTCGGCGGCGATGGCCTGCTGGTTCGCGCGGGCCCGGGTGACCAGGTCGTCGTTGGGCAGGTTCAGGCCGGTGACGTCGACGATGGCGTTGAGCGAGGCGAGCGCACCCTCGGGCCACTCCGAGCCGGCGAGGTAGTGCGGCACGTGGATGGCGAAGCCGACGGCGTCGTGCCCGGCCTCGCCCAGGCGCAGCTCGAGCAGGGCGCCGATCGACCCGGGCACCTGCACGCGGCCGAACGGTGACTCGGAGTCGCCGATGAGGGCCGCGTTGGTGGCGTGGGCCGTCATCCCGACCGGGCGGGTGTGCGGCACGCCCATCGGGATGCCGTGCGTGTGCACCACCAGGGTGACGCCGAGGGTCACCACGAGCTCGCGGATCGCCTCGACCACGCGCTCCCACTGGAAGTCGGGCTCGGGGCCGGTGAGCAGGTAGTAGGTCTGGCCGTCGCGGTCGGTGAGGCGGTGCAGCAGCATCGACGGGTCGTCGTACTCCACCCAGCGGTTGGTGTCGAAGACCATGGCCGGGCGGCGGCCGCGGTAGTCGAGCAGCTGGTCGACGTCGAAGGACGCCACGACCTCGGGGTCGCCGGTCTCGAGCAGGTGACCACTGAGGACCGCCTGGATCTGACCGGCGTCGATGAACGCACCGAGGGCGACGACCATCACACCGGGGCGGAGCACGGTGAGGTCGGCGTCGGTCTCGAAGCGGTAGAGCGCTGATGGGTTCTGCACGGCACAAGCCTTTCACGGGTGAGGCGCGTACCCCCTGAACGTCCGGGACGCCCCCTCGGATTCCCCCGGTTTCGACGGCCGTCGGCTGACGGCTCGGCTCGAGCTCGCCCCCCGACTCCCCCGACTCCGTGCGACCTACCTGCGGTTTTCCGCTCGAACGCCCGCTGGAACCGTAGGCAAGTCGCACGAGGTCGGGTGCCCGGGCGCTCCGCGACCGGCTCACCGGCCGGTCAGCGGGATGCCGTGACGGCCGCGATGGCGGCCCGCACCCGCTTCTCGGAGACCGGGCCCGAGGTGCCGAGGGACTGGGCGAACAGGCTGACCCGCAGCTCCTCGACCATCCAGCCGATGTCCGTGACGTCGGCCGCCGCCCGCCGGCCGGGGGGCAGCGCCTCGAGGAGGTCGGCGTAGGCGGCCTCCACGGCATCCACCTGTTCCTGGAGCACCGGCTCGCGCGGGTTGGTGGCGGCCCGCTCGGCGCGGTGCTGCATGGCCAGCAGGTAGCGCCGCACGTCGCGCAGCCGGGCGACCCCGGTGGCCGCGACGAAGCCGGGCCGCACCAGGCTGTCGAGCTGGGCGCGCACGTCGGCGCGGGTGGCGGCGGTGCGCGCCGAGGCAGCCCCTCGCTCGAGCGCCTCCAGGGTGCGGCGGACCTGCGCCGCGAGCGCGAGCACCGGCTCCACCGCCTCGACGACCACGAGCACGCGGGTGGCCGCGTGGGCGCGCACGGCGGCGAGCGCGGCGGCATACGCCTCCTCGGTGCGCACCTCCCCCGGCACGTGCTCGGCCACGATGTCGTCGACGGCGGCGTCGAGGCAGTCCTGGAGCAGGGCCGGCACCGACCCGTGCGGGTTGTCGGCCAGCGCGAGCTTCTGGGCGTTGCTGAGCCGGGCGAGCACCCGCTTCCAGGGCGCGGTCGTGTTGAGCAGGAGCAGGCGGCGCACCCCGCGGCGGTGGGCGGCCTGCGCCTCGCCCCGGTCGGGCAGCACGCGCAGGGCGACGCTGGTGCCCTCGTCGACCAGCGCGGGATAGCCCTCGACGGTGAGGCCGCCGGAGCGGCCCTCGAAGGTCTCCGGCACGGTGCCCACCGACCAGGTCGTCAGGCCGGTGCGCTCGAGGGAGGCGCCGGCCTTGGCCATCCCGGCCCGCACCGCACCGCCCGCCGTGTCGCGCAGGGCGTCGAGGTCCTTGCCGCGAGCCACCACCCGCCCGCCCGGGCCGTCGACGCTGAACGTGATGCGCAGGTGGTCGGGGACGCGCGAGAGGTCCCATTCCTGCGGTGGGATGCGGATGCCGGTGCGTTCGTGGAGCACGCGCGCCAGCTCGGCGGTCAGCGTGCCGCGGGCCGGGTCGGCCTCGGCGAGGGCCGCCATCGCGTGGTCGGGGGTCGGCACGAAGTGGCGGCGGGTGGCCTTGGGCAGCGACTTCAGCAGGGCGATCGCGAGGTCGTCGCGCAGCCCGGGCACCTGCCAGTCGAAGCCCTCGGACGTCACCCGGTTGAGCACGGCCACCGGCACGTGCACCGTGACGCCGTCGGCCGCGGCGCCCGGCGAGAACTGGTAGGTGACGTCGAGGTCGAGGTCCCCCTGCCGCCAGGTGCGCGGGTAGTCGGCGGCCGAGACCTGCTCGCCGGCCGCCGAGGTGAGGTCGTGCTCGGTGAGGGTGAGCAGGTCGGGGCGGCGGCGCCGCTCGCCCCGCCACCACCGGTCGAAGTGCCGCTCGGTGGGCACGTCGGGCGGGATGCGGGCGTCGTAGAACGCGAACAGCACCTCGTCGTCGACCACGATGTCGCGCCGCCGGGCCCGCTCCTCGAGGTCGGCGACCCGGGCGAGGGTGGCGGCGTTGCGTGTCCAGAAGTCGTGCTGCGGCTGCCAGTCGCCCTCGACGAAGGCGGAGCGGATGAAGATCTCGCGGGCCGCCTCGGCGTCGATCCGGGCGTACTGGATCGTGCGGTCGGTGACGAGCGGCACCCCGTAGAGCGTCACCCGCTCGGTGGCGACGGCCGCCCCGGCCTTTCGGCTCCAGCGCGGCTCGCTGACGGTGCGGGCGACGACGTGGGCGCCGACCTCCTCGGCCCACTCGGGCTCGATGGCGGCGTTGACCCGCGCCCAGAGCCGGCTCGTCTCGACCAGCTCGGCCGCCATCACCAGGTCGGGCTGCTTGCGGAACAGTGCCGACCCCGGGCTGATCCCGAAGCGGGCGCCGCGCGCGCCGGCATACTCGCGCTTGGCCTGGTCGCGGGCGCCGACGTGCGAGAGCAGCCCGGCGAGCAGCGCCTTGTGGATGGTGTCCCAGTCGGGCTCGGCGTCGCGGGCGGAGGTGGCGACGTCGGGGTCGATGCGCACCGAGCGGCACGCGGACCGCAGCTGGGCGTGCAGGTCCTGCCACTCGCGGATGCGCAGGTAGTGCAGGTACTCGGCCTTGCACATTCGGCGAAACGCGCTGTGCGACAGCTCTTTCTGCTGCTCCTTGAGGTAGAGCCAGAGCTTGTGCAGGGTGGCGAAGTCGGAGCGCTCGTCCTTGAACCGGGCGTGCGACTGGTCGGCCTGGGCCTCCTTGTCGACCGGGCGCTCGCGGGGGTCCTGGATCGACAGCGCCGCGACGATGACGAGCACCTCACGGGTGCAGCCGAGCCGCCCGGCCTCGATGACCATCCGCCCCAGCCGCGGGTCGAGTGGCAGCCGGGCCAGCGTGCGCCCGGATGCCGTGAGCCGCCGCCCGCGGCCGCGGTGCCGACCGCGGCCCGGCTCGTCGGTGGCGAAGGCGCCGAGCTCCTCGAGCAGCCGCACGCCGTCGGCGACCTGCCGCTCGTCGGGCGGGTCGACGAACGGGAAGCGGGCGACGTCGCCGAGCCCGAGGGACGTCATCTGGAGGATGACCGCGGCCAGCGAGGTGCGCTGGATCTCGGGCTCGGTGAACTCGGGCCGGGCCTCGAAGTCCTCCTCGGAGTACAGCCGGATGCACACGCCCGGGGCCACCCGGCCGCACCGGCCGGCGCGCTGGGCCGCGCTGGCCCGGCTGACCGGCTCGATGGGCAGGCGCTGCACCTTGGTGCGCTGGCTGTAGCGCGAGATGCGGGCCGTGCCGGTGTCGACGACGTAGCCGATGCCGGGGACGGTCAGGGAGGTCTCGGCGACGTTGGTGGCCAGGATGATCCGCCGGCCGCCGCCGCGGTGGAACACCCGGTGCTGCTCGGCGGCCGACAGCCGGGCGAACAGCGGGAGCACCTCGGTGTTGGGCAGCCGGAGCGCGGTGAGGGCGTCGGCGGCGTCGCGGATCTCGCGCTCCCCGGAGAAGAACGCGAGGATGTCGGTGGCCTCGGGGCTCGGGCGGCGCCTCGGTCCACAGCTCCTCGACGGCCTCGACGACCCCGGTCACCTGGTCGCGCTCGGCGACGACGTGCCGCCCGTCGGGGTGCAGCTCGACGAGCGGCCGGTAGCGCAGCTCGACCGGGTAGGTGCGCCCGGAGACCTCGATGACGGGCACCTCGCGCACCACCTGGCCGCGCTCGTCGGTGGCGAAGTGGGTCGCGAACCGCACCGGGTCGATGGTCGCCGACGTGACGACCACCTTGAGGTCGGGCCTGCGCGGCAGCAGCTGCTTGAGGTAGCCCAGGATGAAGTCGATGTTGAGCGACCGCTCGTGCGCCTCGTCGATGATGATCGTGTCGTAGCGCCGCAGGTCACGGTCGCGCTGCATCTCGGCGAGCAGGATGCCGTCGGTCATCACCTTCAGCCGGGTCGCGTCGCTGCTGTGGTCGGTGAAGCGCACCTGGTAGCCCACCAGGTCGCCGAGCTCGACCTGCATCTCCTCGGCGATCCGCTCGGCGACCGAGCGGGCGGCGATCCGCCGCGGCTGGGTGTGGCCGATCTGGCCGGCTCCCCCGCGACCCAGCTCGAGGCACATCTTGGGCAGCTGGGTCGTCTTGCCGGAGCCGGTCTCACCGGCGACGACGACCACCTGGTGGTCGCGCAGCGCCGCGAGGATGTCGTCACGGCGCTCGACGACGGGCAGGTGCTCGGGATACCTCAGCCGGGCAGGGTCGACGACGTCGACGGGCTGGGCAGGCATGGCGCCAAGGATAGGTCTGGGCTGCGGTGACACCCGACCGGTTATCCGCCGGCACCAGCCGCCGCGGCAGCATCCGCCCGCTCCCGAACGGCCTGAACCAGCACCGGAACCCCGACCGGTCATCGGCGCCACCGATCACCGGGTGTCAAGGCCCTGACGGATGCCGTGGGCTGCGCTGCCCGATGAACTCACCGCACATTCCCACCCCCCTCGAGCTCTCGGTGCGGGGCTTGACCGTCGTGGTCGCCGCCACCTCGAGCGTCGTGCCGGCGGCGTACATCCGCTGGGCCTGCGGGCCGTTGGCCGTCGCCAGCCGCCAGTCGGCGAGGAAGGCCCGGTCGACCCGCTGACGGGCCGCGGTGTTCACCCCGTGCGCAGCCCGCCGCGCCCCGGACCCGACCCGGCCCACCAGGGCAGGAAGCGTCAGCCCTGCGCCCGACACGGCACCCGCGGCGGACCGCGGCGCCGGGCCGCCGATGAGCGAGCTGGCCGTGCCGCGCGTGGGAGGCACCTGGAACGACGACCGCAGGGCGTCACGCCGTGCCCGGGCCTCGTGGACGACCCCGAGGGCCACGCGTTGTGCCGCGGTCAGCCGGGCCGTGGACACGACCCCGGCAGCGGTGCGCTGTGCGCCGAGGGTCGCACCGGTGCGCAGCGCACCGCCCAGGGCAGCCGGTGGCGGCGACCCCGGCATCCTTGGCGAGCTGGCCGGCATCGCCCTCGCCGTAGGCGACGAGCAGGGTCGTGTCGGCGGCGACGGCGGCGGCACCGGCCACCGCGACGACGGGCTTGAGCTCGGGGACGACCGTGGCGAGGTCACCCAGGGTCGCCACGTCGTGCCCGGCACTGCTCACCCCCACGAGCACCCGGTAGGGCACGGCGTCGGCGAGGCCGTCGACCGTCAGCGACCGCAGGATCGCCGCGCACCGCGCGTCGGCCGCCCGGAAGCGCGCGGCCGCCGCCGCGTGCCGCGCCCGCGCCAGCTGCTGCACCTCGACCTGTTCGATCTGCAGGTGGCGCACGACGCGCAGGTCGAGGTCGTCCTCCGACCGGCCGGCACCGCACAGTGCCACCGCACGCGCCTCGAGCACGGCATAGGCGTGCTCTGCCTCGTCGAGGTCGAGCACGGCCGAGGACACGACGACCTGCGCCTCCGCCATCGCGTCGGCGAGCGCCCGCAGCGGCGCTGCGGACCCGCCGAGGCGCGCGGCCACGGCATCCAGCACGGGGGCGACCTCGCGGAGCCGCGCCCCGAAGGCGTCACCGGCCGGGCCGTCCCAGGTGGCGCCGTCGCGCAGCCGGGCCAGCACGCCGGCGAGCGCGGACAGCCGCCGGGCCGTGCCGGCGAGCGAGTCGGCGAGCAGCCGGACCGCGCCCGGGTCGCCGGGCAGGGGCGGCAGACCGCTCACCACGACCCCCCGAACAGCGAGCGCGACACCCCGGCCTCGGTGTCCAGGTAGAGCGAGCCGGCGTCGACCGCGGCATCACCGAGGCCCGTCAAGGACTCCGCCAGCGCCAGTCGCACGTGCCGCCACCCGCCGAGCAGCTCTTCGACGGCCGGGCCGGCCTCACCCGGGCCGAGCGCCCACCGCTCGGCAGCGGGGTCGTCCATCGACAGGAGGTCGGCCCCCGTCTCGGCGAGGGCGACCCCCAGCTCGGCCACCTCGGCGGCGTTGACCCGGATCGTCGTCATGGCCCAACGCTAGGCATCCGAGGCGACACCGCTGAGGAGTTATCCACAGGCCGCCGCCGGCTGACACCCCGGACCTCGGCGACCGTGCCGGGCCCGGGCGCCGCCCCGCACGTCCCACCCCACGCGCCCAGCGGGCCGGCCCCGTGCGAGTTCACCTGACCGTCACTCGACGTTCACGTAATGGGCCTTGTGCCGGCAACGCACCCGCACGGTCTAGATTGGCCGCCGGAACCGGTCACGATGGCGTGGCCACGAGGAGGTTCACGGGCATGACCGAGGTGCAACCGAGCTCCACGATGACCGATCAACGGTCGGACTACTGGGACGAGTACTACGCGGCACGGGCTACCACGTGCCGGCCACTGCCGTCACAGTTCGCGACGTTCGTGGCGGGCGAGCTCGACCGGCCGCACCATGTCATCGAGCTGGGCAGCGGCAACGGCCGCGACGCGATCTTCTTCGCCTCCTACGGACACGACGTCACCGGTGTCGACGGCTCGGAGGCGGCCGTCGCCGCCTCGTCGGCCCTCGCCGAGGCGCTGGGCGAGAACGTCTCGTTCATCCGCTCGGCC
The DNA here is from genome assembly GCA_963806295.1 of uncultured Actinomycetota bacterium. Taxonomy (GTDB): domain Bacteria; phylum Actinomycetota; class Actinomycetes; order Actinomycetales; family Dermatophilaceae; genus Fodinibacter. The sequence continues at coordinate 158,460 of CAWDXP010000017.1, read as the reverse complement.
ATCGACGACCCGGCCCTTGCCGGCCGACTCAGCCGGGGCGACGGGCCCCGGGCTCTCTACGCCCGCTTCTTCATCCACGCGATCACCGACGAGGAGGAGCAGGTGCTGCTCGACCTCGCCGCGGAGGTGACCTCTGCGGGCGACGTGCTCGCCGTCGAGTACCGCACCATCCGCGACCGGGTCGGAGCCAAGGAGACCGAGGCTCACTACCGCCGCTTCGTGCTGCCGGCGACCTTCCAGGCGCGGGCCCTCGAGCGAGGCTTCGAGGTGACCTACGCCGTCGAGGGCTTCGGCTTCGCCAAGTTCCGACACGACGACGCCTACGTCGCGCGGACCATTATGCGCAGGGTCTGACATGTCGGCACCGACGGCGCAGGACCGGGTCGCACCGCTGCGGGCTGTCCTCGACGACGCCATGGCGCGGTTCCCGGAGCTCGGGTACCTCGGCCCGAACGGCGTGCTCAGCATCCCGGTCGACACCGGACCCGTCACCAGGCTGCGCCTCGAGCTGCCCGGGCAGTTCCTCCACCTGCAGTCGATCCGGCTGGTCACCGCTGACGGGTCGGACGGCTCCCTCGGCGCTCGGGTGACGGCATCCTCGTGGTACGGGCCGTACGGCGAGGCGTTCGACCCCGCACGGCTCTTCGACTGGGACCACCCCAGCGGCACCGTGGTGCACACGCAGAAGGACAGCCCGAGCTGGGTCGAGGTGCAGTTCGCCCACCCCCTCGCGCTGGCCGAGGTACATCTGCGCAACGTCGCCTACGAGACCTCCACGCGCGCCCGTGCGTTGCGCGTCATCGTTCGTACCCGATGGCGCAGCCGGGTCCTGTTCGACGGCGCAGAGCGCCGCCGGGCTCTGCGGGCTGCCATGACCGCCCATGACCTCAGCACGGCGGACCCGCAGGTACAGGCCCTGCTGCCCGTGCTGGTCGACACCTTCCGGGGCGCCTACCCGGCCGCACGGGCAGCCCTGGACGAGGCCGAGCTCGACGCCGATCTCGTCAAGGCGTTCCGCGGCGTCGTGAATGCCGAGCTGCTCCCATCACGCGAGCTGCTGTGGGGCATCCACGGCCCCACCCGCACTTTCCGCTTCTGGAGCCCGGAGGAGCAGTCCAGCTACGTCGAGTTCGCCGTCGAGGTGGTGGAGGCACTGCGCGAGCGGACGCCCCACGTCTGCTTCGGGTTCGGTGCGGTGCTCTCCGTGGTGCGCGACCAGGCGCTGATCCCCCACGACGACGACCTCGACATCATCATCGGCTTCGAGCAGCACGAGGCGGCCACCCTCGCCGATGGCCTGGCGCTGGTGACGAGGGCGCTGACGGACCGCGGCTTTGCCGTGCGCGGCAATTTCTCGGCGCACCGCCAGGTCGGCCGCACCGCCGCGAGCAAGCCGGTCGACGTCTTCGTCGGGCTGTTCGAGGGTGACGTCATCTCGTGGTACCCCGGCACGCGAGGTGCCCTGAACCGCGACATGATGTACCCCACGACGACCGCACCTCTCCTCGGCGCCGAGTGCCCCGTGCCGGCACGCCCTGAGGCTTACCTCGTCGCGCTCTACGGCGAGGGCTGGCACACGCCCGACCCGAACTTCACCCACCGCTGGGACCGGTCGTCGTACGCCGACCTGGCCGGGAAGCCGGCCGTCAAGGCCTGATCCGTGGACCCCGACCACGGCTGCCGGCCGCCTCGAGGGACGGCCGGCAGCCGAGCTGGTCAGACGCCGGCGCCCGCGAGGTCGGCCGGCTGCTCGAGGCCGAGCCCCTCGTCGGAGGACCCCTCGCCGGACCCGCCCGCCGCGGCGAAGCCGGCGTCGAGGTCGGCGATGATGTCCTGGATCGACTCGATGCCGACGGCCAGCCGCACCAGGCCGGGCGTGACGCCGGCGGCGAGCCGGTCCTCGTCGCCGCCCTGGCTGTGCGTCGTGGATGCCGGGTGGATCGCGAGCGAGCGCACGTCACCGATGTTGGCGACGTGGCTGTGCAGCGACAGGCCCTCGACGAAGCGCTGCCCCGCCTCGAGCCCACCGCTGATCTCGAAGGCGAGCACCGCACCGGCACCCTTGGGCGCGTACTTGTCGGCCAGCGCCTTGCTCGGGCTGCTGTCGAGCGAGGCCCAGCGCACCGACTCCACCTGCGGGTGCGCCTCGAGGTACTCGGCCACCGCCCGCGCGTTCGACACGTGCCGCTCGACGCGCAGGCTCAGCGTCTCGACGCCCTGCGCGATGAGGAACGCGTTGAACGGCGAGATCGCCGACCCGAGGTCGCGCAGCAGCTGCACGCGGGCCTTGAGGATGTAGGCGAGGTTGGCCCCGAGGGCTCCCCCGACGCCGAGGTCGCGCGCGAAGACCAGCCCGTGGTAGCTCTCCTCGGGCGTGTTGTAGTTCGGGTACTTCTCCGGGTCCTTGCCGTAGTCGAAGGTGCCGCCGTCGACGATGACGCCGGCGATCGAGGTGCCGTGGCCGCCGAGGTACTTCGTCGCCGAGTGGATCACCACGTCGGCACCGTGCTCGAGCGGGCGGATGAGGTAGGGGGTCGCGATCGTGTTGTCGACGACGAGCGGCACGCCCACCTCGTGGGCCACCCCGGCCACCCCGGCGATGTCGAGCACGATCGCCTTCGGGTTGGCGATGGTCTCGGCGAAGAACGCCTTGGTGTTGGGGCGCACCGCGGCCCGCCAGGCCTCGAGGTCGTCCTGGTCGTCGACGAAGGTGACGTCGATGCCGAGCTTCTTGAAGGTGAACTTGAGCAGGTTCACGGTGCCGCCGTAGAGGGCGCTGCTCGAGACGATGTGGTCGCCGGACTCGGCGACGTTGAGCAGGCCGATCGTGGTGGCGGCCTGGCCCGATGACAGGAGCAGGGCCGCGAGGCCGCCCTCGAGCGCGGCGATCCGCTGCTCCACGGCATCCTGCGTCGGGTTCATGATCCGGGTGTAGATGTTCCCGAACTCCCTGAGCGCGAACAGGTTCGCTGCGTGAGCGGTGTCGTTGAAGACGTAGGACGTCGTCTGGTAGATCGGCAGCGCCCGGGCGCCGGTGGCGCTGTCGGGCACCTGTCCGGCGTGGACCTGCGTGGTCTCGAAGCCCCACTGCGAGGGGTCGGTCATCGGTGTCTCCCTGTGATCTGGTGCGCCGGGAGGGTCCGCCCGGCACACGTCATACGTGGCCTGCGGGGCTACCGGAAGCAGTCCCGCGCTTGCGCCCGGCGGATGCCGTGCGCCAGGTCTTCACCCGGGGCACCCCACCGCGGTTGGAGGGTTGCCGGCCAGCGAGCCGGGGCTTGTCGCTGACACTCATGACCTGCGGCGAATATACATACGACCCCGGATGCCGGTCACCCCCTCCCCCGGACGTCTCACCTCGCGAACCACCGACCCCTTGCGGAAAAGCCACCTCCACGCGCAGGAAGTGCCCCTCAGGGCGTGGGAGATCCGCACGGAGTCGGGTTGGATGGGGGCATGACCTTCCACGCTGACGAGTACAAGGCCGCCGCAGGACGCTACCGAGCGGGGATGCCGTACCGCCGGGTCGGACGCTCGGGCCTCGACCTGCCCGCCGTGTCGCTGGGCCTGTGGCACAACTTCGGTGACGACGTGCCGCTCGAGCGCCAGCAGGCGACCCTGCGCCGGGCCTTCGACCGGGGCGTCACCCACTTCGACCTGGCGAACAACTACGGCCCGCCCTACGGCTCGGCCGAGCGCAACTTCGGGTCGCACTTCGCCCGGGACTTCCGCCCCTACCGCGACGAGCTGATCATCTCGAGCAAGGCCGGCTACGACATGTGGCCCGGCCCGTACGGCCAGGGCGGCGGCTCGCGCAAGTACCTCATCGCCTCGTGCGACCAGTCCCTGGCGCGCCTGGGCCTGGACTACGTCGACATCTTCTACAGCCACCGCTTCGACGAGACGACGCCGCTCGAGGAGACGATGGGCGCCCTCGACGCGATCGTCCGCTCGGGCCGGGCGCTGTACGTCGGCATCTCCTCGTACTCCGGCCCGCGCACCCGCGAGGCCGTCGAGATCGCGCGGTCGCTGGGCACCCCGCTGCTCATCCACCAGCCGTCGTACTCGATGCTCAACCGCTGGATCGAGGAGGACCTGCTCGACGCCGTCGGCGAGACCGGTCTCGGCCTGATCGCCTTCTCCCCCCTCGCCCAGGGCATGCTCACCAACAAGTACCTCAAGGGCATCCCAGCGGGTTCGCGTGCGGCACAGGGCAAGTCGCTCGACCCCTCGCTGCTCACCGACGCGTCGCTCAAGCACGTCCGGGCGCTCGACCGGATGGCGAAGGCGCGCGGCCAGTCCCTCGCCCAGATGGCGCTGGCCTGGGCGCTGCGCGACAAGCGGGTCACCTCGGTGCTCATCGGCGCGTCATCGGTGGAGCAGCTCGACAACAGCCTGGATGCCGTCAAGAACCTGAAGTTCAGCGCCGAGGAGCTCGCCAAGATCGACAAGCACGCCGTCGAGGCCGGCATCAACCTGTGGAAGACCTCGAGCGACAAGTGAGGGAAGACCTCGGGACGCCTGCGGGTTCCCACTGACAGAACCGGCTGCGCGACGCGCGGCGACCGTCCGTACCTGAACCCACCACCCCGAGGAGATCCTCCATGAGCGACACCGACTACATCCCGAGCCCCTCAGGATGGGTCCGCGAGCAGGTCGAGAAGATCGAGGCGACCGGCGACACGCGCTCGGTGCACATCATGAACCTGCCGGTCGTGATGCTCACGATGCGCGGCAAGAAGACCGGCGGCATCCGCAAGGTGCCGCTGATGCGGGTGGAGCACGAGGGCGTCTACGCGGCCGTTGCGAGCAAGGGCGGCGCGCCCGAGCACCCGCAGTGGTACGGCAACCTCCTGGCCGACCCGCGGATCACCCTCCAGGACGGCACCGAGTCGTGGCCCGCCGTCGCCCGCGAGATCACCGGCGCCGAGCGCGACGAATGGTGGCCGCGCTGCGTCGATGCCTACCCGCCGTACGCCCAGTACCAGACCAAGACCGACCGGCTCATCCCGGTGCTGCTCCTGGAGCGGGTCGAGCAGGACAGCTAGGACGACCTGGGGCGGGTCGGAGAGCCGAGCCGCCTCCCCCCGTTGGGTGCTCAGGTGGCTGCTCCAGCGACCACTTGGGCACCCGAGCCGGGTGAGTGCAGGGCTCGGCGCTCAGGCCATCGACGGCGTGGGGCGCCCGCGCGGGACCGGGCTACGCGGCATCTGGCTCGGTGGCCTCGGCAGCGGTGGCGTCGCGCTCGACCTTGCGGAACCACAGCAGGCCCAGCACGGGCAGCACCAGCGGGACGAACCCGTAGCCCTGCCCGAAGTGCGACCACACGGTCTTGTCGGGGAAGGCGTCGGGCACCAGGTACGACGCCGTGCCCACGACGAGCACCCCGACGAGCTCGAAGGTGCACGCCCAGGTGCCGACCCGCACCCATCGCCCGCCCTTGATGAGGCACCAGGTCGCCAGGAGGTAGACCGCCGCGGCGATCGCCGAGAGCGTGTAGGCGAGCGGGGCCTGGTCGTAGTAGCTGAGGATCTGCAGCACGGAGCGGCCGGTGGCGGCGAGGGCGAGCAGGGCGTAGACGACGACGAGCACCACGCCCGGGCCACCGAGGGCCCGGCGCGTCGGTTCAGCCACTGGCGCTCCAGATCTGCTGCAGCCGCAGGGCCATCACGCCGACGGCGAACGCCCCGACGGCCATCGAGCCCATCGCCCAGCGCGACTTCTCCTTGATGGTCAGCAGCGCAGTGCCCACCGGGATGAGCGGCAACGAGATCAGGTAGGCCACGAAGGTCGCCTTCTCGGTCGCATCGGGGATGGTGCCCAGGCCGGCGATCCCGAGCACCAGCATCACCAGCAACGCGACCTCGAGCAGCCCCGCCACGGCGAGCAGCTTGTCGTCGATCAGCCGGTCGCGCAGGGCGTAGAAGCCGGCGGCGAGGAACAACAGGAACGCCAGCCCCACGACGACGTAGGTCAGCGGCTCTCTCACGCCGCCACCCTAGCCCGCGCGCGGGTCGTGTCCGGGCTTCGTTCGACGAGTGCGACACTGCGCCCTATGACCAGTGCGCAGCTCGGTGACGTGACGATCGAGTACGAAGTGGATGGGCCGGAAGACGGCGAACCGATGCTCCTCGTGATGGGCCTCGGCGCCCAGCTCGTGGCCTGGCCCGCCGACGTGGTGAGTGGGCTCGCCGACAACGGCTTCCGCGTCATCCGGATGGACAACCGCGACATCGGGCTGTCGACGAAGACCGAGGGGCCGGTGCCGACCCGGGCGGCGCTGTTCAAGGGGTTCGCCCACCGGCGCTACGCCCGCGCCGACTACCTGCTCTCCGACATGGCCGCGGATGCCGTCGCGCTGCTCGACCACCTCGGTGTGCGCGCCGCCCACGTGGTGGGGGTGTCGATGGGCGGGATGATCGCCCAGCAGCTCACGATCGACCACCCCGAGCGGGTCCTCAGCCTGTGCTCGATCATGTCGAACACCGGTGACCGGCGGCACGGCAGCGTCTCCCCCCGCATCCTTCCCACGGTGGCCATGTCGATGTCGGCGCCGCGACCGGAGGACCCCGAGGAGGCGGCGCGGCTCGCCGTCGAGGGCTTCCGGCTGATCGCGGGGCCGCACTTCGACGCGGACGAGATCGGTGGCATGGTGCGCACCGCCATCAGCCGCAACGTCAACCCATTGGGCACGATCCGCCAGCTCGTCGCCATCCAGGCCAGCCCCGACCGCACGGCCGACCTGCGCGAGGTGCGGGTGCCGACCCTCGTCGTGCACGGGTTGCGCGACCAGCTGGTGATGCCGAGCGGCGGCATCGCGACCGCGCGGGCCGTGCCCGGCTCGCGGCTGATCGTCTTCCCCGACATGGCACACGACCTGCCCGGTCCGCGCCGGGCCGAGATCGTCGAGGAGATCGCCCGCAATGCCGCTCGGGGCGCCAAGGAGGCTGCGCAGGGCGACGCTGCCGAGGCCGTGCGGGCCGGCTCCGCGTAGGTCGGCCCGCGCTACGGGTGGAGCAGGGCGTCGGCGACCGCGTCGACGAGCAGCCCGACCTCGTCCTCGGTGACCACCAGGGGCGGAGCCAGCCGGACGGTCGACCCGTGGGTGTCCTTGGCGAGGATGCCGCGGCGCATCAGCCGCTCGCACAGCTCGCGACCGCTGGGGCCACCCGGCTGGATGTCCAGGCCGGCCCAGAGGCCGCGGACCCGTACGGCTTCGAGGCCGTGGCCGTCGGCCCGACCGATGAGCGGCTCGAGGCGACTGGAGAGCACGGCACCGAGCTCGGCCGCGCGGCGCTGGAAGGTGCCCTCGGACAGCATGGTGACCACCTCGTGCCCGATCGCGGCGGCCAGCGGGTTGCCCCCGAAGGTGGAGCCGTGGGACCCGGGGGTGATGACCTCGAGCACCTCGCGGTCGGCCGCGATGGCAGACACGGGGTAGAGGCCGCCGCCGAGGGCCTTGCCCATGATGTAGATGTCGGGCACCACGCCCTCGTGGTCGCAGGCGAAGGTGAGCCCGGTGCGGGCCAGGCCGGACTGGATCTCGTCGGCGACCATCAGGGCACCGGCCTCGTCGCAGATCGCCCGCACCTCGCGCAGGTAGCCCTCGGGCGGGATGACGACGCCACCCTCGCCCTGCACCGGCTCGAGCAGCACGGCGACCGTGGTGTCGTCGATCGCGTGGCGCAGCGCGTCGGCATCCCCGTAGGTGACCGTGCGGAAACCCGGTGTGTAGGGGCCGTACTCGTCACGGGCGATCTTGTCGTCGGAGAAGCTGACGATGGTGGTGGTGCGCCCGTGGAAGTTGCCCTCCATGACCACGATGCTGGCGGTGCCATCGGGGACGCCCTTGACCCGGTAGCCCCACTTGCGGGCCACCTTCAGGGCGGTCTCGACGGCCTCGGCGCCGGTGTTCATCGGCAGGATCATGTCCTTGCCGGTGAGGCCGGCCAGCGCCTCGGCGAACGGGCCGAGCTGGTCGTTGTGGAAGGCGCGGCTGGTGAGGGTGAGCCGGGCCAGCTGCTCCTGGGCGCGGGCGAGCAGGCGGGGGTGCCCGTGCCCGAAGTTCAGCGCGGAGTAGCCGGCCAGGCAGTCGAGGTAGCGCCGGCCGTCGACGTCGGTGACCCAAGCGCCTTCACCGTGCGTGAGCACCACGGGCAGCGGGTGGTAGTTGTGCGCGGCATACCGCTCGACCAGCGCGATCTGGTCAGCCGTGTGGGCGCTGTGACCGGTGGGGTCAGGGGTGCCGGGGTTGCCGGCGTGGTGCAGTGACGTCATCGTCGCCTCCTCGCGGCCGAGCCTAGCGAGGGGCGTGGCGCTGCTGTGGCCGGTCCCCACCCGGCGGGGTGTGGGGTGCGTGACAGCGGCCTGCGGTCAGGCGGTGGGGCCGCTCGGCGCCAGCACGAGGTAGCCCTGCGCCGCCAGGATGATGACGACGGCGGCCAGCTTGCCGGCCGGCAGCGAGCTGTCGTACACGATCCGGTCGATGACCAGGATCCCGACCTGCAGCAGCACGATCCACCCCATGGTGACGACGGCCAGCTCGGCGTACTGCAGCGAGGATGCGTAGACCCACCACAGCACGAGGAACGACAGGGCGCCGACCGCGAGCGCCGCGGTGTTCTTGCTCTCGGCCCACTCCTTGGCCGCGTAGGCGCCGAACAGGTCCAGGGCCGCGAGGGCCGCCATGCACAGCGTGGCCACGACCGGCAGCGGCCAGGACGAGGGGAGCTTGAGCAGCGGCAGGGCATCGAGCGCAGCCATGGGAACCTCCGGCGTGCCGTGGCCACCCGGGACCGTGGCCTCACTGCTCAGGAGGGCCACAGGCGCGCGGGTGATACATCCGGCTGGTGTGGTCGCACCGTCCGGCAGCGGCGGGATGGCCGGATGGCCGGATGGCCAGGTCGGCCGGATGGCCAGGTCGGCCGGGACGCCTGCTCAGTCGGCCCAGGTCTCGGCGACCCGATCGGCGATCCGGGCTCCGTGCAGCCGCGCGGTCTCGAAGGTGCCGGCGCCGCGCGACATGTCGAGCGGGTTGGCGCCCATCGCCCACAGGTCGCGGGCGTCCGGGACGACGAGGTGCGTCTTGGCGGACGGCTTGAGCATGCGCAGCTGGACCGGCGGCAGGTCGCGCAGGTGCGAGCCGATCGGGTAGGGCGAGAGCACGAGCACCCGGCGGTGGCCGGCGGCCAGGTCGGCGTTCGCGATGCTGCGCAGTCCGCCGTCGACGTAGCGACGTCCGCCGACCTCGACCGTGGGGAAGACACCCGGGCACCGCGCAGCTGGCCGCGACGGCGCGCTCGAGCGGCACGCCGCTGGTGTTGTCGAAGACCACGGCGGTGCCTGTCTCGGCATCCACGGCGGTGATGAACAGCCGGCCCTCGGGCCACGGCTTGCCGACCAGACCCAGGCCGATCGCCTGGAGCCAGTCCTCCTCGGTGGTGGTCTGTGCGCTCAGTGCGGCGCGCCCGACGAGGGCCCGGCCGACGCGCTTGTCGAGGTTCAGCTGGGCGCGCAGGTAGCGCGCGGCGTCGGAGGGGCCGAGCCGGCCGTAGCTCGCGAGCGGCGCGCCCTCCTGGATCCGGGCGAAGGCGTTGCCCTCGTCGGTGCCCACCCGCAGGTGGGCGGCGACCATCGACCCGGCCGAGGTGCCGATCATCGTGTCGGCGTCGCGCACGTCGATGCCGCCGTCGCGCAGGCCGATGATGATGCCGGCCTCCCAGGCGATGCCGGTCGCTCCCCCACCGGCCAGCACGAAGGCCCGGTCGAGGCCCTGGGTCGGTGGGTGCCACTCGCCGAATCCTTCGCCGCGTACGACGGGGCGGGTGAAGTCGCCACTCGTCCCGTCGGCGTGGACCACGTTCTCGCTCACCACTCCATTGTCCCAGCGGTTCGGAGGCGTTCCGGCCACGGCCTGCGTGAGCGTGCTCACCGTGGGGTCGTACGAGGTCAGAAGGGCCGGCGCGGGACCGCTGGTGTCGTCGTCGTGGCGGGTTGGGTCGTTGCGCAATGTGTCGTGGGTTGTCGTCGGCGACGTCTCGTTCAGCGGGCAGGAGCGTGGTTGCTCTGCAGGCCGGCTCGGGACGGCTCAACGGCCCTCAGCGCGGTTGTTCTGCAGGCCGGAGCGGGGCGACTCTGCAGGTCAGAGCTGGTCAGAGGAGGTTGCTACGCGATCGCCGTGCAGCGCTGGCCGGCAGCACCCGCACGGCCTCGATCGGCACGCTGACCAGCTCGTCGTCGTCGACCCGCACCTGGCACCTGACGGCGCCGACCAGCTCGACCTCGCCCACCAGCCCTTGCCACGGCCCGGCCGACACCTCCACGAGGTCACCGACGAACGGGGTCGCGCTGAGCGGCTGGGCCGGGCGACGGGTGGCGGCCAGGGCCGCGAGCTGCGCGGCATACGCAGGGGGCAGGGTGGCCGGGCGGCCCCGGTAGCTCCAGGTGAACAGGTGCTGCGGGTCGAACCGCCGGGCACACTGGCCGCAGGACATCAGCCGGGTCGGTGCGCGGTGCCGGGTCTTCTCGTGGCCCGCGGAGCACCGGCCGACCCAGTCGCCGGGCACCCGGGGCGAGTCGGAGGACACGCAGCGCTCACCGCTGCAGCCGATCTCGCGGGCCTTGGCGCGCCAGACCGCGTCGTGCCCGTGCTGGGGGCCGACCAAGGCGTGCGCGATCTCGTGCAGGATCGTGTCGAGGACCTCGTCCTCGGAGTGCAGGGTGGTCAGCGGTGCGCTCAGCCCGATCTGGCGCTTGGCGAACCGGCAGACCCCGGCGCGGGTCTTGGCCCGGTCGGCGACGATCGACCAGTCGTGCAGGCCGTGCTCGCGCAGGAGTCGTCGCCCGGTGGCCAGTGCCCTCGTGACCTCCATCGTCGCCTCCTCTGCTCCTTGTGGCTGCTCTGGCCGGACCGCCGGCCGGCCAGGTCGTGCGGTGGTGAAAACGACCCTAGGTGCGACCACCGACATCGCCCCGCACCGACGCCCGAGGGCGGCAGATCTGTGGATGACGCCGTCTCGCGCCGTGGCCTGTGGATGGCCGCGGGCATGGGCAGGGCTCAGCAAGGTGCGCCTCGGCAACTCGCGCATGCCGCGAGGACGGCTCGCTCCATGCACGAGCACTCGGTAGGAGCGGGGCCGCTCAGTTGGTGTAGAGCCGGGACTCGGCTTCGCGGACGGTGAGGGTGACCGGAGTGCCCTGGAGGTCGACCTCTCCGGGGATGTCGAACCACTGTCCGCCGCCCACCCGGAACTGCCCGGTGTAGACGATGTCGGCTCGCACCCGGTGGGTGCCGGGCTGGGTGTACGTGGCGCGGATGTCGCCGGTCGGGTGCGGACCGCCCAGAGAGGTCGTCGGTCCGACCGTCGTGGCTCCCAGGTGGTAGGTCACCGACTTGAGCCGGGGCCGCACCTCGATGTGGTAGCCGAGCAGACGTGCCGGATCCGGGGTGTCGACCTCGTTCGGACCGAAGCCGGCCTTGGGAAACCGCACCTCGAAGAACGTCGGCAGGTTCACCAAGGTGACATCACCTTCCGGCTGGATGTTGACCGTCGGAACCGTGAAGTCGGTGTCATGGAACGCGTCCCGAATCATCGCCATGGTCAGGGCCTTGTTCCGCGCCAGGTACGTACTGCGGAAAGCAGGTGGCCCCGCGCCCCGCCCATTCGCCATCCGCCCCCGGAACTGGTCTTCCGGCGAGGTCAACTTTCCGCGAGAAGATGCTGACTGCTGGACCTTTACCCTCAGGGTCGGTGTTTGCGGCAGCAGCGCACTACCGCCTGCACGCACAAGTCGTCTGCCCCTGGCTCACCAACTCCCTTACCGCAGAACGCCGTTGTTGCAAACTCGGTCTTGGGGCCCTCTGGCGGGGCCTCCAACAGCTCCTTGCCTAGAGCCTGGCGTGGCAGCCTTATTCAAGCATGATTCTGCTGCCGCCCTGAGTGGTCCCTCCGCCGACGTCGAGCGGACAGCCGAGCTCTGCGACAGCCGCAATCAGGCACAGACTCGCCACCACAACTAGGCAACGTCGTAGATGAGCCACCGATCGTCCTTCCAGATCACTGCGACCGTCCTCAGCAGCGTCGCTCTTCTCATCAGTTAGGACGACACGACCGGAGGGGTCAACCACGTCGACTCGGTGTTGTTGCAGATCCGTCTCGAAGTACTTCTGTCCGGCCGGAGCGCCTGGTACGAGCTTTGTGTCCGCGACGGTCACGGGCCGTGACGCGTACTTGTGTCCCTTCGACTTGAGCTCTGCGGCCGTGGTCGCCAACGACGCGCACGACTTACAACCCTCTTCGCTGTTCGACTCGATCGCCCTGGGATCGGGGGTGGTCCACGCCACGTTGACCTGGTCGAAGAAGTAGCGGACGAAGGCTTCGGCTCCCTTGTCGGACTTCACCCGGGCGGCCGCCGGAATCGCGACCGACGGGCTCGCTGACGGCGAGGGGGACGACGCCGACGGGCTCGGCGACGCGCTCGCCACGGACGGCGAGGCACCCGACGCGTCCGGAGTCGCCGCCTCGGAGTCACACCCCGACAGGACCCCCATCACCGCGAGTAGCCCACCGAGCCCCAGCGCGACCGCAGCCCGCGGCCTCACCCGGCCGGCCGGCATCCGAATCTGGCGTTGCTGCATGCGTCCCTTCCCCGGCCGCCCCTCGTCGGCTCCGCAGGGAAACGCTAACCAAAACCCCCGACTTCGCCACTCGAGTTATCCACAGGAATCGGCGCCAGGAAGCACCACGCGAGCTCAGCCAGCAGCGATGGCCGCGCTCACCGGGTCGTTCCAGCCCCACACGTCGTCGCCGCGCAGCAGGACGTCCGAACCGCCGTCGATGTAGACGGTCTGCCCGCACACGCCGGAGTTCTCCTCCGAGGTCAGCCACGCCAGCAGCGCGGCCACCTGGCTCGCCTGCAGGTGCCCGCCGAGCGGCATCGGCACCATCGCGTCGGTGGCCTCGCGCGTCGCCGGGTCGTCCATCAGCCCGGCCACCATCGGGGTCTCGACGATCCCGGGGGCCACGGCATTGAGCGGGATGCCGCACCCGGCCCACCGCGCGGAGGCCGCCTCACGACGTACCCACCGCGACAGCGCCCGCTTGCTCGACGGGTAGATGATGCCGCCGCCCCCCGGCCCGGAGGCCTCCAGCTCCCCCGCGACCTTGAGCGCCAGCGCCTCGTCCCCGGCCAGGCACGCGTCGACGAGCTCCGTGCTGACCGGCATCAGGGTCGCCATCGACGACGTCACCACGGCCCGGGGCGCACGCGCCGCCGCCAGCGCCGGCCGCAGCCCGTTGAGCAGCTCGACCGCACCGAAGTAGTTGACCGCCACGGTCGTCGGGCTTGGCAGGGCAAGGCCGGCGTTCGCGATCACGGCGTCGAGCCGTCGTCCGGCCTCGCACAGGATGCCGTCGATCGCCTCCTGACGCCCCTCCGGAGTGGACAGGTCGGCCACGACGTCGACCGAGCGCACGTCGACGCCGATGACCCGGTGCCCGCGGTTGCGCAGGAGTGCGGCGGTGGCCTGTCCGATCCCGGAGGCCGCCCCCGTGACGACGTACGTGCGCTGCATGGTGAACCGTCCCTCTCGCTTCGACCACCCGCCGGAACACGAGGCTCCGGCGGCTCTACTACGCAGCGTAGGACAGCGGCTCTGCGCATCAACCCGCCAGTTGGACGGACGTCACACCGGCGACTCCGCGCCCTCGCCACCGCGGTGCCGCCGACGTCACTCACGCCCCGCGACAACCCGAGAAAGCCAGACAGCCCGGCGGCGAACGACCGCAGGCGGCAGACTGTCCCCCGTGCATCTCCCAGCGCCGGGCCTCCCCATCGGGTTGCGCCTGCTGCGCGGGTACCGCGGGCAGCACCTTCCCGCCGACGTGCTCGCCGGGCTGCTCGTCGCCGCACTGGCCATCCCCCAGTCCCTCGGGTTACGCCGTGGTCGCGGGCGTGCCGGTGCAGGTCGGCCTCTACACGCTGCCGCCGGCCCTGCTCGCCTACGCGCTCTTCGGCACCTCGCGGCTGCTGTTCGTCGGGCCGATCTCGACGGTGTCCGTGCTGTCGGGGTCGATCGTGCGGGCGCTCTCGGGCGGGAACCCCGAGCTCGCGGTCCAGCTCACGTCGGTGCTGGCCATCACCGCGGGGGTGGTGCTCGCCGTGGTCGGCCTGCTGCGGCTGGGCTGGGTGGCGCAGTTCCTCAGCGAGCCGATCGTCACCGGGTTCGTCGCCGGGCTGGTCGTGCTCATCGTGCTCGGCGAGATTCCTGCCCTGGCCGGGCTCCCGACGCCCACCGGGGGCATCTTCGAGCGGGTGGCCGAGCTGGCGGCCAACTCCGCCGAGTTCCACGGCCTGACGCTGGTCGTCGGGGCCACCTCGCTGGCCATCCTCTTCATCGGCTCCCACCTGGCGCCCCGCGTGCCGTGGTCTCTCATCGTGCTCATCGGCGGCATCGTGGCCTCCACCCAGCTCGACCTCGCCGCGAAGGGCGTGCACGTGGTCGGCCAGGTGCCGACCGGCATCCCCATCCCCTCCATCCCGATCGTCGACGTCAGGCTGTGGAGCGGCATCGTCACCGGCGGTCTCGCGATCGCCGCGGTGGGCATCGCGGAGGGGCTGGCCGCCGTGCGCACGTTCGCCCCCAGTGGCGCGATGGACCCCGACACCGACAACCAGGAGTTCGTCGCCCACGGCGTCGGCGGACCTCGCGTCCGGGCTCTTCGGTGGGATGGGGGTCGGCGGCTCGCTGTCCAAGACCGCCGCCAACGCGCGGGCCGGCGCCTACACCCAGATCAGCGGCGTCGCCGCGGCGGTCGTGGTGATCGGCTTCGTGCTGTTCGCCGCCGGACTCCTGTCCAACCTGCCGCGCACCGTCCTGTCCGCCATCGTCATCCACGCCGTGTGGGGGCTGGTGAGCATCTCCTCCTTCCGCCGGTACGCCATGGTGCGCCGCAACGACTTCCTCGCCGCAGTCGTCGCGTTCCTCGGAGTGCTGGTGCTCGGCCCGCTCAACGGCCTGCTCCTCGCCATCGCCCAGTCGCTGCTGGGGTTGGTCTACCGGTCGATGCAGGTGGAGATCGACGAGATGGGCCGGGTCGACGGCGAGAAGGCGGCCTGGGGGTCGGTCGCGAACGACCCGTCACGCCGCACCTACCGCGGGGTGACCGTGCTCCGCCCGGACGGTCCGCTGTTCTGGGCGAACGCGAACTCCGTGGTGCAGCACATCGAGACCCTGGTCAAGGAGCGGCGCCACCTGCACGCCGTGGTGCTCGACCTCGAAGCCACCAACCAGATGGACACCACCACCGCAGAGCGACTGCAGCAGATGATGCTGCGGCTGCGGCTCAAGGGCATCGACCTCTACCTGGTGCGGGTCTTCGGCAACGTGCGTGACGTGCTGACCCGCTCCGGCTTCCTCGACGAGATGGGGCCCGAGCACGTGTGGCACTCGATCGCCGCCGGGGTCAAGGCGGCCCGCGCCGCACCACCCATCGTGGTGGCGGTCCCCGAGCCCGCCTCCACGAACGGGGACGCCGACCTCGACGATGCCGGTGTCGAGGACGACACCGACCTCGACGAGCCGGAGAACGGCGTCCACGAAGAGCACATCGCCTCCCGGCACGTGCCCGACGAGGGATCCGGCGCGCGTCCCCAGGGCTGAGCAGAGGGGCGGCTGGCCCGGAGCCGGCGGCGACGCTCGCACGGCGTTGCGCGACGCCGTCGACGGGTCACTTGCCACACTGGCGGCATGACCACCCTCCCCACCCTGGCCGTCACCGGTTCGACGGGCGCCCTCGGCGGCCTGGTCGCTCGCGACCTCGCCGACCGGGGGGTGCCCCAGCGGCTCCTCGCCCGCTCCCCCGAACGCGCCCCCCGCCTGCCGGGTGCGGTGCCGGTGCACGCCGACTACGCCGACCGGGATGCCGCCGCGCTGGCGCTGCAGGGCGTGCGGACCCTGCTGATGGTCTCCGGCTCGGAGTCGGCCGACCGTCTGCAGCAGCACCGCACGTTCGTCGACGCGGCTGTGGAGGCCGGTGTGGAGCAGATCGTCTACACCTCCTTCTTCGGTGCCTCCGCCGACTGCACGTTCACCCTGGGCCGCGACCACTGGGCCACCGAGGAGCACATCCGTTCGCGCGGAACGGCATTCACCTTCCTCCGGGACAACTTCTACCTCGACTTCCTGCCCCTGACCGTCGGCGAGGACGGCGTCATCCGAGGGCCGGCCGGTGAGGGACGGGTGTCCGCCGTGTCGCGGGCCGACGTCGCGAGGGTCGCCGTCGCCGTGCTCCTCGACCCCGAGTCGCACCGGTCCGCGACCTACGACCTCACCGGCCCGGAGTCGATCACGCTGACCCAGGCTGCCGGCATCATCAGCGAGGCGACCGGCCGTGAGGTGACCTTCCACGACGAGACGGTCGACGAGGCGTACGAGTCGCGCAGGAAGTGGGACGCGCCGGGCTGGCAGTACGACGCGTGGGTCTCGACCTACACGGCGATCGCCGCCGGCGAGGTCGAGAGGGTCACCGACGACGTGCGCCGGGTGACCGGCAAGGCGGCGATCTCGTTGCGCGAGCTGCTCGGCGACCACGCCTGAGCGAGGATGCCGGGCGTCACCAGAGGTTGCCGGCGCCCGGTGTGTACGACGAGGCGACGACGGTGTTGGCGATGAGCGTCTGGCACTTGAGCACCCCGCTGACCTCGGTCGACCCCGCCTCGACGGTCACCCTCGGCGCCCGGACCGTGAGGGATGCCGCGCTGCTGATCGTCCGGTCCGCGGCGACGGCTGTCTCCCAGGCGATTCCGGTCCAGACCGGCCGGCTGATGTCGCCGTCCTCGAACTGCACCCACACGGCCGCGCCCACCGCGGGCAGTGTCAGCAGGTCGAGCGGCACCGGCGGCAGGCAGGCCTCGGCCCAGGCCGCTGCCACCCCCACGTCAGGCACCGAGAGACGCAACCGCCCTCGCCCCAACGGGTCCTGGTTGTCGTCGACCACCGCACGGTAGAGACCTCGACTGCGGCCCATGGCGTCCTCCTGATCGTTGTGGTGGCCCTTGACCACGAGCCGAGCGTCCCACTCCAGCAGCGCGGCGCGACAGTCCGGCAGCGCAGCGCGCGTGCCCGGCATCCGCCGTTCGGATGCCGGGCACGGTCGCCTTCCGGGGCCACGCGGGGCGCGCCTCACCCGGGCGCGCCCCGCCCGGGTGGGTACGCGACTCAGGCCACGCGGGCCTTGGGAGCGTTCTCCGCCGTCTTGCCGGGGTCGCGCTCGACGATGTCACCGAGCGCCTCGTCGATGCGCGTCAGCAGCTCCGGCTCGAGGGTGACGCCTGCTGCCTTGACGTTCTCGCCCACCTGCTCCGGGCGCGAGGCGCCGACGAGTGCGGCTGCCACGTTCTGGTTCTGCAGCACCCAGGCCACGGCGAGCTGGGCCATCGTCAGGCCCGCGTCATCGGCGACGGGCTTGAGCTTCTGCACCCTGCTCAGCACGTCGTCGTTCATGAAGCGGCTGATCATGTCGGCGCCGCCCTTCTCGTCGGCCGCCCGCGAGCCCTGCGGGGGCGCCTGTCCCGGAACGTACTTGCCGGTGAGCACCCCCTGGGCGATCGGGCTCCACACGATCTGGCTGATGCCGAGCTCCTCGCACGTCGGCACCACCTCGTCCTCGATGACTCGCCACAGCATCGAGTACTGCGGCTGGCTCGAGATCAGCTGCACACCAAGCTCTTTCGCCAGCGCATGGCCGGCGCGGATCTGCTCCGCGGTCCACTCGCTGACGCCGATGTAGAGCGCCTTGCCCTGGCGCACGACGTCGGCGAACGCCTGCATCGTCTCCTCGAGCGGCGTCTCCGTGTCGTAGCGGTGGGCCTGGTAGAGGTCGACGTAGTCGGTCTGCAGGCGGGTCAGCGACCCGTTGATCGACTCCATGATGTGCTTGCGCGACAGGCCGGTGTCGTTCTTGCCGCCGGGGCCGGTCGGCCAGTAGACCTTCGTGAAGATCTCCAGGCTCTCGCGACGCTCACCCTTGAGCGCGTCGCCGAGCACGGTCTCGGCCTTGGTGTTGGCGTAGACGTCGGCGGTGTCGAAGGTGCTGATGCCGTGCTCGAGGGCCGCGCGCACGCACTGGGTGGCGATGTCGTTCTCCACCTGCGACCCGTGGGTCAGCCAGTTGCCGTAGGTGATCTCCGAGATCTTGAGTCCGCTGTTGCCGAGGTATCGGTAGTCCATGGTCCTCACCGTATGTCGGGGAGTCAGGGCTCTACCCCTTGCCCGCCCGACCTTCGACGGGCTGCCGAACCCCGGGCGCGCAGTGCCCGGCTCAGCTGCCCGCAGACATGCGGCCGGCCAGGCCGCCGACGACGGCCTTGGCACCGGCGACCGCGGAGGCCAGCCCGCCGCCCTGCCCCCCAGCCCAGGCCGGGTCACCCGGCATCGGGCCGAGCGGGTCGCGCTCCGCGGGCGGCACCCGATCGTCGGGCTCGGCCAGCGCCCGGGCGAAGGACTCCTCGACCTCGAGGATCTCGTGGTCCTCGGGCAGCAGGTCGTAGGTCCAGTCGACGTCGTGGCAGACCATGTCGTGCCCCAGGCTCTCGACGAGCGCCTCGACGGTGCTCGCGGGCACGTCGGTGATGGCGCCGGCGAGCGTGCCGACGAGGTCGGTGGGCAGCCCGGGCACCACGACCTGCGGGCGACTCAGCCCGGCGACGGCGGCGTAGACGTCGAGCAGGCGCGTGTACGGCATCCGTTCGGGGCCACCGACGTCGTAGGAGCGCGACTCCGACTCCAGGCGCAGCGCGCCGGCCAGCGCCTCGACCACGTCGACGACGGCGATCGGCTGCACCCGGCTGTCCATCCACGCCGGGATCGCCTGCACCGGCATCCGCTCGCTGATCTGGCGGATGATCTCGAAGCTCGTGGACCCCGACCCGGTCACGATCGCGGCGCGCAGCGTGATGGCGCGGATGCCGGAGCTGGCGCCGGTGAGGATGCGCTCGACCTCGAGGCGGGAGGCGATGTGCTCGGACAGCTCGTCCTCGGGGACGTCGGGGACCAGGCCGCTGAGGTAGACGATCGTGCCGACGCCGGCGTTGGCGCACGCGTAGGCCATCGTCTCGGCCGACTCCCGGTCGCGGACCGCGAAGTCGGCGCCGCTCATCCCGTGGATCAGGTAGAACACGGCGTCGACGCCATCGACCGCGGCATCCACCGCGTCGGCGTCGAGCACGTCCATCCGCACGAGCTCGACCTGGTCGGCCCACCAGCGACCGCGCGCCTTGTCGAGGTTGGTGACCGCCGCTCGCACGGTGTGGCCGTCGCGCAGGAGCCTCGGGATCAGCCGGCTGCCGACGTAGCCGGTGGCGCCGGTGACCAGGACCGTCTGCGGCGCCGGAGGGCGCCGGCGGGTCGCGTCGGGTGCTGGCATGCGCCCAACCTAGGTGGCGGGCGCTGCTCGGGAGGCATGACGGCGGTCAACCTTCGACAGCGGGAGACGGGCCCGCAGTGGTCGGTCAGGGGCCGACGTGCGGCCGCTCGTGCTCTTCCTTCTTGGGGGCGCGGCGGTCCTGGATCCAGTACCAGAGCAGCGTCACCACGACGGCGCCGAAGATCGAGCCGATGATGCCGCTCGGCTTCAGCTCGAGGCCGTCACCCGCGACGAAGCTGAAGAACAGCCCACCGACGAACGACCCGATGATGCCGGTCGCGAACGCCAGCGGCCAGTTGATCTTGGTGTTGCGCTGGATGAGCAGCTGGGCGCCGGCGCCGGCGATCATGCCGAACAGGATGATTCCGATGATGAGCATGGGCGAATCGTAGTCGCGCGACCCCGTGGTCGTCAGGGGGTGCGGGTCGTGTCGTGGACGTCATCCGGATGCCGCCCGCTCACCACACAACTCCAGCCGCCCACGCGCCGTCGTCGCTGCGGATGTCGAAGCCCGATGGTGGGGCGGCCTAGCGGGTTGGTCGAGTCCCAGGCCCACGGGAATCTGCCCCGTGAACAGCCTGCTTGCTGGTGTAGCCCTCGAACTTCAGCTGCTCGGAGATGAGCCCGTGAGTCGTGCAGCTCGAGCTTGACGAGCTTCGTCTTCTTGGGGACGTCGAGTAGACCCGGGCCTCGACGCTGTTCCCGGGGTTGATCTCTTCGAAGAGCACCTCTGACTTGGGGTCGTAGATGGCCGCCTCGGTGCTGGCCGAGAACTTGCGGTTCTTCGCATCGAATGCCTGCTGGTTGTCCCCGAACATCGACTGCGCCTCGTCACCGATGTTCGAGATGGTCATCGAGACGCGGCAGAACTCACCTGGGCCTCGGTGTCGAACCCGTTGCTGCCGACCTTGTCGATCCCGCACTTGACGCCCGTGACGACGAACTCGAACTTCCCGTCGCGGACCTTCGTCCCGATCTTCGGCGTCTTGTCGACGACCACCGGCGCCTTCGTCGGCGCAGCGGGTGTCGGAACCGCTGCCTTCGTGGCGGGCGCCGCGGTCGATGCTGTGGTCGGTGACTGCGACACCTCGGCTGACGCCGACGCCTCTAGGGCAGTCCGGACGGCTGGGCGGCTCGGCGTCCCTCCCCGCCCAAGGCAGAGCCGAGATGATGACCAGGCCGACCACGGCGCCCGGGATGATGAAGCGCTTCTTCTTGAACCACGGACGCCCACCTGGCGCCGGACTGACGACCTGCGGCGCGTCTTGGCGGGCAGCGTTCTCCCCGAACGCCGTTGCCGCGGCGGCACCGCTACCCGGAGCGAAGTGCTCGGTCCACTGAGCCCCGTCCCAGTACCTCTGTCGCCCATCGTCCTGCGGATACCAACCGGCTGGCGTCGACATGCTGTCCCCATCTGCTGTGCAGTTCCGTGGCGCTTCCCCGAGCACCCCCCGCTGGGACCATATGTCGGCGGCAGGAGGACTTCGAACGCCAGGGGCCTTCGGCACCGAGGTTCAGCCGAACGGCTCTCGAACCTGTCCGTTCGGCCGAGTCGTGGCCGGCGTTCGGGCCGGCGCTCGGGTCAGCGGTCGCCGCGAAGGATGGGGGGCGACAGGATGGCGCGCGGGTCGCCGCGGTAGACCCGCGCCGGACGCCCGCGCCCACCCTCGCGCACCTCGCCGGTCGGGGTCAGGAACCCCTCCACCCCGGTGACCTTGCGGTGGAAGTTGCCCTTGTCGAGCTCGATCCCCCACACGGCCTCGTACACCGCGTGCAGGTCGGCCACGGTGAACGCATCACCGCACAGCGCGGCGGCGTAGCCGGTGTCCTCGAGCGTGGCCCGGGCCCGTTCCACGCCGTCGGCGAGGATCCGGTGGTGGTCGAAGGCCAACGGCTCGTCCACCCCGACGCACTCGCCCGACTGGCCTGGCCCATCAGCCCCGTTGGGGCCGCGCGACGGACCCGCACCACCAGCCGTGCCCGCCCCCAGGGCCGTCGCGACGGGCACCCACTGGGCGTCTGCGGCATCCGAGCCTGCGGTCGGCTCCGGGAGGTCGGCCCCGAGCGCGAGCCAGGCCACCGACACCACGCGGTGCCGGGGGTCACGCCCCGGCTCGCCGTAGGCGGCGAGCTGCTCGAGGATGACGTCGTCGCGCCCGACCCCGGCCTCCTCGCCAAGCTCGCGGTACGCGGCATCCTCGAGGTTCTCGTCGATCTCGACGAACCCGCCGGGCAGCGCGAGCCGGCCGGCGAACGGCTCGCCGCCGCGCCGCACGAGCAGCACGTGCAGCGCTCGGGCACGCACGGAGAGCACCACGAGGTCGCACGTGACGTAGAACGGCGGGTACTCGCTGCGGTAGCTCACCCGCCGCATCTTAGGGTCAGAATGACAATTTATTCGATGGTAGATTGGGGACGCCACCATGCTTCTGCCGCGCCGGGCTCCACCGTCTCGACACCACCAGTCTTGGAAGGGATCGCGACATGGCCATCATCTCGTGCGCCAACTGCCAGTCCGACAACGACATCCACCTCGAGGGCAGCGGCCCCGACGGATCGCGGATCCTGCGCTGCGGCGACTGCGGCCACACCTGGTCGCCGGTGGTGGTGAACCACGCCCCGACCTTCACGCGCACCCCGTTCGAGATGGCCCAGGGCCGCTTCGCAAACTCCGAGATGGTCGAGCCCGCCCTGGCCGCGCGCGTCAAGCGGCTGAAGACCAAGTTCCTCAAGAGCGGCACCGGAGCCGAGCCCGACCCCGCGGTGGCCGAGCACTACGCCCGGTGCCGTGAGCTGTTCTCGGTCGAGGGCCTGGCGAGCTGCGCCCCCCAGGACCTCAAGGACTTCGTCGGCAACCACACCGGCGTCAGCGTCGGCAACACCTCGATGTTCAGCCGGGCCTGGAAGCGGCTCGGCGAGGACGTCGCGGCCGACCGCACCCGCGCCTCGATCAGCTACCTGCTGCGCGGGCCGGATGCCGTGCCGCTCGAGGACCGCCTCACCCAGCTCATCGAGGACCACGCCGGCACCGGGATGCCGGGCTTCAAGGAGGCGCTGCTCACCAAGGTGCTGTGCATCGTGCAGCCCGAGCGGTTCCTGCCGATCCTCACCTACGCCACCGAGGAGACCGGCAAGCGCGACCTCACCCTGGCGGTCTACGGGCTGCACCTGCCCAGGGTCGACCTCACCTCGATGCAGGTCGGTCGGCTCGCGGTGTGGTCCAACGACCTGCTGCTCGAGCTCGCCGGTGAGGGGTTCACCGGGCCGCAGCACGTGGCCGAGTTCATCTGGTGGGCCAAGGACCGCGTCGAGCACACCGCCCTGGTGTCGGTGCGCTGACCGACGCGGGCCGCCCGCGCCCCGAAGGGTCAGGCGGTGGGCTGGGGCTGCTCGGCCAGTGACGCGCAGAACTCCGTCGCACGGGCGCGGTCGATGTACCAGTACCCGTGCTGGATGTCCTCGACGAACCACGGGTAGGGCCCGGCCGTCGGTGGGGAGGTGAGTCGTGCCGAGCCGGACACGTCCGCGATGTCGAGCGCTTGCTCCGGGACGTCGGCGCGCAGCATCTCGGCGCGACCGCCCCAGGCATGCACCGTGTCCAGGTCGCGGGTCAAGCAGCACGTAGTCGTCCCCGAGTCGTCGACAGGAGACCACGGTCCGTTCGGAGTTGCCCGGCATCCCTTGCCTCCCAACGGTGCTCACACTTGTTGCCTCGCCCCAACGTAGTGCGCAGGTCGGTTCGGGACATGAGGTTCGACAGATCCGGGTATGACGTCACACCCCGCGCGGGGCTGCGATGCCCTGAGGCCGACGGCGCCCCCGCGCCCTGGCCAATACGTGCTCTCGCGGCGGACGGCATCCGAGAGACCGTCACCGCAGTGTGTTCTACGAGACACTTTGTTGATTAGTTAACTACTACGCACAGTAGTAGGATCATGCTCGTAAGGAACACCAGCACAGGCCCACCACCCCCGGGCCTTGGAAGGACACAGAGACCACCATGCGCAGCTCTTTCGACAAGCTCATCTCCTGGACCGGCATCGTCGTCGCCGGCGTCCTCCTCGTGGCTGGCGGCCTGCTCGTGTGGGCCTCCTCGTTCGCCACGCAGAACGTCCACGACCAGCTCAAGGCCCAGCAGATCACGATGCCCGCCGCCGAGGCGCTCACCACGCCCGCGCAGAAGGCCGCCCTCGGCCAGTACGCCGGCCAGGACCTCACCACCGGTGCGCAGGCCAAGGCCTACGCCGACGAGTACATCCAGGTGCACATGGACGAGGCCTCGGGTGGCAAGACCTACTCGCAGATCTCCGGCGAGTTCATGGCCGCCTCGAAGGCCGACCCGACCGCCCAGGCCACCAAGGACCTCGGCGACCTGCGTCAGACCCTCTTCATGGGCACCACCCTTCGCGGCATGCTCCTGAACGCCTACGCCTTCGCCACCCTCGGCACCATCGCGCTCTACGCGGCCATCGCCTCCTTCATCGGTGCGGCCGTCATGCTGGCCCTGGGCGTCCTCGGCCTGCGCCACGCCCACAAGGTCGAGGTCGTCGAGGCCCCCGCCATCGAGAAGATCCCGGCAACTGTCTGAGCCCGCTGCAGGGACCACGAAGCCCCGGTCGGCACCCGCCTACCGGGGCTTCGTCGTGTCCGGATGCCGGAGGGCCGCCGAGCCTGAAGCACCGATGTCGATCCGCCGCCACCTGGCACTGCAGGAGCCATGCCGAGCAACCCCGCGACCCTGGCCTGCACGACGGAGCTCCCCCGCGTCGGCCGGGCCTGCCGAGGCGCTGTCCGGGCTCGAGGCCACCAAGCGCTGACTCCTGTCCCCGGGCGTGTCGGTGCGCCGCGTCGACCACACGGCCGAGCGGGTCGAGGCGCTGTCCCGGCTCGAGGCCACCAAGGGCTGACTGCTGTCCCCGGGCGTGCCGGTGCGCCCCGCCGCGGTGGGCGGGGTGCGGGGCGGGGTCACGCTGGTTCTCGCGCTGCCCGGATCGCGAGTAGTCGGTCGTAGGAGCCGACGGTGAGGTCCCACTCGACCCGCGAGCCATCGTCGTCCTCGACGAGGAAGCCGGCGTAGCGGCGCTGGTGCACGATCGTGTGGTGCCGCTCGCAGAGCAGCCCGGCGTTGGACAGGTCGGTGGGGCCGCCATCGGCCCAATGGATGAGGTGGTGCGCGTCGGTCCACTGCGGAGGCATGTCACACCCCGGGTAGGTGCAGTGCTGGTCGCGTAGCCACAGCCGCTTGACCTGGGCCGCGGTGAAGAGCCGCACGTCCATGCCGAGGTCGACCACCGCACCGGCCACCC
Source organism: uncultured Actinomycetota bacterium (assembly GCA_963806295.1). Taxonomy (GTDB): domain Bacteria; phylum Actinomycetota; class Actinomycetes; order Actinomycetales; family Dermatophilaceae; genus Fodinibacter. The sequence goes on along the minus strand of CAWDXP010000017.1, from coordinate 133,730 downwards.
CCATCACGGTGGGGATGATCGTGGCGTCGCACGCCAACCGCCGCACCGTCTCCGGGGCCAGCACGGTGCCGGCCTGCGCACCGCCCATGGTCACCCCGGCACCGAGCAGCCCGCTGCGCAAGGTCTCCAGGTCGACGGTGACGAACAGCTGGCTCTTGGTGTGCCGCGGCCCCTTGTCGCCGGCCTGCACCCCGCGCCGGACCAGCGCGACCAGCGCCTCGCCGCGGCGGCGGTCGCTGCAGCGCAGGTCGCGCCCACCCTCGACCGGCCTGGGCGCCGACAACGGGCCCAGCGCGGCCTCGAGCACCGCCTTGCCCTCCGGGTCCAGGGTCAACCGGTACTCGGCCACCCCCAGCTCATCCACGCACGGCTGCGACAGCGAGACGTACCGCTTCGCGGCATCCTGCTCGAGCTGCAGCTGCCCGTCCAGGCCGTACTTCGCCAGCAGCTGCGGGCGCAGCCTGCGGCACTCCCGCGGCCCGTCCTTGACCGCGATCCGGATCAACCCCTCCAGTACCGTCGGCCGAGCCTGCTCGGTAATGGACGGCAACAGCTTGTCCGCCTCGGACAGCACCACCGCGGCACTGCGCACCGGCAACACCCCCGACAGCACGGCATCCTTGACCGCCGCCCTCCCAGGCACCGCGAACGCCTGCGCCACCGCGACCACCTGGCCAGCCCCACCCGCGCGAGTGCTCGGCGCGTGCCGCAGCACCCACTGCACCGGCGACAACGCCTCCGCACCAGACCCGACCTCACCCCGGCTGATCACCTCGGCCAGCACCGCCACCCGGGCAGCCTCACCCGCAGCAACCATCCGGTCAGCCTCAGCCATCACCTCCTCCAGCTCAGCAGACCCCGCCCGCCACAGCTCACCCCCGAGCCCGTCCACGGCCCCACACGCCGCCACCATCTGGTGTCGACGCTCCTCCAGCACTGATCCCCCCGCCATGCACTAATCGTACATATGTCCTACGACAGCCCACTCGGTTATCCACAGGCAGGGGCCTCACAGATCGGTCGCCACCCCTCGGCCTCAGCGGCACCGACGCCGACTCCCCCGGCGAGGCGCCCGTTCGTGTCGCCAGCCCGGCCCTCACCAGGCACCGCCGCTCCCCTCCTCAGCCGCAACGCATCCGGCTCCCGGCTCCCGGTCCGCGACACCGCCCGAAGGACGACCAGGAGCAACCAGTGGCCATGGTTCGATGGAAGCATGGCGCGCAAGGGTGGTCGACGTCGCAATCACGGGCCGAACAGGTCCGCAACGAGGTCGAAGGAGCGCTCGCTCCAGTCGGTGGAGAGCACCGACACGCCGGACGACGACATGATCGGCACCCTGCGCACCGCCTTGCGCTCGAAGGACCCCACCGCCTTCCCGTCCCTGATCTCCTCGATGCTCGCGGTGTCTGACGCCTGGTGGCACGAGGACGACCTCGAGGCAGACCTCGACGACGACCTCGATGCCGCGCCCGTTCCCCTCGACGCCCTCATCGAGCTGTTCGCCCGCACTCCCTACGCCGAGACGACCGCAGCCCTCCACGTGGTGGCGGCGCTGCTGCCCGACGAGCTCGACGCCGCGCGGGTGCGCCGTGCCCTGGCGAGCCGCCGGCATCCGGTGCCGTTGAACGTGAGCGGGGTCCGCGACATCGCGGTCGAGCAGGCCGCCAAGATCGGCGACGACCTCGGCGACGGTGACAACCTCATCCTCGGCCTCACCTGGCCGGGCATCGGCGGCGTCACGGTGGTCATCTACGTCGACGAGGCCTTCGGCACCCGCGTCAAGGACGTCTTCCTCGTGCCCGAGCCCTTCGACGAGGTCTGCGCGCGCTATCGCGAGCTGCTCGCCCAGGAGGGCCGGCCAGGCCTCGGACGTCGCTGCCATCGGCCTCGGCGACGCCCGCGCCAGCATCCAGAGCGCGATCGACCTCGGCGACGCCCCCGACGCACTGCCCGTCCCCGACGACTGGTCCGGCCCCGATGGCGACCCGCTCGGCTGGCCGATGGCGCGGCCGTTCGTCGAGATGCTCCTGCGCCGGATGCCGGGTGGCGGCACCTCGGTGCTCACCTCCGACACCCAGCCCGAGGTCTCGGTGCTCGACGCCATGCGGGGCTTCCTCGGCTCTCCCGAAGCGCGCCGCCTCGACGTCGCCACGGACGACCTCGAGGAGGCCGCGTTCCTGATCGCCGACGACGCGGAATCCTTCGCAGGGCACCCGCTGCGCTGGTCACCCGTCCAGGTCGAACTGGCGCTGACCCAGCGCCTGCCGTGGTCGACCGACGCGACCGAGGCCGGCCTCGACGCCGTCGAGGACGTGCTGCCCGCCTTCATCCGATACGCCCACCGACGGCTCGAGGTCTCGAAGGAAGCGACGGCCGAGACGCTGGCGGCAGTGGACGAGTGGTTGCCGGTGTTCGCCCAGCTGCGTGATGCCTCGCCCGCGGTGCGCTGGCGCGCCACCGCGTCGATGATCGAGGCCTTCCAGCAGGGAGAGCACGGCCCCTTGCTGCTGCACTCGCTGGCCGAGGAGGTCGGCGGCGCGACGGTGCTCGACGACCTCGACGATTCCCCGCTACCCGCGGAGCCACTGGTCCTCGACACGATCGCCGTCGACGTGCGCGACACCGTCGCCGAGATCGCCGCCTTGGCCGACGAGTGGCTGGCGACCTCGCCGCGCGTGGCGCACCTGGGTTCGGTGCGCGACGAGTGGCGGACGGCATCCCACCGGCTCCTGGTCCGTGCCGCCGTCAACGACCCCGGATGGTTGCGGCGGCGCGCCTCGGTGAGCGGCCGCGCCTGCGGGCTGCTGTGGGCCACCGGCATCGCGAACCACCTGGTCGGCCCGCAAGGGGCGGTGCTGGTCAAGGACCTCGCCGCCGACTTCGGTGTCGCGGGTCCGCCGTCGGCCAAGGCCGAGGCCCTGCTGCGGGCGTGGGCGAACGGGCGGTGGGTCGGGGCCGAGCGACTCGGCGACGCAGGCCTCCTCGTCTCCACCCAGCGGGCTCAGATCATCGCGCTGCGCGACCAGTACCGCCCCTGAGTCCGGCGGCCCGGCCAACGGCCGCGCCAGCGCACCAGCCCTCAGGGCCGACCTACTCCAAGGGCTGTGGTCGCGACCTCGAGGTCGTGCGCGACGATCGCCTTCAGCTGCTCGAGGTCCTCGTCCTGCGGCCCGAGCTTCGGCCAGATCCGCTTGAACAGCAGCTGCTGCGCGTGGAACGCCAGGTCGGTGGTGAGGTGGAAGTTCGGGTCGAGCAGCTGCGGCGGCACCGGCATCCCCTTGGCCTGGGCCGTCGCGACCAGCCCGGGAACGGCGACCTTGCCCAGGTTGCTCAGGGTCCGGTCGCTGGCCTCCCAGTCGATCTGCCACTTGGGCACCGGGTTGGCCCGCGGCACCGCCCACGACGTCGGGGTCCGTCGGCGTCTCGCGGCTGAACACGTAGTCGATCGGCGCGGCGGCGGCATCCCGTTGCGTGAAGGCGTCGCCGATGTCCCAGAGGCGGCGCATCGTCGCGATCAGCGAGGTGTGCCGGTGCTCGTCGTTGTAGACCGAGCCGGGCTCCACCCACGGCGACACGACGATGGCCGGCACCCGGTAGCCGGACCGGTCGAAGCGGAACCCGAACTGCCCAGCGGGCGCCGCGGCATCCGGTGCCGGTACCGGCCCGGGAGCCACGTGGTCGTAGGTGCCGCCGGGCTCGTCCCACCCGACCAGCAGCGTCGTGTTCCAGACGTTGGCGCCGTCGGGTGAGCGCATCCCCCGGTAGGCGTCGAAGATCCGCTGCAGGAAGGCGTCGCCGGCGAGGATCGACGAGGGCACGTCGACGTCGAGCTGGAGGCCCTTCACCAGGGCAGCACCGGCCGCCGGGTGGTAGTCGCCGTGCCCCACAAGGAGATTCGGCTCGATCATCGCGAAGTCCGGGAGGGTGCCGGCGGCGGCATCCGCCTCGAACTCGCTGAAGGGCACGAAGTGCGTGGCGAAGCGCTCGTGCAGCCGCGGCCAGTGGATGAGGCCGGTCAGCGACGCGCCCGTGTCGCCCTCGACGTAGACCTTCCAGGTGCGGCCGTGGGCCTCGAGGCGGTTGAAGATGGTCTCCGCGGTGTTGTCGTGGATCCAGTGTCCGAGAGGCGTATTCGTGGTCCCGCCGGTCGGTGTAGGCGAGTTGGTGGCCGCGGTCCAGAAGGAGCGGTTCATGAACGTCTGCGACGGCACCTCGCAGAACCAGTGGTCGAACACCCCGAACTCGCGGGCCAGCCCGTTGAGCACGGGCACCTGCTCCGGCGTGTAGCACTGCATGATCTGCGCGTACTCGTCATACGTCGGCTGCCGGCCCATCTCGCTGGTGAAGAAGGAGATGTAGTCGGTCACGAAGCCGTCCATCGTCGGCGTCGCGCCCTCTGGCGGCACGTTGTAGGGGGCCTTGATGTCCTCCCCCGCCGCGAAGCGGTTCTGCTCGTCGAGGACGTTGTACAGCTGGGTGTTGGTGTGGAAGTACTCCTCGCCCGAGTCCGGGTTGGGGGCATCCATGTTGTCGCCGACGTAGACCGCCACCCGCGCCGCTCCCGTCCGGCGGCTGGTGCTCGGCCCACTCGGGCACCGGGTTGCTCAGCTCCTTGCCGAGCACCCCCTCGAACGTCTTGCCGTCGCCGGGCCCGTAGAGGTGCCCCAGGAGGTTGTCCACGGACCGGTTCTCGAAGATCACGAGCACCACGTGGTCCATGGCGTGCGAACGGTCCTGTGCAGTCATGGCAGCTCCCAGTCAGCGATCACCGTCGGTGTCAGCGACGACCCGATGACGCTCACTATCTCCAATGCCGTTGGGGCGGCACGCGGTGACGCGGCGCACGTCACACTCGGATGCCGGCGCCACCTGGCGGTGAGCCGCGCCGCACCGGCCGTGACCGGCATCCGCGCGCCGTTGTGTGGCCACTCAGTGCCGCACGCGCCGAGCCCGCTCCCCGAACTCGTCGAGTGCGCTGATCACCTCATCGCTGCGCCACACCACATCACGCCGGCGGTCGCGGCCGTGCTCGTTGCGCGAGGTGACGATGCCGGCATCCGCCAGCTGGTGCAGCGCCCGGTCGACGGCGGGCTGCGAGGCGCCCGTGCGCTGCTGCACCAGCCGCGACGACACGGCCGGCTGGGCGAGCAGGATCGGCAGGATCCGCCACGCCACCGAGTCGCGGCGCGCGGTGAGCTCGGACCGCCAGCGCTCCTCGATCGCCTTCAGCGCTGCGGCGAGGACGCGGCTGTTGCCGATGGCGGCGAACGTGGCCTCGCTGAACCGCGTCACGATCGGGTTGGGGTCCCCCGCGCGGTAGGCGGTCAGCGCGGTGAAGTAGCTGCTGGTGTCGGTGAGCAGCCCGGCCGAGACCGGCACCGTGGTGCGCGTCGTGGCCCGGCCGTGCCGCAGCATGGCGTGCACCAGCGCTCGCCCGGTGCGGCCGTTGCCGTCGACGAACGGGTGGATCGTCTCGAACTGCGCGTGCGCCACCGCGGCCTGCGCGATCAGCGGGAGGTCGGTGCGAGCGGTGAACGCGCACAGGTCGTCGATGCCGGCACGGATCCGCTCGTGGTGCGGCGGCACGAACTGCGCCCCGTGCGGGTAGGAGCCCGACCCGCCGATCCACACCGGCTCCGAGCGGAACTCCCCCGGGTCGGCCGCCGACTGGCCGTGCATGAGCGCGGCGTGGATGGCGAGGATGGATGCCGGGGTCATCCGGTCCGCTCCCGCGACGGCACGCTGCATCGCCTCGACGTTGGCCGCGACGAGCTCGGCGTTCGAGCCGTGCTTGGCGAGCCCGATCTCGGCGAGCGCCAGCGCCCGGGCACCGGCGGTGATGTTCTCGATCTGCGACGACGAGGACGACTCGGTGCGCAGCAGCACCGAGGCCAGCGGCGCGAACTCCCCGTCCCCGCCGAACATCGCCGACAGCTCCGCGTCGAAGCGGGTCACCTCGGCGCGGGCGTCCTCGGCAGCGGCCGTCACGGCATCCTCGAAGGTGAGGCGCAGCGTGGCGATCGGTGGCGGCACGGCCGCCTGGTAGGGCGTTCCCTTCCGGGCGGCGGCGGCCCGCGACATCATGGTCATGGCCGACTGCGGCTCCCAGAGCCGGGCCTCCCACTGCAGCGCGAGGGCATCGATGACGCTCATCACCGGCCCCTCTCGACGAGGACTCCACCCACGACCATTAAATAACTTTAGCAGCACATCATTATTTTGTGCACCGGGTGAGATCAACGTGAGGCGCCCATCGGGGTCCAGCCCCCAGGGGTGCCGCTCCGGGTCGGCTCGACGGTAGGTTGCCGGACGTGGCTGACGACGACATCTATGCGGGCTTCCAGCGGTACGTGAAGGAGCAGTCGAACCGCGGCCTGGGCGACATCCCGCTGCGCGCAACGGCTGCCCTCTCACCGTTCAGCCTGGCCCAGATGGATGCCGCGACCAACCTCCTCGAGAAGGCGCTGCGCGCGCTCGACAACGGCGACGAGGACCGCGCGCGCCGGTTCGTCGAGCGGGCCGTCGCGCTGCCCTACGACGAGCACGAGCGGATGCACCCCGCCGCGATGATGGCGCAGCAGCAGCTGTTCAGCGCCGTGACCGACGCTCTCGACAACGGCGGTGAAGAGTGGCTCGACGCCGCCACCGACACGTTCGCCTCCGCTCCGGAGCAGGCCAAGTTCACCCTGCGCGACGTGCTCAAGGAGGTGCTCCAGGACTACGAGCTCCCCGATGGCGAGGAACGGCGTCTGCGTCGGATCACCAAGGACGTTCCGGAACGGGCCGAGCTGCCCGACCTCGAGCTCGCGCCCGAGCAGCTGGTGCCGGCCGTGCTCGAGGTGCTCGAGGGCGTCATCCACTTCGTGGACGCCTACGACGAGACCATCGCCCTCACCCGCGGCGAGGAGTGAGCGCAGCACCCAGGCCCACTCGCCTCACGCCGGCGTCAACGTGGTGCGCCGAAGCCGCTGCACGGCGAGGTAGGTGGCCGTGACGAGCAGCCCGACGTACACGTCGTTCTCGAACCAGCCGAACGCCGTCTGCTGCTCCACTCCGAACGTCGTCGGGTAGTAGAAGAACGCGATGCCGAGCACGGTCACCAGGAAACCCAGCACCGTCAGCTGCGCCCATCGCTCGGTGCGCCGCGCCAGCGCCGCGATGCCGAACGCCACCACGTAGAACCCCCACGCCAGCGGGGTGTCGACGGTGAACGTCGGGTCCTCGATGCCCTCGACCCACGCGTACACGGTGTGCACGACCGATAGCGCGAAGGCCGCGGCGAGGATGCCGGACAGGTGCCGCCCGTAGGTCGCCGTGCGTGCCGCGGTGGCTCTCGTCGGCGAGGTGGTCGGGTGGGTGGTGGTGCCGGATGCCGTGGTGGCGGTCATGCTCGTGCCTCTCGTTCGGTGGGCGGCGGCCGGGTGCCGCCACGGACCACCTTCGCGGCGCAGCGATCGCCACCCCACCCACAGCAGGCCCACGCCGGCACCACACCCGGCGGCGGTTAGTGAGGGGCGCCCGAGCGCGCCGAGCCGTTAGCGTTCGCTTGTGGATTCGGGTGCGGCTCCGGGCGACTTCGCCATCGTGCTGCGCCGCCTGCGCGAGTCGCGCTCGCTCACCCAGGAGGAGCTCGCCGAGCGGTCCGGCCTCACCGCCAAGGCGATCGGAGCCCTCGAGCGCGGCGAGCGCCGCCGCCCCTACCCGCACACCGTCCGCTCCCTCGCCGACGGCCTCGCCCTCGACGACGACGAGCGAGCCGCTCTCGTCGCCGCCGTCCCCAGCCGGGATGCCGTCACGCGCCCCGCGCTCGATGCGCCGCTCAGCGCGTCCACCGGGTCTGCGGGGTCGGCTTCCGGCGGACCTCCGGATGCCGGCGCGGCCGGCGCGGCGGGTTCGCTGGGTGCGGTGGCTGCGGCGGGCGGGTCAGTGCCCACGATGCGGCCGGCCCGGGCGAGCCGCGGAACCACGGCGAGCCCACGGCATCCGCGCTGGCCGGCTCTGCCGTTCCCACCGCCCCGGCGACACCGCTCATCGGGCGCGACGCCGAGGTCGACCACGTGCGCGCACTGCTCGCCCGAGGGCGCCGGCTGGTGACGATCACCGGGCCGGGCGGGGTCGGCAAGACCCGGCTCTCGCTCGAGGTGCTGGCCCGCGAGGCCTCGGCCTTTCCCGGTGGCGCGGTGGCCGTCGACCTCGCGCCGGTGCGCCAGCCGGCGCTCGTCATCCCCCGGATCGCTGCTGCCCTGGGGCTGCCTGAGGTCGCCGACGACGAACCCCTCGACGCCCTGGCCCGTCACCTCCGCGGCCTGCGCGTGCTCCTCGTGCTCGACAACCTCGAGCAGCTGACCGGCGCCGCGCCGGTGCTCGCCGACCTCGTGGCGCGCTGCCCCGACCTCGTCGTCGTGGCGACCAGCCGGGCGCCGCTGCGGGTGCGCGCCGAGCACGAGGTCGTTCTGACCCCACTGGCCACACCAGCAGCCGACGACGTCGAGACCGTGGCCGGCTCCCCCGCCGTCGCCCTGCTGCTCGACCGGGCCGCGGCCGCCGGCTCCCCCATCGAGGTCACCGACGACGACGCCGCCACCCTGGCCGCCATCGCACGACAGCTCGACGGCCTCCCCCTCGCCCTCGAGCTCGCCGCCCCCGGCCTGCGGCTGCTCTCCCCCACCACCCTGCTCACCCGCCTCCAGCAGACCGGCCTCGGCACCGGCCTGCGCGACCTCCCCGAGCGGCACCAGACCATGGCCGCGGTGCTCGACTGGAGCATGGACCTGCTCGAGCCGGAGGAGGTCGACCTCTTCGAGCGGCTCGCGGTGTTCAGCGACGGGTTCTCGCTCGACTCGGTCGAGGCCGTCGACCGGCGAGGGCGCCGACGTGCTGCCGGCGCTGGGTGCACTCGTCGACCAGTCGCTCGTGCTGCGGGTGCCCGCGCCCGACGACCAGCCGCGGTTCCGGCTGCTCGAGCCGGTGCGGCAGTTCGCGATGCAGCGCCTGCACGCCGGCGGCCTGGCCACCGAGACCGCCGACCGGCATGCCGCGCACTTCCATGAGCGCGCCATGGCATTCCGAGACCCCCTCCAGGGGCCGGGCCTCGCCGTCGCACTCGACCGGCTCGAGGCCGACCACGCCAACCTGCGCTCCGCCTTCCTGCGGCTGCTCGAGCTCGACCGCGACGGGGACGCCGCCGAGCTCGCCGGCAACCCCTGGCTCTACCTCGCGCTGCGCGGCCACGCCCGCGAAGGGCTGGCGTGGCTCGAGCGGATCGGGCCGGGGGCGTCCGACGCTGGCGCGGTGCAGGGCGCTGACCGGGCGGCTCGGCCTGTTCCTGCTGACCGGTGACATCGCCGGGATGCGGCGTGACACCGACGAGGCCGTGACCCTGGCGCGGCGGGTCGCCGACCCCGCCGTCACCTGCGAGATCCTGACGCTGACCGGCCAGGCTGCCGTCTTCGCCGGCGACCTGCCCGAGGCCGAGCGGCTGCTGGCCGGCGCGCGTGGAGGAGTCGAAGGCCGCCGGCCGCACGTGGGTCGCGGCGCACGCGCGGATCGCCCAAGGGCTGCTCGCCATCACGTCGGGCGACCTCGCCACGGCCGCAGCGGTGCTGTCCGAGGCGATGGGCGCCGCGCGCGAGCTGGGCAACCCGTTCACCCTGGCCACCGCGCTCAACGTGAACGCCACGCTCACCGAGCTGCTCGGCGACGAGCCGGCGACCGCCTCCCTGCTCGGGGAGGCGGTCACCCTGTCGCTCGGTGCCCGGCTGAGCTGGACCCTCGGCTACTCCCTGCCCGCGCTGGCGAGCGTCGCCCAGCGGGTGGGCGACCCGGCATCCGCGGCCTGGCTGTTCGGTGCGGGCGCCTCGATCTCGGCGGCGGATGCCGTCGACCCCACCTTCCCGGTGTCGCGGGCCCTGTCCGAGCGCGGGCTCGACGCCACCCGGGCCGCCCTCGGCGAGCCGGCGTTCACCCGCGAGTGGGACGCCGGCCGCGCCGCGAGCGACGCCGAGATCCAGGCCCGTGCCGCCGACGGTCATGACGCGCGCAGGCGGCGGACGTAGCGCTTGAACTGCCACGCGCCGACGGTCCTGAGCAGGAGGCGGATCGGCAGCGGGAGGATGCCGAGCATCTTGGCTCGCTCCTCGTCGTCGGCGTCCTCGAGCATGAGCCCGAACATGATCGGCAGCTGGCTGGGGCTCATCGAGTCCTTGCCGTGCTCGCCCATCTGGTTCCACTCGGCGGCGGTGACGTGGCGCGAGGCCAGCGGCAGGATCTCGCGCTCCTCGAGGTCGAGGTGCTCGACGAGTGCGACGTTGAGCCGCTCGAAGAGCTGGGCGAGCTGCTCGCCCTTGGCCGCTGGTCGGGTCGGCCTCCCAGGCGGCGAGCGCGGGGGTGATGGCCTCGATGTGGGTGTCGACGGCGTGGTGCTGGGCCTGCATCGTCTCGACCAGCCCCGTGCTCGGCGCGGCGCGCTCGAGCAGCAGCGGCCAGAGCACGACGTCCTCGCCGGTGTGGTGCATGTGGAGCCCGGCCAGGCACAGGCGCAGGTGGTCGGCGACGACCTTGGCGCGGCGGGTGTCGCCCTCGGGCGTGGTGCGAACGTAGCCGGCAGCGGCGCCGGACTCCCGGCGGAACGTGCGGTGGACGACCACCATCTCCTGGACGTCGGGGCGCTGGTCGGTGCGGGTCGTGGTGGTCATCGTGGCTCCTCGTGTGCTGGCTGGAAGTGGTGCCTCCAGCCTCACGACGGATGCCGTGCCACCCCACCCACGCTGCCCCCACACCACGCCCACGGTCCGCGGGTACGGCTGTGGATGCCGGGCCGCGAGGCTGCACCGCCCACGCAGTGGCCCGGGTCGGCATCGCCGACCCGGGCCCCTCCCTACTGCTCTGCAGATCAGACCGGCCGCGTCACCATCGCCTCCGCCGTGGGCGCCGTCGCCGGCTCCTCGACGGTGCCGCCCCGCACGCTGACGTGGAGCGCGTAGGCCCACGCCCACAGCGACGGCAGGATGACGCTGCCCATCGACGTGACCATGGTGATCGCGATGAAGCCGGGGATGAACAGGATCAACGCCCACGGAGTGACCCTCGGCCGGAACCCTCGGCGGAGCATGAGGACCCCCAGCCAGACACCGACGAGCCCGATGACGAGCATGGCCATGATGCCGATGACGAAGAAGACCTCAATCCACGGTGTGTAGTAGTCACCCGCCACGGAGATGGTGGCAGCTGCGTACGCGGCGAGCAGGATGCGCCAGGCCAGTCGCTCGGCACCCAGCGGCCGCCGCCGCCGGTAGACGATCCACGCAGCCACGAGCATCGTCAGGAAGATCGGCAGCCAGATCTTGCCGTACGTCAAGTAGACGAACATCGGGTCACCCCAGTCGAGCAGGGGCCGTACGGCATCCATGGCGGGCACGGCCCACACCCTGGTCAGACCCTCCTCGAGGTCCTCGGGGTGGCTGTTGATCCGGGACAGCGCGTGCAGCTGGCCCGCGACCGTCGCGAACACCGCCATCCCCCAGGTGAGCGTGCTCATCCGCCGGGCGGTCGTCGTCGAGATGTCCATGAGTTGTCCTCCTCGTGCGTCGGCCCGGACGGGCCGACTCCTCGACGCTAGGAGCGGCGGGTGGGCACGGTCGTCACCACGCGAGGCGGCATCGGTGGACCGAAGGAGGACCCCGGCATCCTCCTGCGGGAGGACGCGGGCAGCACACCGTCGGGCGTAGCGTCGGGCGCGTGAGCCGCTCCCGGGCCTTCGACATCGCCGTCGCGGTGGTCATCGGCGTGCTGGGGCAGCTCGAGGCCTGGGCGGGTGTGGGCGCGACGCACCAGCAGGGGCCGGTCTGGGCCCAGAGCCTGCTCTACGCCATCACTGCGACACTGCTGCTCTGGCGCCGCCGTCACCCGCTCGCGGTGCTCGGCGTCATGACCGCGGTCTACCTCGTCGAGTTCGCTGCCTTCGGTTCGCCGGAGGGCTTCGGAGGCGCGCTCGCCCCGATGGTCGCCACCTACTCGGCCGGCCGGTACGCCGCACCTCGACGATCGTGGCTCGCTCTCCCCCTCGCGTTCGTGTTCTGGCTCGGCTGGATGTCGTTCGATCCGCTCAACGAGGGATACTCGGTCGCCGAGCGCCTGGCGACCGCCGTCTGGATGTCGCCCCCGGTGATCGCCTGGCTCGCCGGAGCGCTGGTGCGGGTGACCCTGCTCTACCGCCTTCAACGCGTCGCGACGCGCGAACAGCAGGCGTCCCGTGCGGTCGCCGAGGAGCGCAACCGCATCGCCCGTGAGCTGCACGATGTCGTCGGGCACAGCGTGTCGGTGATGACCGTGCAGGCCGCGGCGGTGCGTCGGCGGCTGCGCGAGGACCAGACGGTCGAGCGCGAGGCCCTCGAGACGGTCGAGAGCGTGGGGCGCGAGGCCATGGTCGAGATGCGCCGGCTCGTGGGGGTGCTGCGGGAGCCCGACGGCCGGGGCGCCACCCTTGAGCCGTCGCCCGGTCTCGGTCAGGTCGACCGGCTGGCCGAGCAGTTCCGCTCGTCCGGGCTGCCGGTGTCGGTCACGGTGACCGGAGACCCTCGCGAGCTCCCCGGCGGGCTCGACCTCACGGCATACCGGCTGTTGCAGGAGGGGCTGACCAACTCGCTCCGGCACGCGACCGGCGTCAGTCACGCCGCGGTCGTGATCGCGTACGACAACGACGCCGTGCGGCTCGAGGTCGTCGACGACGGGCCCGGCGTCCGGGGGCCGGAGGCGGGCGGCAGCGGCTGATGCCGACGCCGACGCCGGTGCCGGTGTCGCCGCTGCCGGCGGGAACGGGCTCGTCGGCATGCGCGAGCGCATCGCGGTCTACGGCGGGTCGCTGCGGGCGGGGCCACGCGCCGACGGCGGGTTCGAGCTCGTCGCGGTGCTGCCGACGGCGGCGCCGTCGTGAACGACGTCGGGCGGCTCGCGGTCCTCATCGCCGACGACCAGGCACTCGTGCGCCGCGGCCTGCGGATGATCCTGGAGACCGAGCCGGACCTCGATGTCGTCGGTGAGGCGGAGGACGGCGCGGATGCCGTGACGCTCGTCGCGTCGACGCGTCCCGACATCGTGCTCATGGACGTGCGGATGCCGGGCGTGGACGGGATCGAGGCGACGCGGCGCATCCTCGCCGACCCGGGCTGCCGGTCACGCGTTCTCATGCTGACGACGTTCGACATGGACGAGTACGTCGTCGACGCGCTCCGCGCCGGAGCCAGCGGGTTCCTCCTCAAGGACGTGCGACCCGAGCTGCTCGTCGACGGCATCCGGGCCGTGGCCGCTGGGGAGTCGTTGCTCGCGCCGGTCGTGACCCGACGGCTCATCGAGGCCTACCTCGACCAGAGGCGCGGGGCCACGGCGGATCCTGAAGCCATGCGGCGGCTGGCCGCCCTCACGCCACGGGAGGACGAGGTCCTGCGGCTCGTTGCCCGTGGGCTCGACGAACGGCGAGATCGCCGGAACGCTCTACGTGTCGGAGACGACGGTGAAGACCCACGTCGGTCGCATTCTCACCAAGCTGGGCCTACGCGACCGGGTTCAGGCCGTGATCTTCGCCTACGAGGCCGGCCTGGTCGGTCCGAACGCCCGGCCTAGGCGCCAGTGATGCTGCCGTCCCATTCCGGTCAGCACCCCATGGCTCAAGCTTCACATGGAGGAGAAGCGCTACAAGAAGCGCCATGCCTCGGTCGAGCGAACCGGCGGACTGTTCGGGCCGGTCGAGACCCTCAAGACCGGTGCTCGCCGGAAGTACGCAGACAGTCAATCGTTCTACGTCGATCTGCTGCACAGCAATAGGTCTGCGCCCTGTCAGCCGGTCGTTCGGTCTGGTGCGATGCCCTTGGTCTGCTCCACGGGGTGCTTGACGGCGGACTTCTCGATCTTGGCGAGGGCCGCCGCTCCGAGGTCGACGCCGCACTGGTCAGCCAAGCCCACGAGGTACACAAGCACGTCTGCCATCTCCTCCGCCACGCGCGTGTGGAGCGGCTCGGCTGCGATCAGGTCCTTCGCGCGTTCGGCCGGCAGCCACTGCAGCAGCTCGGCCAACTCCCCCACCTCACCGACGAGCGCAAGCAGCACGGACTTCGGGTCCTGGAACTGCTCCCAGTCGCGCTCCTCGCGAGAACGCACGCGCGGCGATCCCGGATGTCGCTTCGAGATCAGACACAGCCGCGAGTATGCCGCGTCACCGCAATTCCGGCCGACCTCGCGGATAGAGTCGCGACCGTAATTGCGGCCCGACGGGCTTCCGGTCCAGGACACGCCCCCACCCGCACGGTTCACTTCGTGCTGCCTGGGGTTCTCATTCGTGACGCTGTACCGGCGATCGGTCGCTGGCTTCTCGCCGTCGAGGCACCACCTCGCCGACCTCCTTGCCGAGCAGATGTCACTCCGCACCGGTCGCCGCCCATCCGACCAGCGAGTACCGCTCCTGGGAGCGCAGCATCCCCGCGCTGCGGGCCGACCTCGTGGCCGCCGGGCCTCGGCGACGTCGAGATGCTGATCGAGTACCAGCTGCCCGCTCACGAGCAAGCGCGCCGACGTCGTCCTCGTCGGCCAGCATCCGACGACCGGCGGCCCCTCGTACCTCGTGGTGGAGCTCAAGCAGTGGAGTCACGCCGAGCGCTTCGAGGACAGCGACTCCCTGGTCCGCATCGAGCAGTACGGGCAACGCCCCGTCACGCACCCCGCGCTTCAGGTCCGCGACTACTGCGACTACATGCTCGGCTTCACCGCCGTCCTCGCAGACGACGCCCGAGTCCCTCGCCGGCGTCGCCTACCTGCACAACGCCACCGACTCCGGCGTCGAAGACCTCTTCCGCCTCCCCGGCGACCGACCTGGGCTCGGTCTTCACGGGCCAGCGCCGCGGAGAGTTCCAGGACTTCCTCAAGATCCCGCTTCGCTCCGGGCAAGAGCGGAGCGTCGTATGCCGACCACCTCCTCGCCAGCCGCATCGCACCGTCCAAGCAGCTGCTCGCCGTCGCCGCCGAGGAGGTGCAACGTCGGGAGATGTTCGTGCTGCTCGACGAGCAGCGCGACGCCTACAACTACGTCCTCCACGCCGTCGAGCGGGCCCGTCGATCCAACACCAAGACCGCGGTGATCGTCTCCGGCGGTCCTGGCAGCGGCAAGAGCGTGATCGCGCTGTCCCTGCTCGGCGAGCTGTCCCGACAGGGTCGGTCCGTGCTCCACGCCACCGGTTCGCGGTCGTTCACCCAGACGCTGCGCAAGGTCGCCGGCAAGCGGGCACCGCGCGTGCAGAAGATGTTCACAGTACTTCAACTCCTTCGTCGCGGCGCGTCCCCCAACGACCTCGACGCGTTGATCCTCGACGAGGCCCACCGCATCCGGGAGACCTCCGCGTCTCGATGGACGACGCGCAGAGCACCGAACCGGCAAGCCCTCAGATCGAGGAGCTCCTGGCCGCCGCGCGCGTGCCGGTGTTCCTGCTCGACGAGTTCCAGGTCGTGCGCCCGGGCGAGCAGGGCACCGTCGAGGACATCGAGAAGCACGCGGCCGACCCACGGGCATCGACGTCGTCAAGATCGACCTCGACGCTCAGTTCCGCTGCGGCGGTTCGGAGGAGTACCTCCTGTGGGTCAAGCGCCTCCTCGGCCTGGAGCCCGGCGGCCCGACCGAGTGGCTGGGCGACCCGCACTTCGACGTCGAGGTCGTCGACTCGCCGTACGAGATGGAGGCCTAGCCTCGCGACGAAGCTCGAGGGCGGCTACTCCGCTCGGATGGCAGCCGGCTACTGCTGGCCGTGGAGCGACCCTCGGCCGACGGCTCCCTGGTCCCGCGATGTCCGCATCGGTGACTGGGCCAAGCCGTGGAACCTCAAGGGCGACCGCGTCGATCGGCGGCGCGCCGGCGGCCGCGCTGTGGGCGACCGACCCCGCCGGCTTCGGTCAGGTCGGCTGCGTGTACACCGCCCAGGGCTTCGAGTACGACTACGCCGGCGTCATCCTCGGCCCCGACCTCGTGTGGCGCGACGGCCGTGGGTCGCCGTGCGCGCCGCGAACAAGGACCCCGACTTCCGGAACCGCATCGACGGTGAGCGACGCCGACTTCGACCGCCTCGTCCGCAACGTCTACAAGGTGCTGCTGACCCGCGGCATGCGCGGCGTCACCCTCTACTCCACAGACTCACAGACCCAGCAACATCTCCGAGAGCTGGCGTTGTAGGGACCAGACCAGAACGCCGACAGCGTCTCGCGCCACTACAGCGGGGCTGACGCAGGGCTCGGGGGGCACACCACGAAAGGTCTCGCGGTTCCAGTTGATTGCGATGTCCGCTCAAGCGATTCCGAGCTTCTTCGCGACCGCGGGGCCACCCATCTCCCGGATGACGTCCGCCGGACCGACGACGATGAGCTTGTCCGTCGCCCGAGACAAGCCGACGTACAGACGCTCGCGGGACCGCTCACGCGGCATCCGTTCGTTGACGCACAACACGACGACCTTGCGTTCCAAGCCCTTGCAGCCGAGGACGTGTCCGTAGAACACGCAGTCCTTGTCCCAGAACGTGCGCCAGTAGCCGTCTTGGCCCTCAGACTCCTGCAGCGCGACCTGCTCGGGATGCCGTGCGCCAGTGGTGAGGAGAGCGACGTCCTCAGGTCGCCAGCCCTCATCCAGTAGCGGGTCGATCTGGTCGTCAGCGACGTCAAGCGCATCCTCGGCCGATGCCTCGACGTACGTGACCTCCGGGCCCTCTCCCCGCACAGCACGACGACCTTGCGCTCCAGGCCCTTGCAGCCGAGGACGTGCCCGTAGAACACGCAGTCCTTGTCCCAGAACGTGCGCCAGTAGCCGTCCTGGCCCTCCGACTCCTGCAGCGCCACCTGTTCGGGATGTCGCGCGCCAGTGGTCAGCAGCGCGACGTCCTCGGTCGCCATCCCTCATCCAGCAGCGGGTCGATCTGGTCGTCAGCGACGTCGAGCGCATCCTCGGCCGACGCCTCGACGAACGTGACCTCCGGCCCCTCTCCCCCGCGGGCGTACATCCGCATCGGCGCCAGTGGGCCGAACGTCTCGCGCACCTGGCGGGTGTTGCGAAGCCCTTCCGCCGGTCAGACCGTCGAGCACGCAGAAGGGCCCTTCACGTCGCGAAGCGAGGGCCCTTCTGGTTCTAACTCAGCTGCAGCCGCAGGTGCTTCCGCAGCCTTCGCAGACGTAGCAGGAACCGGCCGGGCGCATCTTCGTCCCGCAGGTCATGCACATCGGCGCGTCCGCAGCCTTGGAGTCACCGAACGCCGCGAGCAGGTCGGCCGAGGAGTGGATCTCCGAGGAGACCTCACGGGCCGAGGCCGCACCCGCACCGGACGAGACCGTCGAGGCGTCGAGCGTCTTGCCCGACTCCCCCGCCGCCAGCGGAACCGGACTTGGCCGCCGCAGCCGGCGCACCGGCATCCGACTTCTTCGACGAGGCGCCGATGCCCTGGCTGAACGACTCGATCTCCTCCTCGAGGTCCTCACCGGTGTCCTCGTCGACCGGCTGGTACGACCCGGTCTCGAGCTGGCGAGCGCGCTCGTCGGCGGTGTAGATGCCCATGTAGGAGCGGGTGTCGAAGTCGAGGTAGTCCAGGGCCAGCCGCCGGAACACGTAGTCCATGAGCGACTGCGCCATCCGCACGTCCGGGTCGTCGGTCATGCCGGCCGGCTCGAAGCGCATGTTCGTGAACTTCTCGACGAACGTCTCCAGCGGCACGCCGTACTGCAGCGCGACCGAGGTGACGATCGAGAAGGCGTCCATGACACCGGCGAGCGTGGAGCCCTGCTTGCCGAACTTCAGGAACAGCTCACCGAGCCGCCCGTCGTCGTAGGTGCCGGCGGTGAGGTAGCCCTCGGCGCCGCCCACGGCGAACGAGATCGTCTGCGACGCACGGCGCTTCGGCAGGCGCTCGCGGGTGGGCCGGTAGACGACCTTCTCCACGATCTCCTTCTGCGCAGCCGACACAGCAGCCGAGGCCTTGTCAGCAGCAGCGTCCTTGGCGGTCGAGCCGCCATCGGACAGCGGCTGGCCGACCTTGCAGTTGTCGCGGTAGACGGCCAGCGCCTTCAGGCCCATCTTCCAGCCCTGGACGTAGACGTCCTCGATCTCCTCGACCGTCGCCGTCTCCGGCAGGTTGACCGTCTTGGAGATCGCACCGGACAGGAACGGCTGCACCGCGGCCATCATCCGCACGTGGCCCATCGCCGAGATGGCGCGCGCGCCCATGGCGGTGTCGAAGACCTCGTAGTGCTCGGTCTTCAGGCCGGGGGCGTCGATGACGTGACCCTTGTCGGCGATGTACTCGACGATCGCCTCGACGGTCTCCTCGGTGTAGCCGAGCTTGCGCAGCGCGCGAGGAATGGTGAGGTTGACGATCTGCATCGAGCCGCCACCGACGAGCTTCTTGAACTTCACCAGCGAGAAGTCGGGCTCGATGCCGGTGGTGTCGCAGTCCATCATGAAGCCGATGGTGCCGGTGGGGGCGAGCACCGACGCCTGGGCGTTGCGGTAGCCGTTCTTCTCACCGAGCTTGACCACGGCATCCCACGCCTTGGTGGCGACGCGGTGGATGTCCTTGTCCATCGTGGTGATGGTGCGGATCTGGTCGTTGGCGGCGGCGTGCTTGCGCATGACCCGCTTGTGCGCGTCGGCGTTGCGGGCGTAGCCGGCATACGGGCCGACGACCGCGGCGAGCTCGGCGGAGCGCTTGTAGGCGGCACCGGTGAGCAGCGAGGTGATCGACGCGGCGATGGCGCGGCCACCCTCGGAGTCGTAGCCGTGGCCGGTGGCCATCAGCAGCGCGCCGAGGTTGGCGTAGCCGATGCCGAGCTGGCGGTAGTCGCGCGTGGTCTGCCCGATCGGCTCGGTCGGGAAGTCGGCGAAGCAGATCGAGATGTCCATCGCGGTGATGACCAGCTCGACGACCTTCTCGAACAGCGGCGCGTCGAAGGTGTCGTCGTCGCGCAGGAACTTGAGCAGGTTCAGCGAGGCCAGGTTGCACGAGGAGTTGTCGAGGCTCATGTACTCCGAGCACGGGTTGGACGCGGTGATGCGGCCGCTCTCGGGGTTGGTGTGCCAGTCGTTGATCGTGCCGTCGTACTGGATGCCCGGGTCGGCGCACTCCCACGCGGCGGCGGCGATCTTGCCCATCAGCTCGCGGGCGTCGACGGTCTCGATGACCGAGCCGTCCTTGCGCGAGGTCAGGCCGAACTCGCTGCCCTCCTCGACCGCACGCATGAACTCGTCGGTGACCCGCACCGAGTTGTTCGCGTTCTGGTACTGCACGGAGACGATGTCCTTGCCGCCGAGGTCCATGTCGAACCCGGCGTCGCGCAGCGCGCGGATCTTGTCCTCCTCGCGCGCCTTGGTCTGCACGAACTCCTCGATGTCGGGGTGGTCGACGTCGAGGACGACCATCTTGGCCGCGCGACGCGTGGCGCCGCCGCTCTTGATGGTGCCCGCGGACGCGTCGGCGCCGCGCATGAAGGAGACCGGGCCGGAGGCGGTGCCACCGGAGGACAGCAGCTCCTTGGAGGAGCGGATGCGCGACAGGTTCAGGCCGGCACCGGAGCCGCCCTTGAAGATGAAGCCCTCCTCCTTGTACCAGTTGAGGATGGAGTCCATCGAGTCGTCGACGCTGAGGATGAAGCAGGCGCTGACCTGCTGGGGGCTGGCGGTGCCGACGTTGAACCAGACCGGCGAGTTGAAGCTGAACACCTGGTGCAGCAGGGCGTAGGTCAGCTCGTGCTCGAAGATCTCGGCGTCCTCGCGGCGCCGCGAAGTAGCCGTAGTCCTTGCCGGCCTTGACGTAGGTCAGCACGACGCGGTCGATCAGCTGCTTCAGCCCGGTCTCACGGGCGTCGGTGCCGACGGCCCCGCGGAAGTACTTGGTCGTGACGATGGTGGAGGCGTTGACGCTCCAGAAGTCGGGGAACTCGACGCCGCGCTGCTCGAAGATCGTCTCGCCGGTCTTCCAGTTCTGCTGGACGACGTCGCGCTTCTGCCAGGTCACCTCGTCGTAGGGGTGCACGCCCGGCGTCGTGAAGATGCGCTCGACGGTGACTCCCTTGGCGCGGGTGGACTTGCGAGCACCTGCACGTGCTCCTGCGGTCTCGGTCATGCTGTGCCTTCCTTCTGCCCCCCTGCCGGGGGCCGTGGTGACCTGGTATCTGACAGTTCTACTGCTGGGGTGTGACAGCGCCGGCGGACGTGCCGCGGGCTGCCCGGATGCCGGCCGGCTCCTCCCCCAGCGCGTCACGCTCGGCGCGCAGGAGGGTGATGGCCGACTCGAAGTCCTCGAGGTTGTCGAAGGCCTGGTAGACGGAGGCGAAGCGCAGGTAGGCGACCTCGTCGAGCTCGCGCAGCGGCTCGAGCACGGCCAGGCCGACCTCGTGCGCGTCGACCTCGGCGGTGCCCTGGCTGCGGATGGTCTCCTCGACGCGCTGGGCGAGCAGCGCCAGGTCGTCCTCGGTGACCGGGCGGCCCTGGCAGGCCTTGCGGACGCCGACGAGCACCTTGGCGCGGCTGAACGGCTCGGTGGCGCCGGAGCGCTTCACGACCGCCAGGCTGGCCGTCTCGACGGTGGTGAAGCGACGCCCGCACTCGGGGCACTGGCGACGCCGGCGGATGCTCGAGCCGTCGTCGGTGGCACGCGAGTCCATGACCCGTGAGTCGGTGTGACGGCAGAACGGACAGTGCATTTCGGACCCCCTCGCGTGGCGGTTGCGGCTCGGCGCTTGTGGACGAGCGGTGGACACTGGTGTTAACAACCTGTGGAGAACCGTGATTTCGTGTGCACAACATGTGGACGAACTACAACGGTGTAACCACTAGATGTAGTGGCTATCTTGTCCCGATGTGACGCGGACCGCAAGCGGTTCGGCACAACTCGGCGGGTCGGGTGTGTTTGCGCAGGTCAGGGCCTCGGATGCCGTGTCGTCCAGTGCCGCTCGGGCGTGTCGGCGGCGTGACGGGGCACCATCAGTGGGGCTCGTGTGACGCCAGAGGCACCAGATCTGGGGTCTGGAGGCGCTGGAGGCGACCCCAGACCTGGGGACGAGGCCGTGTGGGCGGTGCGTGACGGCATCCGGCGGCTACGGACCCCACCAACGGCTGGGGATGCGGGTCACTCCCCCGGGCAGGCGTTCTGGTGGACCAGCGCCGCGGTGACCATCCAGTGCCAGTCGGTCGAGGAGGCCCCGCCGCGGGCGCCGGCGCCGCACGTGCACTCCCAGTGCCAGCGGCCGAGCGCGTCGCACGAGACGGCCGGGTGGTGGCTGCGTCGGGCGGTGCGCCGGTGCGGGAAGGTCCTCATGTCGACAAAGAGGCCCCTCGAGCCCCACTGATACCTCTGCTCCAGGAGTTCGGACGTCAGGGATGGAGCAGGGCCGCCAGCTCCTCGACGCCCTCCACCAGCCGCGGGCCGGGGCGCGCCCACAGCCCGTTCGCATCGACGGCGTGCACCACGACGCCGGCCGGCAGCAGCCCCGCCGCCACCAGCCCGTCGGCCTGCTGCTGGGCCTCGGCCCGGTCGAACCCGCACGGCGCGACCACCACGACGTCCGGCGCTGCGGCGTGCACGGCAT
The DNA here is from genome assembly GCA_963806295.1 of uncultured Actinomycetota bacterium. GTDB lineage: Bacteria > Actinomycetota > Actinomycetes > Actinomycetales > Dermatophilaceae > Fodinibacter. The sequence continues at coordinate 112,133 of CAWDXP010000017.1, read as the reverse complement.
CCCAGGTCACGCGCACCGACTTCTCGCCTGCCGTCCCGAGCACCGGCTCGCCACCGGCGGCCGTCACCATCTCCGGGATCCAGTGGCCCGGGGCGTACGGCGGGTCGGTCCATTCGAGCACGACCACGCGCGGACGTGGGCGTCCGCGCACTCGGGAGCGCACGGCATCCAGACGCTCGCGCAGCGACTCGACCAGGGTGAGGGCGGCGCCCTCGTGTCCGGTCGCGCGACCGACCGCCACCACGGAGTCGAGCACCTCGTCGAGCGTGTGCGGGTCGACGGTGAGAACCGTTGCGCGGCAACCGAGGTGGGCCAGGGCGTCGTCGACAGCGGTGACGTCGACGGCACAGACCGCGCAGAGGTCCTGGGTGACGACGAGGTCGGCGTCGAGGTCGGCGAGGGCACCGGCGTCGAGGCGGTAGAGGTCCTCCCCCGCTGCGACCGCGCGCGCCACGGCGTCGTCGATCTCACGCGGGCTGAGCCCCTCCGGCAGCGTCGTGGACGACACCACCCGTCGCTCGCGTGCCACCGCCGGGAAGTCGCACTCGAACGTCACCCCCACGACGTCGTCACCGGCGCCCACCGCGAAGAGGATCTCGGTGGCCGACGGGATGAGGCTGACGATGCGCACCCGTCGACCCTACGGCGGGGATGCCGGGTGGCCCGGTCAGCGGACCTTGCTGCGCGCGGCCTTCAGCTTCCCGGACGTCTTGGGGCCGTAGCGGCCGTCGACGGCCAGGCACTTCGTGCGGGCCTGGAAGGTCTTGACCGCGCCCGTGGTGAGGGGGCCGAAGCGCCCGTCGACGGCCAGGCCGCTGCGCTGCACGGTGTTCAGGCACGCCTGCAGCTGCTTGACGAGCACCCCTGCGCTGCCCCGGTGCAGCGTCGGCACGCCGGGCGGCGCGATGTCGCTGCGACCGACGACGACCGCGCGGTTGCTGGAGGCCTTCGCTGCCGTGCGCCGCCGCGGTACTCGGGGCGCCCGTAGCCGACGATGTTCGACGCGTAGCGCGCGCGGCGCCGGCATCCGTTGCGGGTGTTTCCCTCGATCGTGTAGACGACGCCGTCGCGCACGCCGGTCACGATGCCGACGTGGTCGATGCGGCCGATCCGGTTGGTCTCGTCCCAGTCGAAGAAGACGATGTCGCCGCGCCGGATGCCCGCGATGTCGACGTGCCACTGGCCCTCGCTGCGGAACCGCTGGGCGTGCCAGATCGTGTAGGCGTAGTCGCGGTCGAAGCAGACGGCGTCGACGTTGCCGGACCGGTGGGCCCAGTAGGTGACGCTCATGTTGCACCACGGCGCGTTCGCGAAGCCTGACCCGTTGCGCTTGGCGTACCAGCGGGTGATCGGGTTGGGCCGCCCGGTCGTGCCGAGCGACCGCTCCGCCTGACGGACCATGTCCTCGAGCCCTGACATCACGCACCTCCTGGGGTCGGGCCGGCCGGGCCGGCCGGCGGGGTCGCAGGGGTTGGTGGGGCCGGCGGGGTCGCAGGGGTTGGTGGGGCCGGTGCCGCTGCTGCGTCCGCCTCGTCGGGGTCGTCGGGGTCGTCGGGGTCGTCGGATGCCGGTGGCGCGCCGTAGATCCCGTCGGCGTCGGGCGGCCCGAACTCCGCCGCGAGCAGCTCGGCCTCCTCCTCCTCGGTCATGTCCTTGAGGCCGTTGCCGGACTCGGTCAGCAGGTCGATCTGCTCCTGCTGGGTCGCCGTCGCGGGTTCCTCGACCGGCCGGTCGAGCGCCGGGCCGGGCGACGGCACCAGGTCGGGACCGTCGTCCTCGGGGCCGTCGTCAAGCTCCGCGGCCGGCGGCACGCCCGCAGTTGGGGACGGCGCACCAGAGGCCGTCGCCGGGCCGGGCGCCGCCGAGGCGTCCCCGCTCGATGACGCGGGCGTCACCGCAGTCTCCTTCGGAGGCGCGATGTCCTCCTTCGCGCCGGGCAAGGGCTCGACGGCCGTGCCGCCGGGCAGTCCCTCGAGCAGGGTCTGGGCCTGCTTGTCGAGCAGCCGCGACAGGGCCTGCTGGGCAAAGCCGAACACGAGCGCGTAGGCGAGGATCTGGCCCTGCGAGTCCAGCTCGGTCAGGCCCGGGATGAAGTCACCCTGGATGGCGACCAGGCCGAGGATCGCGGTCAGCGACCCCATCGGCACCTTGAGCATGGCGAGCGCCACCGGCACGTCGTACGGCGTCGAGGTGCCCTTGAGGTTGCGGATCGACAGCGTGGCCGCGAGGGCGCCACCCAGCGCGCCCAGCACCCCGACCACGAGGATGTCGGCGCTCTGCGGTTGGGAGAGCGGACCCTGGCTCGTCGGACACGCAGGGATCGGCCCCTTGAAGCACAACGGCATCAGCGAGGGGTTGATGGCGACGATGGCGAGGGTGCCCACGACGATCACCATGAGCAGCAGTGCCGAGCCCAGCACGATGTTGCGGAAGCTGCGCAGCTGCGCGTGCTCGAGGTCGAGCTGCTCGTAGCTGTCCCCCACGAGGCGGCGCACGCGGGCCCGGCGCACGTCGGGAGCGCAGGCGAGCAGCTCCTTGACCGTCAGCCGGCGGGGGTCGTCGCGGTGCATCGTGGCGTTGGCCCGTGCAACGACGTGGGGAACCTCGGCGATCAGCTCGCTCTCGTCGTAGAGGTCGACCATCTGCGCCCGGGCGGTGTGCATCTCCCGGTACGCCGCCTCGACCAGGGTCCCCCGCCACCAGTTCCAGAACCGGCCGGGAATCGGGTCCTCGCGCAGGGCGGCGGCCCTGGCCTTGCGGACCATGTTGCTGACCCCCGCGGCCACGACGTCCTGCGACTCGGTCAGGGTCCCCCGGGACCGCGCCGCCTGCACCCGCATCTCGAGCTTGTCGGTCTCGACCGCGACCTGCTGCACCCAGATCCGCTTGCGTCTGCCCGTTCGAGCCGTGCTTGCCCGGTGTCAGAGTCCCCATGCCGACTCACCTCTTCGTGCGCTCTCCGCCCCGGCACGCTGCGGACACGGTGCCCCGCCCGTGGTCTCCGATCACCCTGCGCCGAGGTCACCGCCGCGGCCAACGAGGCCGACGCACTGACCGACGCAGAGGGAGCTCACGGAGGGGCTCCATCCCCTTCAGCCGCACCAGATTTCATGAGAAAGGAGTTTGTTAGTGCGGCTCTGATACGTCCTGCCCCGGATGCCGGGGCGCGCGTCAGCGGGCCAGGCGCACCTCGTCGCCGAGCCGGGTGAGCTTGTCGGGGTTGCGCACGAAGTAGAGCGAGCCGACCACGCCGTCGACGACGTCGATGGTGATGACGCTGTCGACCACCCCGTCGATGACGGCGACGAGCCCGGGCTGGCCCCCGACCCACTCGACGCGCAGCTCGACCTCGACGTCCTGGGGGGTGACGGCAGCCAGGAAGCGCAGCACCTTGTCGCGGCCGAGGATGGGCCGCAGCGCCGCCTTGCGCACCCCGCCACCGTCGGTGACCAGCACGACATCCGGCGAGAGCACGTCGACCAGCGCCTGCAGGTCGCCGGTGTCGGCCGCGACCCGGAACCGCTCGAGCACCGCCGCGTGCTCGGTGCGGTCGACGCGCTGCCGGGGACGGCGGGCGGCCACGTGCTCACGCGCCCGGTGGGCGATCTGCCGCACCGCGGCCGGCGTGCGGTCGACCCCCGCGGCGATCTCGTCGTACGGCACGTCGAACACCTCGCGCAGCACGAACACCGCGCGCTCCACCGGGGTCAGCGTCTGCAGCACCAGGAGCATCGCGGTCGACACGCTGTCGGCGAGCTCCACGTCATCCGCGACGTCCTGGACCGTGAGCAGCGGCTCGGGCAGCCAGGGTCCCACGTAGGTCTCGCGCTGTCGTGACACCGTGCGAAAACGGTTGAGCGACAGCCGGATGACGATGCGCACCAGGTAGGCGCGGGGGTCGCGCACCGTCGTCGGTGTCGACCCGCGACCACCGCAGCCACGCCTCCTGGACGACGTCCTCGGCATCCGCCGCGACCTCGAGCATCTCGTAGGCGACCGTGAACAGCAGCGGTCGCAGTGCCTCGAACTCGGCCGCGTCGGGAACCGGCGGCGCGTCGGGTTCGGGGGCTCCCGGCATCCGCGCGTCGTTGCCTGCCGCCCCGCCGGTGCTCACGCGTTCGAGGGTACGGCGAGGGGCAGCTCGCACACGTCGGAGTAGCCCTGGGACTGCAGGCCGGCGGCGCTGTTGAAGCGGGAGCGCATGTTCTCGAGCGCGACGAGCTGGGTGAGCTCGACGACGGCCTTGACGCCGAGGGCCTCCTGGAGGCGGTGGCTCAGGTCGTCGTCGACGGCGCAGGGGGTGGCGCTCATCGCCTCGGCGTACTCCAGCACGTCGCGCTCGAGCGGGGTGAACACGTCGGACTCGCGCCAGCGGGGCACCTCGCGCACCTTGGCCTCGTCCAGGCCCTCGTCGTGGGCGAGGAAGTAGCCGAAGTCCATGCACCAGCTGCAGCCGATGACCGCGGCGCTGGCCAGCTGGGCGTAGGAGGCGAGGTGCTTGTCGAGCGCGTCCCAAGTGGCGACCTTGCGCTCGAAGCCGAGCACCGCCCGCATCACCTTCTGGTGGTGCCAGAGCACGTAGGCGGTGTCGGGGACGGCGCCCCAGGTGCGGCGGGCGTAGGCCTTGAGGATGCCGGCGTAGGGGCCGCTCATCGTGGCCTGGGGGATGCGGAAGGTGCTGGGCACGGTGGTCTCCTCGGGTGCTGGGGGCGGCCCGGGTGGCCGTCCACCCCTTCAGACACCGCCCGCTGCCGCGGTGTGACACCTCGCTCGCCTGCGACTTCGTGCGACTTGGGCTCGTTCAAACCCGGCGGACGGGTGCGAGAACCGTGTGCAAGTCGCACGAAGTCGGAGCACTGGGGCCGGGCGGCGCAGGGTTGCGGATGCCGGGCGCCCCCGTCTGTCGGTGCGCGGTGGTTGGGTGGGGCGATGGCGGCGAAAGCGAGTGGGACGACATCCGGCGAGGTGGTCTGGGAGACGCACCCGGTGACACCGGAGCGTTTCGAGGACTTCGCCGACGTCATCAACCCCAACCGCCGGCCCACGCACTGCTGGTGCCTGTCCCACCGGATCAACGCCGGCGAGATCAGGGAGCTCGGCGGTGACAGCCGGGAGGCCGCGATGCGCCGGCTGTGCACCCGCGAGCACCCGCCTGGGGTGGTCACCTACCGCGACGGCACACCGGTCGGGTGGTGCAGCATCAGCCCGCGCGCCGAGATCCCGCGACTGGAGGGCTCGACGCTGATCCGGCCGGTCGACGACGTGCCGGTGTGGAGCATCATCTGCGTCGTGGTGCGCGGCGGGCACCGGCGCCAGGGCGTGGTCGGGCACCTGCTGGAGGGAGCCGTCGCCTATGCCGCCGCGAACGGCGCGCCGGCCGTCGAGGCACACCCCGTCGACCCCGGGGGGCGGATGGACACCACGATGGCGTTCGTCGGCACGCGCTCGATGTTCGAGAAGGCCGGGTTCTCGGTGGTCGGCACGACCGATGCCGTGGCGAGCCGGATGCCGCGCCTCGTCATGCGCCGCACCCTCACCTGACACGCCGGTCCCTCCGGAGTTGGGGCTGTTCTCGTCGGAGTTGGGAGCTGCTCTCCTCGGAGTCTGGCGTCTCAAGTCTTCAGAGTTGGGTGCTCAAGTGGCTGCTCTGGCGACCACCTGAGCACCCGACCCGGGCCCGCAGCATCCTCGAGGAGGGCCGGCCAGTTGGGACAACATCGACCTATTGGTCGAAGTTGTCCCAAGCGGGTTACTCCTCGTGGACGGTGACGATCACGTTGCCGAGCTTCTGGCCGGTCTCGACGTAGCGGTAGGCGGCCACGATGTCGTCGAGCCGGAAGGCCATCGGGTCGAGCAGCGGGCGGAAGGCGCCGCTCTCGAGACGCGAGCGGAGGTGCTCGACCACCTCGGGCGAGGTCGACGGGAACGGGAAGACCACCCGCCGGCCGCGACCGAGCTTCGTGACGAGAGGTAGCGCGATGTTCTGGGCGTACGGCCCGAGGTCGCTCGACACGTAGACGCCGTCGGGCGTCAGCAGCCGCCGGCACGCGCCGAAGGTGCTCTTGCCGACCAGGTCGAGCACGACGTCGACCGTCTCGTCGATGCGCGTGAAGTCCTCCGTCTGGAAGTCGACGACGCGATCGGCGCCGAGGCCGCGCACGAGCTCGACGTGCGCGGTCGGTGCCGTCGCGATGACGTGCGCGCCCAGGTCGGCGAGCAGCTGCACCGCGGCCGAGCCGATCGCCCCGGTCGCGCCGTGCACGAGCACCCGACTGCCCGGCTGCACGTCGGCACGCCGGATGCTGCTCAGGGCGTAGTGCCCGCCCTCGGTCGCAGCGGCGGCGTGGCGGAGGTCGACCCCGCTCGGGAACCGGTGCCACGAAGGAGGACTCGGCCACCGCGACGAGCTCGGCATGGGCACCGAAGCGCGGTTCGGCATACCCGAAGACCCGGTCGCCCGGGGAGAAGCGGGTGACGTCCGGGCCGACCCGCTCGACGACGCCGGCGTACTCGGTCCCCCAGACCGGGACCTTCGGCCCGCGCCAACCGGAAACGGTGCGGATGAAGAACGGGTAGGCGCGCCGGTAGGCCGCGTCGGTGCGGTTGACCGTGGTGACGTGCACCCGCACCAGCAGGTCGTCCGGGGCGACCTCGGGCTCGGGGGCGTCGTCGACGACGCGGACGACCTCGGGTGGGCCGTACCTGGTGCTGACCGCGGCCCTCATTTCCGGAAGGCTACTCCCGGGGTGCTCGCTGCCCCGGCCCTCGGTCTCGAGTTGGGTGCTGAGGTGGTCGCTCGAGCAGCCACCTGAGCACCCAACCCTCGTCAGGGACAACGGAAAGCGGCCCGTCACCTCCGGGGAGGTGGCGGGCCGCTGTCGGCGAGGCGGGCGCGGTCGGGTGCGAACGGCATCCCGGGTGCTCGTGATCTGGGCTCAGAGCTCGGGCCCCTTGGCGCGCAGCTTGTCGACCTCGGACATCTTCTCGCGCAGCTCGGCGAGCCAGGTGTCGGCGTGCTCGCCGACGACCCGCACCGACCAGGCCAGCGCGTCACTGCGCGACCGGGCGACGCCGGCGTCGACGAGGGTGTCGAGCACCGCCCGCTCGGGCTGGCGCAGCCGGGTCATGACCGGCACGGCGAGGTGGGTGAACAGCGTGGTGGTGTTGCCGACGCCGGCTCCCCAGGAGACGGTGCGCTGGTAGCGGGCCTGGGCCTCCTGGGCGATGGCGATGCGCTCGTCGCGGGTCTCGGCACGGAAGCGGCTGATCCGCCCCTCGGCCTCGGCCGCGTCGGTGCCGGCGTCGACGCCCGCGAGGGTGCCGATGACGGTGATCTCCTCGCGGTCGGCGGTGACGACGACCTCCTCGAACCAGCCCTCGGGCAGCCGCCCGGAGAACCAGCTCTGGGCGTCGTCGGCGCTGGGCAGGTCGCCCTGCTGCCAGCCGCCGGCCCGGCCGAAGCCGCGCCCGCGACGCATGCCCTCGGGGCCGCCGCCGGGGCCGGGTCGGCCACCGCGCGGGCCACGGCCGGGGCCGCGTCCGCCACGGGGACCGCCACCACGGGGGGTGAGGTCGTCGTCGGTGATGGAGTCGTGGGGGTGAGGTGTGTGGGGGTGTCGCATGATTCTCTCCTTGCAGTAATTACTTGATTACAACACTGCACAACGCACGATGGCAAGGGTTCTGTTCCCGGCCGCCGTCAGCGCTCCGGTTCGGCCACGGTGCGACCGTGCTCGGTCGGTGGGCGGTGCGAGGATGTGCCGGTGCCCGCCCACCCCCTCGACCGTGTGCACCGGCGCCGGCTCGCCACCCAGCGGCTCTCGTCGGCCGGGCTGCGGCAGGGCGCCGACGTGGTGCGGCTGCTGGGCTGCGTGCAGTCGCAGGACGCGCCGCTCGCCGCGTGGTCACTCGGTATGCGGATGGCGCCCGGCACGACGTATGCCGGCGTGCTGGCCGAGCAGTCGGCCGGCGGCTGGGTGCGCACCCACGTGCTGCGACCGACGTGGCACCTGCTCGCCCCGGAGGACCTGCGGTGGATGCAGCGCGCCACCGGGCCGCGGGTCGAGAGCGGCCTGGCCGGGTTCAATCGCCGGCTGGGGCTCACCGACGAGGTGGTCACGACCGCGCTTCGGGTGCTCGAGTCGATGCTGGCCGGCCCGACGCCGTGCACCAGGCGCGAGGTGCGGGTGGCGTTCGACGCGGCCGGGCTGCCCACGGACGTGCAGCCCCTGGCGCACCTGCTCATCATCCTGGAGCTGCGTTCCCTCATCTGCTCCGGACCACCGCGCGGCGCCGAGCACACCTACGTGCTGGCCGACGAGGTGGTGCCGACGGGGCCGAACGACTCGCTCCTCGCGGAGGATGCCCGTCGAGAGCTCACCCGGCGGTTCATCGCCGGCCACGGCCCGGCATCCGAGCGCGACCTCGCCCGGTGGTCGACCCTCACGCTGACCCAGATCCGGGCCGCGCTGGCCGACCTGTCCGGCGAGCTGGAGCGGGTGGTCGTCGGCGACCACGAGCTCTGGTTCGACCCGACCGTGCCCGCTCGCACCTCCCGCGAGCAGGCGGCCTACCTGCTGCCGACCTTCGACGAGGTCTGCCTGACCTACCAGCACACCGGCTTCCCGCGCCGCAACCCCGAGGCCACCCGGCAGCGGCTGCTCTCCGAGGCGGGGGGCGGCATCGTCGTGGTGCACGGCGAGGACGTCGGCATCTGGAAGCGGAAGGTCTCGGCCACGGACGTGCGCGTCACCGTGTGGCCGGACGTGCCCCTGGGCGGCGAGGACCGTGCCGACATCGCCGCAGCCGCCCAAGCCCTGGCCGACTTCGTCGAGCGCCCACTCGACCTGGTCGTGTCCTGAGTCGCGGCACCTCGGGTGCCGAATCGAGGTATTCGGCTACCACCCCAGGTCACACCATCACCTCGAACCAGCGCGCCGCAGGAGCAGGGCCTGGCCCCGGTTGCACGGGGTCGGACGTGGCGACAGCACGCACGAAGGGCGCCGCATCCCCTGCACGGGGGCGACGCCCTTCGGCGTTCTGAGTCGGGTCGAGGGACTCAGGACGGTGGGACCGGCGCGGACCCGAGCGGGTCGGCGGCGGTCAGTGCGGTCAGGACCGCGGGATGGCGAGCTCCTGCCCGGCGCTGATCTGGGCAGTGCTCATCTGGTTGGCGATCTGGATCGCGACGATGGCCTGGCTCAGGTTCAGCTGGGGCAGCTCGGCGAGGGCGATCTCCGAGAGCGTCTGGCCCGGGGCGACCGTGACGGTGGGCAGCGGCTCGGCCGCACCGGCGCCGCCCATGCCCATCAGGCCGACGACCGCGACGATTGCCAGCGCCAGGGCCAGCAGGGCGAGGCGACCGCGGCGGGTGATGCGCACCGGGGCGACCGGTGCCGGTCGGCCGGCACCGCCGGGAAGCACGACGAGGTGCGGTCGACGCGGTGCCGGCGACCCGGCATACCCGAGGTCGGTGGGGCTCCACTCGAGTGCGCTCATGCTTTCCTCCATCCCGGCGGCCAGGGCCACCGTCGAACCGGTGTTCGATAGAACGTCTGTACGAGTTGTAGCACGGATGTTCGAGCCCTTCAAGACACGCCTCGAAGAAATGTTTGAATTGTGTGTACGAGACTCGTACGATGTGCTCATGCCGGTAAGCCTGCCGAGCACCACTGACAGTCGGGCTGACCTGCGGAAACACCCGAAGCCCGCCCGGCTCCGGCGCAGGACCGCACTCCCGACACAGGGATGACACCGAAGGGGTCGACATGGCACGTCCGAGGAACGCCGACATCCACGAGATGCCCGATCGTGGCGACGGCGGGGCGCTCACGCACCGCCAGCGCAAGGTGCTCGAGGTGATCCGCAACTCCATCGACCGGCGCGGCTACCCGCCGAGCATGCGCGAGATCGGCGACGCCGTGGGCCTCACCTCACCCAGCTCGGTCGCCCACCAGCTGTCCGCCCTGGAGCGCAAGGGCTACCTGCGCCGCGACCCCAACCGGCCGCGCGCCATCGAGGTCATCTCCCCCGACACCGCCAGCGACGAGCCCGGCTACCGGGGCGCCGCCGAGCACGACGACGTCGACGTCACCGGCATCAACGACCAGCGCCCCGAGGCCACCTACGTGCCGGTGCTCGGCCGGATCGCCGCCGGCGTGCCGATCACGGCCGAGGAGGTCGTCGACGACGTCTTCCCCCTCCCCCGCCAGATCGTCGGCGAGGGCTCGCTGTTCCTGCTCAAGGTGGTCGGCGACTCGATGGTCGACGCCGCCATCTGCGACGGCGACTGGGTGGTCGTGCGCCAGCAGCCCAGCGCCGACAACGGCGACATCGTGGCCGCGATGCTCGACAACGAGGCCACCGTCAAGACCTTCAAGCGGCGCGACGGCAAGGTGTGGCTGATGCCGCACAACCCTGCCTTCTCGCCGATCGACGGCGACCACGCCACCATCCTCGGCAAGGTGACGGCCGTGCTGCGCCGGGTCTGACCCGCTGGGAACGACGCAGGGCTCGCACGTCCCACCCGGACGTCGGGCCCTGCGTCGTTCGCCGTCACGCGGGTCAGTCGTCGCGGTCGCCGAGCCAGGCCAGCGCGCGGCGGCACGACGCCGTCACGTCGGCGGCCAGGCCGGCCTCGTCCCACAGGGTCCACCACTCGTTGTCCTGCGAACGCACCGCCCGGCGCAGCACCTGGCGCGCCTTCTCGACGAGCTCCTCGTCACCGGTCGGCAGCGGCGACGTCGCCAGCCAGCCCGGCAGGTACGGCTCGCCGACGGCGGCCTCCGGGTTCACCGAGGCGCCGACGGCAGCGGCCCCCGCGACGGCCTCGCACATCTGCGGCGCCTGAACGTAGCCGGTGCTGAGCAGCACGGCGTCGAGCGCCTCGAGCACCCGGTGCCCCCGGTCCTGCGCCGGCAGGTCGGCGAGCTCACCCAGGAAGTCGAGCGCGTCGTCGTTCTCGAACGGTCCGGACCCGATGGCTCCCATGTGGGCAGCGTATCGCCGCCGTGAGCGGCGCGTGCCGGCGGTCGCGCGGCCGGTGCCCCGGCATCCGGCTAACCGCGCACCCGCTGCCACCAGGTGGTGTCGACCCACCGGTCGAACTTGCGGCCCACCTCGCGCAGCGTGCCCACCCGCTCGAAGCCGACGGCCGCGTGCAGCGCCTCGCTCGCGGCGTTCGGCTGGGCGATGACGGCCAGGCAGACGTGGATGCCGTCGGCGTCGACCCGCGCGAGCAGCTCGTCGTAGAGCGCGCGGCCCAGGCCGCGGCCGCGGGCGCCCGGGGCGAGGTAGACCGAGGTCTCGCGGGTGCCGTCGTAGGCCGGTCGCGGGCGGTAGGTGGTGGCGTACGCCATGCCGACCACCCGGCCGCCCTCCTCCGCGACGACCACGTGGTCGCCGGGCCGCGTGCTGCGCGACCCGCGTCGGCGAACAGCTCGGGCGGCTGCGGCTCGACGTCGAAGGTGGCGACGCTGTGCGCGACGGCCTCGTTGTAGATGGCGGCCAGCGCGGGCAGGTCGGCGGCGGTCGCGGTGCGCAGCACCTGGCTGCCGGATGCCGGGTGCCGGCTCGCGTCGTCCGTCGCCTCGCCGGCGGGGTCGGACCATCAGGCGGCGACGCCGGCGCGGAGCACCTCGCCGAGCGTCGGGGCGAGCGAGGCGTCGACGCGCAGGGTCATCAGGTCGTCGCCGCGGGTGGGGCCACGGGTCACCGCCATGACCGGGATGCCGCGCTTGGCCGCGTGCCGCACGAACCGCAGCCCGCTCATCACGGCGAGCGAGGAGCCGAGCACGAGCAGGGCCGGGGCGGCGTCGGTGAGGGCGTAGCAGGCGTCGACCCGATCGCGCGGCACCGAGCCGCCGAAGAACACGACGTCGGGCTTGAGGGCGTCGCCGCCGCACACCGTGCAGCGCGGCAGGTGGAAGCCGGCGACCAGGTCGTCGGCGAGCACGATGTCGCCGTCGGGGCGGATCTGGCTGCTGACCCGCGAGCCGTCCGGGGCCTCACCGCTCGCCAGCCGGTCGAAGCCGTGGTTGGCCTCGGACATCCGGGCCTGCAGCAGGTCGCGGTCGGACCGGTCGCCGCAGGTGAGGCAGACCACCTCGGCGAGGCTGCCGTGCAGCTCGGTGACGTCGCGGCTTCCGGCGGCCTGGTGCAGGCCGTCGACGTTCTGGGTGATGACCGGGCCGAGCACCCCGCGGCGCTGCAGGTCGGCAACGGCCAGGTGGGCGGCGTTCGGCTCGGCCGAGCTGAAGCGCTGCCAGCCGATGAACGAGCGCGCCCAGTAGCGCTGGCGGGCCTCGCTGGAGCCGACGAACTCGCCGTGCTGCATCGGGGTGACCCGGCGGGTGCCGTCGGGGCCGCGGTAGTCGGGGATGCCGGAGTCGGTCGAGATGCCGGCACCGGTGAGCACGAGCGTGCCCGGGTGGGCGCCGAGGAGGGCGGCGAGCGAGGCGGCATCCGGCATGGCGACGATCTTCGCACCCGAGGCGGGGGTGCGGCGCGCCACGTCGAACGTGCCGGGTCGAGCGGCGGCGAGAACACGGCATCCGGCTGATTGCGGATCCCCACCTCGGAACCGGCGTCGGGAGGCACGGGGAAGGGGGAGATCCGCAAGGAGTCGGCGACTTCGTGCGACTTGCCTACGGTTCTGGCGACGCCGGGGCCTCGAAACCGTAGCCAAGTCGCACGAAGTCGGGAGGTAGGGCGGACAGCCGCCGGCGGCGGGCGCACGGCATCCGACTGATTGCAGATCACCCGCCTCGGAACCGGCGTCTGGAGGCGCGGGGAGGGGGAAGATGCGCAGTGAGTCGGCGGCATCCGGTATGACGGGGCGTGTGGGGATGTGGCGGACGGATAACGTGGCGTTATAGGATGCCCTCATGATCGACGCTGCGGGACTCCGGGTCATGAAGGCCATCTCCGACGAGGGCAGCTTCACCGCTGCCGCCGTCTCGCTGGGTTACACCCAGCCGGCCATCTCGCAGATGGTGCGCCGCCTCGAGCAGCGCACCGGCACCGTGCTGGTCGAGCGGGTGGGACGCAACGTGCGGCTGACCGAGGCCGGGCAGGTGCTGGCGCGGCACGCGACCCCGGTGCTCGCGGCGCTGGATGCCGCCGAGGAGGAGGTCGCGGCGATCGCCGGGCTGCGCAGTGGTCGGGTGCGGCTGATGGCCTTCCCGTCGGCGTCGGCCACCCTGGTGCCGCGGGCGCTGTCGCTGGTCAAGCAGCGCTTCCCCGACGTCAACATCAGCTTCACCGAGGCCGAGCCGCCCGAGAGCCTGGCTGCGCTCAAGGCCGGCGAGTGCGACCTGGCCGTGGCGTTCGCCTACGAGGGCACCGACCTCGGCCGCGGCGAGGAGGACCTCGACCAGTTCGTCATCACCCCCCTGCTCGACGACGAGGTGAGGCTCGCCGTGCCCACCGGTCACGCGGTGTCGGGGCAGGAGAACGTCGACCTCGCCGACCTGGCCGCCGAGCCGTGGATCGCCGGGTGTCCGCGCTGTCGCGGTCACCTGCTGCAGCTCACCCACGACGCCGGCTTCCGCCCCGACGTGGCCTACGAGACCGAGGACTACGTCGCCGTCATGGGCCTGGTCGCCGAGGGGCTCGGGGTCGCGCTCATCCCCGACCTCATCCTGCGCACGGTGCACCACGGCGACGTGGTGGCGCTGCCGATCACGCCGGCCTCGCGGCGCTCGATCATGGCCGTGACCACTGCCGACCTGCAGCGCGTGCCGGCGGTCAAGGCCACCCTCGACGCCCTCGCCGAGAGCGCCAAGGCGCAGTCGAAGGCCCCGACGGTGCGGGCTCCGGAGCCGGCCTTCTCGATCTAGGCCTCAACTCCGGCGGAGGCGCTCGCTGGCGGTGGTGAGGATCTTGTCCTCGATCGACGTGTTGGCGGCGAGCAGCTCCAGGAAGTCGGCCTTGTGGAGGACGAGCAACGAGCCGGCCTCGGAGGCGACGGCCGTCGCAGTGCGGGAGCCACCGAAGAGGATCGCGATCTCGCCGAGGAAGTCACCGGGGCCGAGCGTCCTCAACAGCTGCTCGCTGGCGCTGATCGTGACGACTCCGCGCTCGATGACGTAGAACTCCTCCCCCACCTCCCCCTCGCGGGTGAGCACCGTGCCGATGTCGAGCGACCGCCGGGTGGTCACCTCGGCGAGGGTCGCGAGGTCGTCCGGGGACAGCCCCGCGAACAGCGGGACACGGCCGAGGGCGACCGCGATGGGATCGGCCGTGATCCCGTGGGGCTGCCGTCCCATAGGTGCCTCCGTTCTCTCGATCCGAGGCTGCGAACCGTCGCCACGACGACGAGCGCCGTGCCAGCCCAGTGCACGCGTCCGCGGCGAGTCTCCTCCCTGACGGGGTCGAGGGTTTCCAGAACGATGAAACCGATATCGAGAAGCCGCCTAACGTCGCCATCGAGAGCGTCCAGGGGTCATCACCTCGAGCTGGTCACTGCGCACGGCACTGGTCGCGGCCTCGTGCCGGCGCGCGCCGGACCGACGGAGCACGGCCAGACCGACCCGTGCTCATCGGCTGGTCTCGACCGACACCACCCCGCGATGCTCGACCACCGCGACGTCGCCGCGCTGGTCGGTGCGGTAGACGGCGTACCCGTCTCGCCGCAGCACGTCGAGGTGGTGCGGCGCGGGGTGCCCGTAGTCGTTGTCCTCCCCCACGCTGATGACGCCGACGGGTGCGGCGACGGCCGCCATCAGGTCGTCATCGAGGTTGGCGCTGCCGTGGTGTGGGGTCTTGACCACCTCGAAACCCGTTGCGGCTGAGGCCATCGAGGGCTCGCGGCGGATGCGCAGGAGCAGGTCGTGGGCTGCCTCGCGCTCGACGTCTCCGAGGAGCAGTGCGTCGACGGAGCCGGTGCGCACGGCGAGCACGAGGCTGGCGTTGTTGGGCACCGACCCGTCGGCGATGCGCCGGGTCGGGCTCCACACCGCCGCGGTGACCTCGCCGACGGTGAGCCGGTCACCGGCGTGCAGCACGGTGGTCGGGATGCCGTGGGTGCGCGCCACGCTGTCGACCTCGTCGGCGGACTGGGCCGGCTCGCGGACCGGGCCGACGAGGAGCTGACCGACCGCGCGTCCGTCGACGGCGCCGGACAGGCCGTCGACGTGGTCGGCGTGGAAGTGGGTGAGGACGACCGCGTCGAGGGTGGTGACGCCGAGGTGGCTCAGGCAGCGGTCGACCAGGGGCGGGTCGGGGCCGGCGTCGACGAGGACGGCCCGGTGCGGCCCGCTGCGCAGCACGACCGCGTCGCCCTGGCCGACGTCGCAGACCACGACCCGCCAGCCGTCCGGCGGCCAGGTGACCGTGCGGGTGGGGACCAGGCCGGCGGCGATGAGCAGCACCGTGCCGGTGGCCAGCACCGGGTGGGCCGCGACCCCGGAGGCCAGGGCTCGCCCGGTGAGCAGCACGACCAGGGTGAGTGCGGCGAGCAGCAGGGCTCCCGGGGCGCCGTCGGGCCAGGGCAGCGTGCCGCCCGGCACCTCGGCGAACCGCCGGGCGACCTGGGCGATCACCTGGGTGGGGACCACCCCGGCCCACGCGACCAGCTCGGCGCCCCGGGCCCAGACCAGCGAGGTGAGCGCCGCGGCGACCCCGGCGATGGTGGCCACCGGCACCAGGGGCGCGGCCAGCAGGTTGGCCACCACGCCGATGAGGCTGACCGAGCCCTGGAGCAGCACCACCACCGGGGCGGTCATCGCCTGGGCCGCGACCGGGATCGCCAGCGCGGGGCCGAGTCCGCTCAACCGGACGGGCAGCCGGGCGCCGATCGCGTCGCCCCAGGGACGGGTGAACAGCAGCAGGCCCAGGGTGGCCAACGAGGAGAGCACGAACCCGAACGAGCGGGCGAGCCAGGGGTCGACGAGGAGCACCAGCACGATCGCCGCCCCGAGGACCGGCGGGCCGGCCGAGCGCCGGGACCGGCTCAGCCCGAGGAGCCCGATCGCGCCCATGGCAGCGGCCCGCACGACACTCGGCTCGGGGCGGGCGAGCACGACGAAGCCGGCGAGCGCGGCGAGGGCGAGCACCGGTCGCAACCTGCGAGGCACTCCGACGAGCACGCAGCAGCCCGAGCGCGAGGCCGGTGACCACGGCGACGTTGCTGCCGCTCACCGCCGTCAGGTGGGTCATCCCGGTGGCGCGCATGGCCTCGGTGAGGTCGGGAGGGGTGCGACTGGTGTCGCCGATGACCAGCCCCGGCAGCAGCCCACGCGCGTCGGGCGGCGCGTGGTCGACCGCCGTGCGCAGGCCTCGGCGCAGACGCTCGGCCGCTGACGCGACCGTGCCCGGTGGGGCCAGGACCACCGGCGGACCGCGCACCGCGAGCGTCGCGACCCGGTCGTCGGCCCGATCGGTCGGCCTCAGCCGGCCCTGCACCCGCACCGTGGACCGCCATGCGGGGTCGGCGATCGCCGGGTCTCCGGTGAGCAGCACCGGGGCGGAGGTGCTGCGCCGGAGCCCTCGGGCATCGAGCACGTGGACGGTGGCCTCGCGCAGCACCACCGGCCGGTCGCCGCGGGCGGGCAGCACCATGGCATCACCGGTGAGCACCGCGACCGCGGTGACCGCGGCGCGGTCGCGCGCGAGTGACTCGACGTCGCCACGAGCGCGCAGGATGCCGTGCCCCGCCGCCGCGACCTGCAGCACGGCGACCAGGGCCACCGTGAGCAGCAGCGGCCCCGACAGACCGGACCGGTGCAGCCGGCGCCGAGCCGGGGCGACGCAGACCACCGCGCCGACGAGGAGCGCGGGCGCGGCGGCCAGCAGCAGGTGAGCCGTGGCCGTCAGGCCCAGGCCGGCCGCCGCCACGGCCCAGGCGAGCACCGCCGGCCCGAGCAGCCGGAGGTCGGTCGACGGCCGCACCCTGCGCGGAACCGGGGGTTCGTCCAGACGATGCCGAGCCGCCGGGGTCGCGGCCGCCTCCGGAGACCGAACCGCTGGGGTCCGAGCCCCACCAGGAGACCGAACCGCTGGGGTCCGAGCCCGATCAGGAGACCGCACCGCCCGTGTCCGACCGTCATCGGGAGACCTCGCCGCACTCACAGCGTCACCAACGGGCTGAGCTGGGCGAGCAGCTTCTCGCCGATGCCGCTGACCTCGCCGAGCTCGTCGACGCTGGTGAACCGCCCGTGCGCCGAGCGCCAGTCGAGAATGCGCTGTGCCAGAACCGGACCCACGCCGGGAAGGGTGTCAAGCGCAGCGAGGTCGGCGGTGTTCAGGGAGACCGGCGCCCCCGAGCCCCCCGCCCCCGATCCCCCGCTCGTCGCGGCTCCAGCGCCGGTCGTGGGCACCGGTGCCACCGTCTCGCCGACCGCCGGGACGCGTACCTGCTCGCCGTCGACGAGCACCCTGGCGAGGTTCACGGCCGACAGATCGGCCTTCGTGGCCACCCCGCCCGCTGCCTCGACGGCATCGGCGACCCGCGACCCCACCGGAAGCCGGCGCACGCCCGGGTGCTTGACCCGGCCGACCACGTGCACCACGACCACCCCTACCGACGTCGACGGCTGCGCCGACGGTGCCTTCCCCGCTCCTCCCGCCGGTGCCGTTGGCGTCGCCCCCGAGGCGCCGCCCACGGAGCCACTCACCCCCACCGGGACGGCACCCGCCGTCACGGCGCTCGGCCCGGCTCGGGACCCACCACCGGGCGCGATGACCGTGCCCCCGCCGGCGGACTGTGCCCAGGCCACCCGCAGCCCGAAGACGACGGCCGCGAGGAGGACGACCAGGACGATCCCCAGCAGGGCCGCCCGGCCCGGCTGCCACCGCGCTCCGACGAACGCGGCCGGCAGCCGGACCCACACCCGCGGATGCCGGGCCCGCGCGTGCCGCCCGCTGCCCCGCGCATCGAGTCCGTCGACGACTCGGGGACGATCATCGGCATCCTCCCCCGCGCTCCTGGCACCACCGGTCGGACCAGCACGACCGACCCCTGCGCGTGGCCCATGTCCCGACGACCCGGCCTCGTCGTCCGGCACCGGGCGTCGGCCTCTCCCCGCCGGATCGACCGCCGCGAGGTCGAGCTCAGTCGGCACGTACGAGCCGGGGCCGGCCCGCAACCGGGCGAGAGCCCGTGGTGACAGGACTTCAGGAGGGTGGCGTCGCGGCATCCCTCGACGTTATGAAGAAGGCGGCGGATGGTCTGTGCCGCAACGAGAACTGTGGATGACCGCAGCGGCGGTGGCGCCCTGTGGACGACGACTGACGACGAGCGGCGAGGAGCCGGCTCACCGGGTGAAGCATCCGGACTCCCCGGACCATCACGCCGTTCGGGCGCCGCCGTCCCGGACGTGACCTATTGGTCGAATCCGGGACGGCTCGGTGCGGCTCGAAAGGGGAACACGCAGGCTGCGCGGCTCAGGTGAGGTGCCGCTTCCACCACGCCACGATGTTGCGGCGGTGTCGCGACAGCACGAGCACCGAGATGGCCATCAGCCACACCCCGACCACCGGCGCGATGAACGGCACCGCCCCCACCGTGGCCAGCGCCCCCACCACACCCACGAGTCCCATGGTCACGACCGACGCCTCCCCGACGAAGGGCACCGCGATCTTGACCAGCCCGAACACCGCCAGCGCCCCCAGCGCCACCCAGGGCTCGATGGCCAGCACCGTGCCCAGCGCACAGGCCACGCCCTTGCCACCCCTCCCCCGCAGGAACGGCGAGAACACGTGCCCGAGCACCACCGAGAAGCCGGCCACCAGTGCGGGCACCGTCCCCATCGTGCGCAGCACCACCAGCGTCGGCAGGTAGGCCTTGAGCACGTCGATCACCAGCACCAGGGCCCCCCACTTGCGGCCCAGCACGCGCCCGGCATTCGTCGCCCCGGGGTTCCCCGACCCGGACGCGCGCAGGTCGCGCCCGAGGGCTCGCCCCACCAGCGTGGCCGGGTTGATCGAGCCGATCAGGAAGCAGACGACCGCGACGACCGCGACCTCGACGACGACCAGCAGCAGCATGGCTCAGCGCGCCGGTGCCGACGCGATCCGGGGCACGACGGCGACGGCCAGCGTGCCCGGCCCCACGTGTGCCCCCACCACGGCCCCGAGCTCGACCACCCGTAGGCCCACGTCCTCGCCCAGCCGCGCCCGCAGCCGCTCGGCGAGCCGCTGGGCCCGCTCCGGCGAGTCGAGGTGGTGGATGGCGACGTCGACCCCGGTCGCCCCGCGCGGCAGGGCGGCGGCCGCCTCGGCCGCGAGGTCCTCGATGCGGGCGATGGCGCGGGTCGAGGTGCGCACCCGCTCCAGCGGCACGATGTGGCCGTCGCGCAGGCCGAGGATCGGCTTGATCGACAGCGCCGACCCGACCAGCGCCCCGGCCTTGCCGATCCGCCCGCCGCGGCGCAGGTACTCCAGGGTGTCGACGTAGAACACGACGGTGGATGCCGCGCACGTGGCGCGCACGGCATCCGCCACCTCCGTGGCCGACGCCCCACCGGCGGCCAGCCGCGCACCGGTCAGCACGGCATACCCCATCGCCATGCCGAGCGCCCGGGAGTCGACGACCGTCACCGGCACCGGCGACTCCTCGGCGGCGATCGCGGCACCGCCGATCGTGCTCGACATGTCGCCGGAGATGTGCACCGAGACCACCGCGTCGGCGCCCGCGTCGGCCGCCGCCCGGTACGCGGCCAGGAACGCCGCCGGGGCCGGTCGAGAGGTCGACACCGGCGTGAACGAGCGCAGCGCCGCGGCGACCGCTGCCGGGTCGATGTCGACACCCTCGGCGTGCTCGGTGCCCCCCACCACGACGTGCAGCGGCACGACGTGGACCGGCAGCCCCTCCAGCAGGTCGGCAGGGAGGTAGGCCGTGGAGTCGGTGACGAGGGCGGTGCTCACGCGAGCAGGCTAGTGCTCAGCCGTCGCGCGTCCGGCATCCCGGGCGCAGCCCGCCGCGCCGACCGCGACGCCACCCGTCACGCGTTCTGCCGAGCGGCCAGCTTGGCGGCGCGCGCCTCGCGCTTCTCGACGAAATTGCTCGCCTCGGCATCGAGCGCCTTGACCGCGGCGGCCAGCTCGTCGCGCGCGGCCTCGCCGTCGGCGTCGAGGCCCTCGAGCTCCCAGATGCCCCACTGGCGCAGCAGCGGCGCGACGATGTCGTCGTGGTGGATGCGCAGGTCGTAGATGCCGGCCATCGCCATCTGCACCGCCTTGCGCCCGAAGCCGGGGATGATCGAGCCCGGCATCTGGAAGTTGACGACCTCGTCGGTGATCGCCCGCATCGTCTGGCTCGGTGTGAGCTCGAGCGCCGCCTGGACGATGTTGCGGTAGAAGATCATGTGCAGGTTCTCGTCCTTGGCGACCCGCGTCAGCAGCTTCTCGGCGATCGGCTCGTCGGTGAACTTGCCCGTGTTCCGGTGCGAGACACGGGTGGCGAGCTCCTGGAACGACACGTAGGCGCACACGTTGAGCAGCGGCTTGTCGCCGGAGTCGTAGCCGGTCTCCATCGTCGACATCCGCGCCCGCTCGAGCTCGTCGGGGTCGACGCCACGGGTGACCAGCAGGTAGTCGCGGATGCAGAACGCGTGCCGCCCCTCCTCCGCCGTCCAGCGGTTGACCCACGCACCCCACGCGCTGTCACGCCCGAAGGCGCGCTCGATCTCGCGGTGGTAGCTCGGCAGGTTGTCCTCGGTGAGCAGGTTGACCTCGAGCGCGGTGCGGGCGATCTGCGACAGCTGGGACTGGTCGACCGACCACGGGTCACCGCCCAGCTCCTTGAAGTCACGCCCCAGCGACCACGGCACGTACTCGTGCGGCATCCACTCCTGCGCGACGCTGATGTGCCGGTTGAGGTTGTCCTCGGCGACCGGCTCGAGCGCGGACAGCAGCTGTGCGGTGTCGAGATCAGTCATGGTGGGTCTCCTCGGTACTGGGTGAGGTGCTGGGAGAGGGGCTGGGCGTGGGGGTCGCGTGCTCCTGACCCTCAGACTGCACCCCTTCCGTGGGGCGAACACCCCACGGTGACCGACTTTCGCGTGACGGCTGGTCGCCGGCACCCCAGGTGGTACCTGGCTTCAGCCGGGTCGGGACCCCGTTGACGCACCTCAGGTAGATCTCGACCTCGCGCTCGGAGGCCTCGAACTTCACCTCGAGCGCGCCCCGCGCTTCTTCTCCTCGTCGTAGCGCCAGCCGTCGCGGGGACGGATCGACTTCAGGACGACCTGCGACCCCCGGCAGGTGGCCACGACGATCCCTCCCTGGGTGCTGAACGACGCCGTGTGCGGGTCGGCGGGCGGGCGCGGGCGAGGAGCCCGCGACGTCGGCCTGGGCTCCGGCGCGTCCGAGGGCCTGCTCGACGTCGTGGGGCTGGGAGCCGGGGTGGCGGCCGGCGAGGGTGTGACCGACGGCGTGGGGGTCCCCGAGGAGGTGACCGTCGTCGTGCCGGAGGCCTCCGACGAGTCGACGATCACCCGCTCGGCGGCCGAGGCGCGACCGACACCGCTGCCGGCGTTGCTGACGACGACGAAGGTGATCGCACCGACTGCGCCGACCACGGCGAACCAGCCCAGCACCATCACCAGGAGTGGGCGACGTCCCATCCTCACCACCTTCGGCCTCTTCCTGCTCTAGCGTTCCCACTGTGACACACGTGCTGGTGATCGAGGACGACCCCGGGATCCGCTCCTCGCTCGTCCGCTCCCTGACCGACCGCGGCTACGCCGTCTCGAGCGCCCCCTCGGGGCTGGTCGGGCTGCAGAACGCCCTCGACGAGCAGCCCGACCTCGTGCTGCTCGACCTGGGCCTGCCCGACCTCGACGGGCACAGCCTGCTGTCCATGCTGCGCGCCGTGCGCCGAACCCCGGTCATCGTCGTGACGGCCCGCGACGACGACCCGTCGATCGTGAAGGCCCTGGACGCCGGCGCCGACGACTACGTCGTCAAGCCGTTCGGGATGGACCAGCTCGAGGCCCGCATCCGGGCGGTGCTGCGCCGCACGGAGGCCGAGGAGCCGGACGAGCCGCTGCGGGTCGGCGACCTGGTCATCGATGCCGTGACCCGCAGCTGCACGCTCGGGGACCGGGAGGTGGAGCTCTCGCGCCGCGAGTTCGACCTGCTGCTGCTCCTGGCCCAGCGCGCCGGCGAGGTGGTCACCAAGCGGGAGATCCTCGAGGAGGTCTGGAACCAGCCCTACGGCGGCGGTGAGCGCACCGTCGACGTGCACCTGTCCTGGCTGCGCCGCAAGCTCGGCGAGACGGCCGCTCATCCGGTGTACCTGCACAGCGTGCGCGGCGTGGGGGTGCGCCTCGCGCCACCCTCGGACGACGCGGACGACGTGGATGCCGACGACGCCGGCACCGCCAGCACCGACACCCCGGTCGACATCGAGACCTGATGGCCCGCCGCATCGCCTGGCTGGTGGCCGCCACGACGTCCGCGGTCGTCGTGGCGTTCATCGTGCCGCTGTGCTTCCTCGTCGCCAACATCGCCAAGGACAAGGCCACGCACCGGGTCCGGGAGCAGGCGCAGATCGTGGCGACGATCGTCGCCACCCTCGACGACACCGCGCTCATCGCGAGCACCGTCAGCGACCTGAGCAACCGCGGCCCCCAGGTCGTGGTCGTGGAGCCGGACGGCCAGCTGCTCGGGCCCCAGGAGCCGCTGTCCGCCGAATCGGCCAGGCCGCCGGCCGCAGCCGCCCGCGACGACCGGGCGGCCTCCACGGTGCGCGACCAGCGACGGGCTGGACTCCCTGGTGCCCGTCCAGACGCCCCGCGGCATCGAGGTCGTGGTCGCGTCGGTGCCGACGTCGGACCTGCGGGCCGGGGTGTACGGCGCGTGGGCGGCGATCGTGGCGCTCGGGCCTGGGCCTGGTGGCCCTCTCGGTCGCCGTGGCCCTGTGGCTCGGCCGCCGGACCAGCCTCCCCGTCACGCGAGGTCGCCGAGGTCGCCCACCGGCTGCGCGAGGGTGACTCCAGCGCCCGCGCCGTGCCTGGCGGGCCGCCGGAGACGGTCGAGCTGGGTGAGGCCCTCAACGCCCTCGCCGACCGCATCCACGACCTGGTGGCCGCCGAGCGCGAGCACGTCGCCGACCTCGGTCACCGGCTGCGCACCCCGGTGACCGCGCTGCGGCTCGACACCGACCTCGTCGAGGACGACGACGTGGCCACCCGGCTGCGCGGCCACGTCGAGGACCTGCAGCGCAGCATCGACGACGTGGTGCACGAGGCACGCCGGGCGGTGCGCGACGAGCTGCCCGCCACCTGCCGGCTCGCGCCGGTGGTGTCCGAGCGGGTGGCCTTCTGGCTCCCCCTGGCCGAGGACCAGGGCCGCCAGCTCGACCTCTTCATCGAGCTGCGCACGCCGGGGGGCTCGCCGCTGGTGGGCCTGGCGGCCGACGACCTGGGTGAGCTGGTCGACATCCTCATCGACAACGTCTTCGCGCACACCCCCGACGGCACCGACGCGCGGCTGCGCGTGCGCACCGCCGGTGACGAGGTCATCGTCATCGTCGAGGATGCCGGGCCGGGCATGGAGCAGCCCTACCTCGGCCGTGGGCACAGCCACGGCGGGTCGACCGGGCTGGGGCTGGCGATCGTGCACCGCATCGCCGACGGCGCCGGCGGGTCGGTCGACCTCGAACCCTCGGCGCTCGGGGGGCTGAAGGTCAGCGTGCACCTGCCGGTGCTGCCGGAGGACACCCCGCCGCGCCGAGGCGCAGCGGCCGCCAAGCGCTGAGCGGGTCACCGGCATCCGGACCCCCTTCCGGACCTAGAGGTCAGTCGTCGTCCTCGTGGTCGCGGTCGCGGTCGCGCGCGGTCGGCGTCGCGCGCGGGGCGACCGGCGCCGGGGCGCTGGCCGACGCGGCGGGCTTAGGGGTGGCCGAGGTGCGCGGGGTCGAGCGCGGCGCGGAGGTCGGCGCGACCGTCGCCGCCTCGGCGGCCGTAGTTCGAGACGACCTTGGTGGTGACGCAGACGCCCTTCTTCAGCTTCGCCGGTGGTTTGCAGTCGGCCAGCTGGGTGACCGTGGGGGTCGGGACCGGGGCGTACGTCGGGGCGGCGGGGGCGGCGGCGCGGCCCATGTCGTCGGGGCCGACGGACACGAAGATGCCCAGGGCGGCGACGGAGCCGACGAGGGCTCCGGCGGTGACGGTACGGATGAGGGACACGGGGACCTCCGGTTGGATGGTGCAGGGTGGTGACCGTGCAGGAGTGCGGCATCAGGGCGCCGCGGAGCAGGTCAGGGCTCGATCCTCACCGGTGGTCGGTCAAGCGCGGGTCGTCGCCGCGTCAAGGGATTCTTAAGCCCCAACGGCCTTAACCATCCCTTGACAGGTGGATGACGCGGCCTTGTCGCGGCGGCAGGCATTGTCCTTCCCGGCACCTCGATCCGGCGTGCCACAACCGACGAGAGGACCGCACCCGTGAGAGCCCTGCTGAGCACCGGTCAACGAGACCGGTCGCGCGTCGTGCTCACCGTGCTGAGCGGAACGCTCGCCGCCGCGACGGTCGCCGGGACGGGCGTGGCCACCGCCTACGCCGCCCAGGAGACCGCCGAGAGCAACGCGGAGAAGGCCCGCGTCAAGGCCGCCGCCGACGCCGCCGCCGCCAAGACCCACCACGACGCCCTGGTCAAGTGGGCCAAGGAGAACCCGGTCGTGGTGACCAAGGAGCGCAAGAAGAAGACGGTCATCAAGCACGTCACGCTCGCCAAGGCGTCGTCCTCCGGCAGCTCGAGCGTCGGGTCGAGCTCGTCGTCGCGTTCCTCGTCGTCCTCGTCGTCCTCCTCCTCTTCCTCCTCTTCGTCGTCGAGCACCAAGAAGAAGACGGCGAGCACGCCGGCGCCCCCGCCCCCGCCGCCGCCGCCGAGCACCGGCTCGTGACGACCCTGGCCCACGAGCCGGCGACCACCGCGAGCGTCGACCACGAGCGCGGCGCCTCGTCGTGGCGTGCCCTGGGCACCTACGTCGAGCTGCGCACCACGCCGGATGCCGTGGCGGCCGCCACCGAGCTGGCCGCCCACGTGCTCGCCGAGGTCGACGAGGCCTGCAGCCGGTTCCGCGACGACAGCGACCTGATGCGCGCCAACGCCGCCGCCGGCGAGGCCGTCGAGGTCTCCCGCGTGCTCGTCGGCGCCGTGCGCCTGGCCCTCGAGGCCGCCGCCGACACCGACGGCCTGGTCGACCCGCTGCTCGGCGACGTGCTGCGCACGCGCGGGCTACGACCGCACCTTCTCGCTGGTGCCCGCCGACGACCCGACCCCGACGGCCCTGCCGGTGCGGGGTGGCTCGTGGCAGCAGGTGGTCGTCACCGACACCACCGTGACCGTGCCCCGCGGCGCGGCCCTCGACCTCGGCGCCACCGGCAAGGCCTTCGCGGCCGACCTCGTGGCCCTCAGCGTCGCCGACGCGCTCGACGTGCCGGTGCTGGCGTGCGTCGGCGGCGACATCCGGGTCGCCGCACCCGACGACGAGCCGCAGGACCAGCCGGTCGTGCTCGGCCACAGCGTCGCCGACCTCGACGCCGGCGGGGCCAGCGCACTGGTGCGCCTCGCCCGCGGCGGGCTCGCCACCTCGAGCGTCTCGGCCCGGCGCTGGCGCCGCGGCGGGCGCCAGTGGCACCACGTCGTCGACCCCCGCACCGGCCTGCCCGCGACGGGCCCCTGGCGCACCGTCACCGCCCTCGGCCACACGTCGGCAGCGGCCAACGCCGCCACCACCGCGTCCATCGTGCTCGGCGACGCCGCCTACGACTGGCTCGTCGACCGACAGGTCGCGGCCCGGCTCGTCGACCACGACGACACACGTGACCCGCACCCCCGCCTGGACCGCGTCCGGCATCGAGGAGAACTCATGACGTCCCCCCTGCTCTGGTACCTCAACCGCGGCACCGGCGTGGTGCTGCTCGCCGTGTTCACGGTGACCGTGGTGCTGGGCGTGCTCGCGACCGGCCGGTCGGCGACGCCGCTGTGGCCGCGCTTCGTGACCCAGGGCCTGCACCGCGCGCTGGCCGCGCTGTCGGTGCTCATGCTGGTCGCCCACGTGGTCAGCGCCGTCGTCGACTCCTACGTCGACATCCGCTGGTGGCAGGCGTTCGTGCCGTTCGGGGCGACCTACGAGCCGCTGTGGATGGCGCTCGGCGCCATCTCGCTCGACCTGCTCGCGCTCGTCATCGCCACCTCGCTGGCCCGCGCCCGGATCTCCCACAACGTGTGGTTCGTGGTGCACCTGACCACCTACCTCGCCTGGGCGGCCGCCGTGGTGCACGGCCTGTTCATCGGCACCGACTCCGGCGAGGGCTGGATGATCGCCATCTACGTCGCCTGCGTCGCCGCGGTCGGCCTGGCGGTGCTCGCCCGGATCGTCGCCGTGCTGAACCGCAGGCGGCGTCAACCGCCGGTACGCGCAGCAGCGCGGCTCCCGCCACGCGTACGGGCCCGAGTCCGGCGGTCGAGCGCGCCGCCCGGCACGCCCACCGCACGCCGGCCCACTCCGGAAGCCGAGGTCGCTCATGATCCGCCCACCCGCCAGCGTCGACGTGCACGCCGGCCCGCTCCTGCTGTCCGGCATCGACCGCGGGCCCGGGGCTGGCCGCCCACCGGGCCCGCCTCGGCGCGCTGCCCGAGCCGGGGGTCGACGCCCTGCTCCAGCTGCTCGGCGAGGTCGAGGTCCGCGGCCGCGGCGGCGCCGGCTTCCCCCTGTCGCGCAAGCTGCAGACCGTGATGCGGGCCCGTGGCTCGCGGGCCGCGCTCGGCGGTCGCCGCCCCTACGTCGTGGTCAACGCGGCCGAGGGCGAGCCGGCCAGCGCCAAGGACAGCGCGCTGCTCGACGTCGCGCCGCACCTCGTGCTCGACGGTGCCGTGATCGCCGCCCGGGCGCTGGGCGCCCGGGAGATCCACGTGGTCAGCTCCGAGGACCGCCCGTGGGTCGGCGCCGCCGTGCACCGGGCCACCACCGAACGTGACGACCGCGGCATCCGCTGGGTGCAGCACGAGGCCGCCTCGCGGTTCGTGTCCGGCCAGTCGCGTGCGATCATCGAGCTGATGGCCGGCCGGCCCGGCCTGCCCGTGACGTCGTGGGCGCCGGAGGCCATCGACGGCCACCAGCGCCGCCCGACCCTGCTGTCGAACGCCGAGTCGTACGCGCACCTCGCCGCCCTGGTGCTCTGGGGCATCGACGCCTACGCCTCGCACGGCACCCCCGACGAGCCCGGCACCAGCCTGCTCACCCTCACCACGCCGCCGGCCTACGACGGGGTGTTCCGCGACGTGCACGTCGTCGAGGTCGAGCACGGCTCCAGCGCCGCCACGCGTGCTCGAGCCCGACGCGCTCGCGCGCGCCGCTGCTCGTCGGTGGGTTCCACGGCTCGTGGGTGCACCCCGCCGACGTGCCGGCCTGGAGTGGTCGAACGCCGTGCTCGGCGAGGTCGGGGCCCGCCTCGGCGCCGGCTCGCTGCTCTCGCTGAGCGACGGGTCGTGCCCGGTGGCCGAGACCGCCCGCTACACCTCCTACCTCGCCGCCGAGTCGGCCGGGCGCTGCGGACCCTGCCGCAACGGCCTGCCCGCCATGGCGGCCGAGATGCAGGGGCTCGCCGACGGCGCCGACACCCGGCTCCGCCTCGTCGAGCTCGCCGGCCTGGTCACCGGGCGCGGCGCGTGCGCCCACCCCGACGGCACCGCCCGCCTGGTCGGGTCGCTGCTGACCACCCTCGAGGACCACGTCGAGGCGCACCTCGACCGGGCCTGCCGGTGCTCGAACCGGGCGCCGCGCGGCTACCGGGTCGCGAGCGCCGACACCCAGCGCCTGGCGGTGCAGCGATGAGCCCCCGCGAGACCGTGCTGAAGGTCGACTGGCCGGAGTGCCGGGCCCGCGGCCTGTGCGCCGAGCTGTTCCCCGAGAAGATCCGGGTCGACGAGTGGGGCTACCCCGTGGTGCTCGGCCCCGTCCGGCGTGAGGAGGAGCGCATCGCCAAGGAGGCCGTCGAGGCCTGCCCGCGGCGTGCACTGCACCTGCGCACCACCTGAGCCCAGCAACCCGCGTGCCTGCACACGCGAGGTTGCTGTCCCGAGCCGGTCCCGCCGCACGCACCCCCCTGCACGTGCGGCGGGGCCGGCGTCTCTTTGTCCGACCCGGATGCCGGTGCTGCCCGTCAGCCGATGCCGGCGCAGCCCGGATGCCGGGCGCCGCGTCACCAGGGCAGCGGCGCGGACAGCTCGCGGGTGTCGTCGACCGGCGCCCAGCCCTGCTCGGCGGTGTGCTCGTAGGGCGCGCCCGGGCCCGTCGGCGGCCAGCGTGGCCACGGCGGCCAGCAGGCGCTCGACGTGCTCGGGGCGGCTGGCCAGCCCCGCGCTGACCCGCACCGCGGTGTCGTGCTCGTCGGAGCCCTCGTCGAGCAGGGCGTCGACCAGCAGGTGCGCGCAGAACTTGCCGGCCCGCACGCCGATGCCGTGCTCGGCCGACAGGGCCGCCGCCACGAGTGAGCTGTCGAGGCCGTCGACGGTGAAGGTGACGACCGGGCCGCGCTCGGTGTCGTCGCCGAAGATCGAGTAGGTGGTGACGCCGTCGATGTCGCGCAGCCCGTCGACGAGGCGCTGGGTGAGCCGGGCCTCGTGGGCCTCGATCGCGACGCGGTGCTCGCGGATGGTGGCGCAGGCCGCGGCGAGCGCGATGGCGCCGAGCACGTTGGGGCTGCCCGCCTCGTGGCGGGCGGCGCCGGTGGCCCAGCGGGTGCCGTGCTCGGTGACCGCGCGGTGGCGCCGCCGCCGGCGAGGTAGGGCTGCGCGGCATCCAGCCAGTCGCTGCGGCCGGCGAGCACGCCGGTGCCGTAGGGGGCGTGCACCTTGTGGCCGGAGAAGGCGACCCAGTCGACGTCGAGGGCCTCGAGGTCGATCGGCCGGTGCGCGGCGAACTGCGCGGCGTCGAGCAGCACCCGGGCGCCGTGCCGGCGGGCGATCGCGGTGAGCCGCTCGACCGGCCAGAACTCACCGGTGACGTTGGACGCGGCGGTCAGCACGACCAGCGCCTGGCGCGGGCGGCGGGCGGTGCCGGTGGGCAGGGCGCGCAGGGCGGCCTCGAGCAGGGCCTCGGCGTCGCGGGTGCTGCCGGGCACGGGCAGGCGCACGGTGTCGCGGCCGCGCCAGGGCAGCAGGGTCGCGTGGTGCTCGGAGGCGAAGACGACCACCGAGGTGTCGCGGGGCAGCGCCCGGGCGAGCAGGTTGACCGAGTCGGTGGTGCTGCGGGTGAAGACGACGACGTCGTCCTCGCGGGCGCCGACGAAGCGGGCCACCTCGTCGCGGGCGGCCTCGTAGTGGGCGCTGGTCACCCGCGAGAGCCAGCCGGTGCCGCGGTGCACGCTGGAGTAGGTGCGGGTGGCGGTCTCGACGGCCCGCGCCACCCGCTGGAAGGCCGGGGTGGATGCCGCGTGGTCGAGGTTGGCGTAGTCGACCAGGTCGCCCGACAGGGTCGGCACCAGGTCGGGGCGCACCACGGCCGGCAGGTCGCGGGCCGGGTTCGGGGCGCCGAGGTGGCGGTGCGCGACGGCATCCGGCACGGCGCGCAGCCGCGGGCGGCGGTGGAAGGTGGGGGCGGGCGTGGTGGCGCGGCGCGGGCTGAGGTGACTGAGTGGCTGGTGATCGACACGGTGGGTATCTCCGATGGTCCCCAGGACCTCGGGGTACGACCCCGGGATCCGCGCTTGCCGGCGCCCAACGGGGTCGCCGACCAGGTCGTCACCCGGAGCACCCCACCGCGGAGGAGGGTTGCTGGCCAGCGAGCCGGGGCTTGCCACTAGCACTCATGACCTACGCCGAGCAGTCTAGGGATGCCGGGTGGGGGCGCGTCGACCGCGGTCCACGACCCGAGACGCCCGCTCAGGCCGGTTCTCCGGCCTCGCTCGCCGTGCGGGTCAGGCGTCGGGAGCGGCGTGCACCCGGCGGCCGTCGACGAAGGTCTGCAGCACCCGGGTGTCGGCGATCTCCTCGGGCGGGCCGGCGAACGGGTCGCGGTCGAGCACGACGAGGTCGGCGAGCGCACCGGGGCGGATGGTGCCGCAGTCGTCGTGCCGGTTCACGTGGGCCGAGCCGGCCGTGTAGGCGGTCAGCGCCGTGGCGAGGTCGAGCCGCTGCTCGGGCAGGAAGGCCGGGTGCACGACGTCGTCCTCGCGCATCGCCTCGGGCACCGTGCGGTTGACCGCGACGTGCAGGGCGGCGAGCGGGTCGGGGCTCGAGACCGACCAGTCCGACCCCGCGGCGAGCATCGCGCCGGAGCGGTGCAGGTCGCCGAACGGGTACTGCCACGACGCCGCGCGGCTCGCCGAGGAAGGGCAGGGTCAGCTCGACCATCTGCGCCTCGAGGGCCGCCCAGAGCATCTGCAGGTTGGCGACCACGCCGAGCTCGCGGAAGCGCGGCACGTCGTCGGGGTGCACCACCTGCAGGTGGGCGATGTGGTGGCGGGCGTCGCGCCGGCCGTTGCGGGCGATGGCGTGCTCGACGGCATCCAGGCACTGGCGCACGGCGAGGTCGCCGATGGCGTGGAAGTGCAGCTGGAAGCCGTGGGCGTCGAGGGCGGCGGCGGCCGGGTCGAGCACCTCGGGCGGCACGAACGAGATGCCGGAGTTGTCGGTGGGGTGGCCGTGGCCGTCGCAGTAGGGCTCGCTCATCGACGCGGTGAAGTTCTCGGCGACGCCGTCCTGCATGATCTTCACGCTGGTGGCCACGAAGCGGCCCAGCGAGAGCTCGTCGCGCCGGGCGACGAGCTCGTCGACCTGCTCCAGGCCCCGGGTGCGGTCCCACCACAGCGCGCCGACGACGCGGGCGGTGAGGGCGTCGCGGGCCACGGCCGCCCGGTAGGCGACGGCGGGGTCGGTGCCGTCGCCGTAGTCGCCGACGATGGCGTCCTGCCAGCCGGTGACCCCGAGCGCGTGCAGCCGCGACTGGGCCAGCAGCAGCGCCTCGAGCAGGTCGTCGTCGGTCGGCGTGGGGGCCAGCGCCCCGACCAGCCGCATGGCGCCCTCGTGCAGGGTGCCGGTGGGCGTGCCGTCGGCGTCGCGCTCGATGCGCCCGTCGGCCGGGTCGGGGGTGGCGGCGTCGATGCCGGCCAGCCGCAGGGCGGCGGAGTTGACCCAGGCGCCGTGCGAGTCGGCGTTGGTCAGGTAGGCCGGCCGGTCGGGCACGACGGTGTCGAGCGCCGCCGCGGTGGGCGTGCCGCCCGGGAAGGCCGGCATCGACCACCCGGAGCCGAGCACCCAGGGCAGGTCGGGGTTGGCCCGGGCGTAGGACCCGATCGCCTCGAGGTAGGCCGGGGCGGTGTCGAGCTCGGCCAGGTCGCAGCGCAGCAGGTGCAGGCCGGCCCAGACCGGGTGCACGTGCGCGTCCTGGAAGCCGGGCACGAGCAGCCGCCCGCGCAGGTCGACCCGCTCGGTGCGCGGGCCGGCGAGGTCGAGCACCTCGTCGTGCCCGACCGCGACGACCCGGCCGGCGTCGACCGCGACGGCCGTGGGTCGCGAGCGCACGGCATCCGCCGTGAACACCGGGCCGCCGTGCAGCACCAGGTCGACCATCTCGGCATCCTCCTCGGGGTGCGGGCTCGGGGGCCGGCCCGTCAGGCCGGGACGACGTTGACCAGCTTGGGCGCCCGCACGATCACCGTGCGGATGCCGTCGGGCACCGCCGCCTGCACCTTGGCGCTGGCCAGGGCCAGCTCGCGCAGGGCGTCCTCGGTGATGTCGGAGGGCACCTCGAGCCGGTCGCGCACCTTGCCCTTGACCTGCACGACGCAGGTGACCGTCTCCTCGACGAGCAGCGCCGGGTCGGCGACCGGGAAGTCGGCGTGCACCAGCGACTCGTCGTGGCCCATCCGGGCCCACAGCTCCTCGGCGATGTGCGGCGCCATCGGGGCCACCATCAGCACGATCGACTCGGCCGCCTCGCGGGGCACCCCGCCCTCGAGCTTGGTCAGGGCGTTGTTCAGCTCGGTGAGCCGCGCGATGGCGGTGTTGAAGGCCAGGCCGGCGTAGTCGGTGCGCACGGCGTCGATGGTGCGGTGCAGCACCCGGGTCGTGGCGGCATCCATCGGGGTGTCGGTGACGACGACGGCACCGGTCTCCTCGTCGACCACGTTGCGCCACAACCGTTGCAGGAAGCGCTGGCTGCCGACGACGGCGCGGGTGTCCCAGGGCTTGCTCTGCTCCAGCGGGCCCAGGCCCATCTCGTAGAGCCGGAAGGTGTCGGCGCCGAACGCGGCGTACATCTCGTCGGGGCTGACCATGTTCTTCAGCGACTTGCCGATCTTGCCGAACTCGCGGGTGACCGGCTGGCCCTGCCAGGTGAGGGCGCCGTCGGCGGCCTCGTCGACCTCCTTGGCCTCGACGTACTGGCCGCGCGCGTCCTTGAACGCGGCGGCCTGGATGTAGCCCTGGCTGAAGTAGGTGCGGAACGGCTCGTCGCTGCTCAGGTGGCCCAGGTCGTGCAGCACCTTGTGCCAGAACCGGGCGTAGAGCAGGTGCAGCACGGCGTGCTCGACACCGCCGACGTAGAGGTCGACGCCGCCCGGGTCGCGGGTGCCGGCGGCGGCGCCGGCGACCGGCTCGGCGCGCGGGCCCATCCAGTAGGCCTCGTTGGCGGGGTCGACGAGCGCGGCGCTGTTGGCGGGGTCGAGGTAGCGCAGGTAGTACCAGCACGACCCGGCCCAGTTGGGCATCGTGTTGGTCTCGCGGCGGTAGCGGCGGGTGCCGCGACCGTCGCCGAGGTCGAGGTCGACGTGCACCCACTCGTCGACCCGCGACAGCGGCGGCTCGGGCTCGCTGCTCGCGTCGTCGGGGTCGTAGGTCTTCGGGCTGTAGTCGGGCACCTCGGGCAGCTCGACGGGCAGCATCGAGTCGGGCACGCCGTGGGCGATGCCGTCCTCGTCGAAGACCACCGGGAACGGCTCGCCCCAGTAGCGCTGCCGGCTGAACAGCCAGTCGCGCAGCTTGTAGGTGACCGTGGGCTCGCCCAGGCCCTTGTCCTGCAGCCAGGCGGTGATCCGCGCCTTGGCGTCGGGGACGTCGAGGCCGTCGAGGCTGATCTCGTCGTTGGCGGAGTTGATCGCCGGGCCCGCGCCGGTGAAGGCGGTGTCCTCGTCGTGGTCGGGCGTCGGCTGCACGGTGCGGATGATCGGCAGGTCGAAGGCCTTGGCGAAGTCCCAGTCGCGCTCGTCCTGGCCGGGCACCGCCATGATCGCGCCGGTGCCGTAGCCCATCAGCACGTAGTCGGCGACGAAGACCGGGATGCGGGTGCCGGTGACCGGGTTGGTCGCCCAGCCGCCGGTGAACACGCCGGTCTTGTCCTTGCCCTCGCTCTGCCGCTCGACGTCGTTCTTGCGGGATGCCGCGCGGCGGTAGGCGTCGACGGCCTCCTGCGGGGTGGCGGCGCCGCCGGTCCAGGCGTCCTTGGTGCCCTCGGGCCAGCCGCCGGCCGGCACCAGCTCGTCGACCAGCGGGTGCTCGGGCGCCAGCACCATGAAGGTGGCGCCGAACAGGGTGTCGGGCCGGGTGGTGAACACCTCGATCCCCGGCGTCGGCGCATCGCCATGGTCACTGGAGGGACGCTCGTCGGGTGACGCGACGGCATCCGCTGTGCCGGACATCGACCAATAGGTCAATGTTGTCCCAGCCGTCGGAGGCGGCGATCGGGAAGGTGACGCGCGCGCCGGAGCTGCGGCCGATCCAGTTCCGCTGCATGATCCGGACCTTCTCGGGCCAGTCGACCCGGTCGAGGTCGTCGGCCAGCCGGTCGGCGTAGGCGGTGATGCGCATCATCCACTGGCGCAGGTTGCGCTTGAACACCGGGAAGTTGCCGCGCTCGGAGCGGCCGTCGTTGGTGACCTCCTCGTTCGAGAGCACCGTGCCCAGGCCCGGGCACCAGTTGACCGGCGCCTCGCTGGTGTAGGCCAGCCGCTGGCCGTCGAGGATGCCGGCGCGCTCGACGTCGCTGAGGTCGTCCCAGTCGCGGCCGTCGTCGGCGGGCAGCGGGCGGGTGCCGCTGCGGTACTCGTCGACCAGCTCGGCGATCGGGCGGGCGCGGCCCACGCCGCCGTCGGGGCGCACGGCATCCGCGTCGTACCAGGAGTTGTAGATCTGCAGGAAGATCCACTGGGTCCAGCGGTAGTAGTCGGGGTCGATGGTCTGGATGGCGCGGCGGTCGTCGTGGCCCAGGCCCAGGCGGCGCAGCTGGCGCGCCATGATGACGATGTTGTCCTCGGTGGTCTTGCGCGGGTGCTGGCCGGTCTGCACGGCGTACTGCTCGGCCGGCAGCCCGAACGCGTCGTAGCCCAGGCAGTGCAGCACGTTCTTGCCGAGCATCCGGTTGAAGCGCGCGACGACGTCGGTGGCGATGTAGCCCAGCGGGTGGCCGACGTGCAGGCCGGCGCCGCTCGGGTACGGGAACATGTCGAGCACGAGGAGGTGCCCGCCGGGGTAGGCGGCGACGGCCTCGGGGTCGGCCCACGGGCCCGGCGGGGTTGGGCGCGTGGTAGGTGCCGCGCTCGGCCCAGCGGTCCTGCCAGGCGACCTCGATCCGCCCGGCCAGCTCGGCGGTGTAGCGGTGCGGGGTGTCGCTCATCTCGTCCTCGTCGTCTCGGTGGTGGGTTCGGGCTGCGGCCATGAAAAAACCCCTCACGCAGGAGGGGTCGCCGCGCGGGCCGGGTGGCCGACGCGGCTAGGGAAGAAGCTCGAACCTCGTCACCTGCTCAGGGTATCGCAGCAGCGCCAGCGGTTTCCGGACAGGTCGGATGCCGTCGCGCGCCCGGACGCCGGCGCTCCCCCGGCATCCGCCGTGACCTCGGCTACCGCTTGGTAGATGCAGTGATCGGTCCACCTACGAGGCGGTAGCCCAGGGCGCGATCGGATGCCGGTCGGCCGCCGTCCCACCCGACGTCGGCTACCGCCTGGTAGATGCAGTGATCGGTGCACCTACGAGGCGGTAGCCCAGGACGAGCCGCGGATGCCGGGTCGCGGGGCTGGGTCAGTGGAGGCCGTGGACGACCGCGTGGCCGCGGCCGCGGGCGATCAGCCAGCGGTTGACGGGCACGGTCAGCACGAAGGCGACCGCCAGCGAGAACGCCAGGGCACCCCAGAACAGCACGGTGCCGAGACCGGCGTCCATGGCGCCGGGGATCGACGAGCATGACGCGAGTTGTCGACGACCTCCATGACGGTGATCGACACGGTGTCGGCGGCCAGGGTCACGGCGAGCGCGGCCTTGAGGGCGACGCCGGAGCGCAGCACCGGGGTGAGGGTCAGGGCGTAGCCGAACACGAAGGCCAGCGCGACGGCGAGCGCGATCGTGGCGCCGGTCGACAGCCCGAGGGCGGTGCCGATCACCAGCCCGAGGACCTCGCCGATGGCGCAGCCGGTGAGGCAGTGCAGCGTGGCCCGGGCGGCCTCGGACCACGAGCCGCCGGTGGCGGCGTGGGTGTGCCCCGCGTGATGGGTGTGCGTCAAGGTGTCCATGGCACAGGAACAGATACCCCCAGGGGGTATATTCCGTGGAACAACATCGACCTATTGGTCGATCTTGTCCCAGCCCGGCGGGGCAGATTTGACCTATTGGTCGATGTTGTCCCATGGGTACGGGTCAGTCGGTCAGGAGGAGGCCGGCCACGATCAGGGCCTGGGCGAGGTGGTAGGTCACCATGACGACGACGTGGGTGTAGCGGCGGTCCTGCACGAACCGGCCCATCGCGAGCACCGTGTCGCTGACGACGAACAGGCTCGCGCCGAGCCCGACGAGGGAGCAGACCGGTCGCCCAGCCGAGCACGGCCATCGCACCGATCACCGCCATGTAGACCGCCACGGGCACGGCCAGCGCGGCCCCGCCCTGCGCGACGGCGCCGGGCAGGATGCGCCGCCCCACGACGAGCGCCACGAGCAGCACGACCGCGCCGATCCAGCCGAGCGCGGGCCGGTCGAGGCCCACGGCCACGAAGGACGCGACGTAGGCGAGGTGCCCGACGAGGAACGCCGCGAGCCCACCGACGAACCGGCTCGGGGTGTCCTCGAGCAGGAAGACGTCACCGACCAGCCCGAGCAGCAGGGCCAGCACCAGCCAGCGCCCAGCGGTGCTGTCGGTGGCCCCGGCCAGCAGG
Organism: uncultured Actinomycetota bacterium; assembly: GCA_963806295.1. Taxonomy (GTDB): domain Bacteria; phylum Actinomycetota; class Actinomycetes; order Actinomycetales; family Dermatophilaceae; genus Fodinibacter. The sequence goes on along the minus strand of CAWDXP010000017.1, from coordinate 76,045 downwards.
GCCACCGAGAGCAGCCCCACCATCGCGGCCGGTTTCGCCAGCCGCTCGACGTCGTGCCGCCGGTGCCACACCGCCCACCAGTCGGCAGCGAACAGCGCTGCGGTGACCACGGCGGCGACCCACACGGCATACGACACGGGTGGATCCTCGCAGCCCGCCGCCACCCGCGAGGCCCGACCGGGGTGATGTGGGCCGTACCACCCGGTGCGCGCCCCGCCCACGTGTGCCTACCGGGGTGATGTGGGCCGTACCACCCGGTGCGCCCCGCCGACGGGTGAGTACCGACCCGACCAGCGGGGGCGGCACCGCCCGCGGTATCACCCGGCGCCGGCCGCGCTCCTCTCCCCCGAGGGGCCACCGCAGGGGGTGGTCCCGACGAGCAGGGAGAACACCATGGGGTCGACGAGGCAACCACGGTGCACCCGGCGGGGCCCGGTGCTGCGCCAGTCCGCGCTCGATGCCGAGGGTGACGTCGGATGATCACCTCGCACGAGCTGCGGCGCCGGCTCGCCCACGGCCTCCGGCTGGGCGCGGCCGGCGTCGCCGTCGCGGTCGAGGGCCGGCCCGGGGTCGCCGGCGCCCGCGCGCTCGTGCCGGCCACGGTGCTCGGCGAGACCGCACTGCTCTGCCGGGTCGCCGGGCGGCTGCTCGCCGACGAGCCGGCGCTCGCGCGCTTCGAGGGGCTCGGCGCTGCGCAGGCCCGCCTCGGCGAGGCACTCACCCGCTCCCTCGACCCCCGACGCTCGGCTCTGGCCGTGGCCGCCGACCCGCGGTGCCGCGCGCGGGAGGCCGCCCCGTTCGCGCTCCTCGGCGACCTCGACATCGGCCACCGGGCCGTGGCCCGGCAGCTGTTCGACCTCGCCGACCCCGTCGACGACGCCCTCGGCGACGAACCCGACCCCGTCGACCGGCTCGAGCTGTCGTGGCTGCAGGGCCTGGCCGAGGGCTGCGCCTCCCCCGACGTGCCCGACGGCTCGGTGCTCGAGCGCGGCGCCGACCTGCTCCACGGCGAGCTCACCGACGCCGACGCGCTCACCCACGCCGTGCTGCACGCCACCGACTGCGGCCTGCTCGCCCCCCGCACCGACCGCCCGGCCAGCTCGGTCGCGGACGACGCGGAGGCACTGCTGGGCGCCGCGCTGGCCCGCGGCAACCTCGACGTCGCCGCGGAGCTGCTCTGGACCTGGCCGATGCTCGACCTGCCGCTCAGCCCCGGCGCCCGCTACGCCCTGGCCGAGCTCGACCGGGCCGAGGCCACCCACGGCTTCCTGCCCGGCCCCGAGCACGACCTCGCCGTCGCGTGCTCGCTCGAGCCCGCCGACCGCTCCACCTACGTCATCCAGACCAGCTACCACACGGCCGTCGCCGGGGCGGTCCTCGCCGCCGCGCTGCTGCGCCGCCCCGAGGGTGCCGACCGGGCACCCGCCGGCGCGTGCCCGGCATCCGCTCGACGTGCAGCGCCCACCGCGGATGCCGACCCGCTCCCCCTGCTCCGGCACGCCGACGGGCCGTGGGCGGCCGCGTTGCGGACCCGGCCGCTGCCCGACCGCGTGGCGTGCACCGCGCTGCTGGTCGGCGCCGAGCTGCGCACCGCCGCAGCCCGGCGCGACCTCGCTCAGGTGCACCTCGTCGTCGCGTGGGCGGCCGAGCACGGCTGGGCGCACCTGCCGTCGGTGCGGCAGGGCGCCGCGCTGCTCTCCCGGGTGGCCCGGGTCGCGACTCAGCCGCTCAGCCTGGCCAGCTGACGCGCCCGACTGCGCAGGTCGAAAACCGCGCCGACCCGGCATCCGCCGGCGTGTTGACCGGCCGCTCCCCTACGAAGTCGGGAGGAACCGGAAGGGTCAGGACAGCTCGAGGTGGCCGTCGTCGATGCGGGTGAGCCGGGTGACCGCCACGTCGTAGACGTAGCTCTGCACCACCCGCCACGGCCGGTGGTGGCCCTGGCGGGGCAGCAGGTGTGCCGCGCGCTGCACGTAGCCCGAGGTGAGGTCGAGCAGCGGCCGCTCCCCCGCCTCCGGCTCGTCGTAGCGCGGGGTCGCCACGCTCGAGCCCGTGCCGGTCGAGGTGGCGCAGCAGCGAGCAGAACCAGCGCGCCGACAGGTCGGCCCGCAGGGTCCAGCTGGCGTTGGTGTAGCCGACGGCCATCGCCGCGTTGGGCACGCCCGAGAGCATCAGCCCCTTGTAGACGTGCCGGGCCGACAGGTCGACCGGCTCGCCGTCGACCACGAGCTCGGCGCCGCCGCCGATCTCCATGGTCAGGCCGGTCGCCGTGACGACGACGTCGGCCTCGAGCAGCTCACCGCCGACCAGCCGGATGCCGTCGCGCTCGAACCGCTCGATGGCGCCGGTCACGACCTGCGCCCGCCCGTCGGACAGCACGTCGAACAGGTCACCGTCCGGGGCGACGCACAGCCGCTGGTCCCAGGGGTCGTAACGCGGGGCGAAGTGGGTGTCGATCGGGTAGTCCTGCGGCAGCAGCCGGGCGGCGCGGCGGCGCAGCATCCGGCGGCCGGCCTGCGGGTGGCGCCGCAGCACCTGGTAGCCCGCGGTCGAGAGCAGCACGTTCTTGCCACGCACGAGGCGGTGGGCCACGGCATCCGGCAGCACGGCCCGCAGCCCGTCGGCCACGACGTCGCGGGACGGCAGCGAGGCGACGTAGCTGGGGCTGCGCTGCAGCATCGTCACCGAGGCGACGCCCTCGTCCACCAGCGCCGGCAGCAGGGTGATGGCCGTGGCCCCGCTGCCGATGACGACCACACGCCGGCCGGCGACCGGCAGGCCCTCCGGCCAGGCCTGGGGGTGCACGACGTCGCCGGCGAAGTCGGCCTGGCCGGGGAACTCGACGACGTGTCCCGACGCGTAGGAGAAGTAGCCGGTGGCGAGGTAGACGAAGCGGGCGGTGTGCCGCACCGGGCCCTCGCGCGTGCGGCTGCTGACCGTCCAGCGCCGGTCGGCCGAGCTCCACTCCAGCCGCTCGACGTGCTGCCCGAAGTGCACCCGCTCGGTGACCCCCTCGTCGTGCGCCGTCGCCTGCACGTAGTCGCGGATCTCGTCACCCGTGGCGATCGACGACGCTCCCCGCCAGGGCCGGAACGGGAAGCCCAACGTGTACATGTCCGAGTCGGAGCGGATGCCGGGGTAGCGGAACAGGTCCCAGGTGCCGCCGATGGCGTCGCGCGCCTCGAGCACGGCCCACACGGTGTCGGGGCAGTGCCTCGACAGCCGGCAGGCCACGTCGACCCCCGCGATGCCGGCCCCGATGACCAGCACGTCGACGTCGAGCCCGGGCGCCGGCGGCACCTCGGCCGCGGTGCGGTCGGCGGGCTCGGTCTGGACGACCGGGGAGGTGGCGGCGTCGTGGTGGGGCGCGTCGGGCGCGGCGTCGGAGGTGGGGTCGGGCACCGACTCAGGCTATTGCGGAGACTCTCGTGCGGTGGCTGAGCCGTCGAACCTGGGCCGACCGGCTTCGGTCGCGGTCGCCGCCCCGTGTGACGATATGGCCATGACGACGATCTCCGACTTCACCGCGACCACCCTCACCGGCGACGAGCGCCACCTGTCCGACTACGCCGGCCAGGTCGTCCTGGTCGTCAACACGGCCAGCGCCTGCGGCTTCACCCCCCAGTACGCCGGGCTCGAGCAGCTCTACCAGGACCTGCACGACGAGGGCCTGGTCGTGCTCGGCTTCCCGTGCAACCAGTTCGGTGCGCAGGAGAAGGGCACCGAGGAGGAGATCGGCGAGTTCTGCCAGGTCAACTACGGCGTCACCTTCCCGATGTTCGCCAAGGTCGACGTCAACGGCAAGGACGCCCACCCCCTGTTCACCTGGCTCAAGGACGAGAAGAAGGGCCTGCTCGGCGGCAAGATCAAGTGGAACTTCACCAAGTTCCTCGTCGGTCGCGACGGCCAGGTCATCAAGCGCTACGCCCCCAACACCGAGCCCAAGGACATCGCGGACGACATCCGGGCCGCGCTGACCACCGCGGCTGCATGAGCCCCTGGCTCGTCCTGGTCCCCATCGGGGTCCTCGCCGGGTTCCTCGCCTTCGTCTGGCAGCGCCTCGCCGTCGCCCCGGGCTGGCGTCCCCGGTGGGTGCGGTATGCCGTGGCGCTGGCGCTGGTGGCCCTTACCGCGCTCGCGCTGGCCGGGTTCGACGTGTGGGGCGGCTGGTTCACGCCCGCGCAGCTGCGGCCCGCGGTGTGGCTGGGGCAGGCGTTCCTCGCGGCCTGCCTCTACCTCTTCCTCGGGCTGGTGCCGGTCTGGCTGGTCTGCGTCGGCATCTGGCTGGTGCAGTGGCGGCACGACCACGGGCGGGCCGCCCGGCTCCGGCTGAACCGGGTGGCCTCGCCACTGGTGGTGGCCGTGGCGCTGGGCGTCACCGCCTACGGTGCCTTCGAGGCGGCCCGGCCCTCCGTGACGCGGGTCGAGGTGGCCTCGCCCCAGCTGCCGGCTGAGTTCGACGGGGTGCGGGTGGCCCTGGTCACCGACCTGCACGCCGGGGCGGTACGCAGCGAGTCGTTCACCCGGCAGGTCGTCGACCTCGTCAATGCCGAGCGCCCCGACCTCGTCGTCATCGCGGGCGACCTCGTCGACGGCGACGCGGCCCGCTACTCCCCCGAGATCGCGCCCCTGGCGGACCTCAGGGCGCCGCTCGGGCTCTACGCGACCACCGGCAACCACGAGATGTTCCGCGACACCGCCAACTGGGTCACCGCCTTCGAGGACGTCGGGCTCACGATGCTGCAGAACTCCTCCATGACATTGTTTCGCGACGGCGCCACGATCACGTTGGCGGGCGTGCACGACCTCACCGGCGAGGGCCGCTGGGCGCCCGACTACGACGCGGCGCTCGGCGGCACGGATGCCGGTTCCTTCACCCTGCTGGCCGCTCACCAGCCGCTGCAGGCGCTCGACGTGGAGGGGCGGGGCGTCGACGTGCAGCTCTCGGGGCACACCCACGGCGGGCAGATGTGGCCGATCAACTACCTCGTGCCGCTGCAGCAGCCGATGCTCGAGGGGACGGCCGTCGTCGGCGACACCACCGTGGTCACCTCGCGCGGCGTCGGTGCCTGGGGGCCGGCGATCCGGGTCGCTGCCCCGCCGGAGGTGCCGATCATCACGCTGAGGCGCTCGTGAGCGACTCCGGGGTCGTCGTCGGTGACGACGGGTTGGCGCGGCCTGCCTGGGCGTCGGTCGACCCGCTGCTGCGCGACTACTACGACACCGAGTGGGGGATGCCGGTGCGCGACGAGCGCGGCCTGTTCGAGCGGCTCTCGCTCGAGGCCTTCCAGTCGGGGCTGTCCTGGGCGACCATCCTGCGCAAGCGCCCGGCCTTCCGGGTCGCGTTCGCCGGCTTCGACCCCGAGGTGGTGGCCGGGTTCGGCGATGCCGACGTCGAGCGGCTGATGGCGGATGCCGGCATCGTGCGCAACCGCGCCAAGGTGCTCGCGACGATCACCAACGCCCGAGCCACCCTGGCGCTGCGCGACGACCCCGAGGGCGACCTCGCCGCCTTCGTCTGGTCGTTCCGACCGGCCGACACCCCACGCCCGCACACCTATGCCGACGTGCCCACCTCGTCGCCCGAGTCGCTGGCGCTGTCCAAGGGGCTCAAGCGCAAGGGCTTCGTCTTCGTCGGGCCCACCACGATGTACGCGCTCATGGAGGCGGTCGGCATCGTCGACACCCACCTGCTCGGCTCGCACCGGCGCGGGTCCAGCGGGGTCTGGCCCGACTGAGTCCGACTTCGTGCGACTTGTGTGCGGTTCTGGCGCTGCAGGTGCGCAGGAACCGTAGGAAAGTCGCACGAAGTCGGGAACCCGGGGACGACGTGGTCCGGAGAAAGCGTGCCGCGGCGGGTCAGACGACGATGCCGCGCGAGTCCGGTGGCGGCTCGGCGTGCCGACGGGGACCGTGCGGGGGCTGGTAGCCCGGTGGCACCCTCATCCGGACCTCGTCGTCACCCAGCAGCAGCGGTGGCGCGGCGTCGCCCTCCTCCTCACGCATCAGGTCGAGGCGCTGCTTCTCCGCACGCACGTGCGCGTAGGTCGGCCGGAAGAAGGCGACGAGCTCGTCGAACACCGACCCGATCGCCCGCGACCGCACCGAGAACATGTGTCAACGCTACGCCGACGCCCCGGCCGCCCCCCGTCATCCACGACTTCGTGCGACTTGGGTGCGGTTCTCGCGCCGAACCTGCTGTGAAACCGTCGGCAAGTCGCACGAAGTCGATGCACCCGGGGACGACGAAGGCCCGGCGAAAAGCGTGCCGGGCCTTCGGTCGTGCTGTGGAGCTGAGGGGATTCGAACCCCTGACCCCCTCCATGCCATGGAGGTGCGCTACCAACTGCGCTACAGCCCCGAGTGGGTGTCCCCCGAAGGGGCGACGGCGAGTCTACCCATGCACCCCGGCCCGCCCAAATCCGCCTCAGGGCGGCGGCGAACCGGCCACCGACGCGACCCCGGACGAGGCGTTCCAGGTCTGGATCCGCCAGCCGGCCCGGCCCTCGACGAGCTCGGCCCAGTGGCAGTTGCCCAGGGCGCCGAGCACCCGCCAGGCGACGTCGTGCTGCAGGCCGAGCAGCCAGGCGGCGGCGGTGCGGCCCGACGCGCCGTGCGTGGACACCACGAGGCACTCGCCCGGCCCGAGCGCGTCGAGGTGCTCGGTGAGGGCGGCACCGACCCGCTCGGCGACCTCGGCCAGGGTCTCGCCGGAGTCGCCCCGGCGCGCGTCCTCACCGCGGGCCAGCGCGGCCTGCACCTCGGGCCACCCCTCGCCCACCTGCGCCGCCGACAGTCCCTGCCAGGCCCCCACGTCGATCTCGCGGAAGCGCGGGTCCAGCTGCACGGGGATGCCGCACGCCCGCCCCACGCTCTGCGCCGTGGCCCGCGCGCGGGTCAGGTCGGACGAGACGATCGCGGTCGGGCGAGAGGGCAGCGAGAGCCGGCCCCACGGCATCCGCCTGCTGCTGCCCGCGCTCGGACAGCGGGGTGTCGAGGTGGCCCTGCCAGATGCGGGCGGCGTTGTGGTCGGTCTCGCCGTGCCGCAGCACGATGACGCGACGGGGGGCCGCCCCGGGGACGGTGGGGCTCACCGACCGCCCTGCTCGGTGCCGACGACGCCGAGGTCGATGCTCGGGCAGTCCTTCCACAGCCGCTCGAGCTCGTAGAAGGAGCGCTCCTCGTCGTGCTGCACGTGCACGACGATGTCCACGAAGTCGATGAGCACCCAGCGGCCCTCGCGCTGGCCCTCGCGGCGCACCGGCTTGGTGCCCATCTCGCGCAGCACGTCCTCGACCTCGTCGACGATCGAGCCGACCTGCCGCTCGGACTCGGCGGAGACGATGACGAAGACGTCGGTCAGCGCGAGCTGCTCGGAGACGTCGATGCCCGTGATGGTGGTCGCGAGCTTGGCGGCGGCGGCGCCGGCCGCCGCTCGGGCCAGCTCCAGCGCGCGGTCAGTGGCGGTCACGGTGCTCCTCGGTGGGGTTCTGGGGTTCGTGGTGCTTAGGGGCCGCGTCGGGAGCCGGCGCGGCATACAGGTGGTGCTTGGAGATGTACTGCACGACACCGTCGGGCACGAGGTACCAGACCGGCTCCCCCGCGTGGACGCGGTCGCGGCAGTCGGTGGAGCTGATCGCCATGGCGGGCACCTCCATCAGGTCGACCCGGTCGGCGGGCAGGCCGGTCTCGGTCAGGTGGTAGCCGGGGCGGGTGACGCCGATGAACTGGGCCAGCTCGAACAGCTCCTCGGAGTCCTTCCAGGACAGGATCTGGGCCAGGGCGTCGGCACCGGTGATGAAGAACAGCTCGGCCTCGGGGCGCTGGGCGCGCAGGTCGCGCAGGGTGTCGATGGTGTAGGTGGGGCCGTCACGGTCGATGTCGACCCGCGAGACGGTGAAGCGCGGGTTGGAGGCCGTGGCGACGACGGTCATCAGGTAGCGGTGCTCGGCGGGGGCGACGTCGCGCCCCTCCTTCTGCCACGGCTCCCCCGTCGGCACGAAGACGACCTCGTCGAGCCCGAGGAGGGACTGCACCTCGGAGGCGGCGACGAGGTGACCGTGGTGGATGGGGTCGAAGGTCCCACCCATCACCCCGAGCCGCATGCGTGCAGTGCTCAGGAGTGGCCGTGCCCGGGGTGCTCGGGCCAGTGCGCCTCGTCGTCCTCGGGGTGGGCGGGGCCGGTGCCGGCCTCACCGGGCTTGACGCCCTGCAGGTCGGGCCGGGCGTACTTCTGGGCGGTGCCGCGGAAGGACCAGGTGACCCCGAGGAGGAACGCGAACGCCACCAGGGCGAGGACGCCGAACAGCCACGGCGGCATCGGCAGCTCGCGGGCGGTGGGAAGCTCCTCGCTCAGGAAGCGGGCAACGGTCATCGACATGCGGGTCAGCCTAGCGCCTCGCTTGTCCACCAAGTTCGTCCACAGCCCTGTGCACGAACGGGGTGCGCGCGCTCACCGGCTGTGGACGACGCGCCGGGGCCTGAGATACCACGCACAAACTTTCTGGTGCGCTTGCGCGGCAGGGCATTTCGGCACTAGAAAGGTCGACACGCCTCCACGACCGCGCCAGCGAGAAATCGTCGAAACGGGCAAGGGGGCAGGTCGTACGGATAACGGCACCGACCTCGCCCGGCTTGCTGGGACGGACGTGGCAGCCTCGCAAGGGCGGTCACGAGCGCGCGACGGCGTGGGTGCCGCGGCCAAGCGACCTGAGTCGAAGTTCGTCCCTTCACGGGGGCGGCGCCACCGTCGCGTGGCTGACCCCGCGGTTCACGCCGCAGGGACCGACCGGCTCGACACGTCGGCACCGCCGGCCGCCGAAGGCCCCCGATCTCATACTCGGGGGCCTTCAGCCCGTGCAGGGGTCGGGCCGGGTGGGGATGCCCTTTGGCGAGCGGGCGGCCCGCCGGTCGCCGGGTGTGCCGGTGCCGGGCGATCTACCCTTGCCCCATGCCCACCGCCCCGGTCGACCTGAGCGTCGTGGTCCCCATGTACAACGAGGAGGCCGTGCTGCCGCTGCTCGTGGAGCGACTGCGCCCCGCCGCCGACGGATGGGGTGTGTCCTACGAGATCCTCTGCGTCGACGACGGCTCCACCGACGGCACCCCGGTGCTGCTGCAGCGGCTGCGGCGCGAGTGGCCCGAGGTGCGGGTGATCCGGTTGCGGGCCAACGCCGGCCACCAGGCCGCCATCTCGGCCGGCCTGGCCCGCTCCCGCGGCCAGTGGGTGGTCACCCTCGACGCCGACCTGCAGGACCCGCCCGAGGTGATCGGCGAGATGCTCGCCGTCGCCCGCGGCCAGGGCGTCGACGTCGTCTACGGGGTGCGCACCGACCGGTCCACCGACACCGCCTTCAAGCGGGTGACCGCCCGGGCGTTCTACCGCTCGGTGCGGGCGATGTCGGACGTCGACGCGCGGGTGGATGCCGGCGACTACCGGATGATGTCGCGCGCCACCGTGGATGCCGTGAACGCACTGCCCGAGCACGGCCGGGTGCTGCGGCTGGTCGTGCCCGCACTGGGCTTCCCGAGCGCCTCGGTGAACTACGCACGGGCGGCGCGCGCCGCGGGCGACTCCAAGTACCCCCTGGGCAAGATGATCCGGCTCTCCATCGACGGCATCACCGGGTTCTCCACCGCTCCCCTGCGCTTCGCGACCTGGATCGGGCTGGTCGGTGGGTTGGCGGCGATCGGCGTGCTCATCTATGCGCTCGTCGCGCTGCTGCTCGGCAACACCCTTCCCGGCTGGACGTCGACGGTCGTCATCGTCGCGGCGGTTGGCGCGGTGCAGCTGCTCGCGCTCGGCATCCTCGGGGAGTACGTGGGGCGCACCTACGTCGCCCTGCAGGCGCGACCGTCGTACTTCGTCGCCCACGACTCGCTCGACGTGGCCGCCGGCGAGAGCCGCGACGGTCAGACCCTGATCTGACCGTCTCCCTCGACGACCCACTTGGTCGTCGTCAGCTCGGGCAGGGCCATCGGGCCGCGGGCGTGCAGCTTCTGGGTCGAGATGCCGATCTCGGCGCCGAAGCCGAACTCGCCGCCGTCGGTGAAGCGGGTGCTCGCGTTGACCATGACCGCCGCGGCGTCGACCTCGGCGGTGAACCGGCGGGCGGCGGCGCGGTCCTCGGTGACGATGGCCTCGGTGTGGCCCGAGCCGTAGCGGCGGATGTGGTCGAGCGCCGCGTCGAGGTCGTCGACGACGCCCACCGACATCTCCAGGCCGTGGAACTCGGTGGCGAAGTGCTCGTCGGTGACCGCGTCGTGGGCGACGCCGGCGGTGTCGGCCTGCGCACCGGCATCCGGGTCGGTGTGCAGCGCGACGCCCTCGCCGGACAGGGCGGCGAGCGCCTTCGGCAGGAACGCGGCGGCGACGTCGCGGTGCACCAGCAGTGACTCGGCCGCGTTGCAGACGCTGGGCCGGTGGGTCTTGGAGTTGACCGTGATGGCGAGGGCCTTGTCGAGGTCGGCGGCCCGGTCGACGTAGACGTGGCAGTTGCCGATGCCGGTCTCGATGACCGGGACGGTCGACTCGGTGACCACGGTCTGGATGAGGTCGGCGCCGCCGCGCGGGATGAGCAGGTCGACCAGGCCGCGGGCGGTCATCAGGGCGCGGACGGCGCCGTGCCCGCCCTCGAGGAGCCCGACGGCATCGGCGGGCAGGCCCTGGCGCTCCAGGCTCGCGCGGAGCACGGCGACGGTGGCCCGGTTGGTGTCGGCGGCGGCGCTGCCACCGCGCAGGATGACGGCGTTGCCGCTCTTCAGGCCGAGCCCGGCGGCGTCGACGGTGACGTTGGGGCGGGCCTCGTAGATCATGCCGACCACGCCCATCGGGACGCGGACCTGGCGGATCTCGAGGCCGTTGGCCAGGGTCGAGCCGCGCACGACCTCGCCGACCGGGTCGGGCAGGGCGGCGATGTCGCGCAGGGCCTGGGCGACGGCGGCGAGGCGGGGCGGGTCGAGGCGCAGGCGGTCCTGGAGGCTCTCGGGCATGCCGTGCTCGGCGCCGCGGGCGAGGTCGCGCTCGTTGGCCGCGACGACCTGCTCGGTGGCGGCGTCGAGGTCGTCGGCGAGGGTGCGCAGCGCGGCGTCCTTCTCGGCGCGGGACAGCAGGGCGAGTCGGCGGGAGGCGGTGCGGGCGGCCTGGGCGAGCTCGCGGACCCGCTCGACGTCGGCCGGGTCGATGCCGGAGGTGCGGTCAGCCATGCCTCCAAGGGTATGCCGCGCCGCGCTGGGGTGCGCCGGAGCCGCCCACGGCTCGGGCAGCGGACCGTGGCCGGAGGCGGGGCCTGAGGGGGCCCGGAGTCGGGCCCAGAGGCCCGCCCGGAGAAAGGTCTTCGCCCGCCCCTATTGGATGCTCCCCACCAGTGAGCAACTTTCAAAGTTGCTCACTGAGGAGGTGCATCCAATAGTGACCGAGAGACGTTCTCGTAGCGTCCCCCAGGAACCCATCTGCGGCGAGGTCCGGATGCTTCACCAGGTGAGCCAACGTGGCACCAACCCCCTATGCGCTTCACAGGGTGAGCCAACCCGGCACCAACCCCCTGTGTGCTTCACGTGGCGGACAGGCCGGCACCACATAGGGGGTTGGTGCCGACGCGGCTCACCAGGTGGAGCATCCGGACGTCCCCCACTGGACCCTTGTCGGGCGCGTCGCGGGACGCGCCCCCGCCTCCAGAGGCACCTCAGGCAGCTCCGACGGCCCGCCGCGGTCGGGTCGACCCGGGTGCGAGGATGGGTCGGTGACGACGATCCTGTCCATCCAGTCCTCGGTGGCCTACGGCCACGTCGGCAACTCCGCCGCGGTCTTCCCGCTCCAGCGGCTCGGGGTCGAGGTGTGGCCGGTGCACACGGTGCACTTCTCCAACCACACCGGCTACGGCGCCTGGCGCGGCCCGCTGATGGCGCCCGACGACGTCCGCGAGGTCGTCACCGGCATCGAGGAGCGCGGCGCGCTGCCCGAGGTCGACGCCGTGCTGTCCGGCTACCAGGGCGGCGAGCAGATCGGCGAGGTCATCCTCGACGCGGTCGCCCGCACCAAGGCCGCCAACCCGGCCGCGATCTACGCGTGCGACCCGGTCATGGGCAACGCGGCATCCGGCTGCTTCGTGCACCCCGCCATCCCGGTGCTGCTGCGCGAGAAGGTGGTGCCGAAGGCCGACCTGATCACGCCCAACCAGTTCGAGCTCGGCTTCCTCACCGAGACCGAGCCGGCCGACCTCGACTCCACCCTCGAGTCGGTCGAGCGCGCCCGCGACATGGGTCCGGGCACCGTGCTGGTCACCAGCGTGCTGCGCCCCGACCGGCCCGAGGGCACCATCGAGATGCTCGCCGTGCACGGCGACGGCGCGTGGATCGTGCAGACCCCTCAGCTGCCGATGAAGGCCAACGGCTCCGGCGACGTCACCGCCGCCCTCTTCACCGCCCACCTGCTCCAGACCCAGGATGCCGGCCTCGCCCTCGGGCGCACCGTCTCGAGCGTCTTCGACCTGCTCACCACCACGCACGAGTCGGGCCGGCGCGAGCTTCAGCTCGTGCAGAGCCAGGACGCCATCGCCCACCCGCGGATGCAGTTCGAGGTGCGGCAGCTGCGCTGACGCGCGTACCCCCCGGGAGCGACCCCTCAGAGCACCACGAGGTCGTCGCGGTGGATGACCTCGCGCTCGTACGCCGGCCCGAGCTCACGGGCCAGGTCGCGCGTCGAGCGCCCGAGCAGCCGGGGCAGCTCCGCCGACGCGTAGTTGACCAGCCCCCGGGCGATGACCAGGCCCTCGGGGGTGCAGACGTCGACCGGGTCCCCCGCCGCGAAGGCCCCCTCCACCCCGGTGATCCCCGCCGGCAGCAGCGACTTGCGTCGCACCGTCACCGCCGCGACCGCTCCCTCGTCGAGCACCAGCCGCCCGCGTGCCGTCGTCGCGTGCGCCAGCCAGCGCTTGCGCGACGCCCGGGTCGCCGCCGCCGGCGCGAACACCGTCCCGAGGTCAGCGCCGCCGAGCGCGGCCGTCACGTCGGGCAGCCGGGTCAACAGCGTCGGGATGCCGGCCGCACCGGCGATCCCGGCCGCCTCCACCTTGGTCACCATGCCGCCGCTGCCCACCGACGACCCGGTGCCGCCGATCGTCACGGCGTCGAGGTCGTCGGTCGTCGCGACCAGCGGCACCCGTCGCGAGCCGCCGCGCGACGGCGGCCCGTCGTAGAGCGCGTCGACGTCCGTCAGCAGGACCAACCCGTCGGCCGCCACCAGGTCGGCCACCAGTGCCGCCAGCCGGTCGTTGTCGCCGAACCGGATCTCGTGGGTGGCCACCGTGTCGTTCTCGTTGACGATCGGCACGATGCCGAGCTCGAGCAGCCGCTCCAGGGTGCGCCGGGCGTTCGTGTAGTGCGTGCGTCGGGTGACGTCGTCGGCGGTGAGCAGCACCTGCCCCACGGTGAGCCCGTGCGCCGAGAAGGCCGCCTGGTAGGCCGCGACCAGCGCCCCCTGCCCCACCGATGCCGCCGCCTGCTGGGTGGCCAGGTCGGAGGGCCGCCGTGCCAGCCCCAGCGGGCGGATGCCGGCCGCGATCGCACCCGACGACACCAGCACCACCTGGTGGCCCGCCGCGCGGCGCGCCGCCAGCACGTCGACCAGGGCGCCGAGCGCGCCGAGGTCCAGGGGTCCCCCGTCGGCCGTCGTCAACGACGAGGACCCCACCTTGACCACGAGGCGGTGCCCCTCGCCCACGGTGCGCCGCAGACCCGCGGCGGTGTCCGGCATCCGGCTCAGTCCTCGTCGGCCACGGACGCCCAGTGCCCGGCGTCGCGCTCCTGCGCCAGCTCGGTGCGAGCCGCGGTCTGGGCGTCCTTGCGGGCGTGGAAGTGCGCACGGCGCTCGTCGCGGGTCTTGCGCCCGCCCTCGGCCTCGAGGCGCACGTCGCTGCCGCGGGGGCCGCCGAGCAGCTCGGCGCCGGCGGACATGGTCGGCTCCCAGTCGAAGACCACGGCGTTGTCCTCGGGTCCGATGAGCACCGTCGACCCCGACACGGCACCGGCCTTGAGCAGCGCGTCCTCGACCCCGAGCCGGCTGAGCCGGTCGGCCAGGTAGCCCACGGCCTCGTCGTTGGAGAAGTCGGTCTGGTTGATCCAGCGCCGGGGACGCTCCCCGAGCACCCGGAAGACCTCGCCGTCGGGGGTGTTCTCGCGGCGCACGACGAACCCGGCGTCGTCGACGGCGACCGGCCGGATGACGACCCGCGGGCGCTCCATGACGCGCGACTCGATCTCGGCCCGCGCCGCGAGCACGTGGCGGGACAGCGCGAAGGTGAGCTCCTTGAGACCGGTGTGCGCGACCGCCGAGACGATGTGCACCTCCAGGCCGCGCTCCTCGAGCAGCGGCCGCACCATCTCGGCGAGGTCGAGCGCATCGGGCACGTCGGCCTTGTTGAGCACGATGACGCGGGTGCGGTCCGACAGCGGACGGCCACCGAGCGAGTCGTCGGTGACGTAGGCGGCCAGCTCGGCCTCGATCACCTCGAGGTCGGTCATCGGGTCGCGTCCCGGCTCGAGCGTCGCGCAGTCGACGACGTGCACGAGCACCGAGCAGCGCTCGACGTGGCGCAGGAACTCCAGGCCCAGGCCCTTGCCCTCGCTGGCGCCCGGGATCAGCCCGGGCACGTCGGCCATCGTGAAGCGCTGCGACCCGGCGGTGACGACCCCGAGGTTGGGCACCAGGGTGGTGAACGGGTAGTCGGCGATCTTCGGGCGGGCGGCCGACATCACCGAGACGAGCGAGGACTTGCCGGCGCTCGGGAAGCCGATCAGGGCGACGTCGGCGAGCGACTTGAGCTCGAGCACGATGTCGATCGACTCGCCGGGCTCACCGAGCAGGGCGAACCCGGGCGCCTTGCGTCGGGGGGACGCCAGGGCCTTGTTGCCCAGGCCGCCGCGGCCGCCGCGCGCGACGACGAAGCTCGCGTCGTGGCCGACCAGGTCGGCGAGCACGGTGCCGGTGCCGTCCTTGACGACGGTGCCCTCGGGCACGGGCAGCACGAGGTCGGCGCCGTCGGCCCCGTTGCGCTCGTCGCCGCCACCGGGCTTGCCGTTGGTGGCCTTGCGGTGCGGCGTGTGGTGGTAGTCGAGCAGGGTGGTCGACTGCGGGTCGACGGCCAGGATGACCGAGCCGCCCTTGCCGCCGTTGCCGCCGTCGGGGCCGCCGAGCGGCTTGAACTTCTCACGCTTGACCGAGGCCACGCCGTGGCCACCGTTCCCGGCGGCGACGTGCAGCACGACGCGGTCGACGAAGGTCGTCATGCTTCTCGCTCCTCAAGGTCTCGCGAAACTCTTCTGGGATGCCGTGAGGGGCGGGCCGGAAGCGGCCCGCCCCTCACGACGTGGTCATGCGGCCAGGTGGCGAGCACCCGGCGCCGGAGTCACTCCGCGGCGACGGTCTCCGCCGGGATGATGTTGACGGTCTTGCGGCCGCGCTTGGTGCCGAACTTCACCGCACCCGCGACGAGCGCGAACAGCGTGTCGTCGCCGCCACGGCCGACGCCGTCACCGGGGTGGAAGTGCGTGCCGCGCTGGCGGACGAGGATCTCGCCGGCGTTGACGGCCTGGCCGCCGAAGCGCTTGACGCCGAGGTACTGGGCGTTGCTGTCGCGACCGTTGCGGGTCGAGGACGCACCCTTCTTGTGTGCCATGTCAGTAGTCCTTGTGTGTCAGTGAGGTCGAAACGGGCTCAGGCGTCGATCGCCGTGATCTTGACCTGGGTCAGCGGCTGGCGGTGACCCTGGCGCTTGCGGTAACCGGTCTTGTTCTTGTACTTCAGGATCGTGATCTTGGGACCCTTGGCGGCCTTGACGACCTCAGCGGTGACCTTGACCTTGGCGAGCTTGCTCGCGTCGCTCGTGACGGTTCCCCCGTCGACGACGAGCAGCGGCTGCAGCTGCACGGTGTCACCGGCCTGGCCGATCTTGTCGATGAGCAGGACGTCGCCGACGGAGACCTTCTCCTGGCGACCACCTGCGCGCACAATCGCGTACACGTTTCGTACTCACTTTCGCTACGGGAGCGCTCTCTGGGAAACCGGCTGACGTGGCTCCCGCTTACGACACGGGACATCGGCTCGGTGGGCGCACCGACTGTCAAGACTACCGGTGCCGGTGGTGGGCGGCCAAATCAGTGGGCGGGCACCTCGGACGGCTCGGCGCCGGCCTCGCTGCTGGCGTCCTCGGATGCCGTCGCGCGCGGCGGTCCCGCCGGGGCGACCACCCGCCCGCGCTTGCGGCGGGCCCGAGGAGCAGCCACCACCGGCTCGGGTGCGACGGCGACCGGCTCGGGTCGGGCTCGGACGTCGGCGACCGGGCTCGGGCTCGGCGACGACGGGCTCGGCATCTGTGGCCACGTCGGCGGCGGGCTCGGCGTCCGCGGGCACCTCCGCGACGGGCTCGGCATCCGGCACCACCTCGGCATCGGGCGCGCTGTCGACGCCATCGGCGACCGGCACGGCATCCGGCACCACCTCGGCGACGGGCTCGCTGTCGGCGCCGGACGCGGCGTCGGTCACGACCTCGGCGGCCTCGGCGTCGGTCGTGGCGTCGAACGACGTCTGGGCGACGGCGGCCTTCTCCTGCTCGGTGGCGCTGGCGTCGTCGACGTCGGTCGTGGCCTCGCCGGCCTCGGCGCGGCGCAGGGCCGCGGCGTGCGCGGCCGCGGCGATCTGGGCCGCGGTGGGCCCGGAGCGCTGCACCTCGTCACCGGTCGGAGCGCCCGTTGCCGCCGTTGCCCGGCTGGGGCGTGCCGGTGGTGGTGCCGCGACGGCCCCGCCCGGAGCGGGCCCCGCCGGAGTCGCTGCTGCCGCCGCCACCGTTGGCGCCGCTGCGGTCGATCGGCTCGGTGTGCACGACGATGCCGCGCCCGCCGCAGTGCTCGCACTGCTCGGAGAACACCTCGACCAGGCCGGAGCCGACCCGCTTGCGGGTCATCTGCACCAGGCCGAGCGAGGTGACCTCGGCGACCTGGTGCTTGGTGCGGTCGCGCCCGAGGCACTCGAGCAGCCGGCGCACGACGAGGTCGCGGTTGGACTCCAGGACCATGTCGATGAAGTCGATGACGATGATGCCGCCGATGTCGCGCAGCCGCAGCTGACGCACGATCTCCTCGGCCGCCTCGAGGTTGTTCTTGGTGACGGTCTCCTCGAGGTTGCCCCCGGAGCCGACGAACTTGCCGGTGTTGACGTCGACGACGGTCATCGCCTCGGTGCGGTCGATGACCAGCGAGCCACCCGAGGGCAGCCACACCTTGCGGTCCATCGCCTTGGCCAGCGACTCGTCGATGCGGTGCGCCGCGAAGACGTCCTCCTCGGCGGTCCAGCGCTGCAGGCGCGGCGCGAGGTCGGGTGCGACGTCCTCGACGTACTGGCTGACCTCGCCCCACGCCTTGTCGCCGGAGACGACCAGGGAGGTGAAGTCCTCGGTGAACACGTCGCGGATGACGCGCACGGTGAGGTCGGGCTCGCCGTGCAGCAGCACCGGGGCGCCGCCGCTGCCGGCCTTCTTGGCGCCGGCCGACGCGGCCTTGGCCTTGATCTTGTCCCAGATCTTGGTGAGCCGATCGACGTCGGCGCGCAGCTCCTCCTCGGAGGCACCCTCGGCGGCGGTGCGCACGATGACGCCCGCGGAGTCGGGCACGACCTCCTTGAGGATCGCCTTGAGGCGGGCCCGCTCGGTGTCGGGCAGCTTGCGCGAGATGCCGGTCATCTGGCCCTCGGGCACGTAGACCAGGTAGCGGCCCGGCAGGCTGATCTGCGAGGTGAGCCGGGCGCCCTTGTGGCCGATCGGGTCCTTGGTGACCTGGGCGAGCACGGTGTCGCCCGAGCTCAGCGCGTTCTCGATGCGGCGGGCCGAGCCGCCCTCGAGCCCGGCGGCGTCCCAGTTGACCTCACCGGCGTAGAGCACGGCGTTGCGGCCCTTGCCGATGTCGACGAAGGCGGCCTCCATCGACGGCAGCACGTTCTGCACCCGGCCGAGGTAGACGTTGCCGGCCATGGATGCCGTGGTCTCGCGCGAGACGTAGTGCTCGACGAGCACGCCGTCCTCGAGCACGCCGATCTGGGTGCGGTCGCCGCGGCCGCGCACGACCATGACCCGCTCGACGCTCTCGCGGCGGGCGAGGAACTCGGCCTCGGTGATGATCGTGCGGCGCCGGCCGGCCTCGCGGCCCTCGCGGCGACGCTGCTTCTTGGCCTCCAGGCGGGTCGAGCCCTTGACGGCGGTCGGCTCGTCGCGCTGCGAGCGCGGCTCGCGCACCCGGGTGGTGGTGCCGGGCGGGTCGTCGCTGTCGCCGTCACCGGACGCCCCACCGCGGCGGCGGCGGCGCCGGCGACGGCTGGTGCCGCCGTCGCCGTCGTCGCCCTGCTCGTCGGGGCCGGTGTCGCCCGCCTCGTCGGTGGACTCCCCCGAGGCGTCGGAGGCGCTGCCCTGCTCGTCGTCGGCCTGGCTGCGGCCGCGGCGCCCGCGGCCACCGCGGCGGCGGCGGCTGCGCGAGCCGCCCTCGCCCTCGTCGGTGGAGCGGTCGTCGGCCTGGCGGTCGGTGTCGGGCTCGCCCTGCTCGTCGTCGCGTGGCGGCCTCGGCGTCAGCCGATCCGGCCTCGTCGGTGCTCTCGCCGGCCTGGGCCCGACCGCCCCGGGCGCCGCGCCCACCGCGTCCGCGGCTGCGACGGCCACCGCGCGCCTCCGGTGCGCTGGCCTCGTCCTCGGCGGGGGCCTCGTCGGTGGCCGGGGCTCGGCCTCGGTGCTGGCTGCGGCCGGCTCCACCTCGGCGACCCGCTCGGCGGGGGCCTGCACGGGAGACGTCGCGCGGCGGCGGCGGGGGGTGACCGGCTCGGGGGCCTGGAAGAGCACGCCGAAGCTGGGCACGACCGGGGAGTCCTCGGGCTCGACGGGCTCGGCCTGCTCGGGGTCCTCGCCCGGCACGTCGAGCTCGACGTCGAGGGCGTCGTCGTCGATGACGGCCTCGCCGGTGTGGGCCAGCGGCGCCAGGAGCTCGTCGTCGACCGGCGTGGCGACGTCCTCGGCGACCGGCTCGGTCGACGTCGCGGCCTTGGTCGCCTTGCGGGTCCGCTTGGCGGGGGCCTTGGCCTCGGTCTTCTTGCTGGTGGTCCGCTTGCGGGCGGTCTTCGTGGACCCGGCGTCGGCAGTCGTCGCAGCCTCGGGGGCCGCTGCGGCCTCGGCGGTCGTGTCGGCCTCTGTCGTCGCCGCGGCCTTGGTCGCCGCCTTGGTGGCCCGCTTGCGGGGGGCCTTCTTCACCGGCGCCTCGGCGTCGGGCGCGGTCGGGTCGGCGTCGGTGATCGGCAACGGCATCCGGCACGGCCGCGGCGTCGGTGACGACCCCGGCATCCGAGGCGGCCTTGGGGGCGGCGGCCTTCTTGGTGGCGCGGCGCCGCTTGGGCTTCTCGGCGGGTGCCGGCGCGTCGGCGCCGGGGACGTCGACCGCGAGGACGGCATCCGCGGTGGCGTCGGAGGTGGGCTGGTCGTTCTCGGAAGCCATCAAGGGCCCCTTTCGTCACCCACGGGGCGACGCCCACACCGGGTTCGGCCTGGAAAAAGACCGGCTCCGCGTCGACCGCGTGGTGCGATCGGATCGTGCGGGGCGCACCCCGTACGGAAGTCGACTAGCTGCCCCGGAGCGGCTCGCGCGGGCGGCGCGGCACCTATCCGGAGCCGGCGGCGTCCTTGTCGGCGGCCAACGGGTCGGCCACCCCAGCAGTTGCGTCGAGCAGAGGCCCTTGCGCCAGCCGGGTCACCAGGGGTGGGACCGGTGGCGAGAACCCGGTCACTGCGCGCAGTGCGGTCAGGATGTCGTCGGGGCGCACGGCCGGTGTGGTGTGCCGAGCGACCACCCGCAGTATCGCACACCCCTCGTCGTCGACCCCGGTGACCTCCATGGCCAGCACCGCCCCGCGCGTGTCGAAGGTGCGCGGCCCGGTCTTGAAGGTGCGGGTCGCCTCCGCGACGTCGACCGCGAGGTAGCCGGCCACGGCATCGCGCACCTCCGCCGGGTCGGCGCCGCGCACCACGATCCGCCACTCGCTGCCCTCGAGCCGGTCGGCGAGGGCCCCCGGCCCGGCCTGCACCACCTCGACCACGTCGAGCCCCTCGGGCAGCGCCTCGTCGAGCGCCGCGCGCACGGCCTCGGGGTCGACCCGCTCGGTCACCCGGATCTCGAAGTACTCCGCCTCGCTGGCCGTGCCGGTGGGCGCCGCGTTGGCGTAGGAGATCAGCGGGTGCGGGTGGAAGCCGCCGGAGAACGCCATCGGCACGTCGGCCCGGCGCAGCGCCCGCTCCAGGGCCCGGGCGAAGTCGCGGGTGGAGGAGAAACGCAGCCGGCCCCGCTTCGCGTAGCGGATCCGGAGCTTCTGGACCGCCGGGGCGGGCGGGGGTCCGTCGGGGGTGCGCTGGGCCATGGCGCACCAGCCTAGGCGGGCGGATGCCGTGACCCGGCATCGCTGCGGATCCCGCAGCCTTCGGGGCGCTTCACCGACGTATCCGATGGCGGGACGCCCTGTTGCGCACGCCATCGGTGGCGATAGCGTTCCCCCATGCCGGACATCGACCGCACCCGCCTTCGCACCCTGCTCGCCGCCGAGCAGGCCGACTACACGCAGCGCCACCCACGCAGCCGCGAGCTGTTCGAGCAGGGCAGCAACCTGTTCGGCAAGGTGCCGATGACCTGGATGAACAAGTGGAGCGGCGGCTTCCCGCTCTACCTCGACAACGCCCGCGGCAACCGGATCTCCGACGTCGACGGCCACACCTACGTCGACTTCGCGCTCGGCGACACCGGGGCGATGGCCGGGCACTCCCCCCGCGCGACGGTCGAGGCCGTCGCCCGCCGGATGGGCGACCTCGGCGGCATCACGACGATGCTGCCGACCGCCGACGCGCAGTGGGTCGGCGCCGAGCTGACCCGGCGCTTCGCGATGCCGCTGTGGAGCTTCACGCTCTCGGCCACCGACGCCAACCGCTGGGCCGTGCGCCTGGCCCGGCTGGCCACCGGCAGGCCGAAGATCCTGGTCTTCGGCTACTGCTACCACGGCTCGGTCGACGAGACCTTCGCGATCCCCGGTCCCGACGGCAAGGCGGAGTCGCGCCCCGGCAACGTCGCTCCCCCGGTGCCGCTCGACCTCACCACCCGGGCCGCGACCTGGAACGACCTGGCCTCGGTCGAGCGCGAGCTGGCGCACGGCGACGTGGCCGCCATCCTCACCGAGCCGGCGCTCACCAACATCGGCATCGTGCTGCCCGAGCCCGGGTTCATGGAGGGGCTGCGCGACCTCGCCACCCGCTACGGCGCGCTGCTGATGATCGACGAGACGCACACCTTCTCGGCCGGCTGGGGCGGTGCCACGACCGAGTGGGGCCTGGAGCCCGACATCTTCGTCATCGGCAAGTCGATCGGCGGCGGCATCCCGTCGGGCGCCTACGGCATCACCGAGGAGGTCGCGGCCGCGATCACCGGCCACACCGATGCCGGTGACGCCGACATCATCGACGTCGGCGGGGTGGGCGGCACGCTCGCCGGCAACGCGCTGTCGACGGCGGCGATGCAGGCCACCCTGGGCGAGGTGCTCACCCCCGAGGCGTTCGCGCACATGACCGAGCTCGCCACCGTGTTCACCGCCGGGGTGCAGGCCACCCTCGACGAGCTCGACGTGCCGTGGTCGATCTCGCAGCTGGGGGCGCGCGCCGAGTACCGGTTCGTCCGGCCCGCGCCGCGCACCGGCGAGGAGTCGGCCGTCGCGCACGACGACGACATCGACGCCTACATGCACCTCGCGATGTGCAACCGCGGCATCCTGATGACGCCGTTCCACAACATGGCGCTGATGTGCCCCGAGACCAGCCGCGCCGACGTCGACCGGCACACGGCGGCCTTCCGCGAGGTCGTGGGCGCGCTCTACGCCTGAGCGGCCATCTGCCCCGAGTTCCCCTGCGAACGTGGGTGATTCCCGTTGCCCAGGCGACGGGAATCACCCACGTTCGAGGGTGGAGGGGCGTCAGGGATGCCGGGACGCGCGCGAGCGGCGGACCGCCTCGACCACGCTATAGACCAGCACGACCGCGACCCCGATCGCGGTGGTGACCGTGAGGTCGCGCTCGGCGTTCGCCCACCCGCCGTCGACGAGCACGTCGATGAAGTCGGGGTTGAACAGGGCGCCGGCCCACAGCAGCACCAGCACCGGCACGGCGAAGGCAACGTCGAGGGCGACCTCGGCGACGGCCAGGCCGGTGCTCCAGCGACCGCGCCGGTAGGCGGCGACGGCCACCACCGCCTGGCCGGCGAGCACGAGCAGCAGCGCGGGCAGCACGCCCGACCACAGGGCCGGGTCGAGCACGGGCACGGACTCGCCCCCTGAGGTCACCGGCGAGCTGGTCTGCTGCCACAGGATCGCCAGCGCCGCCGCGACGCAGGAACGCCGACCGAGGCCACGGTCTCGCCGAGCCCGACGGAGCCGTGCCGTCGTCGTCGGGCAGCTGGTCGGGGTCCCAGCCGAGCTCGACGTCGGTGACCCGGCCGCGCTCGACCAGGGCGAACACGACCGTCACCCAGACGAGCACGTTGACGGCGACCATCAGCCCGACCCACAGCGCCCCGACGACCGCCGGGCCGATGCCGTCGGTCGCGACGTCGTCGACGAAGAGGCGCACGACCAGGTTGATCGCGGCGACCAGTGGGGGCAGCGTCGGGAGCAGCAGGGTGAGCACCCGGCGCCACTGCGGGTAGACGGTGGGGCCGATGAGGTACAGCGGCCGGCCGGAGTAGCCCGCCGCCAGGCGCAGCGGGTCGCCGAGCTCGACGAGCACCTCGCGCTCGGCATCCGGCCGTGACGGGGCGCCGGCCTGGAGCCGGCCGTCGATCATGTCCTCGATGGTCGTGCGCAGCTCGCGCTCCACCTCGGCGCGCTGCTCGTCGTCGAGGCTGCGCACGGTGGCGTTCACGTAGCGGTCGGTCAGTGTGGAGGTCATGGCTCGTCCTCTCGCTCGGGTCGTCAGGTCTGTGGTTGCCGGGCCGGCATCAGGTCAGGTCGGTGATGGCGGCGTCGAGCGCCCGCCAGTCGTCGCGCAGGGTGGCGAGCAGCTCCAGTCCGGCAGCACTGGTGCGGTAGAACTTGCGCGGCCGGGTGTCGTCGGTGTTCCACTCCGACACCAGCAGGCCCTGCTTCTCGAGCCGGCGCAGCAGCGGGTAGAGCGTGTTGGCGTCGACGCCGAAGCCGGCGCCGGCCAGTGTCTCGAGCAGCGCGTAGCCGTAGCCCGGGGTGCGCAGCGTCGCCAGCGCGGCGACGACCACGGTCCCCCGCCGCAGCTCCTGGAGGTGCTGCGCGAGCACGTCGTCGTCAACCGGCATGCCGAACACAATACTGTGTGTCACACACTATCGTCAACCACACATGCTCCGACTCATTGCGGATCTCCCCCGCCGCCACCCGCTCCACACCCGACGGCGGAGGTGGGAAATCCGCAATCAGTCGAGACAGTCCGCGGGGTAATCGGTCAGTCGGCACCGGAGTCCCCACTTCGTGCGGTTTACACACGGTTTCGCACGGCCCCGGGCTGCGAGAACCGCGTGCAAATCGCACGAAGTCGATGGATGACTGGGCGGCGTCACGGGTCGGCCGACGGGCGGACCGGCCTGCGACGCCGTGTCAGGCGTCGAACTGGTCTCGGATCTTCACGAGCTCGACCGCGTGGGCGTCCAGGGCCCGGTCCTCGTCGTTGGCCGGCACCCAGGTGGGGCAGGGCACTGCCCGCCGCTCGTCGTCGATGGCGACGAAGATGGTGCGGCAGTAGGTGGTCAGCTCCATGCCGCCCGGCCCCTGCGACGGGTCGCCCGAGCGCACGTGCACGCCCACGTGCATCGCGGTGCGGCCGGTGTGCAGCAGCCGGGCCTCCACCTCGACGACGTGGCCGATCCGCAGCGGCCGGTAGAACCGCACGCCGCCGGTGAAGATCGCGACGTTGGTGCGGTTCCCGGTCCACTGCGTGGCGAGCACGTGCGCGGCCTCGTCGATCCAGCGCATGACGATGCCGCCGTGCACCTTGCCACCCCAGTTGACGTCGGTCGGGGCCGCGAGGAAGCGCATGACGACGCGCGGCGCGGTGCCGGCATCGGTGTACTCGACCCCGGCCATCGCGGCCTCGACCTGCGCGCGCAGGTCGGCCCGCCGCGCCGCCCAGCGCTCCTCGAGCTCCTGCCCCTGGGTGCGCGGCACCAGCGGCGGCACCGGCGTCGAGCGGCCCTCCTCGTCGACGGCCACGAAGATGATCAGGCAGCGGGTGGCCGGCGCCATCTCCCGGGTACGCGGCTGGCCCGACGCCACGTCGACCGTGATGTGCATCGACGAGCGCCCGGTGTGCACCACCCGGGCGGTGACCTCGACGAGCTCGCCGACCTCCACCGGGCGGGTGAACCGCACGTTGCCCACGTAGGCCGTGACGGCATACGTGCCGCTCCACCCGGCGGCCGCGGCATACCCCGCCTTGTCGATCCACTCGAGCACCCGCCCGGCCGAGACCGAGCCGGACTGACCGGCATCCGTGGGCGCGGCGAGGAAGCGCAGGGTGATCTCGGCCGCGGCGTCAAGGGGGCTCATGGCCCCATTCTGCTCAGCCGGCGGCCGACGCGCGCAGCGCGCCCACCTGCTCGGGCGAGCCGAACACGATGAGCGTCGAGCCCACCTCGATCACGGTGTCCGCCGCCGGGTTGGGCAGGAACGCCCCCTTGCGCGGCTGGCGCACGGCGAGCAGCTGGCAGCCGGACAGCGCGGGCACGTCGACCTCCCCGACGGTGCGCCCGGCGAGCGGGCTGTGATCGGCGAGCCGCACCTGCTCGATGCGGAAGTCGAGGTCGTCCTCGTGCATCACCTCGTCGAGGAACTCGGCGACGTCGGCGTAGAGGGCGAACGACGCCATCCGCCGGCCGCCGATCAGCTGGGGGTTGACCGCCCGGGTGGCGCCGGCGAGCACCAGCTTCTCCTTGGAGTCCAGGGTGCGGGCCCGGCTGATGATGACCAGGTCGGGGCGCAGCGCGCGGGCCGACAGGGTCGCGTACATGGTCTCGGCGTCGGTGCCGAGCGCGCAGATCAGCGCCCGGGCGTGCTCGATGCCGGCCTCGTGCAAGGTGTCGTCGCGCGACGCGTCGCCGAGCACGTGCGGCTCGGCGAGCCCCTCGAGCTTGAGCGGGTCGCTGTCGACGACGACCACCCGGTGGCCGGTGTCGACGAGCGCGCGGGTGGCGGAGCGGCCCACCCGGCCGTGCCCGCAGACGATCACGTGGTCGCGCAGGTGCGAGATGTCCCGGTCCATGCGGCTCCTCCAGAGGTACTCGCGCAGGTGGCCCTCGGTCACGGCCTCGACGAGCACGCCGAGGTTGTAGAGCACGGTGCCGACGCCGAGGACGATGAGCACCATGGTGAAGACCTGGCCGGCGTGGTCGAGCGGCTGCACCTCGCGGAAGCCGACCGTCGCGACGGTGGTGACGGTCTGGTAGAGCGCGTCGAGCGGGCCGAAGCCGAGCACGACGTAGCCGACCGTGCCCACCACCGTGACGAGGAACAGCGCCAGCACCGCGAACCCGATCCGGCGGATGGCGTCGCGACCGGAGTCGGTGCCCATGAGCAACGCCCGGCGATGGCTGCTCGTGCTCGCCGTGGCCACGCCCTCATCCTGTCACCGGCGTGCGTACGGCATCCGGGCTTTCGGGGTGACACCACACACCACCTCGGATGCCGGGGTAGTCGCCGACCGCTCGCGGGCGTCAGGCGTGCGTGTGCTCGGCGAGCGCCGGGCGGCCGGCGCCGAGCACGGTCAGCGGCAGCAGGGTCTTGCCGGTGGGGCCGATCTCGATCTCGGTGCCCATCTGGGGGCAGACGCCGCAGTCGAAGCAGGGGGTCCAGCGGCAGTCGTCGACCTCGGTCTCGTCGAGGGCGTCGAGCCAGTCCTGCCAGAGCCACTCCTTGTCGAGCCCGGAGTCGATGTGGTCCCAGGCCAGCACCTCGGACTCCTCGCGCTCGCGCGTGGTGTACCAGTCGACGTCGACGCCGAGCGGGGTCAGCTCGCGCTCCGCGGCCGCCATCCAGCGGTCGTAGGAGAAGTGCTCGCTCCAGCCGTCGAAGCGGCCGCCGTCGCGCCAGACGGCCTCGATGACGCGACCGACCCGGCGGTCGCCGCGCGAGAGCAGCCCCTCGACGATGCCGGGCTTGCCGTCGTGGTAGCGGAACCCGATGGCCGAGGCGTAGCGCCGGTCGGAGCGGATCGCCAGGCGCAGCTTGTCGAGCCGGGCGTCGGTCTCCTCGGCGCCGAGCTGCGCGGCCCACTGGAACGGGGTGTGCGGCTTGGGCACGAACCCACCGATCGACACCGTGCAGCGGATGTCGCGACGCCCGCTGACCTCGCGGCCGGTGTCGATGACCCGCTTGGCCATCTCGGCGATCTGCAGCACGTCCTCGTCGGTCTCGGTCGGCAGGCCGCACATGAAGTAGAGCTTCACCTGCCGCCAGCCGGCGCCGTAGGCGGCCGCGACCGTGCGGATCAGGTCGTCCTCGCTCACCATCTTGTTGATGACCTTGCGCAGCCGCTCGGACCCGCCCTCCGGGGCGAAGGTGAGCCCGGAGCGGCGGCCGTTGCGGGTCAGCTCGTTGGCGAGGTCGATGTTGAAGGCGTCGACGCGCGTCGACGGCAGCGACAGCCCGGTGTTGGTGCCCTCGTAGCGGTCGGCCAGGCCCTTGGCGACGTCGGCGATCTCGGAGTGGTCGGCCGATGACAGCGACAGCAGGCCGACCTCCTCGAAACCGGTTGCGGCCAGGCCGCGCTCGACCATCTCGCCGATGCCGGTGATGCTGCGCTCGCGCACCGGGCGGGTGATCATGCCGGCCTGGCAGAACCGGCAGCCGCGGGTGCAGCCGCGGAAGATCTCGACCGACATCCGCTCGTGCACCGACTCGGCCAGCGGCACGAGCGGCTGCTTGGGGTAGGGCCAGGCGTCGAGGTCCATGACGGTGTGCTTGGCGACCCGCCACGGCACGCCGGGGGCGTCGGGGCTGGGCGCGATGCGCTGGATGCGGCCGTCGGGCAGGTAGCTCACGTCGTAGAACGCCGGCACGTAGACCCCGCCGGTGCGGGCCAGGCGCAGCAGCACCTCGCGGCGGCCACCCGGCATCCCCTCGCGCTTCCAGGCGCCGACGATGTCGGTGATGGCGAGCACGGCCTCCTCGCCGTCGCCGACCACGGCGGCGTCGACGAAGTCGGCGATCGTCTCGGGGTTGAAGGCGGCGTGGCCGCCGGCGACGACGATCGGGTGGCTGTCGTCGCGGTCGACGGCGTGCAGCGGGATGCCGGCCAGGTCGAGCGCGGTGAGCATGTTGGTGTAGCCGAGCTCGGTCGAGAACGACAGGCCGAACAGGTCGAAGTCGCCGACCGCGCGGTGCGCGTCGACGGTGAACTGCGGCACGTCGTGCTCGCGCATCAGCGCCTCGAGGTCGGGCCACACCGCGTAGGTGCGCTCGGCGAGGGCGTCGGGGCGCTCGTTGAGCACTTCGTACAGGATCATGACGCCCTGGTTGGGCACGCCGACCTCGTAGGCGTCGGGGTACATCAGCGCCCAGTGCACGGTGGCGTCCCCGGCGACGTCCCACTCCTTGACGGTGGAGTTCAGCTCGCCGCCGACGTACTGGATCGGCTTGCTGACCTGCTCGAGCAGCGGCTCGAGCCGGCGGAAGACGGACTGTCCGGGCATCCCTCAAGAGTAGGTCGCCGCGGGCGGTGGCCCAAAACCGTGGACGCACCGTCGGCGCTCTGGGGGACTCGCCGCGCGACAACCACCCACGTGGGCAAGGTCCGGATGCTTCATCGGGTGGACCAACCCGGCACCAACCCCCTGGATGCATCACCCAGCGAGCCAACCTCGCACCAACCCCCTGGATGCATCACCCAGCGAGCCAACCTCGCACCAACCCCCTGGATGCATCACCCAGCGAGCCAGCGCGGCCCCATGTCCGGCGGCGTCGGCTGGCTCACCACATGAAGCATCCGGACGTCCCCCACCGACCCCTTCCCACCGGCCCGGGGACCGGCGGCCAGGCCACCGGCCCCCTCGGGCCACACCCCGACCGCCCCACGTCGAGGGTGCACGGCCCTCCCCGCGAGCGCTGCCCGCGTGCTTGGCTGGCTCCCATGAGCACCGACACCCCCGTGGACCTCGTCGTCATCGGCCTCGGCCCCGGTGGCGAGCACCTCGCCACCGAGGCCGCGAAGGCCGGCCTCAGCGTCGTCGGCATCGACGAGCGCCTCGTGGGCGGCGAGTGCCCCTACTGGGGCTGCATCCCCTCGAAGATGGCGATCCGGGCCGCGAACCTGCTCGCGGACGCCCGCCGGGTCGGCACCCTCGCCGGCGCCGCCGAGGTCGCACCCGACTGGGGCGTCGTGCACGCCCGCATCCGCGACGAGGCCACCGACGACTGGGACGACACGGTGGCCGTCGAGCGCCTCGAGCGGGCCGGCGTGCGCTTCGTGCGCGGCCACGGCCGGCTCGTCGACACCGGCGTGGTCGAGGTGGGCGGCACCCGCTTCGTCGCCCAGCGCGGCGTCGTGCTGAACACCGGCACCTCACCGTCGGCTCCCCCGGTCGACGGCCTGGCCGACACCCCGTTCTGGACCAACCGCGACGTGCTCGAGGCCGCCGAGCTGCCCGCGTCGATGGTCGTCATCGGCGGCGGTGCGATCGGCGCCGAGCTGTCCCAGGCCTTCGCCCGCTTCGGCACCGCGGTCACCCTCGTCGAGGCGGCGCCGCGCATCCTGGCCCTCGAGGAGCCGGAGTCCTCCGAGGTGGTGGCGGCCGCGATGGCGGCCGACGGCATCCGCGTCATCGCCGGGGCGTCGATCGGCTCGGTGCGCCACGCGGACGGCCGGTTCACCGTGTCCCTCACCGACGCCGGGGGCACCGCCGTCGAGCTGGGCTCCGACCGGCTCCTCGTCGCCGCCGGCCGCCGCCCCAACATCGCCGACGTCGGCCTCGAGACGGTCGGGCTCGACCCGAAGGCCCGCTCGGTCGACACCGACGCGCAGATGCGGGCGGGCGACCGGCTGTGGGCGATCGGCGACATCACCGGCAAGGGGGCCTTCACCCACATGTCGATGTACCAGGCCGCGGTCGCGCTGGCCGACATCACCCGCCGCTCCGGCGTCGACGCCCGGTCGGCCGAGTACCACGCGGTGCCGCGGGTGACCTTCACCGACCCGGAGGTCGGCTCGGTGGGCCTGACCGAGCAGCAGGCCCGCGACGCCGGCGTCGACGTCGCCGTGGGCCGGGCTCCGCTGGCCGAGTCGACCCGCGGCTGGATCACCGGGCCCGGCGGCGAGGGCCTCATCAAGCTGGTCGAGGACCGCTCGGCCGGTCACCTCGTCGGTGCCACGTCGGTCGGCCCGATGGGCGGCGAGGTGCTCTCGATGCTCGCCACCGCGGTGCACGCCCGCATCCCCACCGCCACCCTGGCCCGGATGCCGTTCGCCTACCCGACCTTCCACCGCGCCGTCGAGACGGCGCTGGCCGACCTGCGCGGGTAGCGCGCATGGATGCCGCCGGTCGGGTGCGGGCCGCGATGGCCGACCACCCGCGCGAGCGGTTCCTCCCCCGCGCCGAGCGCCGACGGGCGTCGTACGACGGGCCGCTCGACATCGGCCACGGCCAGACCAACAGCCAGCCCCGCACGGTGCGGGCGATGCTCGAGCTGCTCGACGTGCAGCCCGGGCACCGCGTGCTCGACGTCGGCTCCGGGTCGGGCTGGACCACCGCCCTGCTCGCCGAGCTCGTCGGGCCCACCGGGTCGGTGCTCGGGCTCGAGCGGGTGCCCGACCTGGTGCTCACCGGCCGCGCCAACGTCGAGGCGGCCCGGATGCCGTGGGCCCGGGTCCGCGCGTCCGTCGCCGGGGTGCTCGGGGCGCCCGAGGAGGCGCCGTTCGACCGGGTCCTGGTGTCGGCCATGGCGACCCGGCTGCCGCTGGAGCTGGTCGCCCAGCTGGAGGGACACGGCATCCTCGTGGCGCCGGTGGCCGGCCGGATGCTGCGCGTCGTGCGCGACGACGAGGCCCCCGACGGGCGCCGGGTCACCGAGCACGGCCACTACCGCTTCGTGCCGCTCATCCGCTGACCGTCCCCGCTCCCCGGCCTTCCAGGTCAGAAGCCGCACCGACCGCCGCGGCGGCGGCGGGTCGGGCGGCTTCTGACCTTCGAGGTCGGGGAGCTCCGGGAGGGTCAGCTCGTGTAGTGGGCGTCGAGGTGGTCCTTGTACTTCTCGGAGACCACCTTGCGCTTGAGCTTCAGGCTGGGGGTGAGCTCGCCCTCCTCGACCGTGAGGTCGTTCTCGAGGATGGTGAACTTCTTGATCGTCTCCCAGCGGTTCAGCCCCGCGTTGAGCTGGTCGATGTAGCCCTGCACCATCTCGCGGCACGCGTCGGACGTGACGATCTCGGTGTACGACTTGCCCTCCATGCCGTGCTCCGCGGCCCAGCCGGCGATGGCGTCGGGGTCGAGGGTCACCAGCGCGGAGACGAAGTTGCGGTCGGCCCCGTGCACGACGAGCTGGCTGGCGTAGGGGCACAGTCCCTTGAACGTCGACTCGACGATCGAGGGAGCGACGTACTTGCCGTTGCTCGTCTTGAACAGGTCCTTCTTGCGGTCGGTGATGCGCAGGAAGCCCCGCTCGTCGAGCTCGCCGATGTCACCGGTGTGCAGCCACCCCTCGGCGTCGATGGTCTCGGCCGTCGCTTCGGGGTTGTTGTGGTAGCCCTCCATGTTGCCCGGGCCCCGCAGCAGCACCTCGCCGTCGGCGGCGATCTGCACCTCGGTGTTCGGCAGGGGCCAGCCCACCGTGCCGTAGCGGTAGGCCCGCGGCCGCGCCACGAACGACGCGGCACTGGTCTCCGTCATGCCGTAGCCCTCGAGGATCTGCATCCCCATGGCGTCGAACCAGCGGGCGATGTCGTTGTTGAGGGCCGCCGAGCCGGAGATGAAGAAGCGGATGCGTCCACCGAACCGCTCGCGGATCTTGGTGCCGATGACCTTGTCGGTGACCGCGTACTTCAGCGACAGCAGGCCGCTGGGGTTCTTGCCCTGCTCGCGCAGCGCGCTCACCTCGCGGCCCGACGTCGCTGGCCCAGGTCGAAGAGCTTGGCCTTGACCCCGCCCTCGTCGGCCATCATCATGCTGATCCGGCCGTAGGCCTTCTCGAAGATGCGCGGGGCGGCGCCCATGAAGGTCGGCTTCACGACCGCGAGGTTGTCGACGATCTTGTCGATCCGGCCGTCGATGGCCGTGGGGAAGCCGATCTGCAGCGGCAGGGTGAGCAGCACCTTGCCGAAGACGTGGGCCAGCGGCAGCCAGAGGTACTGCAGGTCGTCCTCGCTGAGGATGTTGATCGCTCGCGACGGCGGCGCCCTCGTAGGTCCACGCGCTGTGCCGCAGCCGCACGCCCTTGGGGCGGCCGGTCGTGCCCGAGGTGTAGATGATCGTCGCGAGCTGGTCGTGCGCGATGCCGTCGATCCGGGCGTCGATCGCGCCGGGGTCGCCCTCGAGGTACTCGCGCCCGAGCTGGCGCACCTCGTCGAGGGTGAGGGTCCACGCGTCGGCGTCGGACACCCCGTCGAAGACGATGACCCGCAGCACCGCGGGGGTCTCGGCCCGGATGCCGCGCAGCTTCTCGAGCTGCTCGGCGTTCTCGGCGAAGACGACCTTGGCCCCGGAGTCGGACACGATGAACGACACGTCGTCGGCCATCGTCGTCGGGTAGATGGTGGTGGTGGCGCCACCGGCGACCATGACGGCGAGGTCGGCCAGGGCCCACTCGTAGCGCGTGCTCGAGGCGATGGCGACGCGGTCCTCCGGCTCGATGCCGAGCGCGATCAGCCCGGCGCCGATCTCGCGGACGACCACGTCGAGCTCGGCCCAGGTGACGGTGACCCACTCGTCGCCCGACTCCTTCACCACCGCGTGCAGGTAGGCCGGCCGGTCGGGGCTGGCGGCGATCGCGGTCGCGGAACATGTGTCCGACGCTCTGCGCCTCGCCGGCCAGGACGGACTGGTCGACGGGCTCGTCGGCGGGAGTGTGGATCTGCGGGGAGGCGGTGAGCATCGAGCGTCGTCCTCGTCGTTGGGGAGCGTGGTGCGCGAATCATGTCACAGGGCGCGGTTCGAGGCTACGCCCTGTCAGCGACGCGCCGACGTGGCATGTGTCGCATCGACCAGCCCGATCGCCAGCCACGACACCAGCATCGAGGAGCCGCCGTACGACACGAAGGGCAGCGGCAGCCCGGTCACCGGCAGCAGCCCCAGGTTCATGCCCGACGTTCTGCACCACCTGCACCGCCAGCCAGGTGGCCACCCCGACGGCGACCAGGCGGCCGAACGCGTCCTCGCGCGCGGGCGGCCACGACGAGCACCCGGCCCACGACGAACGCCAGCAGCAGGAGCAGCCCGGTCGCCCCGACGAAGCCGAGCTCCTCCCCCGCCACCGAGAAGATGAAGTCGTTGAGCTGGTAGGGCACGAAGCCGCCCTGGGTGCGCTCCCCGCGCATGGAAGCCCTGGCCCCACATCCCGCCCGCCCCGATGGCCAGGCGCACCATCCGGGTCTGGTAGCCGCTGCCCTGCGGGTCGGCCGACGGGTCGACGAACGACGTCAGCCGGTCGCGCTGGTAGTCGCTGAGCACCGGGGTGGTGAGGGCCACGACCACGACGGCCAGCCCCAGCAGCACCGCCCCGACCACCCACCGGCGCGGCACGCCGGCGACCGTCACGACGACGGCGCCGATCGCCACGACCACCGCGGCCGAGCCGAGGTCGGGCTGCAGCAGGATCAGCGCCGTCGGCAGCGCCACCAGCACCGCGGCGAGCGCCACCTCGCGGCGCCCCGGGGCCAGCCCCCGCTCGGCCTGGCCCGGCGAGCAGGGTCGCCAGGGCCAGGCACAGCCCCACCTTGGCCAGCTCGGCCGGCTGCACGGTGAACCCGCCGACGAGCGGGATCCACGACCGCGAGCCGTTGACCGTGCGGCCCACGCGGGGTCAGCACGGCCAGCAGCAGGAGCAGCGACCCGGCGTACACCCACGGAGCCGCCAGGCGCACCCGCGGCTGGCCGACCCGGCTCACGAGCAGGGCCAGGGCCAGCCCGACGGCCGCCGTGACCAGGTGGCGGACGAGGTAGGCGGTGCCGTCGGTGCGCGCCGTGGCCGACCACACGAGCAGCGCGCCGACGACCGAGGTGCCGGCGGCGGCGACGTAGAGCCCGACGTCGTGGCGGGCCCAGGGGCTCACGCGGCGCGGTGGTCGGGCGGGCTCAGGCCGGCACGATCGCGGGCGAGCAGCTCGCGGCACCGCGCGACGTCCTGGCCCATCGCCTCGAGCAGCTCGTCGACGCTGTCGAACTTCAGCGTCGGCCGGATGTGCGCGGTGAACTCGACCATGACCCGCTCGTCGTAGAGGTCGAGGTCGTCGCGGTCGAGCACGTAGGCCTCGACGGTGCGCCGGTCGTGGGTCTCGAAGGTCGGGTTGGTGCCGACGCTGATCGCGGCCGGCATCGTGCGGTCGCGCTCGCCCTCGGCCAGGTCGAGCCGGGTGAGCCAGCCGGCGTAGACGCCCTCGAGCGGCACCAGGCCGAGCGAGTCGGCCGACAGGTTCGCCGTGGGGTAGCCCAGCGCCTTGCCGCGGTGGTTGCCGTGCACGACGGTGCCGACGACGCGGTGCGGGCGGCCGAGGATGCGGGCGGCCTCGCCGACCTCGCCGGCGCGCAGGTGGGCGCGGACCACGGTCGAGGAGAACCGCTCCCCCTCGCCGACGTCGTCGAGCGCCACGACCTCGAAGCCGAACTGCTCGCCGAGGTCGGCCAGGGTCGAGACGTCGCCGGAGTTGCGGTAGCCGAAGCGGGTGTCCATGCCGACGACGACGCAGCGCGCGTCGAGCCCGCGCACGAACACGGCCCGCACGAAGTCCTCCGGGGTCTGCTGGGCGAACTCGGTGGTGAAGTCGAGCACGAGCAGGCCGTCGATGCCCGTGTCGGCGATCAGGTCGTCGCGGATCGTCCCCGGGCGCGACCAGCTCGGGCGCCTGCTCGGGGCGCAGCACCGCGACCGGGTGCGGGTCGAAGGTGATCGCCACGGCCGGCAGGCCGAGCCGGTGCCGGCGTCGACGAGGGCGTTGAGCACCGCCCGGTGCCCGCGGTGGACGCCGTCGAAGTTGCCGAGGGTGAGGACGCAGGGCCGCAGGGCCTCGGGCGTCTCGGAGGGGTCGGTCCAACGATGCACGGGGACCACTCTACGAACTCGCCGGGGCAAAGACGACGAGACTGCGCGCCGTGGGACGCGACTCGTCGAGCATCGCGACCAGGGTGCCGTCCGGGGCGATGGCGGCGACCGGCTCGGTGCGCCCCGGCACGGCCGACTCCAGGCGCTGCCCGTAGCCCAGCGTGCGCGCCTGCGCCTCGTCGATCTCACGCACGGCGAAGGCCGCGCGGGCGGCGTCGGCGAGCGGCGTGACCGGCATCCGCTCGCCCTGTCGGGCCTCGAGGTCGGCGAGCGGGTGGGCGTCGGCGATGGCGAACCCGCCGACCCGGGTGCGCCGCAACGCGGTCAGGTGCCCGCCGCAGCCGCAGCGCGGCGCCGAGGTCGCGGGCCAGCGCCCGCACGTAGGTGCCCGACGACACGGTGACCTCGACGTCGACGTCGAGCACCGGGATGCCGTCGACGTCGACCGGCGCGCGCCTCGCCGACGACGAACCGCGACACCGTGACCGGCCGGGCGGCGAGCTCGACGCTCTCGCCGCTGCGCACCCGGTGGTAGGCCCGCTCGCCCTTGACCTTGATCGCGCTGACCGCGCTCGGCACCTGCTCGATGTCGCCGGTGAGCGCCAGCGCCGCGGCCGACCACGGCATCCGCGCTCGATGCCGGCGGCACCCGCGGATGCCGTGACCTCACCCTCCGCGTCGTCGGTGAGCGTCGCCTGGCCGAGCCGGATCGTGGCCGTGTAGTCCTTGTCGCAGCCGACGAGGAAGGTGAGCAGCCGGGTGGCCCGGCCGACGCCGAGCACGAGCACCCCGGTCGCCATCGGGTCGAGCGTGCCGGCGTGGCCGACCTTGCGGGTGGCGCACAGCCGGCGGGCCCGGGCGACGACGTCGTGGCTGGTCCAGCCCGGCGGCTTGTCGACGACGAGGATGCCGTCGGGCGTGGGCGTCACTCGTCGGCGCGTCACCCGGCTCCTCGTCGCCTCGTCCTCGCGGTCCTTCTTGTACGGGTCGGCGTCGCCGGCGTGCACGGCACCGGCGGCGGCCGCGGCCACCGCGGCGTCGCGCTCGCGGGCCTCGCGCAGGAGGTCCTCGAGGTGGGCGGCGGTCTCGGGGATCGCGTCGGCGATGAACTCCAGGCTCGGCGTGAGCCGGATGCCGAGCTGCTTGCCGACGAACGAGCGCAGCTTGCCCTTGTTGAGCTCGAGGAGGCGCGCGGTCTGGGCGCGCTGCCCGGCATCCCCGAAGACGGTGTAGAAGAGCGACGCGTGCTGCAGGTCCCCGGTGACCCGGACGTCGGTGATGGTGACGAACCCGAGGTCGGGGTCCTTGACGATCGACTCCAGGTTCTCGGCGGTCAGCGTCTTGATGCGGTCGGCGATCTTCTGGGCGCGTGCGGTGTCGGCCACGGCTCCTCCTCACGTCGTCGGGACAGGGGCGCCACCACCCTAGTGAGGGCGGTGGTGGTGACGGGAGCGGGCGGCACACCACGAGGGTGTGCCGCCCGCTCTCCGCGGGGACGAGCAGCGCGTCAGGCGCGCGGCTTCTCTCGCATCTCGTACGTCGCGATGAGGTCCTCGATCTGGAGGTCGTTGAACGACCCCAGGTTGATGCCGCACTCGAAGCCCTCGCGGACCTCGGTGACGTCGTCCTTGAACCGGCGCAGGCCGGCGATCTCGATGTTCTCGGCCACGACGACCCCGTTGCGGGTGATCCGCGCCCGGGTGCCGCGCTTGATCTCGCCGCTGCGGACGATCGAGCCGGCGATGTTGCCGAACTTGCTGCTGCGGAAGATCTCGCGGATCTGCGCGGTGCCGAGCTCGACCTCCTCGAACTCCGGCTTGAGCATGCCCTTGAGGGCCTGCTCGATCTCGTCGATCGCCTGGTAGATGACCGAGTAGTAGCGGATCTCGACGCCCTCGCGCTCGGCGACCTCGGCGTTCTGGCCCTCGGCCCGAACGTTGAAGCCGATGATGATGGCGTCGGACGCCATCGCGAGGTTGATGTTGTTCAGCGTGATCGCGCCGACGCCGCGGTCGATGATCCGCAGGTCGACCTCCTCGCCGACGTCGATCTGGAGCAGGGCGTCCTCGAGCGCCTCGACCGAACCCGACACGTCACCCTTGAGGATGAGGTTGAGGGTGTCGACCTTGCCCGCCGCGAGGGCCTCGTTGAGGTCCTCGAGCGAGATGCGCTTGCGGGCCTTGGCCAGGCTCGCCTGACGGTCGGCCGCCTCGCGCTTCTCGGCGATCTGCCGCGCGGTGCGGTCGTCGGGGGCGACGACGAAGGTGTCGCCGGCCCGCGGGACCGAGGACAGGCCGAGCACCTGGACCGGACGGGACGGGCCCGCCTCCGGCACCGGGGTGCCGTGCTCGTCGAGCATCGCCCGGACGCGGCCGTGCGAGGAGCCCGCGACGATCGCGTCACCGACGTGCAGCGTGCCCGTCTGGATGAGCACGGTCGCCGTGGCGCCGCGGCCCTTGTCGAGGTTGGCCTCGATCGCGATGCCGCGAGCCTCGCGGTCGGGGTTGGCGCGCAGGTCGAGCGCCGCGTCGGCGGTGAGCAGCACGGCCTCGAGCAGCTGGTCGATGTTCAGCCCCTGCTTCGCGGAGACGTCGACGAACATCGTCTCGCCGCCGTACTCCTCGGCGACGAGGTTGTACTCGGTGAGCTGCTGACGCACCTTGGACGGGTTGGCGCCCTCGACGTCGATCTTGTTGACCGCGACGACGATCGGCACGTCGGCCGCCTGCATGTGGTTGAGCGCCTCGATGGTCTGCGGCATGACGCCGTCGTCGGCCGCCACCACGAGGATCGCGATGTCGGTGACCTTCGCACCACGGGCACGCATGGCGGTGAACGCCTCGTGGCCCGGGGTGTCGATGAAGGTGATCGGACGGTCGACGCCCTCGTGCTCACGGTGCACCTGGTAGGCACCGATGTGCTGGGTGATGCCACCGGTCTCGCCGCCCGCGACGTCCTCGTTGCGGATGGCGTCGAGCAGGCGGGTCTTTCCGTGGTCGACGTGACCCACGACGGTGACGACCGGCGGACGGGCCTCGAGGTCGTCGTCGTCCTCGCCCTCGATACCCGTCTCCAGGTCGATGTGGAACGAGTCGAAGAGCTCGCGCTCCTCCTCCTCGGGCGACACCATGCGGATGTCGTAGCCGAGCTCGCTGCCGAGCAGCCGGAAGGTGTCCTCGTCGAGGCTCTGCGTCGCCGTGGCCATCTCACCGAGGTGGAACAGCACGGTGACGAGGGCGCCCGGGTTCGCGTCGATCTTGTCGGCGAAGTCGGACAGGCTCGCGCCCTGACGGATCTGGATGACGGTCTTGCCGTCGCCGCGGGGGACGCTCACGCCACCGATCGACGGCGCCTGCATCTCCTCGAACTCCATGCGCTTGGCGCGCTTGGACTTGCGGGCGCGACCGGGACGACCGCCACCGCGGCCGAAGGCACCCTGGGTGCCGCCACGACCACCGGGGCCGCCGCGGAAACCGCCACCGCCACCGCCGGGACGGCCGCCGAAGCCGCCGCCTGCGCCGGGACCGCCACCGGGACGCGCACCGGCAGCACCGGGACGCGCGCCACCGCGGGCCGGGCGCTCACCGGGACGGGCCACGGCCGAGCGGTCGGGCATCATGCCCGGGCTCGGACGGGCGCCACCGGGACGCGGACCGGCCGCGCCGGCACCGCCGGGGCCG
The DNA here is from genome assembly GCA_963806295.1 of uncultured Actinomycetota bacterium. GTDB lineage: Bacteria > Actinomycetota > Actinomycetes > Actinomycetales > Dermatophilaceae > Fodinibacter. The sequence goes on along the minus strand of CAWDXP010000017.1, from coordinate 38,047 downwards.
CCGGCCCGCCGGGACGGGTGCCCGGACGGCTCTGCGGACGCGGCATGCCCTGGCTGGGGGCGAACGGGTTGTTGCCGGGTCGTGCCGCCGCCTCGCGGGAGCGGCCCATGCCCTGGCTCGGGGCGAACGGGTTGTTGCCCGGGCGCGGCGTGGCCGGGCGCGGGGCGCCCGGACGCGGTGCGCCCTGACCCGGCGCCACCCTCACGGGCGGCCGGGGCCACCGGTGCGGCGGGCGCGGACGGGGCCGACGGAGCGGCCGGGGCCGGTGCGGCGGGGGCGGCAGCGGCCGGAGCCGGAGCCGCCGGTGCGGGAGCGGCCGGGCGCCGGGGCCGGCCGGCGCGGGGGCCGCCGGCGCGGGGCCGGCGTGCTCGGGGCGGGGCGGCGGGAGCCGCCGGCGGCCGGTGCAGCCGGAGCGGCGGCAGCCGGAGCCGGGGCGGCCGGAGCCGGGGCAGCCGGGGCCGCCGGAGCCGGTGCTGCGCGGCGGGAGCCGGGGCGGCCGGTGCCGCCGGGGCCTTGCGGCTGCTGCCGGAGCAGCGGCGGGAGCCGCGGCCTTGGGGGCCTCGGTGGGGAACTTCTCGTTGTACCTGCGCACGACCGGGGTCTCGATCGTCGAGCTGGCGCTCTTGACGTACTCACCCATGCCGTTCAGGCGCTCGAGGAGGACCTTGCTGGTCACTCCGAGCTCCTTGGCAAGTGCGCTCACACGGACTTTAGACACATCTCTCCTGTCCAGGTCCGTGCTCTGTTGCGCGGACCGTCGTTACAGCTGGGGGGTGCTCATCGCTGAGTACTCATCGGGTGCTCATCAGCGTCAAACCCGCTTTCGGTTCTTGCTCTCGGACGGTGGCTCCTGCGCGTGGGCCCTGACCCAGTCGGCGACCGCTGTGTGGTCGGGTGGCGTGCTGCTGCGCAGCGCGCGCCCGAACGCCCGGCGGCGGACGGCGAGGTCGAGGCACGAGAGGACCGGATGCAGCCATGCGCCGCGCCCGGGCCGACGGTGCTCGGGATCCGGCAGGACGACAGGGATGCCGTCTGCACCGGGTCCGAGGACCACTCGCAGGAGTGCCGACCGGCTATCCGCCCCACGACACCCGATGCAGGTGCGCACCGGGTGGCCGGGCCGGAGTCCAGTCCGGTCGGTCCGCACCAGTCTACCGCCTAGGGGCGCCGGGGCGCGTCATCGGTGCCGGTGGGAGCCGCGGCCCCCTCGGTGTCGGGGCGGATGTCGATCCGCCAGCCGGTGAGCTTGGCGGCCAGCCGGGCGTTCTGGCCCTCGCGGCCGATGGCCAGCGACAGCTGGTAGTCGGGCACGATGACCCGGGCCGAGCGCAGCTGGCGGTCGACGATCTCGACCGAGGACACCCGCGCCGGCGACAGCGCGGCCGCGATGAAGGTCGCGGGGTCGTCGGACCAGTCGACGATGTCGATCTTCTCGCCGTGCAGCTCGCTCATGACGGCGCGCACGCGCGCCCCCATCGGGCCGATGCACGAGCCCTTGGCGTTCAGGCCGGGCACCGTGGAGTGCACCGCGATCTTGGTGCGGTGCCCGGCCTCGCGGGCCAGGGCCTCGATCTGCACGCTGCCGTCGGCGATCTCGGGCACCTCGAGGGCGAAGAGCTTCTTGACCAGGTTGGGGTGGGTGCGCGACAGGCCGATCTGCGGCCCGCGCATGCCGCGCTTGACCGACACGACGAAGCAGCGCAGCCGCTGGCCGTGCACGTAGCTCTCACCGGGCACCTGCTCGGCGAGCGGCAGGATGCCCTCGACGGTGCCGAAGTCGACGGTGACGTGCCGCGGGTCGGGGCTCTGCTGGATGATGCCGGCGACGATGTCGCCCTCGCGGCCCTTGAAGTCGCCGAGGATCGCGTCGTCCTCGATGTCGCGCAGCCGCTGGACGATGACCTGGCGGGCGGTGGCCGCCGCCACCCGGCCGAAGCCGGTGGGGGTGTCGTCGAACTCGGGGCCGATCTCGCGGCGCGGCCGGGCCGGGTTGCCCTCGTCGTCGACCTCGCCCTCGGCCGGCGGGACCTCGGTCTCCTCGCGCGCCCAGATGACGACGTGCCCGGTCTTGCGGTCGAGCTCGGCGCGCGAGTGGCGGTAGTGCCCCTCGGTGCGCTGGTAGGCCAGCACGAGGGCCTGCTCGATCGCCGGGATCAGCACGTCGAGGGAGATGCCCCGCTCGCGCTCGAGGGCGCGCAGGGCGGCCAGGTCGATGTCCATGTCAGCTGTCCTTGTTCTGGCTCTCGTCGGGGCGGGCGAACTCGACCTGCACGACGGCACGCTCGACCGCGGCATACGGGAGCGTCTCGGTGCGGGCGGGAGTGGCCTTGGTGGCGGGGACCTCGAGGGTGACCTCGGTGGTCGAGGCGCCGGTCACCCGCCCGGTGACCTCGCCCCCGTCGTGGTGCACGGTGACGAGCCGGCCGACGTTGCGGCGGAAGTGGCGGGGCTCGGTGAGGGGCCGCCCGACGCCCGGGGAGGAGACCTCGAGGGTGTAGGGCTGCTCGCCCATGACGTCGGAGGCGTCGAGGGCGTCGCTGACCAGGTGCGTCGCGTCGGCGACCTCGTCGAGGGTGAGCGGTGCGGTGGGCTCGGTGACCGTGCCCGCGTCGTCGAGGACCCGGTCGACGAGCACCTTGACGACCCGGCGACGCCCGGCCGGGGTGACGGCGACGTCCTCGAGCACGAAGGCGCCCGGCGGCGAGGGCCTGCTGCAGGGTGGGGCGGATGCTGTCGGCTGTGGTCATCGGTGCACCGTCCCTCTCTGCAGTTTGTCGGTCGGCGGATGACCGCCGGACCCCACTCTAGGACAGAACGGACGGCCCCCGAACCCGTGCGATGATGCGCCCATGACGGAGGGATCGCGCCCCGGCGTCCCCCGGCGCACCGTCGTCGTGGGGGTCGTGGCCGCGGTCCTGTCGGCCGGCGGCTGCGGCATCCGGCTCGAGGACGACGCCCCTCGCCTCCCCCTGCGTGCCCACCCGCACGCCGGTGCCGGCCGAGGCCGAGCTGGTGGCCCTGACCCGCGACACGGCCGCGCTGGCGGCGCTCGCGGCCACCGTGCCGGGCGCCGCTCGCCGCCGACCTCGCCACCCTGCACCGGCGCCAGTACACCGTGCTGCGCAGCGCCCTGCTGGCCGGCGGCGTGCCGGCGAGCCGACCTCGACGCGACGCCGACGCGACGCCGTCAGCCACGCCGTCAGCGTCGGCGGCGCCGTCGCCCTCCGCGACGGTGTCGTCCACGTCGGCCCCGTCGCCCACCCCCTCGCCGACCCCCCGCCCGCGGCCGTGCGGGCCGACCTGGCGAGCGCGGAGGGCGCGTCCGCGGCATCCGCCGCTGCCTTCGCCGGGGTCGCCGACGACCTGCGGGCCACGATCGCGTCGCTGCACGCGCAGCGGTATGCCGCGGCGACCCTGCTCGCCGGCCGCCCCCCGACCGTGCCCCTCGACCCGGTCGGTGGCGACCGGGTGGGCGCGCTGGCCACCTCGACGGCGGCGGCGGTCTACTTCCTCGAGGTGGTCAGCGCGCGCTCCACGGGTGCCCAGCGGGCCCGGGCCGACACCACCCTCGCCGCGCTGCGCGCCCTGCTGGCCGACCAGCTCGCCGGTGGCGCCCGGCCCGACACCTCGCTCGGGCACCCGCTGCCGTTCCCGGTCGACGACGCCGCGGCTGCGGCGCGGCTGGCCCGCGACACCCTGACGACGCTGCGCGGCGGCTACGGCGAGCACCTCGGGCCGGTCGTCGCCGCCGACGGTGGCCCGGGGCTCGCCGCACTGACCCGCTGGCTCGGCACCGTCGAGGTCGAGGCCCACCGCTGGGGTGTCGCCGCTCGAGCCGTTCCCGGGGCTCGAATGAGCGCTGCCGAGCCGCCGGTCATCCCGGCGGACTGGCTGGCGTGGATCTCCCGGCTGCCGGCGGAGGGCGGTCCGTCGGGGGCCGACTGGGCGCGCGGTGCGCAGCGCCTGCTGGGCGAGGCGTTCGAGCGGTGGGACCTGGTCGCCGACGGGCCGCTGCGCACCGGGCTGGACCGCGGTCGTCGCGCCCGTGCTGCGCGACGGCGAGCCGCTCGTCGTGAAGGTGGTGCGCCGCAGCGTCGACACCGACGGGGAGCCGCTCGCGCTGCGCACCTGGGCCGGCGACGGCGCGGTGCGCCTCGTCGCCGCGCTGCCCAGTGACGGGTTGCTGCTGCTCGAGCGGCTCGACGCCGAGGTCGACCTCGACTCGATCGACGCCGACAGCGCCTGCACGGTGATCGGCGGCCTGCTGCGCCGGCTGCACGTGCCGGCGCCGCCGGCCCTGCCCACCCTGAGCGACTGGTCGGCCGGCTGGCTGCGCGAGGCGGCGCGGCGCGACACGCTCCCCCGCCGGCTGGTCGTCGCGCGCCGCCGGGCTGCATCGCGAGCTCGTCGCGGACCCCGGGTGCGACGCCACGCTGGTGCACGGCGACCTGCACTACGAGAACGTGCTGGCGGGGGCCCGCGAGCCCTGGCTCGCGATCGACCCGCAGCCGCGCGCCGGCCACCCGGGCTGGGACCTGCACGCCGTGCTGCGCAACCGGCGCGAGGAGCTCGGCACCGGCGCCGCCCTGCGCTGGTCGGCGCGGCACCGCACCGAGGTGCTCTGCGACGCGGCCGGGATGGACGAGCAGGCTCGCCCGGCACTGGACCATCGTGCGGTGCGCGCATCGAGTGCGTGCTGGGCGCTCGACGACGGCAACGCCGACGAGGTGTCGTTCAACATCGCCCTCGCCAAGGCCCTGGACGACTGACCGCAGCGCGCCGCGGGCCGACCGCGCCGCATACGGTGGTCCGATGGCGAACCGGCTCGCGGGCTCCTCGAGCCCCTACCTGCTCCAGCACGCCGACAACCCGGTCGACTGGTGGGAGTGGTCGGACGAGGCGTTCGACGAGGCGCGGCGGCGCGACCTGCCGGTGCTGCTGTGCGTCGGCTACGCCGCCTGCCACTGGTGCCACGTGATGGCGCACGAGTCGTTCGAGGACGACGAGGTCGCCGCCGTGGTCAACGCGGGCTTCGTGGCGGTCAAGGTCGACCGCGAGGAGCGCCCCGACGTCGACGCGGTCTACATGGCGGCGGTGACGGCGCTCACCGGGCACGGCGGCTGGCCGATGACCTGCCTGCTCACCCCCGACGGCGACCCGTTCTTCGCGGGCACCTACCTGCCCAAGCACGCAGCTGCTCGCGCTGCTCGCCAACGCCGGCGAGGTGTGGGGCGAGCAGCGCGACCGGGTGCTGGCCTCCGGCGCGAGCGTCGCCGAGCAGCTGCGGCAGCACACCGGCCCACCCGCCCCGTCACGGCTGGATGCCGGGGTGTGCGACCGCGCCGCCGCTCGCCTGCGCACGATGTACGACGAGGCCCGCGGTGGCTTCGGCGGCGCGCCGAAGTTCCCGCCGTCGATGGTGCTGGAGTTCCTGCTGCGCCACCACGCGCGCACCGGCTCGACCGACGCCCTGGCGATGGCCCGCGGCACCTGCGACGCGATGGCCCGGGGCGGCATCTACGACCAGCTCGGCGGCGGCTTCGCCCGCTACTCCGTCGACGCCGGCTGGGTGGTGCCGCACTTCGAGAAGATGCTCTACGACAACGCGCTGCTGCTGCGCGTCTACGCCCACCTCTGGCGCACGACCGGCGACCCGCTCGCGCGGCGGGTGGCCGAGGAGACCGCCGACTTCCTGCTGCGCGACCTGCGCACCGACGAGGGCGGCTTCGCGTCGGCGCTCGATGCCGACACCGTGGTCGACGGGCACTCGCACGAGGGCCTCACCTACGCGTGGACCCCCGGGCAGCTGGTCGACGTGCTCGGCGCGGACGACGGCGAGCGCGCGGCGGCGCTGCTGGGCGTCACCGCATCCGGCACCTTCGAGGCGGGCGCCTCGACCCTGCAGCTGCGCGCCGACCCCGACGACCCCGCGTGGTGGGCCAGCACGCGGGACCGGCTGTTCGAGGCCCGGTCGCTGCGCCCGCAGCCGAGCCGTGACGACAAGGTGGTCACGGCGTGGAACGGGCTGGCGATCGCCGCCCTCGCCGATGCCGGCGTGCTGCTGCAGCGCCCCGACCTCGTCGCCGCGGCGGAGGCCGCGGCGGCCTTCGTGCTCGACGTGCACGTCGTCGACGGCATCCTGAGGCGCACCTCCCGGGGCGGGTCGGTCGGCACGGCGCCCGGGGTGCTCGACGACCACGGCAACCTCGCGGAGGGGCTGCTCGCGCTGCACCAGGCGACCGGCGCGCCTCGGTGGGCCGAGGCCGCCGCGTCGCTGCTCGACGCCGCGCTGGAACGGTTCGTCGACGAGCACGGCATCCTGCACGACACGGCCAACGACGCCGCACCGCTGTTCGCGCGCCCGGCCGGGCGCACCGACAACGCCGAGCCGGCCGGCGCGTCGGCGCTGGCGGGAGCCCTCGTGACGCACGCGGCCCTCACCGGGTCGGTGCGGCACCGCGAGGCGGCGGCATCCGCGCTGGACGCCTGTGGCCCGGTGGCCACCCAGGACCCGCGGTTCGCCGGGTGGGCGCTGGCCGTGGCCGAGGCGGCCGTGGCCGGCCCGCTGCAGGTGGCCGTGGTCGGTGAGGGCGCGGGCGCGCAGGCGCTGGTCGACGTCGCACGGGCAGCGACGTCACCCGGCATCGTCGTCGTGCACGGGATGCCGGACGCCGCGGGGGTGCCGCTGCTGGCGGACCGGCCGCTGGTCGGCGGCGCCCCGGCGGCCTACGTGTGCCGGGGCTTCGTGTGCGAGCTGCCGGTGACCACGCCGGAGGCGCTCCGCACCGCCCTCGGCGACGCCTGACCACGTCACACTCCGGATCGCGACGACCGCCGAAGCTCAGAGCGTGAGCAGGGAGTAGTCCGGAGCGCGGTCCGCCATCAGCGCGACTGCCCGGGTCGGGTCCACCCACGCGGCGGTCGCCCAGACGTCGGCCCACAGCAGGTCCGGGCCCACCACGGTGGCCGACCCCTCGCGCCCGATGCCCCGCCCGGTGCGCGGGTCGACCACGTGGGCGCCGCGGGCGGCGGCTCCCGACGTCGCCACCGCCCCACGCTGCACCGAGACCACCCGGGCCACCGCGCCGGGATGCCGGGGGTCCTCGATGCCGATCCGCCAGGTCGGTGCCGCCGCCGACGGCCCGCGGCCCGCACCGACGACGATGTCGCCGCCCGCGCCGATGCTGTACGAGATCTCCGGCACGACGTCGAGGTGCGCCGCCGCGGCCGCGACGGCCCAGCCCTTCACCAGCCCGGTGGGGTCGTAGGCGAGCCGCCCGCCGGGGCGCCGCCGCCAGGCCTGGAACAGCCCGTCGGTGCGGTCCTCCGCCTCGAGGCACAGCTCGGTGACGTCGGCCACCCACGGGTGCGCCTCCTCGCGCTCACCGTGCTGCAGCTGCAACAGGTCGCTGTCGGCGCGCCAGGTGCTGAGCACGGCGTCGACCTTGCGCAGGTGGGCATAGACCCGGTCCACGCCGGCCACGAGGTCGGGCCGGGTCGGCTCGACGGCGCGCACGTGCACGCTGATCGGCATCCCCATGACCTGCTCGACCCAGGCGCGGCGGGCCAGCCGCGGCGGGGCCGGGGCCGCCGGCGTCACCGGGATCTCGGCGGTGATCACAGGTTCGCCTGGTCGATCGCCGACTGCAGCGAGCCGATGTAGCCCTGCGAGGTGTAGGTGGCCCCGGAGACCATGTCGATGTCGGCGCTCTGCGCGTCGACGGTCTCGGAGTTGAGGATCGGCACGGCGTAGGAGTTGATCTCCTGGTCCTTGCCGTTGTTCCACGGCACCTGGAGCACCACCGACTTGGTGATCTTGCCGCTCTGCACGGTGATCTCGACCTGCACGTCGCCGAAGCGGGTGGAGACGGCATCCCCGGTGTAGGTCTTCGCGGCCGACGACGCGCCGCCGCTGCCCGAGGACGAGCCGCTGTCCGAGGACGAGCCATCGCTGCCGGAGGTGGTGCCGGTGTCGGTGCCCGACTGGGCGACGATGCTGGTGGACGCCGCCGAGCTGGTCGAGGTGTGGTAGCTGAAGAGGAGCACGAGGGCCGAGGCGGTGCTCAGCAGCCAGAGGGTGATGCGGCGCATGGCGGGTTCCTTGGGGAGCTCGGGTCGGGGGGTCAGTAGGCGAAGCGCTCGAGGTGCACGGCGTCGCGGGGCACGCCGGCGGAGAGAGCGGCGGAGCGCGCGGCGGTCATCCAGCCGTCGGAGCCGCAGATGTAGACGTCGTGGTCGGCGATGTCGGGCACGATCTCGCGCAGCGCCTGCACGTCGGTGAGGTGGCGGGCCTGGGCCGGCAGCCAGCTCCGTCGGCCGGGCACGCGCGGACCCTCCACCAGCAGGTAGCGGGCGCCGCGGGCCGCGGCGAGCGCCGCGATCTCCTGTCCGAGCACGGCATCGTGCCGTGAGCGCACCCGGTGCACGACGGTGACGTCGCCGGGGGCCTGGTCGAGCTCCTCGAGCAGGGCGCGCATCGGGGTGATGCCGATGCCCGAGCCCATGAGCAGCACCTTGCGGTGGGAGCGCACCCCGCCGTGCAGCCGGCCGTAGGGGCCCTCGACGAGCACCCGGGTGCCGGGGCGCAGCGTCGCGAGCCGGGCCGACCCGTCGCCGAGGTGGGCCGCGGTGAACCGCAGGGTGCGGCCGTCGGGCGCCGCCGAGATGGAGTAGGGGTTGCCCCGGGTCCATCCCGGTCCGTCGACGAAGCGCCACTGGAAGAACTGCCCGGCGCGCACCCGCAGCCGGCGCACGCCCCGGCCACCGACGGTCACCGTGGTGACCCCCGGACCCTCGCTGCGCACGTCGAGCACGCGCAGCGGCGAGCGCAGCGAGCGCCACAGCGGCAGCCAGACCCGGAAGACGACCACCGCGCCGGCGCACAGCACGTACAGGCTCCACCAGAACACGGTCGCGGTCGTGGAGGACAGGAAGTCGGTGCCGGTCCACAGCTGGTGGGGCAGCGCCAGGCCGGCGCCGAGGTAGCCGTAGAGGTGGATGAGGTGCCACGACTCGTAGCGCAGCCGCCGGCGGGCCTTCTTCACCGACGTCACGACGACCATGACCAGGGCCGCGGTGCCGGCGACGGCGAGCAGCATGCCGGGGTAGTTGACGACGAAGTCGACGATCGTCCCCCACAGGCCCAGGCTCGACCCCGCGGCGTACCCGAGGGTGATGAGCACGAGGTGCGCCAGCATCAGGGCGAACGACGTGAAGCCGACCCACCGGTGGGTGCGGGCGAGCTGGTCCTGGCCCCAGGCCTGCTCGACCCACGGCACGCGGGCCATGAGGAACACCTGGATGAGCAGCAGGGCGGAGGCGATCAGGCCGGTGAGCCGCCCGGTCGACAGCAGCGCGTCGGAGACCGAGGTGAGCTGCTGGATGCCGCCACCGGCCACCCACAGGGCCGTCACCACGAGCAGCACGGACCAGCCGGCGGCGACGCTGGCGTCGCGCCACCACCGCGGGACCGGCCCGCGGCGCCGGACCAGCGGTGCCGTGGCGATGCCGGCGGCGTGCGCCGCGGGCGCGAGGGTGCCGCGGGCCCCGGTGGCGGGAGGGCTGCTGATCGTCATGGCCACCAACTTCGGGGACTTTCCTGTGCGCGACCTGTGCCTGCCATCGGCGTGGACCGTGAGCGTGTGGAAACGGTTGCGCAGATCGGCAAGAATGCGCCCGTGAGAGCACCGGTGCCGCCCCCCTCGATCCCCGTGCCCGAGGGGCTCGGCCGCGACCGCGAGGTGATGCTCCGCACCCGGGTCGAGCGCTGGTGGCCCGACCTGCTGGCCGGGCTCACCGCCGTCTACGGCGCGCAGCGGGCGCCGGAGCTGGGGGCCGACCTGGTCGAGCTGGCGGCCACCGCGTTCAGCGTGCGGTCCGACCGGCTGCACGTGCGCGACCTCGAGCGGATGCTGCGCCCGGACTGGCTGCAGGACCCCGGCGTGGTCGGCTACGCGGCCTACACCGAGCGGTTCGCCGACGACCTGTCCGGGGTCGCCGAGCACCTGCCCTACCTCGACGAGCTCGGGGTGCGCTACCTGCACCTGATGCCGCTGCTGCGCCCGCGCGACGGCGACAACGACGGCGGGTATGCCGTGGCCGACTACCGCTCGGTGCGGCCCGACCTCGGCACGATGGACGACCTCGAGGAGCTCGCCGAGCGGCTGCACGACAGCGACATGAGCCTGGTGCTCGACCTCGTGCTCAACCACGTGGCGCGCGAGCACGAGTGGGCGCAGCGGGCCCGCGCCGGCGAGGCGGCCTACCGCGACTACTTCTACGTCTTCCCCGACCGGGAGGTGCCCGACGCCTACGAGCGCACCCTGCCCGAGGTGTTCCCCGACTTCGCCCCGGGCAACTTCACCTGGGACGACGAGCTGCAGGGGTGGGTCTGGACGACGTTCAACGAGTTCCAGTGGGACGTCAACTGGGCCAACCCGGCCGTGCTGCGCGAGTACGCCGCGATCATCCTCGAGCTCGCCAACCGGGGCGTCGACGTGCTGCGGCTCGACGCGATCGCCTTCATGTGGAAGCGGCTCGGCACCGACTGCCAGGGCGAGCCCGAGGTGCACGCCATCACCCAGGTGCTCCGGGCGGTCACCCGCATCGCGTGCCCGAGCGTGGCGTTCCTCGCCGAGGCGATCGTGGCGCCGACCAAGCTGCTCGCCTACCTCGGCACCGGCCCCTACACCGGCAAGGTCAGCGACCTCGCCTACCACAACAGCCTCATGGTGCAGATCTGGTCGATGCTCGCCGCCCGCGACGTGCGGCTCGCGGTGCAGGCGCTCGGCGCGCTGCCGCCCAAGCCCCCCACGGCCACCTGGCTGACCTACCTGCGCTGCCACGACGACATCGGCTGGGCGATCATGGACGAGGACGCCGCGGCCGTCGGCGTCACCGGCCACGGGCACCGCAGCTTCCTGGCCCACTGGTACGCCGGGGACTTCCCCGGCTCGAAGGCTCGTGGGCTGGTGTTCCAGTACAACCCCGAGACCGACGACCGGCGCACGAGCGGCAGCGCGGCATCCCTCATCGGCCTCGAGGCGGCGCACTCGGTCGCGGAGGTGGACCGCGCGGCATCCGCGCTGCGACTGGCGCACGCGCTGGTGCTGGGCTGGGGCGGCATCCCGGTGATCTGGAGCGGTGACGAGCTCGGGCCAGCCCAACGACCCGGGCTGGGCGAGCGAGCCCGGCCACGAGGACGACAACCGCTGGGCGCACCGGCCCCGGCTCGACTGGGCCCGCGCCGAGCAGCGGCACGACCGCGGCACGGTGGCCGGGCGGGTGTTCAGCGACCTCGTCGCGCTGGTGCGCGCCCGTGGGCGGCTGGTGCACCTGCACGGCTCGGTCGAGACGACCGTGGAGCCGGTCGACGACCCCGGCGTGCTGGTGACGGTGCGCGAGCACCCGGTGGGCCGGTTCGTCGGCGTCTACAACGTGACGCCGGAGCCGCGGCGGTGGCCGGGCTGGCGGGTCAACGCGCTCGGCGTGGCCGACGCCCGCGACGAGATCACCGGCGACATCCTGCCGTGGGGGGACGACGGCAACGTCTGGCTGCCGCCCTACGGCGTCCTCTGGCTCACCACCGACCGCCCCTGACCCGGGCCCCCCACCGAACGTGGGTGATAACCGCCGCCTGAACGGAGGGAATCACCCACGATCGCGGGGGCCCGGCGGATCGTGGGTGAAATCCGTCGGCTGGACGACGAGAATCACCCACGTTCGCAGGCCTGTGGATGACGCCGATGCCCGTCTCGCACTTTTCGCAATCCTGTGGGGATGCCGGAGCAGCCAGCACCCAGCCGCCGAGCACGCCGCCGTGCCGCCGTCGAGGTGGCTGCAGACTTCGACGGCGTCCTGACCCTCGGGCGACTGCGCGGCCTCGGGTACGACCACGCCGCAGTCAGCCGCGAGGTGGACAACGACCGGTGGACGCGCCTGGGCACTCACACCGTCGCACTGCACACCGGCCCGGTCGGCCCGGCGGCCCTGCGCTGGCGGGCGGTGTGGGAGGTCGCCGAGCAGGTGGCCCTGGTCGACGGCGTCTCCGCCCTGCAGGCTGCGGGCCTGACCGGCTACACCGACGACGTCATCCACGTCTCCGTCCCCCGTGGAGCACAGTGCCCGCAGGTCGAGGGGGTGCGCATCCACCGGGTGACCCGCCGGGACGACGAGGCCGCACCCAGCGGCCTGCCGCGCACCCGGCTCGAGGTCGCCGCACTGCGGGGTGCCGCCTGGGCCAGGACCGACCGGCAGGCGGCGCTGGTGCTGTGCCTGGTGGTGCAGCAGCGCCTCACGACCGGCCACCGGTTGCTGGCGGCGCTGCCCCGCGTGCGCAACCGCGGCCGACGCCCGTTCGTGCGGCAGGTGCTCAAGGACATCGCGGACGGGGCGCAGTCCCTGGGCGAGCTCGACTTCGCCGAGATGTGCCGCCGGCACGGTGTCCCGCCACCCGACCGACAGGTGCTGCGGCGCACGGCACTGGGCCGGGTCTACCTCGATGCGCGCTGGGACGGCAGCCGGTTCGTCGTCGAGATCGACGGCGCCGGGCACCGGGTCGGGCTCGCCGTCACCGACGACAACCTGCGCCAGAACGAGGTGACCCTGGGGGACGACCGGGTGCTGCGGATCGACCTCGTCGGCCTGCGGGTGCACGAAGTGGCATTCATGGCTCAGGTCCGCCGCGGGGTGGGCGCTCGCGACGCCGCCTGACGTGGCCCTCGGCCCTCGGCACCGCGGAGGTGGGTGAAGATCGTCGTCCAGGCGACGGATATCACCCACGATCGGGGAGAGCCTTCGCGGACGTGGGTGAAGATCGTCCTCCTGGCGACGGATATCACCCACGTTCGGGCGATCACCAGAAGCCGAGGAGGTCGCCACCGATCCGGACGATGAACGCGCCGACGACCACGATGAAGACGACCCGCACGAACCGGTTGCCCCGTGACACCGCGGTGCGGGCCCCCACGTAGCCGCCCGGCGACGTTCGCCACCGCCATGACCAGGGCCACCCGCCACACGATGTGCCCACCCGGGGCGAAGACGGTGATCGCGCCGAGGTTGGTCGCGAGGTTGGCGATCTTGGCCTTGGCGCTGGCCTCGAGGAACGAGTAGCCCATCAGGCCGACCAGGGTGAGCACGAAGAACGAGCCGGTGCCCGGGCCGAGCGCCCCGTCGTAGACGCCGATGACGAACCCGATGAGCATCGCGACGGCGGTGTGCCGGTGCCCCGACCAGCGCAGCACGGTGGCCTCCCCCAGCGACGGCCGCAGCAGCGTGTAGGCCCCGACCGCGATGAGCATCACGAGGATGATCGGGTTGAACGCGGCCTTGGGGATGTGCAGCCCGATCAGCGCCCCCACCACCGCCCCGACGTAGGCGACCGCCGCCATCGGCAGGGCGGTGCGCAGGTCGGGCCGCACCCGCCGCCAGTAGGTGCCGGCGGCCGTCGCGGTGCCCCACACCGAGGCGAACTTGTTCGTGGCGAGCACCTGCGCCGGCGCCGCGCCCGGCATCCCGATGAGCAGCGCCGGCAGCTGGATCAGCCCTCCCCCGCCGACGACCGCGTCGACCCACCCCGCGAGGAACCCGGCGACGCCGAGCAGCGCGACGACCCCGCCCCCCGGGTCGGTCACGGGGTGCTCAGGACTCCGCGGCCCAGGCGTCGACGATGTCGAGCACGTCGAGCAGCTGGTGGGCGTGGCCGTCGGGCATGGCGGTGACCTCCACCCGCTGGGCGGCCGGGATGTCGGAGTGCGGGATCCAGATGGCGCGCATGCCCACCTGCTGCGGCCCGTGCACGTCCTCGAACACCCGGTCGCCGACGTAGACCGCCCGCCGCGGGAGCGACGTCGAGCTCGCGGCAGATCGCCCGGAACGCCTCGGGGTGCGGCTTCACGTGGTCGATCTCGCTGGAGTAGAGGTCGGCGTCGAGCAGGTCGAGCACGCCGTCGCGCTCGAAGATGTCCCGGTGGTACTCGCGGCTCCAGATGGTGTTCGAGAGCACCCCCACCTTGATGCCGCGCGCGTGCAGGCCCTCCCACAGCGGGCGCACCTGCGGGTCGGTGAGGGTGTGCGGCTCCCAGAAGCCGCGGTAGGCCGCCAGCGCGAGGTGGTGCCGGTCGTGCGCGGCATCCACCCCGGCCTCGACGAGGATGTCGGCCAGCGCGGCCGAGGTGTGCTCGGCCCGCCCGCGCGCCCACGCCGCCGACTCGGCCTCGAGGATGCGGTCGGCGAGCCGGTGCGCCTCCTCGAGGTCGGCGTCGGACACGTCGGGCGACTCGACCGGGATGCCGTGCACCTCGCGCGCGAAGACGCGCCACTGCTCGGGCAGGTCGACGGTGTGCCAGGGCGTGAGCGTGCCGCCCCAGTCGAAGACGACCGCCTCGACGGGCTGGGTCACGAGCGGCCGATCTCGGCGAGGATCTCCGCCACCGCCGAGTCGACCTCGAGGTTGCGCCGCTCGCCCGAGCGGCGGTCCTTCAGCTCGATGGTGCCGTCGGCCAGCCCGCGCCCGACCACCACGATGGTCGGCACGCCGATCAGCTCGGCATCCTTGAACTTCACGCCGGGGCTGGCCTGACGACGGTCGTCGAGCAGCACCTGCACGCCCTGTGCCTCCAGCGCGCGGGTGAGCTCCTCGGCATAGGTGGCGACGGCCTCGTCCTTGCCGGTGACCACGACGTGCACGTCGGCCGGGGCCAGGGCGCGCGGCCAGATCAGCCCGAGGTCGTCGTGGTTGCCCTCGGCGACGCAGGCGACGGCGCGCGAGACCCCGACGCCGTAGGACCCCATGATCACGGTGCGCAGCTTGCCGTTCTCGTCGAGCACCTTGAGGTCGAGCGCCTCGGCGTACTTCGTGCCGAGCTGGAAGATGTGCCCCATCTCGATGCCGCGCGCCGACTCCAGGCCGTGCCCGCACGAGGGGCAGGCGTCGCCGTCGCGCACCTCGGCGGCCTCGATGGTGCCGTCGGCGGTGAAGTCGCGCCCGGCCACGAGGTCGACGACGTGGCGGCCGGCCTCGTCGGCGCCGGTCACCCAGGCCGTGCCCTCGCTGACCCGCGGGTCGAGCAGGTAGCGGATGCCGGACGCCTTCTCGGTGCCGAGCACGCCGGGCCCGATGTAGCCCTTGGCGAGCACCGGGTGGGCCGCGAAGTCCTTCTCGTCGAACGCCTCGACGGCGGCGGGCTCGACCTGGGCCCCGAGCCGCTTCTCGTCGACCTCGCGGTCGCCGGGCAGCCCGATGGCCAGCGGCTCGCGGGTGCCGTCGGGGTGCACCAGCACCACGAGCACGTTCTTCAGGGTGTCCGAGGCCGCCCAGGCGCGCCCGTCCGCACGGGGGAACGCCGACTCCAGGTGCGCGACCAGGGTGTCGATGGTCGGGGTGTCGGGGGTGTCCTCGACGTGCGCGGCGGGCACCGACGACGCGTCGACGGCATCCGGCACCGGCACCCGCACGGCCTCGACGTTGGCGGCGTAGCCGCAGTTGGCGCACCGCACGTAGGTGTCCTCGCCGTTCTCGGCGGTCGCGAGGAACTCCTCGGACTTCGAGCCGCCCATCGCCCCGGCCATCGCCTGGACGATCACGTAGTGGAAGCCGAGCCGGTCGAAGATGCGCACGTAGGCGTCGCGGTGCAGCTGGTAGCTCTTGTCGAGCCCGGCCTCGTCGATGTCGAACGAGTAGCTGTCCTTCATCACGAACTCGCGCCCGCGCAGCACCCCGGCGCGCGGCCGGGCCTCGTCGCGGTACTTGATCTGGATCTGGTAGATCGACAGCGGCAGGTCCTTGTACGAGGAGTACAGGTCCTTGACCGCGAGGGTGAACATCTCCTCGTGGGTCGGCCCGAGCAGGTAGTCGTTCCCCTTGCGGTCCTTGAGCCGGAAGACGTTGTCGCCGTACTCGTCCCAGCGGCCGCTGGCCTCGTAGGGCTCGCGCGGCAGCAGCGCCGGGAAGAGCAGCTCCTGGGCGCCGATGGCGTCCATCTCCTCGCGCACGATCGTCTCGACGTTGCGCAGCACCTTCAGGCCGAGCGGCAGCCAGGTGTAGATGCCGGGGCTGACCCGGCGGATGTAGCCGGCCCGCACGAGGAGCTGGTGGCTCGGGACCTCGGCGTCCGCCGGGTTCTCGCGAAGGGTTCGCAGGAACAGGGACGACATGCGCATGGCCACGGGGAAGCTCCTGGAGGTGGTTGGACAACCCGCCAAGGATAACGACGGGCGCGGATGCCGTTCACTCGGCCTTTCGCGTTCAGTCCTTCGGGGGCGCGGTGAGCTGGGTGTAGCGGGCCCGGACCCCGTGGTTCTCGAAGCCCAGCCGGAGGTAGAGCTCGTGCGCCGGGTTGTCGACGTTGACGGCCAGCCAGGCCTGGTCGCAGCCCGCCTTGACCAGCGCCCGCAACGACCGCACGACCAGGTGCGCCCCGAGGCCGCGGCCGCGCCAGGCGGGCACCACGCCGACCTGGTCGATCCAGTCCTCGGTGATCGTCACGAAGCCGACCGGCAGGCCGTCGGGGTCGAGCGCGACCCGGGAGGTCTCGGCCCGGAAGCCGTGGTCCTCCGACACCTCGCGCACCCAGACGTCGCGCGGGGGGTCGGGGAAGCCCGGCCGCTCGGCGAACGACTGCTGGTAGGCCGTGAAGAACAGCCCGGCCGTCTCGTCGTCCCAGGCGGCGACGTGCAGCCCCTCGGGCCGCTTGACCTTCGGGATCTCGTCGAGGGGGTGGCGCATGACGTGCTCGGCGAAGGTGCGCTTCAGGCCGAGCTCGGCGTAGAGGACGTCCGACTCCGGCGACGTGGTCTCGGCGACGACGCGCAGCGGCGACCCCCCGGAGCGCTCCTGCGCCCACTGGGCCAGCTCCTCGCCGATGCCCTGCCAGCGGGTGGACGGGTGCACCAGCCCGGTGGCCGTGCGGTGCCCCGCGTCGTCGACGAAGACGGCGGCGGCCGCGACGATGTCGCCGGTCTCGTCACGGCCCCCGATGCCGCTGCCGCTGAGGAAGAGCCGGCGGATGGTCTGCTCGTGCGCGAGCTGCGGCAGGCCCCCGTCGACGGCGAGGCACCGGCGGGCGAGGTGGCGCAGGTCGTCGAGGTCGCCCTCGGTGAGCGGCTGCCAGGCCAGGGTCGACACGGCCGGCCCTCAGTGGCCCGCGGCGCGCAGCGCCGTGCGGATCATCGGCACCTGCAGCGGCAGGCGGGCCAGGGTCGCGACGAAGGTGGCCCGGGATGCCGGGTCGCCCCGGCGCTGCGCCCGCTGGCCGGAGTCGACGCTCATCTGCACGTTGGCCGGGAACACGGCGACCAGCAGCGCGGCCGAGCGCGTAGCCGGCCGGCCGGCGCGTGGCCGGCATCAGCAGCCCTGCGGCGCACAGCAGCTCGGCGACTCCCGAGGCGTAGACGAGGGCCCGGTGGTTGGGCAGCACCCGGGGGACGATGCCCTCGAAGACCTGCGGTCGCACGAGGTGCACGACTCCCGAGGTGGCCAGGAGGGCGGCGAGGCCTGCGACATCACGGCTCAGGGTGGGTGCGGGGGCCATGCTCCATCCAACCATCCGCCCCCGGCGCCCTCACCGGGTGCTCCCGTGGGTCAGTCCTGCGTCGACCGGGGGCGCGGCGACGCAGAGCACCCCGGTGTTGCCGTCCTGGTCGGCGATCACGGTGAGCGACGGTGCGTCGCTGTCGTCGACGACGGTCCCACCGGCGGCCACGGCGGCGGCGACTCGCTGCTCGGCGACCTCCGGCGCCACGTAGACCTCGACGTGGAAGCGCTGGCGAGCGGGCTCGGTGTCGTCGGCGTCGCCGAACCACAGGTTCGGCACGCGCCCGGTGGCGTCGCGGACCTCGTCGCCCGGGGTCCCGTGGCCCTGGGACCCGGCGTCCCCGGTGAGCAGGGCGGCCCACACCGGCGCGATGGCCGCGGAGCGCGACGTGTCGAGGCCGAGCTCGATGACGCTGACGGCGGCCGGGTCGGCCCGGAGCCCGTGGCCGGCAGCGACCTCGGTGATGCGCCGGGCGAGGTCGAGGTCGCGCTGGGTGGGCCACTGGACGACGTGCTCGGTGCCGTCGTCGTCGCGGTAGACCGCGTCGTCGGAGACGAGCTTCAGGTCGACGTGCCCACCGCCCATCGCCACGCTCGGGTGGTGGCCGAGCGCGTCGCCCGCCTCGCCCACCGCGGCGACGAACCGCGCGCCGGCGGCGAAGTCGCCGACCAGGTAGCGGGCATGCAGCCCCTGCGCCAGCTTGCGCCAGTCGGCCAGCCTCGCCGCGGCGATCTCGTCGCCGGTCACCATGTCCATGGTCGTCCCCTCGTCCCTGAGCCCGTTGGTGTCGGGAACCCTAACGGCGCGAGCGGACGCAGCCGCGTCAGAGCAGGACCGTGGCGAAGTCACCCACCTCGCGGAACCCGATGTGCGCGTAGGTGGCCCGCGCCGCGGTGTTGAAGTCGTTGACGTAGAGCGTGACCAGGGGCGCGGGCCCGACCATCACCTGCTCCACGACGCTCGCGAGCATCGGCACGGCCAGGCCGCGCCCGCGCAGCTCGGGGGCCAGCCAGACGCCCTGCAGCTGCGCGCAGCCCAGGGCCAGGCTGCCGATGTCGGTCTTGAACACCACCCGGCCGCCCTCGACGACGACGTAGGTGTGCCCGCGCGCCGCCAGCGAGGCCAGCGACGCCCGGTAGCCGCGGTCGCTGCCCCGGTAGGGCGGGTAGCCGATCTCGGCGGTGAACATGTGCTCGGCCGCCGGCAGCACGAGGTCGACCTCGTCGACCCGGGCCGGCCGCACCCGCGGGTCGAGCGTCACCCCCAGCGTGGACGGGAGCCGGTCGGCCACCAGCAGCGGCTGGCGGTCGCGCACCGCGCGGGCCGGCCCCCAGTGCGGCTCGAGGTGCTGCCAGAGCCCGGAGACCTCCTCGCGCGGGCCGAAGACCGAGGCGCACCGGCCGCGCCAGCGGCGCACCCGGTCGGCGAAGGCCGACCGGCTCTCCGGCGTGGTGCCCACCGGCACGACGTTGGCGCTGGCCCAGCACAGGGCGGTCAGCTCACCGTCGACCCGGTGGCCCAGCACGCCGGCCAGCGACCCGGTGCGGGCACCCTCGAGCACCCGGGCGGCCACGAACACCCCCCGCGGCAGGTCGCGGGCGCACACCTCGAGGGCGTCGTCGCGGTCGGCGAGCGACAGCGGACGAACCGGTGAGCGGGTGCGCAGCACCGGGCCAGCCTAGGGCGAGGTCCCCCCTGCGCGCCCCGGTTCCTCATCCCTCGACATCCCGGGCGGGGCGGCGGTGACGGTGAGCAGCGGGGCGTCGAGGTCGGTGTTGTCGAGCACCCAGGTCGCCCGCGACGCCGGGTCGACCTCGGCGAGGTAGAGCCGCTGGCCGCCGACGTAGCGGGCGTTGACCGCGGATGCCGGGTCGGCGGCCTCCGCGTCGACCGCACCGAAGCGGGCGTTGCCGCGCGGCACCGAGACCTCGAACGGCACGTCGACCCAGACGCTCGCGTCCCAGAGGTCGGCCAGCTCGGGGCGGTGCAGGAAGATGCCGTCGAGCAGCGAGCAGGGCGTGCGGCCCGGCACCCGGCTCGGGCGGCAGGTCGACCGGCACCTCCCGCTCCACGTCGTGCACGGCGCGCTGCCACGGCTCCCCCGCCCGGAACGGCTCGACGAGGCGGTCCCGGATGGTGTCGTGGTCGTACTGGTCGCGGTAGAACGTCTCGGCCGTCCGGCCGCGGGCGTAACGGACCTCGCGCCGGGCGGTGGAACCCGTCGACGGAGACGCGGTGCACCTCGCGGTGCGGCCGCACCAGGGCGGCCAGCTCGTGGCCGAGCACGGTCTTGCCGGCGCCGTCGACGCCGTCGAGCGCGACGACCACCGCCCCTGCGGGCGCAGGGTCAGCAGGTGGGCGGCGAGCTCGCGCCAGCACCTCGCCGCGGCGACCGGCCGGCGGAGGTGGGACGAACGCGTCGAGGCGACCGGACGGCATCCGGGGTGCTGGCGGCCGGTCAGCTGACGGTGACCGACGGCGCGCCCGCGGACTCCTCGTCCATCGGCTCGCCCATCTCCTCGGCGATGCGCATGGCCTCCTCGATGAGGGTCTCGACGATCATGCTCTCGGGCACGGTCTTGATCACCTCGCCGCGCACGAAGATCTGGCCCTTGCCGTTGCCGGACGCGACGCCGAGGTCGGCCTCGCGGGCCTCGCCGGGGCCGTTGACGACGCAGCCCATGACGGCGACCCGCAGCGGCACGGTCATGCCCTCGAGCCCGGCGGTGACCTCGTCGGCGAGCTTGTAGACGTCGACCTGGGCGCGGCCGCACGACGGGCACGACACGATCTCGAGCTTGCGCGGGCGCAGGTTGAGCGACTGGAGGATCTGGATGCCGACCTTGACCTCCTCGACCGGCGGCGCCGACAGCGAGACCCGGATGGTGTCGCCGATGCCCTGCGAGAGCAGCGCCCCGAAGGCGGTGGCCGACTTGATGGTGCCCTGGAACGCCGGGCCCGGCCTCGGTGACCCCGAGGTGCAGCGGCCAGTCGCCGCGCTCGGCGAGCAGCTGGTAGGCCGTGATCATGACGACCGGGTCGTTGTGCTTGACCGAGATCTTGAAGTCGTGGAAGTCGTGCTCCTCGAACAGGCCGGCCTCCCAGACCGCCGACTCGACGAGCGCCTCGGCGGTGGGCTTGCCGTACTTGTCGAGGATGCGCTTGTCGAGCGAGCCGGCGTTGACGCCGATCCGGATCGAGACCCCCGCGGCCTTGGCCCGCCGGGCGATCTCGCCGACCTGGTCGTCGAACTGGCGGATGTTGCCCGGGTTGACCCGCACCGCCGCGCAGCCGGCGTCGATGGCCGCGTAGACGTACTTCGGCTGGAAGTGGATGTCGGCGATGACCGGGATCTGCGACTTCTGGGCGATGGCCGGCAGCGCGTCGGCGTCGTCCTGGCTCGGGCAGGCCACCCGCACGATGTCGCAGCCGGATGCCGTGAGCTCGGCGATCTGCTGGAGCGTCGCGTTGATGTCGGTGGTCGGGGTCGTCGTCATCGACTGCACCGACACGGGGGCGTCCCCGCCGACCTCGACCTTGCCGACCTTGATCTTCCGGCTGGCGCGGCGGGGGGCGACGACGGGCGGGGGCAGCGGGGGCATACCGAGGGAGACGGACATGGGGACCAGCCTACGGTGGCGCGGTCAGCCCCCGAGGTTCACCGGCTTGACGAGGTCGGCGTAGATCAGCAGCAGCGAGGCGCCGAGCAGCACGGTGGACACCGTGTAGGCGATGCGGCAGCGCCTTGGCGACGTCGACGTAGCCCGGGTCGGGGCGCCCGAGCAGCTTGGCGACCCCGCGCTTGAGGCCCTCCCACAGCGCACCGGCCACGTGGCCGCCGTCGAGCGGCAGCAGCGGGATGAGGTTGAACAGGAACAGCATGAAGTTCAAGGCGGCGAGCAGCCCGACGAGGAACCAGAGCTTGTCACCGAACGACGGGCCGACCAGGGAGTCGTACTTGCCCGTGCTGGCCTCGCCGGCGACGCGCCCCACGCCGACGACCGACATCGGGCTGTCGATCTCGCGCTCGGCGCCGCCGAAGGCGGCCTGCCACACCCCGACCATGCGCTCGGGCACGTGCACCAGGGCCTGGGCGGTGCCGCTGACGTAGCCCCACAGCATGCCGGGCACGGCGCTGACCGGCTGCGGCTCGTAGGCCACCGGCGCGGCCGACCGCACGCCGAGGAAGCCGGCCTCGGTGGTCTGGGTGGTGCCGTCGGCGGTCGGTGACGGGCAACCCCTCGGCGTCGAGCACCGGGACGATGTTGCGGATGGGGGTGGCGGTGACGGTGACCTGCTGGCCGTCGCGCTCGACCACGATGGGCACGGCCTCGCCGACCCGGGGCCTGATGAGCGTGCCGACGTCGGTGGTGTCGTCGACCGGCTGGCCGGCGATGGACACGAAGCGGTCACCGGGCAGGATGCCGGCCGCCAGGGCCGGGGTCTCCGGCTGGTCGGTGCAGGTGGTGGCGTCGCCGGCCTCGGTCACCGGGACGACGCACTGCGACACCGAGGCCACCACGGCGCCGGGCTGCGCGGTGGCCACGCCGTGCACCGTGACCAGGAGGGTGAGCAGGACCACGCCGATGAGGAGGTTCATGGTGGGGCCACCGAGCATGACGATGACCTTGCGGTGCACCGGGAGGCGGTAGAAGACCCGGTGCTCGTCGCCGGGGCGCACCTCTTCGAGGCTGGCCGCGCGCGCCTCGTCGACCAGCTGGCTGAACCGGCCCGTGCTCGACGCCCGCACCGTGCCGGGCTCGTCGCCGGGGCGCGGGGGGAACATGCCGATCATCCGGATGTAGCCGCCCAGCGGGATCGCCTTGACGCCGTACTCCGTCTCGCCGCGCTTGCGCGACCACATCGTGGGCCCGAAGCCGACCATGTACTGGGTCACCCGCACGCCGAACCGCTTGGCGGGCACGAGGTGGCCGATCTCGTGCAGCGCGATCGACGCGGCGACGCCGGTGGCCATGAACAGGACACCGAGGACGAAGGCGAGGGTGGACATGCGCTATAGGGTACGTCGGCCCGCTGACGACGCCGTTCGGCCGACCTGCCGGCCCGACCCGGGTGTCTACGGCGGCCATGAGCACCCGAGTCCGTCTACGGTGGTGGCATGAGCGCTGCCCGTCGACACGTCCGCGCCGCAGTGCGTCGTCGACCGATCGACGACCGGGCCGCCAGGTCGTCGAGTTCGACCCGGCCAGCGGAGGCGCTGTTCGGCTGGAGCCGCGAGGAGGCGCTCGGTCACGAGCTGACCGAGCTGTTCGTCCTGCCCTCGCACGCGCAGGCGCACCGCGACGGCATCCTGGAGTACCTCCGCGACCGGGGAGGGCCCGGTGCTCCACCAGCGGCTCGAGCTGCCCGCCGTGCGCCGCGACGGCACCCCGCTGCTCATCGAGCTGATCGCCGTCGCCACGGTGCACGACGGGCGCCGCGGAGTTCACCGGCTTCATCCGCGACATCACCGAGGCGCGGCGCACCCAGGAGGTGCTGAACCGCTCGCAGGCCCGCTACGAGGCGATCGTGCGGCACTCGAGCAAGGCGCTGGTGCTGTGCACCCCCGACGGGCACCGACGACACCTTCCTCGCCGGGGAGTGCGCTGCTCGGCCTGCCGACCGGGCACGCCGATCGAGGGCGGCTTCCTGTCGATCGTGCACCCCGACGACGTGGCGGCCGCCCGCGCGGCTGCTGAGCGAGGTCGCGGCCGGCACCCGCGCGCCCGCGCGAGGGCACGGACCTGCGGCTGCGCCGCATCGACGGCACCTACCTGCGTGTGCGACGTGGTCGGCGAGGACCTCACCGCGCTGCCGGAGGTCGCCGCGCTGCTCCTGCGCGCCGACGACGTGACGCAGGACCGCCGGCGCGAGCGGCGCCTGGCCGACGCGACCGCCCAGATGCGCACCCTCATCGACAACCTCGGTGCGGCGGTGCTGCTCGAGGACGACACCCGCCACGTGCTGATCGCCAACGACGTGCTCGTCGACCTCTTCCACATCCCGGTGAGCAGCGACGACCTCGTGGGCACCGACTGCACCGAGTCGGCGCACGCAGATCAAGGCGCTGTTCAGCCGACCCCGAGGGCTTCGTGGCCGGTGTCGACCAGCGGGTCGCCCAGGGCTTCCCGATCATCGGGGAGCAGCTCTCGCTCGTCGACGGCAGCACCCTGGAGCGCGACTACCTGCCCATCGACAGCGCCGGCCGGCACGCCGGCCACCTCTGGGTCTACCGCGACATCACCCAGCACATCGCCGAGCGGCAGATGCTCACCGACCAGAACCGCTCGCTCGCCGAGCTCGCCGCGCTGAAGAACGAGTTCGTCGCCACCGTGTCGCACGAGCTGCGCACCCCGCTGACCTCGGTCGTCAGCTTCGCCCAGATGCTCAAGGACCCCTCGGTCGGCTCGCTGACGCCGGACCAGGCGACCTTCCTGGAGATCATCGACCGCAACTCGCAGCGGCTGCTGCGGCTCATCGAGGACCTCCTGCTGGTGGCCAAGCTCGAGTCGCACACCCTGCCCGCTCTCGCTCGGCCTGGTCGACCTGCCCGACACCGTGACCCAGGTCGTCACCGAGCTGGAGCCGAGGGCCGCGCGAGCGCGAGCGTCGAGCTGAGCGTGGCCACGGGCCCGGGTCCGCGGGTGCGCGGCGACTGGGTGCGCCTGCAGCAGGTCGTCTCCAACCTCGTCGGGAACGCCATCAACTACACGCGGCCCGGCGGCTCGGTGCGGGTGGCCGCCGAGGTGCCGTTCCGGAGACCCGGCAGTGGTCGATCACGGTCTCCGACACCGGGGTCGGCATCCCCCGAGCACGAGCTCCCGCACGTCTTCGACGCCTTCTTCCGGGCCTCGAGCGCCGAGCCGCCGGGCCCGGCGGCCGAGCGCGCCGGGCGGCACCGGGCCTCGGCCTGGCGATCAGCCGGCTGATCGTCGACGAGCACCACGGGCGCATCTCGGTGCAGAGCCCGCCCGGGCTGGGCACCACCGTCACCGTGCGGCTGCCCTACGAGGACGGCCTGAGATGGCACGCCTCCTGGTCGTCGAGGACAACCCCGACATCGCCCTGGCCCTGGCCACCCTGCTGCAGCGCCACGGCCACGAGGTCACCCGGGCCGGTGACGGCGTCGAGGCGCTGCGCGTCGCCTACGACCTGCACCCCCAGCTCGTCGTGCTCGACATCGGACTGCCCCGGCTCGACGGCTGGGGCGTGCTGTCGCGCATCCGCGAGCTGAGCGACATCCCCGTGCTGCTGCT
Organism: uncultured Actinomycetota bacterium; assembly: GCA_963806295.1. GTDB lineage: Bacteria > Actinomycetota > Actinomycetes > Actinomycetales > Dermatophilaceae > Fodinibacter. The sequence goes on along the minus strand of CAWDXP010000017.1, from coordinate 13,257 downwards.
CACCGCGGCGGGGCGCGACGAGGACAAGGTGCGCGGCCTGCGCGCCGGCGCCGACGACTACCTGACCAAGCCGTTCAACAACGCCGAGCTGGTCGCCCGGATCGACGGCCTGCTGCGGCGGGCCGGCGACGCCTCCTGGTCGGGGTCCGACCTCGGCCACGGCGCGGATCGTGCTCTCGCCGACCCGGCACGCCGTGACCGTCGACGGCGCCGACGTCTCGGTGACCCCGCTGGAGTTCGACCTGCTCAGCATGTTCCTGCGCCACGAGGGCCAGGTGCTGACCCCGAACCAGATCCTGTCCGCGGTGTGGGCCGACTACAGCGGCGGTGGCCCGGAGCGGGTGAAGTTCGCGGTGCTCCGGCTGCGGCGCAAGGTCGGGTGGGACGACGCGGCCACCTCGCCCCTGAAGTCGGTGCGCGGCATCGGCTACCGGCTCGACCCGCCGGCCTGACTGCTCCCGTTCTGCACCCGAACCGCTCCCGGCCGAAGTACGACCCGGTCTTCTACGACAGCGCCGCGAAGGCTCTCGCCCACCGCCCCGACCGGCCCTTCGACGTCCTGGTGACCGACCTGCACATGCCCGGCATGGACGGCCTGGAGCTCGCGGCGACGCTGCGCGAGTCGGACCCGGAGCTGCCCGTGCTGCTCGTCACCGCGCACGCCACCGTCGACTCGGCGGTGCGGGCCGTGAAGGGCTCGGTCACCGACTTTCTTCCCAAGCCGCTGATGGCGGATACCGTGCGCGCCGCGGTCGACGCCGCGGCCTGCAGCCGATCTGCACCCGCTTCCGTGCTCAGCCCCGGCCAGTCGGGATGACGCCGCCGAGCACCCGGGCGGTCTCGTCGCGAGCCCAGGCGTCCGCGGCCAGCACGCCCTCGACGCTGTGCGCGTCGCCCTCCTGGCCGGCGTGCGCGTCGACGACCCGCTCGATGGTGTCGACGATGTCGGTGAACCGGATCGTGCCGTCGTGGAACGCGTCGACGCACACCTCGTTGGCCGCGTTGTACACCGCCGGGTAGGTGCCGCCGGCCGCGCCGACCTGCCGGGCCAGCCGCACGGCGGGAAGGCGTCGTCGTCGAGCGGGTGGAACTCCCAGGTCTGCGCCCGGGTCCAGTCGCACGGCACGTCGACGTCCTCGAGCCGCTCCGGCCAGGACAGCCCCAACGCGATGGGCACCAGCATGCGCGGGGGCCCGAGCTGCGCGATGGTCGAGCCGTCGTGGAACTCGACCATCGAGTGGATCTGCTGCTGGGGGTGCACCACGACGTCGATCCGGTCGAAGGGGATGTCGAAGAGCAGGTGCGCCTCGATGACCTCCAGCCCCTTGTTGACCAGGGTGGCGGAGTTGGTCGTGATCACCCGGCCCATCGCGAAGTTGGGGTGGGCCAGCGCCTGCTCGGGGGTGACGTCGGCCAGCTCGGCCCGGGCGCGCCCGCGGAACGGCCCGCCGCTCGCGGTGACGACGAGCCGGCGCACCTCCTGCGCTCGCCCGCCGCGCAGGCTCTGGGCGATGGCGCTGTGCTCGGAGTCGACCGGCACGACCTGGTCGGGGCCGGCGGCGGCCTTCACCAGCGGCCCGCCGATGATCAGCGACTCCTTGTTCGCCAGCGCCAGCACTGACCCGGCCGCCAGCGCGGCCAGGGTGGGGCGCAGCCCGATCGAGCCGGTCACGCCGTTGAGCACGACGTCGGCGCCGCAGCCGGCGGCGACCGTGGCGGCATCCGGCCCGACGACCACCTCGGTGACGGATGCCGGCCGGCCCGCCTCCGCGGCGGCGGCCGCGAGCGCCGCGCGCAGCGCGTCGACGTCACCGCGTGCGGCCGCCACGAGGGGCACGTCGAACTGCACGGCCTGGCGGGCGAGCAGGTCGAGGTTGCCGCCGGCCGAGAGCGCCACGATGGTGAAGCGGTCGGGGTGGGCCGCCACCACCTCCAGGGCCTGGGTGCCGATCGAGCCGGTGGAGCCGAGGAGGGCGACGGAGCGTGTGGTCACGAGCCCATTGTCAGCGCTCGACGCCAGTGACGTGGAACCGGGGCTCGGGGCGACCGCGCCGAGCGGCCCGCTCAGGCCCGCCCGGCGCCTGCCGAATCGGTGACTCTCGAGGCGGATTCTGGAAGGTCGGCGGCGCCCTCGCGTGGCAACATGCGCAGGTCGAGGGGTCGAGACATGCCCGGGATCACCGACTCCGTCGACAGTTCATGACCCGTCGACTGGCCCCTGCCAAACGCCCCAGCTTCGACATGTCCGCGAGCATTCGCGACGACGGCGATGTCCGGCTCGTGGCTGGGTGGGTGACAGGTTGCCTGACTGCCTCGTCCCCCGGCGGGCCTAGGAGCCCGGCGTGACCATGAGCCAGGGGGAGCCGCCGGCGACGTTCTCGCCGGGGGTCTGTCCCTTCGACCACCACTTCGCCTCGTAGGGCACCAGCCCGACCTGCACGCGCGCGCCCGCTGCGTAGGCCTGGGTCGGCTCCCACTGGGGATAGGTGCCGGCGGGAAGGGTCGGCAGGGGGGCAGGGGTGTCACCCGGGAGCACCGGGCCGACCAGGGCCCAGGGGGAGTCACCGGCGCTGGTCCCCGGCATGTCGGGGGCGACGCCGCTGGTCCAGTAGCGGGCGATGAAGACCTGGTGGTGCCAGACGACCTTGGTCCCACCCGGGTACTGCCCCAGGGGGTCCCAGATCGGGAAGGGGCTGCGCGCGGGGTCATCGACCGTCGCGGTCGGCGACGGGGTCGCCGCTCCCGGTGTGCCCGACGTGGACGGTTCGGCGGAGACCGACACCGACGGACGGGTGGTGCCCAGCTTGGCGTTCAGCACGTCGGCGAACCGCTGGTCCCCCTGGTCGATCCCGCTGCACGAGTTCTGGACGACCGGGAGGATGGCGGGAAGCGGGGGTGCGCAGGTGGAGTCCCGGTTGAGCGACCACATGGAGAGCCCTCCCACCCCGTGTGCCCGGGCGAACGCGTTGACGGCGGCGGCGTCCGCGAGGGTGAACTGCTCCGCCGGGACGTCGTTCTGGCCGATCATCGGGGTGATGCCGACCTTGGCCCACCCCTGTCCGTCGTCGAGGGTGTGCCCGGCCTGCGCGAAGGCCGCCCGCACCTGGGCCTGCAGCGCGGTGGATGCCTCGATGACCTGGGCGGACATCGGCTCGGCGGGAGACTTCCCGCTGCCGAAGTCCATGGTCATCCCGTTGACGCCGGTCACGTCCACCCCGGCGGACAGCATCCCCGCCAGCACCGCTCGGCCCTCGGTCGTGAGCCCGGTCGGGCCCACCGGAAGGGTCAGCCAGACGGCCAGGGGACGTTCGGCGCTGATCGCGTGGTCCTGGACGGCCTTGATCGCGCCGGCCCGACGCGCAGCGGCCGCCGCGTCGCCCTGGGAGGTGCCCTCGAGGTCGAGGTCGATGCTCGTGAGCTCGTAGCGGTCGACGACCGCCTGGTACGCGTCGGCCAGCTCCGTCGGATCGGTGCACGTCGAGGCCAGCTCGGTGCCCGCCGCGCCACCGAAGGACACCCGGGCCTGACCGCCCACGAGGCGAAGCTGGGAGATCCGGCGGTCCAGGTCGAGGTCCGAGGACGCCGTGTCCAGGGTGTAGGCCCCGCCCCACATCGGCGCGCAGCGGTCGTCAGGGCCGGACACGACGAACGCCAGCGTGACGTTCGACTGCGCCGGGCCCGACGGGGTCTCGAAGGGGTAGGCCGGCGTGTTCGTGACGTCCACGTAGCCGGAGAAGTACGTCGGGCCGGGGACGTCGACCGGGGTGACCGCGGACGAGATCGCTCGTGTCCCGAACCAGCCGACAAGGACCGTGCAGAGCAGCAGGACAGCCACACGCAGGGGAGAGATCCGTGTCGGGGCACGACCCGGCGCGACGGTGGGCGAGCTCATCATGACCTCTCGTGGGCACGGGTGTCGCCACGGCGCGGTGGCGGTGCCGTGGTGGCCGGGATCTGTGACCGCTCGATGGACTCGGTCGCGTCCGGACCGAAGTAGAGGACGGACGTCCAGCTCGCGGCGACCGGGCCGGTGGCTGCCGTCGCGCCTGCCTCCTTCTTCGGGGCCTTGGCGGGCACCCGGACCCAGTGCACCATGCCGAGGACCACGTCGACGATCGAGTTGCGCACGCCGATGAAGGCGACGATGGCGTACAGGGTGAGCGAACCGTTGAAGACGGCGAAGACCGCGTTGCTCCAGTTCTGCGACTTGATGTCGTTGGCCAGGGTCACGAACGCGAACACCGCGATGAGGTAGGCCGCCAGGATGTACAGCGCCGGCACGGCAGTGCGGTCCTTGACCTTCGGGGTGCGTGCGAACGCGATCTTGGACTTGGCCGCGGCCTGCTGCAGGGACTTCAGGGTGCCGGCGAGGTTGACGGGGAGCAGGACGAGGTTGAACGCGTAGATCCGGAAGACGTCGGTGCGCTTGTAGCCCAGCCGGTGCAGGTCCGACGACATCGCCATGAAGTAGGGCAGCGCCGCTGCCAGGAGGATCGGACTCAGCAGCTTGCTGTCGAACGGGAAGACCAGCAGGAACACCAGGCCGAGGCTCGCCCAGGCGATCGACGCCATGTAGTTGAATCGCAGGGCGATCGCAGCCTTGGGCACGCGGTTGCCCTCCTTGCGCCGGCGGCGGATGAGGCGCCAGAACTTCGGTGCGATGAGGAGCCCGCCGTTGGCCCACCGGGCACGCTGCACCGACAGGGAGCCGAAGTCCGTCGGCGTGGCGCTGTAGCTCAGGCGCTCGGGGTAGTTGGACAGGGTCCACCCGGCGGCGACCAGGTCGATGCTCGACTCGGTGTCCTCGATGACCGTGCGGTCCTGGACGTACCGCCGCACCTCCTGACCCCCGACGTAGGAGACCTCGACGATGTCGTCCAGGGCGACCTTGCGGATCACCGCGTTGGCACCCACCCAGAAGGTGGCATCGAAGTAGGTCAGGCCCTGGTGGACGAGGTGCTGGATGTCGGTGGTGGCGCCGGCGACCCGCTCCAGGCGTGTGCTGGCACCCCGGAACGCCGAGTAGGGAGTCTGGATGACCGCGATGCGCTCGTTGCCGGGAATCCCGAGCTGGTGGACCAACCGGAGGCAGTACTCGCGCAGGAGCACGCTGTCCGCATCGAGCGTCAGCACGTAGTCGCTGTCGGGGATCTCCAGGGCGTCGAGAGCTTCGCTGTCGCGCAGCACGGTGCCGAGCCGGGTCTCGATCTGCTGGACCCGGCGCCCCATCAGCCCGAGGTACGCGTTGAGGTTCATCGCCTTGTTCGCGTCGTGGGGCAGGTTGGCGTACTTCTTGCGCTCGAAGGAGGTGACGTTCGCCTCGAAGGTCCACACCAGGCGACGGGACAGCTGGAGGAGCCGCTCGGTGGGCAGGACCGCCCCTTCGTCCAGCGCCGCGAAGAGCGCCCGAGCGGTGATCTCGAGGTCTCCTGCAAGGGCACCCAGCACCTCGTCCGCGAGGAAGTCGTCCGCGTTGGAGGTCCGCGGGAGGGCGTGCGCCTGCTCGCGCAGCCACTGGCCGGCCCAGACGAAGTCGAGCGCCAGGGCACGGACCTGGTCGTTCGTGCTCGGGCCGCCGTTCACCAAGGCCGCCTCGTAGCGTTCCAGTGACGTGCGGAACCGCTCGTGGGGACCAGCCAGCAGGGTGTTGATCTCGTCGGGCAGGGCGCGACAGCCGGCGAGGCTCGCCGCTGCAGCCGGGTCGGTGGGGTTCGGCGGGTCGTCCAGCAGGAGGACGGTCCGGGTCGCCGGGTACTCCTGGAGGGCGACCGACAGCAGGGTGGAGCGCACCACCGCCGGGTCCTCGCAGTAGGACGGCACCAGGACCGTGAGGCTGGGCTGCGAGCCGGCCATGAAGGCGTCGATCTCGGCTCGCGGCACTCGAACGTGCTCCCGGGACCGGTAGAGCGCACCCTGGCGCGCCAGCAGGTACATGCACGCCGAGAAGGTGAGGAACGTCATCACCACGACGTAGGCGATCGTCTGGCGGACGAACTGGCTGCCCTGCAGCCCGTTGTCGATGAACTGCGAGAAGACCGCCCAGCCGAGGTAGCCCAGCCACAGCAGCGATGGTCGCGACGATGGCGAAGCCACCCATCCAGGTCAGGGTGTGGCTCGCAGGCTGCTCCATGATGGCCAGTGGCGGCCGTGGCCGCTCCGACCCCCACTGCCGGCGTCGAGTCACCGGCGCCGGAGGGTCGCCTCCGTCGGCGGGCCCGTCCGCGGCAGGGGCCGGCGGTGCGTGGTCGGCGTCCGAGCCAACGGTGGCCCCACCGTTCGGTCTGGCGCCGTCTTTGGGGGACGCGTCGGCCCGGTGCCGAAACCGGTTCGTGACCAGTGCCCTACTCATACGCAGCAGCCCTCGTTGGCGTGAATGGTCGAAGTGCCCACCGGTATTCACGGTGGCGCCCACACCTGGCCGACGCAGCCCTATGAGACAAGTCGAGCCGAACAGTTCGTCGGGTCCGCCGAACGGATGACAAGGGCCGTGGTGTGCCGGGGGCGGTGACTTCGCGGCTTGTGAGCCGTCGCAGTGTCATACCTGACGGGCACGTCGCGGCCGCGACGTTCTTCCGGGTCGCCGTCCCCCCGAGGCCTGCTGCAGGTCAGTCGCCGGCCCAGGGTCCGAGGCCGGTGACGGCACCATCGCCGGTCCCTCAGGGCCCCGGGACGGCGCTCGGGGCGCGTGGTCGGCCGAGCAGGTAGCCCTGTCCCCAGGGAAGCCCGAGGTCCTGCAGCGCGGTGAGCTCCTCGGGCTGCTCGATGCCCTCGGCAATGACGTGCGCACCCACCTCGTTGGCGAAGCCGAGCAGGGCACGGGTCAGCGCCCTCTGTCCGGTGTTGCGGTCGATGCCGGCGACCAGCGAGATGTCGAGCTTGATGATGTCGGGCTCCAGCCGGAGCAGGTGCCGGAACCCGGCGTAGCCGGACCCCAGGTCGTCGACGGCCAGCCGTGCCCCGTGCGAGCGGGCCATTGCCATCGCTCTGTGAAGGGCGCGGTAGTCCTCGACGTGAACGTGCTCGGTGAGCTCGATCACGATCCGGGGCCACAGCTGTGGTTGACACAGCTGGTCCTCCGCGAGACGCAGCACCGTGGCGGGGGACAGGTTCACGGCCACGAACATCGGCGGTGGCGCCGACTGCAGGTAGGTCAGCCCGAGGTGGCCGCCAGCCACTCGAGCTCGACGCCGAGCCCGACCGTGAAGGCGTCGGCGAACCACCGCTCCGGCCCGCTCAGGGTGGGGTTCGGGAACCGGGACAGGGCCTCGTGCCCGACCGCGTCACCGGTGGCCAGGTCCTGGATCGGTTGGAACACCTGGCCGATCGACCTGTCCTGCAGGACCGCCCGGATGCGAGCCTCTACCTCGCGATGGTCCTCGTCCGGCTCGGTGTCGGCGGGGGCGGAGCCGGCGGTGACGTGGCGAAGGGTGGCGTAGAGCTGGCGGGTCTGCAGCAGGTTCGCGATCCGAAGGGTGGCCTCGGTCGCGTCGATCGGTTTGGTCAGGAAGTCCTGCGCGCCCTGGGCCAGTGCCCTGTCCCGAGAGGCCGTGGTGGTGTCCGCGGTGAAGACCATCACCGGCAGATAGCTTCCGGCAGCGAACTCACGAATCAGGGCCAGCACCTCGAAACCGTCGACATGGGGCATCCGCAGGTCGAGCAGCACGAGGTCGGGCCTGTGCTCGGCGAGCCGCCGCGGGACCGCCCTCGAGTCGACCTCGCTGTACACCCGGGACAGCCCCTGTCGAACCAGCAACCGGTTCAGGTAGGCGAGGTTTGCCGGGTTGTCATCGACCAGCAGCACGCTCATCCCGGCAAAGCGCTCCAGCGGCCGATTCACCAGATCCCCGGACCGCAGCGCCCGACGTCCCGGCTGCCTCGCGAGGTGCGGCCACGGTGCGCCAGCCTTCGCGCGCCATACCGTCCAACTCCTCAGGCTTCTCGACACCACACGCTCCCAACCAGTGAAACTAGCACCACCATCTGCGCGTGGCGCCTTCGGCGTTGCCGCTCGTGGGCAGCACGCGCTCCGCCTCGATGGACCATCTCGCCGCGGCGACCTGTCCGCGACACGGCGCAGCTCGTGCATGCCTGAGAGCTCGCGCGCGCGCGCGTCACACTTTCTCAACTCGGGAAGCAGCGGAGGGCATCGCGACTAGTCTTGGTCCGGGGGCCATGCAACGCAACGCCGAAATGTCGGTGGGGGAGGTCATGCAAGGTGCGGCTTCTCCTCTGGATGCAGCCCCGCAGTCATTCTGCAGCGCTGTGGAGCATGGTCATGCTCGCCAGCGTCGCGGTCCTGGTGACGATCGTCTTCCTGCCGCTGCAGCCGGGCGGCCGGGATCTGACGCCGACCGCGGCTGTCCTGTTTCTCGGCTCGGCCGCGGTGGTCATCATCGGGTGCTGGGCAGCCCGCTACCGTCGCATCCCGGCATTGGTTGCGTGGGCGCTCGTTCCACTGCTGGCTGTCGTGGCGATCGTCGTGCTCGACCTCTTGACGTCCGACGTCTCCGTTTCGGCGCAGGTCTTCTTCTTCTTCCCCACGCTGTACGGCGCCTCGCAGCTGCGACGCGCGGGTGCTGTGGTGATGACGGCGGCATCTGTCGTCGGCGTGAGCATTGTGGTCCTCGTCTCCTTGCCCCTTGCCGAGGCCGCCACCGACATCGGCTACGTCTCGGCGGCGCTCATCACGACAGCCGTGCTCCTGATCCGTTCCGGCGAACGGCAGGACGAGCTGGTGACGAGACTCGAGCGCCTGGCCGCGGTCGACGCCCTGACCGGCCTGGTGACTCGGCGAGTGCTGGACGAGGCCGCGAGATCGGCCATCTCCGGCGCAGTCAGCCACGAAGGAACATCCCTGATCCTTCTGGACGTCGATGACTTCAAGTCGGTCAACGACCGCTACGGACACCCCGGGGGCGACGAGGTGCTGGTTCAGCTGGCTGACTACCTCGTGCGGTCCGCGCGCCGCGACGATGTCGTGTGTCGGCTCGGTGGCGACGAGATGGCGATGCTGTTGCCCGGGTGTTCGGTGGATCCTCTTCAGCGTCGCGCCGAGCAGATCGTCGCGGACGTTGGCGACTCACCCCTTCGTGCTCCACAGCGGTGAGGAGATTCGGGTCTCGGTGAGCGTGGGCCTGGCCAACGTTCCCGCCGACGCAGTGGATCTTCAGGGCCTCTACGTCAGGGCAGACCGGGCCTTGTACGAGGCAAAGCGATCAGGCCGTAACCGGGTCGGAATACTGACGGACGGCACACCGCAGCCGCCCGTGGAGTGATGGTGCCGGCAACCCGTGCTCGTCCTGGGTCCTGCGCGCATCCGGCCGTTCTCGCGGGTCAGGTGGTGAAGACCCGCTCCTCGATCAGCCGCTCGGTGACGACCTGGACCAGCGGGTGGAACCGGCCGTGCTCGAAGTCCTTCTGCAGCTCGAGCTCGACCTTGCCCTGGCCACTGCGGTTCTTCTCGATGGTGACCACCGACCACTGCTCGAAGCGGCTGCGGCTGCCCAGGTCGTAGACCAGGTGCTCGCGCGAGACGATGTTCTCCTTGCTCGACAGGATGAGCACCACGTCGGCCTCGTAGGCCAGCGCCGAGGAACCCCGCAGGTCGCGGGTGCGCATCCGGTGCCCGGCCCCGAGGGCCGCGCGGTCGGCGGCAGCGATGCACACGATGGGGCACTCGAGCTCGAGCGACAGGTCCTTCATCGTCTCGGTCACGATGGTCACCCGCGCGGTCTCGTCACCGGCGAAGCCGGCCAGGGGCATCTTCTGCAGGTAGTCGACGAGCACGATCGGCGGCTCCCCCGCCTCCTGCGTGATCGCGCTGACGACCCGGGCGATCTCGTCGGGGGTGGTCTCCTTGCCGGACTCGTGGAGGTGCAGTCGCCCGGCATACTGCTGCAGCGCGGCCAGGGCCTCGGTGCCGTAGGGGATGCCGGCCAGCGCCTCCTCGAGGCCGCGGCGGTCGGGGTCGTCGGCCTCGAAGACCGAGCGCACGGTGTGCACGTCGGCCGCGAGCGCGGGGTAGTAACCCGCGGCGACGGCGGCGCCGGCCGCCTCGAGCGCGAGGAGCCGCTGCACCAGGCTCTGGGCCGAGTGCTCGTAGGAGAAGACCACGCCGTGCCGCCCGCCGGCGACCGCGTTGCGCACCAGCTGCAGGCGAGATCGTCGTCTTGCCCGACCCCTCGCTGCCCCCGAGCAGCACCAGCTCACCCGAGCGCAGGCCGCCGTCGAGGGTGACGTCGAGCAGCTCGAAGCCGGTGGGCCACACCTGGGCCCCCGCCCTGGCCCCGCGGCGCAGCGACTGGTCGCTGCGCTCGAGCAGCGCCTCCACGGTCTGCCACCGCTCGGGCCGGTGCGGCCCGCCCGGCGGCTCGAGGTCCGGGCTCATGCACCCATCCCACCACTCGCGGGAGCCGCGCTGCCACGGGTTCACGCGAACCCGGGGCCGGCCCGTCAGAGCGCGATGCCGACGTACTTGGTCTCGAGGTACTCGTCGATGCCCTCGAAACCGCCCTCGCGGCCGAAGCCGGACTGCTTCACGCCACCGAACGGGGCGGCCGGGTTGGAGACGATGCCGGTGTTGACGCCGATCATCCCGAACTCCATGGCCTCGGCCACCCGGATCACCCGGGTCTGGTCGTTGGTGTAGATGTAGCCGACCAGGCCGTACTCGGTGCCGTTGGCCTTGGCCACGGCATCCGCGTCGTCGGTGAAGGTGCAGACCGGGGCCACCGGGCCGAAGATCTCCTCGGTCAGGCAGCGGCTGTCGACGGCGACGTCGGTGAGCACCGTGGGCTGGTAGAAGAAGCCGCGGCCCGGCACGGGGCCACCGCCGGTGAGCACCGTCGCGCCCTTGCCCACGGCATCCTGCACCAGCTCGTCGACGCCGTCGCGGGCCTTGGCGGTGATGAGCGGGCCGACGTCGACGCCCTTCTTGGTGCCCTTGCCGACCACGAGCGCGCCCATCCGGGCGGCGAGCTTGGTGGAGAACTCCTGGGCGACCGACTCGTGCACGAAGAACCGGTTGGCCGCGGTGCAGGCCTCACCGATGTTGCGCATCTTGGCCAGCATCGCGCCGTCGACCGCCGCGTCGACGTCGGCGTCCTCGAAGACGAGGAACGGGGCGTTGCCGCCGAGCTCCATCGACAGGCGCAGCAGCTGCTCGGCGGACTGCTCGACGAGCTTCTTGCCCACGGCGGTCGACCCGGTGAAGGTGAGCTTGCGCAGCCGCTCGTCACGGATGACGGGCTCGCACACCGCGCCCGAGTGCATGGTGGTGACGACGTTGAGCACGCCGTCGGGCAGCCCGGCCTCCTGCATGACCTGGGCGAGCAGCAGCATGGTCAGCGGCGTCTCGTGCGCCGGCTTGACGACCATCGTGCAGCCGGCGGCGACGGCCGGGCCGATCTTGCGGGTGCCCATGGCGAGCGGGAAGTTCCACGGCGTGATCATCAGCGTGGGGCCCACCGGCTGCTTCATCGTGAGCAGCCGCGAGGCGCCGTTGGGGGCCACCGAGTAGCGGCCGTGGATGCGCACGGCCTCCTCGGCGAACCAGCGGAAGAACTCCGCGCCGTAGGTGACCTCGCCCCTGGCCTCGGCGACGGTCTTGCCCATCTCCAGGCTCATCAGGGTGGCGAACTCGTCGGCCCGCGCCACGAGGGCCTCGAACGCGCGGCGCAGGATCTCGCTGCGGTCGCGCGGCGGGGTGGCGGCCCAGCCGGCCTGGGCCTCGTGCGCGGCGGCCAGCGCGGCCAGCCCGTCGTCGGGGGTGGCGTCGGCGCAGCTGGTGAGGGTGGCCCCGCTGCTGGGGTCGTGCACGTCGAAGCGCTCGCCGCTGCTCGCCTCGCGCCACGTCGCCGCCGATGAGCAGCTGGGTGGGCACCGACTCGATGAGGGACTTCTGGGTGATGGCCATGGGGCGATCCTTTCGCACGAGAGGTCGGTCAGCGGTCCTCGAGGCCCCAGGGCGAGCCGTAGCCCTCGGGCTTCGGGGCCGCGAGCAGCTCGAGGAAGGGCACCGCGTCGAACGCCTCCGGGCCGAGCACGCCGGTCCCGCGCCAGGTGCCGGCGGCCAGCAGCTCGAGCGCGACCACCGGGTTGACGGCGGTCTGCCACACCACGCACTGGGCGTCGTAGTCGCGCATCGTGTCGGCGTTGTCGCTCACGTGGTAGAGGTAGGTGCGGCGCGGCTGGCCGTCCTTGCCGGTGCCGGTCACCCAGAGCCCGGCGCAGGTCTTGCCCTCCATGCGCGGGCCGATGGTGGCCGGGTCGGGCAGCACCGCGGCGACGACGTCGCGCGGGCTGACCTGCACACCCTTGACGCTCACCGGGTCGGTGCCGTCGAGGCCGAGCGTGTGCAGCGTGCGCAGGATCGAGATCATCTCCTCGCCCAGGCCGTACTTGAAGGTGACCTTGTCGGCCTCGACCCAGCGCGGCATGAGGAGCACCTCCTCGTGCTCCACGTGCACGCACTCGACCGGGCCGATGCCGTCGGGGAAGTCGAAGACCTCGGGCTCGGCGAACGGCGGCAGGGTGTAGAAGCCGGCCTCGACGTCGTAGGAGCCGTCGGCGCCCACGGCCCGCTCGCGCTCCCACACCACCGGCGGGTTCAGGCACTCCTCGATGATCGTCCACATCGAGAACCCGGGGGCGAAGACCTCGTTGCCGTCCTCGTCGCGGATGACGAGGTTGGCACCGTCGCGGGTGCCGAGCTCGTCGATGTGGCTGAACAGGTGGTCGGCGGCGTAGCGGGCGAACACGTCGGACAGCCCGGGCTCGACGCCGATGCCGACCAGGGCGAGCCGGCCGTCGGCCTCCCACTGCGCGGCCTGGGCCAGCTGGTCGTCGCCGAGCTTGACGCCGACCTTGGCGTAGGGCTCGCTCGGGTGCCGGCTCGACAGGCTCATCGCCATGTCGAGGTAGTCGGCACCGGCCGCCTTGGCACCCTCGAAGATGCTCAGCACGAAGCGCGGGTCGACCGCGTTGAACACGTGCGTGGCACCCACCTCGCGGGCCAGCGCCGCGACGGCACCGGCATCCGAGGCGTCGACCTGGGCGGCACGGAAGCGCGTCTCGCCCTCGTGCCGCGAGGTGACCGCGTCGACGGTGTGCTGGGCCCGGGAGAGGTCGTAGTCGGCCACCACCCAGGAGTCGAAGAAGGGGCGTTCGGCGGCGATCCGGGCGGCGGCGTCACCGACGCCACCCGCTCCGACCATGAGGACGTGCATGGGGATTCCTGTTCGGGAGTGGCGGGGCAGG